>CAVPJR010000025.1:0-393190 GCA_963705435.1 uncultured delta proteobacterium | reverse complement strand
CAGCTTGTAGACATGCTGCCGATCGGCTTCGATGTCTGTCTTGTCCTTGCGGAAGAAGGCGCCCAGGGTCAGGTTTTCGTTCACGGTCAGGCGCGGGAAAATGCGCCGGCCTTCCGGTACCTGGCACAGACCGGTTTTGGGCAGAATCTCCGCCGCTTTGCCGTGAATGGGATCCCCGTTGTACCAGATCTCTCCCTTGTCGATGGGGATCACGCAGCAGGTGGTCATCAGCGTGGTGGATTTACCGGCACCGTTGGCGCCGATGATGGCCACGATTTCGCCCGGATACACCTTGAGGGAGATCCCCTTGAGAGCCTTGATGCTGCCGTAGCTGGAATAGACGTCTTTCAGTTCGAGAATCGGTTGATCCGCCATCTATCCCTCCTTCTCTTCGCCCCGGGTACCCATGCGCTTGGCCGGGATCAGGCCGGCAGGCCGGAACAACATCATCACCACCATGGACATACCGAAGACCAGCATGCGGTAGGTTTCAAATTCGCGGAAGACTTCCGGCAGGACGATCAAGGCGGCTGCCCCTAAAATGATGCCGGGGATGGATCCCATGCCACCTAGAACCACCATGCTCAGCACCATGGCCGATTCGAGGAAGGTGAAGCTTTCCGGGCTGACAAAGCGCATGCGGGCACAGAAAAAGGCCCCGGCAAGGCCGGCGAAAAGCGCGCCCATGGCGTAGGCCAGCAGCTTGAGTTTGAAGGTGTTGACACCCATCAGTTCGGCGGCGGTTTCATCTTCGCGGATGGATTCCCAGGCCCTGCCGATTCTGGAATAGTTCAGATGCCTGACCGAAATGATGGTGATAATGGCCAGGAACAGGGCTATATAGTAGAGGTAGTGCAGCTTCTTCAGGTACAGAACCTCTAAACTGAACCCGTTCTCAAAACTGGGAATGTAAATGCTGGGTGCGTCGATGCCGAGAATGCCGTTGGGCCCGTTGGTCAGGGACATCCAGTTGTTGAGCAGGATGCGCACAATCTCCCCGAATCCCAAGGTCACGATGGCCAGGTAGTCACCGCGCATGCGCAAGGTGGGATACCCGATAAAGCATCCGGCAAGCAACGCCAAAGTGGCTGCAACGGGCAGGCAGATCCAAAAGGACATGCCGAAATGGATATTCAAAAGGGCGTAGGTGTAAGCGCCGACACCGTAAAAGGCGATGTAACCCAGATCCAGCATGCCGGCCAGCCCCACGACGATGTTGAGCCCCAGTCCCAGACAGACGTAAATCAATACATTGGTGGCCACGTCCTGGGCATATCGTCCGGTAAAGAACGGGTAGCAGAAGGCGATAGCCAGCAGGGCGATGATCCAGACCCAGTTGGGCACCTTGCCCGAGGCTTGCCCGACGGTGTCGCGCAGTCCGGCAAGTGGTCGGCTGACGGCGTCCAGGCTGCCGCTTTTGTTCATGAGGTAAAGCAGCAGACAGACCGTCGTACCGCTGGCGATGTAGAGCCAGACGGTAAAGGTTTCATCGAAGGAGAGGGTGCCGTCCGGGTGAATACCCAGCAGGGGCCACAGCAGTCCCAGCAGCCACAAAAGGCCGATGGTGTAGGGTTTCCAGACTTTTTTAAACTCTTGTATCATCGATATTCTCGCCCATGATTCCAGTCGGTTTAAAGTAGAGCACGGAGATCAGGATAATGAAGGCAAACACGTCCTTGTATTGGCCGGAGATGTATCCCGCACCGAAGATTTCCACCATGCCGATGATCAATCCGCCCAGCATGGCCCCGGTGATGTTGCCGATACCGCCCAGTACGGCGGCGGCAAAGGCCTTGATGCCGGGCAGAAAGCCCATGTCGTAGCGCACCGAGCCGTAGTAGAGCCCCACCATGATGCCGGCGGCAGCGGCCAGTCCGGCACCGATACCGAAGGTCAGGGAGATGATCCGGTTGCTGCTGATGGAGACCAGGCTGCTCATGATTTTGTCCTGTGCCGTGGCACGCATGGCCATGCCGATCTTGGTCTTGAACACCAGGATGTTGAGCCCGAATAGCAGGAAGATGGTCATGCCCACGATCATCATCTGCAGGTAGCCGATCCTGATCATGCCTAAATTGATGCCGCCCTGGAACAGCTCGCCGGGATAGGCCTTGTCATAGACCCCCTGGGTCAGCATCAGCCCGTTGGACAGGAAGATGGACATGCCCAGGGCGGAGAGCAGGGCGGCCAGGCGCGACTGGCGGCGCAGGGGCTTGTAGGCCACTTTTTCGACCCCTATGGCCAGAAAGGCGCAATAGCCCATGGTCAAGACAAAGGCGGCCGCCAGGCAGAGTATGGGGTGGGTCTCCATGTAGCCCAGTCCGGTAAAAAAACTGAGCAGAATAACCCCCACATAGCCCCCGGCGGCAAAGAATTCACCGTGGGCGAAGTTGATCAGTTGGATGACGCCATAGACCATGGTGTAGCCCAGCGCGATCAGGGCGTACAGGCCACCCAGGGTGATGCCGTTGATCAATTGCTGAATAAAAGTTTCCATAGAAATCGCTTTTCAGATTGATGCTTGCAGTGAACCCGATAAGGGTGACCGCCCTGCCACAGTGGCGGGGCGGTCACGTCACACAATACCGATTTATTTAAGCAGGCCCTTCTCAGGCGCCCAGTAGGGAACAAACTGGCCGTTTTCGACCTTATAGGCGATGTAGGACGATCCGGAATCGCCGTTTTCCCTGAACTTGATGCGTTTGGCCACGCCGTCGAAGTCCATTTTCATGATTTCGGCCTTGATCTTGGCCGCATCGGTGGAGCCGGCGCTCTTGATGGCCTGGAGCAGCACGGTGGCCGCATCGTAGGCGTAGGTGGCGTAGGCGGCGATGGCGCCATACTTGGGCACATAGATCTTCTCGAAGGCCTTATACTCGGGGGTGGTCGTATCGGTAAACCCGTAGGTGATGTAAACGCCTTCGGCCGCCTCCTTGGCCACTTCCATGAACTTGGGTTGGAACATGGCGTCCTGGGAAACGATCTGGGACTTCATGCCCAAACGCTTGGCCTGCAGCGCCATCAGGGCGCCGGGGGAGTAACCCTGCAGGGACATGTAGAAAATGTCGGCATTGGCCTGTTTGGCCTTGGTCAATACGGCGGCGAAGTCCTTGTCGCCCTGGTTGACGTGATCGTGTTCGACCACCTCCATGCCCAACTCCTTGGCGGCCTTGCTCACGCCGTCGGCCAGCCCCTGGGAGTAGGTGGTTTTGTCGTCGACGATAAAGATGGTTTTGGCTTTCAGCTGCTCTTTCAGGAATTTAGCGGCAGCCGGCGCCTGGTCATCGTCACGGCCGCACAGGCGGAACATATAGGGCAGGCCACGGTCGGTGACTGCTTCGTTGGTCGAGGCCGGGGTCAGCATGGGGATGTCTTCCTCGGCCAGAACCTCGGAGGACGGGATGGTGGAAGAGGAGCAGTAGGCGCCGATCACACCGACCACTTCGAGGTTGATCAGCTTGTTGGCAGCAGCCACGGCCTGCTTGGGATCGCAGGCGGTGTCCTGGGGGAACAGTTCGATCTTGTCATAACCGGGAACGCCGCCGGCTTCCTCGAACACCTGAATGGCAGTCAATACGCCGTTCTTAATGTCCGTTCCGTCTGAGGCATAAGGACCGGTCAGCGGGCTCATGGAGCCGATTTTCAAGGTTTTTGCAGTTGCCGTTCCCATGATGAAGGGGACGACCATCAGGCCAAGTACCAGTGCGACGAACAGTTTTTTCCTCATTTGACGCTCCTCCTGTTTGTTGAGATTATTTACTCGCCGGTTGACCCAAGTAAGCCTCGATCACCTGGGGGCTGGACTGGATCTCTTCCGGCGTCCCTTCGGCAATCTTGACCCCGTGGTCAACACACACAATACGATGACACACACCCATAACCACTTTCATATCGTGCTCCACCAGGAGCACGTCGATCCCGAGTTCGCAAATCCGGGAGATATCCTTCATCAGGGCCGAACTTTCCGACGGGTTCATGCCGGCGGCCGGCTC
Source organism: uncultured delta proteobacterium (assembly GCA_963705435.1). Classification (GTDB taxonomy): domain Bacteria; phylum Desulfobacterota; class Desulfobacteria; order Desulfobacterales; family Desulfosarcinaceae; genus Desulfosarcina. The sequence continues at coordinate 389,198 of CAVPJR010000025.1, read as the reverse complement.
GTCCAGCAAAATCACCTTGGGCTGGGAGGCCAGTGCGCGAGCGATTTCGAGCCGCCGCTGCAGGCCGTAAGGCAGGTTGGAGGCCACCGTGTCCGCATATTTGTCCACGCCCATGAATTTGAGCGCTTCCAGCGCCTTGCCGCGGATCTGGCGCTCTTCCCTGCGCTGGGAAATGGTGCGGAAGATGGCCCCCACGACTCCCTTTTTGGAGCGGCAGTGCCGGGCCACCATGGCGTTTTCAACTGCGGTCATGGCCGAAAAAAGGCGGATGTTCTGAAAGGTGCGGGCCACGCCCTTTGAGAAAATCTCATGGGGTGGTTTCCCCAGGATGCTTTTGCCCTCGAAGCGCACATTGCCGCTGCTGGCCTTGTAGACGCCGGTGAGCACATTGAACACCGTGGTCTTGCCGGCACCGTTGGGACCGATCAGGCCCACGATCTCGCCGGAGTTGATCGCAAAGCTCAGTTGGGACAGGGCCACCAGCCCGCCGAATCTTACCGTGATCTTGTCCAATTCTAAATGTGCCATAGTGCCGACCCGTTAATTCCGTTGTAGTAGAAAAGTCTGCCGCCCGGAGTCGTATCTGCGGGTTCTCCCCGCGTCATGTTTGATTCTGCCGTTCGCGCATTTCCATGTAGCCGTTGAACCGCCTCACGTGGGTTCGGGCGATGTCGCCGGCCGCTTCCGCCTTCCCGCTTTCCATGGCCGCCACCACATTCTCGAGATCCTGAAGATTTTCTTTCATCTCAGGCTCTTCCATGACAAGGAACTCGTCATAATACCGGCGAATGTTCTCATGGATGGTTTTGAGAATGGATATATAGATCGGGTTGCCTGTGATCTTGGCAAAATACAGGTGAATGTTTTTATCTGCGGTGAGAAAATCGGAAACGGCCTCAGCACCCCGATCCACACATTTACGGGCTTCATCCAGCAGCGTTTTGAGATTGCGCGTGTCCGACGCTTTCATTCTTGATGTGGCCAGGACCACCACGTCGCCTTCCACCCGTTCGCGGAATTCGGCGATGTGTCGCAGGGATACCTGATGGGAGCGAATCAACAGATCCAGGCTCTCGGCCACGAGATCCGAGGAGACCGTTTTGACGACGGCTCCCCCGCCCATTCCCAGCTTGATCTCGATGAGCCCCTTTTGTTCGAGCACACGCAGGGCCTCACGCAGGGTGCTGCGGCTGGTTTGAAGCATTTCTTTGAGGTCGCGCTCGGCAGGCAGGCGATCGCCGACCTTCAGCTGGCCGTCGATGATCGCTTCCTGGATCTGTTCAACCACATCCTGGAATATCCGGTTTTGTCTGGCGGCGCGGAACAAATGGGTCATCGATCAGCAGCTCTATCCTGAGTGGACATCAACACATAAACGCTTCAATGAGGGCTTGAAACAGTCACTCCGGGGGAGTGATAGATTGATTTCGGAATGGTCAGACCATTTATTATATTTGGTTTCATCTGTCAAGACGAATTTTTCTTTCGGCGCCATTTGACGGGCTTCCAGAGGTGCCCTGTGGAAAAGCATCCCCAGGCCCAGCGCAGCCAGGACACGAGGCTGAAGGCCAGCCAGAGGGACCAGACCAGCATGAGCAGGTGGTAGATCCACTGGGGCAGGCTTATCACCCAGGGGGTGGGCATGATTCCCTCAATACGGTCCTGGGTCCAGTTCAGTTGAAAGCGCGTGGACTGGTTACCGGCAATCTGCATGTCCGGGATGCCCAGCAGGCCGCGCTCAATGGCGGTGTAGAGACCGGCCAGGGCCGCCGCAGTCAGTATTGCCAGAAGCAACTGCATTCCGTTAAAAGCCAAGGCGTTTTCGGGTGCTTTCCGGCAGCGGGTTCCCATGGCCAGCAGCCAGCCCACAATCAGCAGGGCAACCACTGCCGGTACCTGGGTCAGCCCGAGTCCCAGCAGCAGCCAGTGCTGTGTGCGAAGGGGAGTCACCACCGTTTTCCCCAAGCCCACAGCCACCACCATCACCACGATCAGATAGCTCCAGAACAAAACGGCCGGTCCCAGCCTGGGCCCGCCAGCCAACAGAATCCAGCGGTGGTCGGGCATGTGAACGGTCACTGCGGCATTGACGGCGGCATCGCCCACGTTGACCTCAGGGCCCTGGACCCGGGTCATCGAATCGTTCAACTGATTCCAGGCGAGGATCACTGTCTGGCTGCCCGGCTCCAGCGGCACGGTTACCAGTCGGCCGTCCTGGCGGACGGGCAGGGTCTTGCCATCTACCGTGACCGTCTGCAGGTTGGCCTGCTCCGGCAATTCGATCTGATGGTGACCGCCTTTGCTGGAACGGATGCCAAGGGTCAGCATCGCCCGGGAAAACCGCTGCCCCGGGGTGAGCGTCAGCAGCGACCGGTCAACGGTGACCGTTCGGCCGGTTACCGCCTGGGGGCGGGCTACATCGATGCGAATCTGTTCACCCGGCCACGGGCGCCACTGCGGTTGCCAATTGCTGCCGGCATCCTGGTGGTGCACCGCGGTCAGACCGGACATGCTGCAGCGCCACATCGTCGCGGCATCCAGCGTCCAGCTCTCCGTCCAGGGAACATCACGGGGCGCGGTCAGCAGGATCGTCGGCGCAATGGGAATCGTCGTGGAAAACTGCGCCTCCATTTCATCCGGGCCTAAAGAGACCTGGGCAACCCGGTCTTCCACATGAATTCCGGGCGTAGTGACCGAGGCACTTTCCATCAGCGGAACGGCCAGCACCGCCGGTACGCCCGGTTCGGTGAGCCGCTGGATGCGCGTGGTCACTTCCCACTGGATACCCAGGTGCAGGGTGTGCGCCACATGGAAGAAGGCGGGAATATCGGTTCTGGACAATTCGGCGGGCGATTCCCTGTCGCTCTGCATGCGGCTCAGGGCAATCGTGGCGTCCATGCTGCCGCCGGGTCCAAAGCCGCGGGCCTGCCATCCGACACCTGCGTAGGTGCCCATGTGGGGTACGATGGGAAAGGTGATGCGAATTTCATCGGCATTGCCAGGCGGTCCGGTCATCTTGACCTGGTGAACCCCCCTGGGCAAGACCATCCACAGGGTGCCGCGGTCGTCCCGCGAGAGGCTTTTGACCAGATTATTGTCAAGCGTGATCCGGTTTGGTCGCCAGGTTTCCAGGGTGGCGGGCAAAGGGATTGCCGTGTCGACCTGGGCATGCATCTGCATGATCAGGCGAAGCTGGTCGGGGGTGGCCGCCAGCTCCAACCGGCTCACGTCGGCACAATGGGGAAGGCAGGGCGCCGGTTCGAGCACCCGTCGCTGGAGTTCGTCCAACAGGTGTTTGGGCGGAAAGGCCTGACCGGCGGGTTCGGCCCGCAGCAACTGGACCGGTGCCGTGAAAAGCAACACCAGGATCAGCGCGGAACCACCGGCCGTCATCGGTGCAGGCAGATGTCGGCGCCAGTTGCGCAAGTCCAGAAAAGCCGCGACCAGCAGAAACAGCAGCGCCACCCGGACCAATCCGAGGGCCAGGTTCATGGCCGGTGAAATCAGCCACAGGCGAATCTGCTGGGTGCGGTCGACCGGTCCGTTCCATCGAAGCTGCACCGATCGCCACTTCCACGCCGGCAGGCCGGGACCGGTCTGTATCAGGGCGTCGGGATCCGAGACGAGCCGGGTCTGCCGGGGTGTCGGTTGTGGTTCGGACAGTTGGATCTTGTCCGTGGCCTTGAGGAGCCGTTTACCGACCGAAGCGGATTCAGGCGCAGCCGCCATCCGGGATTCGAGGACCCTGTCGGTCCCGATAGCCGCCGGCCGGTAATGGATTTTATCCCCTGCCTGGGCCAACTGGGGATAGATGGCGCTGCGGACCTGCTGCACCATGAACGGCAGCGTGATGACGACCAGCGCGACCACTGCACCGGCGCCCCACAGCTTGACGACCGTTTTAAACCAGCCGTCGGGAAGGTATTTCAACAGCGCGGCCACCGCCAGCAGGTGAAGCCACACCTGTTGCGGTGCGCCCGGCTCATGGAATATCAGCACCAGTGTCACCAGGGCCAGCAGACCGGTTGCCCGGTTGCGGATTTGATAGGCACTGACGGCGATGATCAAGACCAGGAAAAAGTCCAGCAGGGTCCAGCGCTGGAGCCAGGCCCCGGGGGGAACATCCACACCGGCGGCGGAAAACAGGGTCCAGCCTGGAGGCAGGTGAAGCAAACCGCGCAGGCTTTTAAAATCGTGGTCCCAGCCGATGGCGGGCACGATCGACGACGTACGCAAAAGGCGGCTGTCCGCCTCCAGGGACAGCTGTCCACGGCGCAGCTGAACGCCGGGCGAGGGCCGCTCCCCTTGAAGGGTGATCAGCTGATCCTGACCATCCACGGCGACCCGACCCAATTCCATGGGCGCCTCCATGGCCAGGTGCCAGGTTCGGCTCAATGTGCCGGCAATGCGGTCATGGATCGTAAACCCAGATCCATCAAAATCCAGCCACCAGGTGCGCACCAGGTCGAGCTGGTCGGGTGCCGGATCCGGGTCGCCCCTGCGGAGGACCTCGAAGGAGAGGGCGGCACCGGGTTGGAGCTGATAGGCGGGAAACCCTTTCCATTCGTCGGGCATGCGGGTTCGCGACGGTTCAAGCGTCGGTGCCCCCAGAACCTTGACCATGCGCAGCCCGTTGAAGGCCTTGAAGGACCATACCTCATCGCCATAAAGACCCTCCCCCGTGGAAAGGGTCTTCACCGGCCCTTCCAGACGGACCGTCACCCGGACATCCCAGCGGCCGGGGCGGGCCTGAACCAGCAGGTCACCCGTATGGGTCAGGCGGGCGGGCAGCGGGCTGTCGATCTTCATCGCCGTGGCGCCGTCGGGCAGCAGGGAGGCCAGCCGGATCTCCCTGGGCCGACCGGAGACCTCGAGCAGGACCCGGGTGATCAGCCGCATGGGGATGTCATCTTCGATCAGCCGGAACAGGGTGGCCGTCATGGTGTCCTCCCGCCGGGCAGCTCCGCCTTTGCCGTGCAGCCGGAGGTGGCCGCTGACATCAAGGTCGGGATCGACGATTTCCCGGCCGTTGACGGTCAAAGACAAAATGCCTGTGGAAGCCGGCACCTGGAGTACTTCCGGCAGTTCGTTCCAGACAAAAGCGCCTTTGACAGGGTACTCACCGGGTTCCAGCCAGATGCACGGCCGACCGTTGCGGCCAACCACGGGCCGGGCATTGCTGCCGTCGGATACCGATTCGGGCCAATGGGTCTCGTCCCCCGGAAGGGTTACCCAGGTGGGGGCATACACGGTCACCTGCTGTTCGAACAGACCGCCCAGACTCCCCACATCCACGGTCAGCCGCGACGGCCACCAGCAGCGGCGAATCGTCCCGTCGTCAAAGTGGGCCGGGCATCGCTGTTCCGCCTTGTCGTGAAGCACCCATGCCCGCCAGGGTTCCAGAGATGCGGGAATGTCCAGGGCCTGTGCCGGCGCTGCGGCCACACCCCCTGTGATAACCAGAAACAAGAGAAACAAGACAACGACCACCGATCCTGCGTGGTTCATGGCACCTCCTGGAAGTTGGCGGCTAAGCGTTTTCACCTGCAGGGTTTTCCGTTCAGGCGTGTCATTTCGTGTCAGCCCCTTTACTCTTGTCCAACAAGGCGGCATGGGCGGCGGCCAGCCTGGCGATGGGCACCCGGAATGGGGAGCAGGACACATAGGTCAGTCCCAGTTCATGGCACAGGACGATTGATTTGGGATCGCCGCCGTGCTCGCCGCAGATGCCGCATTCCAGATCCGGCTTTGTGGCCCGGCCCTTTTTCACGGCCATGTCGATGAGCGCTCCCACACCGTCCCGATCCAGTGTGGCAAAGGGATTGGCAGGAAGGATGCCGGATTCCATGTATTCGATGAGAAACCCGGTTTCCGCGTCGTCCCGTGAGATGCCGAAGGTGGTCTGGGTCAGGTCATTGGTACCGAAAGAAAAGAATTCGGCATGATCGGCGATCCGGTCGGCGGTGAGGGCGGCACGGGGCAGTTCGATCATGGTGCCGAACTTGTAAGCGATCTGGATTCCTTGCTCAGTCATGACGGACCTGGCCTCGGCCTCCAGCACCGTTCGTTGGCGGACCAGTTCATTGACGTGGCTGGTGAGCGGGATCATTATCTCCGGGTGTACCTCGATGCCCTCCTTTACTACCATGCAGGCCGCTTCGAAGATGGCCCGGACCTGCATGGTGGTCAGTTCAGGAATGTAGATGCCCAGTCGAACCCCCCGCAGGCCCAGCATGGGGTTGGCTTCCCGCAGGCTTTGGGCCCGCTTGCGCAGGTGTTCTTTTTGGCGGATTTCCGCCAGTAGGGTGTCGATGGCGGCCATGTCCGGTGCATGCTTGAGCCGGATTTTCAGGTCGGCCAGCTCGGATACCAGCTCCACCAGGTCCGGCAGGAATTCATGCAGGGGCGGATCGATCAGACGGATGATTACCGGCAGGCCTTTCATGACCCGGAACAGGCCAGCAAAATCCTGTCGCTGGAACGGCAGCAGGGCGGCCAGGGCTTCTTTGCGTTCTACGGGGTAGTCGGTCAAAATCATTCGCTGAAAATGGGGCAGACGGTCGGTTTCGAAGAACATGTGCTCGGACCGGCACAGGCCGATGCCCTGGGCGCCATACTCCAGCGCCCGGCTGGCGTCCCGCGGATAGTCGGCGTTGGCCCACACCCCCAGGGTCCTGAATTCATCGGCCCAGGAGAGCAGTTTGATCAGCCAGGGGTCTTTGATGTCCGGGACCATGGTCTCCAGCTGGCCTTCATAGACCACGCCGGTCGTTCCGTCGATGGAAATCCACTGACCTTCATGGATGGTCTGGCTGCCGATGGTCATCAGCCGGTTGGTCAGGTCGATGGAGATCGCCGATGCGCCTACCACTGCCGGTTTCCCAAATTGCCTGGCCACCAGGGCCGCGTGGCTGGTGCGTCCGCCGCGGCTGGTGAGAATCCCTTGGGCGGCCAGCATGCCGTGGACGTCGTCGGGTTTGGTCTCCGGGCGGGCCATGATCACCGATTTTCCATCGTTTTTGGCCCAGGCCTCGGCCATGTCGGCGTCGAATGCCACCTGGCCAACCGCCGCACCCGGCGAGACGTTGAGGCCACGGGCCAGCAGCCTGCCCCCGGCGGTGGCTTTGGGGTCGAATTGCGGGTGGAGGAAGAAGTCCACCTGTTCCGGTTTGATCCGCAGCACTGCCGTCCTTCGATCGATCAGTCCATCTTCGGCCATCTCCACAGCAATGCGCACCGCCGCCTGGGCCGTTCGTTTACCGTCGCGGGTCTGGAGCATCCACAGCTTGCCTTTCTCGATGGTAAACTCCATGTCCTGCATTTCCCGGTAGTGTTTCTCCAGCAGTCCGGCGATGCGTTCGAACTCGGTGTAGGCCGCTGGCATCTCCTCCTTCAATAGGGTGATGTCCCGGGTCATGCGGATACCGGCCACGACATCCTCGCCCTGGGCGTTTGTCAGGTAGTCTCCTTCCAGATGGTTTTCGCCGGTCGAAGCGTTGCGGGTCATGGCCACGCCGGTGGCGCAGTCATCGCCCATGTTGCCGAAAACCATGGTGACGATGCTGACGGCCGTGCCCAGGCTGTGATCGATGCCGGCGGCCGTGCGGTAATCCACCGCCCGTTTGCCGTTCCAGCTTTTGAACACTGCCTCGGTGGCCATTTTGAGCTGCTTGAAGGGATCTTCAGGAAAGTCGTGGGTGGTGTGACGGCGGTACAAAGCCTTGAACTGCTGTACCACCTGCTGCCAGTCATCCGCCGACAGCTCGGTGTCCTTTTCAACGCCGGCAGCCTTGCGGGCGGCCGTGATGACCGATTCGAACGGCTCGTCGTCGATCCCCATAACGACGCTGCCGAACATCTGGATCAGTCGCCGATAGGCATCGTAAACGAAGCGGGGATCGTCGGTGAGGCGGATCATGGCCGCCACCGTCTGGCTGTTGAGGCCGATGTTGAGCACCGTATCCATCATCCCGGGCATGGAAAACTTGGCACCGGACCGGCAGGAGACCAACAGGGGATTGTCGTCACTTCCAAAGCGTTTTCCCGTGTTGACTTCGACCGTTTCAAGCGCTGACAGGACCTGGTCCCACATGCCCGTGGGAAAGGTCCCACCGGACTTGAGGAAGGCATTGCAGGCCTCGGTGGACACAGTAAACCCGTGGGGAACCGGCAAACCGATGCGAACCATCTCAGCCAGATTTGCTCCCTTGCCGCCCAGCAGCCGCCGAACGGCGTCCCCATCCTCGCCCACATGATTTTTTACGGCATCCAGTTCTTCGAAGCCAAACACCCATTTTTTGGTTTTCATTCCCACCTCCATGGATAGCCCCAAGGCTAAACTGTTTTCCGGTTGACAATAGAAGTAATGACCGGCAAAAACTGTCGATACATATGGTCGCTAACCACCACGCCTGGGGGCTAACGAATGACGGCAACGATTCTTGTTAAAAGTGAGCGACGAAGAGATGGAAGCGATCCACCGTTTTTTAAATAGCTGATCGTTCCGAGACTGGGTCGGGGGGCCGGCGATCAATCATTCCACATCGGGTGAATTTATCGCTTGGATCGCTCCATGAGTTGGAAACAATTTTAACTGGTTGGTTGAAATTTTGCAATTTTATTCCGGGGTCAAAAAAGGAAACGGTTAATCGGGATGAAGCCGATTAACCGTTAAGGAGGAGAACAGATGAAAAATTATTAGGTTGACAATAGGCAGAAGCAAACATCTTGCCAATTCCGATTGATAGAACTAAAAAAATAACGGAATGGCATTAAAAATTAATAAATTTAAATACCTATTGTGTTTTTTTTCTGCGGTTTCCGCCTTTTCCGTCGAGAGAGCAAGCGCAAGATCATGGAGCGAAAGTTCAAAATCATAAACCCGCTTAAAGCATGTCAGGGTATAACGCATTTATATACATCGGTAAAATTGTTTTTTCCCAGAAAGTTCAAAATTTTGAACCCTGGTCCGGGAATTCCATAATAAACTTATAACACATTTAAATATATAGATTATCATACATTTTTGTTTTTGAACCCTACCGTTTGAGGCCACGGCCAATACCCTGCGACTTTTATTGCCTGGGATCGAAACGACTGACGGTGGGCAGCGGGGAACCGGCTGGTTTTTATCATATAAACCGGTTTTTCGGCCTTGACAAACGGCAAATCGCGCCCATAATTGGTCATCGTCGGTCGTCGAACTAATTATAACCATTGATAAAAACCACTATCAAAATTGATCAAGAAGCGTGCAGGAGAGCCAATGGAAGCCAAGCAGGAAACCCATCAGTTTAAAACCGAAGTGCAGCAGATTCTCAACCTGATCGTCAACTCCCTCTATTCCAACAAAGACATTTTTCTGCGGGAATTGATATCCAATGCATCGGATGCCATTGACAAGGTCCGATACAAGGCCGAAACCGAACCGGGCATCCTGGGTGAAGACAACGCGTTCAAGATTCAGTTGAAACCCGATGGCATCAAGCAGACCTTCGAAATTTCGGACAACGGCATCGGCATGACCTACGATGAGGTCATGGAAAATATCGGCACCATCGCCAAAAGCGGCACCGCCAGTTTTATGGAGGCCCTGGAGCATGCCAAAGGGCAGGAGACACTGATACCGGAATTGATCGGGCAGTTCGGCGTGGGCTTTTACAGCGCTTTCATGGTGGCCGATAAAATCACCCTGGTTACCCGCTCTGCCGGTGCGGATCCGAAAAAGGCCGTCAAATGGGTCTCTGCCGGAGACGGGTCCTACACCATTGAAGAGACCGAGAAAGCCTCCCGGGGGACCACCATTACCCTGGCGTTGAAAAAAAAGGAGAAGGACGAGAAGGATTTAACCGACCAGTGGACCATCCGCAGCATTGTCAAGCAGCACTCCGATTTTGTGGGCTACCCCATTACCATGGCGGTCGAGCGCGACGAACCGCTGCCCGATGAAGAGGTGATCAAGGATAAGGACGGCAAGCCCATCGGCGCCACCACACGCAAGGTGATGCGGGAAGAGACCTTAAATTCCATGAAGGCCATCTGGGCCCGCAATTCCAATGACGTCAAGGACGAAGAATACGAAGAGTTCTACAAGCATTTGAGCCACGACTGGAACCCGCCCATGGAGCGGCTCCATCTCAAGTTCGAAGGGACAACCGAATACGATGCCCTGCTCTATATTCCCTCCAAGGCGCCCTTCGACCTGTTCACACCGGAACGCCGCCACGGCATCCACCTTTATTCCAAGCGCGTGTTCATCATGGACGACTGCAAGGAACTGATGCCCGAATATTTTCGGTTCGTGAAAGGCGTGGTGGATGCATCCGACCTGAACCTGAACGTCAGCCGCGAAATCCTGCAGCAGGACCGGCTGGTGCTGAATATCCGCAAGAATTTAGTGAAAAAGCTGTTCGACCTGCTGGGCAAAATGGATGTGAAGAAATACAATCAGTTGTACGATGAATTCGGCGCCGTGTTGAAGGAGGGCATTCACACTGATCCGGCCAGCAAGGATAAGATCGCCACCCTGATCCGCTACAAGACCACCAAGTCCGAAGACACCTGGGTATCGCTGGATGATTACGTGAAAAATATGAAGGCTGACCAGAAGGAGATTTTTTACATCACCGGCGACAAGCTCTCTGCCCTGGTCAACAGTCCCCACCTTGAACGCCTGAAAGAGAAGGATTTTGAAGTGCTGTTGATGACCGATCCGGTAGATGAGTGGGTGGTGCAGTCCTTGACCGAGTATGACGGCAAGCCCCTGAAGAGCGCCGAAAAAGGTGACCTGGATCTGGACACGGTGGATGAGACCAAAAAAGAAGCCTACCATGCGCTGTTCGGCTTTATCAAGGGGCTTCTGGAGAATAAAATTAAGGAGGTCAAACCCTCATCGCGGCTCAAAGATTCGGTATCCTGCCTCTCCGGGGACACCTGGGACATGAGTGCCTATATGGAGAAACTGCTCAAGGCATCCGGACAAAAACCGAACGACGTCAAGCGCGTCCTTGAACTGAACATGGATCATCCGGTGGTGGAAAAGATCAAGACCCTTTTTGAGAACGACCGGGACAACCCCGAGTTGAAAGACTACAGCCACCTTTTATTTGACATGGCCGTGGTCAGTGAAGGCGGAAAACTCGACAACCCCGCCCGCTTTTCTAAAATGGTTGGCGATCTGATGTCCCGGGCCATGGGATAGCCCATCCATGCAAAGCCAGGCTGCCCGACAGCGGGCAGCCTGGTCAACCCTACCTGTCTATTACGTGTTATATTTAAAAGACAGCTTCACGCGGGAGCGAAAAGCGGTGACCTTGCCCCCTTCCACTTTCATGTCCAGTTTCGAAATTTCCGCCACCCGCAGATCCTTCAATGACTTGGAAGCGGTTTCGACCGCATTTTTCGCCGCCTCCTCCCAGGATGCAGTGCTGGTTCCTACCAGTTCGATGACTTTGTAGACACTCTCGCTCATGATTTCCCCCTTTTTGGTTTCCGGTTAGTAAAACGAAAACCCGCTGAAACGACAAGATCCTTTCAACGGATGATCCCATGTCCGAACGAAAAAATAAAGCAACAGCAACCCACCAGGCAGAACGGCTCACTGGAAACGGAACATTCACCATCGATGAGCTGGCACAAAAAAATCAGGAAGGAAGAATATGGGTATAACTTAATATGGGTACGCCGGCCGGTCAAGCAAATTTCCTGTTGCGCTGTTGCCGCCGCATTGAAATGTGCTTCGAAAACCGGTAGAATCATACACCGGCCATCGACGGCATTGTTCAGGCAGCCGCAATCGCGTCATCTTATGCAAAGGACCCGTCACAACCCATGAAGCAGGTGAAGTGGCTTTTCCATCCCATACTGGTGTTTATCTTCTCCGTCACTGCCCTGGTGGCTTCCCTTCTTCTGTATATTTACTGGTATATTGAAATCAGCAGCGGCCTTCGGTCGGCCATGGTGCGGTTCAACATCGAGCAGGATCAGGTGTTTGCCGCCGACACATGGGTGGTGATCCTCGTGCTGAGCATACTGATTGGAATTATACTGCTTGGCATCTTCATCATTTTCGTTTTCAGCCAGAAAACCATGCAACTGTACCGGATGCAGAACAATTTTATCAACAACTTCACCCATGAACTCAAAACGCCGGTGACTTCCCTTCAGCTGTATCTGCAGACCTTCTCAAGGTATGAACTGTCGCGAGAGGATCAGCTAAAATACATCCAGTATATGCTCATCGACGTGGACCGTCTGACCCAAAACATCAACCGCATGCTGAACCTGGCCAAACTGGAAAGCAAAAGCTATATGGGCGAGTTCGTTGTCTGTGATCTGGTCAAGACGGTGAACCAGTTCCTTGAAGAAAACGCCCACCTGTTCAAAGCATGCCGGATTGTTGTCCACGGTCCGGACACCACGACCGTGTACCAGCGAATCAACCGGCATCTGTTTGAGATGCTTTTGATGAACATCCTGACCAATGCCATCAAATACAATAACGCAGAACTGCCGCAGGTGGACATCTCCATCGAATCCACGCGCCAACGGACGCACATCCGGTTTACAGACAACGGCATTGGTTTCGACCGAAAAGAGATGAAAAAGATTTTCCGCAAGTTCTACCAGATCGGCCAATCGGACGATATGACGGCCAAGGGAAGCGGGCTGGGCCTGCACCTGGTGCAAAACATCGCCCGCCTTCATAAGGGAAAGGTGCTGGCCGAAAGCCAGGGGCGGGGTAAAGGCTCGACGTTCTCCCTGATTTTGCCGGCCCTGGAATAGTTGATCCCAACAGGAGCAGCCATTATGGGAACCCCCAAAAAGCGTATTCTAATCATCGAAGATGATCGGCATATCGCCGAAGGCATCCAACTGAACCTGGCCCTTCAGGGGTACGAGGTAGCAATCGCTTCTGACGGCGTGGCCGGCCTGAATAAATGGAAGGAGATCGGGCCGGATTTAGTTATTCTGGACATCATGCTGCCGGGTATAGACGGTCTCTCCATCCTTCAGAGCATCCGTTTGGAAGATGAGCGGCTGCCCATCCTGATCCTCTCGGCCAAGGGAGATCCGGATGACCGGATCAAGGGGCTTGCCTTCGGGGTGGACGATTACCTGGCCAAACCCTTTAACCTGGAGGAGCTGCTTCTTCGCATCGAGCGTCTGCTCAAACGCGGCGGCTGGAATCAGGAAAACGGTACGCCGGTCCTCCCCTCCTTCGACACCTATCAGTTTGGCGACAATCGCATCGATTTTAAAACCAATACCGCGCGCTGCCGGTTGGGCGAGATTTCGCTGACTGAACAGGAATCCAAGGTGCTCAAACTGTTTATCGCCAATCGTGGCAAGCCGCTTTCCCGTGAAAAACTGTTGCAGATCGGTTGGGGGTATTCCCGGAAAACCACCACCCGCACGGTGGACAACTTTATCGTCCGGTTCCGCAAATATTTTGAACCCGATCCCAGAAGCCCGGTCTATTTTAAGAGTCTTCGATCCATCGGCTATCTTTTCGATGACGACCCCGAATGACCTGGCAGTCAACTAGAGGTTTCATTCTGCATCGATCGCAATAACGGGCAGGTCATTGACCAGGCTCCCCAACGCCTCCATGGATAATAAGAACATTTTTTCTTAGTGGAAAATAGTTTCCTATTTAATGGTGCATTAATTTCATATTGTCGTGACGGATTCCATTGTCAAAGTCTGCAACTATTTGAAATTATTATCGGTTATAATTTGACCAGATAGATAGCGCGATTCTTGCATGAATTTTAAAGGCAAATCGCGTATGTCCTTCTCTCGCTTTCCACGAGAAGGCGTCATGTGTATAATATCCGAAGGGATCATCCTAACGCACTGCAATCTATAGCGAACTGAATTATTATGAAGACAACGGCGGTTAATGACAACGGCGGAAGGCGTTCCGGGGTAGACCGACGGCAATTTACCTACGCCGTTCATATCCCTGAACGCCGCAACGGAAACGACCGCCGCCTCAATTGGGACCGTCGAAGGCCTCGACAAGATACCCGTTTGGTGCATCCAACGGCCCTCTCCTGAACCGCGATAGCGAGCGCATTCCTCGCCGCTTGCGGCGGGGTTAGCGAGCGAACTGAAAATCGATTTTTTATCCTTACGGTGAACCCTCCCCGCGGCTTGCCGCGGGGAGGGTTCAATTCAGCAACGTGTATGTTCTGGCGAATTTCCGTGGTTACAGAATCAGACGGCTGATAATTGCCGTTTACCATTTGTCGCAGGGTTTCGAACTCGGCCTGGTCCATTCTACCCAACCCGATATCCACGCTTCCCGCCATGGCCGCACCTGCCATCATCACTGCTATTATATTAAATGATTTTGTCATCGTAACCCTCCATTTGGTTAGCACCTTCAGTTGAACGGTTTTCACGGTACCAATGCCAAGGAGATCGCCGCGGCGGCCGGCGTCTCCGTGGGCAGCTTCTATTCCTATTTTAAGGACAAGAAAGAGCTGTTCATGGAGATTTTCAGGCAGCATATCGAAGAAAAGATCGTGCGGATCTAATGATTCATCGGTACCTGTTCGACTAAACGGCGGTGGCCGCCAGCAGGGCGCCGGACACCGCCATCACAATGGCAATCATCCGTGGCAGGGTTACCGGCTCTCTCAGGAAAACGGCGGCCAGAATAAAGGTGAAAATAGTGGAGAGTTGATTCAGGATGGCCGCCACGGAAACCAGCGTATATTTAAATCCCGCCAGCCATGCCAACATGGCCATGTAATTGCCCACAATGGATGCCGGCAGGACGATTTTCCATGCCGATGAGGGTGAAAGCACCCCCAGGATCACCCGCCTTTCGGGGTGAATCAACCCAATGACGATCAGGCCGGCCACGCCGGCGAGGAGCCTGACGAAGCTCGCCCACAGGACGCTGGTCTCCTCCAGCAGCGGTTTTACCATGACGACGCTTCCCGCAATCATAACCACTGCCAGCACGCCAAAGACAAGCCCTGTCCAAAAATCATCCCGAGACATGACTGCCGAAGACCCGGAACAGGCATCCGCTCCGATGGCTGCAATTACCAGGAGGGCGCCAACAATTCCTTTGATTCCGATGGCTTCATTTAAAAAAAGCGTGGACATGAGGATGATGCAAGGCAGGTAGAGGCAGTCCACCACGGCCCACCGGCTGGCACCGAGTCGCTGGAGGGCCATGAAGAAAAAGGTGTCGGCCAATGTGATGCCTAAAAGGCCTGAAGTGCAGAAAAGCAGCCAGTCCGTGACCGGCCGGACCGGGAAAAGCGGCACGCCGGCAAACCAGAGGGTTGGCACCAGCAGCAACAGCGTGACCACACCCTTGAACAGGTTCAAGGCCATGGGGGAGAAAGTTTCACCGCTTTTTTTGAACATGATGACGGCGGCTGCCCAGAATAAAGCGGCTCCCGTCGCACAGAGTATGCCGATCACTTGCATTGAAGGACCTGTCGGTGGATGGGAGGAGGATCAGTGTTTGAGCAGAAACAGATCAACATGTCGTGGATCTAAATATCCTGCTTCCACAGGCGCCAGTTCACGTTCAATTTCATCGAAAAGCGCCTCGAATACGGTGCTCAGGCGATCTGAAAGATCCTCGGGCGACTGGCCCGAGGCAACCGCGGCCCAATGGAGAAACGCGGCCTTTTTCTCGTCGCCGATAATGCGTTGACCCGCCTGGTCCGTCCAAAGTCCTGTATAGAATGCCTCGAAGGCTGAAAGCGAGACGGCAATGGTCGAGGTGACCGTGTCGACCGGTGACGCTTTTAACGACGCCCTGACCCACAGGGTGAGCATAAGGTTCTTGTAGGTCAGGCGCCGGATCCCTGAATCCGCTGCAATGGTGACCGCCATCTGCTTGAGCAGTTGATCCAGAGCAATCACCTGGTCCAAGCCCCGACCGGTCGCTTCGATTTCTTCCCGGGTCAGAAAATCGCGGTACATGGAACCGGCAGTGGACGGATCGTAAAACTGGGGTCGATCGATCAACAATCCGCCCAATAACCCCAGCCACCGCTCGTCCCAGAAGGTGAGGTCCACCTGTTGTGATTGACACCAGCTATCTCTGCGCCAGCGCGTGGCCTGCCATTTGAGCTGCAAGGCGCTGCCGAAACCGTTTCTGAAGATATCCGCCAGCAAATGACGCTGTAAAAGCGCGGATGCCATGGATTCCTGTTTGCTGGCCGTGCTTTCGGTCATCCGTTCAAGCCCGATGCTCAGGTACCCGCTGACCTTGGAAACCACCGATTTCAATTGGTCGCGGTTCCGAATGACCGCCTGGTCAGCCGATATGACCTGGTTGCACAGGCTGGCCAGTTCTCCCTGCAGCTGCTGGATCACGTGAACGTCCCGAATCCCCTTCAATGCACGAACGAAGAGATTGTCTCCATCGAGGAACGTGGCGGCAAACTGGGGGACCGGAAAACGGGAGTCACCCGGGGATGGTGGTCGAAGGGCTTTTTTTCCCCTGGCCGATAGATCGCCGGGTTGCAATGGCTGATAGACACCGACCGCCTCGTGAAAGGGTAAAAATCCCTTTTCGGCCAGCCGCACGTTGCGCAGCCGGAACAACTCCTCTTCAGTCTCGACGGGAATCAGGCCTACCGATTCCAACAGCAGGCCTTGATAGCGGGGATGATCAAACCCGGAAATTCGGCGCAGCAGCAGGCGCAACATCTCATTGCGCCGGGCCTTGGCGGCGCTGCTCTCGGGGGTGGCCGCGGGATAGTCCACGAAGCGTACGTAGAAGGTGTCGTCATCCGAAAAAAATCCATCCTCCAAATCCGATGAAAACTGATCGGATTCCCTGACCCGCAGCTCGATATTTCTGAACAGATACAATTCCAGGAACTCCAGCCGTTCATCGAAACACCACTTGACCAGCCGGTCCGGATCCGCACGAAGCAGCAACTGCAGCCAGGTGGTGGCCAGCGGGTAGTTCAGCTGATCTTTTTTCCAGACCTCCATATCCAGCATAAATTCCCACTGACGGTTGGAGGCCAGGCCAACCAGGGGAAGGGCGTTGTCCAGACCGAGGTCATGGATTAAAAAATGCAGGTCTTCTTCCGGAAACGAGTGGACCAATGCTGCCGGCTGCGGGTGGTCGAGGATAGCGGCCATGGCTTGCTCAGCCGGCATTGACAGCATGTGCTGCCGTGCTTCGGCCAGTTGCCGAATCCGATCGGAATGGCTGAGGGTGGGGGATTTCGTTTGCGTCACGGGGGTATCACGCCTCCTGTAGAACAGTGTTGACCTACCATAATCAGAAAATTTATGAAAACAAGGATTTTAGCAGGGATCAGTCCCGCCCTCGGCTGTTGATCCGCAGGAGCAGCAGCAGGCCGGGAAGGGCAATCAGGGTACAGAAGATGAAGAAACCCTGCCATCCCATGTGCGAGGCCATAAAGCCGGTGGGGGCCGAGGCAAGCACCCGGGGGATGCCCATCAGACTGGTCAACAGGGCATACTGGGTGGCTGTGAACCGCTTGTCCGTAATGCTGGCCATGTATGCCGCATAGGCTGACGTGCCCATTCCCCCGCTCAGATTTTCGAAAGCGATAACCGCCGACAGCGCCGTCAAGCTTGGACCGATAACCGCCAGCAGGACAAATCCCGCGGTGGAGAAGGCCTGAAGGATACCGAAAATCCATAGACTGCGAAGGATACCCAGCCGGATCATGGCGACACCACCGAAAATCGTGCCGCCGACAGTCGCCCAGAACCCGAACAGCTTGACCACGGCACCGATCTGGGTCTTTGAAAAACCGATATCCAGGTAAAATGGCGTGGTCATGGCCGCAGCCATCGTATCACCAATTTTGTACATCAGGATAAAAGCAAGAATCCACAAGGCATTCGCCCGGCTGAAATACTCCACCAGCGGATCCACGACGGCGGCCTTGAGCGTGACGGGAAAGGACGCGACGTGGGGCTCCGGCGTCAGCAGCGTCGTGATCACCCCCGGCAGCACGCACAAGGCCATGATCAGGTACACCCTGGAATAGGGCATGTGGTCCGCCAGAATCAGGCCGCCGCCGGAAGCCAGCAGCATGCCGACCCGATAGCCGTTGATGTAAAGCGATGATCCCAAACCCAATTCGCGGTCGGGCAGGTCCTCCCGCCGATAGGCATCCACGACGATGTCCTGGGATGCGCTGAAAAAGGCCACGGCCAGAGCGGCCACGGCCAACAACTGTGGGTGGGCAACCGGATTGCTGAAACCCAACCAGACCAAGGCCGCCATCAGAGACAGCTGAGACGCCAGCAGCCAGCCCCGTCGTCTGCCCATCAGCGGCAGGGTGTAGCGATCGAAAATGGGCGCCCAGCAAAATTTCAAGGCGTAGGGCAAGCCGACCAGGGTCATCAGTCCGATGGTGGTCAGGTCTACGCCCGACTCGGTCATCCACGCCTGGAGCACGGACAGGGTGAGCAGCAGTGGCAGCCCGCAGCTAAAACCCATCACCAGGGCCACCAGCATGCGACGATTGATCACCGCTGATGCAAGTCGTTGATGGTTCATGGGATTCATAAGTTTGACGGTTCCGTAACAAAGCGCTAAGCAAAAAGGGCGGCAGAAATATCTTTCTGCCGCCCTGCCGGTTCATTGAAGATGCGTGGCTTGGGTACTATAGCTCAGGGTCCTTGCAATAACTGCTCTGGCGTCACGATGGGGCCGTATTTTGTCTTCAAGGCAATCAGTCCGTCACGCTGCTCCCGAAGTACGTCGAAGAGCAGTTGGGGAATGTTTTCCTCCTTGCTGTAGGCAGTCGTCTGAAGGTCGTTTCTGGCCAGGATGTTGTCCACATAAAGGGAAAACTGCCGGTCATAGAGATCTTTGGGGTAGGGCTTCTCGATCAGGGTCTCGAAGAACGCCTTCAGGTCTTCATAGCGGGGAATGAACCCGATGGGTGTTTCGATGGCGTCGAGATCGCCGTGGGCACGGCGCTCCAGCCATCCCAGCCATGCCTTGACGTCTTTTTTCTCCCCCAACAATTTCTTGCCGCTGCCGCCACGGGCCTCGTGGGTGAGAAAATAGTTCAGTCCCGCCATTATCGGCCGTTTTCCGTCTTTGATATCGGCATTGCCGAAGAAATCGAACTGGGCCTTCATGTAGTCTCCCAGCGCACCGGGAATGAAGGGTGCGTTGGCCCACGGGGCCCGCTTCACACCGGATGCACCCACTTCCGTGGCCGTGGCTGCCGAGACGATGCAGGCACCGATCACCACGCCGTGGTTGGAGTTTTTAGCCGCCCAGACTGGCGGCATGGTATCACTGTCCCGACCGCTGTAGGTGATCACCCGGGTTTCCACCCCCTCCGGTGCTTCGGCTTTGTCCGAGTAGTTGGCCAGGGCCGATGAAGAGATGGTGCAGCGGGCGTTGGGATGGGAGATGTTGACCTGCTTGCCGCCGGAATCCGTCAGCCCTTTTTTCCAGGGCCCTTGAAAGTTGCGGCCCCGGGTAGGCAGGGTTTCGCCATTGCCCGTCCAATGGGGAACGCCGTTTTCATCGATGAGTACGTTGGACCAGATCACTTCTGAACCGGGATTTCTCAGCCGGTCCATCAACATCGGGTCACCTTCTCCGTTCACATCTTCCACGATGCCGAAGATGCCGCATTCCGGATTGATGGAGCGCACGCTGCCCTTGTCGTCGATCCACATCTGGGCCAGATCGTCGCCCACAAAATGGTCGCCGGCCATGGCGGTGGTGGTTTTTCCGCAGCCGGACGGCGCAGCACCGGCGACCCAGGTCACCCGGCCCCCGGGGCCCTGGATGCCGGTGATGAACATGTGCTCGGCCAGTTCTC
This sequence comes from uncultured delta proteobacterium, assembly GCA_963705435.1. Classification (GTDB taxonomy): domain Bacteria; phylum Desulfobacterota; class Desulfobacteria; order Desulfobacterales; family Desulfosarcinaceae; genus Desulfosarcina. The sequence goes on along the minus strand of CAVPJR010000025.1, from coordinate 369,378 downwards.
TGCCGCTGCCTTCATAGACAGCCTTGTCCACGGAAAAGCGGTGGTTCCCTTTTTTCAGCAGCAGGGTGTTGCCTGCGTAAGTGCAGTTAAACGAATAGGTGGTGCGGTGGCTCCGGTCCATAAATACCCTTGCATTGGGCAGATCCTCGGGCCGGTTGAGTCCCTCGCTGTGGATATTGGTGTAAAAGTGACCCAGCCGGTCGACTTCTCTTTCGAAATCCGCAAACGCGTTGCGGTAGAGGATTTCGGCACTGTGGCTGACATAGGCGGAACTGGTGATCTCGATTGCGGGATTGGAGGCTGCCGCGCCCACGGGACCGCGAATATACATCCCTACCACCATGGTGGCACCACTCATGATGCCGGCCATCTTTTGCCGAACTTCTACCAGGGCATCATCCCTCAATGTCTTGTTTGCCAGGCTGCTGATCTTCTCATTTGGGTTGGCGATGTAAAAGGTTCGGTCAATGATGCGGCCCTGCTCCTCTTTGAGATCGAAATGGATGGTGTGCCCTTCCATAGCCAAAACCGCCTCTTCTCCTTTGTTCAGGGCAAGCTGCCGAATAAATTGACGATCCGCTTCTGACCCAGTGTTGATGAAAACCCGGGCGGGATCGCACATGGCGATGGCGTTGGCAATTTTGATCAGGATCTCCGGGCGGTTCAACGTCCGTATGCGGGACAGGTGTTCCTTGTCCAGCCGTTTTGCAAACAGGGCCTGAGCCTGTTCGACGTTTTGGATTCCCCCCAACTCCTGGGCAATGTCGATTCCCTCATTTTTTTTCAACATGGAAGTTACCCCTTTTCGACAGTATTCACGTTTCGCCCCGTTGACTCTGGCAGCCGATAATTTCCGGTTCCGGCATGTGTCGGTCGATCCATTTCATCACTTTGTCAAATTCATCCCGAAACACCTGCAGCGCCTTGCCCCGATGGCTGACCCGGCTTTTTTCGGCCATGGTCAGTTGGGCAAAGGTTTTGTTCAACGGCGGATAGAAGAAAACCGGATCGTAGCCAAACCCGTTGGTGCCGGCGGGCGCATGCGTGATGGTGCCCTCGCAGCGGCCTTCATAGGTCAGCGCCGGTCCGCCAGGGACGGCTATGGAGATCACGCATTCAAACGCCGCCGAACGGTTGGTCTGGTTTCCCAGTTCGGCCAGCAGCTTTTTTCCGCGCTCGGCATCGGTGGCATCGGGGCCTGCCCAGCGGGCGCTGTGGACGCCCGGTGCACCGTTCAGCGCCGCTACCATCAGTCCCGAGTCGTCGGAGAGAGCCGGATAGCCCAGGATCCTGGCAGTAAAGCTGGCCTTTTTGTAGGCATTCTCGTCAAAGGTGTCCCCGTCTTCCACCACTTCCGGGATCGGACCGAAATCATCCAGGTCTTTGATGGTAACCGGAAAGGCGTTGAGCAGGTCCCGGATCTCGGCGGTCTTGCCCTTGTTGCGGGTGGCAATGACAAGTATCCTGTTTCTTACCATAATTCCTCTATTCTGACGTGCATAAACTTAAACGAAATAACATAAAACCGGGCAAACATCCAGCAATAATCGGTCGATTCAACAAGCCGTTTTCATGGAATCAGGACGGTGCTGCCCGTGGTTTTGCGTCCCTCCAGATCCTGGTGCGCTCGGGCCGCGTCCTCAAGCCGGTAGGTCTGGCCGATTGAGATCGTTACCGCTCCTTTTTCCACCACGGTGAACAGATCGCGGGCATGGGCAAGCAGATCGGCCCGCTGGGCCGTGTAGGTCATCAGGCTGGGCCGGGTGATAAACAAGGACCCTTTGGCCGCCAGCACGCCGATATCCAGAGACGATACGGCTCCCGATGCCTGGCCGAAGGAAACCATCGTCCCCATGGGCCTGAGGCAGTCCAGTGATTTCATGAACGTGGCCTTGCCCACGCTGTCGTACACCACGTCAACGCCCCGGTCGCCGGTAATCGCCTTGACCTGCTCCACAAAATCGACGTCATCATAGAGGATCGGATGGTGGCAGCCATTTTTTTTGGCCAACGCGGCTTTTTCCGCCGAGCCCACGGTGCCGATCACCTCGGCGCCCAAGTGACTGGCCCATTGGCAGACGATAGACCCAACGCCACCGGCCGCCGCATGGATCAGGATGCGATCGCCGGCCTTCACCGGGTAGCAGCCGTAAAGCAGGTAGCGGGCCGTCATGCCCCGAAGCATCATGCCGGCCGCCTGTCGGGTTTCGATGTTGTCCGGCAGCCGGACCAGTCGATGGGCCGGGATGCAGCGGTCCTGAGCGTAGGCACCCGGTGGGATGCCGGCGTAGGCCACCCGGTCTCCCGCCTTGAATTCAGAGACATCGGATCCCACCGCTTCCACGACGCCGGCGCCTTCCAGACCCAGAACGGCGGGCAGCGCGGGCAGCGGATAGAGTCCGGTGCGATGATACACGTCAATAAAATTGAGCCCAACCGCCTCCTGGTGAAGCCGGACCTCTCCGGGTCCCGGCGTTCCGGGATCATAATCTTCCCAGCGCATGACGGCGGGGCCTCCGGTTGCATGAATTCTAATTGCTTTTGACATGGTGACCTCCTTCACGAAACGGATAGATACCGATGGGGTTGCCGCTTAACGGGTTGATTGTCGATACCCGTCACTATAAGCATGGGTGGCTGAATGCCAATAGCATCGACACCGCTTAAAAATAGTCCACCCAGGACCAGTGAATCCGTCCATTCGCGGTGTTTCGGGTCAGATAACGCTGGCCGAGTGCAAATTCGATGGCCGCCCGAATTCGTGCCGGCGGGTGATCCAGTTCACCAGAAAGGCGGTCGATCAGCTTTCCTGTGGGGTTTGCATCCGCTTCATCTGATGTCTCAGCCGGCCAGTTGCCCTTATCTTCGATGAGCCGCTTCATCATCATGTCGTAAATCACCACCGTGTGCTCCAATCGGACCAGGGGCCAGATCTTTTCGGCGGTGGCCCGCCCGTCTTCGCGGATTCGGGCGATTTCTCCCAGCCACCGGTCGAACTGCCGTTCACCATCGATCACGACGGCGTCCATGGTTTCCGACTTAACGCCAGCCGTACGAATGACGGCACGATTGGCATGGTACCGCCGCCAATCGTTGGACAGGATCTGCAGATCATATTCATCGACACGCTCCCGAACGTCGGTGCCTGGAAAGGGGGCCAGAATGTGAAAGCCGTGGCTGACGCCCATGTCCTTGAGACGCTCACCGAATGCCAAGGTCTGCGCCAGGGTCGTCTCGGTTTCACCCGGCAGTCCCAGGATGAATGACGCGTGCGGATCGATGCCGCAATCCCGGCACAGCTGCATCGCATGCACGACCTGCTCCAGGGTGATACCCTTTTTAATTCGCCTGAGCATATCGGGACTGCCGGACTCCACCCCGAAGCTGACCGTGGTGCATCCGGCCTGGTGCATCTTTTCCAATACCCTGTGCGAGACCGTGTCCACCCGGGCAAAGGAGGTCCACTTGACCTTCAGCCCGCGGCTCAATATTTCGTTGCATACCGCCAGGCAGTGGTCTGCGTTTGCCGTGAACAGGTCGTCGGCCAGATTGATCTGGTGAAAGTCCATGACACTCAGACGTTCCATTTCGTCCACCACCCGGATGGGATCGCGATAGCGGACCCGTGCGCCCACCATCTTACGCCCCACGCAGAAAATACACTTGAACGGACATCCACGGCTGGTGGTCATGCTGACCGGCATGCCCAGCGCCCGGTAGCGTCCCAAAGGGATCAGGTGACGGGCCGGCGGGGCCAGTTCGTCCAGATCTGCCAGAGGCGCTGCGGCAGTCTTAACGATCCGGTTGCCCTTTCGAAAGGCGATTCCCGCGATTCCTTCCCAAGGCGCATGGGTCTCTACGGCTTGGGTCAGGGCCACGAGGGCCTTTTCTCCCTCACCGCACACCACCCCATCCACCTGGTCGCAGGACCGCAGAATATCCGTTGCACAGAAGGTGGCGTGGGGGCCGCCGATCACCGTGGTGAGGGACGGATCCAGCGCTTTTGACCGCTTCGAGGGCTTGAAGGGCATGATCGACGGTCATGGTCACGGCTGTGACACCGACCAGATCCGGTTTGAAATCCCCCAGCATCGATGCCAAATATTCCCGGCCATAGGGAAAGACGACGCAATCCAGGAGTTTGACCGGGTGCCCGGCCTGCTCCAATGCCCCGGCCAGGAATGCCAGTCCCAGGGGCGGAGACGGGGTTTCGGAAATCGGGTAAAAGGGGTTGATCAGCAGTACGCGCAAGGTTGACGGTCCTCATGACGGATGAAAGGCATGGATCAGGGTGGTGGGATGAAGTCGGTCAGGATCACCTGGTACAGTTCTTCGCCGATGGCAATACCCATATCGATGAATTGGGGCCCGTAGCGCCGTCCGGTTCGGGAGCGGAAGGTCCCGCGGATTTTTTTTAACAGGGCCATGCCTTTGGGGAAATGATCCACAAAAACCTCCAAAGGCGGGTTCACGAAACCGACCATGTCCCAGAGCGTATGGTTGAAATTGTCCGGCCCCCAGCGAAACTTGTCCGCATCGTACAGGCAGTCGGAGATGATACGAGCCTGGCGGGCCGGCAGTCGCTCCAGGCGGGCGAAGGCTTCGTGATTGCGAATGGCCGTGCATACATGGCTGATCTCCTCGGGAACAAGCGGATAAGTTCTCAGGATATCGCGTGCCGTCTCAGCCCCTTTTTCGGCGTGGGATTTCTCTTTGCGACAGATATCGTGCAACAAACCGGCGCACTGAGCCAGCAGCAGGTTCCGCTGAACCCGGTCTTCCGCATGGCCGGCCAGGCGGCTTTCGATAATGACCAGGGTGCCGGCATCGATGGCCACCTTTTCCACGTGACCCATACCGTGGCCGAAATCGTTGTCGAGGCATCCGGCCATGTCTTCCCGGAGTCTGACGATAGCGTCGTCGGCGTAGTAAAAACGCCGTGAACCCCTGACCTCGGACGGATGGGCACGATAAAAATCAGGCCGGGGATAGCGGGCCGCGATCTTGCGGGCGATCTTTCGAATCTCCAGGTAAACAGCGTCCATTGGCAGGCATCCTCACCGGGATGCAGACGTTAAATGGTTGTGGCCAGTAGTCATCAGTTGCCAATCCTGCTCGTCTGTTGGCGCGTCTGCTAGGAACCAGCGCTCATGACGTTTATCAACACCTTTTTTAATCCTTTTTGCCGTGACCCTGAAAATAAGCGCCGGTTTCACGGTGGCTGTGAAACCGGCGGCGGACGATCATTGTTGCAATGACGGTAACGACAGATACAGCGGGTCAGGTGTCGCCACCCCCTTGTGGTTGGTTACCCGGCTGAAAACGGGTTGGCTAACCATCCATGGACAGGTTGTAAGGGTTCCCGCAGACCTTCCACTTGCCATCCTCTTTGATCAGCTCCAGGGTCGCTTCGAACGCATGGGTCTGGCCCAGTCGAAACAGCGAGGCCACATAGGCAAAGATCGGATGGATGCAGGTACGGTGTCGCCCTTTCAGATGAATCGTGGCGGATTCAGGGTCCTGGGCCAGCGTTTCTGTTTTTACATGGATGATGGTCTGCTTCATCATTCCGGTGCCGAACCCGCGGGCATTGGCCTCATCGGTCATGGCTTGAAGGTAGGCGGCGACAACCGGTTCATCCTCATTGCCGGCCAGTTCATTGCAAATATACTTTTCCATATCGGCATCCAGGAGAAAGTAAGCCTTGGAAAAGTTGATGGCCGTTCCCGTGGCAGTCTGCTTGACGTCTGCAAAAACAAACACCACCTGAAGACACACAGCCAGAACCACCACCAGTATCCATGCTGAATTGTTGCTACGGGTTGCCATGCTCAATGCCTCCTTGCAGGATCATCCCGGCACGATGCACATGCATCGCCAGGTCCGGGGTTACCGTATACGGATGTTAAGGAATTGGGTGAAAAGGTTAGCAAAGGCAGATACCATGGATCATGTCATTAAACAAGTCATATGTGTCCCCGGACGGGTGAACAATGGTCCTTGTTTTTAATGGAAAATCAGGCTATCTGAATCCCCTTAAACACCATTCAGTTCATTCATGGCATTTTTCCTGTCGCCTTTATGGAAGCCTGATTGAAAAGGGGGGAATCGATGACCACGCACGAAACCATTGAATTTGACGTTCTCTTTGTCGGCGGCGGACCCGCCAACCTGGCCGGCGCCATCCGCCTGATGCAACTGGCAGCGGAAAAAGGCCAGGAACTGGAAGTGGCCCTCATCGACAAAGGGGCCGCCATCGGTTCCCACGCCATCAGCGGGGCGGTGATGAATCCAGCGGCCATCGCCGAGCTTTTCCCGGATTATCTGGAGCAGGGATTCCCCGTGGAGCAGACCGTACGCGGCGACGGTTTCTTTTTTCTCACACCGCAGCGCAGTTTTAAAATGCCGCTGGTGCCACGCCAGATGCACAACACCGGTTTTCCCATCGTCAGTCTCTCCCGGGTGTGCCGTTGGCTGGGGGACAAGGCCGAGGCCATGGGCATCAATATATTTCCCGGCTTCGACGGTAAAGAGATCCTTATGGCCGACGACGGCATCACGGTGACGGGGGTTCGTACCGGCGACAAAGGGCTGGACAAGAACGGCAAGCCCAAACCCAATTTTGAGCCGGGCATCGACCTGCTGGCCAAGGTCACCGTGCTGGGAGAGGGCGCCCGGGGCAGCCTGATGAAAGCGTTGGCCGACAAACTGCCCATCCGTTCGGGCCGTCTGCCCGAGGTGTTTGAAACGGGGATCAAGGAAGTGATCCAACTGCCGGAAAACCATTTTTTTAGCGGCAGCGCCTTCAACGACATTCATACGATGGGCTTCCCTCTGGATTTGGACACCCCGGGCGGTGGGTTTGTCTATGAAATGGCCAAAAACCGTATCGCCCTGGGTTTTCTGGTCGCCCTGGGCTACGAGAACCCGTCGCTGGACCTCTACGACACGTTCATGCGCTTCAAGGGGCACCCGATGATCCAGAACATCATCCGGGGTGGCAAGGTGGTGGAGCAGGGGGCTCGCGCCGTTTCCACCGGCGGCTGGTTTTCCATGCCGCACCTGGCCGTGGACGGCGCCCTGTTCACCGGAAACGGCGCCGCCATGCACAGCACACCGGCCATCAAAGGCATCCACCTGGCCATGAAGTCGGGAATGTTGGCCGCCGAGACCATCATGGACGCCCTTGTGGCCGGCAATACCAGACGCAACACCCTGGACGTCTACCGCCAGCGGATCGAAGCCAGCTGGGCCGGTGCAGAGCTTCGGGAGGGCCGCAACTTCGCCCAGGCCCTGGCCAAAAAAGGGCCGATCAAATGGCTCCACCTGGCCGCCCAGTATATTTCCAAGGGCAAGGGTCTGATCGATCGCCTCCCCGCTGTGGACGACGCCACCACACTGACACCCCTGAAAGGCGACGCAGCGGTCACCGGGCCTGACCCAGAGCAGTCCAAGCCGGCCACGGACGATCCGGCCATGGTGGACAAGCTCACCGGCGTCTACCTTTCCGGCACCCTTCACCGGGAGGACCAGCCCAGCCATGTCCTCATTCACGACCAGCGGGTGTGCGTGGAGAAATGTTATCCCACCTATGGCAGCCCCTGCACCCGTTTTTGCCCGGGTGATGTCTATGAATTGGAAACACGCAAAGACGGCAGCGGCATCAAAGGCATCAAGTTGAACTTTACCAACTGCCTGCATTGCAAGACCTGCGACATCAAGGATCCCTTCCACAACGTCACCTGGACCTGTCCGGAGGGCGGGGAAGGACCCAATTACAAACAGGCCTGACCGGTTCAGGCCATCAATCAGGAGAATAACAGACCATGGATAGCAAAAATCGTTATGATGTCATCATTGTCGGTGGCGGCATTATGGGCTCCACCACCGCCTATTACCTGACCCGCAAGGATCCGGGACTGAAAGTGGCCGTCATCGAGCGGGATCTGGCCTACACCCGGGCCTCCACCACCCTGTCCATGGTCAACGCCAGGATCCAGTTCAGCCTGAAGCAGAATGTCCAGATTTCCCAGTACGCCTTCGATGTGCTGGAACACTTCGAAGATGACATGACACTGGCCGGCAACCGCCCCAGCATCGCCTACCACCGCGAGGGCAACCTTTTTCTTCATGAAGAACCCGCGGCAGCCGGCGCCAAAGCGTCCATGGCAATGCAAAAGGCGTTGGGATGTCAGGTCCAGTGGTGGTCACCGGACGAGATCAAGGCCCATTATCCCCTGTATGCGACCGACGGGTTCGCCGGCGGCACCTTCGGCGCCCAGGACGGCCATTTCGACGCCTACGCCGTGCTCATGGGCTACAAGGCCAACGCCAGGGCCCAGGGGGCCGTCTACATCGAGGACGAGGTAACCGGACTGGTGGTCGACAACCGGCAGATCACCGGCGTAAAGACCGCCGCCGGTGCCACCTATGCATCTGCCGTCGTGGTCAACTGCGCCGGCGCCTGGTGCACTGAATTGGCCGGTACCGCCGGGGTGGACCTGCCCGTGAAGCCGGTCAAGCGCCAGTGCTTTTGCCTGGACCCGGCCGTCAAGCCCGACGGCCCGCTGCCCCTGACCGTGCTTCCGTCCGGGCTCTACTTCAGGACGGAAACCGGCGGAATGGTGCTGCTGGGAAAATCCATGGACGACGACCCGGTGGGTTTCAATTTCACCTGGGATCAGAACCGGTTCATGGATCTTCTGTGGCCGGAACTGGCTGAATTCGTCCCGGCTTTCGAGCGACTGAAGCTGGTACGGGGCTGGGCGGGTCTTTACGCGGTCAATACCCTGGACCACAACGCCATCCTCGGTGAATGGCCTGAAATCAAAGGCTTTTACCTGGCCAACGGCTTCTCCGGACACGGCCTCCAGCAGGGCCCGGCCGTGGGCCGCTACATGAGTGAACTAATCATCGGTGACACCCCGACGCTGGATCTGTCGATCTTCAACCCCCGGCGCATAATCGACGGCAAACCACTGGCCGAGGGGGGGATCGTCTAATGGATACCCCGATTGCCGGCAATATCGTTCGGGACAAAATCCGTGAAAGCAAGCTGGCCTGCGTGGGACTGGCCTCCATCCGTGAGCTGAACCGGCTGGTGGGCGAAATCGAAGCGGCCTCCGGGCAGCGGTTTATCCGTATGGAGATGGGCATCCCCGGTATGGCCCCGCCGGAGATTGCCGTGGAAGGAGAGATCGCTGCCCTGAAAAATGGCGTGGGCGCCATCTACCCGCCTTTTGACGGCATCCCCAGCCTGAAGACCGAAATCTCCCGTTTTGTGAAGCAATTTTTGGACGTCGATGTGCAGCCGGCCCACTGCCTGCCCACCGTGGGCGCCATGCAGGGGTGCTTTCTTTCCATGATGATGGCCGGCCGCCGGATCGAGGGCAAGAACGGCATCCTGTTTATCGACCCGGGATTTCCCGTGAACAAGAAGCAGGCCCAGGTGCTGGGGTTGCCCCGGGAGCATTTCGACGTTTACGATTTTCGGGGAGACCGGCTGCGGGACAAGCTGGAAGCCTACCTGTCGACCCATCGAATCGGGGCATTGATGTATTCCAACCCCAACAACCCGGCCTGGATCTGCTTCACGGAGAAAGAGCTGGGCATCATCGGCGAGCTGTGCACGACCTACGATGTCATCGCCCTGGAGGACCTGGCCTACTTCGGCATGGATTTCAGGCAGGACACCTCCCGGCCGGGGGTGCCGCCCTTCATTCCCACGGTGGCCCGCTATACGGACAACTATATCCTGCTCGTATCCAGCTCCAAATCCTTCAGCCTGGCCGGCCAGCGCATCGGCATGACGGCCATTTCCGATCGTCTGTTCGAATCCACCGGCGACGGCCTCGCACACTGGTTCGGCACCGACCGGTTCGGCTACGCCTATATTTTCGGCGGCATGTATTCCCTGAGCGCCGGTGTGTGTCACAGCACCCAGTATGGCCTGGCCAAACTGCTGGAGGCGGTCAACGATGGTAGGTACGACTTTGTCGCGGCGGTGAGAGAATATGGCGATCGCGCCCGAACGATGAAACGTCTGTTCACCCAAAACGGCTTTTCGCTGGTCTACGATATGGACGAGGAGCAGCCCCTGGCCGACGGCTTTTACTTCACCGTTGCCTATCCCGGTTTCACTGGTGTTGAGCTGGTGGAGGAATTGCTCTACTACGGCATCAGTGCCATTTCCCTTGAAACCACCGGTAGCAGCCGCACCGAAGGCATCCGGGCATGCGTATCGTTAACCGGAAAAGACCGCTTTGGCGAACTGGAAGAACGCCTCAGCTGTTTCGATAACGATCACCAACGGGGCTTGCGGGCGATCGATTAAACCATCTTGAGCTTTCAGCTTCTCTGCTTGGCGGTCTTTACAGCCGCCCCTCCTCCACGGCGTGGCAGGCGACAATAACCTTGTTTTCCACGCTTCGTGCCTCAGGGATCGCTTCTATGCAGCGCGGGTTGGCGTGAATGCAGCGGCCGTGGAACACACATCCGCTGGGCAGGTCGATCGGGGTGGGCACTTCACCTTTCAGCCGGATGTGGCCGCTTTTCTTGCGGCCCAGTTTGGGAATGGCAGAGAGCAGGGCCTGGGTGTAGGGGTGGCGGGGGCTGTCGAAAAGCGTTTTGGCCGGGGAGAGTTCGCACAGGGTGCCCAAGTACATCACCGCCACCCGGCTGCTGATGTGCTCCACCACCGACAGGTCGTGGGTGATGAACATATAGGTGAGTCCCCGCTGGGCCTGGGCGTCCATGAGCAGGTTGAGGATCTGGGCCTGGATGGAGACGTCCAGGGCGGATACGGGCTCGTCGGCCACGATGAACTCGGGATCCACCATCAGGGCTCGGGCGATGCTGATGCGCTGACGCTGCCCGCCGGAAAATTCGTGGGGGTATCGACTGGCCCATTTGGGGTCGACGCCGACCTGGGACATGACCTCCGCCACCCGGTCTTTCACCTGGTCCGCCGAAATGGACGGATTATGAAATACCACCGGCTCTTCCAGGGTCTGCATCACGGTTTTTCGCGGGTTCAGTGAAGCGTAAGGATCCTGGAAAATCATCTGCATCTTGCGGCGAAAAGGCAGCATCTGCTGGGCGTTCTTGTTGTCGATGCGCTCTCCCCGATAGAGAATCCTGCCACTGTTGGGCGGATAGATGCCCAGGGTGGTGCGGGCCAGGGTCGATTTGCCGCAGCCGCTCTCTCCCACCACGCTGAAGGTCTCACCGGGGGCGATGGTGAAGCTCACGTTGTTCACCGCCTTGACGGTGGTTCGCTGGTGCCTGAGTCTGCCCTTTTCAAATCGCAGCCGGTCCAGCAGGCCCCCGGAAATATCGAAATGCTTGACCACCTGTTTGAGGGCCAGCAGGCCGTTTTCATCGCTTTTCATCGGGTTGGGTTGCTCGCTCGTCATCTTGTTCCCATGTTGGGGTCGGGTTTTACCATGTGGCAGGCCACCATTCGCGTCAGGCGGTCCACAGGAATAAACGGCGGTTCCTGGTCGCGGCAGATGGCCTCGCACAGGGGGCAGCGGGGGTTGAAGGAGCATCCCGGCGGGATGTCGGTCAGCGTGGGCATCATCCCCGGGATCTGGTTCAGGCGGGCGCCGGGCTGCAGGCTGCCGGGCAACGCCTTGATCAATCCCTGCGTATAAGGATGTTTCGGGTCGTTGACCACCAGTTCGGTCAGGCCCGATTCGACGATTTTACCGGCATACATGACGGCGATCTTTTCGGTCACCTGGGACACAACCCCCAGGTCGTGGGTGATAAGGATCAGCCCCGTATCCTCCGACTCGCACAGCTGCTGCAACAGATCCATGATTTCGGCCTGGATGGTCACGTCAAGGGCGGTTGTGGGCTCGTCGGCGATGATGATTTCCGGGTCGGTGATCAGGGCGATGGCGATGACGATGCGCTGGCGCATGCCGCCGGAAAATTCGTGGGGATACTGGGCCAGGCGCTTTTCCGGTGAGGGAATCTGCACCTTTTTAAGCTTTTCCAGCGCGATGGCCTCTGCCTCGGCCCGGGTGATGCTGCGGTGGGCCAACAGGGTCTCAACCATCTGGGTGCCGATGGTCAGCACCGGGTTGAGCGTCATCATGGGATCCTGAAAGATCATGCTGATCTGGTTGCCCCGAATTTCACGCATGGCTTCTTCGGAGAGTGACGCCAGATCCATTCCATTGAACATCACCCGGCCGCCGGAGATGAAACCCGGCTTGCTGATCAAATTGATGATGGCGAAACCGGTAACCGATTTGCCGGCCCCGCTTTCGCCGACCAGGCCCATGCGCTCGCCCTTGTCCAGGTTGAAGCTGATGCCGTTGATGGCGGTCAGGTCGCCTGACCGCAGGCCGAATTTGACTTCGAGGTCGTTGACTTCGAGTAGATGTGACATAAAACTACCCTTTATACAATTTTGGATTGAGCACATCCCTCAGCCAATCCCCGAGCAGATTGATCACCAGCACCAGCAGCACTAGAAATATTCCCGGGAACAGGGTGATCCACCAGGATCCGGAAAAGATATACTCGAAACCGGACCGGATTAACGAGCCCAGGGAGGGTTTGGTCACCGGCATGCCCAAACCTAAAAAGGAGAGGGCTGCCTCGCTCATGATGGCGTTGGCCACCTGGATGGTGGAGATGACCAGCACTGAGGTCATGGTGTTGGGCAGCACGTGGCGAAACATGATCCGCCAGCGATTCAGCCCGATCACCCGTGCCGCCTCCACGTATTCCTTGTTCTTTTCCCCCATAACCGATGCCCGCACGGTCCGGGCATACACCGGCCATTCCGACAGGCCGATGATGACGATGAGCAGGGGCACGGCCAGATCTTCGTAGTGGCCGATGCCGAAGGCCAGCTGAAAGATGGCACTGATGAAAATGGCCACCATGAGGTAGGGAAAGGAGAGCTGGATGTCGGCGATGCGCATGAGCACGGCGTCGATCTTGCCCCCTAAATATCCCGCCAGCAGACCGACGACGACGCCGAGGAATCCCTGCAGGACCACCGCCCCGCAACCGATGAGAATGGACAGCCGCAGGCCGTAGATCATCGTGCTGAGCAGGTCGCGCCCCTGGATATCGGTGCCCAGCAGGAAGGCCGCCTCACCGTCTTGTGTCCAGGACGGCGGCAATTCGGAGTTCATGATGTCGATATTGGCCGGATCATAGGGGTCGTAGGGCGAGACCATCGGCGCCAGCAGGCCGGTGGCCAGCAGGGCCAGCAGAACCACCAGGCTGAAGATGGCGGTCTTGTCCTGTTTGAAGCTGAACAAAAGATAGGATGCCTTGAATCGTTGCCAGGTTCGGTTCATTTTCTTCCCGCAATCCGGATGGTGGGATTCACCAGCCCGTAAATGATATCCACCACGGTGTTGACCACCACGAAAAGGGCCCCCACCACCATCAGGTAGGCCACCAGCAGGGAGATGTCCGATCGCTCGACTGCCTCTAAAAACATGAAACCCATGCCCTGCCATTGAAAAACGGTTTCGGTGAGGATGGTGAAGGCAAACATGATGCCGATCTGGACGCCGAATACGGTGATCACCGGCAGCAGGGTGTTCTTGAAGGCGTGGATAAACCAGATGCGTTTGCGCTGCAGGCCTTTGGCCCAGGCAAACTTGATGTATTCGGTCTCCAGGACCTCCATCATCTCCGACCGGATCAGACGGATGAACAGCGGCAGCATGATCGAGGCCAGAGAAAAGCAGGGCAGGATCAGGTGCATGATGCCGTCCACGGTAAACAGGCCGCTGTCCCATCCGCCTAAACTGACGGTTTCCCCGCGCCCGTATGAGGGCAGCCAGTTCAGCTCGACGGAGAAGATATAGATCAGGACGATGGCAGTGAGAAACACCGGCACCGACACCCCCAGGGTGGAAAATGCCATGGTGAACCGGGAAAAGGCGCTGCGCGGATAGATTGCCGAGAAGACACCGATGGGCAGGGAGATGAAGATGATGATCAGTGCTGCACCGAAAACCAGCTCGAGGGTGGCCGGGGCCTTGGCGGCAATGACCGATAGGGCCGGCTTTTTATGGAAAAAAGACATACCCAGATCCCCCTTCGCGGCATTTTTGGCGAACCGGAGGTATTGGGTCACAAACGGATCGTTGAGGCCCAGTTTGTCCCGCAGCAACTCGCGTTCGGCCGGCGTCACCCGCTCGCCCACCAGGTCCCTGACCGGATCGCCGATCTTGTTTTTGATGGAAAACCCCACCAGGCTGATGATCAGCATGACGAAGAGGGCTTGGGTGACGCGTCGGATGACGAAGGCAAACATTAGTGCTGTTCCAATAATAATAAGTTTTTGTAATATTTAAAAAATAAGGAATTCAGGAGTCAGTATTCAGAATTCAGAAGAAGGTATCGCCTTCGGCTCATTCGTTTGAGTAAAAACGATGGACCATAGGGACATCATTTTGCTTCTGACTTCTGGCTCCTGACCCCTGAATACCATTGCACGGTTCAGGCGACGCGTGATTGTTCTTTTGAAAAATCAAAAAAGCCGCACGCTGTGTCACCATTTTTCATTTCACCACGAGGTCCCCGAAATAGGGAAAGTTCATGGTGTTAATAATCGGCGCCACATCCACGTTCGCTTTGGCGCCGTAGGAGTGGTTCTGCCAGTGGAAGGGTACGAAGGCCGCATCGTCGTAGAGGATCTGCTCGATCTGCTGCAGCATCTGACCGCGCTTATTCATGTCGGTTTCACTTTGGGCGGCCAGGGTCAGCCGGTCCACTTCCGGATTGCAGTAATTGCCGCTGTTGTACTGGCCGTAGCCGGTCTCCTTGTTGGGGCACATCATCAGGAATTCGGAAAAGTTGCCCGAATCCTCCGTGTCCGAATGCCAGCCGATCAACTGCATGTCTGCCACCTGGGCGTCGAATTCATCCCAGTACTGGGCCTTGGGCATGGTCTTCAAATTGACTTTTATGTTGATCTTGGCCAGCATGCCCACCACGGCTTCGGCGATCTTCTCGTCATTGACGTAGCGGTTGTTGGGGGCGATCATGGTGCATTCGAAGCCGTTGGCAAACCCGGCTTCCTTCATCAGGGCCTTGGCCTTGTTCAGGTCGTAGCGTGGCACGCAGCTGGGATTGTACCCGGCATAACCCATGGGGCTCTGCTGGCCGGCGGGGGTGGCGGTGCCCTTCATGATCTTTTGCACGATGCCTTCGTTGTTGATGGCGTGAACAATGGCCTGGCGGACCTTGGTCACCCGCAGCTCAGGGCGGCGCTTCTGGTTGAGCTGCACGGTGATGATGCGGCCGCCGGGATAGGTGAACAGGTTCACCTTGGGGTCACGTTCGATGCGTTTGAAATCCTGGGGGGGCACCGGGGAGATGAAGTCCACGTCACCGGAGAGCAGGGCCGCCACGCGCGTGGCGTCTTCCTTGATGGGGGACATCACCAATTGGTCCACATTGCCCGGAGAGGCGGTGTCCCAGTAGTCGGCAAAGCGTTCAAGAACCAGTTTTACGCCCTGCTCGCGTTCGGTGACCGTATAGGGGCCGGTGCCGGATTCGTTGGCCAGGGCAAAGGAGGGGCCTATCTTGACGATGGCATCCTTCGGCTGCCCCGAGGCGTCGGTGCCGGTGTAGAACTGACTGTCCATGGGAAAGATGTAGGTGCACATTCTCAGCAGCAGGGCATAGGGTTTTTTGGTTTTGATGTCGATGGTATAATCATCGACGATGGCAGCTTCGGTAAAAAGCTCGAAAAGCCCCTTGAAGTCCACGCTTTTTTTCAGCCGCTCCAGGGTGAACTTGACATCCTTGGCCGAAAAGGTGTTGCCGCTGTGAAACTTGACCCCTTCACGCAGAAAAAAGCGCATGGTCAGGTCGTCGATGCGCTCCCAGCGGGTGGCCAGGCGCGGTTCGATGGACATGTCCTGGGCATAGCGGACCAGCGGATCGAAGACCCAGTGGGAATATTGCAGCATGCCGCCGGAAAGCTGCACGTGGGGGTCGAGGGATACCGGGTCGGCATCCAGTCCCACCTTCAGGGTGGCGGCACCGGCAAGGGTTCCAAAGCCGAAAAGCACGGCGAGGGTCAGGGTAACTGCAAGACATTTTTTCATTTAGCTCCTCCTCCTGGTTGTGGTGATGATGGCAACCGTGCAGCGGGTAATGCCTGCGGTTGGCCGTTATTCTGATACATCTTTATTGTTCATTCGATCGGCCTTAGACGATCAGGTGGAACCCGGCCGATCAACACCTGTGACGACGGCCCTGTTGGATGGTTCGGGCCGGTCCATATACGCGGTGAACGCCTCAGCACACCCATAGGACCTGAATAGCTGAATGAAGTAACGGATCAGGCTGTCGGGATAGTTCTTTTTCAACTGTGGGTCGATGGCACTGCGGCACAACCGGGTTTCTTTTCTGAAAAGATCGATCATGGCGGGTGAATCCGAGGAAAATCCCTGCAGGTTGACCTGTTCGCTGGTGGAACCGTAGTCATGGCTTTTCTTACCAAAGAAAAACACTTTCGGATCGTCGTGATCGTCACCCTGGATCATGTAGTCGAACCAGGCACAGCGTTCCATGATCCAGGTGCGGTGCTGATCCGGGTTGGCCTGAATGGCGGCGGCGGCATTGGCGAAAAAACGCAGCATCAGTTCGGGTTGATTCCCCTGGTTCGCATCCATGACCTTTTTAACGTACTCTTCCAGGCAATGCCGGCAGATATAGGTCTCGAACCGGGTCCCCGCGTCGCAGCTGGTTTGAAAAATCGCCTTGCGCTCCTTGAACAGGGCGCTGGTAAACGCATGGTAGAAGCTTTTGTCCGGCGGATCATCCTCATTTGGGTCGGTCTTGCGGCCCAGATAGAGTTCATCGGGCATGAACAGGACCGATGGCGCTTTTTTCACCAGTATCTTGGTGCCGCCCATGCGCTCCATGGGCGACAGCAGCAGTTTGACGTGAATATCGTCGAACAGTGAGAGGGTATTTCCCTGTATTTTACGTTTGCGGTTATTCTCCAATATTTCGGGAATGTCCGGTTCGTCCAGGGCCTGATAGTCATATCCGGCCAGGACCGTGTTGATCTCTTCGATGGAATGGTTCAGGGCCAGCATGATGGAAGCGATCTTATCCTTGCCCGGCCGGTTGATATTGTCGTTGATCAGCTTGGTCAGGTAGGTGTGTGAAATCCCCGAGGTTTTGCTGATGGTATTCAGCTTGAGACCGCTGTCATTGATGAAGCCGCGGATGATGTTTTCAAAAATACGCATGATTGAGGTGGTGGATAACGGGTTGCCGCGCGTCAGAGACGGTGAAACGGATATATAACCAAATTGCATTGAAGATGCAATAAATTTTTAATTCAAGTTGGAATAAAAATGAAACAAGATTAAACTTATCCCATCCCCGTCTACAGATTCCCTTTTGTTCTAACCAGGGTATAGAGCAACTCGATGGGTTTTCCCTGTCGTCCGGGTTTTTTGTCGATAATCACCTTCCAGGAGGAATGTTCTTCCAGTTTCCACATCATCTCATGGATCTTTGCCAGAGCGCCGTCGGCATCCCCACCGATGGTGTTGATGGTTTCGAATTCCTGGAAAGAGACGTTCTCGTTTTCATTCGTGCCCGGGCCAAGCCCCACCAAAACGGATCCCTCCCCGATATCCACCAGGGCGCGGTTGATCGCCGCCGACAACCGGGGGGCGATGGGTGACAGTTCCATGTGAATCAGTTTTGATAGTTCATACGGGGTCATCTTAGTGTCAAACTCCTATCGGTTTTTTTTAGGGGGCCAACCCAGCTATAGTATGGCCAGCAGACCATAGATATCTTCCTTGCGGGCATAAAAATCGGACATGATGCGGTTTACGCTTCTCTTCCGACAGGCCGAGTTGGTCGCAAACTCGATCGTAGTGGCCGTAATGGCCACAGAACAGCTCTCCGTTGAGGCCGGACATCGAACACATGCTGTCGGCAAGGTAGACCATTGCGGCTTGCACCGGAATGTCGGTCACCTCGTCTGTCAGGTGGTGGTTTTGAATGGTTCCGGCCAGCGTTTCGCTGAAGTTCCACTTCTCGGCGATTAACCCGCCGAGATGGGCATGGTCGATGCCCAGTACCTGGCGCTCGGCCGCAACCAGGCTCAGGCTGTCGACCTCCATGGCCTTGCGAATCATGGCCATGGCTTCACCCATGTGCCGGTCCAGGACGATGACGCCGATGTCTTTGAGCAGCGCTGCCGTGAAAACGGTGTGCTTTTCCGGGGCCTCTGTGGTTTCAGCGATGGCGCTGGCCATGAGGGCGCAGGAGACGGACTGCTTCCACAACTGGCCCTCCGCAAGGCCATACCCCTGGTGGGCGGATTTCAACGGTTTGGTTACACTGTTGAGCAGCACGATTTCAACCACCCGCTTCAGTCCCAAAAGAACCACGGCATCATGCACCGAGTCTACTTTTTTCTTGAACCCGAAAGCAGCTGAATTAGCCAGCTTGAGCAAGTTTGCGGTTACCAACGGTTCGTAAAGGATCAGCTCCGTAATCTCAGAAACGGGAACCTCCGGGTCGTCAACCAGATCCATGAGTTGATGAATCACCTGGGGTACCGGTTCAATCCTTTCGCTTTCCTTCAATAATCGATCCAGTGTCAGCATGGCATGTTCTCCTTTTTCTTTACCACTACATTTTTTTGACCATGAGTTCAAGCCAAGGGACCATATTTACAACCCTTTGCACGATGCAAAAAGAGCGGACACGGTTCATGGCGTGAAATGCCGCTCACTTTCCTGATAAGATTAAAAAAGTATTATAAAAACATATAGATGTGTTCGACCACACCCTTGGCACAGCCATTGCTGATTCAATCTGCGAAAGCCAAAAAGTTATTGTCAAGCATCGACAAGGAGCAGGCGGTATTTTTCAAAAAAGTCTTCGGAAAAAAAGCGGCAACCCCCTATAAGTTCGATAGGGTGATGAACCTGGATCATTTTGCCAACCCCGGGGATGTGGCCGACATCGCTGCCCTGGCGTTTAACCAAAAATTCAAGACCGCCATGTGATCATTGCCCGCCGGGGGGATCGGACACACAGCCATGACGGCAACTGCACCGTCTGGGTGGTTCAATAGTACGACTTCGACCAACCCATCAGGCAAAAATTGCCGGACCATCGAAATAAATGGACCTTAAAAATAAAATAAGGTAATTATTTCAGTTTGATATCTTAATCATTCGGGTGTGTACGGATGTTGCATAAATCCTTATGGTTGTTAATCTCAATGGTCTGGAAGTTGGAAAAATGGCGGAATCCGCTGCGCTGGTACCCATACCCTTTTACCCCCCGGTTCGGGCCGGTACCGGTACGCTTTTCACATTCGGCGAATCATCCAGACGCCCGGTGCTCCTCGAACGGCAGGTGCTTACGGTTGCATCCGAACCGGACGACGGCCTGATTTACAGCGGCGGCGGTCGTCTGGTCGCTGATTTATGGATCGGCACCCGGGTGAATGTCTATGTGTGAACGCCCCTCTCAAAAGACGTAAACGTTTGCATTTTTTTCGTGCAGGGTTCCCCGGCCACGGTATTGGCTGGTATTTGTTGTTGACAACCCGGCAAGCGATGATTTTATTTAATTATATTGAATAAATAAGGCTTTCCCAGAATCCAACACGCGGAGGAAGGCATATGCAAAGAAGAAAAGCCGAAGCGCGTCGGCAGGTTCACATCTTCGTTTCCGATGATCGAAGAGATGGGCCCTACGAAAGAAGGGACGACGAAGCCAGGCGTCGGGAAAGAGAGCGGGAAAGGAAAAAGATAGAAAGAATCCGGGCCTTTAAGGAGAAAGACAACGTGCCTCTGTCGGCCGCCCCGACCATAACCAAAAAGCGATTGGTTTATATCGGCCTGGCGCTGCTGGTGGTGGTTGTCGCCGTCATGTGGCTCCTGTGATCGCGCTTTGGAAATATCGCGGGTGGAAACCGCTCCAGCACCGAGGTTCTGGGTTCGCAGGAGCGGCTTCCAGCCGCTAAAAATATACTCAATCCCAATGAAACCAATCAAGGGCGCCAAATGGCTGCGCAAAGGACGACATGAGTCCCCTGGTTTATTTTACGTTCTGACAGCGGTAACCGTTGGCCGCCAACCGCTTCTGGAGAATCCCGACGCGGCACAGGCGGTACTCTCGACCATGCGTTGGTTGGATGAGAACGAGCGGATTACGCTCGAGGCCGGCGTGGTCATGCCGGATCATTTTCACATGGTTGTCAGACGTGAAGGAAAATCAATTTCAACCGTAATGCACAGTCTGAAAGGCTATTCAGCCAAACGCATCAATGAAGCCTGCGTCCATTCGGGGACGGTGTGGCAGCATGGGTATCACGACCATGCCGTTCGCAATGATGAGGATTTGAACGAAATCATCCGTTACTGCCTGAACAATCCGGTCCGGGCCGGATTGGTGGAGGATTTTCATTTGTACCCGTATTGGTACTGCCGGTATAAGCTGTGATGCTTGAGATTAACAGCGCAAGATGGTGTTTTCTGCGGATTGGGACTGATTTTATCGCGGCTGGAAGCCGCTCCAACGCTTCTTGCACCTTTAGGGATTGATTGGGCCATTTGGTATCGCACCAGGATAGCGCTTCAACGGGAGGGTCGGTTTTTCGTAGGAGCGGCTTCCAGCCGCGATAAATGGAATGTTCCATGGCTGCCTAAACCTCCTCCCACGGATCGAAGACAGACAAGCCATCCACTTGCATATCAGACACATTTCTCGTCACCACAGTCATGTTGTATGCAAGACCGGTGGCGGCGATGAGTCCGTCGATGGCCGGGAGTTGCCGGCCTTTTTTCTCTGCTTGGGCCAGGATTTTTCCCCACATCCGGGCGACTTTCTGATCGATGGGAACAATGCGGTTCTCAAATCGTTCAATCAGATCATTGTCCAGCCAGCGTTGAAGCTGGTGTTTTTTAGCGGAAGCGGGGAGTTTGGTGATGCCTTTTTGAATTTCCCCGATGGTGATGACGCTTAAGTGGATGGTCTCTTCGAAGCCGTTTGAAATCCAGGAGGTGACTTTTTCATCGGCTGCCGGTTTGACCAGCTCCGATATCACACAGGTGTCCAGCAGGTAGTTCACAGGTCGATCTCCCTGGCCGATTCCTTGCTGCGCGTCATATCGATGTCCATATCCCGCAGGGGCGAATCCTTAAAAAAATCGACAAGACTGTTTTTGGGCCGTTTTAGTTTTCGGTATTCTTTGACAGACAGGACGATAACGGTTTCAACCCCGCGTTTGGTAACGATTTGCGGGCCGTTGGCCAGGGCTTTTTTTACCACCTCGCTGAAGCGGTTTTTGGCGTCTTGAAGCTGCCACGTGTCAATCATGATTTACCTCCGTTGAACCGCGATAGCGAGCGCATTCCTCGCCCTTGCGGCGGGGTTAGCGAGCGAACTAAAAATCGACTTTCATCCCTGCGGTGAAGATCCCCCGCGGCTTGCCGCGGGGAGGGTTCAATCAAACGATGTAGACAGTCTAGACTGTACGGGTGTCCGGCCGTTTTGTCAAGGAGGGACGCATCGCGGCTGGAAGCCGCACCACGGTTTGCGCGTTTGCGGCGGCGATTGGGCTTCTTGATATCGCGCCAAGATGGCGCTCCAACGCAGGAAGGGTTCATCGTAGGAGCGGCTTCCAGCCGCGACGATAACCGAAAAAGTTGTGCAATAAAAAAGCGCCCCAACAGCCGGAAAGGCCACCGGGGCGCTTTTGGGTTCATCGATTATTCTTTTTCAACCAATCAGCCGATTTTAGAAAAACCGGTACTGAATACCGGCCGCTACGCTCCAGACGGTTTTGTCGTAATTGATTGACTGGCTATCGGTGACGTCGTCATAGGCCACATAGAGGGCACCCAAGGTGACGTCCATTTTCGGGGTTGCGGTCCACACGACGCCTGCCCCGACCGCGTTGGCGTCGAGCTTGGGCTCTTCCGGTTCATTGATCTGCTCTTCGTCGTCGATCTCGATTTTGGTCATCATATAGCCGAGGCTGGCCTTCCATTGGGGGTTGAAGGTGTATTCGCCCGAGACCGCCAAATCCCAGCTGTTGCCTTCGTCGGTGTAGGTGTCGATCTCGGCGTCTTTTTCCAGGTAATAGGTGAAGTTGAGATCGACCTTGAGTTCCGGAAGGAAGCGGTAGGAGACGCCGAAGCCCAACAGACCCGGGATGTCGATACGGCGTTTGGATCCATCGGCGAACCCGATGGCTGCCGCAGACTCGAACCGTCGAGAAGTGCACTGTCGCGCTTGACATCCATTTCATAGTCCATTTTCGTGTTGGAGATGAAGGTCAATGCGGCGTTCAGCTTATCGTCGGGCGCGAAATTGACCCCCAGGATGCCGGCCCATCCGTCGGCTTCTTCTTCCAGATTAATGCTCAGATTCAGATCTGGATTCACGACGGTGCCGCCTGGCCCAAATCAAGCGGATTGGTGGCACTGATGCCCGCTCTGCCGTCAAATTCACGCACCCCGCTGGAATAACGGGTCCCGACCGACAGCGACCACACCTCGTTGATGGCGTACGAGGCGCCCAGGGTGAAGCCGTAGACGCTGCTCTGCTTCACCTCGATTTTGCCGGGGTCGATTTGATCATAATAAAAAAGCAGGGTTCCTGGCAATCGAGGCATTGGTCTGCGCCGCTACGCCGGATGCCAGTGCAACCGTCCGGGCATTGCCGTTTTCGTAATTCAGTTCTCCGCCCCCGGCCGGAATGGTGAAGGCAAAAAAACCGGCCCATTTCTTCTTTTTATAGATGCTAAATAGGCCCGGGACAATCGAGGGCTCGTCCTGCGAAAGTTCGCCGAATCCCGGCACGTCGTTTGAGTAATCCTTGGCGATGTACATCAGGTCCAGCTTGCCGTAGAGCCCGTCCTCCATCTGCATGATGCCAGCGGGGTTGTAAACGGCAATGTCGGCGTAATCCGTTGCTGCGTTACGGGTCATCGACCGCAAATAGTCGGTGCTCATGTTCATTTTGTTAATGATCCCACCGGCCACTGCGGGCCCTGCCATGAGCAGCAGCGACAGCGTGATGGCCAGCGTCCCTATCGATAGCTTGATGAAACAACCTCTCATTTTGGCTCCTCCTTAGTTAAACACATGGTGTTCGTACACGTGCTGATCCAACTCACCGGAATGTTTTCGATCACCCCCTTTTCCTTTACCCGTTGATGCAGTTGTCCAGGCTGCACCGACAATCCAGCATGTGGTGTTGCGAAGGTCCGTCGTCAGTCGCGATAAAATTCATACACAAGGCTATCGGATCTTGAGTACAGATCTTAAGATATTTATTTGTGGATGGATCCATTTTCTGTGGATATCGATGGCTTTGCTGCAATTTGCCCGTCATTACGCTGATGCGTGCGGCCACCATGTCCATGATGTATAGGTTGAGACAGGTCGGGTCTTTTTCAGAATGAATCGTCAGGGGCAGGATCAGGACCCGTTTGGCTTTTTCGTCGGCCACGGCGGGTGAAATGGAAAGGCTGGAAAAGGCAGTCAACAGGCACGAGAAAAGCGTTGAGCCGTCGTGGATGGCGCTTCAAATCAGAGAGTCTCCATTTCCTGTTTCAGGCGTGTGAACCCTGTTAACATGAACTTTGGAAAAATAAAAGCGCAATCTGTTACACCCGGCCGCCGCTCCATTTCAGCTTGGCCTTGAGGACATCGAAGTAATTGTGATCGGGAAGCGTGATCATCTGGACCGGGTTGGGGCTTTTGCTGATGATGATGGTGTCCCGTTCGTCGATTTTCATTCCCACCTGGCCGTCGCAGGTCAGCATGATGTCCGACGTGTCCTCGGCCAGTTGGATTTTGATCACCGCCGAGTCGGGGACCATCAGCGGCCGGTTGGTCAGGGTGAAGGGACAGATGGGTGTGATCAGTATGCCGGGCACCGACGGGTGGATGATGGGGCCGCCGGCGGCCAGGGAATAGGCTGTGGACCCGGTGGGTGTGGCCACGATGAGCCCATCGGCACGGTAATCGGTGAGGAACTGACCGTCGATATGGGTACGGATCCGGGCCAGTCGGGCCAGGGCCCCTTTGTTGATGACCACGTCATTGAAGGCCGACTCCCGGGCGATCTCCACGCCCTCGCGCAGGGCCTGAATCTGTAGTCGTATTTGCGGTCGGGTGGCGAATTGATCTGCCAGGATAGCCTCGGCAACCTCGCACAGGCGGTCTTCCGTGGTCTCCGCCAGGAATCCGACTTCACCGAATTTTACGCCGATGATGGGGGTCTGCTGTCCTCCGATCCAGCGTACGGCACTTAAAAAGGTGCCGTCGCCACCCAAAACGAATACGCAGAAAAGCGATTTCGGTGACCGTTTGCGTGATCCTTGAGATGGCTTTTCAGCGGGAAGCCCGATTGGTCGTCGGATAACGGTGAGTCCTTTTTTGACCAGCCAGTGCTCGAACCGGTCAGCCTGCTGCCGGGCATTGCCGTCATCTTTGACAACCAGACCGATGTGTTTTTTCATGATGGGGATCGCGGTCCTGCTCAATTCCTGGTTTCGGTTCAACAGATTGATCTATCATCTACCGTCATACATGGGTTTGGTGGTCAGGGCAAGTTCAAGATCGGCAGACGGGAATATGGCCTGAAAAGACGCATCGTGCGGAATGCAGTTGACATCAATTGCTCCGGATCATATACATTCCCTGTAAGCCCATAAATAAATGAACTCACTTCATTCGCGTCTGGAAAGACCTTTCAGCCCTTTGGCATTTCGTCAGCGACAAGATGTGAACCACATGAATTTTAAAGCAATGAAGCTGAACCCACCCATCGGGAAACACCTGTCATCCGTCAGCCTTTTAACTTGACTGGCCATCGGCAACTCTATTATACAGTCGTTTTTATTTGGAGGGGGATCATTCATTAAAACCATTTGAGAAGGAGAGGCATGATGAAAAATCGTTTGGTACAATTCCTTATCGTTGCAATTGTCAGTGTATTCATGGTCGTTGCCTCAACTGCCATGGCAGCTGATACCATCAAACTGGGTGTTGCGGGCCCCCACAGTGGAGACCTTGCCTCCTACGGCATTCCGACCATTAAAGCCGCTGAACTGGTGGTAAAAGACATCAATGCCAAGGGCGGCGTTCTCGGCAAGCAGGTGGAACTGCTGGTGGAAGATGATGTGTGCAAGCCTGAAGTGGCCACCAACACGGCCACCAAGCTGGTTTCCGAAGGTGTCCATGTGGTGCTGGGCCACATCTGTTCCGGTGCCACCAAGGCGGCTATGGGCATCTACAAAGACTCGAATATCCCGGTCATGTCTCCATCTGCCACCAACCCCGCGCTGACCCAAAGCGGCGACTACCCCAACTTTTTCCGCACCATCGCCTCCGATGATGCCCAGGCCCGCCTGGAAGTGGACTTCGCGCTGGACGTTCTCAAGCTGAAAAAGATTGCCGTGCTGCACGACAAGGGCGACTACGGCAAGGGTTTGGCTGAATTCGCCAAGGATTTTCTGGAAAAAGATCCCCGGGCGGAAGTTGTCTTTTATGAAGGCATCACTCCCGGTGCCGTGGACTACAGTGCCGTCGTCCAGAAAATCAAACAAAGTGGGGCCGAGGCAGTCATTTTCGGCGGGTATCATCCCGAAGCTTCCAAAATCGTGAGCCAGATGCGCAAAAAGAGAATGGACACCATCTTTATCTCCGATGACGGGGTGAAAGATGACACCTTCATCAAAGTGGCCCAGAAATACGCAGAGGGCGTTTACGCCACCGGTCCCATGGACGTTTCCAGCAACCCCATGGCCATTGCCGCCAATGAGGCCCACAAAAAAGCCTACGGTGCCGATCCGGGCGCATTCTACCTGAATGCCTATTCTGCGGCCCTCGCGCTGCTCAACGCCATCGAGCAGGCCGGCAGCACCGATTATGCTGCGGTGACCAACGCCCTTCGGACCAAGGATGTGGAAACGCCTTTAGGCAAAATTCGTTTTGACGATCGCGGTGACGCCATTGGCGTGGGATTCTCCATGTACCAGGTCAAAGATGGTGCCTATGTTGAATTGAAGTAGGGCAAACGATTGCATGAACAATCAGGGGGCTGACCACCACGCGTCTGCCCCCTGATTTTCCTGAACGGCACCCTCCATCGCCCGAATACCCATACCCGGGCGATATCCTTTTACTGAATATGGTTCTATAAAATGGAATATTTTTTCGAGCTTTTTTTGGGCGGGCTCACCCGGGGCAGCATCTATGCGCTGATCGCCCTTGGTTACACCATGGTCTACGGGATCGTGCAGCTGATCAACTTTGCCCATGGCGAAATCTATATGATCGGCGCCTTCACCGCCCTGATCGTGATCAGCGTGCTGACCATGCTGGGCTGGAACCAGATCGCCATCCTGCTGATTGCCGCCGGGGTTGCCGTGGTTTATTCGTCGGCCTACGGCTATACGATGGAGAAGATCGCCTACAAGCCGCTGAGAAAGGCACCTCGCCTGTCGGCCCTGATCAGCGCCATCGGTATGTCGTTGTTTCTGCAGAACTATGTACTCCTGGCCCAGACCTCGGATTTTCTGCCATTTCCCGGGTTGATCCCCGATTTTGAATTCATGGAACCGATTGCGCATATCATCGGTTCGCCGGAGCTGGTGATTCTGATTACCACCACGATCGTCATGGTCCTGCTGACGTTGCTGATCAAGTTCACCAAGATCGGCAAGGCCATGCGGGCCACGGCCCAGGACCGGGATATGGCCCAACTGGTGGGGGTTGACGTCAACCGGGTGATTTCGGTGACCTTTATTATCGGTTCCGCCACGGCCGCCATCGGCGGGGTGCTGATCGCTTCCCATATCGGCCAGATCAATTTCTATATCGGCTTCATCGCCGGTATCAAAGCCTTCGTGGCGGCGGTGCTGGGCGGTATCGGCTCCATACCCGGCGCGGTGCTGGGCAGTTTGGTGCTCGGATGGACCGAATCTTTTTTTACCGGTTATATTTCCAGTGATTACGAGGATGTGTTTGCCTTTGTCTTTCTGGTCCTGATTCTGATTTTCAGGCCGGCGGGAATTCTGGGACGCTCTACCGCGGAAAAGGTGTAAGGCATTTACTTTAATACGGCCGGCATCACCTTTCTTCCGCCGGTCACCATGCGGATTGAGATAGCAACGCCCATGCTTGCAAACGAACTGAAAAAATCACTTCTGGCCGCCCTCTGGTTCATGTTTCTGACCTTTCCCATCGTGGTGATCCGGGTCAACACGGTGGAAAACATCATCGAGTGGCGTTGGGCCAACTTGTTTTTCATGGGGATCGGCAGCTTTGTATTGTCTGCACTGTGGCGCTACCTGATCCGGCGAAAGGAGCAGGGAATCCACCGGACGGAGGTCGATGGGATTGCCCGGGTGACCCTGAGTCAACGATTGCTGAGTGATCGGCGATTCACCATCCCGGCCCTGATCGTTATCGGCATTGCTGCCCTGGTCTTCCCCTTCGTCTTTTCCTTTTACCAAACCAACATCATGATTACGGCCCTGATCTATGTCATGCTGGGGTTGGGCCTGAATATCGTGGTTGGCCTTGCCGGCCTGCTGGATCTGGGCTACGTGGCCTTTTATGCGGTGGGGGCCTATTCCTACGCCCTGCTCAACTACCATTTCGGGTTGGGCTTCTGGACCTCACTGGGTATCGGTGGTGGATTGGCGGCCATGTTCGGCATTCTTCTCGGTTTTCCCGTGTTGCGGCTCAGGGGCGACTACCTGGCCATCGTCACCCTGGGTTTCGGTGAGATTATCCGGTTGATTCTGGAGAACTGGAACGACTTTTCTTTCGGGCCCAGCGGCATCGCCAATATTCCCCGCCCGGGATTGTTTGGCATAGACCTGGATATTGGGCAATCGACCACCTACATCTATTTCCTGATGATCGCCATGACCCTGTTCACTATCCTAGTGGTCAACCGGCTGCAGGATTCAAGGATCGGCAGGGCCTGGATCGCCCTGCGTGAGGATGAGGTGGCCTGCCAGTCCATGGGCATCGACAAACGCAAAACCAAGCTGATGGCCTTTGCATTGGGCGCCACCTGGGCCGGTTTCGCCGGTGTGGTGTTTGCCGCTAAAACCACCTTTATCAACCCGGCCAGCTTCACCATTTGGGAGTCCATCAACGTGCTGTGCGTCGTTGTCCTGGGGGGCATGGGATCGATCGTAGGGGTTATCGTCGGTGCCTTCGTCTTGATTCTGCTGCCCGAATACCTGCGCTTTTTATCCGAATACCGCATGCTGGCTTTCGGAATGGTGCTGGTGATGATGATGGTGTTCCGGCCCGGCGGCATCGTGGAAACGGTGCGGCGGACATATCAATACAAAGAGACCGATCACTAATGACCGGAAAAGAGATTATTATCTGAACAGATATGAATATGGAACCGATACTCGACGTGAAACAACTGACCATGAATTTTGGCGGACTCCGCGCTTTGGACAACGTCGATCTGGATGTTCGCCAGGGGGAGATCGTGGCCCTGATCGGCCCCAACGGCGCGGGCAAGACCACCTTTTTCAACTGCATCACCGGGATTTACGATCCCAGCGGGGGGGACGTCCTGATTTCTGCGCCGAAAAACGGCAAAACCCAACGGATCAACGGCCTCAAGCCGAACCGGGTGACGGAAAAAGGGCTGGCCCGGACCTTTCAGAATATTCGACTGTTCCATAACATGACCGTGCTGGAAAATGTCATGATCGGTTGTCACTGCCGCATGAAGGCCGGCATCTTGGGCGCGGTGCTCAGAGGCGTCTCCACCCGCAGGGAAGAGAAGGCGGTGGTTCAAAAAAGCTATTCGATCCTGGAAAAGATCGGGCTTGAAAAATATGTCAACGACTTTGCCAAGAATCTGCCCTACGGTGCCCAGCGGCGCCTGGAAATTGCCCGCGCCATGGCCACGGATCCCTTCATGCTGCTGCTGGATGAACCGGCCGCCGGCATGAACCCCCATGAGACAGACGAATTGGATGAGCTGATCATCAGAATCCGCGAAAACGAAGGAATTTCGATCCTGCTCATCGAGCATGACATGAAACTGGTCATGAGTTTGTCGGACCGCATTTTCGTCATGGACTACGGCAAGAAGATCGCCCAGGGTTCCCCTGAAGAGATTCGTAAAAATCCGGCCGTCATCAAGGCCTACCTCGGAGAAGAAATTGATGCTTAGCCTGGTTGACATTAATTCTTATTACGGCAATATCCGGGCCTTGAAGGGCGTCAGCCTGGAAGTGAAGGAGGGGGAGATCATTACCCTGATCGGCGCCAATGGCGCCGGCAAGACCACGACCTTGATGTCCATCTCCGGAATTGTGCCCCCGCGCAGCGGTGACGTCCGCTTTATGGGCGAATCCATTGCCCGGGTGAACCCCGACAAGATCGTTTCCATGGGCATCAGCCAGGTGCCGGAAGGCCGGCGAATCTTCCCCTATCTGACCGTACTGGAAAATCTGGACATGGGGGCGTTTTTGAGGAATGACAAGGATGGCGTGAACTCGGACCTGGATTATGTGTTCGGCCTGTTTCCCATCCTGGCGGAACGGCGCAACCAGGCCGGCGGCACCTTGAGCGGGGGCGAGCAGCAGATGCTGGCCATCTCCCGGGCCCTGATGGCCCGGCCCCGACTGCTCTTGCTGGATGAACCCTCGCTGGGGCTGGCCCCGCTGATCGTAAAACAGATATTTGAAATCATAAAAAAAATTAACAGCGAAAACAACACCACCATTTTCCTTGTGGAACAAAACGCCAACCTTGCCCTGAAGGTCGCCCACCGGGGATACGTCATGGAGAACGGCCGAATTACCCTTTCCGATGCTGCTGACAAACTGCTGACCAATGAAGACGTGAAAAAGGCCTACCTGGGTATTTAGCATTGCGGTCATACAATCGAAGGATTGGGCAAGCGCTTGAACCGCGATAGCCAGCGAACTGAAAATCAACAGGAAATCTTTTTCACAGTGTGGTAAAAATGCCATGGTTTGTGGTGAACGGTTTTCATACCGGAAAGCCTAAGACTTGAACCGGTTACGACCTAACTACCTTGAATTAAATATAGAATTGTTCCTTCAAAGACGCTTCGGCATTGTATTTGCTAAACAAATTGTAAGTTCGAAGCAAAGCGTTGCAGCGTGTTGGTCAACCCTTACCCATGTGAAATGTCATGAATCCAGATAATCAACAGCCCCATATGTATTCCCATTTAAAAGATATCGTCGTTTTTTTCGTCACTGTCGCCGTTTGTAGCTTTTTCCTGACCACTGCCTGCACGTTGACCAAACAATCTGAGATTGAAGCGTATGCCACCCCGGTACTGGCCATGCCGCAGCCTCCGGTGCCGCTTGAACTGGCATCGCGAGCAGAGTCCGATACGCCGGTTGTTGAAACGGCCCCGGTTATGCCTTCCTTTGACGCGGCCTGGGCGCCGCCGGTATTTGATATGTGTCTGGCTTTCCTGGAGATCGAAGAGGATCCGGCCCGGGTCGACACGCTTACGGAAATATCACCGGCAGCGGATGCGGTCTTGCCCAACGAATCCATTCCATTCCACGGAATTATCATTCAGGCGGCCGGGCGCTACGAAGTGGACCCGCACCTGATCCGGGCCATTATTTTTGCGGAATCCGGCTACAATCCGAAGGCCAAATCGAAAAAAGGGGCCCGGGGACTGATGCAACTGATGCCGTCCACCGCCAAATCCCTGGGTGTCGAGGATATCTATGATCCGGAGGAGAATATTGACGGCGGTGTCCGCTATTTCAGGTCACTGCTCGACCGGTTCGAAGGTGATGTGCAACTGGCCCTGGCGGCTTACAATGCCGGATCACGCCACGTTCGAAACTATGAGGGGATCCCTCCGTTCAAGGCCACACAGCGCTACATCAAAAAAGTGCTCAAGTTTCATAAGAAGTTCAAAATGCAAACAACAGCCGACTCCCGCAGGCTGGCCTGACGTTCAACGGTTAACCACCTTGTCTGCGGGCGCAAGCGTTCACCGTTCTGGGTTTGTTTTTTATTGGTTGACCTTGTTCGAAGGCCAATAAGCTGTTTAACGGCCCATATTCGGCTCACCTCAGATGTATGAAAACCCGCCTATTTATCCTGTGATCAGATTCACCCATAAAAAACTATTGGCATCTGTGAATTGATGGCCTATAGTGCCCCCTTTTTTTCCAGTCATCATAAGAGGTGAACATGAGAAGTTGCTTGTGGTTCATACCGATTCTGCTGATGCCGGTGCTCGCATGGGCTCAAGGGGGGCAAGGCGTGGCCGCTTCGGCCGATCTGACCGGCACGGTTTACGGTTATCTGGGTATCATTGTTTTTATTTCTGTTGGCTGCCATGACGTACATCAATGCCATGGAAGAGCGCAACGTCTTCCAGTCGCTGAGGGCGTATCTGGTGTCCCGGGGGCTCTCCTTGCGGATGATCTTCTGGGTGACCGGCGCCCTGGCATTCGTCATCTCCCCCATTGCCGACAACCTGACGACGGCCCTGCTGATGGGGGCCGTGGTCATGGCCGTGGGCGGCGACAGGAAGAAGTTCGTGGCCCTGGCCTGCATCAATGTGGTGGTTGCCGCCAACGCCGGCGGAGCCTTTTCGCCTTTCGGGGACATTACCACCCTGATGGTATGGCAGAAAGGGAAGGTCCAGTTCGCTGAATTTTTCAATATTTTTTTCCCCTCCCTGGTAAACTGGCTGATCCCTGCGGTGGTCATGAGTCTGGCCATTGAAAAGGGTGTGCCCAAAACAATCGATGAAAATGTTCAGATGAAATATGGGGCAAAGGCCATCATGGCTTTTTTTCTGGTGACCATCGCCATTGCGGTCTGTTTTCACAATTTTCTGCACCTTCCTCCGGTGGCCGGTATGATGCTGGGGCTGGGGTTTCTGGGCCCGCTGTCCTATCATATCAAGCGCCATGAAGGACGATCAGAGCGCTATGACTATATCCTGGGCGCGAGAGGCGCCGAGTCCGTTTACCCGATCACCACCATCGTCAAGAGCAAGCTTGAGTTGTCGGCCATCATGGAGGCGGTGTCCCTGCCGGCCTTTGCCATCGATACCGATCACACCATTACGCACTGGAACAAGGCCTGCGAAACCTTTACCGGTATTGGGGCACAGGAAGTGATCGGCACCCGCAACCAGTGGAAACCCTTATACGAGAATGAACAGCCGGTAATGGCCGACCTGGTGCTCAACTATATGCCGGAAAAGATGATCGATCAGCATTATGAGGGCCATTTCAAACGCAACGAATATATCGAGGGCGCCTATGAGGCATCCCGTTTTGTGCCGACACTGGGAAAAGAGGGACGTTGGGTCTCCTTTTCGGGGGCGCCGTTAAAGGATGAAATCGGCAACCTCGTCGGTGCCGTGGAAGTGCTGCAGGATTATACGGAAAAGAAGGCAGCCGCCCAGCATTTCGACCTGATGAAAAAAATTGCCCGGGCCGAGTGGGACACCCTCTTGTTTTTCTACGGTGTGATTCTGTGTGTGGGGGGGCTGGCCCAGTTCGGCTACCTGGCCGCCGTTTCCCAGTATATGTACCACGACCTGGGTGCGACCTGGGCCAACGTCATCGTGGGGTTTCTATCCGCTGTGGTGGACAACATCCCGGTGATGTTCGCCGTGCTTACTATGGGATCCGGCCATGTCCCACGGCCAATGGCTGCTGGTGACCCTGACCGCCGGCGTGGGAGGCAGCATGCTGTCCATCGGCTCAGCCGCCGGTGTCGCCCTCATGGGGACGGCCCGGGGAACGTACACCTTCGGCGCCCATCTGAAATGGACGCCCGTGATTATGCTGGGTTATGCCGCCAGCATTGTCTGTCACCTGTTTATCAATGCGCGGTTAATGTGAAACTTAGCTGGTTAGGCTGAAGGCTCAAGGGGTTTTTTGAAAAAAGGAGGGCTGCCAGCTACTGTCGGCACCCCTCCTTTTTCAGGGCATGATGATGAAATCCGCATCGGCACTGGTCAGTGTAGCGGGCTCGAAGATGTCCGCGGTATGGGGCAGCAGCACGGTGGTCGGAATCGGCAATCGGCTCCCGATCTGGTAGGGAATTCCCATCTTGCGCGCATGGCCCGATCCGGCCAGCAGCACCATGATCCGTTCAGGGTGCTGCTCCAGGTGGTTGAGGCTGTTGATGGCCATGGCCGTATCCCAGACCAGCTGGGCTTCACAAAAACGGATGAAATCCATGTTGCCGTGGCCATGGGCACCGAAGGCACTGCGAATAAAATCCCGATATTCACGGGTCACATTGCAGGTGACGCCCTCCAGTTCTCCCCGCTGCTGA
Source organism: uncultured delta proteobacterium (assembly GCA_963705435.1). Classification (GTDB taxonomy): domain Bacteria; phylum Desulfobacterota; class Desulfobacteria; order Desulfobacterales; family Desulfosarcinaceae; genus Desulfosarcina. The sequence goes on along the minus strand of CAVPJR010000025.1, from coordinate 336,031 downwards.
TCGGAAAGTGAAGCAAATCCCTGCTGGGCCACCTGCCGGGTGATCTCCCGGGAGACATTTAGGCCGACCATGGGGATCTTCATGTCCCGGGCGTAGATGAAAATGCTTCGGTACAGCGACCAGGGAAAATTCCAGTTGTCCAGATAGATCTTTTCGAAGGCTGCTTCATCCAACTCGCCGGCCACCCATCGATCCAGTGCAGCCTGGCTATCCTTGCGAAACATCTCCAACCCGATGGAAAGGGGAACCGATTGCGCGTCCAGCGTCCGGATGACCTGCAGTTGAGCCTCGTGGTGGCTCTGATCGGTGTGGTGTTCGCCCACCAGCACGAGGCGGGCGCTTTTCAGTGCGTCCACGGCCTGCACGCCGGATAGAGACTGCCGCGTCTGAAGATCAAACAGGTTCAGCGGGGCGGCCGGTTTGGGTTCGCGGCAGGTGGCTGCCAGCAGCAGGATCGATAATGCCAGTAAACCCATGATCGGTTTGCGGCGAAAGATGGTCATGGCGGGGCTCCTTGGTTATTGGGTTGGTCCGGGTACCAGCTGACCATTACCGGTGAATCGGTGACTGCCCACGTGCCTTTGATCCGGTTTCGTCCATCGCTGAAGGCCAGATAGCTATAACGGCCGTAATGGGGGATTTTCAGCGCTGCCTGCTCGGCCGCCTCCGTGGAGCGCGTGTGCAGCAGGGCGACGATCTTCCCGGAACGGTCGGGGTGCCGGGATACGGCAAACAGCACATCCCCCGATCCGTCGAAATGCTGTCCCCCTGCGTCAAAGGCCTTGGGCGCCAGTGCCAGGTCCTGTGGGAACAGCCTGAGCGCCTCCGGTTGATCGGGCAGGCCGATGAACAGCAGATTGACTGCGTCGGTATCCGCAGCAATGAAATCGGCTTCATGAACCATACGGACGTGGCCCAATCCCATGGCTTCGGAGAAATGTAGGGCGATGGTCTCGCCGCGTTGACCCAGGCGATCCGCAATCACCATCACGACGGATTCGAAGCCTCTCAGGGTGTTGACCGTGGGGGGCATCTCTTCAGGGCTGAGTCGCCTGAAAAGGTGATAGTCAGGATCAGCAGTGAGCGACCGGGGGCACGCGGGACTGATGATTTCAAAGTCCGTCAGTCGGTCGGACAAGCGGATCGATTGGCCCACCGGACCCTCGTCGGTGTCCAGGGCCAGTTTCAGGGTAACGTCGTAAAAGGGTTTGTCCTGGACCAGACGGCCGACTGTCCGACATCCCTGGCTGCCATTTACCTGCCGGACATTTTCAAGCCGTATTTGCGGGGCACCCGGCCGGTAGACCCATTGGCGGAAGAACGAATCCAGGGATCGTCCCGCTCGCTCTTCAAAGCGCTCCTGCAGATCCTTCCATGAAGCGTGCTTGAAGCGGAACTGCCCATAAAGATGTCGCAGTGAGGCCCAGAATGCATCCTCGCCCACCTCCCTGCGCAGCATGTGAAAGACCATGGCAGATTTGTCATAGCCCACCGCCTTGGTGACCGGATCGGTGCGGCTCCGGAAACGGCTTAAGGGGAAGTCGGTCGCTGGGGATACCAGATGTCGCATAATTGCGCAGGGCTTGGCGCCGGTAGTCCGCTGCCGCATTGGATGACGCCTGTTCTTTAATCAGGTAATCAGCCGTATAAGAGGTAAGGCCTTCGCACCAGTTGCCCGAGGCGACGTCCACCAAAACCCCGTTGCCCCACCAGCTGTGAACGATTTCGTGGGGCAAGCTTGTTTCCGGGATAAATGGCAGCCGCAGGACCCTTCCGCCCATGAGGGTGTAGCCGGGAAAGCCATAACCGGTGGGAAAGAAATTTTCGACAACCGCAAATTGATCAAAGGGGTAGGCCCCGAAAAGGTCGCTGTATCGTTTCATGTGGCGCAGGGAGGCCTCCAGATAACGCGGCGCCAGAACCTGATTGTCCGGGAATAAGTAGGTGGTGGCAGTCAGCCCGTTCAGCATCCGTTTCTCGACCCCATAAGGGCCGGCGGAAAGGCTCAGTCCCTCCAAATGATCGTCGATTTGCCATCGGCTCACGGTTCCTGCGCCCTGGCGGTCGATGCTCAGGAGCCGGCCGGCGGTGACCGCCACCGTGTCGTCGGGTCCGTCCACGGTCAACACCAATGACTGCCTGGCATCAGCCACCCGAGGGTACCAGCCCGCGCCGGACAGGAGAAAGGTTCCCGAAGCGGAGATCGTACCGCTGACCCCAAATCCCGGGTTGTCGGTGTTCACGGGGCGCACCGGCGCAGGATCGTCGAACCGGCAGGTGTATTCAAGGCTCAGATCCACGTTCAGGGTCGATTCGCTGCGCTCCGGTTTCACGGTCAACCGTCCCCGGATAAATGAATAGGGGTGATCGTGGCCGTCGATTCGAAGGGCCTGGATGCGGGTGCGAGGAGAAAGAAGCAGGTGGACGGGGCCGTTTTCAGGCCGCTGGATGCGGATCCGGTCCAGGCCTTGCAGTTCTGATCGTTCGGGGAGCAGGCGAATGGTCAGATCGTGGTGCGCCGTTGAACCCGTTGCCTTCGCTGCCTCGGTCGTACCGTGCACCCCAGCCAAGGCCAGCAGGCAAATCAGGGCAAGGCAAGGAAGGCGTTTAGCTTGGTGTTTCACCGTGTTTCTCCTGCTATACATACACCTGCCGGATATTCCGGTTGGCGGATTTGACCTAAAGTTGCCTAAAAACGTAAGCCTTCCTGCGCCAAAAGCAATCGCCAACTGATTTTCCTTTTTCCACCGAGTGGAATCATGGTAAGGCTTCGGCGTATGGAGAACACGGTATATCATGAACTGGCCAAGCATCTGGATCGACTACCCGGAGGGTTCCCATCTACCCCGGACGAGGTTGAACTGCGTATTTTAAGGCGTCTGTTCACGGAACCCGAGGCGCGGTTGGCCTGCCGTCTGACGCTGATTCCGGAGACGGTCGAGGTCGTTGCCTATCGATGTGGAATGGTTCGGGACGCGGCGCAAGCGATGCTGGAGGCCATGTGGCAAAAGGGGCTGATCCTAAAGCAGGAATCCAAAGCAAAGCCGTCCCGGTACATGGCTTGCCAGTTTGTGGTGGGCATATGGGAATTTCAGGTCGATCGCCTGGACCCCGGGTTGGTGGCGGACATGGCCGCCTATATTCCGGTGCTTTTCAATGCCGACGCCTGGCGCCGCGCCCCTCAGATGCGCACTATCCCGGTGAACCGGAGCATCGATCCGAAGCTGCCGGTCATGCCCCATGAAGCCGCGGCGGCGTTGATACGTTCCAAAGAGCATTTTGTGATCTCCCCCTGCATCTGCCGAAAAGAACGGCGCATGGCCGGCCACGGCTGTGACGGCCCGTTGGAAGCGTGTATCTCTTTTGGCGATGCCGGCAGCTATTTCATCCAATCGGGTATCGGGCGACGGGTGGACCGGCAGACGGTGCTGGATCTTCTGGAGGCCGCAGATCGGGCCGGGCTGGTCCTTCAGCCCAGCAACAGCCGGGATCCGGCCTGGATATGCTGCTGCTGCGGGTGCTGCTGCGGTGTGCTGCGCACCGTCAACACCTATCCGCGGCCAAGGGAACTGGTGGTCGCCCCCTTTGCCGTGCAGCTGAATGCCGATGGGTGCACCGCCTGCGGCCTTTGCGTTGGACGCTGCCAGATGGGTGCGCTGGCGCTCAAGGGCAAAGCGGTTCAGTTGAACGATCACCGTTGCATCGGTTGTGGCCTGTGCGTGTCCACTTGTCCCACCAAGGCCCTCAGGCTAACCCGCAAGCCTAAGTCACAGCAGCCGCGGGTGCCGGCGAACCTGGCTACCGCCCTGTTGCGCACGGCCTGGAAGAGAAAAAAAATCAACCCCTTTCAGGTGGCGGCACAGATCGGAAAATCCCAGCGGGATCGTTATCTGTCGTCCAGGCGATCTAAAGCGGATGTCTTGAAGAAGGATCAACGTCGATGAAGACGCACCGCACGCGCCCCACCCTTCAGGCGATCGACCCACCCTTCTGGAAAACCATGCGGCTGGAGCAGATGAACCGTGAGCAATGGGAATCCCTGTGCGACGGCTGCGGTCGCTGCTGCCTGCAAAAATTTCAGGATGGCAAAACGGGCAACGTGACCTACACCTGGGTTTCCTGCTACCTGTTGGACGTTCAAGCTTGCGGCTGCTGCGACTACGGCAACCGGACCACGCTGGTACCCGACTGCCTGGTGCTGACCGCGGAACAGATCCCCCGCCTGCGCTGGCTGCCCAGAACCTGCGCCTACCGGCGGCTGTCCGAAGGCAGGGACCTGGATGCCTGGCATCCCCTGGTGTCCGGCGACCCGGAGTCGGTTCACCGTGCAGGCATCTCGGTGCGGGACAAGGCCATTTCAGAAGTCCACGTTCATCCGGAGGATATCGATTATTACGCCATCGGATATCGACTCTGACACCGTCTCGACGGTCAAAATGAACAGCGCGCTTCAAAGGACCTTGGGGCTTGACATATGGACGGCGTGTGGTAAGTACAGGCCAACTTTTGGGTGGTTGGTTTAACCGCTTGATAAAAAACATTATCCTCTATTATTTTCAAGATGTTGAGACAAGATGCGGTGCTGCGGATGCAGCCCCGGGACACGAGCATGGAGTAGGCGATGACAGGCGTCTTCATTACGACCCTCGGCGGTCTTGGCATGTTTATCCTCGGCATGAAGATGATGACCGAGGGGCTTCAGATGTCCGCCGGAAAACGCATCAAGGCCATCTTGAGCGCAGTGTCTTCCAACCGGGTATTGGGGTGCCTCACCGGTGCATTTGTCACGGCCATGGTTCAATCATCATCGGCCACCACCGTGATGCTCATCGGATTCGTTACGGCCGGCCTGATGACGCTGCCGCAGGCGGTGGGCATGATCCTGGGCGCCAATGTGGGCACGACGGTCACGGCACAGCTGATTGCTTTCAAACTGAGTGAACTGGCCCTGCCCGCGATTGCGACCGGCGTGGTGCTCAAGTATTTTACTCAGCAGAAAAAGACGCGTTACATCGGTGAGGTGATCCTGGGGTTCGGCCTGCTTTTTTACGGCATGACCGTCATGAAGTATGGACTGGCGCCGATCAAAAGCGATCCCACTTTTCTGGCATTTTTTACCAAATTCGACCCCAGTTCGGTCGGCGGACTGCTGCTGTGCGTGGTTGTGGGTGCCGGGCTGACCATTATGGTGCAGTCTTCGTCGGCCACCATCGGCCTGACCATGACCCTGGCCAGCCAGGGATTGCTTACCTTTCCCGGTGCCATGGCCCTGGTGCTGGGGGAGAATATCGGCACGACCATAACGGCAGAGCTGGCCACCATCGGCTCCAACAACATCAACGCCCATCGGGCCGCACGGGCCCATACCATGTTCAATGTCATCGGCGTCACCCTCATGCTTTGCGTCTTTCCCCTGTTCGTCAACCTGGTGGAAACGGTGACCTTGGGACTCGGGGCCGGCCCGGTGGGCCAGGTGGTGGGCGACGACGTGGTGAATGTCGGGCGGTACATTGCCAATGGCCACACCCTGTTCAACGTGATCAACGCGTCCTTCTTCCTCCTGGTGCTGCCATGGCTGATCAAGGTCGCCATATGGCTTTCACCCAAGGAAGAAGAAGACATCGACTACTACCGGCTGCCCAGCTTCGGCGACCGGCTCATCGATACTCCCATCGCCGCCATCGTGGAAACGCGCAGTGAGATTCTGCGTATGGCTGAGACGGCCAAATACACGTTTCGAAAAACGGTCAAGCGCCTCAAGGACCGGGATTACAAGAAGCTGGCCAAGTGGCGCCAGGTCGAAAACCACCTGGACGACATGCAGCATGAAATCGTGGCTTACCTCACCCGGATCTACCAGAGCGGCGTGAGTGAATCCGAGGCCAAGGAGCTCTCCAGCCTCATGCGCATGACCAACAATATCGAACGCATCGGCGATTCCGTGGAAAATATTGCCCAGGCCATCGAGGACATGATCGAGACTAACCTGACCTTCACCGAACAGGCCATGGCGGACATGGACAAGCTGGTGGACAAGGTGGCCGAGTTCATGGACCTGATTACATCCGCCATGCGGCAGCGGCCGGCCAATTTCATGAATCGGGCCGACAGCCTGGAAAATGCCATCGATGCCATGCGCGAAAAATATCGTGACGACCACATCCAGCGCCTTCGCTCCAGTGAGTGCGGCATCGATCAGGGACTGGTCTACGTCAACCTGCTCACCAACCTGGAGAAGATCGGCGACTATTGCTTTAATATTGCCGAGGCGGTGGCAGGAAAAAAATAAAGAGCTGAAAGCTCATCGCTGATGGCTGATAGAAAAAGGATGAATCCGGATTTAAGTACTCAAGGTACCAGGCTTCTTTACCTCTCTGTGTGGCATTTTCAGGAACGAATATTCTTGGCGGGGATGCCCCAGACGAAATAGCGAATCCAATCAAAGCCGAAAAGCAGCAGCTCCCGGTCGCTGGCGCGGAGTTTTTTGACCAGCGTCTTCTTGATTCGATACCGTTTTAAAAAACTGCTCTGGAACACGAAATCGCGGAACCGGTCAATGTTGTAAGCAGCCATGAAGGCCATTTTCCCTTTGGCGCCGCTCAGGCCATCGGGCCCCCATGGGTCTTTTTCAAACAGTGCCTTGATCGAGGCCCATCGGGCGGTCATCTGGTTGTAGGTGTCGGCCTGCTGGTCCTGCGCCCATTGGGCGACGGTCAAGGCCCGGTTTTCATGCTGGCCCTGACAGAAATCCGGCGGCCGGAAGAAGCTGATGATTTCCGATGCACCGTGTCCGTCGTTAATCATCACGCCGTGTTCCACCGGAAACGTCCGGCAGGTGTCGGGCCGGTCAGGGTATACCGTGCAGCCCGCGTCGCATAAAAACGGGCAGGTCTGTAATTCGTTATCGGCCATTCGCAGCAGTACGTCCGGGAAATAGTTGCCCGTGCGCAGCACCACATCCACATGGGACTCCAGGAATCGGTCGGAATCCAATTCGAGGCTTTTTTTCAGGCGCAGAACATCAAAGGGGTAGAGAATCAGGTTCAGATTCCGGCAGCACCGGTTGAAGCAGGTCAGGTCCTTGTGGCACCGGAAATTAAACGTATCGGTTTTTTTCAGCGGGATTCCCGGCAGCCGCTTTATCTCTTCTGGTCTAATCGATTTCATAGGCGTTATCAGTGATGGACACCAGCATGTGGGCGATGGTGAGCTTGATTTTATCGGAATATCCCGTTTTTCTGCGTAACTCCTGCTCGAGGGCCGCCATCTGCCGGTAAAATGGGGTGCGGTCGAATCGGATATAATCCGTTTGGCCATGTTGGCGGCACTGATTGAAAAATTCATCGCAGCCCGGATTCTTGATCGGGTTGCCGCCGGATCGCTGGAGTTCGTGGGGGATGCCGTGAAGCCGGCAGATCATGGGGCGGTATGGGTACAGCGTGCACCTGTCGTTCCGGTTGAGCGGGCACATGATGCGCAGGGCCTTGCCGCGGCGGTCGGCGTCGTCCATTTCGGCGCTGACCGTCAGCGCCTTCTCATGGACCGCGTGGCGAACGTCGGATTCAAGGGATCGCAGGCCTTCCACCAGATACAGATACTCCAACAAGGTGTGGTGGTAAAATCGGGTCAGGCAGCAGTTGTCCGCACAGCCGTTGCACGCAAACCCATACTGCCCGGCAGCGAGCGTATAGGCCCGATCCATCTCTCCAAAAAGCGCCTCCAGCCGTTTCAGCACAGGGCGATAGCGATGCCTGATGGTCAACAATCGTTCGCGGGGCAGGTTCATGGCGGTCCGGTATCGCCTCAAACCGTGGGCGAGGGGAAAAAGAGTCTTTCGTAAAGGCCGAGTGCATGGCGATCAGTGATACTGGCGATGAAATCGCAGACGACCTGCTCCCGGGGTGAGCCGTTGCTCAGGCAGCCGGCGATGCCCATTCGGGTGAGTTCTTTTTCTAAAACGTCCTCGTTGTCCATCAGGAAGGCGTAAAGTTCAGAAAGGATCTTTTTTGCTTTGACAAATTCTCGGTGAACCTTGACGGATCGGTAGACGTTTTCGTAGAGAAAGGCCCGTAATGTGGTCATGGCGCCGAAAACCTCCTCGCTCATGTCAAGCCTCAATTCTCCATCGACCGCCCGGCTGGAGAAGATCAGGTCGCGGATCATGGTGGTGGCCCGCTCCTGGTGGGTCCGGCCGATGACCCGTGTGCAGACGTCCGGCACCTGGTTTTCCCGGATGACCCCGCTGCGGATGGCATCGTCCAGGTCGTGATTCAGGTAGGCCATGATGTCGGATATCCGGACAATGCGACCCTCAATGGTACAGGCCAGTTCGCTGCGGTCATCGGGCAGGATTTTTCCGTAGCCTTTGGCGTGCTTGACGATGCCGTCGCGAACTTCGTGGGTCAGGTTTAACCCCTTGCCGTTGTTTTCGATTACATCCACTATCCGAAGACTCTGCTTATGATGGGAGAAGTCCGGGGAGTAAATCTCCTGAAGCACCGCTTCTCCGCCGTGTCCAAATGGGGTGTGTCCCAAATCGTGTCCCAGGGCAATCGCCTCGGCCAGGTCTTCGTTAAGGAACATCGCCCGGGCAATGGTGCGGGCAATCTGAGCCACTTCCAGGGTATGGGTCAGGCGCGTGCGATATTCATCCCCCAGCGGGTTGAGGAACACCTGGGTTTTATGCTTCAGCCGCCTGAATGCGTTGGCGTAGACGATGCGGTCACGGTCGACCTGGAACGCGGTGCGGATGGGACAGGCATCCTCCGGCCGTTGCCGCCCACGGCTGTTGGCGCTCTGGCAGCCGAATGGAGACATGAAGTTTTTTTCGCGTTTTTCAAATTGCTCGCGGATGTTCATGGCGTCCTGGTTGTGATTTCTACATAGATGTATTATTTTTAAACGGTTATCTATTCACAGACATTAGGCTTTGTAAAGCGGTATCTTGGATAGGGGAAGGCGGATTATGGATGGTCATCATTTAATACTCGGGGAGCTCGGCGATTTCATCTCCGGTGAAATGCTGGCAGATACCCACGACGAGCGCTATCGCCAGAAAATTGCCCGTTTCCTGGTGGCGGACAAAGGATATTCAAAGGCGGATATCCATCCCCGCAACCCCATGATCGTTGCCGCAGGCAACCGCAAGGGGCGTTTGATGCTGGACTTTGCGGTAACGGTTGACGACCGCACGGCAATGGTGATTAAATACGGGCCAGGTTCTTTGGTGACCCGATATCGACCGACGCTGGCCATCTCGCGGCTGGTGGCACCTTACCAGATCCCGTTCGTGGTGGTGACAAATGGCGAGTCGGCGGACATTCTCGACGGCGAAACCGGCAAAGTGATCGGATCGGGCTTTGACCGGGTCCCCGATAGAAAAAACCTGGTGCAACGGTTGAAGCGAGCCAAATTTTCGCCCATTTCAGCAAAGCGCGCGGAAATGGAAGCAAGGATCGTTTACGCATTTGAAATTGACGGCGGGTGTCCCTGTGACGACACCGCATGCAGGATCGCATGAACGCTGAGACGGTATCGGTAGCAGACACCGTGTTCATGTCAGCGGCGCTTGGCCTGGCCCAAACGGCCCTGGCGGACGGTGAGTTTCCCGTGGGTTGTGTGATTGCAGACGATGAAATCGAGGTTGCCCGGGGGCACCGCACAGGCACGGCAGCCGGATCGGTCAACGAGATCGACCACGCCGAAATCAATGCGCTTCGGCGACTTTCGGATGATATGCCGGGTATCGATCGTTCACGGCTGACGATTTACTGCACGATGGAACCTTGCCTCATGTGCTTTTCCGCCATCCTGCTCAGCGGCATCGGTAGAATCGTCTACGCCTATGAGGATGTGATGGGTGGCGGGACCGGATGTGACCGATCCGGCCTGCCCCCCTTATACCGAAACGCCAAATTGACGGTGATCTCCGGTGTATTGAGAACCAACAGCCTGCTGCTTTTCAAGCAGTTTTTCTCCGATCCGGCGAACCCTTATTGGGCGGAGAGCCTGTTGAGCCGCTACACCTTGGCGCAGGCGCTGTCTCCATGACCGCTCATGGACCTAAACCATCTGACGGGGGTGGACTGCGTCCACCCATGCACGGGAACCGTTATTGTCTTTGACCATAACCCTGAACCCGTGAACGCGTAAGCCATTTTTTTCTTGCATTTGCCGGCGACGTCATATATTTGACTAAAGTTTAGTATCGAGTAACGGATTATCGTCTGGTGATTCGAGTCGGCGTGGATCCATTGGCCTGCCGATGATTGGCGGGGTAAAGAGAACCGAACGTTTAAGGCTTCAGGAGGTGGACGTATAGCTGGTCCCAGATATAGACAGATGGACAGGAGACCGCCCGATACCACGCGGATCAACCAGGGTATCCGGGTGAGGGAGGTCCGCTTGATTGACCCGGAGGGAAACCAGGTCGGCGTACTTCCGATTCATCAGGCGTTGGCCCAAGCCAATGATTATGGTCTGGATCTTGTCGAAATTTCGCCGAATGCAAAACCGCCGGTATGCAAGATCATGGATTACGGGCGGTTCAAGTATGAGCAGACCAAAAAACAGCAAGAGGCCAAAAAAAAGCAGACCACTTTTCAGCTCAAAGAGATCAAGGTTCGGCCTAAAACCGGAGAGCATGATCTCGGGACGAAAATGGGACACATCCGCAAATTTCTTGACCGTAAGGACAAGGTCAAGGTCACGGTCATGTTTCGCGGCCGCGAAATCACGCTTTCAGACCGTGGAAGAGCGCTGTTGCAGCAAATTGCCACTGAACTCGAAGAGATCGCCGTTGTGGAGCAATATCCCAAGTTCGAAGGGCGGACGATGATGATGGTGCTTGCTCCCAGATCCCAGGTGGTGCCACCCGGCCAATGACGGGTTGCGGCACCGGCTTTCGGGCGCTCAGGCCATGACCCGCAAGAAAAGAAACAGATTACCTCAACAGTTGGCGTGAACGCTTGTCTTCCGTTCACGCCATCGGTTTTTGAGATCTGTTTTTCGTCCGATTTATAAATTTAGAATGACGATCCATTTTTTGTTCAAGGAGAGAAACCATGCCGAAAATTAAAACCAACCGGGCGGCCGCAAAACGGTTCAAGAAGACCGGGTCCGGCCGATACACGTTTTCAAAGTCTCACCACAGTCACATCCTGACGAGCAAGTCCCGGAAACGTAAACGCTCCCTGAAGAAGATGCAGCTGGTCAAAAAGAGCGACATGAGAGAAGTCCGGCTCCTTTTGCCCAACGGTTGACCGACGGTACAACAAGAATCTATTAGAGCAGGCTTCGCCGATGGGTGGCATTTGAGGAACGATTCAAGTGCGGGTGGCACGGTGGTCCTGTTAGCAAGGAGATTAAACCATGCGAATTAAAAGAGGCTTCAAGGCGAGAAGACGCCGCCGGAAAGTCTTAAAACTGGCCAAAGGATTTCGCGGCGGACATAGCAAACTGTTTCGGACCGCGGCAGACACGGTAGACAAGGCCCTCAACTATGCCTATCGGGATCGAAAACAGCGAAAGCGCCAATTCCGTCGACTGTGGATTGCACGCATCAACGCAGCGGCGCGCATGAACGACCTTTCCTACAGCCGGTTCATCAGCGGCCTGAAAAAGGCCGATGTGAACCTGGATCGGAAGGTGCTCGCCGATCTTGCAATATCCGATCCCTCTGGATTTGCCCAGATTGCCGCGCTGGCGTCACAGCAGGGTTAAGCCGGGTTGACCTGTCGCGGTGAATGCCGCACGAATCGTTATCCTCCCGCGGCCCCCCCCTTAATTGAACCGCGAAAGTGACCGCACGCCTCGTCCCGCTCCGGCGGGAGCGAGGGGCGGCGACAATCTATACCCAATACAGAGCGACGATCGTGGAAAATACCTTAGAACGAATATATGCGGACGCCATGGAAGCGCTGGCATCGGCGACCGATGTTGATGCGGTAAGCGATCTCTCCACCCAGTACCTCGGTCGGAAGGGACACATTACCCACTATCTGAGAAACATCTCCAGCCTTCCCGTCGCGGAGCGGCCTCAGGCGGGAAAGCGGGCCAATGAAATCAAACGGTCACTGGAAGGTGAATTCAAGAACACCTTGACCCGTCTGGCGAATGTGTCCAAAACGGCAACGGACCGCATCGATGTGTCCCTGCCGGGTCGAGTGCCGGAAAAAGGATCGCTTCACCCCATTACCCAAATCACCAACCGCATCTGCAACATCTTTTCACAGATGGGCTTCGATGTGGTTGAAGGCCCGGAGGTGGAGACGGACTATTACAATTTTGAGGCCCTCAATATCCCCAAAAACCATCCTGCCCGGGACATGCAGGACACCTTTTACGTGTCAGACAATGTCGTCCTTCGAACCCACACGTCACCCACACAGCCACGCGTGATGGAAAAGCAGCCCCCGCCGGTGCGTATCATCGCCCCTGGCAAGGTGTACCGATGCGATTCCGATCTGACCCATACACCCATGTTTCACCAGGTGGAGGGGCTGCTGGTGGATCGCCATGTCTCTTTTGCCGATCTCAAGGGAACCCTGACCGCGTTCATTCACCAGATGTTCGATGACCAGACCACACTGCGGTTTCGACCCAGCTTCTTTCCTTTCACCGAGCCCAGCGCCGAAGTGGATATCCGTTGCGTGATTTGCAGGGGAAAAGGCTGTCGGGTCTGTTCTCAAACCGGATGGCTGGAAATCCTGGGTTCCGGCATGGTCCATCCGGCGGTGTTTGAAAATATCGGTTATGACACCAGTCGATATACCGGATTTGCTTTCGGTATGGGTGTGGAGCGCATTGCCATGCTTAAATACGGCATCGATGATATTCGGCGCTATTTCGACAATGACTACCGATTCCTGAGTCAATTTTAAGAGAGCGTCCCCGAACCCATGAAAGTAAGCGTAAACTGGCTGAAAGAATACGTACCCATCGATATGGCGGTCCCGGACCTCGCCGATGCCCTGACCATGGCAGGACTGGAAGTGGAGGCTGTTGAGGATCGCTATGCCCATCTGGAAACGGTGGTCGTCGGGCAGGTGGTAGACGTTTTGCCCCACCCTAACGCCGAACGGCTGAAACTATGCCGCGTGGATGGTGGCAACGGCATGGTGACGGTTGTCTGCGGGGCACCCAATGTCACGACAGGGGTGCGCGCACCCCTTGCCCGTGTGGGCACACGGTTGCCCGACGGAACCTTGTTGGCCAAGACTGTCATCCGGGGAGAAACCTCCGAGGGCATGCTGTGCAGCGAGGTGGAATTGGGTCTGGGTCTGGACGGTTCCGGTCTCATGCTGCTGGAGGGGGATTTTCAACCCGGAACGTCCTTGAAAGCGGCGCTGAATCTTTTCGACTGCATCTTTGAGATCGGTTTGACGCCCAACCGGCCCGACTGCCTGAGCATGCTGGGGGTGGCCCGTGAGATTGCCGCCATCCAAGGCGTTCGGATGAATCCGCCGGTATTCAGCCTGCCCGATGTCAAAGGAGATATCCGCGCCTTGACCTCGGTGACGATTGAAGCACCGGGCCACTGTCCCCGGTACGCCGCCAGACTGATAGACCCCATCACCGTGGCGCCATCCCCCTATTGGCTTCAGGACCGGCTGCGTTCGGTGGGTGTGCGGCCGATCAACAACGTGGTCGATGTAACCAATTTCGTTATGCTGGAGACCGGGCAGCCTCTGCACGCGTTTGATTTTGACCACCTGTCCGGACATCGTATCGTGGTTCGAACGGCTGCGGATCAAGAACCGTTCACCACGCTGGATCAGAAGGCGCGACGGCTTTCCGACCAGGTGCTGATGATCTGCGACGGCGAAAAACCGGTGGCCGTCGGCGGTGTCATGGGCGGATTGAACTCGGAAATCGAAGACGCCACCACCCGTGTGCTCATCGAAAGTGCCTGTTTTGATCCGATCAGCATCCGCAAGACATCCAAGGCCCTTGGGCTCAATACCGATGCGTCCCACCGGTTCGAGCGGGGCGTGGACCCGGACGGTACCCTTTTCGCCCTGAATCGTGCCGCCGGCCTGATGGCCGAGTTGGGGCAAGGCCGGCTGGTCGATGGGGTTATCGATGAGGATTTCAGAACCTCGGGTCCCCCGGTGCTCTCCCTTGGTGTGCGGGCAACCAATGACCTTTTGGGCACCGATCTGGACCGTGATCGCATGGCCGCCTTGTTGGAAAGTATCGACTTCGAGGTCCAGGCCGACGGTGAGGAGGCGCTTCAGGTGCGGGTGCCGTCTTTTCGTGTGGATGTCACCCGTCCCCAAGATCTCATGGAAGAGGTGGCCCGGCTATCTGGCTACAACCAGATTCCGACCACCTTCCCCATGTTGCCGGCTCAGGGCACGACCCCTTCCCCAATGATGGTCCGGCGCAACCAGGTTAGGGACATTCTCTGTGGGTTCGGATATTCAGAGGCCGTCAATTACAGCTTCATCAGCGCTGATTCCTGCGACCGGATTCAATTGGATGCCGATGACCCCCGTCGCCACCATATTTCGCTGCTCAATCCCATTTCCGAGGAGCAGTCGGTGATGCGGACCACCCTGGTCCCAGGCATACTGGAAGCGGGGCAGCGAAATATTGCCCGGCAGCAGAACAATCTGCGCCTGTTTGAAATCGGAAAGGTTTTTCTGCCCCAATCGGATGCGCCCCTTCCATTGGAAAAGGAGATGCTCGTCGGTTTATGGACCGGTCGACGTGCCACGGCAACATGGCACACCCGGGAAGCGGCCTGCGATTTTTTTGACATAAAGGGGACCGTGCAAGGGCTGGCACTTGCCTTGGGGCTCACTGAACTGTCGTTTTCTGCAATGCCCGATGGGCAGTGCACCTACATGCGCGCGGGTCGCACGGCGCAGGTCTTTCGCGACGGGCGGATGCTGGGAATTGTGGGGGAGGTGGATGTTGAGGTGGTGAACGCTTACAGTCTCAAGCAGCCGACGTTTATCTTCGAGCTGGACCTGGAGGCAATCGGTCGACTGGCAAGCGATTCCAAGCAGATGGCACCGATACCCCGCTTCCCCTCAACAGCCCGGGATATCACCGTTATCGTCGATCAGACGATCGAATCCGGGCGCCTGCTGGATGCGGTGGCGCAATTCGGCGAAACACTGGTAGAGGACATTTACCTGTTTGATGTGTTTGCCGGAGATCCCATACCGGCCGGGAAAAAGAGTGTGTCTTTCCGAGTCGTCTATCGGTCCGCCGAACGAACCCTGGAGGATGAAACCGTCAATGCGATCCACCACCATCTCACGCATCGCCTGATCGACGAATTCGGTGCGGCATTGCCGGCCTGATCCACCTGAAGCCGTCGGCAGGGTTCCGCCGACATGGATAACCCCGATGAAAGAAGAGGCTTACGGCGCGGTCGAAATACCCGACAAGTTTTACTTCAAGATCGGTGAAGTCAGCGATATCGCCGGTGTTGCGCCCTATGTGCTGCGGTTCTGGGAGACAGAATTCAAGCAGATCAAGCCCAAACGCACCGATGCGGGGCAGCGTCTCTACCGCAAGCAGGATGTGGTGTTGGTCTTAAGAATTAAACACCTTCTCTATCACAGAAAGTTCACCATTGAAGGCGCCCGGCAGCATCTGAAAAAGAAACCCGACACGGTGCCGGAACCGACGCAGGCTGCTGCTGCACCGGACATTGCCGAGATCAGGGAGGAATTGATTCGTATCCGGGAATTGATAGAAAGATATTGACATCACATCTATTTTAACTTATTTAAGATTCCTTGGTGAGCGGGCATAGCTCAGTTGGTAGAGTACAAGCTTCCCAAGCTTGGTGTCGCGAGTTCGAATCTCGTTGCCCGCTCCATTCCGAGTCCGTTTTCGTCTATTCCAGTTGTAGTTGCTGGAATAAAGGCGGTTTTCCCGCCTGACGTGGTTTTATGGGCTGGTAAGTGACGGTATCCATTATCGGTTTGAACGTGGAAACGGGCTGTTTGCCCGTTTTTGTTTTTTTGTTCGGTGAAAAGATGGCCAAACGTGCCGGAAAGCGAAAACAAAAAAGCGGGGCCTCGGCGTCGGCGCGTCGACCGGATCCGGCGGTCTTGAAGCGACAGCGGGCGTTTGTCGATTCGGTTGCCCGTCTGGCGGATCCCCTGTGCACTGCCGAGGGGATGGAGCTGGTCCATGTGGAGTACCAGCGCGAGCCGGGCGGATTGACGTTGCGTCTATACCTGGACAAACCCGGGGGCGTGACAATGGACGACTGCGTCGACATCAGCCGCCAGTTGGAAGACATTCTGGATGTGCATACGCAAGATGCACCGCCATATCGGCTTGAGGTTTCATCGCCGGGCCTCGACCGACCGGTGGGAAAGCTCGATGATTTTATGCGCTTTATGGGCCATCGGGCGAAAATTCGTCTGTCCACCGCCGTGAACGGTCGTAAAAATTATAGTGGTGTGCTGGCCGGGGTGATTGACGAAATGGTCCATTTGCAGGTGGATGGCGAGATGGTTAGTCTGAATTATAAGGATATTACACGGGCACGGCTGATCAATTATAATGGAGAACGCTGATGTTTATAGCAGATATCAAACGTGTGGTGGAACAGGTAAGCCGGGACAAGGGCATCGATGTGGAAATTCTGATCCGTGCCCTGGAAGAGGCGTTGCGTTCTGCTGCCAGAAAGAAATTCGGCAGCAAGGTTGACATCGAGGCGCAGTACAGTCCCGACACGGGTGAGATCGAAGTCTTCCAATTTAAAGAGGTGGTGACGGAGGTGACCGAGCCCGACCTGCAGATCAGCCTGGCCGAAGGGCGCAAGCTCGACCCCGACTGTGAGGCAGGCGACAGTCTCGGCACAAAAATGGACACCTCAAGCTTCGGCCGGATTGCTGCACAATCCGCCAAGCAGGTCATCATCCAAAAGATGAAGGATGCAGAGCGGGATGCGGTATACTCCAGCTACATTGACCGCAAGGGTGAAGTCATCAACGGCATCGTCCAACGGGTGGACCGGGGCAATATCATCGTCAACCTGGGTAATACCGAAGCCATACTCCCCACCCGGGAACAGATTCCCAGGGAAAACTACCGGCGGGGAGACCGGATCCGGGCCCTGATCTTCGATGTGCTCTATGATACCCGAGGTCCTCAGATCGTGCTTTCGCGCACGCACCCCGACCTGCTGATCAACCTGTTTAAAACCGAAGTGCCCGAGATCAGTGAGGGAATTGTGGAGGTCAAAGGGGCTGCCCGCGAGCCGGGCGTTCGAGCCAAGTTTGCCGTCTCTTCCCATGATTCAGACATCGATCCGGTAGGGGCCTGCGTGGGTATGAAGGGCAGCCGGGTGCAAAATGTGGTGCAGGAACTTCGCGGTGAAAAGATTGACATTATCACCTGGCACGTGGATGCGGCCAAATATGTATGCAACGCCCTGGCGCCTGCGGAAATTTCCAGGGTGATTATTGATGAGGAAAATAATGCCATGGAGGTCATCGTTCCCGATGAATTCCTCTCCGTTGCCATCGGCAAACGAGGCCAGAACGTGCGCCTGGCCTCCAAGCTGACCGGCTGGCATCTGGACGTCAATTCTGAGTCCAAATACGATGAAATGATGAAGATGGGTTACGAATCACTGGTCAATATCCCCGGCGTCGGCAGCAATCTGGCTGATGCCTTCATCGAAAAGGGAGTTTATTCAGCAGAAGAGCTGGCCGAATCTTTAGTTGAAGAGCTGATCGAGATCCGTGGAATTGGACAGGAAAAGGCCGTGGCGCTTATAGAAAATGCACGGCAGTATGCCATCGAGGCTGCCAAGGCTGCCGAATCCCGGCGCTTGGAGGAGGCCGCCGAGGCGGCCCGAGCCGCTGAGGAAGCGACACGGGCCAAAGCCGAAGACGATGCGGTGCCGGCCGACATGCCAGCGGAAGCGTCGAATGAGGAATCTGCTTCCGGTGTCGAAACCCTGGAAGAGGATCAGTAGCGGATCAGGGTGCGGATACGGCAACAGGGCGACAACTGCTTATAACAAGATTTGGGGGGAATGGATGGCAAAAATCAGAGTATATGAATTTGCCAGAGATCTTAACATGACGAACAGGGAACTCTTGGACAAGATCCGGGACCTTGATATCGACGTCAGCAGCCATATGAGTTCTCTGGACGAAGATGTGGTGGCAAAGGTCAAATCGGTGCTTTTCGGTGAAAAGGACGATCAACTCGAGGAAAAGCGGGTACGGCCCACCGTGATCCGGCGGCGCAAGGTCGTCGCACCTCCGGAACCGGTTGTCTCCGAGGTCGATTCCGCTTCGGCGGCCGAAGCGGAATCTCCTTCGGCTGAGACTGAAGAAAAGGCTCCGGCAGCGGTCGAAGCGAAAACGTCGCCGGCAAAAAAGCCTGCGGTGAAAAAGCGCAAGCCAGCCCCATCCGCCAAAATCATTGCAACACCCAAGACGGAAACACCCGAAGCGCCGCCGGCAGCGTCGGAACCTGAGCGGGTGGATGTGACCCCTGCTGCCGAGGCGGCAGCACCGGAATCGGATGCACCCACAGCCGACGCAAAAACACCGGTCGACGAAGCGGCAGCCCCCCCTGCCGGCGCGACCGATGGTCATTCGGCCGCCAGTGAACCCGTTTCCGTGCCACCGTCCGCTGACGAACCGCCCAAGGCGCCCGTGGCAAAGGCCAAGAAAGGCAAGAAAGAAGCAGCGGCCAAGATTATCAAACTGCCGACCAAACCCAAAATTGCATCGACGCCTGCAACACGCATCGCACCGGCGGGTCCCTCGTCTCGACCCCCCGTGCTGAAACCGGAAACCGTCGATGCACCTGTTACCCCCAAGGAAAAGAAAAAGAAAGGGTGGCGGAAAAAGGATGACGACACCGATGGTATCCGGTTTAGCAAAAAGAAAGGCGGTTTTCGTAAACGGGAGATCGTCGAGGGTGCAGCGCTCTACAGCGGTAAAATGCGTGGACGGAAAGGTCGAAGGGGCAGCAAGCTGAGAGCCATGCCGGCCGGCCAGAAAACCCAGATCACCACTGCCAAAGCCATCAAACGGCGGGTGAAGGTTGATGAGACCATCATGCTGTCTGAATTGGCCAAGCGCATGGGCATCAAGGCCAACGAAATGATCGTCAAACTCATGGGCATGGGCGTTATGGCCACCGTGAATCAGACCATCGACTATGATACGGCGGTTCTGGTGGCCGGTGAATTCGACTATGAGGTAGAACGGGCGTCTTTCGAAGAAGACTTGATCCTGAAGAAAACCGAAGCGGATGATCCCGAAAAGCTGGTCTCCAGGCCCCCCGTGGTGACCATTATGGGCCACGTGGACCACGGCAAGACATCGCTGCTTGACGTGATTCGCAAAACCCGGGTGACCGAAGGCGAAGCGGGCGGGATTACCCAGCATATCGGTGCTTATCATGTAGAGACCGAAAAGGGTGTTATCGCGTTTCTGGATACGCCGGGCCATGAGGCTTTCTCCGCCATGCGTTCGCGCGGTGCCAAGGTGACCGACATCGTCGTGCTGGTGGTTGCCGCCGATGACGGGGTGATGCCCCAAACCGTAGAGGCGATCAATCACTCCAAGGCCTCCGGGGTGCCGATTATCGTGGCTGTCAACAAGATGGATAAGGCGGATGCCGATCCGGATCGGGTTCAGCGTGAACTCAGCGAACACGGCCTGATGTCGGAAGCCTGGGGCGGCGATGCCATTTTTGTCATGGTATCGGCCAAAAAGAATACCGGAATCGACGAACTGCTTGAAATGATTCTACTTCAGGCGGAAATACTGGAGCTCAAGGCCAATCCTGACAAACTGGCCAGCGGCCACGTGGTCGAGGCCAAACTGGATTCAGGGCGCGGGCCTGTGGCTACCGTCCTGGTGCAGGAGGGCACCCTGCGTGCCGGCGATTCGATTGTCTGCGGAATGCATTATGGAAAAATCCGTGTGCTCCAGGACGATTTGGGCCGCACGGTGGAATCTGCCGGCCCGTCCATGCCGGTGGAGATTGTGGGCCTTTCCGGCGTACCCATGGCCGGCGACGAACTGGTGGCGCTGGCAGATGAGAAGGATGCGCGCCAGGTGAGTCAGCACCGCACCCAGAAACAGCGCTCCAAGGAGCTGGCCAAGACGAATCGGCTGAGCCTGGAGGGGTTGTTCGAAAAGATGCAGAAGGGCGAGGTCAAGGATCTGAACCTGATCATCAAGGCCGACGTGGATGGCTCCATCGAAGCGTTGAGAGACTCCTTGGTCAAGCTTTCCAACGAAGAGGTGAGCATCAACGTGGTCCACGCGGCCACCGGCACCATCACCGAGTCGGACATATCCCTGGCCGCGGTCTCCAATGCCATCATCATCGGCTTCAACGTCCGGCCCAATGCAAAAGTGCAGGAACTGGCCGCCGAAGAGAACGTGGACATGCGCTTCCACAATATCATCTACAATGTCATCAAGGAGGTCAAGGATGCCATTGTGGGCATGATGGAGTCCACCTTCGAGGAGCGGGTGCTCGGTCGTGCCGATGTCCGCGAAACCTTCCATGTCCCCAAGATTGGCACCATTGCCGGTTGTTACGTAACCGACGGCAAGATCCAGCGGGGGCAGCTCATGCGCTTGGTCCGGGACGGCATCATCACCTACGAAGGAAAGAACAACAGCCTGCGCCGGTTCAAGGATGATGTGAAGGAAGTCCAGTCCGGTTATGAATGCGGCATCAGTATTGAAAACTTTAATGACATCAAGGTCGGTGACGTGATCGAGAGTTACTACATGGAAGAGATTCGTCCGGAAGTGGAGTGATGAACCGCAATGGTCGTCGGTGTCGGACACATGGTTTTCAGGATCTATCCGTGCCGCTCCTTGAAAGAAAAACGCAAGGTCGTCAAGGCTATCGTTGCCCGGATCCAAAACCATTTTAACGCGTCGGTTGCAGAGGTGGCGGACAATGACATTTATCAACGGGCGGTGATTGGTATCAGCCTGGTAGGCAGTGACCGCCGTGTGATCAATTCAAAACTGGATAAAGTGTTTAATTTTGCCGAAGACCTCGGGTTGGCGGAAATGATTGACTCCCAGATGGAAATCATCTCCCTGTGATCGGCAGATCCGAAAGCGAAAGTCATAAATTAGGTAGCTAACGTGGCAACCAGATCCTTTAATCGAGCGGAAAGAGTCGGCGGGCAGGTGCAGAAAGTACTGGCCGGTCTTCTTCGAAAGGGCGTCAACGACCCGCGGCTGGCCCAGGTCACAATTACCGGCGTGACCTTGAGCCGTGACCTGCGGATTGCCAAGGTATACTTCACCGCCCATGGTGATGCACATGATGAACAGGTTCTTTTGGCCGGGTTCGAAAGCGCCAAGGGGTTTATCAAGCGGGAACTGGCCAGAGCGCTCGGCCTTCGGTACATGCCGGAATTGAAATTTTTTTACGATGCGTCGTTTGACTATGGGGCCCGCATCAACCGGGTACTCAAATCCTTACAGATCAATGATGAAACAAACAATCCAACAGCTGACGAACAGTAGCCGAATTCTGCTGGCATCCCACGCCAATCCGGACGGCGATGCCATCGGCTCCCTGCTGGCCATGGGTATCGCCCTTGAGCAGCTGGGGCAAGCGGTGACGCTCTACAACGAGAGTGCCATCCCTGCCGTGTATCGGTTTCTGCCATCGGTGGACCGCATCCAGAAACAGCTGACGGATCCGGAACGCTTCGATACGGCCGTTATGCTGGACTGCGGGGGCCTGGATCGCGTTGGATCGGCCGTTGATGCCATCGCCGCCATACCGGTCATTGTCAACATCGACCACCACGCCACCAATACCCGCTTCGGGCAATACCATCTGGTGGATGTGGATGCCTGCGCCACGTCAGAGATTGTCTATCGGTTGATTCAATCCATGGGTCTTGAAATGAACCTGGCCATGGCGACGGCGATCTACACCGGCATCCTGACGGACACGGGTTCCTTCCGGTTCTCCAATACCAACCGGGCGGCCTTTTCGATTTGCGAGGCCATGGTGGCTGTCGGGGTCTCACCGTCAACCGTGGCCCGGCATGTATATGGTACCTACTCCCTGGGACGGATCAAACTGCTCAACCTGGCTCTGGATTCCATTGAGATATCCAATAACGGGAGCCTCTCCATCATGACGGTTACCCGGGAAATGCTGTCAGATACGGGCACCCAGCCTGAGGATGCGGATGGCCTGATCAATTATGCCCGACGGATTCAGGATGTAAAGGTCGCTGCCCTTATCCATGAGCTGGAAAACGGCAATGGCGTGTCGAAGGGGCGGAAACGATTCCATGTGAGTCTGC
The DNA here is from genome assembly GCA_963705435.1 of uncultured delta proteobacterium. Classification (GTDB taxonomy): domain Bacteria; phylum Desulfobacterota; class Desulfobacteria; order Desulfobacterales; family Desulfosarcinaceae; genus Desulfosarcina. The sequence goes on along the minus strand of CAVPJR010000025.1, from coordinate 313,728 downwards.
GATCGGATGGCAGTGTGGATGTTTCCCGCATTGCCTCGGATTTCGGCGGAGGCGGTCACACCGGTGCTGCCGGATTTTCCGTGGAGTCCAGTCTGGCGGAGCTGAAGAAGACGATATACAGGCTGTCCGAGGGCTTTGGCGGGACATGCCACCTGAACTGAACGGAATCGTCGTGGTCGACAAGCCCAAGGGGATTTCATCCGCCGGGGTCGTCGCCCGGGTCAAGGGAATCTTCGGGGTTAAAAAAGTTGGCCATACCGGGACGCTGGACCCCTTTGCCACCGGTGTCCTGATCTGTTGCATCAACCAGGCTACCCGGCTCTCCCAGTTTTTCCTCAAGGGCGACAAGGTCTACGAGGCGGAACTGGTTCTGGGTGCCGTTACGGACACCCAGGATGCAACGGGAACCGTCGTTGAACGGCATCCGTTGGATGGGGTGTCTGCTGAGCAGGTCAAAGACATGGCGGCGCGGTTTGTGGGAACCATCACTCAGGTTCCCCCTGTCTATTCGGCCCTGAAACATCAGGGGACACCGCTTTATAAATTGGCCCGTCGGGGATCGCCCGTGGAAAAGCCCGCCCGGCCGGTGCGGATTAACCACTTGGAGATACTCGAGGTCAATCTGCCGACGGTTCGCTTTTCGGTGTCCTGTTCATCCGGCACCTATGTCCGCACGCTGTGTGCCGACATCGGTCGGAAACTGGGCTGCGGCGGGCACCTCAGGGCCCTTTGCAGAACAGCCAGTTGCGGGTTTCCCATCGACGCCGCTTTCAGCCTCGAGGTGCTGGCTGAATTCAGGCTGCAAGGCAGGTTGGGCGAATCGGTGATTCCCATGAATGAGGCGCTGCCATTCATGCCCGCTGCGGTGGCCGATGATGGGCTGGTCAAAAGGATCCGCAACGGTACGAAACTGTCGGAATCAGACCTTCCGATTCCGCCGCGGGTGTCCGAGCAGGGCGTGTTCAAGGTGCTTGACCCGCACGGCCGTCTGATCGCCGTTCTGGCCGAATCGCCGGCAGCGGGCCGCTATAATTATTGTTGTGTTTTTTCAGCGTAAAGGTGATATTTATTCGGTAACCATTTTAAGGAGGACGAAACATTGGCGTACACAGCGGAAACCAAAAAAGAACTCATTGAAAAATACAAACAGCACGACTCCGACACAGGTTCTCCGGAAGTCCAGATCGGTCTGCTCACGCATCGGATTTCTTACCTGACCGAGCATCTGAAAGTGCATAAAAAAGATCACCATTCCCGTCGGGGATTGCTGATGCTGGTCGGCAAGCGTCGCCGACTGCTTAACTACGTCAAGGGCAATGATGTCCAGCGTTACCGTTCTATTATCGAAACACTTGGGCTGCGGCGCTAAGGTGGCGCGACAACGGCAATGGACCGTTGCCGGAACCCTGTTGCCGGTTTCACGGGTGCAGCCACCCACAGTCTTGCTGTTGCCGGTTGGTATAGGTGTATCCTGCAGCCCTGTTTTTGGGCCACGGACCTGACCCGCGGCAATTTTACAGGCAACGGTCTCTGTTTTATCCGCTGCCGGAATATTATCGGGAGAAAGAATTCAAATGGAATATACATTCAAGGCGGATGTCGGGGGCAAGTCCCTGAGCATTCAGGCAGGCAAGGTTGCCAAACAGGCATCCGGATCCGTGGTGGTTCAATACGGCGATACGGTGGTTCTGGTAACGGCGGTCTCCGCCAACAACGAGAGAGATGTCGATTTTCTGCCCCTTTCCGTGGAATACCAGGAAAAGATCTATGCAGCCGGCCGAATTCCAGGCAATTATTTCAGAAGGGAGATCGGACGACCCAGTGAGAAGGAAACCCTCACCGCCCGGCTGATCGACCGACCCATTCGGCCGCTGTTTCCCAAGGAGTACCGATTCGAGACCCAGGTCATTGCCACGGTGCTTTCCATGGACCAGGAGAACGATGCGGACATGCTGGCCATGGTGGGCGCATCGGCGGCACTGGAAATCTCGGATATCCCCTTTGCCGGACCCATTGCCAGTGTTCGTGTGGGACGCATCGACGGTCAATTTGTGGCCAACCCGACCCTTTCCCAGATGGTGGAGAGCGACATCAACATCATTATCGCCGGTTCGCGTACGGGTGTGGTCATGGTGGAAGGCGGCGGTGATGTGGTGGGTGAAGCGGACATGCTGGAGGCCATTTTCTTCGGCCACAAGGCCATTCAACCCATCATCGACATCCAGGAACAGCTCAAGGCGGAAATCGGCAAGCCCAAACGGCCCTTTAGCCCGCCGGAAAAAGATCCGGCCCTGGTGGAGATGCTACGTGAAAAGGCCACAACACCTTTGCGCGAGGCCTTGATCGTTCCTGAGAAGATGAAGCGGTACGAGGCCGTGCGAACCGTCAAATCCCAAATCGTCGACTCATTGGGTGAGGAGATGGCGGAGCGGCGCGGTGAGATCAGCGCCGTTCTTGGCGATCTCCAGAAGCAGATCTGCCGGGACATGATTCTCAAAGAGGGCCGTCGTATCGATAACCGGCGGTTCGACGAGATCCGACCCATCACCTGCGAGGTGGGGGTGCTGCCCCGCCCCCACGGCAGCGCCCTGTTTACCCGCGGCGAGACCCAGGTGCTCGGCATCCTGACCCTCGGCGCGGGCGGTGACGAACAACGGGTGGAGACCCTCAGCGGTGAGGAGAACCGACCCTTCATGCTTCACTACAATTTCCCCCCCTACTCGGTGGGGGAGGTCAAGCGTGTGGGATCCCCCAGCCGGCGCGATATCGGCCATGGCGGCCTCTCCACCCGTGCCATCGAACGGGTGCTTCCGGACAAGGAGGATTTCGATTACACGATCCGGATCGTTTCCGAGGTGCTGGAGTCCAACGGCTCCTCATCCATGGGAACCGTCTGTTCCGGGATACTGGCGATGATGGACGGTGGCGTGCCGATCAAGGCGCCGGTGTCGGGCATTGCCATGGGGCTGGTGAAAGAGGGTGACCAGGTGGTGGTCCTTTCCGACATCCTGGGCGACGAAGATCACACCGGTGACATGGATTTCAAGGTGACCGGTACCGCCGAGGGCATTACGGCGCTTCAAATGGACATCAAAATTCATGAGCTTTCCCGGGACATCATGCACAAGGCCCTGGAGCAGGCAAAAGCGGGCCGGCTGCACATTCTGGACAAGATGCTCCAGGCGTTGGCCGTCCCCCGCGCGGAGATTTCTCCGTTTGCGCCGAAAATCATAGCCATCAAAATCAACCCGGACAAAATTCGCGACATCATCGGCCCCGGCGGAAAGGTGATCCGGGCCATTCAGAGTGAAACCAACACCAAGATCGAGATCGACGACAGCGGTTTGGTGAAGATCGCCGCCACATCGGCCGAAGACGGCGAGGCCGCCCGCCTGCAAGTGGAGACCTTGACCATGGAGCCTGAAGTGGGTGCCGTCTACGAGGGAAAGGTGGTCAAGACCACGGATTTCGGCGCTTTCGTTCAGATCGTTCCCGGGACCGATGGACTGGTGCACATCAGCCAGCTGGCCAACCACCGGGTTGGCAAGGTGACCGACGTGGTCAAAGAGGGCGATACACTCAAAGTCAAAGTCCTTGAAATTTCAAAGGACGGCAAGATCCGACTCAGCCACAAGGCCGTTTTGGAAGATGAGCGTGAATCCGCCGGTGGATAAAACCATCCTGGATAACGGGGTTCGCATCGTATCCATGACCATGCCCCACGTACGCTCAGTCTCCATGGGGGTCTGGGTTCACGTGGGGGCCCGTGACGAAACCGATGCCGAGAGCGGGCTGTCCCATTTCATCGAGCACATGATTTTCAAGGGCACGGTTCGGCGCAGCGCTTTTCAGATCGCCAAGGAATTCGATGCCATCGGCGGCCAGACGAACGCGTTTACCTCCATGGAGCACACCTGCTACCATGCGCGGGTCTTGGATGCCCATCTGGAAACCATGGTGGATATCCTCTCCGACATCTTCCTCAATTCGATTTTTGATGAAAGGGAAGTCGCTCGGGAGCGGCCGGTGATCGTCCAGGAGATCGGCATGGTAGAGGACAGTCCCGAGGAGTGGGTCCACACCCTGATGGGTCCCGCTTTCTGGGGCGGCCATCCGCTGGGACGTTCCATCCTCGGTTCCCGCGAAAACGTTCAGGCCTTCGACAGCCAGACCATCAAGGGCTTTTTCAAGCGGCTCTACCAGCCCGATCGGATTGTTATCGCCGTTGCCGGCAATGTGGCCCACGATCGTTTTGTGGAGAGGGTGGGGCCCGTTTTTTCCACCATCGACGCCGGCAATGGATTTTCGCCCCGGCGTGTACCGGCCACCGGTTGTGGTATCCAATTGAAGCATCGGGATCTTGAACAGTCGCACATCTGCCTGGGCATGAACGGGGTGCCGGTGGCCGACCACCGCCGTTTTGCCGCCGCCCTGATCAACACCATTTTCGGCGGCAACATGAGTTCCCGGCTATTTCAAATCATCCGCGAGCAACGGGGGCTTGCCTATTCCATTTACTCATTTTTAACCGCTTTTGGAGATTCCGGAATGTTCGGTGTTTACACAGCGGTTGCCCCCACGGACCTTGAACCCTGCGTCGATTTGATCATGGACCAGATCCGGCGGTTGAAACGGGAGCCGGTGTCGGACCATATGTTGGCGAATGCCAAGGCGTTCACCATAGGCAACCTTCTCATGGCCGCGGAAAGCCCGGACAACCAGATGGTCCGATTGGCTCAGAACGAATACTACTTCGGCCGGACCATTCCCATTCAGTCGGTGATCGACGACCTCGATGCCGTTACGGCCGCTGACCTGCTTTGCCTGGCCGAAGACCTCTGGAGCGGCGGCCATGCCGCCCTGACCATGCTGGGGCCCGGTGTTGACCGGACCGACCTTTCCGGAAAACTGAATCTGTAGCGGACTTCTATGTATCCATCGCCATCCATCGAGTTGCTCCGGTTGGACCCTGAAAAAAATCAGGATATCCCACTGCCCCGCTACATGACTGCCCAGAGTTCCGGCATGGACATCTGTGCCGCGCTGAACGATGACCTGGTGCTGGCTCCGGGTCGTATCAGCCTGGTGCCCACCGGGTTCGCCATGGCCCTGCCCGACGGCTACGAAGCCCAGATCCGACCCCGCAGCGGACTGGCCGTCAAACACGGCATCAGCATTATCAACGCGCCGGGAACCATAGATGCCGACTATCGGGGAGAAGTCAAGATCGCCCTGATCAACCTGGGTCAGGAACCGGTGACGCTCAGACGGGGAGACCGCATCGCCCAGATGGTGATCCAGCAGGTCTGCCAGGTCCGGATTCACATCGTCGAACAACTCAACGACACCGACCGCAGCGTCGGCGGGTTTGGGCATACGGGGCGATGACAATGAAACATTTCAATCCCAGTGAACCGGCAGGGTCGGCCCAAGGGGATGGCCGCCGTCTGTCGGTCAGCGTATTGGCCAGCGGCAGCCGGGGAAATGCCACCTACATCTCCGATGGCCGTACCGCCATTTTAATCGACGCCGGTCTGTCCGGGGTAGAGATTCAGCGGCGGATGGCCCGCAAAGGATTGGATCCCGGCAGCCTGGATGCCATCCTCGTTTCCCACGAGCATGCCGATCACATCCATGGCGTGGGCGTCCTTTCCCGGCGGTTTGGCCTGACGGTATACATCAATGACGGAACCCGGCAGGCATCGGGAAAGGCTTTGGGCACGCTTTCCGGGTTATTCCCGTTTTCATGCGGCCACACGTTTACCATCGGCAGCCTGGCCGTCCACCCGTTTTCCATCTCACACGACGCCGCAGACCCGGCAGGTTTCACGATTTCATGCAAGGGGGCCAAAGTGGGTGTGGCCACAGATCTCGGAATCGCTACCGGCGTGGTGAAGTCACACTTGCAGGCCTGTGACATCCTTATTCTCGAAGCCAACCACGACCCCCAGATGTTGATCGACGGACCTTACCCGTGGCCCCTGAAACAGCGCATCCGCGGCCGCAGCGGCCACCTGTCCAATGACGACACCGCCCTGCTGCTGGATGTGCTCCAGCATGACCGCCTGGCCCATGTGATACTGGCTCATTTGAGCCAGGAGAACAATACGCCGGAGAAAGCCAGACAGGCGGTAAGGAGCGCCTTGAACGGTTCTGGCACCGAAATCCATGTGGCTTCCCAAACAACCGGTAGCCGCCTCTTCACCCTTTCTGAACATCGACCATCGAACACAGAACGTTGAACTTCGAATGATGGAATCGCTTCACGCCAGCAGTTTATAAATTGAAGCATATCAAGCAGGCTTTTTTGGCTGGGCTGGGATCTGGTTGTTGATGAACGCGATAAAGGCCTGACACAAGGGAGAGATGCTTCGCTGGCGGTGCTGGGTGAGATAGAAGGCCCGTTTGAGATTCAGGCCGTCGATGGCCAGTGTTTTCAATTTTCCCGCCGCCACATCGTCGGACACCGCGATGGTCGAGAGAATGGATACCCCCATGCGGTTCTTGATCCCCTGGCGGATTGCCTCGGTGCTGCCGATGCGTGCCACCACCTTCAACGCGTTAACGTTCAGACCCGCCTCGGAAAAGCTGGTCTGAATGGATTTGAGGGTGCCCGATCCGGGTTCACGGATGATAAAGGGCTCTGTAAACAGCTGTTTTGTCGTGACCCTTTCTTTTTCGGACCAACGGTGATCGGTCCCCACCACCAGGCACATTTCATCTTCAACCAAATGGGTCTGCAAAAGGCTTTTATTGTTGGACACGGCACCCACCACACCCATTTCCAGGTCCCCGCAAAGGATCGCCTCGATGATCTGGCGGGTATCGGCAATGGTGAGGTTGACGTTGACTTCCGGAAAGCGTGCGGTAAAGGCGCCGATGATCGCCGGTAACACGAAGGCTCCGGGGATCGTGCTGCCACCCAGATTGAGGCTGCCTTTGACTTGGCCCATGAACTCGGCCATGGCGCTGTCGGCTTCATCGCGCAGGGTGATCATCCGTTTGGCGTAGCGATAGAGCAGACGTCCGGCCTGGGTTGGCAGGGCCTCCTTGGACAGGCGGTCGATGAGACGGCAATCGAAGTGATCCTCCAGATCCTTGATATGGCTGGAGACGGTGGGCTGGGAGAGGTGCACCGCCCGGCCTGCCTGCGAAAAGCTTTTCAGGTCCACCACCTTGCAGAAAATTTGAAGCTGCCACAGGTCCATGGCCTAGTATCCGAATCTGGTTTTGATTCGGCGATTGACTCCCGGGGGCACCATGTCCGAGACGTCACCACCGAAACGGGCGGCCTCCTTGATGATGGATGAGCTGGTAAAAATCCAGCGCAGGCCGGTCATCAGAAAGACCGTTTCGACCTCCCGGTTGAGCTTTCTGTTCATCAGCGCCATCTGGAATTCATACTCGAAATCGGAAACGGCCCGCATTCCCCGCAGAACGGCGTTTGCCTTCCGTTTCTGGGCGTAGTCCACCAGCAGGCCATCGAAGGTGTCGAATTCGACATTGTCGATGCCGGACATGGATTCATCCAGCATCTCCAGGCGTTCCTCGACGGTGAACAGCGATTGCTTGCCGGGGTTGAGCAGAATGGCGATGATGATTCGGTCGAACAGCTTCAAGCCACGTTTGGCGATGTCGATGTGTCCATTGGTAACCGGATCGAAGGACCCGGGATAGATGGCGATACGTTGCATGAAGGCTCCCAGCGGTTGAAAATGATAAAGGGGATCGAATGGGATTGAACGTTTGTCGGGAACGGTCTATAGCATGGTATCCATAAAAGAAACAAGGGTTTTCCCGAATCGGCGCTGGTCAATGAGGACGAGCGTGTCCATGGGTTGGACGATGGGTTCCCGGCGGCTGTGTTCGATGACCACACGGGATCCGGCGGTCAATGCCCCGCATGACAAAAGCCCAGCCAAGGCGGGGGATACGGCATTGGTTTCATAGGGAGGATCCATGAAGACCAAGTCGAAGGCGTCTCGCTCCGGTATCAGGCAGTTGAGGTTTTTCAGGATATTCCATTGGATCACGCGGGACCGATCTTCCAGTCCCAGTTTCCGGACGTTGCACCGGATGGCCGAAAGGGCCGCCTTGGCCTGATCCACGAAAACGGCGGATGCTGCGCCCCGGCTCAACGCCTCGATGCCCAGGGCGCCGGTACCGGCAAACAGATCCAGCACCCGTTTGGTCTGGACGCTGCCGGCCAGGATATTGAACACGGACTCTTTGATGCGGTCGGCCGTGGGCCGGGTGGCCATGCCGGCAGGGGTCATCAACCGCCGGCCTTTCAACATCCCGCTGATCACTCTCATCCTTTTTTTGCCTTCATCAACGAACGTATATATTTTGGCTTCACACCGATGGCCTTTGCCGTTTTGCCCACATCATTGTCGTGGAGGGCCAGTTTTTTGCGGACATATTCGGCTTCGAAAGCGATGCGGGCCTGGTCCATGCCTTCAATGGAAAAAAGTTCACCCGCAGCGGTTTTCGGGTCTGAGAGGTTGGCGGGCAGATCCTTGATGGTAATGGTCTCTTTTTGAACCATGATGGCCAATCGCTCGATGAGGTTTTTCAGTTCCCGGACGTTGCCCGGCCAGGTGTATTTGGTCAAAATGTCGAGCGCATTGGCGGCAATCGTCTTGCGCTTCTCGCGGTTGGCGGCGGCGGCCTCGGCCAGAAAAATGTCAGTCAGGGCAGGGATGTCTTTGGCCCGATCCCGCAGGGGCGGGACGTCGATGGGAACCACGTTGAGGCGGTAATACAGATCTTCCCTGAAACTTCCGTTTTCGATCTCCGCCTCCAGATCCTTATTGGTCGCCGCGATGACCCGGACATCCGTTGTCAATACCCGGCCCCCGCCCACCCGTTGAAATTTTTTCTCATCGAGGACGCGCAGGATTTTGGCCTGGGTGACCAGGCTCATGTCACCGATCTCGTCCAGAAAAATGGTACCGGTGTTGGCCAGTTCGAACTTGCCCCGTTTTTTGGTGCTGGAACCGGCAACGGCACCCTTTTCATGTCCGAACAGCTCACTTTCGATAAGTGTTTCGGGAATGGCGGCACAGTTGACATCGATCATCGGGGATTCGGCGCGCGGGCTCAATTGGTGGATGGTTCTTGCCACCAGTTCCTTGCCGGTGCCATTCTCCCCTTTGATGAGCACCCAGGATTCGGTGGGGGCAACGGTGGCGATCTGCATCTTCAGCGCCTGCACCGGTTCACTGCCGCCGCTGATGGAGTGTTTCTCGATGGTTTTTTTGCGCAGGTAGCGGTTTTCTTCCTCCAGGCGACGGAAATTGAGGGCGTTATTGATGGCAACGATCACCTTGTCGATATTCAAGGGCTTTTCGATGAGGTCGAAGGCGCCCAGTTTGGTTGCTTTGACGGCGGTTTCCACGTTGCCATGGCCCGTGATGACGATCACCGGCAGGGCGGCGCTGTTTTTTTTGATCTCTTTCAATGTCTCTATGCCGTCGATCCCGGGCATCCAGATGTCCAGCAGCACCAGGTCCGGCGCTTCGGTATCGATCACCTTCAGGGCTTCATAGCCGTTGTTGGCGGTGATGACCTCGAACCCTTCGTCGGTGAGCAAGCCGCTGAGGGACTGAAGAATCGAGGGCTCGTCGTCGACTATCAATATGGAGGGGAACATAATAAGTCTCCTTTCAAGCACCGATTTCAAACAGGCAGTTCGATAACAAATTTCGCCCCTTTGGGTAAATGGTCCTGTACCCGTATCATACCGTTGTGGTCGGTGACAATGGAGTTGACGATGGTCAGACCCAGGCCCATGCCGGCCTTCTTGGTGGAAAAGTTGGGTTCGAACAGCCGGATTTTGTCGCTGTCGGTGATGCCGGTACCGTCGTCGGCCACTTCCAGGCGGACCAGCTTCAAAATAGGATCGTAGGCTGCAGTGATGGCAATGTGACCCTGGTTGCGAACAGCGGCCACGGCGTTGTCAACCAGGTTGATCATGGCTTGCTTGAACTGCTGACGGTCAAGGTTCATCTGAGGGATGTCCTCACCGATTCGGATATTGAAGTCGATATCCGGATGACCTTCCCGGTACAGGGAAACGGTCTCCTCGATGATGGGTGACAGTTGGCAGGGCTTGGGATCGGCCGTAGGAAAGCGGGCAAACGTTGAGAACTCATTGACCAGGTTTCGGATCAGTTCGACATGGTCGATGATCATGCGGGTGCACTCGTCGAACACCGGTTCGTTGATACGCTCGGAATACCGCCTTTTGAGCCGCTGGGCGGACAGGCTGATGGGGGTGAGCGGGTTTTTCACCTCATGGGCGATACGCCGGGCCACCTCCCGCCAGGCGGCCATTCGCTGCGCTTTTTCCAGTTCCGTGAGGTCATCGAACACCATGACGATGCCCATGGAGCTCCCTTTTTCATCTTTCAGTGCGTTGACATATACGAGAAAGGTCCGTGGTTGCCTGTTTACCGTGACCCGCAGGGGTATTTCCAGCGTTTGGTCCCGCACCGAAGTGACACGATCCAGGATATCTTCGGCGAACTGAAGGTGATCGGTGATCAGCAAATCTCCATAGTGCTTGTCCAACATGTTTCCGGCCTCGAGACTGAGCATCCGTTCCGCCGACTTGTTGAAAGTGGTGATGATGCCGTCGGCATCGAGGGTGATGACGCCGGCGGAGACATTTTTCAGTACGATCTCCATGTACTGTCGCCGTGCCTCGATTTCCTGGTTCTGTTGGGTGAGTTTTCGGGCGGACAATTCCAGCATCTGACGGCCGGACCTCAGATCCCGCGTCATCTTGTTGAAGGCATCCACCAGGCTGCCGATTTCATCGTCCGCCGCATTGGAGTCGATGGAGACGGTGAGGTCCCCTTCGGCCACCCGCCGGGTGCCGGCGGCCAGTTCCATGATCGGAATGGTGATGGTTTTGGCCAAGTAGAAACCGAACCATACTGCGCAGAAGATGACCAGCAGGGCCACGATCGAAAGGGTGATGTAGTAGGTGCTCTGGATGGGTTTTTTCAGCAGCTTGATCTGCTGGTATTCGTCGATTCCTCTGGAGATGGATTCAAGGTTCTCCGCCAGGTCCGGTGGAATAAAAAGCCCCAGCACCACATGGGCGGTGGCCGTTTCAGGAGCAACCCCAAAGGGTACGGTTCCGATCGTGCGGAGCAATTCACCGTCGCCCAGCGTTTCGGTAAGGGTGCGCACGTCCTTTTCTCCGGCGTCTTGGACAAAGGCACCGGGGGGGGCCGCCTCCACGGGGATATTTTCCAGGTCTTCTCCCAGGGCATAGGTCAGGCGGTTATAATTTGCCGAATAGACTTCCACTGCGTCAAGGTCGAATTCGCGCAGCACCACCTGAAGGTAGCGATTGAGTTCTTTGAGCCTTTCCGGTTCGGTCATGGCTTTGCGCTGGATTTGGTAGGAGATCCGTTCCACGAAAAAGCGCTGGCGGATTTCGTTTTCACGATAGAACTGCTGGCCCACCAGCAGGGATTTCTCCAAGGCTTGTTCCACGGGTACGTTGAACCAGAATTCGATGCTGTTGGTGATAAAGTTGATCGAAAAGAAAAATAGGATGATGGTGGGCAGCAGGGACAGGGCCACAAAGGCCATGACCAACCGGGATCTTAGCCGGGCGCCCATGACTTTTCGGCGCCGGGCGTAGAGCAGCTTCACCAGGTTTCGAAACACCAGAAAAATCAATAGGATCAACAGCAGCATGTTGATGTTGATCAGGATGAACATCAAGATGGTGTTGGAAACGGGGATATCTGCACCGAAAGTGATCACCCGGTTTTCCACCAGCGTGAGTACTGCCACCACCACGATGATGATGACGGAGAGCACCGCCTCCCGTTTCCGGCGATTGCGTTCTTCTGCCGATAGGATCGGTTTTGGCGTAGGGCTGCGTTTGCCGAATATCATGTGGGCATATGCGAAAAACGGTTAATAGATAAAATCGATGGTATACCAGTCGGTTTCAAAATCCCAGAGAGAGAGAAAAAAAAGGACGTTGTGCAGGTAATAGGGCAACGTTACCCGGCTTAGTTTTGCTTTTGCCTGGATTTGATACTGTTTGCCCTTTTCCAGCAATCCCAGCGGGATCACCTTGAGGCTGTCGATCTCGGTCATGCGTTTTTTGGCCTTATCCAAGGATTGAAGGACCACGGGGCTGTTGCTGTCCCATGAACGGGATACGGCATATTCTTTTTTAAGGCTATTGTATTTGATGGTGTGGGTGATGGTCAGATCCGCCATCTCTTTGTCTAACCACAGGCTTCGGGTTCGGTAAAGCTTGACGAAGAAGGAGAATGATGTCGGCACGCCATTTTTGACGGCATCCTCCATTTTTTTGGTAAAGGCGCCGTCCACCGACAGGTACACCAACAGATCATCCCTGGTGTTGGTGACGATGATGTTGGTGAGCGTGGCATCCTTGGCAATGGCGACCCCACAGACGGACATAAGCAGGATAACCAGTACAAGAACGCCTGCTGCTCGTTGACTGAATCGGTTCATGGATGTGCCGCTGTAACCTCGAGGTTACCTAAATAGAAGAAAACAAAACGAAAAATAACATACCGGAACTGCTGGAAAATGGCAAGGTGTTTTGCTGCGGGTACACCGACGTGTGGCCGGTTCATGCCGGGCGGGAGGTCAGGGTGCAGGTTTCCCAGGATCCTTTTTCCTTGAAGAATTTCTCCAGGAAGGCATGGTTGAAAGCATGACCGGATTTGCTGGCTACGACATGTCCCATGATGGGCATGCCGATGAGGGAAAAATCACCGATGCAATCCAGTACTTTGTGGCGAACGAACTCGTCCGGATAGCGCAGTCCGCCCTCGTTGAGCACGTGGTTGCCGTCGATGACCACGGCGTTGTCCAACGAGCCGCCCCGGGCCAGGCCGTAGCGCTTCATCATTTCCACCTCGTGAAGAAAACCGAAGGTCCGGGCCGTAGAGATCTCCTGCTCGAAGGTTTGACTATCGATAACAAAATCGTATGTCTGCGTGCCGATGAGCGGATGATCGTAGGCGATGGTGCAGGTTATTCTGAATTCGTCGGCCGGATAGACAGTCACGGACTTGCCGTTCTCAGAGAGGGAAATGGGCGCGTTGACTTTAAAATAGCATTTGTTGCCCTCCTGGCGAAGGGTTCCCGCTGATTTGATCAGTTGGGTAAACGGGCCGGCGCTGCCGTCCATGATGGGCAGTTCATAGGCGTCCACTTCGACAATGGCGTTGTCAATGGACATACCGGTCAGTCCGGCCATCAAATGCTCAACCGTGGATACGATACAGCCTTCGGCACCGATGACGGTGGCCAGGCTGGTGTCCACGACGTTATTGAAATGGGCGGTAACCCCGGGGTGGCCGGGCAGGTCTGTGCGGACGAACCGGATGCCGTGGTTGACCGGTGCAGGCTTGATGGTGAGACTGACGGTTTTCCCCGAATGAACGCCGACACCGGAACAGCCTGCCGGCGTGTTTATGGTTTGCTGGTGGTGTTTCATTTTACCGATTTTAATCACCCGCTTTTCTTTTGACAACCATTAATTGTTATTCCGTCAGATTTGATTCCCTGACAAAAGCGTTGTTCTTGGCCGTCAGGATTGGTATATGTGCTACCACGCTCATTTTGCACGAATTAATCAATTGCTATCAAGGGAGGTGGCTTTTGCTGGCCAGGGTGTTAAGCAGTGCCGTCAACGGCATCGATGCCTATCTGGTGGAAGTGGAAGTGGATATCGCCCAGGGACTGCCGACCTTCACGACCGTAGGACTTCCGGAAGCGGCAGTCAAGGAGAGCCGGGAACGGGTCAAATCTGCCATCACCAACTCAGGCTATACCTTTCCGGCGGATCGAATTACGGTCAACCTGGCCCCGGCAAACATCAAAAAGGAAGGGACCGGCTTCGATCTTCCCATGGCATTGGGGATTCTTTCCGCCACCGGTATTCTTCCCGAAAAAGCCATCTCCGGTTACCTGTTTTTGGGTGAGTTGTCCCTGGACGGCCGCGTCAAGCCGGTCAATGGTTCCCTGCCCATGGCCATCGCGGCTCAAAAGGCAGGATACCGCGGCATTGTGGTTCCCGCTGATAACGGCAAGGAGGCATCCGTGGTCTCGAACCTTTGTGTTTATCCGGTTCGCAGCCTGGGTCAGGTCGTCGATTTCCTCAGGGGGTTCAGTTCCATTCTTCCGCAAACGACCGATCTGAAGGCTGAATTCGATGATCCTGATCGTTCCGGGACGGATTTCGCCGAGGTGATGGGTCAAGAGCATGCCAAGCGGGCATTGGAAATCGCTGCGGCCGGCGGCCACAACGTGATCATGGTGGGTCCTCCCGGATCGGGTAAGACCATGCTGGCTCGGCGGATTCCCACGATCCTGCCGCCCCTTTCCTTTGAAGAGGCCATCGAGACAACCAAAATTTTCAGTGTCGTGGGGATGTTGAACCGGGAACAGCCGCTGGTCACCCGAAGGCCCTTCCGTTCTCCCCATCATACCATTTCGGATGCCGGCCTCATCGGCGGCGGCCATATTCCCAGACCCGGGGAAGTGAGCCTGGCTCACAACGGGGTTCTCTTTCTGGACGAATTGCCCGAGTACAAGAAGAATGTGCTGGAGGTGTTGCGACAGCCGCTGGAGGATCTTCAGGTGACGATTTCCCGTGCGGCCTCCACCCTGACGTATCCGTCCAGTTTTATGCTCATCGCTGCCATGAATCCCTGTCCGTGCGGTTATTTTGCCGACCCGCGTCACGCCTGCCGGTGCACGGCCCACCAGATCCACCGCTACCGCTCTAAAATTTCCGGACCGCTGCTGGATCGCATTGACATCCATGTGGAGGTTCCCGCCGTTGCCTACAAAGACTTAATGGTGGGGGCACAAACCGAACCATCCGATGTCATCCGGCAGCGCGTTGTGGCCGCGCGCCGGATCCAGATCCAGCGTTTCAAACGCACCAAGATTTACAGCAATGCCCAGATGGCCAGCCGCCATATCCGTGCCCACTGTCGCATCGGTGATGATGCCCACAGCCTCCTGGAATCGGCCATCGACCGCCTGGGGCTGTCGGCCAGGGCGTTCAACCGAATATTAAAGATTTCCCGGACCATTGCCGATCTGGATGCCAGGAGCGACATCCAGGTCCACCATATTACCGAAGCCATACAGTACCGGAGTCTGGATCGCACCCGGCATCATCTCTAATCCTCGACCACGTGTGACAATGAAGCAATCGTTGACGGCATCGCTGCGATCAACCTCATGTTGTGGAGACGCGATCATGAAAACCAAGCTGCTGACGTTCATGTTGATTCCTGTTTGGTTACTTTTTGGTCCACTGACTCAGACGGTTACCCCGGGATCCACGGGCGTCCGTTCGCATAAAACCGCTGACACACTTCGGTTCGGGATCCATGTGAGTGAGATGGGCAGCCTGGACCCCCATTTTGCCGCCGGCTCACAGGATCGGGCGCTGGCGGACATGGTCTTCAACGGGCTGCTGCGCTACCAGCCGGGAAACGCGCCAAAAATAGAACCGGACCTGGCCGAACAGATTCCCGGGTTTGCAATGATCGGCGGGCAGCAGGTGTGGACCGTCAAGCTGCGTAAAGGCATTTTGTTTCATCCCGGCCCGCAAACCGCGGCCTATGAGTTGACCGCTGAAGATGTGGTCTTTTCTCTTCGAAAATCAGCCAGTCGAGAATTTTGCGCCTACGCCGGGGAATACGAGGGAATGACCGTCGTCCCGGTGGACCGGTATACGGTTCGCATCATTGTTGAAAAACCCGTTTCCTCCATTCTTTTCCTGCCTAAGCTGACCAATTATGCCGGAGGCTTTATCGTCAGCAAGCGGGCCATTGAAACCATGGGCCATGAACGGTTCAAGCGGCACCCGGTGGGCACCGGACCCTTTGTCTTCAGCCAATACACAAGCGGTGAGAAATTGGTCTTGACGGCCCACGACGGTTATTTTCGCGGCCGCCCGCGACTCGATGGCGTCGAGTTTCATTTCATTCCTGAGATCGACCGGCGCGAAACCGCGCTAAAAACCGGTCGACTGGATGTAATCATGGGCTCCGGCGAGAAGGGGTGGCCCGAAAAGATGGCCCACCAACCGGGCATCGCGGTCGATACCCATGGCGTCGGCGAGGTGGCCACCATCTACCTCAATACCCGGATTAAACCGCTGGACGATATCCGGGTACGCCGCGCCATTGCGTTTGCGTTGAATCGGGAGGCCTTCCTGGATACCACGAGCAAACAGTTCGTGGGAAGCGTCTATTCGCCGGTCCCGGCTCAGTTTCTGCCTGGCGGTCTTTCGAAAGCGGACGCTGAACTGCTTCATCTGGACTATGAACAAGACATTGCCAGAGCCAGGCGCCTGATGGTCGATGCCGGCTATCCTGACGGTTTTTCGCTGGATCTGGTGACCTCTGAAAAGCGGCTTTACCGAACCTACTATGAAGAAATGCAACGGCAACTGTCACAGATCGGCATCGACTGCCGAATCACCGTCGAGACCCACTCCAACATGCACAAGCGTATTCGGCGGGCGTTGATGCCCATTGTGATTTATGTCGCCTGGCGCCCCAACGCGGATGCCTATCTAAGCCGTTTTTTTCATTCCGACGCCATCGTCGTCAGCGGCGCCAAACCTGACACCAACTTCTCGTGTTATGACAAGGTTGACCAGCTGATCGAGGCGGCCCGCCTGGAGATCGACCCGGAAAGACAGACCCAACTGTGGGTCCAGGCCCAGATTCGGATTCTGGACGACATGGCCGCTTTTCCGATCATGTTCACCAAACAGTGCTACGCCCGCAACACCAGCGTGGATTACGGACACCCCTTGGTTTCCACCATGGCGCTTTATCCCCAGTTTACCGAGAAAACAATAAAAAAATCAAGCCCTTAAGCAACTCTAAACCGCTGGCCGCAAATAAGGGATGGCCCATGAACACCTATTCCAAAGTTTTGATCGCGACGTTGCCGCTGGTTTTTCTCTTGCTTCTCGCCACCGTTGGCATCGCCTATCATTTCTCGCGCACGGCGCTCACGGAATTGGCTGAGACCTGGCTGGACACTCGCCTTTCCGAAGCCATTCAGGTTGCCGTCCGATATGATGAGATGCTCCATCGGTATGGCCTGGAGGATATCCCGGCCAGTATCGCCAAGGCGAAAATGGATGCCGGCGCGGCCATGTCGGCCATCGATGTGGGGAAACTGGGCTTTATCTTTGCCATCGATCGGCGCGGCACCGTTGTCATGCATCCGGATCCCGCCATCGTAGGCCGGGATATGAGCCAGGAGCCATGGTTTCAACACCTGCAGCCCGCAAGAAGCCGGCTGACCCATCTGACGCCGACGGGCAGGAACCTGGCCATGGCCGACTACTTCGCACCCTGGGAATGGTACCTTCTTGCCAGCGATCCCGAGCGGGAGGTTTATGGTGTGGCCAACCGCATGAAGCCTTATCTGTTCTATCTGGGGTTGGCCGGATTTTCAGCCATGACCGTGGCGCTGATGCTGCTGACGCGACGACTGACCGGACCCCTGCGCCTGTTGACCGTCGGGGCCGAAAAAATCGGCATGGGTGATCTTGACACCCGCATTGCTATCCGCTCCCAGGATGAATTCGGCAGGCTTGCCCAGGTGTTTAACGATATGGCCAGCCAACTTCAGGAAATATTGACCCGGCTGCAGCATCGAGAGGCTCATTTTCGGTCCTTGATCGAGCACACGAATGATCTCATCGTCATCGCTGATGCCGAGGGTTGCATCTCCTATCTGAGCCCTTCCGTCGAACGGATTTTCGGATATCCTCGACAATCGGTGAAGGGTAGGCAGGCCTTTGATTTTATCCATCCCGACGACCTGGCGCGTGCCCGTGAGCTATTCGACACGCGCATTGCATCCGATAGTGTCGACCCCCCGTCGGAACTCCGGTTTCGCCACCGGGATGGCTCTTGGCGGACCATCGAGGCGACCAGCAACAACTTGCTCCATCACCCGGCGGTGCGAGGGCTGGTCGTCAATGCCCGTGACATCACCAAGCGCAAAGCAGCTGAAGCGGCCCTGCAACGGTCACACGACCAGTTGGAAGACCGGGTGGCGGAGCGCACGGCAGAGCTGTTCAAGGCCAACGCGCAGCTGCGGCAGGAGATCCAAGAACGTGAAAAGGTGATCCTGGAGAAGGAGAACCTCCAGGATCAGCTGTTTCGGGCTCAGAAAATGGAAGCCATCGGTACCTTGGCCGGGGGGATCGCCCACGATTTTAACAACCTGCTGATGGGCATCCAGGGCAATGCGGAAATGATGGCCCTGGATATCGGGCCGGCGCATGCCCACAGCGGCAGGCTCAAAACCATTCAGGACTGTGCGCAAAGTGGGGCCCGACTCACCCAGCAGTTGCTCGGATTTGCCCGCCTGGGTAAATATGAGGTCAAACCCACCGACATCAATGCACTGGTTCGGGAAAGCCTCGAAATGTTTGGCCGCACCCGACAGGAACTCCGGATTACTCACCAATGCGCACAGGATGCATGGGCGGTGGAGGTGGATCGCGGTCAGATCGAACAGGTGCTGCTGAACCTGATGATCAACGCCTGGCAGGCCATGCCCGACGGCGGGAGCCTTCATCTGGAAACCGCCAATGCAACCCTCGATGACCATCAAGTGGCGCCCCATGGCGTCGAGCCGGGAAAATATATTAAAATCACCATCACCGATACCGGGTCGGGGATGGATCCGTCCACCATGGAGCGGATTTTCGACCCCTTTTTCACGACCAAAACCATTGGCCGGGGGACGGGGCTGGGACTGGCCTCCGCTTACGGTATTGTATGCAATCACGGTGGGTTTATCGAGGTGAGCAGCCAGGAGGGCACCGGGACCACCTTTGCCATTTACCTGAAAGCATCCGACGCCCAACCGGGCGATTCCGCCGTCATGCGGGCTTCGGCTCAAGCGGGCAACGAGACCATCCTTTTGGTAGATGACGATCAACTGATCCTGGATGTCGGCAAGGCGATGTTGGCCGCCTTGGGTTATGCGGTTCTTGTTGCCAAGGGAGGTAAAGCGGCCGTTGAGATCTACCGGAAGCAAAAGGATCGGATCCGTCTGGTCATTTTGGACATGATTATGCCGGATATGGGCGGTGGAAAAACCTACGATCAATTGAAGGAGATCGACACAGGGGTCAAGGTGCTGCTTTCCAGTGGCTACAGCATCAATGGACAAGCCACCGCCATCATCAACCGGGGGTGCAATGGATTCATCCAAAAACCCTTTGACCTGCAATCGCTATCCGAAAAAGTGAGAAATATTATCGATGCTTCGAATTGAGGACGGTCAGTATTTCAGGGTCAGTCCGGTCATCGGGCAGCAAAGGGGGTAGTCTCGCCACGTCGGTCTGCTTTCAGCGGCACGCAGCATGTTCTGCCATCCGAAGCATCCGCGGCATTGAGATCCGTTGTTAAGGCATGGGGGGGCACCCCCCTTTTGGATGATTCGCGGTTTAGGGGGCTTGTCGGATCGCCGGGGGCATCTTTTTTTATTGCTTAGAACTACCGTTGACATGGTCATGCATGTTGCCGGCATAGTTGTTAAAAGTCAACCAGGGAGGTTTTGCCTCCCTGGAGCGCTACAGCGACTTCGTCTGCGTCAACGGCCACGCCTACCACGACCGCAAATCCAGCAACACCAACTTCGCCTTCCTGGAAAATCGACAGGGACCTGAAAATCAGATCGGGGGAGATGGTGCGGTTTGAGGTCCGGCAGCCTTCGCGATGAAGGGCCATCGCCCAGGCTGCCGATTTACGGGTTGCCGGCCACCAGGGAGCGGACGATGTCCAGCAGGGGCGGCTTGAGGGGGCGCCAGCCGGGAAACAGGGCTTTGTCCCCGTGCCATTTCAGATCGACCACATCGTATTTTTCCGGGATGACTTTTTCGGACGCCCGGCCATAGGTCTCGCGGGGATAGAACTCGACCAGCACCATGCGGTTGTGGTCGATTCTAAAGCGGTGGACGATGGTGGTGGCCACGTGGCTGATACAGGCCCGTACGGAGACTTTTTTCATGGCGGGTTGACGGTCGCCGGGCAGGTCGGAAACCACGGCGATGATTGGCTTGAGCAGCGGCACCTCTGCCTTTTCGTCCCTGGAGAGGTCAAACAGCCGCAGCCGGCAACGCCCGGCCGCCAGGTTGAATTTCCCGCCATACCCGTCCCAGTTCATGACGTCGTCGAAAATTTTCAAAGCCACTCCTTTCGCAACCGTTCACGGGTTCACAGGTTCAGGGTTCCGGGTTCAAACCACCTTAGGGTCGGCTGCACCCACCAATAGACAGAATACCTTAACCCTGAACGGTGAACCCCGAACTTGTGAACGGGTAGGTCTATTCTAATGTCGGGTCAGCATACTGTAAACCCTCGCCAGCCTGTCCGGCAGGTCGCGGATACTGCCGACCAACGTGTGATGGCTGGTGCCGTAGAGTCGATCCAATTGTCCGTTGTCGCTGGCATTGACCGTGATGGCCTTGACGTGGATGACGGCGGCGCGGGCCTCCATGACCGCCCGGCGAGTGTCCTCCACCGCATAGGGTCCTTGGTAAGCCAGGTCGTTGGGAAACCCGTCTCCCAGAATGATGATCAGCTTTACCCGGGCCTGCACCGGGGAAAAGAGGGCGGTGGCGTGGCGAATGGCCGCCCCCATGCGCGTGCTGCGTTGGGGCGCCATGGCGCCGATGCGCCCTTTTACGGCATCGTCAAAGGCTGAATCCAGGTCCTTGATCCGGTAATAATCGACCCCCAGCGGGCCGGTGCCGGAAAAGCCGGCGATGGCGAACCGGTCTCCCACCACCTGCAGGGCTTCGCAAAGCAATACGATGGCCTGCTTTTCCACATCCAGAACCGTCGTGCCGCGATCATCCACGGCGTTCGCCGTGGACCGTGACTGGTCAACCAGCAGCAGGGTGGCCACGTCCCTCATCCGTTTCATTCGTTTGATGAACAGGCGGTCCGAGGGCATCAGCCCCGCCTTTCTCTCTATGGCATAGTCCAGCAGGGCCCGGTAGTCGAAAGCGTCCCCCTCCCGCCACTGGCGAAGGATGGTCATCTCCTCGGGGCGCAGCAGCTCGAAGGCGTAGCGGATGCGCCTGACCAGCCCGCGGAAATGATCGAGGGTCTGCCGATAGAATCCGGGGTTCGACCCGCTGGTTTCACGTTCCAGCACCCGGACCCGGTCCTGAAGATAGTCGCCCATGCACCAGTCCCATTCCCGGTAGCGGAAGGAATTGGCGCTGCCGTCACCGTTGGCCGGTCGTCCGAGTCCGTGGCTGCATACCAGGGAGGCTATATCCAGCCGGGAAAGGTCAACAGCAGCTGCCGATGAGGGGTTTGCGATCAGCTGGCCAAGGTCCGCCGTCGAGAGCCGCCCGTCCTGCCGGATGAGCAACTGCAGGATGTCCGACCGGAAGACCTGAAGGTTCAGTTGGGACAGGTGGTTGCGGACGTCTGTGGCCAGGCGGTGATAGGTGGTGTGAAAAGGACCAAAAAAAAACGGTTCCAGCCGGCGGCCGAAAGGCAGGGTCAGGGGGCGATAGGCGGACGGTTCGGTCGCGTCAATAAGACCGGCCAGCGTTGGATAGAATTCCATGGTCAGCCGCGCACTGGTCTCTGGCGTGTCGTCATCTAACCGTGTCATTTGGTTCAAGCGATCCGCCATGGCCTGGCCCGTGGTTTTCAAGGCCGGATCCGCCACCGGTTCTTCATTCATCACCAGTTGCCGGTAAAGGGGAAACCATGTGCCGCCGATCCTTATTGCGGTTCTGGCCTGAAGATCGGGATCGGTGAGAGCCCGAGTGAGTCGCCGAAACAGGCCGGAATAATACTGGCGGACCTTGCGGGCGATGCGGGCGTGTTCGCAAAGGGTGAACAGGTCCAGGGCCAGGATGGGGTCTTCGAACCCGCGCAGGAAACGGCTCAGGTCGGATTCGGCCGCGACGGTTTTACCGTCATCCGACCGTGGGGCCAGGGCGGCGGTATCCAGGACTTTTTCCACATCCAGGTCATAGGTGCCGAATTCGATGGCGCCCGCTTCCAGTTTGGCCAGCAGCTTGTAAAGGGCGGCATTGTCCGTTCGCCGTTCCATGAGATCGATCTCGTCAGGCAGGTAGATGGCCCGTCCATCGCAACGAACCAGCGGCACGCCCGGGTCGCTGGTGGGCTGTTGTTGCGACAGTGAGGAGAGGGGGCGGATGGCCACGGCCAGCCCTGTTCGGGCATGCAGGTAGCGCTCAAGACCGGAACGGACCGCCGACAGGGGTACGGCCACCTGCAGGTCACGGCAACATTCTATAGCGGACCGGGATTCGAGGGAAAGAAATCGGGCGCCCATATCCGGCTTTTTTTGATACTGCCGGATCGCCCGATCGATAAATTCGTTCAAAGCCGATTCCGACAGCAAACCCAAGCCTGAGGCCAACCCGTCGAGGCAGTTGTCGGCCAGGCGCTCATCCACCCGCATGATGCGCGCCAACCCCCGAATCTGCCATAACCGGCGGGAACGGTCAAAGCCGTCCACGGCACGGGGCAGGGTGTGCGTCAGGTAAACCGTCCGGTTGTAAGAGGTTTTCAAAGCATAGGTGATGGACAGAAGATCGAGAAAGGCGTGGGCACAGGCCAGGTCCTTTTCTCCGATCAGGGCGGAGAGGGTCTCCAGCGGGGCCTTGAGGGTGTAGGTGCCCTTTTGCAGCATGACCCGGGTGGTTTCCCCGAACCGGTCGGCGAGGTGGTCATCGCCGCAGACCAGCACCGGCACCAGGTGCCGGGCAAAAATAGCCGCCAGGGCAGGACCTCTGGCGGCGGCTGTTTTTACCAGGCGGCGGTATCGGTCCAGATCGACCAAGCGACCGACAGCCAGCATCCGGCCCATCCCGTCGGCCAGGTCTCGCCCGTAGGAGACTTCAACGGCCAGGGCTTCAATCACCTCATCCACCATCCGGCTGAGGCGGTGGACGTCCAGAGGGTGATCTGAGCCGTTCAGATGGCCGAGCATCCGGTGGGCGGCTTTCGGGTCGGCGACGGCCAGATGGCCCATCAGCTCCCGGACCGTCCGATCGGTGGCGGTGGGCATGGCCGGATCCATATCACAACAGGTCGTCGATGAGGTCGTTGAGGGTTTCCTGCAGCCGGTCGTCATCGGTTAGCGGCTGGCACAGGGCAGCGGTGCAGGCGCTTTTAAAGGCGATACCCATCCGGATCAGGCTGGCCGCATAAATGAGCAGCCGGGTGGATGCCCCTTCGGTGAGGCCGTATTCCTTGATTTTTCGGATCTTCCCGGCCAGGCTCACCAGCCGTGCGGCCGTGTCGTCGTCCACCTTCCCTTCGGCGGCCACGATTCGGCATTCATCGTCCGGGTCCGGGTAGTCGAAGGCGAGGGCCACGAAGCGCTGGCGGGTGCTTTGCTTCAGGTCCTTGAGCACCGACTGGTAACCCGGGTTGTAGGAGATCACCATGAGAAAGTCAGGATGCGCCTGGACCACCTCCCCTTTTTTATCGATGGAGAGGGTTCGGCGGTTGTCCGTCAACGGGTGGATGACCACGGTGGTATCCTTGCGGGCTTCGACCACCTCGTCCAGATAGCAGATGGCGCCCATGCGAACGGCCCGGGTCAGGGGGCCGTCCACCCAGACGGTTTCGTCGTTTTTCAACAGGTAGCGGCCGATGAGGTCCGACGCAAACAGGTCTTCGTGGCAGGCCACGGTGATCAAGGGACGCTTGAGCCTAAAGGCCATGTGTTCCACGAAACGGGTCTTTCCACATCCGGTCGGACCTTTGAGCATGACGGGCAGGCGGGCCGATGCCGCGGCTTCGAACATGCGGATCTCGTCGCCGGTGTCCAGGTAAAAGGGTTCGGTGTCGATGGTAAACGGATTTTTCGAAGCGTGATTTTTCGGCATCAGGTTATCCAACCCAGTTTCGTGTTCGCCGGCACCATGGGTGTCGGCCGGTCGCTTTTAGGGAAGCCATGTATCGGGAATCATTGTTTGACATCACCGGCAGAGCGTATATATTGGCTCAGCTTTTAACTGCCGGAAACGTCCCCGACAATACGGAAAGTAACATATATTCGATGAACGATAAACTCAACAGCGAGATGCTCCACCATCTGAATCATGACGGCAAACGGATTGTCCTTGTCGGCACCGCCCATGTGTCCAAAGAGAGCGTGGATCTGGTCGAAGCAATTATCAAAGACGTCCAACCCGATACGGTCTGTGTGGAGCTTTGCGAGAGCCGCGCCCAGTCCATTCGCCAAAAGGACCACTGGCAGGAGATGGACATCATCAAGGTGATCAAAGAAAAAAAGGCGTTTCTCCTGCTTTCCAACCTGATGCTGGCATCCTTTCAAAAACGCATTGCCAACCGGTTAGAGGTGGCGCCCGGCCAGGAGATGATCCAGGCCATGGATTCAGCCGAAGCCGCGGGCGCCGCTGTTCATCTGGCGGATCGGGATATCCGCATCACCCTGTCGCGGACCTGGCGAAGCATGGGGCTGTGGGGCAAGGTCAAGTTGCTCTTCCAGCTGGTTCTGTCCTTAGGAGAGGTTGACGAGATCAGCGAGGCGGATGTGGAGAAGATGAAGCAGCAGGACATGCTGGCATCTATTCTGGACGAGGTTGGCAAATCCATGCCCCAGGTGCGTACTTGTCTCATCGACGAACGGGATCGTTACCTGACCGAGAAGATCCGCACGGCACCCGGGCAGACCATTGTCGCCGTGGTGGGCGCCGGCCACGTGCCTGGC
This sequence comes from uncultured delta proteobacterium, assembly GCA_963705435.1. Classification (GTDB taxonomy): domain Bacteria; phylum Desulfobacterota; class Desulfobacteria; order Desulfobacterales; family Desulfosarcinaceae; genus Desulfosarcina. The sequence continues at coordinate 288,915 of CAVPJR010000025.1, read as the reverse complement.
ATCAAGCAATACTGGGACCAGCCCATCGACATCCACGCCCTGGAATCCCTGCCCGCCAAAAGCCCGCTGTCCGGATTCTTTAAATGGTTCATCCCTTTTTTCATATGCCTGCTGATCATTTACGGTTTTTTTCGAGGCGGTGCCGGTGCCGGCGTCGATATGGTCACCTGGTGGATTCTGGCCAACGGCATTCTGGCCGGCCTGGGCGCCTTGATCGCCCTGGGACACCCGCTGACGATCCTCTCGTCGATCCTGGCGGCGCCATTGACATCCCTTAACCCCATGATCGCCGCTGGGTGGGTATCCGGCCTGGTAGAGGCCTTTTCCCGTAAGCCCAAAGTCAAGGATTTTGAAAGCCTGCCGCTGGATATCCTCTCAGTCAAGGGTTTCTGGCGCAATAAGGTGACCCGCATTCTGCTGGTGGTGGTGTTTACCAACCTGGGCAGCGCCGCCGGTACCTTTGTAGCCATCCCCTTGATGATAAAATACCTTTAATCGGGTTGCGCAATTTTTACCACGGTACGCTGGTAAACCCGGCCGTCGTCGAGGCGGTGGGTCATGTTCACGGTCTTCAGCAGTCCCCGGGCAAAGCTCTGGATGCATTGGGGATAGAGCTGCCACTCCTGTTCCAGACCCTTGCGCTTGACGTCTTCCAGGGTGTCGGTTTCCAGGATGGGAAAGGCCCGCTGGCCGATGATTGGCCCCGAATCCTCCCCGTAATCAATAAAATGTACTGTGCATCCACCCACCTTGCACCCGTAGCGGAACGTGTCCCCATAGCCGTCAACGCCGGGAAATGAGGGTAAAATAGCTGGATGGATGTTCATGATTCGCGGATTGCCCGGATCGGTGTTGAAGCGGTCGATAAAATAGGGGGTCAGGTTGCGCATGAAGCCGGCCAGTACGAGCAGGTCCACCGGTCCGTGGGCCTTCATTTCGGACAGCAGGCGACTCTCGGCAGCCGCCCGGGTGCAGAGAAATGACCGGATGCGATCCTCGGTGTCATCGGCTGGAAAGAGGTGCTGTTTGGCCCATACCTCTGAGACGTCGAAATCGTCAGGCAGCGCAAAGTTCGCCGGATTCTGCCGGTAGGCTTGAATGAACGGCCCATATTCCACCACGAAACTGGCGATGTTGTGGTTGCGGGCCCGCAAAAGGCCTTTCACCCCGGATTGGTCCGATGCCACAAAGGCCATCTCCCCATCGATCCGGCCGTCTTCGCAGGCGTCGATAATCGCCTGAAGGTTGGTCCCGCCGCCTGAAATCAGTGAACCGATGCGAATTTTTTCACCCATTGGCCTTCCCTTTCTTCGTTGAGGTGTGTTTCCGGGCAGTTGCGCCTTTACCAATAAGGAGGTAGCAGAGATGGCCGGCCCATGTCAATTTCCAGATGGCATGGCAATGGCTAAAGTTATGGCTCATGGGGTCGATAATCAACCCTGCGGGATCCGGTCCTTGCCCCATTGCGTAATTTCCTTACGGCAACAACGTGATAGAAACCCCTATGAAAAATGTTTACGTCGCCCGGCAGCCCATATTCGATAAAACCAAGAAAATCTTTGCTTACGAGCTCCTGTTTCGTGACGGAACGGCCAACTATGTTCCCGATATCGATGGGGATGTGGCCACCACGAACCTGTTGGCCAACACCTTTTTCACCATTGGTATCGATACCTTGGCAGGGGGAAGAAAGACGTTTATCAATTTTACCCAGAACCTGCTGGAAAAAAGGGTTCCCCTTCTGCTGCCCAGAGAAACCACGGTGATCGAAATTCTCGAAGACGTCAAGCCCGAAACGGTGCTGATCGATGCCTGCGCCCAAATGGCTGCCGACGGCTACACCATTGCCCTGGATGATTTCGTGTATCTGCCGGAGCTGGAACCGCTCATCGCCATGGCAGACATCATCAAATTCGATTTCCGGCTCACGCCAAAAGCGGCGATCGATGATTACCTGGAGCGACTTTCCAGAAACAGCCTGTGCCTGTTGGCCGAAAAGGTGGAGACCCATCAAGAATTTGAGGCGGCCCAGAAAATGGGCTTCGAATTGTTCCAGGGATACTTTTTCTGCAAACCAGAGATTCTTCAGGGGCGTGAAATCCAAGGATCCCAGCTCACCCTAATGATGATCATGGCCAAGATCAACAGCGACACCTTCTGCTGCGACGAACTGGAACGCCTGATTGCCCGGGACATCGGCCTTTCCTACAAGTTGTTCAAGTATCTCAACTCTGCCTTTTTTGCCCGTGTCAGCAAAGTGACTTCCGTGAAGCAGGCCCTGGTTTATCTGGGAGAAAAAGAGATCCGCCGCTTTGTTTCTCTCGTCGCCATGTCACGGCTGGCGGAAGGCAAACCCGACGAGCTGATCCGGGCGGCCTGCATCCGGGGCAAGTTCTGTGAACTGTTAGGCGCAGATGCCCATGCGCATACATCCCCTTCGGAGATGTTCACCCTGGGTATGTTTTCCCTCATCGATGCCGTCATTGACCAGCCCATGGACAAGATATTGGCTGAACTGCCCCTTTCCAGCCGGATCAAACACGCCCTGGTTAACGCCAAGGGGCGCCTCGCCGGATACATCGAACTGGTTCGGTCATATGAGGCCGGGCAGTGGGATCGGGTGTCCTGCCTGTCCCAAGCGCTGAAGCTCGATGGCGAAACCCTCCCCGACCTGTATCTGCAGGCCTGCAAATGGAGCGACATCGCCGCTAAAGCGTGCTGAGGATATGCCGCGGCTGCGATTCCTTTGGCTTCAAAACGTCTATGTCAGCGAAAAGTCAATCGGCGGTCCGGCGACCCGGTCGCCGATTCCGGAAACATACAGGAATGGTTGACAATCAAGGGCCGTATTATTATCTTGATTAGAATTTTTAGCTTCCCCAACCATCACTGAAAGGATATTTCATCATGGCAGAAGGTATTATGGAAATAGAAGACAGCAGCTTTGACGCAGAGGTAATGAAAAGCGATAAACCCGCTGTCGTTGATTTCTGGGCTCCCTGGTGCGGCCCATGCAAGGCCATTGGCCCCATCCTTGATGAATTGGCCAAAGCCTATGGGGACAAAGTGAAATTCACCAAGTGCAATGTTGACGACAATCCGGTAACGCCGGGAAAATTCGGCATCAAGGCGATTCCCACCCTGATATTCTTCAAGAATGGAGAAGTGTCGGACCAGATTACCGGTATGGTGGCCAAATCCAAGCTGGAAGAGGCCCTGAAAAACGTTCTGTCATGATGTGACACCGTCTTCTTTTCTGCCCTTCTCCTTATAGGTGATTGGCCGGCGGTGCCCCGAAAGGGAACACCGCCGGTGTCGGTTCTGCCAACGGGGACCACCGCGTTCCCAAATGCAACGGGGTGTCACAGATTATGAAACGGTTGCTGCTTGCCTGTGTGGGAGTCCTGCTGATTGTTACCGGTTGTGCGTGGTTTGAATCCAAAGAAGAAAAGCCCGCCCAGGAGCTGGTTCAAGAAGGGGTCGATTATTTTGAGGCCGGCAAATATAAAAAAGCCGTTGAATCTTTCGAGAAACTGCGGGACTGGTATCCGTTTTCCAGATATGCCATTCTGGCGGAGCTGAAGATTGCCGATGCCTATTTCAACTTGGAATCCTATGCCGATGCCATCTTCGCTTACGAAGAGTTCGAGCAACTCCATCCCCGTAACGAGGCGATTCCTTATGTGATTTTTCGCATCGGCCGTTCTCATTTCAACCAGATTGACACGATCGACAGGGATCAATCCAATGCCGCCAAGGCCTTGGAGACCTACCAGCGACTGGTACAGCAATATCCGGATGATGCCTATGCCGGCATGGCGCGGAGCGACATGGTGGCCTGCTACCAGAGGCTCTCCGGGCATGAGTTCTACGTGGGGCGTTTCTACTACAAAAATAAGAACTACAAGGCTGCCAAGGCCCGGTTCACGGCTGTGGTAGAGAAGTACCCGGATGTGGGTTATCTTTACCAGGCCCTCACCTACCTGGCCAACTGCGACGCCTGGCTTCAGTTCGAATTGCAGCCGCCGGAAGTGCCTTCGGCGCCATGATTCTTGTCAGCGCCTCTCTTTTAGCCAACCTTGCCGATACTAAAATGCTTTACATCCGTTAAGATTTAATGTAACAAAGCCGAGTTTGAAAAACAGTCGGCGCCGAATGGCCCGTGAATTGATCAAAGCCAAGCAAGGGAGATAATCTGTCATGTCAAAAATGTGCGAAATATGTGGCAAGAAACCCATGGTGGGAAGCAACATCAGCCACGCCCATAACATCACCAAACGACGGTTCAATCCAAATCTGCAGAGTGTTCGGGCGATTCACAAGGGGCAGGTGAAAAAGATGGTGGTTTGCGCCCAATGCATCAAGTCGGGCAATGTGGTCAAGGCCGCCTAGCCCAACCGTTTGACTTCCAGTACCTGCTTGACATGCTTTAGCGACTCCACCACACGCGTCAGATGGTCCGTGCCCTGGACCGACAGCGTAAAATAGCTGTCCACCGTCTGGTTTTCCTGGGTTTCCGTATTGGCACTCAATATATTGGCGCCGCTCTTGCTGATATTGGCCGCCACATCCGCCAGTAAACCCACCCGGTCGAGGGAACGAACGACTATTTTGACCGGGTAGGATTCGGTCATCTCCTGGTTCCATTCCACCTCGATCTGGCGTTCCGGACTCAGTTTCATGGCATTGACGCAGGTGGTGCGGTGAATGGTGACGCCATACCCCCGGGTGATGTAGCCGGTGATCGGGTCACCGGGCACCGGCTGGCAGCATTTGCCAAAGCGGACCAAGACGTCGTCCACCCCCTTGACCACCACCCCGCCTTTCTCTTTTTTTCTCTTGTCCTTGGCGACGATTTTGTTGAAGAAGGACTCGGCGTCGTCCACCGCTTCCTTGGGCGTGATCTTGCGGATGATCTGCAGCGGCGTGATCTTGCCATAACCCACGCTGGCAACCAGATCTTCGGTCTGCTTAAACCCGAAGCTCTCCACGACCTTTTCCATCTGATCGGTTTTGATCAGTGCATTGAAGTTCAGTCGATACTTGCGGAAGGCCTTCTCGCACATCTCCCGGCCCAAAGAGATGCTGCGCTCCTTTTCCTGGGTCTTGATCCATTGCCGGATGCGGGAGCGTGCCTTGACCGTCTTGACAAAATTGAGCCAGTCCTTTGACGGGTGGTGCCCCTTGCTGGTGATCACCTCAACAATTTCACCGGTTTGAAGCTCGTATTTCAGGGGGACCATCCGGCCGTTAACCTTGGCGCCGACACACTGCGCACCCACCTCCGTGTGGATCAGGTAGGCAAAATCCACCGGTGTGGCGCCTTTTGGCAGCGACTTGATCTGCCCCTGGGGGGTAAATACATAGACCTCGTCGGGAAAAAGATCGATGCGCACATTCTCAAGAAATTCATTGGGGTCCCTGAACGCCTCCTGGTTTTCCACCAGATTCTGCACCCAGGCAAAGGTTTTCGAGACATTCTCGTCGATGACCTTGCCCTCCTTGTAACTCCAGTGAGCGGCGATGCCGGATTTGGCCACCCGGTCCATCTCATGGGTGCGGATCTGGACCTCGATGCGCTCACCAAAGGGGCCGATGACTGTCGTGTGGAGGCTCTGGTACATGTTCGGCTTGGGCATACCGATGTAGTCCTTGAATTTCTTGGCGATGGGACGCCACAGGCTGTGCATCAGCCCCAAGGCTTCGTAGCATTGGGAAATGGTGTTCAGGATGATCCGGAAAGCGATGATGTCGTAGACTTCTTCAAAGGGCAGGTTCTGGATGAGCATTTTCTGGTGAATGCTGTAAAAATGCTTGTAGCGCCCGCTGACCTCGGCGTTCAGACCGTTTTCGTCCAGCTTTTTCTGAATGTAGCGCTTGACGGTTTCCACATAGTTTTCCCGGTCCTCTTTATCTTTGTCCACCCGGCGTTGAATATCTTCGTAGGCTTCGGGATTTAGAAATTGAAAGGATCGGTTTTCCAGTTCGTTCTTGATCCAGTAGATGCCCAGCCGGGAAGCGATGGGCGCATAAATGTCCAGGGTTTCCCTGGCGATCTTCTTTTTTTTGGCGGCGCTTTTGTGAAATTGGAGGGTCCGCATGTTGTGGAGACGGTCGGCCAGCTTGATCAGGATGACCCGGATGTCATCGGCCATGGCCAGCAGCATCTTGCGAATACTCTCCGCCTCCCTGGCCTGGGCGCTGTTGAAGGGCAGCTTGCTCAGCTTGGTGACGCCGGAGACGATGTGCAGAACGTCATGCCCGAACATCTCTTCAATTTCTTCATCCGTGGCATGGGTGTCCTCGATGACATCGTGGAGCAGGCCGGCGGCGATGCTTACCGAATCCAGTTTCATTTCCGCCAGGATGCCGGCCACCTCCAGCGGGTGGGAGAGATAGGGCTCGCCGGACAGGCGCATCTGGCCGGCATGGACCCGGGCCGAGAAAATATAGGCCCGGTCGACGATGTCCACGTCCGCATCCGGGTGGTTTTCAAGAACCTTGTCAAGGATGTCGGTGATTCGAATCATTAGTATGCTTTTGAAAATACCACACGCGTGTGACTGGGTTTGCCGCAGCAGATACAGGCCCCTGGTTCCTTTTGCGCCCCTAAGGGGATGCAGCGGATGGTGACGTTGAGGTCCGCTTTGATTTTGGCTTCGCAGGCGCCCTCCCCGCACCAGTGGGACATGGCAAAACCGCCGTGGATTTCCGGTTTCTCCAAATTCTTGGGCGTGAACCAGTCGTAGAAATCCTTGCGGTCATCCACCGTGCGGGTGTGTGCATCCCTGAAACGGCAGGCCCGCTCGAAGAGGCGGCTCTGAATGTCGTCCAGGATGGCTGGCAATTGGGCCACGAAGGCCTCACGCTTCATCGCCGTTTTGTCACGATGCGATTTGTCGCGACGGCCGACGAACACCGAGTCTTCGGCCATGTCCCGCGGTCCGATTTCGACCCGCACCGGGATGCCTTTTTTAATCCAGTCCCAGCCCCGGGCGCCGCCGATATCCCGATCGTCCACTTCTACGACCAGCTCCCGGCCTGCGTAGGCCATCTCCCTCAAGGCCGCGGCCAGTCCATTGACGTAATCCATCACTTTTTGCCGGTCGTCCGGGTTCCTGAAAATGGGCAGCAGCACCACGTGCGCCGGTGCAACCCGCGGTGGCATGATGACGCCGTCGTCATCGCCATGGGTCATGATCAGCCCGCCGATCATGCGCGTGGAGGTCCCCCATGACGTGGTCCAGGCGAAGTCCTCGGTCTCCTTCTCGGTCTGGAACCGGATATTGGAGGCCTTGGCGAAGTTCTGACCCAGAAAGTGTGAGGTGCCTGCCTGCAGGGCTTTGCGGTCCTGCATCATGGCTTCGATGCACAAGGTGTCCACGGCGCCGGGGAAGCGCTCCGCAGCAGTCTTGCTGCCCTCGATGACCGGCATGGCCAGATCCTCCTGGACCATGCGGGTATAAACCTTGAGCATCATCTTCGTTCGCTCGATCGCCTCCGTATCCGTGGCATGGGCGGTGTGCCCCTCCTGCCACAGGAATTCGCTGGTGCGCAGGAAGATCCTGGTGCGCATTTCCCAGCGCACCACGTTGGCCCACTGATTGATCAGCAGGGGCAGGTCGCGGTAGCTGCTCACCCACTTGGAAAAAGAATCGCCGATGATGGTTTCCGACGTTGGACGGACCACCAGGGGCTCGGTGAGGGGACCGCCGGGAACCAGCCCGCCGCCGGGCCCTTTTTCCAACCGGTGATGGGTGACCACAGCGCATTCTTTGGCGAACCCGTCCACATGCTCAGCTTCTTTCTCCAGAAAACTGACCGGAATGAAAAGCGGAAAATAAGCGTTTTTCACGCCGGTAGCCTTAAACCGGCGGTCCATCCGGGCCACGATGTTTTCCCACAGGGCGTATCCCCACGGCTTGATGACCATACAGCCACGCACCGGTGCGCGTTCAGCCATATCGGAAGCTTTGATGACCGCTTGATACCATTCCGGATAATCTTCATCCCGCGAAGGCGAGATGGCGTTTTTCTGCGGTTTGCCCATGTGTGTATCCTAACTGTTTCGATTCAATGCGATTTGGCCTGTTGTTCAAACTCGTCCACGGCTTCCAGAACCACCTCCACCAACCGGTCTTCGGGAAATTTCTTGACGACCTTCCCCTTTTTGAACAGGATACCCACCCCGCAGCCGCCGGCTACGCCGATGTCTGCTTCGCGGGCTTCTCCGGGGCCGTTGACCACACAGCCCATGATTGCCAGTTTGACCGGGGTGGTGCGTGTCATCAGCGCTTTTTCGACCTTGTCCACGATGTCAAACAGGGGGATGTCGCATCGTCCGCAGGTGGGACAGGAGATGATCTCCGGTCCGCGGTGGCGGATGTCCAGCGCCCGAAGGATTTCGTAGCCCACCCGGATCTCCTCCACCGGGTCGCGGGTGAGGGAGACCCTCAGGGTATCTCCAATGCCTTCGGCCAGCAGGGTGCCGATTCCCAGGGCCGACTTGACGATGCCCGAATAGAGTGACCCGGCTTCGGTAACGCCCACGTGAAGGGGCAGGTCGGTTTTTTGCGACAGCAGTCGATAGGCCGCAAGGGTTCGGGGCACGTCCGATGCCTTGATGGATATCTTGATCTCTTGAAAATCCAAATCCTGCAGCAGGGCCGCATGTCGCAGCGCGCTTTCGACCATGCCTGCAGCGGTGACACCCTCGTGCGCCTCGAGGATATCCTTTTCCAGGGAGCCGGCGTTGACGCCGATGCGAATGGGAATCCGGTGGTCTTTGGCGCAATCGACAAGGGCTTTGATGTGCCTTCGGCTGCCGATGTTGCCGGGGTTAAATCGCAGGCCATCGGCACCGCCCCTGGCCGATGCAATGGCCAGGCGGTGGTCAAAATGGACGTCCGCGACCAGGGGGATGGTGATCTGTTTTTTGATCCGGGGGATGGCATCGGCAGCGGACAGGTCCGGGATCGCCACACGGACGATTTCACAGCCGGCCAGCGTCAGTTGATGAATTTGTTCCACGGTGGCCGTGACATCATCGGTTTTGGTATTGGTCATGGACTGGACGCTAATGGGTGCCCCACCACCCACGGCAACGCCACCCACCATGATGCGGCGGGTTTTTTTTCTGGATATGGATTGAGGCATGGTTTGGTGTTATCCCATCCCGCAGAACGGGTTGGTTCTTTTTTCAACCCCGATGGCGGTGTTGCCCATGTGTCCCGGATAAACCGTGACGTCTTCATCAAGGGTAAAGAGCTTGGTTTGGATGCTGTTGATCAGGGTGTCGAAATTGCCGCCGGGAAAATCGGTCCTGCCGATTGAGCCGGCAAAGAGGGTGTCGCCTACAAAGACTGCCTTTTTCAGGGCGCCCGCGTGGGTGTGTTCGACGTACAGGCAAATGCCGCCGATGGTATGGCCCGGGGTGTGAAGCACCTTCAGGGTATGGGTGCCAAAGGAGATGGTATCCCCGTCTTCCAGCAGCCGATCCGCCCTGGGTGAGTCTTCCGCCGCCAGACCCCAGGCGGCCGCCATGGCCGACAACTGGGTGAGCATGGGGGCGTCGGCACCGTGGATGAGAATATCTGCACCGGTCGTCTCCTTGAGCCGCTTGTTGGCGCCGACGTGGTCAAAGTGGCCATGGGTGTTGATGATATGAACCACGGTCAACCTGTCCCCGGCCAAGCGGGTGAGGATGCGGTCGGCATCGTCCCCGGGATCGATGACCACGGCCTGGCGCGTATCTTCACATCCCAGAATGAAACAGTTTGCCTGAATGGGGCCCAGGGCCATTTGACGGATTATCAATTCGTTCCTCCTGACGGTTATTTTTAATGTTGAACTTCCGCTATATCAAGACCCATCATCCGGCGGCCTTGGGGATGTAGGCAATTTTGTCTTCTTTCATGGCCAACCGGATGCTGTCCAGGATGCCATTGATGAAGGCGCCGGACTCATCGGTACCGAAGCGTTTCCCCACGTCGATGGCCTCGTTGATGGAAACTTTGGGAGGGATGTCGGCGCAATAGAGCAGCTCGAATACGGCGATGCGCAATACATTGCGATCCACGCAGGACATGCGCGAGAGTTTCCAGTTGCTCGAGAACTGTTCGATCACCGTGTCGATCGCTTTGCGGTTTTCCTGCACCCCGTCCACCAGACGGTGGAAAAACGGCTGGGTGGGTTTGTCCTGGGCAAAACTGCTGCAGAACAGTCCAACGGGGTCCTCCACCGGATCCCGGTGCATATCCATATAAAACAGTGCTTGCAGGGCCCGTTCTCTGGATAATCGGCGGGTTCCCATGGTCACCCCTTGTCCACCGTCTCCATCAGGTTGGCCATCTCGATGGCGGCGACGGCCGCACTCCAGCCCTTGTTGCCCGCTTTGGTGCCGGCACGCTCGATGGCCTGCTCGATGCTGTCTGTGGTGACAATGCCGAAGATGACAGGCACCTGGGTCTCCATGCTCACCTGGGCGATACCTTTGGAGGCCTCGGCGCATACATAGTCAAAATGCGGCGTGGCACCGCGAATAACCGCCCCCAGACAGACGATTGCATGATACTTGTTGCTTTTGGCCATGCGCATGGCCACCATGGGAATTTCGAAGGCACCGGGTACCTTGACGAGATCGATGTCTGCGTCTTCGGCACCGCTGCGGGTCAGTGCATCGACGGCGCCGCCCACGAGTCGGTCGGTAATGAAATCGTTGAAACGGCTGGCAATGATACCGAACCGCTTACCTTTGGCAACCAGGCCGGCTTCGATGATATTCGGCATAGGACGGTTTTCCTCTCCTTATTGATGTTTTACGGTTTCTTCAAAACTGAGCGTATGGCCCATTTTAAGCTTTTTGCACTCGAGATAACACCGATTGTATTCGTTGGGCTCAACCTCGATGGGCACCTGCTCCTCCATGCTGAGCCCATAGCCCTGAAGCCCGACCATCTTCTTGGGGTTGTTGGTCAACAGGCGCATCTTGCGCACACCGATGTTGACCAGCATTTGCGCGCCGATGCCGTAGTCACGCATGTCATCCTTGAACCCCAGCTTCAGGTTGGCCTCCACCGTGTCCATGCCTTTGCAACGTTGCAGCTCGTAGGCCTTGAGCTTGTTGATCAAACCAATGCCCCGGCCTTCCTGGCGCAGGTAGAGAATCACACCGGATCCTTCGGCGGCCACCATCGCCATGGCCTTGTGCAGTTGGTCACCGCAGTCGCAGCGCATGGAGCCGAAGATGTCACCGGTCATGCATTCCGAGTGCACCCGCACCATGGTGGGCGTTTCCGGATCGATCTCCCCCTTTACCAGGGCGATGTGCGTGAGGTTGTCCACGTCGTTTTCAAAAGCGATCATTTTAAAGTCGCCGCCGTGGAGGGTGGGGATGATGGTTTCCGCGGCCCGATGAACGAAGCTTTCCGTTCGAATGCGGTACTCCACCAGGTCGGCGATGGTGCAGATGCCGATGCCGTGCTGCCGGCTGAATTCTTCAAGCGCCGGCATGCGTGCCATGGTGCCGTCGTCGTCCATGATTTCGCAGATGACCCCCGCCGGCCTGAGGCCGGCCAGTCGGGCCAGGTCCACGCTTCCTTCGGTCTGACCCACACGCACCATGACCCCGCCATCACGCGCCCGCAGCGGGAATATGTGGCCCGGCCGGGTCAGGTCGCCGGGTTTGGCGTCGTCAGCCACGGCAGCAGCGATGGTGGTGGCTCGATCGGCGGCAGAGATCCCGGTCGTGACCCCGCATTTGGCCTCGATGGAGACGGTGAAACCGGTTTCAAAAGGGCTGGTGTTGTTTTGCACCATCATGGGCAGGTTCAACTGGGCACATTTTTGAGCGGTCAGTGACAGGCAGATGAGGCCCCTGCCATACTTGGCCATGAAGTTGATGGCTTCGGGGGTCACCTTTTCCCCCGCCATGGTCAAGTCGCCTTCGTTCTCCCGATCTTCATCGTCGACGAGGATGACCATGTTGCCATTGCGGATATCTTCGATGGCCTGGTCGATGGTAATTTTTGGCATGGTGGAACTTTCTCCTGCAGCGCGTTAATTGATCAGATAAAACCGGACTTGGCCAGCATGGCCATATCGACGCCACCAACGGATTTGTCGGCCTCGCGGTCAGCCGGTCCACGGTTCATAATAAAGCGCTCAACATACTTTCCGATCATATCGGTTTCGATGTTGACCGCGTCTCCCTCCTTTTTAAAGCCGATGGTGGTCAAGCCGGCCGTGTGGGGAATGATGCTTACCTCGAACGTGGTGTTGTCGCAGCGGTTGATCGTCAGGCTGGTGCCGTCCACGGCCACGGACCCTTTTTCGATCATGTAACGGGACAGGGATGGCCCCACACCGAAGGTGATGATGATGGCGTTGGCCAGCGTTTTCCTTTCGCGCAGGGTGCCCATACCGTCAATGTGACCTGAAACCAGGTGGCCATCCAGGCGGTCCGACAGCCGCAGCGCCCGTTCCAGATTGACCCGTTCACCGAGCTTGATCCTGCCCAATACGCTTCGCTTCAGGGTCTCGGGCGAAACGTCCACGCTAAACCGGCTGCCCTGCAAGCTCACGGCGGTCAGGCAGGCGCCGTTCACGGCAATGCTGTCTCCGATGCGGGTTCCTTTAAGATCGAAATCCGATAGGATTGAAATCCGGCTTCCCTGACCAGACGGGTGGATGGCGGAAATGGTGCCTAAACCTTCGATGATTCCTGTGAACATGTCCGTAAAAATAATGTGTAAACGCTTGTTGTCAATCAATCATAAGGGTTTCAGATAGCCCTGAAGCATGACGTCCGTGTCGAATCGGAGCACCGACAAATCATGCACGGCGATGCTCTGATGCATGCGCTCCGGTCCCGTCCCCCGGCAAATCGGAATCCCATCATCACCGCCCAATATTTTCGGCGCATAGAAGAAACATATTTTATTCACGATGCCGGCGGAAAACGCTGAACCGATGACCATGCCCCCGCCCTCGATCAGCAGGCTGGTGATACCCATCTCGCCCAGTCGTTGCATCAATGCCGACAGGTCGATGCGGCCATCTTTCAAAGGAGCGGCGACGACCCGTGCACCGGCAGCCTCCAATGCTGCCCGGCGATCTGCCGGTGCATGCTTCCCGCAAACCACCCACGTGGGTGCGGGGGACGTCTGTTGCAGCAGCTTGGACGTCGGCGGAATTGACAAGTGCGTGTCCAGGATGATGCGTGTCGGGTCCGCGCCGGCTGCTCCATCCAGGCGCGTGGTCAGGCTGGGGTCGTCTTTTTTAACGGTCTTTACGCCGACCATGATGCCGTCGACCGCATGGCGGAGCCGATGAACGAACTGCCGGGAGGCCGGGCCGGTGACCCACCGGGAGTCGCCGGTGCGGGTGGCAATGCGCCCGTCGAGGGTGGCCGCGCATTTGACAACGACAAAGGGTCTGTCGGTGGTGACCCAAGTGATAAAGGCTTCGTTAAGCGTCCGGGCCTCCTTTTCACAAATGCCCGTAGTCACCTCGATGCCGCGCTCCTGCAGGTATCTGTTGCCGCCGCCCTGTATGCCGGGGTTCGGGTCGCCCATCGCCACCACCACGCGCCGGATGCCGGCCGCCAGGATCTTGTGGGTGCAGGGCGGTGTGCGGCCGAAGTGGTTGCATGGCTCCAGGGTGACATATAGGGTCGTCCCCCGGGCCCGCTCGCCCGCATGGTCGATGGCGTTGACTTCAGCGTGGGGCCCGCCCGCCCGCTGATGATATCCCCGGCCAACGACGCGGCCGTCCTTGACCAGCAGGGCCCCGACCATGGGGTTGGGTGAGGTCCAGCCCCGGCCTTTTTCGGCAAGGGCCAATGCCTGCTGCATGTATTTAATATCGCTCATGAATATTTTGGATCCTTGACCCCTGGGCCCCTTCCCTCTTGGAAACGCGCTACTTAGCCGGATGGCTCAGCAGGCGCTTGAGTTCCGATACAAAGTCGTTGACGTCCTTGAACTCGCGATAGACGGAAGCGAAGCGGACATAGGCGATGTCATTGAGTTCGTGCAATTTGACCATGACCCGCTCACCGATCTCGTGGGAGGGGATTTCCTTTTCGCCGGTTTCCCGAAGGTCCCTTTCCAGGTCTTCGATGAATTCTTCGATGGTGTTCATGCTGATGTCCAGTTTCTGGCAGGCTTTGCGGATTCCGGATCCCACTTTTTCGCGGCTGAAGACTTCCCGGCGACCATCCTTTTTGATGATCATGATGGGGATTTCTTCAATGTGCTCGTAAGTGGTGAAGCGCCGGGTGCAGTCGATGCACTCCCGCCGGCGCCGGATCACGCTGCCATCCTTGCTGACTCGAGAATCGATAACCTTGTTGTCAAGCTCTCCGCAAAATGGACATTTCATTAAGAACCCTCCCGGTGGCTGCGTAATGTTGAACCGCGATAGCGAGCGCATTCCCCGCCGCTTCCGGCGGGGTTAGCGAGCGAACTGAAAATCGATTTTTTTTATCCTTACGGTGAACCCTCCCCGCGGCTTGCCGCGGGGAGGGTTCACCAACCGGCTTATCATGCAACGGATCAGACCCTATCCGTTTTCCGAAAATTGGATGGACACCGCCGGACTGGCCGGCACCAGCTGGCGACAGGCCACCCCGGCCTGGTCGAACATCCTTCTGGCGGCGCGAACGGAATCGGTGTCGGCATATTTGTCAGACAGGTAGACCACCTCGCGGATACCTGCCTGGATAATTACCTTGGCGCATTCGTTACAGGGAAACAGGCCTGTATAGATACGACAGTCGGTGAGGTTCCCGGGGACACTGTTTAAAATGGCATTGAGCTCCGCGTGGCAGACGTAAGGGTATTTGGTGTCGAGGAAGTCTCCCTCGCGGCACCACGGCAGGGTGTCATCGGAACACCCGGTGGGAAAGCCATTATACCCGACACCGACGATGCGCTTCTGGCGATTGACGATACAGGCCCCCACCTGGGTGTTGGGGTCTTTGCTGCGCTGGGCCGACAACAGGGCGACGGCCATGAAGTAGTCGTCCCAGGAAAGATAGTCCGATCGTTTAGCGTTGCGGGTTGCGGTCATTCCAACAGCTCCTTTACCGTCCGTGGCCATCTGCCTGCGGATAAAGGGGAAATTCCTCACACAGCGCCTGCACCCGATCCCCTGTCCTTTTCAGCAGCGCCTCGTCGCCTGGCTTGCGCAGGACCTCGGCCATGAGGCCGCCGATGATCTTCATCTGCTCGGCCATCATTCCGCGGCTGGTCACAAAAGGGGTGCCGATCCGGATGCCGCTGGTCACATGGGGGCCGCGCATTTCGAAGGGGATGGCGTTCTTGTTTACCGTGATGCCGGCACGCCCCAATGCATCCTCCGCATCCCGGCCGGTGATGCCCATGCGGGTGAGGTTGACCAGCATGAGATGGTTGTCCGTGCCGCCGGACACCAGATCCAGGCCGTTATCCTTCAGGCTGTCGGCCAGCGTCGCCGCATTGGTTATGGTGTGTTTCTGATATTGTTTGAATGGGGCGCCCAGCGCTTCCTTGAAGGCCACGGCCTTGGCGGCGATGACGTGCATCAGCGGGCCGCCTTGAATGCCGGGGAACACCTGGCTGTTGATCTTTCTTCCGTAGCCCTCCCGGGCCAGGATCAGGCCCCCGCGAGGCCCTCGCAATGTCTTGTGGGTGGTGGAGGTGACCACGTCGCTGTGGGGAACCGGTGAGGGGTGCACCCCGGCTGCCACCAGGCCGGCAATGTGGGCCATATCCACCATCAGCAGCGCTTCGACTGATCGGGCAATGTCCGACAGGGCTTTGAAATCGAAAAACCGGGGATAGGCACTGGCACCGGCCACGATCATTTTCGGGCGGTGCTGCCTGGCCAAGCGTTCCACCTGGTCGTAGTCGATGACCTCCGTCTCCTGGTTGACGCCGTAGTGGACGAAGTGGAAAAGGCGACCGGAAAAGCTGACCTTGGCGCCGTGGGTCAGGTGGCCGCCGTGGGCCAAGTCCATGCCCAGCACCGTGTCTCCGGGTTCGAGCAGGGCAAAATAGGCGGCCATGTTGGCCTGGGAGCCCGAGTGGGGCTGCACGTTGGCGCTGTCGGCACCGAACAGGGCCAGGGCCCGGTCGATGGCCATCTGTTCGGCCCGGTCGACGAATTCACAACCCCCGTAGTAGCGTTTGTCGGGGTAGCCTTCGGCGTATTTGTTGGTCAGGATGCTGCCCTGGGCCGCCATGACGGCCGGGCTGGCGATATTTTCCGATGCAATCAGCTCCAGGTGACTCTGCTGGCGCATCGCTTCGTCCTGGATGACACGGGCGATCTCCGGATCGGTTTCTCGAATCCAGTCGATGTTCAAGGTGCACACTCGCTTTCTTGTTCAGACACTGTCAAACATGTCCAGCCGGCGCTGGTGCCGACCCGCCTCGAAGGGGGTTCCCAGCCAGGTCTTGAGGATTTCCAAGGCCAGGATGTCGCCGATGACCCGTCCACCCATCACCAGGATGTTGGCGTCGTTGTGCCGCCGGCTCATGGTGGCGGAGAACAGGTCGTTGCAAAGGGCCGCCCGTACGTGGGGGTATTTGTTGGCCACCATGGACATGCCCAGTCCGGTGCCGCAGATGAGAATACCGCGCTCGTACTCGCCCGAGGAAATTTTTTTGGCCACGGTCTTGCCGGTATCCGGATAGTCCATGGAAGCCTCGCTGTGGGTGCCGACATCGGTAACGGCGATTCCTTGGGCCTCCATTGCTGTTTTGAGCGTTTCCTTGAGCCGATATGCCGCATGGTCGCAGCCGATGATGATTCGCTGTGGGCCGGATGCCTCGGTCATGGTCCTGGGTTCCTTTCGGGGGAGAAAGCGTGATCGATAAAAGGCCTAACGTGTTTACATATCCAGAACCAGCCAACACCGCAAGAAAAAAAGGGAAGTGTTTAGGTTGGTTAGACACTTGTGTTGGATGTTTTACGTTTTTTTTAAAAACGAAAACATACCATCAAATCACAATAGCCAATAGCCAAATAACAAATAAATCACAATGATCAACATTCCAAACAATGAGGATGTTGATCTCATTTGAGCTTTGGATAGTGGGCGTTGAAATTTGTTTGTAATTTGGTGCTTGTAATTTGTTATTTCCGATGTGTCAGGTGCGGGTGGATGGTTTAAGTGGACAGATGGGGATAAATCCCGTGATCGGTTAAATGGTTCAGCGTTCAAAGGTTCAACCGTGGATTGGTCCGTCGCATCATCCAATCATTCAGCAAGGGGATAAGCGCGGAGCCATAAACCCTGAACGGTGAACCCGGAACCTTTTCACCCGGCGACCATCTGCTCGGTCGTCGCAAACCTATGGTTCGTATCGCTTTACCACCAGGCTGGCGTTGGTGCCGCCGAAGCCGAAGGAGTTGGACATGGCGTAGATAATGTCCGCCTTGCGGGCCACCTTGGGCACGTAGTCCAGATCACATTCGTCACCGGCGTGCTCGAGATTGATGGTCGGCGGGATGATGCCGTTTTTTACGGCCATTACGGTAAATGAGGTTTCGATCCCGCCGGCACCGCCCAGCAGGTGTCCGGTCATGGATTTGGTGGAAGAAATAGGTACCTTAGGTGCGAAATCGCCGAATACCTTTTTGATCGCCCGGGTTTCATAGAGATCGTTCAGCGGGGTGGACGTGCCGTGGGCGTTGATGTAGTCGATGGCTTCACAGGAGATGCCCGCGCTGTCAATGGCGGCCTGCATGCACCGGATCATGCCATCGCCGTCCGGAGACGGGGAGGTCATGTGATAGCCGTCGCCGCTCTGGCCGTAGCCAACCATTTCGGCCAGGATGGGTGCCCCCCGTTCGCGTGCATGTTCCAGCGCTTCGAGAATCAGCATCCCGGCGCCTTCTCCCACCACGAAGCCGTCACGGTCCCGGTCAAAGGGCCGGGAGGCCTTTTGCGGATCGTCGTTGCGCGTGGACAGGGCCTTCATGGAGTTGAAGCCGGCGATACAGGTGGGGGTGATGACCGATTCCACGCCGCCGGTGATCATGGCGTCGGCCTGTCCCCGCAAGATGGTGTTGCAGGCATCGCCGATGGCATGGGCGCCGGCGGCGCAGGCCGTGGCCACCGAAATGTTGGGGCCTTTGGCGCCCAGGTGGATGGAGATCATTCCCGGGGCCATATTGCCGATGATCATGGGAATGAAAAAGGGGCTGACCCGCTTGGGGCCCTTTTCCTGAACGGTGCGGGCGGTTATCTCGAGCATTTCCAGCCCGCCCAGTCCGCATCCGGTGATCACGCCCACACGGTGACCGTTGTTGCCGTCGATGTTCAGGCGGGCGTTTTCGACGGCCATCCGGGCGGCTGCCACGGCGTAGGCAATGAATCTTTCAGTGCGTTTGGCCTCTTTTTTGGGAAGGAAATCCTCCGCGTTGAAATGCTTTACTTCTCCCGCTATTTTGGTGATGAAATCAGTGGTGTCGAAACGCGTGATTTCGCCAATGCCGGAGCGGCCTTCACACAGGGCCGACCAGGTTTCATCGACGCCGATACCCAGCGGTGTTACGAGTCCCAATCCGGTGATGACAACCCGTCTGCTCAACGATTCCTTCCCTTCTGGCTCCAAATACAATTAACAATTATAAATTCTTAATGTTGAATGAAGGTATCCTATCGTTTTTTAATAAGAATAGGCAGTTTTCATTTATTAAAAATTCGTAACTTTCAATTCAAAATTAGCTTTAGTGGTTTTTAATGTAGTCGAAGGCGTCTTTGACAGTGACCAGCTTTTCGGCGTCTTCATCGGAAATATCCACGTCGAACGCTTCTTCCATGGACATGATCAGTTCCACCAAATCAAGGCTGTCGGCCCCGAGGTCGTCTACAAAAGAGGCTTCCGGAACCACTTCGGAAATATCCACACTGAGTTTCTCTGCGATAATCTTTTTAACTTTATCTTCAACTGACATGATGATCTCCTTTCACGAATAAAACATGATTAAACATAATTAAGGGATTGAGGAATTCCGGAATTGAAAGGCATTCAATCCCTCAATTCGCAATACCCCAATTCATTAATCTTCACATATACATGCCTCCGCTTACATGGATGACCTGGCCGGTGATATAGTCCGCGGCGTTAGAGGCGAGAAAAGCGACGACGCCGGCAATCTCTTGGGGCGTGCCGATGCGTCCCAGGGGGATCTGGCCGATTATGGCCGCCGTGGCTTTGTCGTCGAGATCACCGGTCATATCGGTGTCGATATAACCGGGGGCCACCGCGTTCACCGTGATGTTCCGACTGGCCAGTTCCCGGGCCACGGCCTTGGTCAGACCGATGATACCCGCCTTTGAAGCCACGTAGTTGGCCTGTCCCGGGTTGCCGGAAACGCCCACCACCGAGGAGATGTTGATGATACGCCCGTAGCGCTGTTTCATCATGGCCTTGGCAGCCCCCTTCATGCAGTTGAAGGTCCCTTTCAGGTTGACGTCCATCACTGCGTCCCAGTCGGTTTCTTTCATGCGCACCAGCAGGCCGTCGCGGGTGATGCCGGCGTTGTTCACCAGCACGTCGATCCGTCCGGACGCCTTCAAGACAGCACCCAGGTAGTCGGATACGGCAACCTCCGAGGCCACGTCCACCTGGTGGTAGTACGCCTTGCCGCCGCCGGCCGAGATGGCTTTGGCTGTGGCCTGGGCTGCATCCAGATTGCTGTTGTAATTGAAATAGACGGTGGTCCCCGGTGCACTCAGGGCGGCGCAGATGGCCCGTCCGATGCCTCGTGATCCCCCGGTGACCACGACGATTCGATCGCCAGTTTCGGTCATGATGCCCTCTCAAAAATCCGGTCGGCGATGCGGTCCATGTCGTCGATCAACCCCCGGTAGCTGCCCTCCAATGCGGACAGATCCAACGACGGCAGGAATTGATCCGCCGTTTCAGCAGCGACGACGTCGCTGCCCATCACGATCAATCTGGTTTTTTCGGCCACCAGGCGGGCACAGGTGTTGGCAAAGACCCGGGCCGTGGCCAGGGTGGTTTCATTCGCCTCGTTCACGGCCAGGCGGGCCATGCTTTCTCCTACCTCCACGTGCGTCATCATGTCGGCCAGGGCGAACATGACTTGCTGGTGGCGGGTGAGGCGGTTTTCGTGGGCAAAATCGATGGTGCGGTTCAACGCCCGCACACAGGCGGCCAAGGTCCGGCAGCCGGCCCGATCGCAGTCGCCGTGGAGCCCATCCAGCCCTTTGGCCATCTCTTCGTAGAAGGCGCCTTTGGTTTTACGGGTCTTTTTCCAGCGAAAGGTGGATACGATGTTCTGCTGGATTTCACTGGTGCCTTCGTAGATACAGGTTATCTTTACGTCTCTTTTGATCTTTTCTACGCCGAACTCGCTGATGTAGCCATAGCCGCCCAGGGCCTGCATGGCATCGTCCGCCGCCCGGTTGGCGGCTTCGGAGGTGAAGAGCTTGGCAATGGATCCTTCCACCTGAAAGTCCTCGTCTTCGCTGTCTATTCGGCGGGCAATGGCTTCGATGTGGGCGGCGGCGGCCTTCAGGTTGACCCAGTGGGGGACGATCAGCTTGTTGGTGTAGCCCTTTTTAGCGGAAAGGGGGCCGCCGAACTGGATCCGTTCGTGGGCATAGGGGATGACGATTCCCTCCAGGGCAGCCTCTCCGGCCCCCAGGGCCATCGCCGCCACCATGAGCCGGGTGTAGCCGAACACCTGGTTGGCCTGCTTGAGCCCTTTACCGGGGGCGTCGCCGATCATGTTTTCCACGGGGACATAGACATCGGTAAAGGTCAGGGGTGAGGTGTTGGACGCCCGGATGCCGTGCTTCTCCTCGCCCTTGTGCTGCTCGAAGCCTTGGGTGCCCTTTTCGACTACAAAAAAGGTAGGGCCTTCGGGGGTCTGCGCCAGGACGGTCACGAAATCGGCGTAGCCGCCGGTGGAGATGAACTGCTTGGAACCGTTGATCCGGTAGCCGGTGATCGTGCCGGAATCGTCCGTGACCGGCTCGGCCTTGGTCCTGAGCGACGCCAGGTTGCTGCCGGCTTCCGCTTCGGTCACCGCGTAGGCCACCAGGCTGTGGCCGTCGGCAACGGCGCCCAGCCAGCGCTCCTTTTGGGCTTCGGTGCCGCCGACAATGATGGGGTCCGAGCCCAGCTGGATGGCAAAAAAGGCGGTTCCCACACCCAGGCAGATTTTACTCATCTCCCGGGTGACGGCGCAGCAGTCCATGGCGCCCCCGCCCATACCGCCGTAGGCTTCGGGAATGAACAGCAGCTGGAGCCCGATCTCCGGGCTCAGCATCTCCCGCACGGCGGCTTCGGGAAAAATTTCGTCACGGTCCCATTCCAGGACGGCTTTTTTGGTAAGCAGGCGTTTGGACAGCTGGCGGACGGTGTCGACCACCATCTGCCGGGTCTCTTCGTCCAATCCACCCTGCGGGCGATGGGTTCCGGTGTCGGTCATGATTGGCTTTTCCTTCGGGGGAGATCGTCTAACGGTTGTGACCCGATTGAAATCGATCAGTCTTCGTCTTTGACGATAACGCTTTTGCCCTTGTACTCGCCGCATTCGGGGCAGGCATGGTGGGGAAGTTTGGCTTCGCCGCATCCCGGGCAGGTTCCCACTGCCGGGGCGGCAATTTTGTCGTGGGCCCGTCGTTTATCCCGTTTTGACTTAGATGTCTTGTGCTTCGGTACAGCCATTAGTAATCTCCTAACATATTAAAATATTTATAACTATTCCAGAATCAGCACTGTTTTTAATGGGTTGCGCCTGTAGTAATTAAAAAGCCGGCGAATGTCAAGGCTTTTCCCAAAAATCTTTCCCGCCGCACCCTTGTTCCCCCTCTGGCGATGTGGTAATGAGGGGGCCTGCGACCGGCGATGACTGGCTGGCTTCGATCTCATTGATTGTTATTACGGCCAGTTAATGTCTTGGCAAAGGTATCGGTCGGCCACGGACAGACCGGCGGACGACTTCCGGATTGAGTCCCGCGGCGGCCGGCGAGCATGCAAACCGCGCAACGCGTCGTGGCTGGTAAATAACTTACTGTTTTACTAGCTGTGTAATTTGCATCCGTTCATCAACGACTCATATAAGGTAGATCAACCATGGAAACCATCGTTACCCGATTTCCCCCGAGCCCTACGGGCTACCTGCATGTGGGCGGCGCCCGCACGGCTTTGTTCAACTGGCTGTACGCCCGTCAGAATAACGGAAAGTTTGTCCTGCGCATCGAAGATACCGATACGGTGCGTTCCACCCAGGCATCCGTGGATGCCATTTTCGAGGCCATGCGCTGGCTGGAGCTGGACTGGGACGAAGGTCCCTATTTTCAAACCCAGCGGTTCGACCTGTACCGTGAATATCTCCAGAAATTGCTGGATTCGGGGGATGCCTACTACTGCACCTGCACCCCGCAGGAGGTGGAGGCCATGCGCCAGAAGGCCATGGCCGAAGGCGGCAAGCCCAAATATGACGGCCGCTGCCGGGAACGCGGCCTGCCCCGATCGGACAATGCCGTGATTCGGTTCAAGTCTCCCCTTATCGGCACCACGGTCGTGGAGGACGTGATCAAGGGCAACATCGTTTTTCAGAACACCGAGCAGGACGATTTTGTGGTCTGCCGCAGCGAGGGAACGCCCACATATAATTTCGTGGTCGTGGTGGACGACATCACCATGGGCATCAACACGGTGATCCGCGGCGACGACCACGTCATGAACACACCCAAGCAGATTCTGCTGTACCGGGCGCTTCAGTCACCGCTGCCCGTGTTCGGCCATGTGCCCATGGTGCTTGGAAAGGACAAGACGCGCCTGAGCAAACGCCACGGCGCCATGTCGGTGACCGCCTACCGGGACATGGGCTACCTGCCGGATGCCTTCATCAACTACCTGGCCCGGCTGGGGTGGTCCCACGGCGATCAGGAGTTCTTCACCCGCCGGGAGCTGATCGACAAGTTCAGCCTGAAGAACATCGGCAAATCCGCCGGCGTGTTCGACACGGACAAGCTCACCGCCCTGAATGCCGACCACATTCGGGCCGCGTCGGTTCGGCAGCTCGCCCCCCGGGTGCTGCCTTTTTTCAAGGACAAGGGTTACGATGCCGCCGATGACGACTATCTGGCGGGTGTCATCGGCACCCTGCATACCCGCAGCAAGACCCTGGTGGAGATGGCCGACGGCGCTCATTTTTACTACCGTGAAGATGTACGACCCTATGACGACAAGGCGGCCAAAAAGTTCCTGAAGCCCGAGACGGCGCGGGTGCTCGCCCTGCTTGCCGAAGGGCTGGATGCACTGGACAACCTGGCGGAAAAGAGCCAAGAGGGTGCCTTCCAACGCGTGATGGATGAAACCGGCCTGGGCTTCGGCAAGATCGCCCAACCGGTGCGGGTCGCCCTGACCGGCACGACCGTGAGCCCCGGCATTTTCGAAGTGATCGAAGTGCTGGGTAAGGCGCGGGTGCTGGCCCGCCTCAAGGCGGCGGTGGAATTTATCGAATCGGGAGGGAGTTGATTGCAGCGCAGATAAATTCCAAATCACAATGTCCAAATTCCAAATAAATTCCAAACTTCAAAATCGAAATCCCAAACAAGCGCCGAACGGGTCTTGTTTGGGATTTGTCGTTTGGGCATTGGGATTTTTTTGAGATTTGTTTTTTGGTAATTGTTATTTTTGGGTTATTGGATGACCGAGTATTCAAAGTGTCGAGGACTCAAGGGGCGAGGATTATTCACCCGCTATTGTTACGGTTCCCTTGAATCCTTGAACCCTGGACCCCTCGAATCCTTTATGGGCTAGAAATGATGCACCAGCCGCAAATTCATCCGCGTTCCCTCGGGCCGGTTCTCGGCATCGCTTTCAAAATAGGCGTTGAAGAACAGGTGGCTGTGCTGGGAGAAGCTGAAGATTGCCCCGGGACCGATGGCCAGCACTTTTTCCCTGGAGTTGGCGCGTCCGCTGCCGTCGACTTCCGTGTCGCTGATCTGCTTGAGATAGTAGCCGTTGACACCGACGCGCAGCATCTTTGGAATCACTTCATAGGCGGACGCAAAGTTGACGTGGATGGCCTGGCCCGCCTGTGTGTCCGAAGCAGTGGCAAATCCCCTGTTGGGGTCGTCGTTTTCAGCGTTCCACAGGTAGTGCAGCCGGGTGGATACCGTCCAACGCGGCGTAATGAACAGGGTGCCGGCCCAATACGGGTTGAAGGAGAAAAAATTGCTGCCGGGATTCAGCTCCTTGTTGGCGTCATATTTGCCGGTGGGAAAGATCAGCTGAAGTTCGATGCGATGCATGAAGACCGGCCCGTTCTTGCCCATGATCGGGTCCCACTGCAGGTAGGGCCCCACCAGGACGTCACCGAACCCGGCACCGTTGGCTTCGGGTCCGGGAACACCGGGAGTATAGGATGTATTAATGGATACATAGGGAACAATGACATCCATTCCCCACTTGCCGCCAAATAGCAATGGCGTGTCGGATTGATAGAGGAACTGCGTAAGGCTGACCCAGGCCTCCACATCCGTGCCTGGGATCCTTAAATCATTGCCATCCTTGTCGTTCAGTTGGTCCGCTGAGTAATACTGAAGGTATTGGGAAATGTAGAAACCCGGACCGGCCGGCGGGCCGCCATCGAGAAAGCTGGTGAATCCCAGGTTCACTGACGGCAGATCATAGGCCACGGCGCTAGTGGTGACAGCAAAAAACATGAGGGCGGTGAGTAACGTCAATTTACGATAGCAGTCTCTGAACATGGCGGTTCCTTTTCTTAAATGGTTGGTGAGCGCTCGATAGCACCGGTTAAAGGGAGCGGCTTCCAGCCGCGATTCGTTGCATGGGCGGATGCAACAGCACGGCACGATGCGGCGTTGAAAGCCACTTTTAAATTACCAACGTTTCTACCGGAAGAAACATACAAGGTTGATCAGAAATAGCAAGAAATTTTTCAACTGCAGCGGTAAACCGTCGGGAAGGGAATGCTATGCGATTGCGGCGGGGGTATCGCCCCTGCGATAGCGGCCACAGGCATTTGGGTGCCGCTGGCGGGGACAATTTGGTCTTGACTCCCCTGCCGCTATTGTGTAAACGGGCACCAATCGATGCTGGGGGATCGTCTAATGGTAGGACAGCGGACTCTGACTCCGTCAATCAAGGTTCGAATCCTTGTCCCTCAGCCACTTGAAATCGAAGGCTTACGGCATCCGCGGTAAGCCTTTTTGGTTTTTTGCGACTGTCAAGGAAACGGTAGCTTCAATTTCCGGTGGTTCAGCTTCCTGCGACTGCCAAACCGGACATGGTTGCGATAAAACCGCTTGTGACTATATTAAACAAACTGACTCCCCGAGGACCCTCAGAAAGCAAGGAGGATATGATGATGACAATTAAACGATACCATGCATGGCGCAGCCTATGGCTTTTCAAGCTGTCTTTGGCCGTATCCCTTTTGTTTTTGACTGCCGGATGTATGAAAAACTACGGTCGATTCACCTTGGATGCCCAAGTGAAGCAAACCTTTCAAAAAGGAGCATCCCAACCTGGATACCGGTATTTCTATACGGGCAGAGAGGGCATACCCTATGCCATTATCGGCATCGACAAGGGGTACACGGTACCTTCAAAACTTTGGATCGCCTTTGAGCCCCAACCGTCACAGCTGAAAAAGAAGGCTTCTCACATCTATTATTCGGAGCATGATAATCCTTACGGCGCCCACATCGTGAGCCCGTCCGGTGAAATTATCGGGGTTTGGTACTCCAACGTCTATAATCGCAGCGTCAAAGTGGATCAGGAGAACCGCACCGTTGAGATCCTGTATAAAAATCCCGAATTGGACAGAACCAGCGCGAACTGATCGGCGCTTATCTCCCTTATCCTCGGCATGAAGGTCGACGGTATCCATGAAATCGATCTATTTCCTCAGTTTCAACATGATTTCATTTGTTCCATACGCCTTCGGTTTTTTAAAAAGCTATGCCAGACAGAACCCCCTGATCGCTGCGGCCTACCGCTGGCATTCGCCGTTGACCACGCCGCAGCCGGTGGAAGCCGTGGTGGCGGGCATCAACGATCCCGACCTGCTGTGCCTCTCCTGCTACGTCTGGAACCACAACCAGCAGATGGCTATCGCCCGCCGGGTGAAAGCGAAGTATCCACATTGCCTGGTGGTCTGCGGCGGGCCGCACGTCCCTGATCAGCCTGGTGACTTTTTCTCGCGATTTCCCCATGCGGACGTCCTGGTCCACGGGGAAGGGGAGATTCCCTTTGCCCGCCTGTTGGCGGAACTGCTCGACGATCATCCCGATTTCGGGCGCCTGGAGGGTCTATCGTTCAACCGGAACGGCAGCACGGTCACCACGCCCGTGGGGACGCGGCTGGGCAAAGACCTGCCGGTGCCCAGCCCCTACCTGAATGGCAGCCTGGATGCGTTTCTGGGGGAGGAGCATGGCAACCGCATCGCCTTGTGGGAGACCAACCGGGGATGTCCCTTTGCCTGCTGTTTTTGCGACTGGGGCGTGCGCACCAAGAACAAGGTCCGTCTGCACGCCCTGGATCGGGTTGCCGAAGAAATCAACACCATGGCCGACAAGGGCGTTGCCGACATCTACATCACCGACGCCAACTTTGGCCTGTTCAAGCGGGATCTGGAGATCGCCCGGCTTTTGGTCGCTGCGCGCCATCGAACCGGATTTCCCAGGCGCGTCCGGATTCAGTTCGCCAAGACCTCCAATGAAACGGTGTTCGCCATCAGCCGGCTGTTGTTCGAAAACGACATGCTCTGGGGAACGACCCTGTCGATGCAAAGCGTGGATGTGGATGTGCTGGAGGCGGTGGCGCGGCCCCATGTGGACATCGGCGTGTATGCCGACCTGAAAAACCGTTACCAGCGGCACCAAATTCCCACCTACACGGAGCTGATCCTGGGTCTGCCCCAGGAGACGCGGGAATCCTTTGTGGCCGGCATCGGCCGACTGCTCGAAATCGGTATGCATGACGACATCCGGGTCTTCGAACTGGCCCTGCTGCCCAATGCCCCCTTAAGCCAGCCCGGCATGCGTGAACGATATGGCCTGCAGACGCGATTCAAACCCATTCGGACGACCGAGGCGGGTTTTCAACGCGAGGTGGTGGAGCTGGTTTTCGGCACCCGGACCATGCCCTATGCGGACTGGGCCTACTGCCTGCTGTTTGCCGAGATGATTCAGGCCCTTCACAACGGCGCTTTTACCCGGTTTATCGCCGTCTACCTGGATCGTGAAGGGCTTTTGTCCTACCGGGGGTTCTATGACGGGCTCCTCGGTCATTTGCTGGCAGATGCACGGGGCATCGGGCGCGCGTTCAAGCGTCTAAAAAAGCTCATCGACGATTACCATGCGGATCCGGACATGCCCCAGGTCAACCGCATCCTCACCCAGCCGGACATGCTGCGGCTGCTGCGGCGGTATCACCCGACCCGCCGGGGCTGGCCGTTGTGGACCTGGCTGTGGCTGAGCGTCTGTGAGGGCCGGACAGACTTTTACCGGTCGGTGGCCGACTTTATCGCTTCACAGGGAATCGAACCTGACACAGCGCTGGAAGACCTTCTGCATTACCAGCAGGCGATCATGTTGACGCCGGCCTATGATCCCAGACGCGGCAAAACCATCGCCTGCCGATACAACTGGCAGGACTATTTTTTCAAAGCGGCCGATCTGACGCCCGCGGAAACCACCCTTCACGTTGCGGACACGCACATGGGGCCCGGCCGTCAATACCCCCTGATTCCCGATGACCGGCAGGCTTTTGTGACGGCTGCCGTCGGATATTCCTACCCCTACTCGAAGTTCAGGCATTTTTTCCATCAACCGGATCGGGTGAGAAATTCCAACGTTCAAGCACCAAATACCAAATAAATACCAAAACCCAATATCTAAATCCCAAACCTGGGCGCTACCGGTGCGGCTGGTTGTTTATGATTTGATATTTTTGATTTGTTTGGATTTTGGAACTTGTGATTTGTTTTTTCTGGTTTTAGAAGCCATACCCGACATCAGGTTCGTCGTGGCTAATTAGTTGTCTCCAATCGTGATCAAACCTAACTGGTCCGTCATCTCCCAAAGTGCCTGTAATTGGTTAACCGGGAAAATGGCGACATCGGTTCTTTTTTGGGCTGTTTCGCCGCTGTATACCAGGCCGCTGCCACGGGGAATATGATCTGGAAATACCTTGGCAAAATGGTTCAGGCCTTTGAAATAGTCCCTGGTGATCGTCATCCCGGATTTAATTTCGATGGGAAATAAATCCAGACCGCTGGCCATAAGCAGGTCAACCTCGTTGCCCTTGCTGTCCCGATAAAAGTAAAGATTGCTTCTTCGACCCTGATTGAAGCGGTATTTAAGCGCTTCTGCGACCACCAGGTTTTCAAATAGGCTGCCCCGCAAGGGATGCCTGGCCACATGCGTCTCATTTTCAATTCCGAGTAAAAAGGCAGCCAGACCGACATCGTAGAAATAGAGTTTCGGCGACCTGACCAGGCGTTTGGAGATGTTGCGGTAATAGGGCTGCAGCTGAAAAATGATATAGCTCGCTTCAAGCAGGGACAGCCAGTTTCCGGCCGTCGTGTGGGAAACGCCGGCATCGTTGGCCAGGCGGCTGACATTCAGCAACCCACCGATGCGCCCGGCGCACAGCTGGATGAACCGTTGAAACAGATTCAGATCCCTGATGGCTACGAGTTGCCTCAAGTCCCTTTCAATATAGGTTTGATAGTAGTCGCCCAGGGCTTGAGTCGGGTTGAGTTGTTTGTCCCACAGGCGGGGATAAAAACCGTGATAGAGCAACCTGTCGACACCCGGTAGTGCAAAAGCGGTTCGAATCTCGGCCATTGAGAAGGGGAGCAGTCTCACCAGGGCGGTGCGGCCGGCCAGCGACTGGTTGATGGTGTTGCTGACTTCGAACTGCTGACTGCCGGTTAGGATAAACAGGCCATCGCGCCGGTCTTGGTCAACCAGTGGCTGGAGATAGGAAACCAGGTCAGGTGCCCGCTGAATTTCGTCTAAAACGGCACCGCCCGGATATTGAGCCAAGAATCCCCTCGGGTCGTCCACCGCGAATTGCCGGACATCCGGTGATTCAAGATTCGCGTAAGGTTTCTGGGTAAAAAGCTTTCGGCAAAGCGTGGTTTTGCCGCTCTGGCGCGGCCCTGTAATGGTGACCACCGGATACTTGCCGGCCAGATTCGTTAATACGGTTTCGATCGTCCGGTTAACTATTGCCATATGGAGTACCTAAACTAAAAAGGTGTAGTTTGCAAATTAAATTTTAAAATTACACTCTACTCGTCAGCCTACGCCTCGTGCAGGAAAACATTTGGTTAACGGGGCGGGCCTTACAAACCACAACTTCCAAATTCCAAATAAATTCCAAACGACAATGTCGAAATCACAAACAGGGGCAAAACCGAAGGCAGATAGCTGTTTTGAGATTGGGTCATTTGGATATTGTTTTTTGTCTTTCCTTTCTGGATTGAATCCTCCCCGCGGCAAGCCGCTCCCTATCGATAGCCACACGTGAAACGGATTGACAAAATCATGTTTTGCTGCAATATTTTTTTATGCACACAAAATATAGGTATGCAGCATGGAAACAATAACGGTGAAAGTTTCGAGTCGCGGGTATATTGTATTGCCGGCCCCCTTGCGCAAAGCGCTGGAAATCAAACCCGGTTCGCGGATATTGCTGAGCCGTGAAAATGACCGGCTGATTTTGACGCCGGTGCATTCATTTACCGAAAAATTGGCCGGGTTGACCAGGCAGGCAATTGGCAGGACGCCGCAAGATGTTGACGCCTTTGTCGATGCGCAACGGGAAGATCGCAAGCCATGATCACTCCAGCACAGTTGAAAAAGGCTGTTGCCGGCCGAAAAGTGTTGATAGACAGCAACATCATCATCTACCTGACCGATTCGGTTAACCCCTATCAGAAACTGGCCAAGCTGTTGTTTCAAATGGTGGAAGCTGGGGATGCTGCGGCCGTCATTTCAATCCTATCTCTCGGTGAAGTCATGCAAGGCCCGATCAACCAACACCAGCCTGCCGTGGCACTGGAAGTCAAGGATTACCTGGTTAATTTCCCCAATTGCCATTGCCAGGCGATCACAATAGATGTGCTGGATTTGGTCGGCAAGGATAGTCGGATTGAATGGGCAGGTCTCAGGATCGTTGACAGCCTGATCATTGCTTCCGGTCTCGTAAATGGGGCAGGTTATTTTATTTCCAACGACCGACATTTTTTAAATGCCATCCCCACACCCATGATGCTTTCGTTTGATTGACAAACCGTACCTAAACACCCAAAAGTGATGTTAAGGCTAATTATAGGTAATTAAGCATAGAGATATTTCTTTAAATATTAATTTAAGGCTATTAATGATAATAATACCAAATATGACGGCAGTTGACGGAAACGCCCCATGATATTGTGGCGTTTAGCGCCCAGCAGTGGTCTACGGCCGCGGTGAACCAGGCGAACGAAACGATTTATAAGCTAAAAACCCTTGACAGGCTCAAGTGCTGCTGGTAAAAATCTGCTAAATTATTAGGCTTATATGTGCGGTTTAGTGAAATTGTGTTGTAAATTCAACGGTTTTACTAAAACCCACCGCTCTTTCAGAACCTGCTTTTAAAGGTAATTTTGTTTGTATTTCAAAATTTCAGGGTTGTTTTCCTTCGCTGAGGACCTGAAATTTTAAAATAAATACCAACGGAAAGGAGGTGGTTCGAGAGCATCGCGCAGCAGCTGTAATATGCAATACAATGACAATTATTAGGTTGCAGTAAATCAGATTAAAATCGTTAAGGAGGAAAGACTCAGATGAAAAAACTATTTATTATCTTTGCGATTCTTTGCCTGGCCGCTCCGGCCATGGCTGCCGACTGGAATTTTTACGGCAGCGCCCGTATGTGGACCGGCATGAATTCTCTGGACAAAGAAGCCAATGACGGGGTTTTCGATGACGATGATCTCGAATGGCAGGACCTGGGCAACTCCCGCTTTGGCGCCAGTGTAGAAGTCAACGACCAGATTGGCGGTGGTTTTGAGCTTGGCTTTGATTCAACTGGTGTATATGAAAGAAAGATATTTGGTACTTACAACTTTGGCGCAGGCAAGATCCTCGTCGGTCAAGACTACACCGCCCTGTCGATTTTCTACTCCGGCCGTGGATCCAACGGTGACGAAGGCATGAACGGTTTCGGTGGCGCCTATGACGGCCGCCAGGAACAGATCAAGCTGCTGATGGGCGGCCTGAGCCTCGCCCTCGTTAAGCCCAAGGCTGTCGGCGCTGGTGTTTTCGATGTTGATCTAACGCACCGATTATGATACCCCTACAGTCCTGCCTGGGACGATTCCGACACCACCCTGCCGAAAATCGTGGTTGGCTACAAATTCAAAACCGACATGATGGAGATCAACCCCTTTGCCGGTTATCAGACCTGGGACGGCGTATTTCAGGATGCCGCTACGGCAACTGAGAGAGAAGAGTCCATCGATTCTTATATTGCTGGTGTCGGCGGCATGTTTAACTTCGGCGCCTTCTATCTGAATGTGGTCGGCTACTATGCCCAGAACCCGGATGCCTTCGGCTTGACCCAGGAAGCGTTCGGCGCTGCCCTTTATGACTCTGCAACGAATCAGCTCGAAGACAACACCTCCTACGCTGGACTGATTGTCGCCGGTTTCAAAATCAGCGACATGTTCACCGTCGAGGCCGGTTATGGTATGGCCACGGGTGAGACCGACGTTCCCGGTGCTGCTGGCGTGAGTGTGAAAAACACGGCTACCGCCTACTATGTGAATTTCCCCATCACCATCGCTCCGGGTTTCTTTATCGTTCCTGAAATCGCCATCGAGGACTTCGGTGATGTAGAAGTTACCGGCGATCCCGACATCGACCTGGGCAAAGAAACCTGGTACGGCATCAGATGGCAGATCAACTTTTAATTTCAGCTGAACATCGCTGTTATTGAAGCACAAAAACTTAAAAAACCGGGGCATGCAGTTTGCCCCGGTTTTTTTATTGCTGATTGATCCCTTCCCCGCTTCCCCTTGAACGGCGCTTTTCCATCGTTATATTAAAATTGTGAAAATCTTGCATGTCCCTCATACGAGCAAAGCCGGGCACCGCGTTCCAGGGACCTGTCACCCCATCATGGCGCAGCGTCTTGCCCGTTCGAAGGGGTCGTGTTAACGGCCTGCGGTTTTAAACCTGACAACCTTCAATGCGCCGAACCGACGATCGGCTGGATCGAAGCTGTCCGTGCCTGCAGGCAAGGGAAAGGAGAGATGGTGAGATGAGCGTCAAACGTGTGGTTCAACGCGCTATGCTGGTATTCCTGCTGCTGACCGTTCTTGGATGTGCAGCGGGTGTTTCCAGTAAACCATCGGGTACGGGCGACGACCATCGGTCGACCAGGGTCGAAACCAGCCGGTCAAGGCTGGGATCGCCTTAGAACAGCGTACCCATCATGGGAATTGTCAATCAAAGGCTTTAATCATTGGTTGCATCGCGCTATCGGCCGCATTCAATCGATATCGTACGCAATGATGGTGCTCAAGGGGTCACCGATGATCGCGGTGCCCTCCTTGAGCACCACGACGGCAACCAGTTCCAACTGGCCGTCGTTGTCGAAATCTCCGATGTCAAAGCCCCTGATGCTGCCGGAGGTCTTCTTGGTTTCCCAATTCAGGGCAAGCCCCAGGCCGTCCCAGGATAGCGACTCGATTTTGGCGTCGGTCAGTTTGCGATAGTTTTTGGTCAGGCTTTTGGTGAGACCAAAGTTTTCTATGGCGATGATTTCCGTTTTACCGTCGTTATCCAGGTCCGCCGCTTTCAACGGCAGGGGGTAATACTTGCGATTTTCCATTTCAAGATTGTCTTCCCTGGCGGCCAGGAAGAATTTCTGGCTGCCGCCATACCTCTTGCTGCCGCGCCATTTTTCGACGGTGTTCGCATCGTAGATGCGGATGCGGTCTTCACGGTCGAAAACAATCAATTTATAAACATCGCCGGGTGTCAATCGTCCGTAAGCCAGACTCAGTACGTTGGCACGGTTGTCTTCAAGGGCCTTGGCGGCCTGCCGGTATTGCCCGTTATCCCAAACCATTTCGAAAATGGGACTTTCGTCGACGTCGGAATTGCCGGTCAGCTGCTTCTGCCCGAAAAGATGGGTTTCGCCGTCTGTCGTGGTCAGCGCGTTGAAATAGTAGGCAGCCTTTTCAACAACCGGGGTGTAAGCGTCGTTAGTGTATTCGTACACAGAGGAGAAAGCCCGATTCCTGCCGGTGTTCAGCCCCGAAATGAAAAGTTCAGGTATTTGGTTGCCGTTAACGTCACCGATGGAAAGATCCAATATATGAGAGATGCCGTCCGGCTTGATTTCAGCCACCTGGTCTAAGACATTATTGACTTTTCGATAAATATATACGGTGTCGTCGGATGCAACGACAATCTCGTTGGAACCGTTCTGGTCGATATCACCAACGGTGATGTCATTGAGTATGTGCTTGTAGTTGCGGCTTTTCCAAAAGGAACGGCTGTCGGTCTGGTTCATGGTTGCGGCAGGTGCGGCGGCTATAAAAGCCGGATTGGGTGTATGGTAAGGTTGACCGGCAACCGGAACCTGGGTTTCGGAACCAACACCGGACTGCAGCAGTTTCTCCGGGTGCATGCGCGGGTCATAGACCGGCGGTGCCGGTTGGACCCCGGTGGCCGGCGCGGTTCCGGCTTGCACTGCCGCCGGCCGCTGGGCAACCTCGCGGCCGAATACGGTGGCGTTGATGTTGCTGGCAAACTGGTTGATCTGGGGAATCACCTCGCCCATGCTGCGGGTCTGGGCGAAAAAGGGCAGGGGCTGCTGCTGGCCGCTCACATCCGCCATCTTGGCGTCGATGCTCACGCTCTCGCCGAATACCGTCAGGCTGCCGAAAAGCACAAAGTCGGCCTGGAGCTTGCCGCCCACCAACAGCGCCCGGCTTTCCCCATCGAAGCCGTCGACAGTTGCCAGGGCGGCTTTGGTTTCGTTCTTGCTGATCACCGCCACCTTGTCTCGCCAGGCCAGGCGGGAGCCGAGCATGTCCAGGATGCCCTCCTGGAGAAAGGTCATGTCTTTTTCCGCGTTGATGTCAAAGGGAAGGATGGCCACCCGGGCAGGGGCGGCCGCGGCCAAAGCGGGGGTGATGAGCAGCAAGCTGGCCATGAGTAGAAGAATGATTCGCGTCAATTTATGGGATTGGATCTTCAAGAGTGTCTCCTGTGTCTAATGATGGAACCTGAGATGGATGAACTGGAAATTCCAAATCACAATATCCAAATTCCAAATAAATTCCAAATCTCAATTTCGAAATTCCAAACAAGAAAAGAATCCGGTCGTTCGTATTTATCTCGATTTCTCCAGTATTGATGAAAGGATCTTTTTCAGTTCCAGTGCCTCTTGTTTCAGGTTTTGAATTTCCTCACCATTCGGTATCTCATTGGTTTCATGGATGAGTCTCAGCCAATAGGCGCTTTCTTTGGCTTCCTTACGACTGATTTTAATTCGCATCAAAAAATCTTTTTTACTCAGTGATTCATTGGCTTCTCTGTAATTAGCACCTATCGATCCCGAAGCTCTGATCACTTGTTTGCCATCGTTTAGATTCGCAATGGTCTTGGGCATGGTTTTAACGAAAAGTCTTACGGCTTTTGCGAATTGAAAGGTCCTTTCTTCGAGATCGTATGGTTTTTCCTCGGCAGTTGCTGACATGTCAGGTGCTATTTGAATCACTCTATTAAAGTAGGAAAAATGGTTAAAAAATCCCAGATTTCAATTTCGAAATTCCAAACCAGTGTCGAACTGGTCTTGTTTGGTATTTGATCATTGGAATTTATTTGTGATTTGGAATTTGATTATTGGAATTTTTTTGTCCGATTATATCTCCCTGTCACTATAGCGGCTCACCCCAGCTTCTTCCGCAGTATTTCATTAACAACCTTCGGATTCGCCTTCCCCTTGGTGGCCTTCATGATCTGGCCGACAAAAAAGCCCATCAGCTTTTTCTGACCGCCGCGATAGCGTTCGACTTCATCGCTATGGTTGGCGATGACGGCATCGACGATGGGGTCGATGGCCGATGTGTCGGACACCTGCACCAGGCCCTTTTCCTCGACAATGGTTTTGGCCGGCCGCCCGGTTTCGGCCATGACCTCGAAGACGGTTTTGGCGATTTTCCCGCTGATCACGTCGGCATCCAGCAGCTTCAGCAGCCCGGCTAGATTGGCTGGGGAGACCGGCGAGTCTGCAATGTCTTTGCCCTTGGCGTTGAGCAGGCCCAGCAGGTCGCCCATGACCCAGTTGGCCACCGTTTTGGGCTGATCGAATTCAGTCAGGCAGGCTTCGAAATAGTCGGCCAGTTCTCGGCTGCCGATCAATACCCGGGCATCGGCGGATGGCAGGCCGTAATCTGCCACATACCGGGCCTGACGCTCGGCTGGAAGCTCGGGCATCTGCGCGCGCATGCGCGCAATCCAGTCCGGGTCGATCACCAGGGGCAGCAGGTCCGGATCGGGGAAGTAGCGGTAATCATGGGCATCTTCCTTGCCGCGCATGGACACCGTCTGGCCTTTGTCCGGCTGCCACAGGCGGGTCTCCTGGACCACCCGGCCGCCGTCGAGAAGGATCTCCTTCTGGCGGGCCATTTCATAATAGATGGCTTTTTCCACGTGCTTGAAAGAGTTGAGGTTTTTGACTTCGGTGCGGGTGCCGAAGACGGTCGCTCCAACCGGCATGATGGAGACGTTGGCGTCGCAGCGGAAGCTGCCTTCCTCCATGTTGCCGTCGCTGATGTCCAGGTAGCGCAGGATGGAACGGAGCTGGCGCAGGTACTCGCCGGCGGCCTCGGGGCTGCGGATGTCCGGCTCGCTGACGATTTCCATCAGCGGCACGCCGGTTCGGTTCAAGTCGACCCGGCTGACCGGGCGGTCCGGATCGTGGATGAGCTTTCCGGCATCCTCTTCCATGTGAATGCGGGTGATGCCGATGCGCAGGGAGCGCCCGTCAATCTCGATGTCCAGGTAACCGTCGGTGGCGATGGGCAGTTCGTATTGGGAGATCTGGTAGCCCTTGGGCAAGTCCGGGTAAAAATAGTTCTTGCGGGCGAAACGGCTTTCCGCCTGGACGGTGCAGTGGGTTGCCAGGGCCATTTTGATGGTGCAGTCCACCACCTTTTTATTGAGCACCGGCAGCACCCCGGGCATTCCCAGGCACACCGGACAGGTGTGGGTGTTCGGGGGGGCACCGAACGCGGTGGAGCAACTGCAGAAAATCTTGGTGCGGGTCTTCAGCTGGGCGTGAACTTCTAAACCGATCACTGGGGTGAATTCCATCTGACTATTCCATCACTGTTCTTTTTGCTGGTTGTCGTCCTTTCCTGAAACCTCCCTGAAACCGCGCAAAGGCATGCATTATCATCAACGGCAGGGATTGTAAAGGTTGGTGCGACGGTAATTCAAGTGGTTTGAGGGACGATCATTGTGGTTTCCAGCCGCGTCCAATTCCGATGATTCGATTTTCATAGGGATTGGAAGCTGGAAATAACAAATTCCAAATTGTAAATAAATTCCAAAAGCCCATATCGAAATCTCAAACAGGTGCAAGACTGATGGTGGTTTGTGTCTTGAGATTGGGTCATTGGGATTTATTTGCCTTTTTTTTTGGATATGGTGATTTGTCCTTCGGGACGGTTGCACAGCAGGTGCAAACCTTACAGGCAATCAGTCAATATCCCACCGATGCGTAGGTCCGGGGACGCCCAGGAAAATCGGTATACCGCCGAGGAAGATCACCACGATCGTGCGGGGCCCCATGACAAATATCGATTGAAGCAAGTCGGCTTTTCAGATAAAAGGGGCTATCAACCTTTTCAAATACCTGACTGCAATGGACCCTTTCCCCGAAAGAGGACTCATGCCGGTCATTGGCAAGATGATCGACAGGGGTTGTTCCCATCACCTGCCAAAGGAGGATTGACATGGCCGAAACGGTTATCGTTGAGATGTTGGAGCATCACATCGGCGAAATCACCCTGAACCGTCCGGAAAGCCTAAATACGTTCACGCTGCCCCTGGCCGCGGAACTCAACGCGGCCCTGCTTCGGCTGGATGGTGAATCCACGGTGAGGATCATTATCCTCAAAGGTGCCGGCAAGGCCTTTTGTGCGGGAATCGACGTGGGGGATTTCTTCGGCAAGAGTACCATGGAGTACCGCGAATGGATCACCTGTATGGAGACACCCCTGGAGACGATCAGCCGCATGAAAAAACCGGTGATGGCCCAGGTCCACGGCGTGGCTGCGGCCAACGGTGCGGGCCTGGTGGCTGCCTGCGATCTGGCGATTGCCGCCGACAACGCCCGCATGGGCCTGACCGCCATCAACGTGGGCCTCAACTGCGTGGGGCCCGTGATCCCGGTCACCCGGTCCGTGGGCCGCAAGCGGGCCATGGAAATGCTGCTCTACGGGGAGTTGCTCAAGGCCCCGGCGGCGCTGGACATGGGACTGATCAACAAGGTGGTGCCGGCAAACGACCTGGAGATGGAAGCCCGGCGCTGGGCCGCCGTGCTGGCCGCCAAGAGCCCCGTAGCCGTTCAGAACGCCAAGTCAGCCTTCTATGCCGCCGCCGATCTGAATTATGACAAGGCGTTTGCCTACATGAACGAGGCCTTCGCCCGGTTGTGCTCCACCGAAGACGCCAAAGAGGGGGTCTCGGCCTTTCTGGAAAAGCGCAAGCCGACGTGGAAGGAAAGGTAGCCCCATCCGGCTGAAAATTGATCGGCCTGCCCCGGGTTTTATGCAGCGATCACGATTAAAATCTTGACGCCCGGAAGTTGCGGAACTAATCTGAATCTATATTCGGCATGCTGATCGTTCCAACCGAGCGCCAACGCCATTTTGCCAATTAGCCCTTCGTGCAGTTTCCCAATCTGACTCCAACGGCCCTATCGCCAGTTAAGCCGACCAAACGAGTGAACCGGAAATCGACAAACGCCTCGAACCCATGTTGATGAACTCGCAATAAGTCGAAGATTCTTCTTTGTTGTCATCCCCGCGAAGGCGGGGATCCATAAGTTTCAAAGGGTTATAGACAGCGCTGAAAAAGCTTCACCACGTGTCCCGCCTTGGGGGAATGACGCCATTGGGGACTTTTTACCGGCAGGAAAGCCGTCGGTTCGACGTTCGGTATCAAAACAGCGTCATGGACAAGCAAAACAGGGAGGGTGTGAATCATGAATGAAAAATCGAAAGGTTGGGAATTCCGTGTGACTGAAATGGATCTTTTTTCAGGTCTGGACTTGAACGTCATGGGAGAGATCGCCGACACCGCCTGCACGGAAGAGACCTATTCCAAAGGAACGCTGATTTTTAATGAAGGCGATTCGGCAAATTCCCTTTTCATTCTGGGCAAAGGCGCTGTTGACCTTAAGATTGGCGGGGAAAAAACGGTCTATCGCCTGACTGACGAGAGTGACATCTTCGGCTGGTCAAGTCTGGTTGAGAACGCCCAGTACACCGCCACTGCAATCGCAACCGCAGATATCCAGGCAGTCAAAATCGATACCCGAAAAATGAATCGGGTGTTTAACGCGAATCCTGCTTTCGGGCTTGCCGTTTACCGGCGTCTTTCAGCTGTTTTTAACCAAAGGCTTTCCAGTATCTACCATCGGTTTCTGTCCGTTTAAGGGTGAATTTGGGGTCGTATCCCCCTTTTGGGACGGTGTGGCGCCCGTGCACCGATGCAGGTGCGATCTCCCGTCTACGGCTGAGTCGACAGATAAGGAGCGGTACCAATGATCAGAATTCACATTCGGCGGCGTGTATCCGAGGACCATCAACAAGCGTTGATGACGCTGATCAACCAGATGCGGTCGGCAATCGTGGGCAGTCCCGGTTATGTGTCCGGCGAAACGCTGAAACGGATCGATCAATCAGGTGAAATTCTGGCGGGTGAGATTCTGGTGGTATCGAAATGGCAATCCCATTTCTACTGGAAACAGTGGCATGAAAGCAGGGAGCGCGCAGTCTTGCAGGCCGATATTGACCAACTGCTGGGGGAGCAGACCCAGTACGAGATTTACGAATATGAGTAACAACCCGCTGAGGCAGGATTAACAGGCTGTTATAGCGCGCGCCCGCCGCACGTGAGCATGCCCGCCATGTCCGGTGCTCACATCTTTTTCACCTTGGCGATCAGTTTGTCGAACATTTCAACCTCGACAACCGGTGACGTGGTAAATGAAATCCCGGTCAAGGTATTCAGGGCCACCGACGTGGCAAAGGCGTTTTCCGCATCCGGAAAATCCAGCGTAAAAACCAGGTCGTGCTTGCCCATGACCGCATACATCGATATGACCTTCCCGCCGTTGGCGTTGATCACCTCAACGGCCTTTTGCGTCCTTTCCGGGCTGATGTTCTGCATCGCCTGCGTCGTGTACTTTCCAAACATCATGAATATCGGCATTTTTCCCTCCTTTGAAGACGATCGATGAGTATAATCAACGGGATAACTTAACTATAGACGAAAAGGGTTTGTGCGGCAAGGCCTGGCTCCTCTGGATGGCCGGTTGAGGATCCAAAAAGACGCCTGGCTGGCGGCAGGCCGTGTCAATGGTCTTGCCTTCAGCCATCCGCTAAACTAAAATGAGTCGACTTGAGGTAAACGACAGTCTGAAAGTGACTGCAGCATGAAAAAACTCATTGTTGGAATCATCTGCCTCGGCGGGATTGCGGCGATCTATCATTTCATCACGCCTTCCGCTGCGATTGTCAACCGCATGCCATCCGGTGGGGCAATCGTTTGCTTCGGCGACAGCCTGACCCACGGGACCGGTGCATCCAAAGGGATGGATTACCCGGCCCAGTTGTCGCGTATGATCGGCCTGCCCGTCATGAATGCCGGCGTCCCCGGCGACACCACCGCAAGGGCCCTGAAACGGCTGGATGGGGTGCTCGACACCCAACCTCGGGTGGTTCTGATTACCCTGGGGGGCAACGATCTGAAAAACGGGGTTTCCAGGCAGACCGCCTTCGACAACCTGCGGGCGATCATCCGATCCATTCAGGCCGAGGGCGCCCTGGTCATCATCGGCGGCATCGAGATCCCTTTCTACGGCAAGGGCTTTGGTGGCGCCTATCGGGAACTGGCCGAAGAAACCGGGTCGGTGCTGATTCCCAATGTATTCGACGGCATCATGGGAACACGCAGCCTGATGAGCGACCCCATCCACCCCAACAGCCAGGGGTACACCGTCATGGCGCAACATTTTTACCGGGCCCTTCAGCCGTATTTGTAGCCCTTATTGACCCCCCATCTTTCATCCGGCATTGATTAATTCTGACAGAGGCCTTAACGTGGGGCGTTGCCTTGAAGCGGGAATTCCATTACCAAGCAGAGCAATGGCAAAAAAATGGATCTGCTGCCGGAATCTGGCAGGCGTTCGATCTGAAACCGTGAAGTGAAATGAATATGGCGGCCTCCTACGATATTCAGATGAAAGTGCCTTTCCACGACCTGGATCCCATGCAGGTGGTCTGGCATGGAAATTATTTCAAATATTTCGACGTGGCCCGATTCGGTCTCTTCAATTCGGTGGGCATCGATCTTTACGGTTATCTTAAATCCCGACAGATGGTGTTTCCCATTACCCGGTCTTCCGTCAAGCACATCCTGCCGCTGCGGTTTGACGACAGCTTCGTCTGCCGGGCGACAGCGACCGAAGCCCGCTATAAGATTGCCATGGATTTTGAAATCCGCCGTCCCGCCACCGGCGAGATATGCGCGCGTGGAAAAGGTGAACAGGTGGCCGTGAAGCTGCCGGACATGACCCTGGAGTTTGAAATTCCGCCGGAGATCACCCGCGCGCTGGGGTGTTGACCATGGATCGATCCTTCACTCAGGCCTTCACCCGTGCCCTGGTGGCCGGCTGCGAGCGGGTGGCGGCCTGGGCGGACCTGCTGGACGAGATCAACGTCTTTCCCGTTGCCGACGGTGACACGGGCCGCAACCTGAAAATCAGCCTCGGCCCCCTTGGGCGTGCCAATGCGGGGGGCTCCGTGCTCTCTCAGGCGCTGATCCGATCGGCCACGGGAAACTCCGGCAATATCGCCGCCGCGTTTTTTTCAAGGTTCTTGTCGGAAGCGGAATCCGGCGGAATGCATCCGTCGGTGGCAGCCGGCCGGGATGCCGCCTGGCACGCCGTGGCCGATCCCAAGCCCGGCACCATGCTGACGATGTTCGACGCCCTGGTCCAGGCCACGGAAGAATGGCCGGCCCGCGTTTTCAAGGTGGATGTCGACGGTATCGTCGATCATCTGGACAAGGCGGTCCGCTCGACGGTTGAGCTGCTCCCGCAGCTGAAACGGGCCGGTGTGGTGGATGCCGGTGCCCTGGGCATGTTCATCTTCTTCGAGGGTTTCTTTTGCCGGCTGGAAAGTGAAACGGCGGATATGGTGCCGGTGACCGAGCGCTTTACCGGTCTGCTCAAAGTGACCGGCGATATTGAAGGCGGTCAATTTCCCGGCTATTGTGTGAACACGATCATCCGTGCACCGGGATCCGTTCACCTGACATCCGGAACCACCGGCCTGGGGGAAAGCGTGGTGGCCGTTGCGGATGGCGATCGCCTCAGGCTTCACCTTCACACCCAAAATCAACAGGCAACCCGGTCGCGGCTCGAAGCCCTGGGCGATATTGTCGACTGGCAGGCGGAACCCATGGACGCCGGTACGCCCGGGCCGTTTCCTGTGGTTGACGGCCAATCGGTTCACGTGATGACCGACGCGGCCGGATCGATCACCCGGGCGGAGGCCCGCACGCTCGGCATCACCCTGCTGGACAGCCAACTGGTGCTGGACGACCGCAGCGTTCCCGAAACGCTGTTCGATGCGCAGCAGCTTTACGGGGCCATGTCTGCCGGTCGGCGGGTGTCTACTGCCCAGGCCTCGGTGTTCCAGAAGCATCAGAGCTACCAGAGCGCCCTGGGCCGATACGACGATGTGCTTTACCTGACCGTGGGCTCGGTATACACGGGCAACTATGCCACGGCCAGCCGGTGGTGCGAGACACGTGGTATGTCAGACCGTTTCATCGTGATGGATACCGGCGCCGCCTCCGGCCGATTAGGCCTCATCGCCAAGCTGGTCGCCCGGTTTGCCCGGTCGGGGAAACCGTTGAAGGTGGTGGCTGAATTTGCCCGACAGGCCATGGATGGCTGCGCTGAACTGATTTTTCTGGACCAGCTCAAATATCTGGCCGCCGGCGGACGGATTTCCAAATCCAAGGGATTTTTCGGCGATCTTATCGGCAT
This sequence comes from uncultured delta proteobacterium, assembly GCA_963705435.1. Taxonomy (GTDB): domain Bacteria; phylum Desulfobacterota; class Desulfobacteria; order Desulfobacterales; family Desulfosarcinaceae; genus Desulfosarcina. Next base: position 246,547 of record CAVPJR010000025.1, on the reverse strand, counting down.
CAAGCCGGTGATCAGCCCCACCGCCGACGGTGCCGCCAAGGTGGGCACGGTCAGAAAGGCCGCCGATCAGCTGCCCTTTGCACTGGGATATCTGAAACAGCGGTTTTCGCCAGACGACCGGTTGACGATTCTGTTGCAGTTTTCCGACAACGAGAAGCGGGTTCGGGAAGCCATTGGGCCTGAACTCCAGCTGCAATTCCCGCAGGCGTCGATTGCGGTGAGCCGCCTTTCCCTGACCGCCGGCGCCCACATGGGGCCGGGGACGTGGGGGGTGGCATATTGCCCCGATCTTAATGGTGCCCATCCATAATTGGCATCTTGAGGCCCAGGCCGGCGTTCTCGCGCTTGCGCAATCCTCGACGTAGCGCTGCTACGCCTGTGGTTGTACAAACGCTTCGGCCTTGGCCTGAACCACAAGCCACCAATTCTGAATAGACACTGATGTGGAAGAAAATTATCAAGGGGGTTACCTATGAAATATGCCCGAATGATAGTGGTGCTGATGGTGGCTGCCGGCATGATGACGCTTTCCGGCTGCGCCTATGTGAATGTGAAATCACCCCTGGATGTGGATCTGGACCGGACCACCCTGGGCGAAAAGACTGGCGTGGCCGAGGCCCGCAGCGTCCTGTGGCTGTTTGCCTGGGGCGATGCCAGCTATGCCGCTGCAGCGGCCAACGGCGGTATCACCACCCTGCGGCATGCGGATCAGGAAATATTCAACGTCCTGTTTGGTCTTTATACCCGCTGGCGGGTGGTGGTCTATGGAGACTGACCCGACCATGACGGGCCGCTCGACCATGGCCTGGTTTCTGCTGGCGGTGGCCGCGATGGTGAGTCTGGCCGGCTGTGGCACAGGTCCGCTGGTGGGCATCGTGTACACCAACGTCAAAATGCCGTTGACACGGGACCTGAAGTCGACCCCGCTGCCGGCGCATCCGCCCGTTTCCGATCGTATCATCGAGATCAAGGAACCGCTTTCAGGTCTGGGCATGTATGCCCGGGTGAGCGCCAATGCCCTTGGCGACATCGCCCGGCAAAACGGTGTGGATCCCTTTTACTTTGCCGATCAGGAGGTGTTCAGCATACTGGGCATCTGGAAGACTCAGCGCGTTTTTTTATACGGGGAGACCGACGGCGGCCCTGAACGGCGTGAAGACGGGGCAACCACGGACCCATGATGATCGACCCCGCATCTGCCGGAGAGCGGCCCGGTGAACATCGCTTTGCCGTGATTATTCCCACCTACAACCATGGCGGCCGGGTCGCCGCGGTGGTGCGACAGACGATGTCGCTGGGATATCCGATCTTCGTGGTGGATGACGGTTCCACCGACGATACGGCAGCGCGGTTGAGATCCGTTTCAGGCGTCCATCTGTCGGTCCACCCGCACAATCGGGGAAAAGGTGCTGCCCTGGTCACCGGCATGCGCGCAGCAGCTGAAGTTGCCGACTATGCCGTCACCATCGATGCCGACGGCCAGCACGACCCCGTCGATGCCCTGAAGCTGATGGCGGCCATTCCCGCAAACCGGCGGGTCATTGTGGTGGGACGGCGGGAAATGGCCGACGCGCCGTGGACCAGTCGCCAGGGGCGCCACTTTTCCAACTTCTGGGTGCGTGTGTCCGGCGGGCCCAAGCTGGCCGACTCCCAGAGCGGATTCCGAATTTACCCGCTGCCCGAGACGTTGGATCTGGGGGTCGTCGCCAGACGCTACCAGTTCGAAGTGGAGGTGCTGGCAAGAGCCGCATGGCAGGGGATACCGGTAGTGGAGGCGACGATTTCCGCCCACTACGGATCCGCGCTGCCGCGCATCTCCCATTTTCATCCATTCGTCGATTTCATGCGCAATTTCGGCGCTTTCAGCCGACTGATCACCCGCCGGGTCTTCACCCCGGCCCTGTGGTCCATCGGGCGGAAGACCAAATAGGTTCCGATAGCGCGATGTTCCAAAAGTGCTTTTCATCAAATTGGTATGTTAAGCTGTCTGACCGACAATTATAAAATCACGAACAAGGAATGACGAATTAAAGCAAACCCAGAACGGTGAACCCAGAACTTGTGAACGCTTACGTCCGTTTCTACCGAATCCTGTCCCTGTTGACCCGATGGCTGGGGCCATGGTTCTTCAGCCTGATTGCGGGTGGCATCGCCGCCGGGTATTTTATTCTCTTCCCCAAACGGGTGGCGGTGGGCATGCGCTTTTACCGGAGCCTTTTCCCCGAAAAAAGCCGTGCTTATCACCGCTGGTGCACCTTCCGCCAGTTTCTGGATTTCACCCATGTGTTCCGGGATCGCTTGTTGCTCTCGGATCCGGTGAAAATCACCAGCGACTTCGATGGGTGGGAGCGCCTTCGGGATGCCATGGGGCACCGGGGCGGCATTCTGCTCATGTCCCACATGGGCAACTGGGAGGTGGCGGCCAGGCTGCTCAAAAAGTCGCTCCCGGACCTGCGGCTGATGCTCTACATGGGCGTCAAACAGAAAGAGCAGATTGAAAGCCTGCAGAAGCAGACCGTCCGCGGGAGTGATATCCACATTGTCGGTGTGGATGATGCCGGCGGGTCTCCTTTCGACGTTGTCGAAGGCATCCGGTTTCTCCGCGACGGCGGGCTGGTATCCCTCACCGGGGATCGGGCATGGCGGAGCGACCAGCGAACCATTGCGGTCCGATTTCTGGGGCAGACGGTCCACCTGCCCGCGGCGCCTTATGTTCTGGCAACGGCCGCCGGTGCCCCCATATATGTTTTTTTCGCCTTGCGTGCCCGGAAATGTCACTATCGCTTTTCCGCCTCGCCCCCCATCATCGTGTCGGCAGCTGAGCGCAGTCAGCGTGAATCGGCCATGGCCCGCGCTGCCCAACAGTATGCCGATTTGCTGGAAGGTGCCGTCCGGCGCTATCCTTTTCAGTGGCACCATTTCGAGCCGTTTCTGCAATGATGAACGGTAGTGGACTGCCGGGGCGGGGATCATGCAGCAACAACCGGGTCTGAAGAACAGGGGATCAGTCAACATGCCCATTGGCTTATGGATGTGGATCGCTGTCCTTACTTTTGGCGCTCTCTTTAATTATGGCCCAATTTGTAGTAGAAGGCGGGCTGACTGATATTGCAGACAGGACATGCATCGAATGACACGCGACGAGATTGAAATAGCGATCGTCAGGATTTTTGCCGATCAGTTTGAGATTGAAAATCCGGGCCTGGACGACGACCTGCGGGAAGCCCATGAATTTGACAGCATCGATGCCATCGAATTGCTGCGGGAAATCGAGATCCTGCTGGGTGTCCAACTGGCCCGTGAAGATAAAAAGGCCGCCATGGACATCCGCACCATCAGCCAGATCGTGGACTATGTGGTCAGGCTGGATGCAAAGACTGAATCATCAATGGGGAATTAGGTATTCAAGGAGTGAGGAATTGGCAGTATTCACACCAAATCTAAAACACAACGAACTCAATAAGCTCAATAAACCCAATCAACCCTGAGTGTTATGGAAAGACGAGTCGTCATCACCGGCGGAGCGGCCATCACCCCCATCGGCAGCACCCGGACCGAGATCATCAGACACCTGACCCAAGGCCTGTCCGGCGTTCGCAGGATGAAGGACGACGAGCTGCTGGTGGCGCATATCCACTGCAAGGTCTTCGGTACGGTGTCCGATCCGCCGGCGTTCAATTTTGCCCGGCGGGACCGCAAAACCATGGGGCCGGTTGCCTACTACGCCTGCCAGGTGGCCAAAGATGCCCTGGCCCAATCGGGCCTGTCCGATGAATTCATCCGCAGCGGCCGGCTGGGGGTGGCCTTCGGCTCCACCCATGGCAGCCCGACGGTCCAGCGGGACATCTACCGCACTTTTTTCAGCGACGACGCCTCCAAGCTGCACAACGTGGGGGCCGTCGACTATCTCAAATCCATGGTGCACACCACGGCGGTGAACATTACCAAGATGTTCGGCATCCGGGGACGGGTGATCAGCTCCTCCACGGCCTGCACCACATCCAGCCAGTCCATCGGGTTCGGCTACGAAGCCGTCAAATTCGGGCTCCAGGATGCCATGCTCTGCGGCGGCGCAGACGAATACGACACCACCACGGTGGCGGTATTCGACAACTTGCTGGCCTGCTCAACGGATTACAACGACACACCGCATCTCACCCCCCGCCCCTTCGATAAGCGACGGGACGGCCTGGTGGTGGGGGAGGGTGCCGGGGCGCTGCTGCTGGAGGATCTAGCGTCGGCCCAACAGCGCGGCGCCGCGATCCTGGGCGAGGTGATCGGTTTCTCCTGCTACAACAACGGCGGCGATCTGATCCTGCCCAATCGGGAGGGCATCACCCTGGCCATCGAGCAGGGATTGGCCAATGCCCGCATCACCGCAGCCGATGTGGACTGGATCAGCGCCCATGCAACGGCAACCAAGATGGGAGATGTCACCGAGGCCCAGTCCATCGCCGCCGTGTACGGCGGCCGACCCCGGGTCACCGGCCTGAAGAGCTATATGGGCCATACCATGGGCTCCTGCGGGGCCATCGAAACCCTCATCGCCTTATATCAGATGGCAGAGGGGTTCATTGCCCCCACGTTGCATCTGGAGGCGGTGGACGACCGCTGTGCCATGCTGAACCATGTTACCGAACTGGTGGAGGCCCCCATCGACATCGCTTCCATCCAGAATTTCGCCTTCGGCGGCGTCAATACCTGTTTGTTCGTGAAACGATTCTCTGAATGATCTGACAGTTCGTTTTTAAGCGTTCAAAGGTTCAGCGTTCACCGTTAAAGGTCACCAAAACTGAGGTTTTCGGTCAACCCTGAACGCCCGAACCCTTGAACCCGTGAACGGCACCATTTAATTAATATGCAAAACCGCCGGCAGCGACAATGGTACCATTCCCTAAAGGACCTGATGGTCACCCTGATCCTGTGGGGCTACTACACGATCGGGTTTATAATCCTGTTCGCGCCCTTTTATGCCTGTGCCCGGTTGTTTTCAAAGGATGTAACCCTGGCCTTTCAGCGCCTCAATTCCCGGTTTTACCGGTGGTTTTTCGCGCTGCTGCGGTTGTTGTTGCCAGCCTGCCAATGGCGGGTGGCGTCTGCGGTGAAGACGATCAGGGGGGCGGTGGTTGTGGCCAACCACGTCTCCTACCTGGATCCGATCCTGCTGATCTCTTTTTTTCAGTGCCACACCACCATCGCTAAACAGCGGCTCTTCCACATCCCGCTCTATGGCCGGATGCTGCGTCTTTCCGGCTACATCCCCTCGTCGGCCGATGGCGCTCTGGCGGACCTCATGCTGGCCAGCATGGAAAAAATGCCCGCCTTCCTTTCCGGCGGCGGCAACCTGATCATTTTTCCCGAGGGCACCCGCAGCCGAGATGGGCAGATCGGTCCCTTGAACACCGGTGCCTTCAAGATCGCCCGGCTGTGCAAAGCACCCATCCATGTGCTATACATCCAGAACACGGCCCGGCTCTTCCGGCCGGGCCGGTTCCTGTTCGACACTTGCTCGGCAAATACCATCCGCGTGGAACATCTGGCCCGCATCGACCCCGGCTATGACGATCCCAATTTTTCCCTCAAGGATTTGATGGCGCAGGTGCGTGGGATGATCGAGACCCGGCGATCACGGGAGAGATAAGCGCGGTTCGCTATTCCAACTTAGGTTTTTAATCCTGAAGTTCGTTTTTTTTATGTCAGAAACTAAATGGCAAATGCAAATAAATCACAATAGCCAAAAAACCAAATGACAAATAAATAACAATAACTAAAAGTCAAAATATCAAACCTTGTGATCTTGAAGAAAAGACATTCCAATTCGTTAAAGCGATAATGGTTTTCGTTAAAACATTGCCAAAAACAATTGCAAATTTCGATGATGGCAAAAAATAGTTGGTTGTTGATCTTATTTGAGATTGGGATATTGTAATTTGGAATTTATTTGGGGTTTGGTACTTGTATTTTGTTATTTGATTAAGATTTGTAGCATGACAGACTTTTTTTTGTCATGGAGGTTTAATGAAGATCCTGCTTTTGTCCATGCCCGACGTGGCACCGGTGATCATGCACGAGTCGGCCTTTCATATGCCCAACCTGGGCATCGCCAGCATCGGGGCCAATATCGACGACGGCCACGAGGTTTACATCGTTGACTTGATCCGCAAACGTCTGGGGCTGAAAAAACACCTGGTGCGCATACTCGGCGCGCTTAAGCCCGACCTGGTGGGCCTGTCCGCCATGACCTGGCAATACGCCACCTGCGTCAAAATCATCAGGCTGATCAAGCAGCTGCTGCCGGAGGCGAAGATCGTTATCGGCGGCTATCATGCCACGCTCATGTATGAAGAGATCGCCGCATCCGACGAGGCGCAAGCGATCGATTTCATGGTGCGGGGGGAGGGCGAAGAGGCCTTCCGGCGACTGGCGGCTGCGCTGGACGGCAACGACCGCCTGGCGGATATTCCTTCGCTGTCTTACAAGAATGAAAAGGGTTTCGTGCACAATCCCAAAGGCGACCTGTTGGACCTGTCCCGACTCAAGCTGCCCATACGCGACAAACGGCGCCTGACTTGGGGCTACCACGTCATGAACCGGCACATGGAAATGATGGAAACCTCACGGGGCTGCACCCGCAACTGCAACTTCTGCAGCATCCGGCATATGTACGGGCGCGCCTTCCGATCCTTTCCCATGCAGCGGATCTTAGCGGACATCGACGACATCTACTACAAGCGCAAGGTCCGCTATATTTTCGTTTCCGACGACAACCTGGTGCTGGATCCCGGGCGGGTGATCCGGCTGTGCGACGCGATCATCGCCAGGGGGTACCGCAACCTGACTTTCGTGGTCCAGGCCGACTGCGTCACCATGTCCCGAAACGAGAAAATGGTGGAGAAGATGGCCCGGGCCGGCTTCAGGTCGATCTTTCTGGGTATGGAGAATGCCTCTAAAAAGAACCTGGTCGCCGCCAACAAGGGCGACATCCTGGATGCCTCGAAAAAGGCGGTGGAGATCTGCCACAAATACGGCATCGTGGTCGTTGGCGGAATGATTTTCGGATTCCCGGACGACGGCGAAGCGGAGATCATCGAGAATTACCAATTTCTAAAGTCCACGGGTGCGGACACCGCCTACTGCCAGATCCTCACCCCCTACCCCAAGACGGGTATTCGCCGGCAATTGCGGGATCAGGGACTGGTCACCAACCCCTACGACTATACCCGCTACAACGGCATGTGGGCCAATGTCAGGACCCGGCAGCTCTCTTCCGATCAACTGCAATATCTGTTCTGGTATCACAACCAGAAGATCATGGGCTGGTGGAATCCGTCCGAACGCATTCGGTCCCAGGGCCGGCTATGGACCTCCATCTGGCTGTATGCCTTCAAACCCCTGCTGAAGATGATTATCGCCCGGAAGCAAAAACGGATCGGCTGGCGCGGGCGGTTCGAGCAGGAGATCAAGACCCGGGCGGCGGTTAACCGGTTTGCGGATTTGGACTGATCTGGAGGAATACCATGAATTTGGATACAATCGTTTTCAACGACATCACCGTGGGCCGGATGCTGTTCTGGGTCGCCGTTGTTGTGGCGATCTACATGGTGCCCAAAATGGTGCCCAAACTCCACAAGCTGATATTTGGCAAGAAAAAAGTGAACCTTCAGCATACCGTCTTCTTTGCCTGCAGCAACTGCGGCTGGGAAGGTCACATCAGCAAATTCGGCACGCGCTGTCCCAAGTGCGATGCACCTGCGGGTTAACATTCTAAAAATATTATTTATATGTCTCTTGCGGGCGGCCGACCCAGGCCGTATTGCATCTTTGCGTTTTGTAAATTACTAAATATTAAAAATGTAAAAAAGTAATGAAATATAATTGACATAGATTGATTCTGATTTATGATTGGATCATACCAATCAACACGGGGCCTGCAGGTCCCGTATTCAAGGAGGAACAGAAAATGAGCAAAACTATCGGAATCGATCTTGGAACCACCAACTCTTGTGTGGCCATCATGGATGGCGGCGACGCACGGGTGATCACCAATGCCGACGGCGGCCGCACCACACCGTCGATGGTGGCTATTTCCAGCAGCGGCGAGCGCCTGGTGGGCCAGATCGCCAAGCGTCAGGCGGTAACCAACCCGGAGAACACGGTCTTCGGCGTCAAGCGGCTGATCGGCCGCAAAGCCGACGCCAGCGAGGTGATCAACGATAAGAAAAACCTGCCCTATGCGGTGACCCAGGCCGAAAACGGGGATGTTCGCATTTCCCTGAAAGGTCGCCAGTACAGTCCGGCTGAGATTTCGTCTTTCATCCTGGCGGATTTGAAAAAATCGGCGGAAGCCTACCTTGGCGAGCCGGTCACCGACGCGGTGATCACCGTACCGGCCTATTTCAACGACAGTCAGCGCCAGGCAACCAAGGATGCGGGCAAGATCGCCGGATTGAACGTCAAGCGCATCATCAACGAACCCACGGCGGCATCGCTGGCCTATGGTCTGGACAAGAAGAAGGAAGAGAAAATTGCCGTATTCGATTTGGGCGGCGGTACCTTCGACGTCTCCATTATGGAGATCGGCGACGGGGTCTTCGAAGTCAAAGCCACCAACGGCGACACCCACCTGGGCGGCGAGGATTTCGACCTGCGCATCATCGACTATCTGGCCGCTGAATTCAAACGGGAGCAGGGCATCGACCTGCGTGGCGACAAAATGGCGCTTCAGCGGCTAAAAGAAGCGTCAGAAAAGGCCAAAATGGAGCTGTCCAGCGCCATGGAGACGGACATCAACCTGCCGTTCATTACTGCAGACGCCAGCGGGCCCAAACACCTGAACATCAAGATGACCCGGGCCAAACTGGAATCCCTGGTGGAAGACCTGCTGGACCGCATGGAGGGTCCCTGCCGCACGGCCATGAAAGACGCCGGTTTTTCCGCAGGCGACATCGACGAGGTGATCCTGGTGGGCGGCATGACGCGCATGCCGGCGGTGGTGCAGCGGGTGAAGACGCTCTTCGGCAAGGAGCCCAGCAAGGGTGTCAACCCCGATGAAGTCGTGGCCATGGGCGCCGCCATTCAAGGGGCCGTGCTGCAAGGCGATGTCAACGACGTGCTGCTGCTGGATGTGACCCCGCTCTCCCTGGGCATTGAAACCCTGGGCGGCGTGATGACCAAATTGATCGAAAAGAACACCACCATTCCCGCCCGCCAGAGCCAGGTTTTCTCCACGGCCGAGGATAACCAGCCGGCCGTAACGGTTCATGTGCTCCAGGGCGAGCGCAAGATGGCGGAAGGCAACAAGACGCTGGGCCGATTCGAACTCACCGGTATCCCGCAGGCACCGCGGGGGGCACCCCAGATCGAGGTGACCTTCGACATCGACGCCAACGGCATCGTGGAGGTGTCGGCCAAGGATCAGGCGACGGGCAAGCGGCAGAGCATTCGGATCACCTCGTCCTCGGGCCTCTCCCAAGCGGAGATCGACCGACTGGTGAAGGATGCCGACCTGCATGCCGATGCCGACAACCGTAAAAAAGAGCTGGTGGATGCCAAAAATGCCGCCGATGCGCTAGTCTACGCCACGGAAAAAACCCTCAAGGAGATGGGCGCCAACGTCGACGGCAGCGTTCGCATGGAGATCGACGACGCCTTGTCCAACCTGAAACGAGCACTGAAAGGAGACGACGCAGAAGCGATCAGGCAGACCACAGACGTGCTTAGCCGTGCATCCCACCGGTTGGCCGAGTCCGTGTACCGGCAGCCGGGCAGCCCCCATGACGGCGGGGCGCAGACAGGCCCTGGCACCGGAGGGCGAACCGGTTCAAAGGCACCGGGGGACGACGACGTGGTGGACGCCGAGTATCAGGAAGTGGCCTGATCAACCCTTGGTTAACCGTAACCGCATGCCCACAAGTGCCGCATGCAATCGAAAAAGCCGGGCAGCCGCCCGGCTTTTTCAGTTCTAAACGCCGCAAGACGGTAACTATCGTGTATCGAATGGCAACAGGGCCGATTGGCAGCGGGTGTGCTCGTTAAAACGACCGGCGCTGACGAGAACTTGACCCCTCTTCGGGCAGATGCTATTGACGCCGCTGAATGGACTTTGTTAAGCGGTCATTTTACCGGTTGCCCTATCGATGAATCGAGGACACGATGAAAAAAATAACCCCCCTGGCGATGCTGACTGCCGCAATCGTTCTTACTGCCGGCTGCGCCGGCAATCCAGACCAGATCAAGATCCCCAAGGACGCCGCTGAGATGACGGTGGACTTTTCCTGGGAAGGAATCGCAGCCTGCACCCATGATTCTCCGGAACTCCGGGTCTCAGCCGTTCCGGACGGTACTACCGATCTGCGGGTCAGGCTCAAAGATGTCAGCATGCCGGCATGGAACCACGGAGGCGGCAAGGTCAAGCATGATGGGTCGGGGGTCATCCCTGCCGGTGCCCTCAAACTCGGCTATAACGGTCCCTGCCCGCCGAGTGGCAGGCATAAATATGAGTTTTCGGTGATGGCTGTAGATGCTGACGGCGCCATTATCGGTTTCGGCAAAGCCAGGCAGCCGTTTCCTCCCAAGTAAATTGGATTACGTAATAGACCCGATGGCGATGAACCGACTTATTGACGTTACCGGACGATAGTAATCCTATTACCAGTATTACATCGATCTGGAGGCAGAAACATGAGAGTGACAACAAAAGGCCAAGTAACCATCCCCCAGGATATTCGGGAGAAACTGGACATCACACCGGCTACGGAGGTCGACTTCATCGAAGAAAACGGCCGCGTCAGTTAGTGAAGAAAACGGGCGGAATGCTTAAAAAGCGAAAATTCATGGAACTCAGAGGCATCGCCACCGTAAAAATGACGACCGATGAAATTATGGTCCTGACGCGGAAAGCCGACTACCCATCCATAACGATTACCGCCCGGCCTGGCAGTCCGGGCAGATGCCGAAGAAATCGAGGCGGTGACGGGTGATCGAAAAACCGGTCTCCCGGGTCAATGCTTGGGTCATATCTGCCAGGGCCGACATGTCAGGATCGAGGATTTTCCTGCAAACGGTACATATCACGTGGGGATGGTCGTAAGGTTTGTTGCCATCATACCGGTTGCTGTCATCGCTGAAACCCAGCTCCAGCAATTGATCGAGGTTTTTGAGGACCGCCACATTTTTGTAAATGGTGGCCAGGCTGGTGGTGGGAAAGCGGGTTTTTACCTGCTGGTAGATTGACTCGACGCTGGGGTGTCCCTTGCTCTCGGCAAGGACTTTCAGAATAGCCAGGCGTTGGGGAGTGATTCGATACTGGTTTTCCCGAAGGGCGTCCACCATTTTTCGCATTCGGATTTCAGGATCTGGCATGGGCATACGCGATGATGTCGGGTTCTTTAAGGAAAATGATTATCAACAAATAGCAAGGGTGCGGTCTGGGTGTCAACAGCCGCAAAAAGATCGTCACGATTCGATGGCCTGAAATTCTTTCATGAATTTCCGATCGATATAATCCTTGATGAGGAATGCAGGCCGACCGCCGAATTCCAGCCATCTTTTTTTCAGAACGCCGACCCGGCCACCCAGGTTGAAGATCAGCAGGTAGTCACCGCCCGGGTCGAAGGGCATGAGTTCACCGCCGTTCAGCTGCGCCACGATGTTATGGAGCAGAACCGGGTTCTGGCGAACCGCATAGACCCCCACCTTGTCCAGGGGCTGGTCCTCGAAGTAGATGCAGTCACCGCCACCGAAGATGCAGGCATGCTGGGTGCTCTGCAAAAAGCGGTTGACGCGCAGGCCGCCGTCGGGCCCCGTGGCGATGCCGGAATTCGCAAAAATGGCCGACGGTTTGACGCCCAGGGCTAAAAAGATGAAATCTGCCGGCAGGGTCTCGCCGTCGTCCAGGGTGACGGTATCGCGGGATACGGATTTCACGAAGGCGCCCTCGCCGATGGTGATGCCACGCCGAGCCAACGTGCCGCGGATCTTGCGGCGGACGGATGCGGGAAAGCCGGACATGAAGTCGCTGCCAGCGCAGATGGTGATGCGCGGCATGTGCCCGCCGGTGGCTGTTGCCAGCTGCCAGACGTTGCCGGCCACCTCGGCCGAAGAGGGACCGCCGCCGACAATGACCACCTCCGGCGAGTGCCGGCTGAAATGGTCGACCAGGCGGTCTTTGGCCTCCATGAGCCGCTCGATGGGTTTGACGGTGTAAAGGTCGGCAAGCTCGCCTTCAATGGCCGGTCTGGGGACATGGCTGCCCGCGTTGCAGGATAGCACATCGTAGGGCACGGTGTGGCCGTTTTCCAGGATCACGAGCCGCCGTTCGGGATCGATGGTGGCCGCTTTGCCGTGCAGGAATGTACCCCCCTGCTTTTCGACCACATGCCGGGTGGCGAAACGAATTTCTTCTGGCCGGTAGGTGCCGGAAAGCATTCCCGGCCCCATGCCCGAGTAGTAGTGAAATTCCGACGGGCCGATGACGGTGACGTCGTGACCTTTTTCGATAATTGTGGCCAGGTTGGCCAGGGTAACCATGTGGGCATGGCCGCCGCCGATAAGCACCAATTGTTTTTTCATGTTAATGTTTCCTCCATCAACCGGCCCAGCCGTGCCAGGTGGGTCTTCTCCTCGTTGGCGATCTGGATCAGGGCTTTTTTGCCGGCCTCGTTCTGCGCCTTTTCCGATGCTCGGAGGTAGAGATCCAGGGCCTGGGCTTCGATGGACATGGCCAGTTCGATGATTTCCTGCACCGTGTCGTAAGCGGGCATGAGCAGGTTGGCATACTCTTCGGTGGTCAGCCCCCCTTCCAGCACCTCCGGTACCTGTCCGGCCTCGAAGGTATCCCGGGTGACCGGCTTGCCGGTCAGCGCGGTGTACTGCTCCAGGATGCGATCCTGATGTTTCACCTCAATTTGAGACAGTTGGTGAAACAGTTGTCTCGCCGGATCACTGTCAACCTTCACCGCCATGGTGTCGTAGAAGTCCTTCAATCCAGCTTCGAGCGAGTAGGCCACGGCCAGGGCATTTTCCACCGACGTGACCCCATCGAAAAGCGCCAGCCCCTTCTCTTCACCCAGGAACGCCGCTTCGCTGGTCCAGGCGTTGAAGCCGCCGGCCACGTTGATGATGTGGTTGAAGCCCTGCCCGGAAAGCAGCTGGGCCGCCATCCGGCTGCGGCCGCCGGATGCACAGTAAACCATCACCGGCTTGGTGCGGTCGATGCGCTGCATGTGGTCGGTGAGCTCCGGCAGCGGCATGAGAACGGCGCCGGGAATGTGGCCACCCTCATATTCTTTGGGTTGGCGCACGTCCAGAATGGTCACCTCGTCCACTTTTTTGTCTGCCAGATAGGATCTGGCCTGGTCGGTGTCGACGGATGTCACGGGGGTCAGGAATTGTCTCCAGTTCATGGGGTCCTCCGGATGGATAGGGTTGGTTCATGTTTATGCAGATCGGAAGGGCAATGCAAGTATACACAAAACAAACCCCGCCGGCCATTGCTTTTTGGGTGGCATGCAGTTTGCTTTTCAAAATTGTTGCATTAACGTCTAATCATGCACCGTGAGTCCACATTTCCCCCAATCTTATTTAAAGCAAACGGAGGGTATCATGAACCTGAACGATTACAAGGATATCATCAAGCAGGCCATCGGCAACGAGGTTGAGGCCAGAAAGTTCTATGACGATGCGGCCAACACGCTCACCGATCCGCACCTGAAAAAGCTCTTCGCATCCCTGGCCGAGGAGGAGAAGAAACACCGGGATATCCTGACCAAGATCTACACCAGCAACACCATGGACCGCTACTTTTCCGAATCGCGGGACTACAAGGTGGCCGAAACCGTGGACGAGCCGGAACTGTCCATGGCAATGAAGCCGGCCGACGCCTTTGCCCTGGCGATGAAAAAGGAGGAGGCGGCCATGAAACAATACACCGGCATGGCCGAGATGTGCGATGACGACGACAAGCGGCAGGTATTTCTGGATCTGGCCGCCATGGAGCGGGATCACAAATTAAAAATGGAATCCGCCTTCATCGACATCGGCTATCCCGAGGTCTGGTAAATAAAGGAGTCTTGATAATGACCCAATCCAAATGCCCGGTCTGCGGCTGTAAAAAATTCCATGTCAAAAACCCCGACGACGACTACGATGTTTACGAGTTCGAGTGCCGGGATGGTGAAGTCTGTTTTGAAGAAGATCTGGATGATGACGAGTGCCCAGAGGTCGGCGACGCCACGGAAACCTTTTGCAATGCGTGTGCATGGCATGATAAGTTCAATAAAATCAAGTAACAGCATGTTTTTGGATTGAAGGATTACGGAATTCAGGCGAGCATTCCCATCGTTTCTCAAGCTGCAAATTGGAGACCGCCATGGAAACCCATGACGTAGCCGTGTTCAAACCCTACCCGTTCAGGGTGGGTCAGAAAATCAATATCGAAGATGGACCCCGCAAGGGGGACTGGGAGGTGGTGGCCGTAACGGACCGCAAGGTCAAGCTCCGCTGCCCGTTCAGCCATCGGGAACTCGAATGGAACCGGTTCTGCTATGTGGTCGATGAACAGAGCGGTGTTCAATGGCCCGGAAAAGAATAACCTTCTTGTTCAAACGCAGACCAAATGGGAGATTGGCATCCTTGCGTCCCTCGAGGTTGAGCCGGGCGCTCATTTAGTTGTATCCCATCGCCGACTAACCGACCCGATCGTTTTTTGCTTGAGCGGGCAAAAAACGGTGTAAGGTTCTCATCCGTTGCGCGACCAACCTGAAAAGCCGTAATGGGACCTAAAGGAGACGACGATGGCAAACTACGACTACGATATCGGCATCATCGGCGGCGGCGCAGCCGGTCTTACGGTCGCTTCGGGAGCGGCGCAGCTGGGTGCCAAGACCCTGCTCGTCGAGAAGGAGCCCGCCCTCGGCGGAGACTGCCTGCACTATGGCTGCGTGCCCAGCAAGACCCTGATCCGGTCGGCCCACGTTTACCACGAGATGAAACATGCCGACCGTTTCGGTCTGCCGAAAGTGGATCTGCCGCCCGTCGATTTTGCGCATATCGCCCGGCGGATACAGGATGTCATCGCCGTCATCCAGAAGCATGATTCGGAAGAACGGTTCTGCAACCTGGGAGCAAAAGTGGCCTTCGGGACCGTTTTTTTCAAGAATGGACACACGGTGGATTTGAATGGTCGGGACGTCACCGCCAAGACCTGGGTTATTGCCACCGGTTCTTCCGCGGCCGTTCCTCCCATACCGGGACTGAAGGAGATCGACTATATCACCAACCGGGAGATCTTTTCTCTCGATCAACTCCCCGGCAGCATGATCGTGCTGGGCGCCGGACCCATCGGCATCGAGATGGCCCAGGCGTTCAACCGATTGGGAACCGCAGTCACGGTGGTGGATCGGGCCGGGCAAATTTTAACCAAGGAGGATCCGGACATGGCCGAGGCCGTCCAGGCGGTCATGGAATCCGAAGGCGTAAAATTTAACCTGGGTGCCGCCGTCCAAAATGCATCTGAAGCCGGTGAGAAAAAAAGCGTTGCCCTGCGGCTGGGAGACGGTGCCGCGGTGGTTCTGACGGCCGATGCGTTGCTGGTGGCCTTGGGCCGTTCGATTAATGTCGAGGACCTGTGGCTGGATGCTGCGGGTGTGGCCTTCGACCGAACGGGCATCACGGTGGATGCACGGCTGCGCACCAATCGGAAACATATTTTTGCTGCCGGTGACGTCAGCGGCGGCTACCAGTTCACCCACGCCGCCGGCTACGAAGGGGGCATCGTTATCAGCAACGCGGTATTTCGCCTGCCGCGCAAGGTGGACTACACGTGGCTGCCCTGGTGCACCTACACGGACCCGGAGCTGGCCAGCATCGGACTCAACGAACGTGCTGCAACGGACGCGGGCCTCGACTATTCCGTCTGGACGGAAGCGTTTCAGGACAATGACCGCGGGCTGGCCGAAGGGCAGACCGTAGGCCGCATCAAATTGATTCTTGATAAAAGAGAAAAGCCCCTGGGGGTTCAGATTCTGGGCCCCCGTGCCGGTGACCTGATTGCCGAATGGGTGGCCGCCTTAAATGGCGGCGTTAAGCTTTCCACCATGGCTTCGGCCATTCATCCCTATCCCACGCTGGGTGAGATCAGCAAGCGGGTGACCGGCAGTGTCTTCTCGCCGAAAATATTTTCCGAGAAGGTGCAAAAAGGGCTCAAATTCTTCTTCAACCTGAAGGGGCGGGCGTGTACGCCAGAGGTGTGCGAGGATAAAAGCCTGATGTCGGAGGGCTGAAGTCTTAGAAAGGAGACGACCATGGAGACCTACTACAAACCTGACGATCTGCCCAAATTCGTTGATATCGGTAAAGACAATCCCCACCTGGCGCAAAAGTTTTTCGAGTATTACGAAGCGGTTTTCGCCGAAGGCGAACTGACCCAGCGGGAAAAATCGCTCATCGCCCTGGCCGTAGCCCACGCCGTCCAATGCCCCTACTGCATCGATGCGTACACCCGTTCATGTCTCGAAACCGGCTCCAACACGGCGGAAATGATCGAAGCCGTCCATGTGGCCACCGCCATACGGGGAGGTGCCTCTTTGGTGCACGGCGTCCAGATGAAAAATATTGCCGAAAAGATGTCCATGCAAAGGTAGCGAGAAGAGGCAACGATGGCAGACGACCAACCGTTTGTTCCTGAAATGGATACCGAAACCACGGGGTTTTCCCGGACCCTTGCCCGGCATGGGTTGAAATTGACCCGGGGCCACACACAAATTCTCCAGGTCAACCTGGGACTGCTGTGCAATCAGACTTGCGGCCATTGTCACTTGAATGCCGGTCCCGGTAAAACCGAGGTCATGACGCGTCAGACCGCCGACCAGATTGCAGACTGGGCCGGGCGGGTATCCTTCGAAGCGATCGATATCACCGGCGGCGCCCCGGAGATGAACCCCGACATTGTCACCATTGTCAAGACGTTTGCCGGCCTGGCGCCGAAACTGATCTTCCGTTCCAACCTGTCGGCCCTGAACAGCGATGGGCGGGAACACCTGATGGACCTGCTCAAAAGCCTCCAGGTCACCATCGTGGCCTCCTTTGCCTCCATCAACGAGTCCCAGGCGGACGCCCAGCGGGGGGATGGGGTGTTCAGGGCCAGCATTGCCGCTCTCAAGAAGCTCAACGCCCTGGGATACGGGCAGCCGGAAACGGGCCTGGAGTTGAACCTGGTCTCCAACCCCACCGGCGCTTTCATGGCCGCTGATCAGGCGCAGACGGAAAAGCGGTTTCGCCAGATGCTCGAACGCAAGTGGGGCATCACATTCAATCATCTCTTCAGCTTTTCCAACGCGCCGTTGGGGCGTTTCAGGCGGTGGTTGGAGCGATCGGGCAATCTGTCGGCCTACCTGAAGAAGCTGGCGGACGGATTCAACCCGTGTGCGGTGGACGGGGTGATGTGCCGGACCCTGGTGTCGGTCTCCTGGGACGGATACCTGTACGACTGTGACTTCAATTTGGCCCGGGGGCTGCCCATGGGCCGCAACCGGGTCCATGTGACCGATATGACCGGACGCCCGGAGCCAGGCAACCCTATCGCCACGGCAGACCACTGCTATACCTGCACCGCCGGCGCCGGATTCACCTGAGGCGGGGCCATCGGCACCTGAGGGTCAGGTGATTCCATAACCGGGTCCGTTCTTGAGACATCCTGTCTCAAGTGAACAATCTATTTCTTTCCGACAAGCATCCCAGCAATTCGTTGCACCGGTCGACCGCCGGATGCAGCGTATCGTAGTCCCAGGACCTTTTTACCTTGACGATCATGGCATGGATCTTGTTAGTATAAGAGATCCCGATTCCCTCCCGCGGAGAGAGAATGGAACAGCAGATCCAGTTCGACAATCACATGGGGGAAACCCTTGCCGGAACCCTGCACCAGCCCGAGCGGCCACCGGTCGGCGCAGTTATCGCCGGCCACTGTTTTACCTGTTCCCGGCACACGGGTGTTCTGCGGCGCATCTGCAGTGCGCTGTGCGAAGCCGGTTTCATGGCGCTGCGATTCGATTTTTCCGGGAACGGGCAGAGCCAGGGACGGTTTGAACACTCCATCTGGTCCAAGCAGGTCTTGGAGATGGAAGCGGCCATTGCCCTGATTCAGGAAAAAGGTGCCCCCTGGATCGGCCTGGCCGGGCACTCATTGGGTGCGGCAATCGCCCTGCTTACCGCCCGGCGAATAAAGACCGTATCGGCTGTCTGCCGGGTGGCCGGGCGCGTCAGCCAGACACGACCGATGCATTTTCTCACGCCGTCACAGCAGCAGACGTTGGCGCAGACCGGTCAGGTGGGATTTAGCAGCCGCCAGCGGGAGCTCAAGCTCACCAGGGGCTTTTTTGATGATGCGGACCGGCACGATCTGATGGATGCCACCCGATCGCTGACAATTCCCATGCTTGTGGTTCACGGCGACCGGGACGAGATCATTCCGGTCGCCGAAGCGCATCTGGCCAAAACGGCAAACCCCCGGATGGTCGAGTTGGCCATTGTCGCCGGGGGCGATCACATGCTCGCCCAGCCGGACCACCAGCGGCAGGTGGCCCGGATAGTCACCGGCTGGTTCTGCCGCCAGGCCGGCGCCCCGGTGCCCGGCGACATGAGCAGCTAACACCGACACCGCCCACAGGAGACCTTGAACGATGAACCTGTCCGAAACCCTGAGCGCCGACTTTATCGACGCGCAATACCGCAAATGGAGGTCCGACCCATCGTCGCTTTCGGATGACTGGCAGTTCTTCTTCAAAGGATTCGAATTGGCCGGGGCGGCCGGACCGGCGGATGTCGACCCGGATCAGGCCCTGCGCCAGGCCAACGTGGGCGAGCTGATCCGCCGCTACCGGGACATCGGCCACCTGCTGGCCTGCATGGATCCATTGTCCGCCTGCCCCACCTCTCACCCGCTTTTAGATCTGGATGCCTTTGGCCTGGACGTCTCCGACCTGGACCGTACCTTTGCCGCACCGGATCTGATCGAACAGACCGCGGCATCCTTGAAGGAGATCGTGGGCCGGCTGAAGCAGACCTATTGCCACAGCGTCGGCGTGGAGTACATGCACCTTCAGGACCCCGACGAACGCCGGTGGCTTCAGGCGCGCATGGAACCGGTGAAGAACCAGGTTGAGCTCACGGCGGACGAACGGGTCGACATCCTCAAAAAGCTCTCCGCGGCGTCCCTGTTTGAAGGATTTCTCAATAAAAAGTATGTGGGCGTGACGCGTTTTTCGCTGGAGGGCGGTGAAGCGCTGATTCCTTTTCTGGACGTCCTGCGCCGGCGGGCGGTTGAATCCGGATGCCGCGAAATCATCTTCGGTATGGCTCACCGGGGGCGCCTCAACGTCCTGCGCAACATCCTTGAAAAGCCGGCCGAAGAGATTTTCTCGGAATTCGAAAGCTGCTATGATCCCCAGGATCTGGTGGGGTCCGGGGATGTCAAGTATCATATCGGCTACCTCACCGAACACAACATGGCGGACGGCACCTCGCTTTCCCTCTATCTCGTGAGCAACCCCAGTCACCTGGAGGCGGTGGATCCGGTAGTGGAAGGCATCGCCCGAGCGCGGCAGGATCTGCTGGCAGCCGACGGCGACAAGGCGGTCCTTCCGGTGCTGCTGCATGGCGATGCGGCCTTTGCCGGGCAGGGGGTCGTGGCGGAAACCCTGAATATGTCTCAATTGAAAGGCTATCGGACCGGCGGGACGGTGCACGTCATCATCAACAATCAGATCGGCTACACCACCCTGCCCGAAGATGCCCGCTCCACCCGCTACTCCACCGATGTGGCCAAAATGCTCATGGTGCCGATCTTCCACGTCCATGGTGAAGATCCGGAGGCCGTGGTTCACGTGGCCCGACTGGCCGCCGACTATCGTTACCGCTTCGGCAAGGACGTGGTCATCGACTTGGTCTGTTATCGCCGCTACGGTCACAACGAAGGGGATGAACCCTATTTCACCCAGCCGACCATGTACCAGCGCATCCGTCAGCGTCCGCCGCTGAACCGGGTATACGGCGACCGGCTGGTGGCCGAGAGCGTTTTATCGAAAGCAGAGATGGAGAAAATAGAGCAGGGCGTGACCAGCGGTCTCGATGCGGCCTATGAGGAAATCCACGGCGCCACCTGCCTGTTTCCCGAACCCAGGTTCTTTCCGGAATGGGAGACGATCAGCGGTGCGTTTGCCCCTGACCCGGTCGAGACCAGGGTGGACAAGCAAGTCCTGGTCAATCTGGCCGGCCGGTTGGCTGAGCTGCCCGAGGGGTTTACCGTCCACCCCCGGCTGAAGGGTGTGCTGGACAAGCGGCTCGAAGCCGTCAACACCGGTGAAGGCATTGACTGGGCCGGCGCCGAAGCCCTGGCCTTTGCATCCCTGCTTGCCGACGGACACACCGTGCGGCTCAGCGGTCAGGATGTGGGCCGCGGCACCTTCAGCCAGCGCCACAGCGTCATCTGGGACTATGAGACGGGACAATCCCACACCCCGTTGAATCATCTGGAAGCGGGTCAGGCCCCTTTTGAGGTATACAACAGCCTGCTGGCCGAGGCCGGTGTGCTGGGTTTTGAATATGGCTACGCGGTTACCCGGCCCCAGGTGCTGACCCTGTGGGAGGCCCAGTTCGGCGACTTTGTCAATAACGCCCAGTGCGTCATCGACCTGTTTATCGCCAGCGGCCAGACCAAGTGGCAGCAGTTGTGCGGATTGACCCTGCTGCTGCCCCACGGCTGGGAGGGCCTGGGACCGGAACATTCCAGTGCCCGCCTGGAACGCTTTCTCCAGCTTTGTGCCAATGACAACATGCAGGTGGCCAACCCGACCACCCCGGCGCAGTACTTTCATCTGCTGCGGCGGCAGATCAAAGCGCCGTTCCGCAAACCGCTGATCCTCATGACGCCCAAGAGCCTGCTGCGCCATCCCATGGCCGTCTCCTCGCTGAAAGACCTGACCCATGGGCGGTTTTCACCGGTCCTGGACGATGCGGAGGCGACGACGTCAGCTAAAAAGGTCATCTTCTGCAGCGGCAAGATTTACTACCAATTGGTAGCCCGGCGGCAGCAGATCGATGCAGACGACACGGCCATCATTCGGGTTGAAATGCTTCACCCGTTTCCTGAAAAGGCCCTCGAGTCGGTCATCGGCCGATATAAAAAGGCCAAGGCGTGGACCTGGGTGCAGGAGGAGCCGGAAAACATGGGCGCATGGCAGTTCATGCGGCCCAGACTGGCGCCGCTGCTGAAGAAACCCCTCGACTACGTCGGTCGAAATGCCGCTGCGAGCCCGGCCACGGGTTTTCCCAAGATTTATAAAATGGAGCAGGACGGCATCGTCGACCGGGCCATCGGCCCCCATGACCAGGCGGGGGGGATAGGGGGGTGAGGGAGGGGGAAGCTCAAAGCTGAAAGCTCAAGGAGCATGATGCTTCCTCCTGTTCTCAGCGTGAGTGAAACACTGACACCGGTAATGGATATTTGTATCGCCTGTTTTTTCTTATTGACTAAACTTTGAGCCTTCAGCGTTGAGCTTTTAACTCATATCCAAGGAGCCTGCATGTCCATCGAAATCAAGATCCCCAGTGTTGGCGAGTCGGTCCAGGAAGCCGTCCTGGCCGAATGGTTCAAACAGGACGGCGACACCGTCCGCAAGGACGATCCCCTGTTTGTCATCGAAACGGACAAGGTGACCCTGGAAGTGGTGGCCGAAGCGGACGGCGTGCTAAAGATTCTTGTGGCTGCCGGAGAAACCGTGGCGATCGGTACGGTGGTGGGGGCCCTGGAACCCGTGGATGCTGCCGCGCCGGCGCCTGAGAAGCCGAAAGTCGAAGCCGCACCGGAGCCGGAAAAAGCACCGGCAGCGGTGCCCGCTAAGCCGGCGGCCAAAGCCCCGGCGCCCGCTGCTCCGGCCACGCCTGCCGACAGCATCCCCCTGGCGCCGTCGGTGCGCCGGTTGATCGCCGAAAAGAACCTGGATGCCTCGAAAATCCAGGGTACCGGCCCCGGCGGACGCATCAGCAAGGGAGACGTGCTGCTCTACCTGGAGCATGCGCCGGCCGGCATCCCCGATGCGGCGCCCACCCCGGCGGCTCAACCGTCGGCGGCAGCCATGGAAGAGCGAAAACCCATGACGCCCATTCGCAAACGCATCGCCGAGCGGCTGCTGGCGTCCAAACAGAGCACGGCCATGCTCACCACCTTCAACGAGATCGACATGGCCCGGGCCATGGAAATCCGATCCCTGTACAAGGAGGCCTTCCAGAAACGCCACGGCGTCTCGCTGGGGTTCATGTCCTTCTTCGTCAAGGCGTGTGTGGAGGCCCTCAAGGAGGTGCCCGAGATCAACGCCTTCATCGACGGCAGCGACATCGTCTATCACAACTACCAGCATATCGGTGTGGCTGTGGGAACCCCGCGGGGACTCGTGGTGCCGGTGATCCGCCATGTTGAACGCATGAGTTTCGCCCAGGTGGAAAAAGCCATCGTGGATTACGTGACCAAGATCAAGGACAACCGCCTGGAACTGGCCGACCTGGAGGGGGGCACCTTCACGGTGAGCAACGGTGGCGTATACGGCAGCCTGCTCTCCACGCCCATCCTCAACATGCCCCAGAGCGGCATCCTGGGCATGCACAAGATCGAAAAGCGGCCGGTGGTGATCGATGACCAGATTGTCATCCGACCCATGATGTACGTGGCCCTCAGCTACGACCACCGCATCGTGGACGGCAAGGGCGCGGTGACCTTTCTCAAACGGGTCAAGGAGTTCGTCGAAAACCCGGAACGCATGGCATTGGAGGTGTAAGATGGCACAGCAAGCACAGTTCGACCTGGTGATCATCGGCTCCGGACCCGGTGGATACGTGGCGGCCGTTCGTGCGGCCCAACTGGGCATGAAAACCGCCGTGGTGGAAAAAGCCTCCCGCCTGGGCGGCGTCTGCCTCAACGTGGGGTGCATCCCCAGCAAGGCGCTGCTGGATTCCTCCGAGTACTATCACCTGGCCAAGAACCGTTTTGCCGAATACGGCATCAAGACGGGAAAAGTCTCCTTGGATTTGCCGGCCATGCTGGCCCGCAAGGACAAGGTGGTGGAGGAGCTCACCGAAAACGTGCGCAAGCTCCTGGACGGCAACAATATCGAGATCATCCATGGCACGGCATCGGTCGCGGCCTCCGGAACCGTCGAGGTGAATACGGGCAAAAAGAAAAAGACGACCCTGGCGGCCAAGAACATCCTGCTGGCCACCGGCTCCGAACCCATTGAAGTCAAAGGGCTGGAATTCGACGGCAAGCATATCGTCAGCTCCACCGAAGCCCTTTCCTTCGACACGGTGCCCAAACGTCTGGGCATCGTCGGCGGCGGCTACATCGGTTTGGAGCTGGGATCGGTGTGGAGCCGGCTGGGTTCCACGGTCACCGTCATCGAGATGCTGCCCAGGATCGCCACCACATTGGACGGCCAGGTGGGTCGGACCCTGGACCGTATTCTCAAGCGGCAGGGTCTGGAATTCCGGCTCAACACCAAGGTGGCCAAAGCCGAGGTGGCCGGTAAAAAGGTCAAGACGCTGCTGGAAAGCAAGGGAAAGACCGAGGAGATGACCTTCGACCGGCTGCTGGTGTCCATCGGAAGGCGTCCTCTCACCCGCGGTCTGGGCATCGAGGCGCTGGGCATCGACACCGATCCGAAAACCGGCCAGATCCTCGTGGATGAAACTTACCGCACCAGCGTCGATGGCATTTACGCCATCGGTGACCTGATTCCCGGTCCCATGCTGGCCCACAAGGCCTCCGCCGAAGGTACTGCGGCGGTGGAATGCATGGCCGGCCGTGCCGGCGAAGTGAACTACGATACCATTCCTGCCGTGGTCTACACCTGGCCCGAGGTGGCCAGCGTGGGCCTGACCGAAGAGCAGGTGCGTGAAAAGGAGATTCCCTACTGCGTCGGCAGCTTTCCCTTCTCCGGCGCGGGGCGGGCGCGCTGCATGGGTGAAACCGACGGGTTTGTCAAACTCATCTCCCACGGCAAGACCGACCGGATCCTGGGCGTCCACATCATCGGCCCCCGGGCGGCGGACATGATCGCCGAGTGTGTGCTGGCCCTGGAGTTCGGTGCCAGCTCGGAAGACATTTCCCGCACCATCCATGGCCACCCCACCTTTGCCGAAGCGCTGCAGGAGGCGGCGATGAATGTCAGGAAGTGCTCCATATACGCCTCTTGATGGATACAGAAAGGAAACCGTATGAAAATATCTAGGCATATCCGGCAGTCCCCGCAAAGCGAGCCAATCCGGCGTGTACAAGCTGGTCCAGACCGTGCTCGAAAATACAGGCGTGGACTATGAAATCGTCTCCCTGCGCGGAAAATCCATTTCCGGCTGCATCGCCTGTCTGGGGTGCGTGAAGGACAATGTCTGCAAGGTGGAGGACGACCTGGCCCCGCTGCGCGATAAAATCGTGGCGGCGGATGCCTATGTGGTCGGCGCGCCCAACTACTACACCACCCTCAATGCCGCCACTCACGCGCTGCTGGAACGCTGGTTTCAGTTCCGCCATCAAACCGGCGATCTCCTGTGGGGCAAGCTGGCCGTGGCCGTGGGGGTGGGCGGCACCAGCGGTCGTTTTCCGGCAGACGAACTGGAAAAGTTCTTCCTTTACAACTTCATCGAGACGGTGGCCAAGGTGACGGGACAGGGTGCCGCCTCATGCTACAGCTGTGGATACGGGGAAACCTGCCAGGTGGGTATTCCCAGCATGATTCATGGCCAGGGAGTCAAGATTACGCCGGACATGATCCCGGATGTGGCCAAGCAGCCCAAGGTCGTGGCTGCCGCCGTCGAGGCCGGAAAATTGCTGGGCCAGCGGCTGAAAAACGGCCACGACCGCAGGGACGTCACCCGCAAGATGCAAGAGAAGATGATGGCGATGTTCGCCTCCTCGGCTTGACCCGGCGGGTCACTTCCGCCTCCATCCTGACGCGTTTCCTTTCGATCCGTTTAATTTTACCACGCAGGGCGGCCGCTGTGGACCGCCCTTTTCTGTTGAGAACGGCACGCTGGGTCGGGCAGATATACTGGATGCACATCCACGGCCGGATTCGCGGCGGCAGGCGACATCCGTGGTGGGTTAAAAACGGACAGGCCTCACCGGGACCCGATGTCGCCTGGCAGGGCGGAATGGGTTCGTCGAGCAGGTGGAGGAGCAGCAGATCCCGAAAATCGATCCACACCGTGTTGCCGATGCAGCAGGGTTCGGGGCAAAACCGGCAGGTCCGACTGCACAACGCCGCCATCAATGGCGTCAGTTCGTCAATACCGCGGCGGATTTCCATGGCCGTCGCCACGGCTCTCCCCAGATCGCTGCGGTGGATGGCCAACAGGCGGGTCAACGCGCAGTTCGATTCCTGCCATTGCGGGGTTAGAGGGACAACACCGGTGTCTGGCCAAAAGGGTGGGGCGGTTTCTTCGTAAGCGCCTTGCATGCCCAATCCTGGTGGGTAATTAAAATATTATCTTAGCGGATGTTGCCTCGCCGGCGCAACCCATAACCGGCAGCGTTCACCATCATCCCGATCGATCGGACGATGTTCGTTTATGGTTTGCCTCTTGATTCTTTAACTATTGATGTTATTTTCTGGCCCGGCCCATCACCGATACATGTGCTTGAGTGCAGTTTTAAATTGGCGTAAACGCCTTTCGTCAGGATGAATCCATGAATAAGAGAGACCTCGACTATTTTCAAACGATGCTTGAGAATGAGCTTGATGCGCTGCTGGCAAAGGCTGGAATTGCCGTGGTGGAACTGATCGGTTCAGTCTACACCAACGAGGCCGACCCGCTGGACCGGGCCACGGAGGAGGAGTCCCGAAACAATCAACTGCGCATTCGGGGCAGGGAGAGCCGGTTGATCGGCAAGATCAAAAAGAGCCTGGAGGCCATCGATGAAGGGACCTATGGCATCTGCGAAGATTGCGAGGAACCCATTGCGATTGCCCGCCTGAAGGCCAGACCGGTCACCAGCTATTGTATCGACTGCAAAACCAAGCAGGAGGCCTTTGAGCGAGTCACCGGCAGTTAGCCGTAATATCGCCTGTCAACGCCACCCATTCCCCGCCTGGCCAGCGCTTTACCCCCCGCGGTCATGCGTGCTCGCCGTGATTTCCTTACCGCTCATTTAGATCGTCCGCATCCATGCCGCCGGTGTCACCTTCGACCGGAGACCGGACCGGAGAGTTGAACCGCGATAGCGAGCGCATTCTTCGCCGCTTGCGGCGGGGTTAGCGAGCGAACTGGAAATCGATTTTCATCCTTACGGTGAAGAGTCCCCGCGGCTTGCCGCGGGGAGGGTTCAAAAAATTGATCAATTATTCGATGATACCGTTAAGGATCCGGATGGATGTAACCGACGGAACCGGGTTCGTGTATTTCGCGTTCGCTAGCAGCGCCAGCACAGGGGAGGCCTCATGGAAAAGGACACGATACTGGTTGTAGATGATCAAACCGATTTGGTTCACGGTCTCCGGCGCACCCTTTCCATCTACGGCACGATCGAAAAGGCCATCGAATCATTTACCCTGGCCTACCTCAACCGGCTGCTCGGCAGGACCGCAGGTAACGTCTCGGCGGCCGCGCAGCTCAGCGGAATGAAGCGCCAGTCCCTCCAAAAAATCATTAAACGCTACGGCATCGATAGGCAGCAGTTGCGTTCGTGATTGCAACGGGTGGCGCGATCCGAAATCAAAATGAAGCCGGTATCATTGCGCAAAAGCACACGTTTCGAGTCGCGGACGGCAGACTGACATTTCAGGTGATACGACGGTTATTTAAGGCGCTCGACTCAGCGACTCTTTTTTGTCATCTGTTTAATGAGCTCAGGAAGTTGTCTTTGTGCTGCCCATAAGCGTAAGGTTTGTCGATGGTCGTCGGCAGGAAGCCCGAGAAGGGTTTTCCCCGGTGCCACATCGCTGACGACGCCGGCGTTTCCTCCAATCCTGGCCCCGGCCCCAACGGTCACATGATCACTGACGATCGCACGCCCTCCCATCATAACGCCATCCCCTAAAGTCACGGATCCAGCCAAGCCGGACTGCCCGGCCATCACACAGGATCGGCCCAGTTTGCAATTGTGGGCAATTTGAACGAGGTTGTCTATTTTCGTGCCGTCGCCAATCGACGTGGCACTGAACTTACCCCGGTCAACACAACTTCCCGCTCCAATTTCGACGCCATCACCAATCTCGACGGTACCGATTTGTGGGATCTTGACCAAGCCTCGACCATCGGGTGACGGGCGATAACCAAAGCCGTCGGCACCGATGGTCACATTCGGATGGATGATACAGTCGTTGCCGATACGGCATCGTTCACGTATGACCGCACCGGACCAAATAACCGTTCCACTGCCTATACGGGTGTCATCCAGTACGGTAACATTGGGATAAAGCCGGGTTCCCGTGCCGATAACCACACCGGGTCCAATATAGCAGCCGGCCCCGATGGCGGCAGCCGCGCCGATGGTGGCGGTTGAATCGATCACCGCGGTTGAATGGATGCCGGCCTCACATGTCGGCGGTTCCGGCTCAAACATCTTAAGGACTTGTGCCAACGCCAGATCGGCGTCGGCAACCCATACAATCGCCCGCTCCTGTCCCGGTTGGATATCCAAACCATCCTTGACGATTGCAGCCGACGCACTAGATTCGTGCCATCGCTTGACGTATTTCTTCTGGCCTATGAACGTCAGCTGGTTTGCCACAGCCGCGGAGACGTTTTCTACACCGGTGATCAGGATCGCCGGACTACCGGTAAGTGTTCCGCCAATGGCTTGACAAATTGCCTCGATGGTAAAGGTCTTCATCACTGCTCCTGAATAACGTATTCGGTTTGGGTTCGAAACAATATAAAATCAATTACACAGATATCATCAATCCACCTTTTTAAATATAGTTAATCTCTATACTTGCGAAATCCTGTCTGTCCATATCATCCAGGATAGGTTCATCAGCTCTTGTTTTCAGACCATCAGGAGACAACAGACTGTCGAATGAAGTCGTGAACCGCGACAGTCAGCGCATTCCCCGCCGCTTGCCACGGGGAGGGTTCATTTGTTTTTCGGGCAGACGACTGATCTCATAAAACAAGCGGCATTTCCATGAAGACACCTCCGACACGGTTCTCGCAACTGTACGTATTTGTGTGAATAAAGGCTTGGTTGATTTATTATTTATTTTAAAAACAAATATTTATATTGCTTTTAACGGCAAAGCCGGGTATCTTTCGTTTATTCAACCCCAGTTCCGTTAACTATCGGGACGGTTCCTTTCTGAAGGAAAACGTGATCTGCCGAAATGGCTCCCTCCAGTTTGTAACCTTGAAAATTTCCAATTGAGAATGAAATCATCGTGACCCGTTAAATGGTTGCGTGGGTTGTCGATCAAAGCCCATTCGGATTCATTGCGCAGGGATTCGGATCGGATGATGTCTCTCGATCCTTCGTCAATCCCTGCTGCCTGCCTGATACTTCTTAACGGAGGCGACAAATAAGGGTTGATTGAGCCTCCGCATAAATCTGGACATGAAAGGAACCATGCTTCGCAGAAAATCGTGAACGTGTATTTTCATCTACTGAAAAGGATATGCAATGAGTCAGTTAGTTGAAAGACTGAAATCAGAAAAAACAGCGATGGCCAACGAGGACGCGAGACGTCATCACAGAGAAGCAGAAGGAAGGAGGCTTGCCAATAGTTGCGGCAAAGGTGTTGCAAAAAAGTGGATCAAGAGTGCCTCCTATCAGGAAATCAAAGATGCGGTTGGTATCGGAGATGCCCAACGTGATGCCAACTGTATTGGGCTTATGCGCAACACTTTGTTTAAATCGATTGACCGGATCTGTCCCGAAGAAGCGCAGCAATACAAATGGATCTATAATGACGCTTTCATGGACGGGTGGCGTGAAGAAGTGATTATAATTTGGGAGTCCATGAAAAACGAAGTGGATGGCGGACCTATTCACACAGCAAGGTAGTCCGTAAGACTGGATGCTTGTCCGTTTTTTGCCTGCTCACTGAAATTCCTCCTATGCCCCCTGCAGATTCGCCTGCCACGTCAACAGGCACCGTTCAGGACCAAGACCAAAGCGCGAAGAACCAAACAATCGAACCTATTTGTTGCCCAATGTCCTGGACGAACCGTTCGGATATCGTGGTTTCAGCGCTGTTCATGGTATGGACGGCAGCTTTTTTACCTTGGGTGAGAGCCCAACCCGGACAACGGTATACCCTTAGTGAGAAGGGCCGAAAAAACAGCCGTACGACCGGGAATAAATGAAGGGGAGAAACTTATAATTTTATGAAATACAAAGCGTTTACACTCAAAAATATTCATACGATTCCGCAATTAAAAGGTCTTGGCGGCACCGCCATCTCCGACATGGATGTTGTTGGCAGGGTGTTGCCATTTAAAACGAATAATTATGTGGTGGATGAACTTATCGATTGGGGTAGCCACGAAAATGATCCGATGTACACCATTAATTTCCCCCAGAAAAGGTTGATGGCCCGGAAGCATTTCAACCGGATCTCCGGTCTTTTGAAATCCGGTGCGAACCGTTCCGTCATCAACCGGGCGGTTCAGGGAATCAGGCTTGGACTGAATCCACACCCGGCCGGCCAGCTTGAATGTAATGTCCCTGAACTGGATGGACGCAAGGTGAACGGCATCCAGCACAAGTACAGGGAAACCATGCTTGTCTTTCCGGCCCAAGGCCAGACATGCCATGCCTATTGTACGTTCTGCTTCAGGTGGCCGCAGTTTACCGGAATGAGTGACCATAAAATGGCTTTGAAACAGGCGGAATCGTCCGCCGAATACCTCAGGCGCCATCCTGAAATCACAGATGTTCTTTTTTCGGGCGGTGATCCTATGATTATGAATGCAAGCCGGCTGGAGATCTATATCGATGCTTTGCTGAACTCAGGGTATTCCAATCTTAAAACCATCAGAATCGGGACAAAATCATTGTCTTTCTGGCCTTACCGGTACCTGACAGACAAGGATTCAGAAAAAATACTGGCGCTTTTCAGGAAGGTAACCGATTCAGGCATTCATCTTTCGATAATGGCGCATATTAATCATTACAAGGAGATGTCCACCAGCGCGTTTCGTGAGGCCGTGAAACGCATCAGACAGACCGGTGCCACAATTAGATCCCAGTCTCCTGTTTTAAACCATGTCAATGCCGATTCCGCTGTCTGGGAAAAAATGTGGGTCGATCAGGTAAACCTTGGTATTGTTCCCTATTATATGTTTGTCCCCAGAAATACCGGTGCCCACCGATTCTTTGCTATCCCTCTGGTCAAGGCGTATGACATATTCAGAGATGCGTTCAGTCATGTCAGTGGTCTTGCAAGGACAGTCAGAGGACCGAGCATGTCAGCCATTCAGGGAAAGATCAAAATCGATGGGATTCCTGAAATAAACGGGAAAAAGTACCTATCCCTGTCTTTTATCCAGGGCAGGTCTTCCGGATGGGTGAAAAAACCATTTTTCGCTGAATATGATGAAAACGCCTGCTGGCTTGATGAACTGAAACCGGCTTTCGGAGACAACACTTTCTTTTTTAATCGCGATGATTCCGGGTTTATGGGCGCGGCTGATTTCAATGCCGAAACAGACATGCTTTCGTCCGTTATCCGACGGGCCTCGGGCGCGGCTGACCTTTCGTTCACGACCAATCGTAACGTTTGACACCTTCCCTGTCATATTTTCGGGAATGCCTGGCCCTGATGCCGTCGATTGAGCGTGCAGAATAAGAAGCCTTATGCAGCGCTAAAAAATTCTTCATCGTATTCCCCGAAAATCATACAAAAAATCGGCTGGCTGAACGGATCACTTTGCTGTGGCGGTCGCGAGATTGCCCGAATCCGTGCCGCCGATAGCGGGGTCATTTGTGGGAACGCCAGGGTCGCGTCTCGATCTGGGGGTATGGGTAACGACATGCTATTAAAGCGCTCCTGATGTGTCATTGAAGCAGGGTTTCGTCCAGGCTGAGCAGCCTTTCAGCGACATCCGCATGCATCCGTTCATAATCCGCGGACAACCATTTTCCTATCCGACGGTCGGCTTCAGGGAAAAATTTCTTCGGCAAGCTGCCGACGCAGGCTGATGACGCGCTCTTCCATGAGCTTGATGATGCCGTTCACATCATCCGTGGAGGTTTCAAGGTGGGGTTTGAGGGCTGTGTCGAAATCCCGCTCCACCTGGTTCAGGGGGTTGAGGAAGAACACGGGGATGAGGATCATCCAGACATCCAGCCGAGGCTTGTCGATCACCCGGGCGGAGGCCTGGGCGGCAAACCGCTTTTCGTCGGCCAGGATCAGATCTCGTTCATGCGCTATATGTAGTGTTGCAGCCAGGGGCCTACCACTCACGGCGAACAGCCGGTGCGATAAAAAGGTGAGCCCCAGAATAAATACCCCATGTCTTGGCCCTTGGCTCGGGGCATGGGACGGTTGTCGGTCACTGTCGTTGATTTCATCTTCGACCATGTCCTTCAGGAAGTGATAGGCAATGGTCGCGGCGGTGACGCAGTAAAGAAAAAGGATGCAGCCGGCACCGAACTGAAATTTGGTTTTTACGGAAAGTTTTTTCATGAGCGACATTCCTCAGTGATTGGAAATTACGCAGTTGACGCAAGGGTACTTCCTGATCATTATACAAAACATGGACCTTAGGCAACCATTGCAAAGAAGTAGAAAGACACGATTCGACAGCTGGCTGACGCTGATCTTTATTTCCCGCATCGCCCTGTATGCGAACTTCATGGTATACGCCGCCTGTTTACCCATCCTTCTCAGCGAATGGGATATGTCGGCCACCCAGGCCGGGAGCATCTCGTCGGCTTTCATGTTCGGCTACGCCGCATCTCTGTTCGTATTCGCCTGGCTTTCCGATCATTTCGGGGCGAAGCGATTATTCCTTCTATCCGCTGTTCTGAGCGCATTCTCGGCGATGGCATTCGGCTTTTATGCACAATCCTATCTCTCCGGCTTAATCCTTTATGCCCTTGCCGCAGCGACACAGGGTGGTCTCTATACCCCGGCAATTATGCTCTTCTCGGAGCGCTATGACGCGTCAAGACGGGGGGCGGCGATCGGATATCTGATTGCAAGCACCTCCATTGGATATGCTTTTTCACTTGTCGTGTCCGGGCTGTGCCTCTCTTGGGGTGGATATCGCGCCACGTTCATTGTGACCGGTTGTCTGCCTTGCGTCGGCCTGCTTTTTTCGTGGTATGCCTTGAGAAAAACCCCCAATAACATCCATCCTCGGTTCGAGCGCCTTCGCGTAACCACCATCTTGCAGCGTAGTCGAAACGCGAGGTTGTTAATCGCCGGCTATACCTGCCACTGCTGGGAATTGTTGGGGATGTGGTCATGGACCCCAGCCTTTTTTGCCGCCATTCTGGCCAACTCCGGAAACGGTTTCGGTGAAACGGCCAAGTTCGGTGCGTATCTCGTGGCGTCTATGCATCTCATCGGCGCACTGGCATCGGTATCGATGGGACGCCTGGCGGACCGACTGGGCCGGCGGGTGGTGCTGATCCAGGTTGCGGCAAGCGGCGCCTGCTTATCGTTGATGATCGGTTGGTTAGCCACGTGGCCCGCTGCGCTCTTGGTGTTTATCGGGCTGGTGTATTACTTTTTTGCAATCGGTGATTCACCGGTACTGTCTACCGCGCTGACGGAGGAGGTGGAACCGAGTTATCTCGGGTCCATCCTCGCCGTCCGGTCCCTGCTTGGTTTCGGCGCCGGAGGTATTGCCCCGATCATGTTCGGGGCGATGCTGGACTTGACCAACCCACCTGACAGCGCACCCGAAACGTGGGGGTGGGCTTTCATGGTACTTGGCTTGGGAGGTCTTGCCGCTGCCCTGTGTGCCATCTTTTACCGGGACTCCTGGAAGCATCGTCGGAATTGACAAATCACCGCGATTCTGGCAAGTTGCACCGATCCTGATATCGAGACGGCTGGCGATCCCGAAAAATGCCTCAACCCTTTCATACGCATTGAAAAGCGATGAGCTTAGACGCGATTTTGACCCATCCACGACTGAAGCTGTTTCTGGCGCTGTCCCGCACCCCCCACGGGGTTGTCGATATCGCCACGCCGGCGTTGGCTGCGCTCTTGTGCCTGGGCCACTTTCCCCCGCTTGTCACCACCCTGCTGGGGGTGATCACCGTTTTTGCCGGGTACACGGCCGTCTACGCCCTCAACGATCTGGTGGACTACCGCACGGACAGAGAGAAGGTCCGCGTGGGCGGATACGGGGACGGTGAAGATTATCTCGACGGCGTGCTGGTTCGCCACCCGCTGGCCAAGGGGGTGCTGACCCTGCCCGAGGGCATCCTGTGGGCCGGGGGATGGGCGCTGGTGGCCATGGTCGGGGCCTGGCTGCTCAATCCGGTGTGCTTTTATATTTTCCTTGCCGGGGGACTGCTTGAGGCCATCTACTGCCTCTTGTGGCGAGTGACGCCTTTTCGCGCGCTGATCAACGGCATCGTCAAATCGTTGGGTGCCGTGGCCGCCGTATATGCGGTCAGCCCCCAGCCGTCGATCATCTTTCTCGTCGTCCTGTGCGGCTGGATTTTCTTCTGGGAGATCGGCGGGCAGAACATCCCCAACGACTGGACCGACATTGAGGAGGACCGCCGCTTCAAGGCCAAGACCATTCCTGTGAAACTAGGACTGGCCCGGGCCGGCATGCTGGCCCTGGCCTGCCTGGTGGCGACCTTCCTGCTTACCTTCCTGATGGTGTGGATCTCACCGCTTACCTTCGGGATGCTTCATCTGCTGGCCCTGGCCGGAGTCGGTGTCTGGCTGCTGCTGCTGCCGGTCCTGAGGCTGGTGGAAGTCAACAACCGCCAACAGGCCATGGATCTGTTCAACAAGGCCAGTTATTTTCCCTTGAGCGTTTTAATTGTAGTATTTTTCCGCTTGGTGATCTTCTGAATTAATCTTTCCGTATCCTGCGCGTCGAGAATGGGTAGCTTGTGGTTCAGATCAAGGCCGCAGGGTTTTGGAAACCGCAGGCGTAGCAGCGCTGCGTCGAGGATTGCCAAGACCTGAGAACGCAGATATGGGCCGCAAGATGCCGATTCTCTCTACCGCTTGATTCCCACATGCGCCACACTAATCCCATTGGTCATGGCCGTCCAGCGAACGTCGCGCAAGCCGACATGTGTCAGCATGGCTGCCAACTCGTCGGGCAGGGGGAACATGCGGATGGTTTCGGGCAGGCAGGCGTAGGATTCGGCAGAGCCTGCCAGCAGCTGGCCCAGGGCCGGCATGATGTTGAAGGAATAGAAATCATAGAGGCTGCGGAAGACGGGATTGGTGGGTTGTGAGAATTCCAGGCAGAGGAACCGCCCGCCGGGTTTTAGCACCCGGACCATTTCGGCAAAGCCCTGTTTCAGGTGGGTGAGGTTGCGGATGCCGAAGCCCACCATGGCACAGTCGAAGGTGTCGTCAGGAAAGGTGATGCGCTCGGCGTCTCCCTGAACGTAGCCGATGTGGGCGAGTGCAGAGAAGGGATCGATTTTGTGACGGCCGGCCTGAATCATGGAATAGTTGATGTCGTAAACCGTCACCTGACCCGTCGGACCCGTGCGCCGGGCCGCCAGGATGGCCAGGTCTCCGGTGCCGCCGCACACATCCAGCACCATGTCACCTCGCCGCACGCCGAGCATGCGCACGGCGGCCCTTTTCCAGGTATGCTGAATCCCGAAGCTGAGCAGCGAGTTCATGAAATCGTATTTGGGGGCCACCCGGTTGAAGTGGGTGCGGACCGCATCCACTTTCTTTTCCTCATCGAGCTCGCGGATGCCGAACCGGGCTTTGCCGGTGGCGCGAATATGGTCGTCCAGCTGTTCCTGTCGCTTTTTATCGTCAAACCAGCGGGGATTGTTCCAGAGCGCCATCGATTTCCTTTCTGAAATGCATCAAATAATTCATGGCTGTGCTGCGGCACAGGACCGCGTGCCCGCCGAAGGGCATGTAGCGCAGGCCGGACAAATTTTCAAGGCACAGACCGGCATCGGCCCCCCATTGTATCAATTCTTCAGGCGTTACCAGCTTCCGGTAGTCGTGAGTGCCCTTTCTCACAATGCCCAGCACCCGCTCGGCGGCCACGATCACCAGCAGCCAGGAGAGCCAGGTGCGGTTGACCGTGGCGAAAAAGAGATCCCCACCGGGCTTGACCAAGCGGGCGCAGGCATCGATGATGGATGCCGGCCGGGGGACGTGCTCGAGCAGTTCCATGCAGACCACCACGTCGTATCGGCCCGGGCTTTCATCTGCCAGTGCTTCGGCCATGGCCTGCCGGTAGTCGATGACCAGGCCGCTGTCTTTCATGTGCGTGCGGGCCACGGCCAGCGACGCGTCGGCCATGTCGATGCCGGTCACCCGCGCCCCGCAGGAGGCCAGTGCTTCGGACAGCAGGCCGCCGCCGCAGCCCACATCCAACACCTGCCTTGCCGCCAGCTCGGTGCGGTCGCGCACATAGGCCAGACGCACCGGGTTGATGTCGTGCAGGGCCTTGAATTCGCCGTTGCGATCCCACCAGACCTCGGCCATGGCCGAAAAACGGGCGATTTCACCGGCGTCGAAGTTGTCGGTTGGATACATTGCCGATTGATTTTTTCTGTGGAGGCGGCATCCTGACGCGATCTCTCTATCTCATTTGGGAGAAAGAATCCGGGCCAGGGCAGCCGTTCTCCTATCATCATCCTGGTATTGAAACAGGTATGTGAAATAGCAGATGGCTGTGACGGGATCAAGGAAATGGTCAAAGAAAGAGACACTCGAAGGCAATCCAACACCCTTGGTAACTTCTGCTTCTCTGATGCCCTCCCCGGTTGACACCGTAAAAGCCCGCATTACAGTTACCTATTCGTCCGCGCATAGCGGGCAACCCTGATGGGAAAGAAATAACCATTCAATATCAAACCACAATCCTGCAAACGACCGCGTTTACCGGCCAACGGACGGCGAGCTTCCAATGCACCGCCCCTGACCGCTGTCATTGATATGACCGTCGGTATAACCGCCAAGGAGGTCATATGAAACGAACCCTCGTTACCCTTGCCGCCACCTTTATGATTGCCGCGCTGATGGCAAGCCCGGCGACGTCCGCGGCACAGTCGACACTGCACCGCATCCTCGAAGCCGGAGAAATCCGGGTCGGCACCACCGGCGACTGGAACCCGATGACCGTCCGCGACCCGGCCACCAATACCTACCAGGGGTTTGACATTGACATGGTGACCGAACTGGCCAAGGATCTCGGTGTTCGGCTGGTCTTTGTTTCTACCGAATGGAAAACCTTAGTCAGCGGCATGGTTGCCGGAAAGTACGATATCAGCACCAGTGCATCGGTGACCCCATCGCGTATTCGCACCGTCGGTTTCACCCACTCCTACTTCCAGGTCGGAACCGTTCCCGTGGCACTGAAAAAAGATATCGCCCGTTTTGCCGGCTGGGATGATATCAACCGGGCCGATGTTCGTGTGGCCGTCACGCTGGGCACCTCGTTCGAACAGCAGGTCAAACAGTTTTTCCCCGAAGCCGAAATCAAGGCGGTGGAAGCCCCGGCGCGCGATTTTCAGGAAGTCCTCAGCGGGCGTGCCCAGGTGTCGATTACCAGCAATCTGGAAGCCTCCCAGTTGGTCCGGACTTACCCGCAGCTGGCGATTGTGCCGGTAGACAAGCCGCGCAGCCCGGCAGACTTGGCGTTCATTACCCCGCAAACCGATCAGGTCTGGATCAATTACCTCAATCACTGGATCACCATCAAAGCCAACCAGGGGTTTTTCCTGGAACTGCAGGAGCGCTGGATGCCGTAAGCAGAGGAGACATCCATGACAATTCGACCATCATGGCTGCTTGCGGCCCTGGTGATGGTTGCGGCCGTCGGCTGCAGCCGGCAGGATTATCAGTGGGGCTGGTATGAGGTCCTTCCCACGACCCCCCAGGGTGCGGCTCACCTGAAGTTTCTGCTGGCCGGGCTTGGCCTGACCATTTCCATATCGATGATTTCATTGACTGCGTCGATCATGCTCGGACTGCTGGTGGCCCTGCCAGGGCTGGCCAGGCAGCCGTGGCTCCGGGCCTTCAACCGGATTTATGTGGAAACCTTCCGGTCCATCCCGGTGCTGGTCATGATCCTGTGGGTCTACTATGGTTTCCCCGTCGTGATCGGCCTGGCCCTTGGTCCGTTTATGGCCGGCATCCTGGCTTTGACCCTGTGCGACAGCGCCTTCGAGGCCGAGGTGTTTCGCGGCGGCATCCAATCCATCGCGCAGGGGCAGATCGAGGCCGCCGACTCGCTGGGCCTGAATTATTATCAGAAAATGCGACTGGTCATCCTGCCCCAGGCCATTCGCAGAATCCTTCCCCCACTGGGCAATCAGTTCGTATACATGCTCAAGATGTCTTCGTTGGTATCGGTGATCGGTCTGCAGGAATTGACCCGCCGCGCCAACGAACTCACGGTCACGGTATACCGGCCGCTGGAGATCTATTCGGTGCTGGTGGTCGAATACCTGCTGCTCATCCTGGTGGCATCCTGGATGGTGCGGCGGCTTGAAAATCGGTTGCGGGTGCGAACCTGAGGCCTGAACCGAGCGTCTGGCGGAACGTTTCGCTTCGTTTTTCCTGAGAGCCTTTTGCCTGTCAGGCATCCAACTATTCATCTGAACCAGAAAACTGCTTGACCGCGGCCCAGAAAATGGGTACCTCAAAGTAGTCCAATCCTTTTCAGTCATCCAGATTCATCAACCCACACAAGACGTGGTCCGCAGGACTAGGATGCCATACCATATTGTGGCTGCATCTTAGCTTTATGGTGGGTTGCCTCAACAGGCGGAAACCTTTCATGAACACATGGTCAACATGAAAAAAAGAGAAGACTTAAAAGCATTTATCTCGGCTTCGGACCCCACCTGCGACGAGTGTAATGAGAATTTAGGACGTGGTGCGTGGATCACCCTGGCCGGAGAAAAAGGTGCCCTGTGCCTATCTTGTGCCGACCTGGACCATCTCGTCTTTTTACCATCAGGAGACGCCACACTCACCCGGCGCGCCCGAAAATTCTCGACATTGGCTGTGGTCGTCTTAAAATGGGCGCGGGCACGAAAGCGATACGAACGGCAGGGATTGCTGGTCGAGGCGCAGGCGCTGGAACAGGCAGAAAAGGATTGCCTGGCGGACAGTGAGGCCAGGGAGAGAAGACGGGCACGCGAAACCATCCGGCGGGAGCGCCTGGATCGTCAATATACAGCGCGTTTTGCCCTGCGGGTGTGCGAGCTTTTCCCCGGATGCCCCTCCGGTCGTGATAAGGCCATTGCCGAGCATGCCTGCCTCGCATGCAGCGGGCGGATCGGTCGCACGGACAGGGCCAAGCGCTTCGATGAAGAGGCGGTTCGCCTGGCGGTCGTTGCCCATATCCGGCGCGCGGAAACACCCTACGATGAGCTGTTGATGATGGGGCACGATCGCTGGGAGGCGCGAGATATCGTCACGGACAAGGTCGATCGGATTCTGGCGCAATGGGAGACACCGACATCAACGGGTTCGTAACGGGGCGGTCTTCCAACCCTTGCCTTTGGAGGATATTGGGCGATACCCGGGCTGTGCCAGTGGCCAATCATTTCCTCATGATATTATTCCATCCGCCGATAAAGCAGTCAGAGATACCGCAACTATCACCATTTGGTTCAACGTATTACCGGCCGGTGATGTTGACAGGGTTGCGGTGCCATGGTCCAATTCCCGGCACTTTGCTGGGGCGGCTTTGGGTCACCGGTCGATATTGATGCTCTGGTTGCTTAATGCAAACGCGTGCCACGCCGATCCTGTATCTGATGCTGTGCCTGCTTCTTTCACCCTTTGGCGCTGAGGGTTGGTGCGTCATCCAGGGTGCGCCGTCCGCGCCTACCGTGACCATTCTTTGCTACATGAACGGCGACAACGATCTGTCCAATGAGGTGCTTCACGCACTGGACATGATGGAGACGGTGGGCTCTTCCGACAGGGTCAACGTGATTGCCCTGGTGGACGGCCATCCCAAATGGATAGGCCCTTACGATACAGCCTGGTCCCGGACGCGGCTGGTTCACCTGCAAGCCGATCCGCGTATTGGTCATATCACCTCGCCGGTACTGGAAGAGTGGGGTGAGGCCAATATGGGGGCGTCCCAGACCCTGGTGCGCTTTTTACGCACGGCCATGCGGGCTTTTCCGGCTGAGCAGGTGTACTTTTACATGTTCGCCCACAGCCAGGGTGTCCTTGACACCCGTGATTACGGGCCAGTTAAGCCGGTCAAGACCGTTTCCATGTCCCGGGACGACACCAGCGGTGAAAAAATGTCACTTGACCGGTTTCACCAGGCCTTGAAAACAGGTCTGAACGGCAGCCGCTTCGAACTGATGGTGTTTTTTTCCTGTCTGGCCAACATGGTCGAGGTGGACTACGCCATGAGCGATGTGACCCGATATCTGGTGGGCAGCCAGGACGAGATCCGTCTGGTGAACGAGCCGCCGGGCCGATATCAGATTCGCGGTATGCGTTTTGAGCAGTTGATCGCAGGGTTGAAACAGACGCCTGCCGCCGATGTCCGGGAGGTGGGTCGGGCCTTGGTGGACAGTCACGTCGATAGTTACGATCAGGAAGTGCGCTTACCCACAGGTGACGGTGCTGGACAGATCCGCCGCTTTTCCGGTGGTATGGCCCTGGTGGATACGACTGCCATGCCTCAGCTGGTGTCTGCACTGGATGTCCTGGCCCAACAACTGATTCGAGACGCTGAAAAAGCCGGTGTGGTGCAGGCCATGCGGGCAGCCCTGTCCGCCGCCCAGCCTTTTGCCAGCTTTTTGAAGATGGAATATTATGACCTGTTGGGCTTCGTGCGCCATTTGCGCGCCGCTCTCACCCAACCCGAACTGGAAAACGCATGCGACCGCGTGCTGGATCTAATGTCGAATCGTGTCCTCGTCTATGCCCGTCACACGTCGGATTGTGCAGCCACTGGTATCTCCATCTATCTGTCGCATCCTTTGGTTCCCGACAACATTTTCCAGACCCACCAGACCCTTTACCAGGCGAACCGATTCAGCCGGGAGACCCAGTGGGATGAAATGATCAGTATATTCCGGGCGCGTCTCAAGGGCACACTGGCCGCCGACCGGATCCAGCCTGCGGCCATAAAAAAGGGGTGGGCCTCATCAACAAGCACCCACCCCTAAGGTCTTCCTAGTTTGGGACGATCATTCCGCTGTCTTCAACCAGGGTTTTATTGCGGAAGAATGACTTGGTCGATGACATGGATGACCCCGTTGCTGGCGGGGATATCCGCCTTGACCACAGTCGCCTTGTCCACCATCAAACCGCCGCCCGATTCGGTGATGCGGAAACTCTGACCGTTGACTGTTTTCGCCGAGGTGAGCGTGGCCGCGTCCGAGGCCATGACCCTGCCCGGTACTACATGGTAGGTCAGGATGGCCTGCAGCTGGGACTTATTTTCCGGTTTGAGCAGGTTTTCCAGGGTCTCCGGTGGTAGCTTGGCAAAGGCGTCGTCGGTGGGCGCGAAAACGGTAAACGGCCCCTTGCTTCTCAACGTCTCTTCAAGATCAGCAGCCTGTACGGCCGCGACCAGGGTGTTGAAAGAACCTGCCGCCACCGCGGTATCCACGATATCGTTTGTGTTCATGGCGTCTGATGTGCTTTTCGATGTTCCGTGGCTGCCGGCAAATGCAGATAACGGGAGGGCAAGCAAAATGATCCAAACGATTGCAAAAGTTATTCTTTTCATGTCTGTTACCTCAATTTGTTGTTGGTATGTTACAGTGATTGACTTATTTTTTTTCACCGTTTTAGGCGAGCCGTGCCGCCACCCGATGATTAATGGAAGTTAACCTTCTTAAGGCCGAATGACAAGCAGTGCAGAATAGGGGTAAAGTGGTAGACGGCACCTCTTACTGGATCTGACGGCAGGGATGCGACTGGGTTGGGTGCCGATGGCTATGATAAGAAGCCCCATACGCTTGCGGCCACAGGAAAGGACATTAAGCAAGTGCTGCAGCGGTAGGCGTTCGTCCGACCGATGCCTTGAAACCGAAACGGCTGAAATATCAAAAATCAGGCCCAACCTAAATGAAAACCAACTATCATGCACCCCTTTGCCCATTGTGCGGCGGTGACGACATCGATCCATTTTTCGAGGACGAAAACAGGAGTTACCTGAACTGTTTGAATTGTGAATTGGTCTTCGTTCCCCAGCGCTATTGGCTGAGCGCCGAAGATCAGAAAGCAACCTACGATCTGCATGAAAACGATCCGCAGGACCGGGGATATCGGCAATTCCTCTCCAGACTCAGTGCGCCGCTCATGCAGCGGCTGGAGGCCAGGCAAAAAGGATTGGATTACGGTTGCGGGCCCGGTCCGACCCTGTCGGTCCTGTTGGAAGCCCACGGACATGAGGTGGATCTTTACGACCCGATTTATTACAACGATCCTTCCGTGTTTCATAACCGGTATGATTTCATCTGTGCCACCGAGGTCGTCGAGCATCTGCACGATCCCAAGCTGGAATTTGCCGCATTGTTCAAGGTGTTAAAACCAGGTGGATGGCTGGGTATCATGACTAAGCGGGTGACGGATAAACAGGCGTTCCGCCAATGGCACTACATTCGTGATATGACGCATATTTGCTTCTATAGCCAGCGTACGTTTGAATACCTGGCGCAGCGGTTCGATGCCCGCCTCGAGGTCGTTGCCAATGATGTGATGCTGCTCAATAAGAATTAAATGGCAACCAATTGATCGCTATATGATAGATAAGCTCAAGCGCATGGCACAGGCCATTCAGGTGCTTCGCCTGCCATCACTGGGGATGGGGTTGATCAGCCTGGCATCACTGGTGGTGATGGTTCTTTTTTTTGCAGCTGAAAAGGGTGATCGATTTATTATTCCCTTTTCAGTTAGTTGGTTATGGGGGATGAGCACGTATTCATTTATTGTGACCTTCCGCGCCGTACCGGATAAACCCAACGCCCCCTTGAAAGGCTTCAGTAAACTGAAGCACGCCATTACCCGGCTGTGGTATGGGTTGGTCAGCCTCTTTTTCCTTGGGGCCACGCTCGCCATTATTGTGGTTACCATTCGGATGGTTGCCATTTGGCTGAGGGACCATGGCGGCTGAACAGGCAAACATCCATCCACAAACGATGTTTGTGTCCGATGTCTTCGCTTTGGCTGGGCGTTGATCACCAGAGGATTTCATGCCCCACCCGCCATCTGAGCGGTTTTCGATGGTCAGTGGGTTATCCCGGGAACCTCCGGGGCGTTGCTGTAGCGCCGCGGTCGGCCGGCTGCCATGGTCGGTGGTGTCGATGATGGGGTTGCTTCCTGCACAGTTTTTTTGACTTCTGGCGGATCGAGTGCCTTGGCGGGAGAGGACGGGGCCGGCGGTTCGGGTTCGGCGGCCACCGCTTTTGTGGGAGATGGTGCCGGGGCAGCCGGTTTTGTCATGGGCGTTTTCTCTGGCGGCGGCAGCGGTTTGACCGTCGATGCCCTGTTGGCCTGGCTGGCCATAGGCGAGGGCGCCGGTGCCTGCCGGGTCGTCGGCGTTTCGCTGTGAGGGGACAATGCAGCCAGGGATTGTTTGATCTGGCTGCCGTCGGGCAGTCGGATCAGGTTGAACAGGTACCACTTGTTTACCGTGGCATATGGCGGGTCTTCCCTGGCGATCATGCTTTCAATGTCCCGGCGAAGCTGCGCCAGGCCATATTCATTGGCGGTTGAACCGACGATGCCGTCACCGTCCAGATCTTCCCCGTGGAGGTTGGCCCGGGCGAGTTTTTCGATCTCCGGTGCCAGTAGGCCGGCCTCTTCCACCGATTCGGTGTTGCTGATGTCGCTGCTCAATGCCGTGATCAGGTCGCATCGATCCATGACCCCGGCGGCATTGGCGGCAAAGCCATCGGCGAATGCCCGGGCATTGGCAGTGGCATCG
The DNA here is from genome assembly GCA_963705435.1 of uncultured delta proteobacterium. Lineage (GTDB taxonomy): Bacteria > Desulfobacterota > Desulfobacteria > Desulfobacterales > Desulfosarcinaceae > Desulfosarcina. The sequence continues at coordinate 203,464 of CAVPJR010000025.1, read as the reverse complement.
GGTGATGTGGCTGCATCGGTAATGTGACTGACTGCACCCGCCAAGGCCTGCTTGACCCCGTATTGCGCCTTTGGGTCCTGTCCGGTCGCTTCACTGTCGCAGAGCGCCCCGGCGCGGACGATATTGGTCTTGATCCGATTGAGATCACGGCTTCCATCGGCCGCGGCTTGCGCGTATTTCAGCGATTCGCCTGCCTGATTCTCCGGCAATACAAAAAGACCCGCTTTGTTTGGGGTCTCATACCATCCCGTCATGGCGTGGCCGATATGGACATGGGCGATTGTTGGGGCGCGACTGGCGCATCCGGCCATGGCCAGAATGGCAGCGATCAGGAGCGTCCATGCGTATGCGTGTTTCATTTTTCTCTCCTCTTGACTGGCCTGTATGCATGCGTTTTTCGGCTTGCCAATAGACAAAGTCGCCAACGTGTCCATTTTTTATCAGACCGTGTCATCCTTGATCACTGCAACCGATGGAGGCGCCCCGCATGGACACGCTGCCGGTGGTACAGGAAAATGAGCGATTCGCCGGCAGGGTTTACCGCTCGCGTATGAACGCAAGCCTGCTGATTGACGTGGCAAATAATCTGGAGAAAAAATAAACGGTATGAACCGGCATTTCGATAAAGAGTTGAAATCCAAACCAGGGGAAACAACGTCTAAAACGACCCGCGCCCGGTTTGTCTGGATTTACCTGCCGGCGTTGCTCCTGTCTCTTTTTTATAAAGGAGGGAGTACGGTTTTTCCCATTGAACTGAAGATCCATGCCGCCGGTCCGCCTTCAATTGACATTTCGGCAACAAGTCGGCCCGACCAGCTTCCGCAAAGTCGTATCGCCAGAGGCAGTCGAAACATCCTCACGGCTTGGTATGCCGGCCCGACGAATCGATATCGGCATGGTGTGTTAGGTGATAAACTGGAGGCATCGCGCCTGGTCGTGGAAACCGCCGAGGGGAAACGCCTGCATGTTGAACTTCCGTCTGCGCGTGTATTCGAAGATCTGGAACCCCGCCTTGCCGACCTTGACGGAGACCATCGGGATGAGCTGATTGTAGTGGAAAGTGACACGAGATATGGCGCATCGCTGGCCGTGTATGGCATTCTCACCGGTCGCCTGGTTCGGATGGCTGCAACGCCTTTTCTGGGACAGCCCAACCGGTGGCTCAACCCCCTGGGCGTGGGCGACTTCGACGGCGATGGGCGACCTGATATCGCCCTGGTCGCCACACCTCACATTGGCGGGCGATTGCGCCTTTATCGATTTGAAGACGGAACGCTCTCGTTATTCGCGGAATATCCAGGTGTAAGCACACACCGACGTGGAAGTACGGAACTCGGCCTTGGACGCGTCATCGCTGCGGTACCCCGTGATCGCTTGCTGGTACCGAATCAAGCCCGACGAGCGATGATGATATTGGCGTGGTCACCCGGCGGATGGCATGAAATGACCCGGACGGAATTGCCCGGAATTCTGGGATCGTCGCTCATACCGTTGAGAGACGGGCGTTGGCGCTTTAGATTGGAAAATGGCAAGTCTTATGAAATTCAGATGGAAAAATAAACCGGAACAGGAGGCCGGAATTTGGCTGGGTGTAATATGTACTGAAAGTCTTCAAACCCCCTTGAACGTTTGTATTTGGAGTCGGTGATAAAATGAAAACAACAGGCATTCACGCTCGAATGTGCCGTGAACGGGATAGCAAGACACTTCTCGATCAGGCCAGACAATACCTGTATGAATACATCGATGCCGTTGACGACCGGTCGGTTTTCCCGGATGAAGTCGCCATGCGAAACCTGGATCGCTTCGACGAGCCTCTGCCGGAACATTCACAATCCGGCGCCGGCACACTGGACAGGCTCAACACCTATGGTGCGCCGGCCACCGTGGCCCAGACCGGTGGCCGCGACTTCGGCTTCGTCAACGGCGGTGTGGTTCCCACCGCTCTGGCCGCCCGCTGGATGGCGGATGCCTGGGACCAGAATCCTGCGCTGTACGTGATTTCGCCGGTTGTCGGCAAACTGGAACAGGTTTGAGGAGATCTGCGATCCGGCCAGGAAAAATGATGCCTGGGTGCACGTGGACGGCGCCTTCGGCCTGTGGGTGAAAGCATCCCCTGCACGAAAGGCGCTGGCACGGGGCGTCGAGCTGGCCGACTCATGGTCCCTGGACGGCCACAAGACCCTGAACACGTCCTATGACTGCGGCATTGTGCTCTGCCGGCAGCGGGATTCACTGGTGGCCGCCATGCAGGCCAGCGGCGCCTATATTCCTTACAGCGACCATCGGGACGGGATGATGCATGTCCCCGAGATGTCACGCCGCGCCCGGGCCGTCGACCTGTGGGCGACCCTCAGGTACCTGGGCAGAAATGGCGTCGCGGAGATGATCGACGGGATGTGCGTGCGTGCGGGGCAATTTGCCGGGCAACTGGCCGCCCGCCGGTTTCGCATACTCAACGAAGTGGTCTTCAACCAGGTCCGGGTTGCCGGTGACCGCCGGAACAGACCCGGGAAATACTGGCGAACGTCCAGTCGTCAGGCGTCTGTTGGTGCGGCGGGACGCAATGGAACGACGAACCGGCCATTCGCATCAGTGTCAGCTCATGGGTCACCACCGCTGAGGACGTGGACCGATCGGTGGAAGCGCTTGTCGACGCGCGATCGAAAGCCAGGCGGGACGACGCGGATGGTCGACGCGGTCAGATGAACGCCGGCCGAAGAACCGTGCAATGACGTCGCTGCCCCATGAAAACGCAAAGCTGAGTTCTTGAGATGGCAGCATACCAAAAAAACGCTTTTAAGGAATATATGGATATCAGGTCTCTGTGCGCTGAGACAGGATGCGAACATTTTTGAGTTTCAGCATTGCCGAAGGGGAGAGTGCCAATGGCAACCCCTTTCGAAGAGACATCTTACCGGCTCGATTGGATAGATGAAGGGCTTTCATCACCAGACCCGAGGGGTCAAATTCCGTCATGACCATCTGAAAAACAACCTCTTTCAGGCCGTTTAATGCACTACCTGCAATCACGGTTTTTCCGGCGATTACAAAGGTATCCAGATCACCAAAGGAAACGATGGTGGGCTTCCCACTCGGCTTGAATGGTCTTACTGCCTTGCCGGCGTTAAGGCGGATGATATTTTCCGCTGCACAAACGCCCATATCGATGGCATGGTAGGCCTGCTTTGAGTGGATACTGGGTACCCCGGCGGCATCCCCTGCAAAAAAAACAGTTTCATACGCATCATGTTGCAGCGAATCCTGAACGGGTGCCCATTCATCCGGGGTCCTGGTAAAACCCGACTTGCTTAGCATCGGATTGGGTTTGACGCCGCCGGTCCAGATGGTTACATCCGATTTCAACCGGTCACCATTGGATAACAGGACTGTTTTCGGGGTGATTTTCTTTACGACAACCCCGGTAATGCTTTCAAAGGAATAGGGCCTGCAATGTTCTTTAATTTCGGATTCGACGTCTGCCGGCGCTTCCGGCAGAAGATGCGCCGCTCGTTCGATAATCCTGATCCGAAGACCGTCGTGTTTTCGGAAGCCACGCAGTATTTCACCGAGGGCTTCGATTCCTTCGATGCCGCCGCCCACAATAACGATGTGGAACGGGCGTTTGATTTTGGAAAGTTTTTGCAGCGTCTGTCCAATTGAATCACATTGGGCGACGTTCTTAAACGGCAGGGCATACTTTTCGGCACCCTGAACACCAAAGGTATTGGTAACCCCGCCGATGGCGACCACACAGTAGTCATAGCGGAGTTTTTTTCCGGATGCGGTGATGACCTGTTTTCTTCCCGGTACTATTTGTGTGACCGTACCGGAGAGAAACCGGTGTCCCCTCCGCTTGATGATGGCCCTGTTGGAGAACCGCAACATGGCCGGTGTTTTCATTCTTGAAACAAGCTCGTGAATATTGGGACGAAATTCAAACCACGGATGTTTGTCTATCAGGGTAACGTTGAATTTCTGTGGCAAGTTTAGCGCGGTTTTCAGACCCGCAAAGTTCCCCCCAATAATGACCACCCGGGGCCTTGAATCGTTTTTCGACTGTTTTGCCATGATGATGGGGCCTCATCAAACTGCTATTTCCAGATTTTCAGCATCATCTGATGCTTCTTCCCAATCTCGTGCAATACTATCATCACTCTTTTGCCACATCAATCCTGTCGCGGTTCAGTGCTGCCGGATGAAGTTTCCAATATTTGCTATCGCTTCTGAGGCTGCTGGAAGGAAAGGGGCAAATCCTTGAAACACATGTGGCATGCCATCCCATATCTCAAGGGTCACATCGCACCCCTGCTCGGCTGCATGCTTGGCCAATCGCGTGGAATCGTCCAGCAACACCTCGGCGTCGCCTACCTGCAATAAAAGCGGGGGCATCCCGCTGTAATCGCCAAACAGCGGCGAAGCATACGGATCGGTGAGCTCGGTATGCTTGCCCAGGTAGATAGGGATGAGCGCGGGCAGAATCTCCGGATTGATTATCGGGTCTACTGAAGCGCGAGAGACCAACGAAGGACTCCCGGCGGTAAAATCAGTTGCTGGAGAAATGGCAATCACGGCCGCAGGTAGGGGGCGCCTGGAATCTTTGATTTTCAAGAGGGTGGCCAGCGCCAAGTTGCCCCCGGCGGAGTCGCCCATCAGGTACGCGGCCAAGACAGGTCCCTTGCCGTCCGGACCGTTTTCCCGCATCCATCGATAGGCCTGGGTGCAATCTTCCAGCCCGGCGGGAAATTGGTGCTCCGGTGCCAGACGATAATCCACGGAAAGGACCACTGCCCCTGTGGCGTGCGATACGCGTGATAAAAAAGCGCGATAGCCGGCGAGCGTACCTGAAATCCAGGAACCGCCGTGAATATAGAGGATTCGACGATCGGGGTCTGCGCCGTTCGCGACCACCCATTCCATCGGAACGTGACCCGTTTTAACGGGATACCACTGCCCATGTATTTCCGAGGTTGACGGATGTACGCAGAAATACCGGTCAATTAACTTGCGTCGTGCATCAAGATCATGGATCAGTTCGAAGGCGCGAACCGATATTGCCCGCAGATGGCCAAAGACTTTTTCCACCGGATCAGTCATCTATCCCTCCTTACGTATCAGCAATCGACCCTGCCATAAGTACCAGATCCCATCTGTCTTGACCATAACCGCTTAATCAAGATTCGCAAGGTGGGAAACGCGTTAATTGGGTATCACCAAAAAAATTGATATCTTAAGCGCTTGCCAGCTATTCCCTGGTGATTATTGTAACGGATATTCTTTTTTCGCCTCGAAATAGGCGCAGCGGCAGCATTGCCCCGTTGCCATCCATACCGGCAAAGGCGGTTAAGATCACCCGATGCACCGTTTACCTGTATTCACGCCATTGGGCAGATCGAGATGAAATATCATTAATTGGAGACACCATAAGGGAGGGCGTAATGAAAAAGCGATTGCGGTTTCTGTTGGCAGGGTGGGTTTTCTTATCTATCGTCGTCTGTTCCACGACGCAGGCACCGGCGGCTTCATCCACAAACCCTGAACAACAGGTCAGCCAATTGGAAGCCGACCTGGCCACGGCACGGTCCAATCAGGTGGATGTGCTTTCACCGGGCTTGTTCAGCGACGCCCAGAGTGCATTTATCAAGGCCAAACAAAGTTTGCAGAAAGGGGCCAAGCTGTCGGCCATCAGCGACTATGTCGCCCAGGGGAACGCCAGCCTGAAGAAGGCCGAAGAGATCGCCCAGGTCTCGCGGACCGTGCTCCGTGAAACGAACCAAGCCAGGGACAAAGCCCTCAAGGTGGGGGCTGACAGGCTGGGCGAGCCTTATATGGATGTGGAAAAACAGTATCTGAAACTCACCAAGGCCATCGAAAACGACAACTTGAGCTATGCGCAGCGAAATGCCGCCGACGTTCAGGCTGCCTTCCGGGATGTGGAAATCATGGCCATCAAAAACAGTGCCATCGGCAATGCGCGCAAGATGATGGCCGACGCCGATAAGGCCAGGGTCCAGAAAATCGCCCCAATGGCCTATAACGATGCCCTTCAGGCCTTGAACGAGGCCGACGCCTACATCGATAACAACCCCTACGCGGCCGAAACGATCAGCCAGAAGGCCGCCCATGCCGAATTCATGGCCCGGCGGATGATGACCATCAGCGAGAACAGCCAAAAATTCAAGGCGATGACACCGGAAGCGTCGGCCCTTTACGTGGAGAGCCTGATCGAGCGTCTTGGGGGGCCCATGAATGCCGGTGATTTGCGGGACAAGGGCGTCGAGGGTCAGCTCAATTCGCTGACCGGTGCCGTCGAAACGATGGAACAACAAACCAAGTCCCTCGAAAAAGATAATCAAGTTTACCAGGCCCGGGCGGCGACCTTGGAACAGCAGCTTGGCAGCTTAAAAGGCTATTCGCGCGAGCAGGAAGACGCCAGGCAAAAACTCGCCGTCGAACGCGAATTCAACCAGCAATTCAGCACGGTTCAGCGCTATTTCAGGCCCGACGAAGCAGACGTCTACAAGCAGGGCAGCCAACTGGTCATCCGCATGCGGGGCATCAGGTTCCCGGCGGGACAGGCCACCCTGAGCCCTGAAAACTATGTCCTGCTCAGCAAGGTGCAGCAGGCCATCCAGACCTTTGGTCAACCGACCGTTACCATCGAGGGCCATACCGATACCACCGAGGGCGCCGGCTCCGCACAAACCAACCAGGCGCTTTCCCAAGAGCGGGCCTGGGTGGTGAAGACCTACCTGGTGGCCAACAAGACCCTTCCGGCAAATCGCATCCGGGCCACCGGGTATGGTCCGGACAGGCCCCTGGCGCCCAACACGACTGCTGAAGGACGAGCCACCAACCGGCGTATCGATGTGCTGATCACACCGGTCGACAAACAATAAGGTTGTTTCCTTCGGGCTATCCCTCCCGGGTGCCGTTCTGGCGGCTGCCGGTCCAGTGGCCGATGGCCCGGGCGATCTGGGCGCGGGCTTTTTCGCGGTCGAAATAAGCGGCGGTTTCGCTCATTCTGGAACGGTTGTAGGCCAGTTCGGCTTCCAGGTAGCGGGTGATGTCGGCCGATCCGCCCTCGTACTGGCGCTTGACCAGCTCAAAGGTCTCTTTGGCCGTGCGCACATTGGACGTGGTCACCTTCAGCCGCTCCTGGGCTTCATTGAGGTTGAGGTAGGCTCTTTTTACGTCGAACTTGACGGCCAGCAGGGTCTTGCGGTCGGCTGCCATGGTTTCCTGCAATTGGGACAGCGCTTCGGCCCGGTCGCTCTTTGTGGCAAATCCATCGAAGATCTTCCAGTTCAGATAGAGGCCGGCGGTCCAGTTGTCACGGTTTGAGCTGTATTGCATGTCGGGGTCGTCGGCATAGTAGCGGGTCATGAAATCCAGCTGGGGCAGGTAGCCGGCCCGGGAGGCATCCACCGCCATCTTTGACCGGCGCAGCTGCTCGCGGATGCTGGCCAGTTCGGGTCGATGCATCAGGGCGTAGTCCAGTGCCGAAAAAGGGTCGTCGGGAACATTGACGGCCCGGGCCTGTGCATCGACGACACCGAAAGGCACATCGGGTTCAACACCGAGAATTTCCGCCAGGGCGGCCTTGGCCAGGCGATGCCGGTTACGGCTCTGGACGAGAATTTCTTCGGTTTCCGCCATGCGCACCTGCAGGGAGAGCAGATCGGTTTTCAAGGCGCCGCCCGCCCGAAAGCGGACATCCATGATGCGCAGTTGGGAGCGGGTGGTTTCCACGGATTCTTCAGCCACGGAGGTGAAGTTGGCGGCGGCGAGAATATCGTAGTAGGCGCCGATGGCGGTGGCCATGACCTGGTTTTCGATGCCGTCCCGGTCCAGTTGCGAAATGGTCAAACCGGTCTTGGCCATCTCCCGGTTGAGGCCGTCTCTGCCGCCGTTGAACAGGTTGATGCCGGCGCTGACCCCGCTTTCATAATTCTCGAACCATCCTGGGTCGTTGAAGTCGGTGCCCGGGGGCAGTTTGCGCTGGTCGATGGTCTTGAACAGATAGGCCGACGGGGCGTCACCCTGAATATATTCGGTGTAGAGATTCACCTGGGGGTAAAAGGGGGCGGCTGATTTTTCCATCATCGCCCGGGCCCGTTCGATGCGGGCCACGGCTATGAGCAGATCCGGGTTGTTGGCCCGGGCAATGTCGAGCACATCCTGCAATGTCAGGTTGCTGTTGACGGCACAGGTGGCAGGTGGCGTGTCGGCCGCCTGGGATTGGCCCAGATTGCAGGCCATATGGGCATACTGGGTCTTGATCGTTTCGTAGCGATAGGCATCTTTCGATGCACACCCAACAAACGTCGCGGCCCAGGGCACGACGCAGGCCAAGATCAGTAAAACAGCGGTCCTTGGCATTCCCTCCTCCTCATGGTTGATGGTTCGATATCTTGTTTCAGTGTGCAGTTAGAGCCCCATTTCAGCTTCAGGTTACAGCCATGCCGATCCCTCTGGTGGGCGAAGTAAACCGACGGTCAGGCGTCAACACGGGTGCCGGCAAGGGCTGCGCTGGCCAGCCCGGCCACGGTGGTCTCCGTCATGCGCATCTGCCGGTAGAGTCGAAGGGGTGCCGCATCGGTCAGTCGGGCTTTTATCAGCCGGCGCATGCTGCCGTCAAAGAGGGGGCCGGCCGCCCAAATCGCCGTGCCTCGCAGGTAGGGATCGGGTGAATCGAAAAATGCGGTCAGAAAAGGGGCCGCCGGCATTGCCAGCAGGGGCCGGGCGTGGGCCAGCCGCCCCACGCCCCACAAGGATCCCCGCTGGAGCAATTCGTGCTCGAGAAAATTGCCATGCGGATCGATATAGGAAATCAGGATGCAGGCAAACTCGTCCGCGAGACCGGCATGGCCGGCGGTGATTTCACCCATGGCTTCGGGTGATCCCCAGCCGATACCACCGGACTCGTCGTTCAGGTTCCACATGAACCGGCGCATCACCACCCGTGCCGATTCCATGGCGGTGTCGGCCAGGTGGCCAACCACCGTACCCATGGCCGTGACGGCCCGCCAGCGGATTTTCTCTTCTCCTGAATATAAAAAAGAAAATAGGGGATTCACTGCCTGGCGACCGGGAATTCCTAGTATGGTTTCCAGGGCGTTTTCGAAATCGTCCTGGCCAAGCAGTTGCCCGATGCGGGCTTTACGTTCACGGTTGCCCATGATTTCATCCACTATTGCTCTTCCCAGCCGATACAGTCTTCCGGGCAGTATTTGATGGCCTCGTTCACACATGCTTCGGCATAGGCGTCCAATTCGATGACCTCAATGTACCCGGCATCGTTTTCGCGAAACACGTCGGGGCACACGGCCACGCAGCCCATGCACAGGGTGCAGGTGCCGATATCGACGACTGGGATTCTCATCGTTTGGCGTTTACGGCCTCGCCGATTTTTTTGCCGTATTCGACGCAGGCGCCTATTCCGGCGTCATCGGGAACGTACTGAAGCCGAGGACTCGGTTCGATCAGCGTGAACTTCATGGCCGCCAGTTTCGCCGTCACCAGCTTGACCGCTTCGCCGCTCCAGCCATAGGATCCAAAGGCGCCGCCGATCTTTTTCTCCGGTTTGAGCCCTTGCATGTACACCAGTATGTCGGCCACCGTGGGGAACATCTGGTTGTTCAGGGTGGGTGAGCCCACCACCACGGCTGCCGCATCCAGCACATCGGTCATGATGTCGCTGCGGTGGGAACTGCGAATGTGGATGGGCTTGACCATGACACCGGTGGATGAGATGCCCTCGGCGATGGCGTTGGCCATGGTTTCGGTGCTTTTCCACATGGTGTCATAGACGACCACCGCTTTCTTCTCCTGCTCCTGCCGGCTCCATCTCAGGTAGGCGTCAAGAATCTTGCCGGGATTTTTGCGCCAGATGACGCCGTGGTCCGGGCAGATCATGTCGATTTGAATTCCCGACGCCGCCACTTTTTCCATCAGCCTCAGAATGCGGGGCGCATAGAGCAAAAGGATGTTGGCATAGTATTTTTTGGCCTGCGCCATGAGATCCGTGGCGGCCTGGTCATCAAATTTATCGAAACCCGCGTAATGCTGACCGAACCCGTCACTGGAAAAGAGGATGTGATCCTCCTTCAGGTAGGTAAACATGCTGTCCGGCCAGTGGATCATGCGGGTTTCCATGAAAGTCAGGGTGCGCCGGCCCAAGGAGAGTTCCTCGCCCTCTTCGACCGGGTGATAGTTCCAGGCGTTGGGGAAATGGCTGGCCAGGTTCTTGGCCCCCATCTTGGAACAGTACAGCGGTTTGCCTTCCCCCACGCGGTGCATGATGCGCGGCAGCGCACCCGAGTGGTCCATCTCGGTGTGGTTGCTGACCACCACGTCGATCTTTTTGGGATCGATGATCTGGGAGATGTTGCCGATCAGCTGGTCGGCGAAAGGTGCCTTCACCGTGTCGATGAGGGCCACCTTCTGGTCCATGACCAGATAGGCGTTGTAGCTGGTTCCCCGGTCGGTGGAGTAGCCGTGAAAATCTCTGATGTTCCAATCGATGACGCCGACATCATAGACGCCGTCTGCAATTTCAGTCGGTTGCATTTGCGGATTCCTATCGCCGTCTTCCGGACGGCGTTGTGGATCAAGACCGGTCGATATCGCCAGGCTTGCCTGGTCGACCGGATGTTCTCATTTTGTGTGGGTTGATCAATAACCGAGATGCCCTTTTCCCATGAGCAGAAAAAGGGCATCCGGAACCAGCCGTTTACAAACGGAACGCTTCACAGGGAGGTTGTAACTTATTCTTCTTTCTCGAAATCGTCTTTTCCCGCGCCGCAGACCGGGCATTCCCAGTCCCCGGGGACATCCGCCCATTTGGTGCCGGGAGCCACGCCATTGTCAGGGTCGCCCGCTTCGGGATCGTAAACATAGCCGCAGAGTGTGCAAACATACCTGTCCATTGTTACCTCCGTATAAGTTAAGTGTTAGTGGTAAAACATGCCATCATGGGTGGTGAGGCAGACATGTTGAAAAAGATGTCTTTCTCCTTACCATGAAGGGTCTCGTGGTGTCTAATCGAAATTGACAGCGATTATCCCAGAGGTTTGAACATCTTTTTCCCGGCGCCGCAGATGGGACATTTCCAGTCGTCGGGAAGATCGTCAAACGATGTTCCTTTGGCGATCTTTCCTTTGCGGTCTCCCTTATCGGGGTTGTAGATATACCCGCAGCTGGCGGTCTGACACTGGTACATTTCGTGCGGTTCGGCCATTTTTGACTCCTTTTCTTTATTTCAGTTCATGTAAACGATTGCATCAGCATATCGACCTTGGCTTCAATCGCCAGGCGCAGGCGGTCCGTGGCGTCATCATCGGGTAAAGCCGGCTCTGGCAGGGACCATTGCACCGTTTGTATATCCGGAATCGGTATCTTATCGACACCGTCGCCGATAGCGACGATTAGATCGGGCGTGGTGCCGTATAGGGCCTGTTCAATGGTCTGCGGTTTGCGGTAGCCCATGTCCACACCGACCCGCTGCATGGCCCGGTTCATCGGCCCAGACAATTCGGATGGCGGACGCAGGGCGGCGAAACCGGTGCGGATACGGTCGCCGAACCGCTGCTGGGCCATGGCGGCCGCCATCGGTGCCCGGCAGGCGCCTGTCTTTGAAATGAAAAGAACGTTCTTGCGCTTGACCAGGGGCATGACGGTCTTTTGAATGGTCTCGTCAATGTCCGCGGCCAGGCCTTCGTGATGGCGGATGGCACCCTTGGATTCAACGCCCCGGTAAGTCAATGCGTGGCTGAATTGGGCGTCGATGGCATCGAAGAAGTACTTGGCGGTCAGGTGGATGCCGTCGAACAGCTGCCGCCCCTCGGATGCCGCGACGCTGAACAGCAGCCCTTTTCGGGTGGCCGCCAGCGGATCTTTCAGTTTGTACACGTATTTTCGAGACCACAGGGTCTGGCAGCGGTCGATGAGGACTTTGAGTTGGGCGGAGATGCCGTAAAAAAAAACCGGGGTGCCGGCCACTACCAGATCCGCTTCCCGCAGCAGGCCGTAAAGTTCCGTTGACATGGGATCATCGGCAATGACGCAGGTGCCGTGCGTTTCACAGTACCCGCAGCCCTTGCACGGCACAATGCCGGCCCGGGACACCTGGATGGTTTTAACGGCAGCGCCCACCTGGCCGGCCTTTTCCAGAAAGGACGCCAGAAGGGTGTCGGTGTTGCCGCCTTTGCGGGGGCTGCCCTGAAGTCCTAAGATCAGCATGGTTGGCTACAATTTGACATGGCAGGTTTTACAGGTCACCGGGCCATGGGGCTTGCCCGTCTTTTTCTCCTCCTTGTGGCACTTGATGCACTGCAGGTTCATCACTTTTTTCGGCTTCAGCATTCCCTCCTCCTTCATCTTCTGAATGGCAGCTGTTTCCTGGGGAAAGACGCTGTGGCAAACGTTGCAGTCTTTGATACGGTCCTGATGCTGGGCGTGGGGAAAGGGCACGTTGCCCGATCGACCGCCGAAAATGTCGATGCGGTCCGGCCCCTGGTTGGCGGCATGGGTTGCGGCCATGCAGAGGCTGACAATCAGGGCGGTGACAAGGGTGATCATAACGATATGGCGGCTCATGTAATGCTCCGTTTAAGGTTTTTTTCCGGTGCGTGAACGAAAAAGTACCCGCCGCGCCGCTCGGGAAACTGCCGGGCAGACACGGCGGATGCCATCTGATCGATCAATACATCTCTTCATGGGCCAGGTCGTCGTCGGTCACCTTGACGCTGAACAGGTTGTAGGCATAGATCTGGTAAGCCAACACCACGGGCACGAAGAGCAGCACCACGATGAGCATGATCTTCAGGGTCAGGGGGCTTGACGAGGCGTTATAGGCCGACAGGCTGTACGCGGCATCGATGCTGGAAGGGAACAGGTTGGGAAACAGCCCGATAACGCCGAAAAATGTGCAGGACACGATGGTGGCCGCTGAAGCCAGCCATGCCTTGAAAAAGGCTTTTTGCATCAGAAAGTACTTGATTCCCACGATGGCGGCAACGGATATGGCCGGTACCAAAAACAGAATCGGGGTGGCCAGGTAATTGTTGTACAGCGGGGTGAAGATGTAACTCGCCACCAGAAAGACGACCGCTACGCCGGTGAGCACCGGCCACAGCTTGCCGGCCAGGCTCTCGGCCCGTTGGGCCAAATTGCCGTCGGTACGCACGGCGAGCCACAGGGCGCCGTGGACCAGGAAGAGGCACAGAAACAACACGCCGCCCAGCAGGCCGTAAGGGTTGAGCAGGGTGAACAGGTTGCCCAGGTATATCCCGTCCTGGTCGATGGGGATCCCTTTGAAGATGTTGGCAAAGGCCACACCGAACAGCAGCGCCGGCAGAAAACTGCCCACGAAGATGCAGGTGTCCCAAACCTTCCTCCATGCCGGACTGTTCACTTTATTACGGAACTCAAAGGACACGCCGCGCAGGATCAGGGCGAAGAGTATCAGCATCAGCGCCGAGTAGAGGGATGAGAACATCACCGCGTAGACCAGCGGAAAGGCGGCGAAGGTGACGCCGCCGGCGGTTAGCAGCCACACCTCGTTGCCGTCCCACAGCGGGCCCATGGCGTGGATCATCATATGCTTGTCGCGTTCCGATTTGCCGAGGAAGGGATAAAGCGAACCGATTCCCAGGTCGAAACCGTCCGTCATGAAAAAGACCGCCCAGAGCAGGCCCCAGATAAAAAACCATACGGTTTGTAATTCCATTGATAACCCCTGTGATTGGTCTGGATTGATAATTGGTTCAGCCATTGGCCAAATTGGCGTCTGCCGCTGCCGGTTGGGGGCCTTTTTTGGCGAAATCGGCGATCAGGTAAAAGCCGGCGATACCCAGCAGGCCGTACACCAGAACGAATCCCACCAGGGAAGTCATTACCTGGGAGGCCGCCACCGGCGAGGCGGCATCGGCGGTTTTCAACAGGCCGTAAACGATCCAGGGCTGGCGGCCCACCTCGGCCAACACCCATCCCATCTCGATGGCCAGGTAGGGCAGCGGGATGGCAAAAAGCATGACCCACAGGTACCATCGGGATTCAAGCAGTCGGTTTTTCAAGAACAAGCCAAGGATGGTGAGCAGGGGAAAAAGGGTTCCTAAAGCCACCATTGTCCGGAAGGAGACGAATGTCGGCAGGACCGGCGGCCGTTCATCCTTCGGTATATCCTTCAGCCCGGTCACCGCCGCATTGACGTCGTGGTGCCCCAGCAGGCTCAGGGCGCCGGGCAGGAGGCCGATCTCGATCGCATTGCGCTCGTTCTTTTCGTCAGGAATGGCGAACATGACGATGGGGGCCTGGGTTTGGGTCTCCCAGTGAGATTCCATGGCGGCCAGCTTGGCCGGCTGGGTCTGGGTGACGTGAACCGCGTGCATATCACCGGTGATGACCACGACGATAGAGGCGACCAACCCCACCACCAGGCCGATATTGAAGGAGCGGGTGAAAAAATCGATGTGCTGCTTTTTCAGCAGGTGCCAGGCGCTGATCCCCATCATGAAAAAAGCGGCCAGAAGGAACGCAGAAGGGACGGTATGAACGATCTCCAGCAGACCGAATTTGTTGGTCACCACGGCCAGAAAGTCAGTCAGTTCCGCCCGGCCGTCGCGGATGGTAAATCCCACCGGATGCTGCATCCACCCGTTGGCCAGAAGAATCCAGATCGCAGAGACGTTGCCGGCGCCGGCTACCAGCCACATGACCGTGGCGTGGGCTTTTTTGGACAGTTTTTTCCATCCGAAGATCCAGATGCCGATAAAGGTGGATTCCAAAAAGAATGCCACGGACGCTTCGATGGCCAGGAGCGACCCGAAGACGTCACCCACGTAGGCGGAGTAGCGCGACCAGTTGGTACCGAACTGAAACTCCAGGGTGATGCCGGTGACCACCCCCAGGGCGAAATTGATCAGAAAGAGTTTGCCCCAGAACTTGGTCATGCGCAGATAGGTTTCATCACCGGTCTGCACATACCGGGTCTCCATGTATGCCACCAGAACGGAAAGCCCCAGGGTCAGGGGGACGAACAGAAAGTGGAACATGGTGGCGGCGGCAAACTGGAGCCGGGATAACATGACAACGTCCATACCAAATCCTCCTTGAACCGATGACGGCAGCCAACCGACGGGGTCGGCTGCCCTGGACACAGGGGGTCATTTGTGGTGTTCATTCAGGCGGCCCCAACCCTTCAGGCACACGTCAAGTCAGTCAGCGGAGCATTGGGGGTTGGAACCCATGGTGTAGCAGTGATCATGGGGCGACAAACCGAAACCGGCGGCAGGCTATGCGCCCCCATCTAACGTGCACTGGGTGAAGTCGATGGGCTTGCCGCATTTGGCGCAGGTGTGGTCCTTGTTGAACTCGTCGGAGAAGATCTCTTTGCTCTCGCCGCATTCAGGGCACTTGCAGATAAAGGATTTCAGGGTCTTGAACGTCTGATAGCCGGGGCAATGCTGGGGTGTGGACATAGCATCCTCCTTTTTGCAATCTGGGATAGTGGGGTGGTGGTGGACCGTTGACGTCGATGGTCAGGGCAGTTTTTCGGCAATTTCCCTTCCGTAATCCTGGGCCATTTTCAGGCCGCCGCCCAGGTTGGCCGACTTGAGCCGCAAGGGAATGCTCACCATTTTCATTTTGAAAATGTTTTTCATGGTATCGAAAATGCGGTCCGGGGCTTCGCCGCTCCACCCAAAGGCGCCGAATGCACCGCCCACCTTGCCTTCGAGCTCGGCCTTTTCGGCCAGGAACAACAGGGTCTTAATCCCCTGGACCATATCCCCGTGGTAGGTCGGGGAGCCGAACACCACGGCATCGAACCCTTTAAGGTCCTCTTCTTTTTTAATTTCGGTCACTTTGACCACATTTGCATCATGGCCGGAGAAGCGAATCCCTTCGGCGATGAGATTGCCGATTTTTTCGGTTTCGCCTGTGCGTGTGGCATACACGATGAGCGCTTTTGCCATTTCCTGCTCCCTCTCTTTCTATTTGATTCTGGGATCCTTTCCTTCATACTGGCAGTCGGGCGTGTAACAGGTGTTGTCCAGAAAATCACATTTTTCTTTGCATGACGGACATTTCTCAGGCGGCCTGTCCGCCTGCAGCTCATATCCGCAATTTCCGCATTTCCAGCTACCCATGAGGCACCTCCTTGTGGATGTTGATCCGATTAACGGGAGGCGGCAGCCGGGGGGCGCCGTCTCCCGTATCCTCAAATCATCGGGGCTACGCTTTCCACAACCCGTGAAGGTTGCAGTATTCTCTGGCGGAAGCCGATGCCGCATCGATCTTGAACACGGCTTCAGGCGTCTTGCCCGGGTCGAGAAACTGGAAGTAGGATTTGCCGTCCGCGATCAGTTCGATCCATTGGATCCAGTGTTTCGCCTCCATGGGGTGGGCGACACTGCCCACTTTAACCTTATAGCCGCCGTCGATCTTTTCGACCACCGGCACATGCTTTTCCTTGGCTGCATCGACGGTGTTCTCGGTCATCTTCTTCATGGGCTGACCGCAGCAGACCAGTTCGCCGGCACCGCCGACGAGCACCTGAACGATGTTTCCGCAAAGATCGCACTTGTAAACCTCATATCTTTCCGCCATTTTTTTTCTCCTTTTAAAGTTAATAAGACGATTAATCGTGGGGTGACCCCGGTTACCCGTTCTTTCCCAGAATCTCAAAATGGGCCTGAGGGTGAGCACAGGCCGGGCACATCTTGGGGGGGGTGGTGCCTTTAATCGATGCCAAGCGTTTTCCTCCTTTAACGATGTTTAGGGTTTAGCATGTGGACGCTGATTGTGCATCAGCATCCTTCATCCCACCAGCCTTTGGCGATGTGGTTGCGTTTCTCCGCTTCGGCCAGTTGCTTGATTTTGTAGCCTGAGTCGCGAAGCATGCCGTAAAGAATCCCGCATCCGGTGTCCTCACGGTCGTCGTCGCCATCGTTGGCCAGTTTGATCATGCGTTCGGCCAGTAGAATGACTTGTCTGAGATGGTGGTCACACGGTTTCACGGGTTGACGCTCTCCGAAGGGGTTGGGCGCCGCCGGCCGGTCAGGCAGGGCCGACAGCATCACTACAGGAGTTATCAAGATGCGTGCCAACGTCTTGGCGATGGTTCGTGGGCAAAGCAACTTAATGAAAATATTTAAATAAAATTTTCCTACGCCCGTGGACCGCCGATCGTGCCGGTTCGCTCGGAAATCCACGTGGTAAGGGCGGCGGCCGGGACCTCTTGTGATGGTTGATGGAATCGCCCGTGATCCAAGGTTCCATGTTTTCGCGATACATAGTTGTCTCGTAAGACAGGAAGCGTGGGACGGTTTCGTCGTTCATGGGCTACTGAATTGCCTCTAACGCATCCACGATCTCTTTCAGATCGGGGCGCCGATTGATATCGGATACGGTGATGAAGCGAATGATCCCGGCTTTGTCGATGACGAACAGCGCCCGCTCGGCGGTTCCGTCCGTTCGCAGCACACCAAACCGCCCTGCCGCCTCACCGTGGGGCCAGAAGTCCGACAGCACGGGAAACCAGAGATCACCCATCTGCTGGGTCCAGGCATGCAGGGTTGGCAGATTGTCGACGGTAATGCCAAGCAGCATCGCATCGTGCTGCTCGAAAACGTCTCTGACAATATTGTAGCCGGGCCATTGATCCGAACAAACCGGCGTCCACGCTGCAGGGACAAAGGAGATCACGACGTTGTGGGTTCCCCGGTATTGCGTCAGGGAAATGGTTTCGCCGGTCAGGGTTGGCAGGGAAAAGGACGGGGCCGGATCACCGACTTTGACCCTCAACACACTGTCCACCGGCTTGAGCTGGCCGGGATCATAGATCATGGTCTGCAGGGTTGTTTCCTGGGCGGCGCATGGGCCCGGAGCGATCGCAGCCAACATCATGGCGGCATACCCCATCACGTGCTTCAGCAGCTTAGAACCGCTCATCGGTTTCACCATTGCTTTAAAAAGCCGTTCAGGCGCTTGATGACGGTTCCCACCTTGTCCATGTGTCCGGCACCGGTCCACAGGATCCGCCCCTTGTCGTTCGGTCCGATGTCGGTGATGATGAAGAACGGGGTGCGAACCTCACCCACTGATTTGTGGACGATAAAGTCTTCGTCGGGGAACAGGGGAAAGGCGATCTGATAGTGTTTGCGAAAATGGTCGACTTCATAGGCGGAATTGCCGACCCCGATCCCGATCATTTTCACCCGGCCACGCAAGGTCTCCGACGCTTCGATGGCCTGATACAGGCGGTTAACGGCCGGTGCCTCCCGCTGGCAGTGGGGACAGTACATGCTGAAAATCTCGATAATCAGCAGTTGTCCGGCGATGGTCGTGGGATCGAAGCTTCCGCCTTCGGTGAGTCCCAGATAGGCGCGCGAGTCAATTGTCTCGGGAGCGTCCAGGTGAATGCCCACCAGCAGTTCCCCTGTCGCCGGCGCCTTCTCAGCCAATGCCATACCGGGCGGGGCGAAAACAAACAGAGCGACCGCCAGCTGCAAGCAAAGGGTTCTCATTAGATTACCTTTCCGTCAAGGGGTTCCCGCATGGTGTTCGACAGGATGGATAAGCGTATCAGGTGCGAACGTGGCACACTGGTGTCTCATGCAAGGGCCGAAACACCACCAACCGAGAAAGGTCTTGGGAAGCGCCAGCGCCATTCCGCATAGGACGCCTCCCCTTATTATATCGACAGGCCGTCACGACCGGTCACTGGGTGGCGATCAGGCGGCGGCTGAGCAGGTTGATGTGGGACATCTCTTCCTTGATGATGTTGTCCAAGCGGGACCGGCCCAAACCATCCGGAACCAGGTCTTTCATGCCCAGGTAAAATACAATCGAATCTTTTTCGGCCAGGATAGCGGCCTTCAGAATCGCCTGCAGGGATTGGGTATCGATCTCCTTTTCGAAAAATATGCGGGTGTCGGCAAGGGCCTTGAGGTACGATGCTGCTTCGCCTCCCGGGTCAAACACGGTCGATGTTTTCTCCGCTTCGGTGAGTTTTTTTCTCATGGTTGAAAAAGTTTTTTCGTGGCTGTCTTCCATCGCCGCCAGGTCCGAGAGAAAATTTTTAGCGTCCGGGTCCTGGACGTCTGCGGCGGCTTTTCTGTAGAAGACGGCGCCGTTTCTTTCGATCTGCTCAGCCATCTCAAATACATCATCCGCGTTATAATCGTAGCTCATGGTTGGATCTGCCTTTCTTATCTGTCGTCGGTGTGTCTCAAAACGGGTATTGACCAGAATCGCCTGTATCCGGTACATGCCCACTTCACCGGTGTGCTGTCAACCTATAAAAAGAACGAAACGCCCGACGGGTCAGGCCTTTTCTTCATTCAGGCGGCACTCGTCGTCCCACTCCGGGCAGGCGCTTTTGCGTTCGGCTTCAAATTGGAGCATGCATTCACCGCATTCCAGTTCAATGTTCGGTGCATCTCCATAGCGTTCCTTGAGCTCTTCTTTGGACAACACCTGCGCAAAGCTGCATCCGCATTGGGGACAGGCGGATTTGATGTGGTAGCGTTTATGACCCATGAATAGCCTCCCGATAATTTGAAGTTTATGAAAAATGAGTTATCATAAATACAAAAGCAATATCAATGCCATTGGCTGAAGCGTGTTTTTTTGCCTTGGCATGTTTATTGATTTATGCTGCAATCAGCATATCGTCACGACTTACCCATACTTTCCAAGGAGGACAAAATGGCCCAAACCGCATTTAAAGGAGCACCCGTTCAATTGTCCGGCGATCTTCCCCAGCCGGGGACGGATGCCCCGGATTTTACCTTGACCCGCAGCGACCTGTCCGATGTTTCGCTGAAGGACTATGCAGGAAAAACGGTTGTTCTCAACATTTTCCCGAGCATCGATACACCGACCTGCGCCATGTCCGTGAGAAAATTCAACGCTGAAATCGGCAACACCGACAACGCGGTGGTGCTTTGCATATCGGCCGATCTTCCCTTTGCCCATGCACGTTTCTGCGGCGCTGAAGGGCTGGATCACGTGGTCTCCGCATCCACCTTTCGCAGCCCCGGTTTCGGTGATGCTTACGGCATGCGTATTGCCGGCGGTCCGCTGGCCGGTCTCATGGCGCGGGCGGTGGTGGTCATCGACGGCAAGGGCAAGGTGGTTTACACCCAGCTGGTGGACGAGATCTCCAAGGAACCGGATTACCAAAAAGCCATGGCGTGCCTGGCGAGTGAGTAGATTTTGCAGGCATTTACGGCCAGCTTTACGGCGGAACATTCCCGGGGTATGGACGATGACGGTCCTTGCGATGACGGGCGTGCCGGTGGGTAATTTCCAATTAAGGAGCGTCGATGGCAAACGAACGTGTGCTGATACGGTGCCGAAACTGCGGCACCCGCAACCGGATCCCCGTGGCGAGGCTTAAAGAGGGGCCCCGCTGCGGGCGCTGCAAGCAGCCTTTCCCACCCATTCCCATCAACACCCGGCCGGTGATGGTGACCGATCGCACGTTTGCCGACGAGGTGATATCCAGTCCCCTGCCGGTACTCCTGGATTGCTGGGCTGCCTGGTGTGCGCCGTGCGGCGCGATGGCCCCCGTTCTGGAGGACCTGGCAAGGACCTATGCGGGCCGATTGAAAATCGCCAAGCTCAACGTCGACCAGAATCCGATGACGGCCAGCCGTTACAGTGTCATGAGCCTGCCGACGCTGCTGTTTTTCAGGGATGGAAAGGTGGTTGATACGGCCGCCGGTGCCTTGCCGAGACAGGAGATCGAGCGTTTTCTCTATCGTTTTCTAAACAGGTAGCTGGAACCTAACCGTTCACGGGTTAAGCGGTTCAGAGGTACAGGGTTCAGTGGTTCCGGGGTAGCAATAACCTCAGCCAAGAGAATCGACTGAAAGCATACCCAGAACGCTGAACCTATGAACCCTGAACCCTTTTGGGAGCTAACATGAAGATCACCATTACCGGGGCATCGGGATTCGTGGGAACGGCATTGACCCGTCAGCTGCTGGACGGTGGGCACGTGGTGACCGGGTTGGGAACGTCCGCCTCCCATCCACTTCAATCGGCTGCGCACTTCACATGGATCTGTGCGGACACCACCCTTGCCGGAACGTGGCAGGCGGCGGTGAGCCAGGCCGATGCCGTGGTCAACCTGGCCGGACGCACCATTCTCAGACGTTGGTCCCGGGCCTATAAAGCGCAGATCGTCGACAGCCGCATGCTTACCACCCGCAACGTTGTCAGCGCCATGAACGGCGAGGACAAGATCCTGGTCAGCACGTCGGCTGTCGGCTATTACGGCAGCCGGGGCGACCAGGTGCTCGACGAGCATTCGACCCCGGGAACCGATTTTCTGGCACGTTTGTCCGTGGATTGGGAACGAGCTGCACTGGATGCGGAAAAGCGGGGTGTCCGGGTGGCCATCATGCGTTTCGGCGTGGTGCTGGGCGCCGCCGGCGGCGCCCTGGCCCAGATGCTGCCGGCCTTTCGCATGTTTGCCGGCGGCCCATTGGGAAACGGACGGCAGTGGTTCTCATGGATTCACATGGTCGATCTTCTCGCCGCGATTCAACTCCTCCTCGATCGCGAACATGCCCGCGGCCCCTATAATTTCTGTGCGCCGGGGGTGGTTCGCCAAAAGGATTTCGCCCGGGCGCTGGGCGCCGCCCTGGGCCGGCCGGCCGTGGTACCCGCCCCCGCCCTGGCCCTGCGGCTGATAATGGGGGAGGTCGCCGGGGTGCTCCTGGCCAGTCAGAAGGTGCATCCCGACCGGCTGATCGCCGATGGATTTTCCTTCCGTTTCGCGGATGTCGACAGCGCTCTGGCGGACCTGGTGGGTTGATCATGACGCAACAGATCCTAACTGCCACCGATTATCATCGGGTCACCAGCTACCGTCGCCACCAGCTGACGCCCCACACCCTGGACTGGGCGCATCAGCCAATTCCGGTCAAGCGCTACCCGGATCTGCCCCGGGTGCCACTGGATCGCAGCGTGAAGCTGCCGGCGATCGATTATTTCGACCTGATGAACCACCGTCAGGCCGTTGAATCGAGCGGCCCGGACGCACCGGACCGTCAGACGCTTTCGACGGCGTTCAGACTGACCCACGATATTACCGCCCGTGCCATGCATGCGGGCACGCCTTTTTATTATCGCAGCGTGGCCTCGGCCGGTGCCCTGTACCCCTTTGAAATTTACCTGGCCGTCCACCACCTGGATGGGATGACCCCGGGGGTTTACCATTATGACCTTTTCGATTTCTGCCTGACCACCTTGCGCCACGGTTCGGTGCCTGCGATTCCGCCGATGGACCGTACCGTTTCAGCCACCTTTTACATCAGCGGCATTTTTTTTCGCAGTGCATGGAAATACCGCAACCGCGCTTACCGCTATGTGCTGCTGGATGCCGGCCACCTGCTGGAGAATCTGCGGCTGGCCCTGGAAGCGCTGGATCAATGCTTTTCCATCCATCTTGATTTCGATGACGAACGGGTTGGGATCCTGCTGGGTTTGGATCCGCAGCGGGAAGCCTGTTTGGCCTGCGTGCATCTGCATGATGCCAGCGCAGGGGCGAAAGCGCCTGGAGAGGCCAACCCCTTGATGCCCCTTTCCGCTGACATTCTCCAGGCGTCCAGGGTATCCGAGCAGGAGGTCGCTTATGGGGATATCCTTTCCATCCATCGGTCAGGAAATGGGGTCGGCAGACCCTCTGCCGGAGCCCTAACGGCGCTTCACGTGCTTGGCAGCCAGCCGTCGTCGTGGGTCGATTTAAACGTGCCGGATCATCCGGGATCGGCGGATTACACCCGTGTGCTGTGGCAGCGCCGATCCCGCCGAAACTTTATTGCCGCGCCCGAGTCTCAGGACCGATTTATGGCTTTCGCAGACCTGATGGCCAGTCAGATGGGGAGGGCTTCAAGCATGCCCACGGCGTGCCGATCCGCCATCACCCTTGGACTTGTGGTTGGCGCAGGGATGCCGATGCCACCCGGTTTTTATCTGCTGGATCCAGACGCGAAACGACTGGGACGCGTGTCGGACGGCAGGCTTAGCGAATCCATGGCAGCCGCCTGCCTGGATCAGATGTGGCTGAAGCATGCCGCCCTGCATTTACTGTTCATGACCGACCCGGCGGCCCTCGACCGACGTTGGGGGCCGAGGGGCTATCGCTATGCCATGATCGAGTCAGGACGCCTGGGCCAGCAGGCATACCTGGCTGCCACGGCTTTAGGATGGGGGGCCTGCGGGATCGGTGCCATTTATGACCGGGAAGCGGCCGAACTGCTGGATCTGGCGGCCGGCGGCGCGTTGCTCTATCTGGTCGGGGCCGGTCCGGTCAAGACCCGTTGACACCCCACCACAGCGGCGCGTTCCCTTTGGGCAAGGGGTTGCTTCGGTTGCCGGCCCCGGATGGTAAACCGGCCTTAGCCGTTCATATTTCAACGTGGAGAAGAGACCATGGCATCCGACCTCAAAATTTTCAGCGGCGGCGCCAACCCGCGCCTGGCCACCCACATCTGCGAAACACTGGGCATCGGGCTCAGCCGCCTGTCGGTGTCCCGCTTTTCCAACGACAACCTCTTTGTCCAGATCCGTGAGAACGTGCGGGAAAAGGATGTATTCGTCGTCCAGCCGTTCTCCGCGCCGGTGGGTGACACCATCATCGAATTGTTTATCATCCTGGATGCCTTGAGAAGTGCGTCGGCCCGACGCATCACGGCGGTGATTCCCTATTTCTCCTATGCCCGCTCGGACAAGAAAGATGCCCCGCGCATATCCATCACCGGCCGCCTCATGGCCGACCTGATCAGGACCGCCGGCGCCGACCGGGTCCTTACCATGGATCTGCACTCGGACGCGGTGCACGGTTTTTTCAGCATCCCGGTGGACCATCTTACCGCCATTCCCTATTTTGTGGACCACTTTCGCGGCCGGCTGGACCTGGAAAACGCCGTGGTGGTGGCCACGGATGCCGGCGGCGCCAAACGGGCCGGTCGCTTTGCAGAGCGCATTCATCTGCCCATGGCCATCATCGATAAGCGGCGCGTGGCCGATACCGAAGTCGTCCAAGGGCTGGTGGTGGGCGACGTGAAGGGCCGCGATGCCATTATCTTTGAAGACGAGATTTCCACGGGCGGCACCCTGGCTGCGTCCGCAAAAACGCTGACGGCGGCCGGTGTGAAAAGCATTCACGTGGGGGCGACCCACGGCGTGCTGTGCGGTCCTGCGGTAAACCGGTTGGTGGAGAGTCCCATCGAATCCGTGGCTGTCACCGACACGGTGCACCTTCCCCGGGACAAACAGGCCGAGAAGATCCACACCCTCTCGGTGGCCCCGCTCTTTGCCGAGGCCATTCGGCGCATCCACACCGGTGAAAGTGTCGGCGCCCTATTTGATTAATTATTCGTTAAAGTGATTCCAATCGCTGCCGATATTCCTTGTTAAGGAGACTCAGCCATGGATATCGTTGTAATCAACAGCGCTTTCGTGAGAAACGAGGAACCGAAAAAGCGGGTGACGCGGGTTCCCGGCAAAAAATTAAATTTCACTGAAAAGCGCCGCAACCGAACGGATCGGAGAAAAAGTGTCCGGGATGGTGTGGTGGTCAGCTTATCCTATCAGAAGGACCGGCGGACCGGAGCGGACCGGAGACGGACCGAAACTTGAACCAGATGAAAACCATGATGCTGGCGCGTATCCACGATCTGAACAAGACTGAAGCGCCTCTGGTGCCGCAGACGGTTCCCATCCCGACGCCGGGTGACCATGATATTCTGATCCGGGTGGGGGCCTGCGGGGTATGTCACACCGAACTGGATGAAATCGAGGGGCGAACCCCTCCGCCGCGGTTTCCCGTGATTCCCGGACATCAGGTGGTGGGGCGGGTGCAGGAAAGCGGAGCGGGTGCCGTTCGGTTTTCCACCGGCCAGCGGGTGGGGGTCGCCTGGATTAACCGGACCTGCGGCTGTTGTGAATTCTGTCTGGATGACCGGGAGAACCTTTGTCCCGAATTTACCGCCACCGGGCGGGATGTCCATGGCGGCTACGCCGAGTATATGAGGGTGCATGAGGCCTTTGCCTACCCGATTCCCGATCGTTTTTCGGATGCCCAGGCGGCGCCGCTGCTTTGCGCCGGTGCCATCGGGTACCGGTCCATGACCCTATGCAACCTGCGGGACGGGCAACGTCTCGGGCTTACCGGATTCGGCGCCTCCGCTCACCTGGTGCTTAAAATGGTGCGGCACCGGTTTCCTGACGTGCGGGTTTATGTGTTCGCAAGAAGCCCCGGAGAGCAGGCATTCGCGCGCACTTTAGGGGCCGTGTGGGCCGGGCATACGAAAGACACGGCGCCGCAACCGCTGGATCGGATCATCGACACCACGCCGGCATGGACGCCGGTGGTGGAGGCCTTGAAAAATCTCAAGCCTGGCGGCCGCCTGGTCGTTAATGCCATTCGCAAGGAAACGGCCGACCGGGATGCCCTCCTGCGGCTGGACTATTCTTCTCATCTATGGCATGAAAAGGAAATCAAAAGCGTCGCCAACGTGGCCCGGTCAGATGTTTCCCGGTTTCTGGAACTGGCCGACCGGATCCCCATCATTCCCGAGGTGGAGACGTTCAGCCTCGAAGCGGCCAATCGGGCGCTCCTTGAATTGAAAAACAGGCGGATCCGGGGCGCCAAGGTGCTCCTGATGGACCATCGGTAAGGGTGCACGGTTATTTCATGCGGCGACCCCAACATTCCGCTGCATCATATTCCGGAAGCTGCCGATACCATTGCCAGCCGTCGTAATAGTTGATCCAGAGCAGCCCTCAGCGCCCCGTGCATGCCCGGAGATGCCGTCGTGAGAAGATTTATCACCAACCGTGTCAAATTGATCAGCAGAATGGACCGGGATATCGGCGTCCTGATCGACAACTGCCTGGGGTTTCTCTATTCAATCGATCTGGGGCATGAGATGCGCAAAGAGACCGCCCGGATCGAATCAGCTCTGTACGATATGGTCTACCTGGGTCGAACGCCGGCCGGTTGTGAGTTCAAGGAAAACCTTTTCCGTACGCGGATACTGCCCCTCATGAAGGTCCTTGCGCCGCCCGGATACTACTTCGGTATTGATCCGGATAATGACGGACTGCTTGGATACTGGCGGCAGACCGATGTTGGCGCCGATGACAGTCGATCGATGCCGGTCGATTCCCGCACTACCGGCTGAAGGGATTCCGGCCCACGGCAAATTGCTTGACACGTCGTTTTACCCCATTGTACTTCTTACATAGGCCGGTTACAGCCAATCTCTTTTTTCACCGTCATTGGTTACCATCATAACAGAATTCGAATGCCGCGCATCGTCCACACACCCGGTTGCACGCCCTGATGATGCCCCACGCCGGATACGCCTACTCCGGAACCACTGCTGCCCGTACCGCCCTGGCCATTGCCCGAGACCGATTCGGCAGGGTGGTTCAGTTGGGGCCCGATCACCTGATACGGAGATGAACCTATGCAAAACCGAAACGATAGCCGTCGACCGCTGACCCCTGAACAAGGGGCCGCCCTGGTTGCCCTGGCCCGGCAGGCACTGGTTCGCCATTTCGGAGAAACGACCGCATCGGCCGATACGCAACGACTGGAGACGCGCCTATCGGATCAAGCGCTTCAGGCTCGCTGCGGCACGTTCGTCACCTTGAAGATCGACAACCAGCTGCGGGGATGCATCGGCAGTCTGTCGGCCAGCGCTCCCATTGCTGAGGGGGTGTGCGTCAATGCACTGAATGCGGCCCTCCACGATCCGCGGTTTTCCCCCTTGGGCAAAAAAGAACTGGAAGCCGTGCATATCGAGGTGAGTGTGCTTTCCGAACCGGTCGCGCTGGCTTACACCGATGCTGAAGATCTGCTGGCCAGGCTGAGGCCCGGTCTCGATGGGGTGATCATCAATAGTGGATTCGCCAGTGCCACTTTTTTGCCCCAGGTGTGGGATCAACTGCCCCAGCCGGAACCGTTCCTCTCCCACCTGTGCGTGAAAGCCGGCCTGCCTGCCGACCAATGGCGGAAAGGGGATCTGGCGGTGCAGGTCTATCAGGTTCAGTACTTTGAAGAGGCCCGATGACGGCGGCGTCCGCAGGGTGGTGGTCGCCACGGATATCGCCTTGGCGGCCGTTGAACGGGTATGCGATCGGCCGGCCGGATCAGGGTAAGCGTTCTGTGGCGTAGTTTCGGATGAACTGATCGATCAGTTCCGTCTGAAGCAGGGTCAGGCCCTCGAAGCGCACACCGCGACGGGCCTGGCCCGCTTCGGGGAGGGGGATGCCGGGGATGCCGCTGTCGGCGGGAATATCGGAAACGTTTTTGCATCGGATGCCGTTGACCAAAATTTCACCGTCAGGCGTCATAATGGCAAGCTGGTCGGATGGATGGCCCGGCACCGATGCCATCTCGTGGCTGTAAGCCAGTCCGGACACCCCGATGTCCACCAGGCTGAACCGCTCGTAAGGGTAGGTGCGGGAGATCACGAAGGTGCCTGCAGGGGCGCCAAATCGCGGGGTTTTACGACGCTCCGCTGAGACTGGCATCAGCACGTTGCGGATGGTTTCGGCCAGCTGTTGCATGCCCACGGGCTTCATGATCAAGGACTGGATACCCAACGATTGAGCGTTCTCCTGACTGATCTGCTCATTATACCCGGTGCATAGAATAATGGGAAGGTCATTGCGCACGGCCTTCACCGCCTTGGCCAGGCCGGTGCCCGTCATCCCGGGCATGGTCATATCTGTGATCAGCAGGTCGTAGAGCCGGGGGCAGCCGAGAAATTCCTTGAGCGCCTCGGCACTGTCGGTATATGCGCTTACCGTGTACCCCAGCTGCTCGAGCACCTGTCGCATCATGTCCACGAGCATCTCTTCATCATCCACGATCAGGATATGCTCATGGCCGCCCGTCATTTGCTGCTGGTTGAAAATAGCCGGTTCCGCATCAATGATCGCGTCCATCTTCGGCAGGTAGAGGTGAAACTCCGTGAACCGGCCCGGTCCACTGAAGGCTCTTATGGCGCCGCCGTAGCCCTTGATGATGCCATGAACGACGGAGAGGCCCATGCCCGTGCCCTTGCCGGTTTCCTTCGTGGTGAAATAGGGGTCGAAAATCCGATCGATGATATCCTTTTCGATGCCGTGGCCGGTGTCGCCGACCACCAGCCTGGCGTAGCGGCCCGGGGAAAGACCCAAATCGGCGGCGGCGGCGCTATCCAGCGTCACCGGATCCAGCCGGATGGTCAGTACCCCGCCGCTGGGTTCCATGGCATGCGCGGCATTGGTGCACAGGTTGAGCATGATCTGGTGAATCTGGGTCGCGTCGGCGATGGAGATGCATTCGGTTGTGCAGATATCGCGTTGGATGGAGATGTTGGTGGGCAGGGAGGCACGCATCAGCTTGAGTGAATCCGTGATGACGCTATTGAGACGAAGCGGCTTGCAGCCGGATTCTTCCTTGCGGCTGAAGCTGAGCAACTGCTGAATCATTTCCCGTGCCCTCAGGCTGGCTGTGAGAATCCGTTCCAGGTTCAGGTGGGCGGGGTTTTCGCTGGGCATGTCGGCCAGGGCCAGTTCCGCATTGCCTAAAATGATGCTCAGCACGTTGTTGAAGTCGTGGGCGATGCCGCCGGCCAGGGTGCCGATGGCCTCCATTTTCTGGGACTGGCGCAGTTGGTTTTCAAGCTGCCGTTTCTCGGCCAGGACGCACACGTTATCCTTTTTCATCTGCCGCTGTCTCAGCACGTTCTCCACGCGGATGAACAGCTCGTCGGGTTCGAAGGGTTTTCTCAGATAATCGCTGGCCCCTTTGCGGATAGCCTTGATGGCCGAATCGACGGAGGCCTCTCCGGTGACAATGATGAAGGCGGCGTCGCAGCACTCCCGGTCAACGGCGTCGAGCAATTCAAAGCCGGTCATCTCCGGCATCATGACATCCAGGATGACCAGGTCGGGGGACTCGGCATGGATGAGGGTCAGTGCGTGGCGGGAGCTGTTGGTGATTTGAACCTGGTAGTTGCCGTTGTCTAAGACCGCCTTGGTGCTCGCGGTCATCAAGGGCTCATCGTCGCAGATCAGTATTCGCGGGCGGTTCTCCATGAAGTGCTCCTAAGAGGCTGAGTCCAGTGCAGTTCTGTTTTCCGTCTCATTGTCGCCGGTGGGCAGTTCGATGTGAAAACAGGTTCCCCTGCCCGGGGTGCTTTCGCACAGCAGGAAGCCTTTGAGGTGGGTCACCGCCTCATGGACGATGGACAGCCCCAGCCCGTCGTGACCCGTCTTCGAAGTCACATTAACCTTAAATAGGTCATTTTTGATCGCTTCGTCAATACCCGGGCCGTCGTCACAGACGCTGATTTTGATATGGCCCGCTTTTTCTGTGCTGCCGAATGGCCGGGAAGGGGCTTCCAGCATGCGGCTGATCACCTGAACGGTTCCGCCATCGGGCATCGCTTCTATCGCATTTTTCAGCAGGTTAATCAATGCCTGCTTCAGCCGGTCCCGATCCGATGCGATGGCTGGGATGTGCGCATCCAGATCCTGCTCCAGGACGATGGCCGTATCGCCGGGAAGGCTTTCACGGAACAGCCCCAGAATGTCGGTGATCGTTGCATTCACGTCAACGGTTTCAAGGCCTATGGGAATGCGTTCTGACGGTAATGCCAGGGATTTTATCAGCCCGGTCACACGGTTGATCTCCTCATCGATAATGCGGAGCTCTTCTTTGGCCGATGATTGGTCATCGGTGCGCAGGGTCAAGACCTTGAGATAGTTTTTGATGATACTCAACGGGTTGTTGATTTCATGAACGATTTTACGTGTTTTTGACAAGGCCGCTGCAGCGCGATCCGCCGCCCGCCCGTCCCTTTGATCGTAGCGTTGCCGTTCTCGTTCCAGCGCCCCGCTCACGGCAGCCACAATGGCCTTCAACAGCGTCGTCTGTTGCTCGACCCATGGCCATTCGACGGCATCGATTCCCAGGAGCAACATCGCACTGCCGTCGCCGCTGCTCGATCGGATCGGCATGCAGACGATGCCCTCTTTTTGCATGTAGGCAATGAGTTGTTGGTCGATGATGGTCAGTCTTCTCCTTTGGGCTGCTGAAAATGAATTCACCGTTTCACCACTGACATGACTGATGACTGGCAGGCAGTCCGATGCGGTCAGGGGAATGTGCAGCCGATCGATGCGGCGCGGCAAGTTGTTCCCTGCGGCGAAACGTCCGATCAAAAGATTGCTGTCGGCATCATGGTCAACCATGATCAGGGCGTCGATACCCAAAAAGACGCTGAGACTTTGCCGCAATACCCGCATGATCGCACTACGGCCGGTCACCGTCAGCAAATTCTGATAAACGCTGGACAAGACGGTGCTGATTTTGATCGTTTGGCTCAGGGGAACTGTGATCGGTTCGATGGTCCAGCCTTTTTCCGGCAGGTCAGGCATGCCGCCGAGTTCGTTTGCCACCATCAGGGCCTGCTCCTGAGCTGCTCGGGAAAGACGATTCAGTTGCTGGGCATCCAGGTTCAAAAGGCTGGAAACCGTCTGATAGGCCTCGGATGGCGGATGCGGCTCGACTGCCAATCGGTTGGCCGACCACACCATCTGAACCAGTGGGAGGGCGTTGACAACCGCTGACGGGCTGGCGGTGTGGTACTCGGCCGTATCTGCTGCAAACCATGCCTCGGTGTTTCGGCGAATCAACTGCGCACCGATTCGGCCATGGTCTGATCCGGCAACCTGTTCCTCTGCTTTGAGCAATGGGAGCGCCTCAGCAGAGTCGGTCAGCATGGGGGCACATGCTGCCGGTGTTCGCGCGAATAGGGCCAGTTTGCCGATGTCGTGAAGCAGGCCGGCGGTATAGGCATCCTCCACGGGACGATAGTCCAGCGTCAGTGCCAGCCCTTGTGCCAGCAGGGCCGTGGTGAGGCAATGCCGCCACAACCATCCAAGCGCCAAGCCCTGGCGATGGTGGATGCCGTTTAGTGCCTGATCGGCTATGGCTTGGGTCGTAATGGCATCGATGCCGGCCAACCCGATGCGGCTGACCACGTCGTCAATGCCGCAGGGATCCGCCGCTGTCGTATTCGAACGCATGGACCGGTCGAGGCGTATGGCCAGGAAGCAAAACGCCGGATCCATTCTGATGAGCCGGGATAGGTCGAGCAGGGCGATGGATGGATCATGGCGGACGTGGATGAGGCGTTCTAACAGATATGGGAAAACAGTAAGCTGCAACCTGCCAGTGAATTCTGAAGCGATGCGCACAGCGACTGCCAGTCCCATTGAAATATCTCATCTGTTCAGCAGGTAAACCCGCGCAAAGTCCATGGCGATTATGCAAACTTGTCAACGAGGCCTCTGAATGACCCCGGACGGCTGATAGCCGGCCATCGCTCAATCGGGCTCAACCTTTATTAAATGACTCCCTGTTGACAGAGCAATGAAGGTGCCAACGAACGAAAACCACCGGTCTTATTCGTTGGAATGAAATATAAATAAATGTTATCAACGGGTTATTTTTCTATGCGCTGTCCTGCCGGCATTCTTGCGTTCCTCAAGCGCAGGGGATTTCATCAGAAAAGCTATGGAGCACACGCCACAACCGTCCATTTAACTATGAAAATGTTTACACAGTTGATACATTCCGATACGGTCACAATCGTCCGGGCTGCAAGGGGTGATGGACGCCAGGAGCGTCCAGCGTGGAAGATGGAAAAAAGAATCGGCCACACATGAGGCGGGAAGGTGAACCGCGCTGCATTCAGTCGGCTTTTTTGTCTACCAGGTCGAAGATGGCGCTCTTCAATTTCAGGGAAAAGGTCTCCGGCACCTGACGGCGTTCGAGGTTCCTGCACAACGCCACCGTTTGTTTCAGTGTCTCCAGGCAGACCTGACAGGGTTTGCACGCCTTGATGTGTGCTTCTATATCCTTGCAGGTGGGTGCGTCCAGTTCCCTGTCGATATACTCGGAAAGCCGTTCGAACAGCGCCAGGCAGTTTTCATGGGAATGGTGCGGGTCAGTCTGTTTCATAATAAGATTTCAAGGCTTCTCTGAGAAAAAGCCTTGCCCGGTGCAGGCGTACTTTGATGTTGGTGGGGGTCAGGTCCAGTATCTCAGCCGTTTCTTGAGTGGTGAACCCTTCCACGTCCCGCAAAACAACTACCAGCCGGTACTTTTCCGGAAGGTCCAGCAGCGCTTGTCGGATGACGCCGGCCAGTTCCCCATCAAGCACCTGATCCAGAGGCTGGGACGCCCAGCGAGGCAGGTCCACAGATACGGCCGATTCGTCTGCCGGAAGAAATTCGTCCAAAGGGAGTTCTCTATCGGGTGCATACTTGGATCGGCGTTTTTTTTTCAGGCAGGCGCTGGTGGCGACCCGGTACAGCCAGTTCCTGAATTTGGTTTCATATCGAAACCCCTCGAGGTATTTAAAGACATTCAAGAAGGTGTCCTGCACCATGTCTTCGGCGTCACTGGGGTTATCGCACATTCTCAGGCCAAAGTTGTACAGGCTTTTCTCATAACGATTGACCAATTCATAAAAGAGATCCTGACGGCCGTCGTTGATCGCCCGGACCAATTCGCTATCCTTATCGTCGTTTTTCGTTTTCTGCGACGGGTTCGGCATTGGTTTTCTTGTCTGTCACCTGACAGGCATCACTCATTCAGGTAGAGATACCCAGTTTCGGCAGTATATAGGCCTGAAGAAGGATCCAGACGCCCACGACCGCCAGCAAGATCAATATTTCCTTCATCTTTTTCCCTTTCATATGTGTTTATATGGGTGATGTCCATTGGTTTTTTGCCACGGCGCTAAAGAGACAAGGGGGGGGATTCGGTTACAGTGCAGGGCGGGTTGGTCCGGGGGGTCAGTGCCTGGCCTTGATACTTCCGGCGTCAATGCCATATTTTTTGATTTTGTAGTGGATGGCGCGACGACTGATGCCCAACACCTCGGCGGCCTCTTTTTGAACCCCACCGGTCTGTTCCAAGGCCCGCAGGATGGTGTTCTTTTCGCTCGCTTCAAGAGAGAGGCAATCGGCACCGGCCAGATTCTCGGTGCAGGTTTCCGTTATGCCGGCCACATGAAAATCTTCCGGCCGAAGCACGTGGTCTCGGCACATGACGATGCCCCCCTCGATGGCGTTTTTCAATTCCCGAACATTACCGGGCCACGCGTAGTCACAAAGCCAGTCCATTGTGTCTTCAAGGACGCGAACCATCTCCACACCGTGCTGGCTGCAGTATTGTCGGGTGAAGTGGTCGACTAAAAAAGGGATATCCGCTTTTCGCTCCCGCAGCGGGGGAATGGTCAAGGTCACCACCCTGAGGCGGAAAAACAGGTCTTCCCGGAACCGACCGGTCTTGATGGCTTCACCCAGATCGGCATTGGTGGCCGCGATGATTCGGCAATCCACGGGGGTTCCCTTAAGCCCGCCGATAGGCCGGATGGTCCGGTCTTCGATAAACCGGAGCAACCGGATCTGCATTTCATGGGAGATGTTGCCGATTTCGTCAAGGAACAGCGTCCCGGTATCCGCCGTTTCGATGAGCCCCTTCTTGTCGTTTACGGCATGGGTGAATGACCCCTTGACGTGGCCAAAGAGTTCACTTTCCAGAAGACCGGCGGGTGTGGCTCCGCAATCGACCACGACAAACGGTTTCTTCCGCCGGTGGCCCAGCTGGTGGATCCGGTTGGCGATGCGCTCTTTTCCCACCCCGCTTTCCCCGAGAATCAGGACGTTGACGCTGCTTCGGGCCACTTTTTTAACCAGACCATGCAGATTCTTCATGGCAGGACTTTTTACCTGGTCGTCGGTGTCCGTTTCCGCAACCGGATCGACGGCCTGGAGCGGGTCCGCGTCCTGGCATTCCAAGAGCATCAGCAGGATTTTTTCAGTCAGGGCTTTGCCGTCAAAAGGCTTTTCGACGTAGTCCACAGCACCGGATTTGACCGCTTTCACCGCATCGGCAACGTTGGCATAGGCGGTCAGAAAGATAACCGGCAGCCCGGGTTGTATCTGGATGATTTCCGACAACAGGGCCATGCCATCCATCTCGGGCATTTTTATATCGGACACCACCAGATCGATTCGGCGGGTCTTGAGGATCTGAAGCGCCTTGCGTCCGCCATCCGCCTTGTAAACGGTGAGCCCGCAGCTGGACAGTCGGGCATCCAGCACCTCCAGTACATTTCGGTCGTCGTCGACTACAAGGACCGATTGTGGGGGGGTGTCATTTTTCATAGTTTCATTCGCTGGGAGCTACCATTTCCGTTTTTTTCTTCTGGATATTCTGGTCAATGGCTTCCAGCGCCTTGATTTTTTCCTTGAGGGAACGGTTTTCGGCTGCGACTGCATCCAACTGGCGCTGCAATCGATCCACCTGCGCCGCTTTCTTTTTCATAGCGGCCTGATCGGTTTGAGACGGTCGGTCGATCTGCTGCTGGTCGGCAGGGGCAGCGGTGTCGGTGGAATTCTGTGCTGCCGGCGGATAAATCTCGATCACCCGAGTGGTGCTTTTGGGTGCCATGCGAACGATTACTGGATCGAGCAGGTCCATATCCCAGACATCATCATTATCCGGTGCAGATCGGCCAAAATCGTGCCACAGGCCAATGGCGACGGTATAGTCCGCCTTTGTATCCGCCAGCATCAGGCGGCAGCAGATTTCCCCCAGCCACGCCTTTCGGGCCAATTTTTCATGGGTCCCTGAGGTCGATATCGTCCTGAACAGCGCCATGGCCTGTTTGAAATCACCGTCCTTATATACCGACAGTGCATTATCAAAGGACGCATAGTCCGACGCGAAACGCTTTCGGTTGATCCTGTCGTCAAAATCCCGGAAAACGGACGCGCAGCCTGTAAACAGACCAATGACAATGATCAGGATGATCGTCAGGCGGTATGATTGGATCCATGCAGTTGTCATGTTGTTCCCGCTTTTTGTTCAACCACCCGTTTCCATAATTACCGCTCTCTATTTAATCCCCATCGCACGACAATTCAAGAAAATTCACGATTGCTGTTCACACCCATCAGCCGGCATCATCACTCGGGTGCGCTGGGCAGGGTGAATCCGAAGGTGCTTCCCTTGCCCACCTGGCTGCTGACCCACACGGTGCCGTGGTGGGATTCGACGATGTTTTTGACAATGCTGAGTCCCAAGCCGACGCCCTCCAACCGCTCGCGTTCGCGCTGACCCCGATAGTATTTATTGAATAAAAAGGCTTGATCTTCGTCCAAAATACCGGGGCCGTTGTCTTTGACGAAAAAGGAGAGGCGGTTTTGCGACCGGTGTTGACGGACGCCGACGGTGATACGGGTGCCGGGTTCGGAAAATTTGACGGCGTTGGACAGATAATTCAACATGGCCTGTTGAAGCTGTTTGCGATCGCCGACGACAGGAGGCAATTGGGAGGGGACTTGGATACGCATATCGATGCTTTTTGCCTCGACGGCCAGCTTGATGCTCTTGGCACACTCGGAGATAAAGGTGTGTGGATCGATGGGCTCCAACTGCATGTTCAGCAGGCCGGGCTCCAGTCGGGACGCCTGCATCAGATGGCTCAGCAGGTCGCTGATACGGCTGATTTCCGCGCTGGCGATTCCCAGGAATTTCTCCTGCCGGCTGTTGATGGGGCCCATTACCTCTTCCCGAATCATGTTGACTGACTCGCGGATGGATGTCAATGGGGTGCGGATCTCGTGGCTGAGCATGGAGATGAAATCAGACCGCATGCGTTCCTCTTTGCGCAGGCGATTGGACATTTCGTTGAAGGCATGGGCCAATTCGCCGAATTCATCCTGGCTGCGGACCTTAAGGGGGGTGCTGAGCCGATCTGAGGAGATCTCCCGGATGCCACCCATCAGTTCGCGCAATGGGCGGATCATGGAATAAGCTATGTAGCAAATGCCCAAAAAGCCCACCAGGCTGGAGACCGCCAGACCGATGAGCCCGTTTTTGGCGGAAAGCCGACCCTTGCGATCCACTTCCCGTGTGGCCTGTTCGATTTCAAGCTCATTTTTCAGCCGTTCGTCGGAAATTACACTGATCCAGCTGTTGACGATCGCTTCTGGGATCCAGAAGGTATTTACGGCTTCAGGGTCTTTAACCTTGCCGCTCAGATAGGTGTAAACCTCCGCCGCGTTGGGATAGGTGTCGTAATCATGACTGATGTCCCGCCACACATCGGAAATGTCATGGCCCATCGCGGTCAGTCGGATCACCTGAGCCAGGTTTTCTTCAAAGGCGCGTTGCGCTTCATTGAAAAAGACCAGGTAGTCGGCTTTTTTGAGCAGCAGGTATTTCTGTTTATTCTCTTCCATGCTCAGCAGGGTTTCCATCATCTTTTTCGTCCCGGAGGCAATGGCATAATTTTTGGCCACGATGGATCCGGAAAGTCTGACCACCTGCTGGACATTGATGTATAGGACCAGGATCGTACCATAAAAAATAGCGATGATGACGAGAAACCAGACGAGCAGTTTCCCGGTGATTCCAAATCTCAGATTCATTGGCGGAGGTGCTTTCCAATAAAGTGTGGACCATCTCTTCTGATGTCTCTGGTTACCGTTAACACAACTGGTCGAGGCAAATCAAACACCGACGGACGTTCAAAAACACGCCCGCCTTGCAAAGGCCATTCGGGGAGAGCATCGGATCGCCTTTGAGCAGCGCCGATTCTCCTACGCCGATTTCATTCCAGAGCGACGATCAGGCCAGGACCGAAGGAATGCGGCTGCGCTGGTCCGATCCGGTGACCCTTCTGCCGGGGTGCCTGATCGGAATTGATCCTGGACGGCAGTCCTTAAGGCATAGTGGGTTTTCTGCCGACGGGGCAGTGATGGCTATCACTTATTGCGCTGGGGGTGGGGCAGACATCTGGCCACGATAAATTCAGTGATTGCTTGGATGTCGGCAGTCGCGAACTGGGGAACCGTCACGTCCAGGGGGGTGTCGGAAACCACGGCCATCAGGGTGTCGTCTTCCAGGCAGGCGGGATGTGGGTGTCGTTCCACCCTGAAAATCTCAATTTTTGGCGCACGGTCGCTTTTAAACCCTTCCGTGATCAGCAAGTCCATATCTTCGAAGAATGGGACCAGGTCGTCCAGACACTCACTGGCTACATCTTTGATCATGGCGATCTGGCCGGGGGAAGCGATCATCACCGTATCGGCGCCCGCCTGTCTGTGACGGTAGCTGTCTTTCCCTTTCCGATCCATATCAAATCCGTGATGGGCATGCTTGACTATGCCGATGCGATAGCCCCGGCGTTTCAACTCGGGGATCAGTCGTTCGATGAGCGTGGTTTTGCCGGATTCCGACTTGCCCACGATGGAGATAACAGGCGGCAAGATATGCTCCTTTTCCATTCACATTGCGCAACTTGTCACTACTCCGGCCGTTCGCCGGGAAAAATTAAGCCGGCAGATAGCCAAAGTCAAGACAATTAAAGCCATTAAAATCGGGTTTGCAGCTCCCGATCGGGCAGCTATCCGCCCTTTGGCAGGATGCTTGTGGGTGAGAACGGGATCTTCTTGACCCCAATTTCGGATCACGTTGCATTCACTGCCGCAGGGTGTTGCCTGACAGGCATGGACCTTGACGACAAGACGGTGGCTGCCGGCAGACCTCCCGGATGATAAAGGGCCACAAAGCACTTGGATTGACTTGAAACGGCGTGAGGTGGGCAATCATATGACCGCCCGAACCAGTGACTCTATCGGTCCCTGTCGGCGGCTTTGGTTGCAGCGATGCACGGGAAAAGGGTTGGGGCGGGTCGGTCAGATGGGCAGAGATCCTTAATTTTCGGGATTGGTCGGTCCGTGGGTGTAGTGTTGGATGATATCCCTCAGCTTGCGCTTCTGGACCAAGGTCAGGCCACTGAATTGAATGCCCTGGCGATTGATTCGCCTGTTATTAAAAAGCAGCGAACCGGTTTCCCGGTCGGACACGATCTTAAAGGGAATATGGTTGATGCCGGTGGGGTCATCTGCCGTTACTATCCGCAGGGCGTGGGCACGCATGCCCATGGTGAAACCATGATCCTCGTAATAATAGGACAGGCCGCCCATATGGATGTCACCGATCTGGTTTCTGGAAAGGGTGTTGTCAAAGGTCACGAAAAGGCCTGTGCGCGCCTTGTGCCGCCGCCGCTTGCGAAACTTGAATTGTATCAGGCGCATCAACATTTCTCTCATGCAAGAACCGTCCAGATTAATATCGATTAGAATATGGATTGGCGGGCATTGAAATCGCTAACCGGGTAAGCTGGGACAACGGGAACCGTCTGTGCCGGAGATTCAGATCCAGTGCGAATGCCGTTGATCATATAAACCGCATTTCCTGCGGATTGGCAACCTTTTTTTATGACGCGCCGGTTGATGGATCGACGCATTAACACCGGTAAAGAATACTATCGATGGGGCATTTACTGGCATTGGCGTGTGTCCTTTCCATCAGGCAGATGGCGTCGGCAGGCCAGGGCAAAATCTTCCGGGTAGTGCCCGCTGATCCAACGCAACTGGGCTTCACTGAATGCTCCGGGGGAATCCGGCAGCCTGGGCAAAAAGGCTATCAGCAAGCGATGGTCCGCATCGCCAGCGACGACTGAAGTCGAATATTCAATGGTGGTGATCATGCGTGCCCCCATGGCCCCCAGCACGCTGACGGCAGCCAACAAGGCCCGGTCCAGTGATCGGCGCGTGGGCGTGTCGGCCTCAAGGATGCTGCCCACCGGTGTTTTTGGCATCAGGTTCAGCTCCCATTGTGAGGTCTGGGCCTTGGGCACGAAGAGCATCATCCGATCGTCTTCAAAAACCACCAGGCTCCTTTCGCGTTGCGCGTTTCCATCCATCCGCCGGTTATCCATGATCGCTTGCTGATAGCATTCAAAAAAGCATTTTCCCGTTTCATGACGGAATTCCTTGACGAAATCGCTTACCAGATCCCCGCATGCGTATGCCGGAAGGGACCCCTCGTCCGCGGCCAGTGGCACTTCGGTCGGGATCAGTGCGAACTGCTGGTGGATCTGCTGGTGGGAGGCATGCAGGCGGTATCCGCTGGGTGCGTAGTCAAATCCGTAATTCCAGCCCCACAGGGTCCGGTCAAAGTCAAGGGTTTTACCTCCCTTCAACGCCCTTAAGATTTTCAGCCTCAGCATTTCCAATTCATCGATGGCCAGGCTTCGCCCGCTGGCCACGGGTGGCACACCCAACAAGCCGGCCAAGCGGGAATAGCTTCGTTGGTAGTAAAGGTGGCGCATGCCGGTCATATCTTGCAGGGTCAGGTCCTGCAAGCGGTATCGCACGGCGTTGTCGGCCATGTTGGCGGCATAGTGACCCCAGGGGATGTAGGAGTTCCTGCGCAGGTACTCGAACACATGGCTGTCCGGGTTCGATTGGCACCATTCACCCACGATCTCACTCTCTCCCTGGGTGCCGGGGCGAAGCACCATCGCCTGTTGATACGCGTGGGGCAGGTGTCGGTTGTTGGCCACGGCTTCGAACAGGCCCTCATCGGCAATCACCGCCTTGATTCGTCCGTCGGATCGCCTCTCATAGGCCAGTCCCCAAGGGAGACCACTGATTTCATCCAAGCATAAGGTGCAGGCCATATGGGCCAGCGAACACAGGTCCCGGGCATCGGTGGATGTTACCGCCAGCGCCAGCTGAAGCGGTCGGGGCAGGCTGCGGATAGCCAGGGTGGCCGCCCGTTCATCGGAATGACCGTCAAAGAAAGAGATCTCCGGCGCCTCCGGCAGTGCGATCGCCTCGGGTTTGCGTGCACGGGCGTCAGCCCATGTCTTGCCGATGTAGGTGGTTCCCCTGAAGGGGAAGGCGTTGGGAACCTCGAAGATCCAGTCCCCCTCCGGTTCGTGGACCGGCCCAATAGGAAAATTGGCGTCATTGCGGTGACGGTTACCCTCCGGTAATCTGCCCAGGTCGGCCAGTCGATCCGTTTCACGAAAATTGTCTGCGGTGAAATGCGGCCGGTGCAGGCCGAAGATAAACCGCCCCGCCGGTGAAACACAGGTACGCAGCTTCATGCCCGATGTTCCTATTTTCTGAATGATAACCGTGTTCTTAAAAAGATACACCGATTGTCAACACATGTGCCGGCGACAGCCAACACAACGACTGCTTTATCTCATAATCGGCATTTATTTGCGAGTGTCTAAATCCGGTTGGATCGGAAACAAGGCTGCCGATGGTTGGTGATTCGGTTAATTTTCAAACGATATCTGCTGATTTTAGAATTTTGGCATAGATTTTTCATATTCACAAGTATCTGGATCAACCCGTATTGCTGAGCAGCGCTTCAAGGACTGCCTAACCCTTCGATATTAAGTTTAAAATAGAAAGTGAGAGGGGAAATGACGCACCCGTCATCACCACCGGCAATTGCTGTGATTGGACTGGCATGTCGATATCCTGACGCAGCCACGCCCCGACAACTGTGGGAAAATATTCTGACCCGACGGCGGCAGTTCCGCCGTATCCCGGATTGTCGGTTGCCGCTTGCTGACTACTATGATGCGGACAAAAAAGTGCCTGACAAAACCTATGGCCGCCAAGCCGCAGTCATCGACGGTTTCGATTTCGACTGGGCTGGCAGACGAATCCCGTTTTCCACGGTACGCACCACGGATATCGTACACTGGCTGGCCCTGGAAACCAGCCTGGCGGCTGTGGCCGATGCCGGCTACACCCGCGAGACCCTGCCCGGTGAGCGTACCGGCGTCATTATCGGCAACACGCTTACCGGCGAGCAGACCCGGGCCAACACCATGCGGCTGCGCTGGCCCTTTGTCCGCCGGGCGCTGCAAGTTGCCGCCCGGACCCAGGGGATGGATGACCGGCAGATTCGCCGGCTCTCCCGGACCCTGAAGGATCGCTATACCGCCGTCTTCCCGCCGGTGGACGAGGACACCCTGGCCGGCGGGCTTTCCAATACCATTGCCGGTCGCATCTGCAACCACCTGAACCTCATGGGTGGGGGCTTCACCGTCGACGGGGCCTGCTCTTCATCGCTGCTGGCTGTGGCCCATGCCGCCTCTCGCATGGTGGACCAGGATCTGGACCTGGCCATCGTGGGCGGCGTGGACGTCAGCCTGGATCCGTTCGAGTTGATCGGTTTTGCCAAAACCGGTGCACTCACCGATGGTGATATGATGGTGTAT
The DNA here is from genome assembly GCA_963705435.1 of uncultured delta proteobacterium. GTDB lineage: Bacteria > Desulfobacterota > Desulfobacteria > Desulfobacterales > Desulfosarcinaceae > Desulfosarcina. The sequence continues at coordinate 162,260 of CAVPJR010000025.1, read as the reverse complement.
GACCGCGGCGGAAAAGGGTTCATTCCCGGCGAGGGCTGCGGTTTCATGGTGCTTAAACCCCTGGCCGCAGCCCGACGGGATGGCGATCGGGTTTACGCAGTGATTCACGGCTGGGGTATCTCCTCGGACGGCGGCGGTTCGGGCATTACGGCGCCCAGCGCCTCCGGCCAGGCCCTGTCCCTGGAACGCGCTTACCTGCATGCACCCTATGGGATCGAAGACCTGGATTTCATCGAGGGCCACGGCACCGGCACCACTGTGGGAGACCGCACCGAATTGGAAGCCATCGCCCGGGTGCTGGGGCGGACGCCGGTCCCCCACGGCCAATTGCGGCCCTGCGGCATCACCTCTCTCAAATCCATCCTCGGGCACACCAAGGCCGCCTCGGGCATCGGTGGACTGCTCAAGGCCGTGATGGCGGTCAACCGCCGGGTGGTCCCCCCGACCGCCGCCTGCATCGAACCCCACCAGGCCTTCGATACGGATGCCAGGCGCCTCTACCCCATTCGCCTGGGCCGGCAGGAACCCGCCGACAGGCAGCTGACCGCCGGCGTCTCTTCCATGGGTTTTGGCGGCATCAACTGCCACATCACGCTGGTTTCCGGTGACAAGCCCGACGACCGACTGGCGCCCCACATGGATGAAGGGGTGCTGATGGCGCATGCCCAGGAGAGTGAATTGCTGGTGCTGGGCGCCGGCAGCAAGGCCGCCATGCTGGAAAAGATGGCGGACCTGATCAAGACTGCCGACGGCATCAGCGTGGCCGAACTGGCCGACCTTGCCGCCGATCTGAGCCGGCAGCTGCCGGCCGATGCAACCATCCGGGCCGCCATCGTCGCCGGCCGCCCCGACGACCTGACCGCCCGGCTGACCCAGCTGGAAACGTTCCTTCGGCGAGATGAGACCGACGATGACGCTGGCCCGGCCGTTGCCTTGGGGCCCGACATCTGGCTGGGAATGGGCCTCGCCAACCCGCGGATCGGATTCCTGTTTCCCGGCCAGGGCGCTCAGCAGCTCAATATGGCCCGGATGCTGGTGCAACGGTTTTCGTGGGCGCGTTCGCTCGTCGAACGGGCAGATATCATTACCCGCGACCTGACCGGCATGCCGGTGAGCCGACTGATATTCCGGGACACCGACCGGGCACCCGGTCCCGAAGCGCGGGATCGATGGTTCAGCGCGCTTTCCCGAACGGAAAACGCCCAGCCGGCCATCTGTCTGGCCTCCATGCTCTGGCTCGCTCTCTTCACCCGTTTGGGAATCCGTCCCGAAACCGTGGGTGGACACAGCTTAGGAGAACTGACGGCCTGTTTCGCCGCCGGTGGATTCGATGCGGACACCCTTTTGGAATTTTCGGCCCGTCGCGGACTGGTCATGTCGGGTCAGATCGGCGTGTCGGGAGCCATGGTCGGCCTGCGTTGCGACGCGTCCACCGCACGGGCACTGATACCGCAGGCCAACGGGTACCTCACCGTGGCCAACCTCAACAGTCCCCGCCAGACCGTGCTTTCCGGTGAAGCGGAGGCGGTGCAAGCCATGGTCAGAATTGCCCGGGAAAATGGGATCAGTGCACGAGTGCTGCCGGTTTCCGGCGCTTTTCACAGCCGTCTGTGCGCGGATGCCGCCCGGCAGGTGGCCGATATGGCTTTGCTTTCGAAGCCGATGGAAACGGCGGCGTGCCGGATCTATTCCAGCATCGACGGCGATACGATAGCGCCCGGACAACCCCTGAACGAACACTTCTCGCGGCAGATCCGGTCACGGGTTGATTTCATTCGTATGGCCCGGAACATGGCGGCAGGCTGTGACCTGATCGTCGAGATGGGGCCGGGTCGCGTGCTGACCGGACTCACCGGAGACGTTCTCGGTGAAACGGGGCCGGCATGCCTGCCGGTGGAGGGAACCGCCGGCGGCACCTTGGACCTGAACCGCGCCCTTGGTGCGGTCTTTGCCCAGGGTGTACCGATCCATTGGGAGGTGCTTTTTGAAAGCCGGCTGATCCGTCCCTTTATGCCGGCAGATCAAAAAACTTTCGTGGTCAACCCCTGTGAGACACTGCCCGGGACCGACAGTCTGGACGTCGATTCCGCCAGCGTGCCGACCGACGAAATCCACACCCTACTGGCCGAGGCCTTCAGCGGTGTCCCCGAGGCACTGGTGGCTCGCTACCTGGAATCGCGGGGGGCCTTTTTAAACCGGGTGGTGCAGGCGGATCTCAGCTTCTGGGACCCCGACGCCCGGCTGGTGGATGCCGATGCGGGAGGAAAAGGGGTGCTGGCGGCCGGACACGCAGCGTCGGCCCAGGCCATTTTGTCACAGCTGGTGGCTGAGGTGACGGGGTTCTCTCCCGAAACCCTATCCCGGGAGTCCCGGCTTCTGGACGATTTGAACCTGGACTCCATCAAGGCCGGCGACCTGATCAGCCGCTTTGCCAGGACTTGCGGTGTGGTGTTTCCCGATCCGGCCCTGCTGGTCAATGCCGCTTTAGGTGACCTGGTCGACGCTGCCCAGCGGTTGCGCGGTAATGGTCCGGGGGCGGACGGTCCTTCGGCAGTTGACCGCACTGAACTGAGCAGGATGCTGGTGGATATGGTGTCGGAGATCACCGGGTTTCCCAAAGCGAGCCTCGATCCGTCCATGCGGCTTCTGGACGATCTGAACCTGGATTCCATCAAGGCGGGCTGACCTGATCGTCCGCCTGTCTGCGGAGGCAGGGGTTTCAGGTCGTGTGGATGCGTCGTCGCTGGCCAATGCCAGTCTGGATCAGGTGGTTGATCGGATCGCCGGCGGACTGGGATCGCGGCCGGTCGTGGCGTCATCACCGCCGGATGCGCTGGCCGAACTGCTCGACCAGGCATCTCGAATCACCGGATTTTCCAGCGACGACCTGGATGCGGACCTACAGATCGAGCAGGATCTTCAGATGGGGGCGGACAAGCTTAAATCGCTGGTCCAGCAGACCGCCTCGGCTATGGGCATACAGGCTCGTCTGGACCTGGAGCCCCTGCGCACGCGCAGTTTGCGACAGATCAGCGAGATCCTGAACCGGATGGCTGTTGAACAGCATGGTGACGGGGCCGAACCGGCGACGGCTGCCGACCAGCCCACCTGGGTGCGCAATTTCAGCATGGATGTGGTGGAAACGCCTTACCCACAGCTTCCCGACACCTGGCGGATGCGCTCGGAAAACGACTGGCAGAAAGCCCGGGTACTGATTCTTCACAGTGAAGATACAACAGATGTGGCTGAGGTCCTCGGGGGGTATTATTTTCAGCGGGGGGCCTTCACCCGAGTGCATGTTTTCGACGCTGAAGGCGCGGCAGAAGATGTTCACGATCCGGCATTTTCCCACCTGATGGCCATTTTACCCAAAAACGGTCATCGAGAAAAGGATCGATCGGCGCTGCTGAATCGGCTGATCCGTATGCGGGCCAGCCTGACATCGGTGCCGCCGGCGGCCAGTGCCCCGAGACGGCGCACCACCGTTGCCTGGATTCAGTTTGGCGGCGGATTTTTCGGTCGGGATCCGCGCTTCTCACGGTTGGATCGGTGTGGTGCAGTGGCCCTGGCAGCCAGCCTTCACCTGGAACGGTCGGACCTTCGGGTTCGTGTAATGGATTTTTGTCCTTCCCTTTCCGCGGAGACGATTGCCTGGGAAACCCTGGCCGAGACCATCACCCAGGACAGCTTTATCGCCGTGGGATACGATCTGGACCTCACCCGCCGGACGTTGTCTCCGCGGCTCGTTCAGCCGTCAACCTATGAAAAGCGAAACGTCCAGTGGTCGGGCGATGATGTGATCCTCGTTACCGGCGGGGCCAGGGGCATCACGGCTGCATGTGCCCTGGCCGTAGCGCGGGAAACCGGTGCGCGCATGGCCCTGGTGGGGCGGACCGCGCATCCGGATCAGTCGTCGCCAAACACCGCATCGCAGGAGATCCGCATCCTTTTGGACAGGTATGCCGCCCTGGGACTGGCGGTCGACTATTTATCTTGCGACATGGCCGACCGCGATGCGGTGATGGCGATGCTGACCGCGGTCGCAGAGCGCCTGGGGCCGGTTACCGGGATCATCCATGGCGCAGGATTGAACCGGCCGCGGCTCACCGGTCAGGTCAGACCCGAGCAGGCCTTTGCCGAAACCGCCCCCAAGGTGCTGGGCATGCTGCATCTGCTGGATGCACTCGAAGCGAAACCACCCAAGCTGATTGTGGGGATGGGGTCGATCATTGGCATCACCGGTATGCCCGGCAACGGTTGGTACGGTTTTTCCAACGAGGTGATGGACATTGCCCTGCGCGGCTTCACCGCCGATCACCCCCAGACCGGCACGGCCAATGTGGCTTACAGCATCTGGCGCGACGAAGGCATGGGGCCCCGCATGGGCAGCGTGGATCTGCTGCGCGACAAGGGCATCGATGCGATTCCCACGGAAGAGGGCGTCAACCGGTTCCTCAAGGTCTTCACCCATGATCCGGGCAGCCGCCAGGTAGTGGTGACCGCCCGCTTGGGGGGTCTGGATACCTGGAACCAGGGGCTGCCCGATACGCCCCTGGGATGGCGGTTCCTGGAAGCGCTAACCCATCTGACCCCAGGGGTGGAAGCGGTTTTTTCGACGCATCTGTCCCTTGAGACCGATCCCTACCTGAGCGACCACCATTTCCAGGGATCCTACCTTTTCCCCACGGTTTTCGGGCTAGAGGCCATGGCCCAGGCGGCGCTTTACCTATGCGGCAACACCGTTCTGTCGCGGGTGCAGATCCGGGATATCCGCCTCCTGCGGCCGATCACGGTCGATCCCGAAGCGGGTGCCGACATCACCGTCCGCGCAATAATGGCCGAGACCCAAGCCGACGGCCAACGCCTGGTTCACGCCGGTATCATCAAGCAGGGAACCGGGGTTGGGTCGGACTTCTTTGCAGCCACACTGGTCTTCGGTGCGACCGACCCTGCGTCGATGGAAACCGTTGTCCATCCGGACACACCCATGCCCCTGGTGCCACTGACCGACCTGTATCGGTCCAGCCTGCTATTCCAGGGATCTCGATTCCAGGGCATCCAGACCATCTGGGATATTCGGGAAACCGGTGAGAAATCCGGGACTGCGCTCTTTACCACCCGGTTGATGCCGGCAGATCAGGTGTCGATTGCTGCATTTGGTGAGGAGAACCGTAGCGGTTTGTGCCTGGGAGATGCATTTTTTACCGACACCCTGCTGCAGAGTGCGGCCCTGCTGGTGCCCCAGGATACCAGCCTGCCCGTGTCCATCGACCGCCTGGACCTGTTCCCTGAATTTTTCAGCGCATCCTCCCCCGCCACCGTGCGCGTGGAGCTTGTGGGGCAGGAGGATCGGGACCTGGTATACCGCGTGATTGCCGTGAGTCAAGACGGCGCGGTGAGGGCGGAGCTGAAGGGCTATCGATTGAGAATCCTCAAGCACCATGACGACTATCCGACGGTGACGGATCTCGTGTCGCCCGCGGATCGGGATCGCCGAATGGTCCGTCAGGCACTGGACGAGGCGTGTCGACGCTTTTCGGTAACCTCACCCCACCTGGAACTGGCGTCTATCCCCGATATCCATGACAAGAGCAAGCAGGAACGGCGGGAGGCGGAGGGGCCGATGCTGCAACGGGCCCTGTCTGCCGCAGCCGAGCGATACGAGGTCTCCAGCTTGCCGCTGTCGGTCCAGTGGCGGGGAAGCGGCAAACCGGTCGTTGCCCATGTGGCATCATCCGTTCTGGATGTTTCTCTCTCCCACGAGGACCGAACCTGCCTGTGTGTCTGCGGGCCCGGGCCGGTCGGTTGTGACCTGGCCACCGTCACCGCCAGGGACCGAACGGGCTGGGACGGCCTGCTGGGCGATGGTCGAACAAACCTTCTGGACAGCCTCATCGACCTTGGGGAGACGCTGGACGATGCCGGCACACGGGTCTGGGCGGCGGCCGAAACCCTGGCCAAAGCCGGCGGCCGGTCCGCTGAAAGCCTCACGCTCGTTAGTAAAAAAGACCAGGCGGTGCTGTTTGCCGGCGGCGACACCGGTGGCGCATCCCTCCAGGTCCTCACGCTGCCTATCCGTCTGACTTGGGGGGCACCCCAGATTCTGGCGGTCACGGTGGCCGCTCAGGCCGTGGCGCGTGTTCCGGCACACCTGTTGACTTCAGATTATCCGGGATACGAACCTTTGTATGAGACCCGCCCTTTCGAGATGATCGAAGGAGGCCCCCAGGGTCAGCTGGTATTCGTCCAGCGGCTGCCGGTGACCTTCCAACCCAGTGCCAACCTGAGCCGCACCATCTACTTCTCTAACTTCATCAAGTGGATGGGCAACACCCGTGAGGCGTCGGCCTGGCCGGTTCTGGCGGAAATGTCCGATCAGTTTGCCAGCGGCCGCTGGGGCGGGGTGACCAACTACGGCCACCTGAAGATCCTCGGGGAAGCCGGCACCAGCGACCAGATTGAAATTCTCATGTGGGTGTCCGACAACAGCGGGCCGGAGAATTCCACCATGACCCTCTCCTACGATTTCCGCAAAATACCCAAAGGCGGCGGTTACCAGCGCCTGGCGTTCTGCCGGCTGCAGACGACCTGGGTGGAAATCCTGGGGCCGGGGGTGGCGAAAGTGGCTCCCTATCCGGCCTACTACGGCCAGTTCATCGAAGACATGTGCCCGCAGTTCGACGCGCCGGACACACCCGAACCCTTGCCGGAATCCCTGGGTCATCTGTTCGACGCCGAGGAGGATCCCGTCGTTTACTTGGCACCGTCCGGGCCCGTGGTGCGTCCCATCGTGCGGGAGCAGGCCTTCGAAACCACCCTGGCCCACGCCAACCTGGTAGGCAATATCTATTATGCCAACTATTACGAATGGCAGGGCCAAATTCGAGACCGCTTCTTCTACGAACTGATTCCGGAGTACTTCGGAGGCATTGGGGAAAAAGGAGAACTGCTGGCTCTGGAGAGCCGAGTGGACCACCTGCGCGAAGCCATGCCCTTCGACCGCGTCGTGCTCACCCTGGCCGTCAAGGAGCTGCGGGCCTGCAGCGTGGTCTTCCACCTGGATTACTTCCGCCTGGAGCCGGATGGCTCGCGGGTGAAGATTGCCTATGGCCTGCACCGGGCCATGTGGACCCTGCGCGATGAACAGGGCCGGCCGGTGGCCACACCATTTCCTGCCAAGGTGCAGGCGGCGTTTGATGCTGCCATTGGCGATACGGGTTAGATTATACCCCTTGTCCTCAAACAAAAAGGGAGACGACTTCAAACCGGTTGACGTCCACCAACCCTTTGTCCGTCAGCTTGAGGTCCGGGATGACCGGCAGGGCCAAGAAACCCAGGGTCATGAAGGGGTCGGAAAGGCCGGCTCCCAGATCTCTTGCGGCGGCGATCATCCCGTCCATCTGTTGCAGGACAGTCTCCACCGGCTGGTCGGACATGAGCCCGGCCACAGGAAGGGGCAGGTCGGCCAAGACCGTGCCGCCGCCGACGGCGGCCAAGCCCCCGCCCATTGCCACCACGGCCGTTACAGCCTCCAGCATCTCTCCATCTGAGACCCCTGTTACGATAATGTTGTGCGAGTCGTGGGCCACGCTGGAAGCGATGGCACCGCGCTTCAGCCCCATTCCGGTTACGAATCCCCTGCCGGTATGGGCCTGTCCCGTGTAGCGGTCCACCACGCATATTTTGATCACGTCCCTGGCCGTATCGGCCACGGCAAAGCCGTCTTTCTCCGTCACATCCATGATTTCGCAGCGGGTGACCACCTGGTCGCCGATGGCTCGGATGACGCGCATGCGTCGGCCTTTGGCCGGTATCGAAAAATCCAGGTCCCGCGGATCCAGACACATGGACGGCGGCACGGCCACCGCGGCCGGCCGCTGTACGCCGGGCAGCAGACTGCCGTTTTCAGCCACCGGCCGGCCCATGTAAAACACCTTTTCTGCGCGGATGTCCGCCAGGTCGGAAAAGACCACCAGGTTGGCCTTGCGGCCCGGGGCGATGGCTCCGGCATCCTTGATGCCGAAGTAGTCGGCCGGGTTGATGGTGCCCATGCGGATGGCCGTCAGCGGGTCCAGCCCTTTGGCCACCGCCTTGCGGATCAGCGCGTCCACGTGACCCTCGGCCAAAAGGTCGTGGGGGTGCCGGTCGTCGGTGCACCACATCATCCGATGCCAGGTATCCGCGTTGATGACGGGAAACAGGGCGTCCAGGTTGCGGGCGCAGGTGCCCTCGCGCACCATGATGTGCATGCCCAGCTCCAGCTTTTCCAGCGCCTCGTCGGCCCGGGTGCATTCGTGGTCCGAGGCGATGCCGGCGGCCGCGTAGGCAGACAGCCGTCGGCCGGAAAGCCCCGGGGCGTGGCCGTCCATGGTGCGGCGGTGACTGCGGGCCAGGGCCAGTTTGGCCATCACATCGGCTTCGGTGAAGATCACGCCGGGGTAGTTCATCATCTCGGCCAGGGCCACGATGCGCGGATGCTCGAAAAATGGCGCAAGGTCCCTGGCATCCAGCCGGGCGCCGGCGGTTTCCATGTCTGTGGCCGGTACGCAGGAGGGCAGGGCGAAGAGGCAGTTCATGGGCTGGCCCTCGGCGGATCGCAGCATGTAGTCGATGCCCGCCGCACCCAGCACGTTGGCGATTTCGTGGGGATCGGCCACCACGGTGGTCGTGCCGCAAGGGGCCACGGTGCGAGCGAATTCGGCGACGCAGGTCATGGAACTTTCGATGTGGACGTGCGCGTCGATGAACCCGGGGGCCACGCAGCGGCCCTTAAGGTCCATCGTTTTTGCGGTTTCGTAGTCGCCCAATCCGACGATCGTGCCGTCTTTGATGGCGATGCTGCCGTCGATGACCCGGCCGGAAAAGACATTTATGATCTTCGCATTGACCAGCAGCAGGTCCACCGGTGCATCGCCCCGGGCCGCGGTGATGATTTTCGTATAATTCATTTCTTTTTCCTTCTCTTAAAACTTAACACCTGACCCGGTTAAAACCGGAAATAACAAATCGCAAGCACCAAATTCCAGATAAATTCCAAATTGCAATAACCAAATCTCAAACAAGATCAAAAACCAACAGTTGATGGTCATATTGATTACTCCAATATTGACGATTCAATGTCCTTTTTTCAAGATCAGGTTTGGAATTTTGAATTTAGTTATTGTGATTTATTTATCATTTGATTTTTATCTATTGTGATTTGCTTTCTGACCAAAAAAAACATAATTTGCCAACGTTAAGGTACTAAGACTCAAAAATATTGTGGCTCGATCGGATGCCCTGGGCAATCGCATTGACGCGGTCGATCACTTCGCCGATGTCGATCGTCAGCAACCGCCGATCTCTTACCACCGGTTTGCCGGCCACCAGCACGTGGCGTACGTCGGCGCCGCCGGCCGCATAGACGATGTGTGATTCCGGGTGGTACATGGGTGTCAGGTGAGGGGTCCGGGTGTCGAGGATGACGATGTCCGCCTGTTTACCGATTTCCAGCGAGCCGATGCGATCCGCCATACCGACGGCCCGGGCGCCGTCGATGGTCGCCATGTTGAGCACACTGGCCGCATTCAGGGCCGTGGGATCAAAGGTCGCGACCTTATGCAGTTTGGCGGCCGTGCCCATTTCACCGAACAGGTCCAGGTTGTTGTTGCTGGCGCAGCCGTCGGTGCCCAACGACACCGTTACCCCGGCTGACTGCATCGCGGTCACCGGTGCGATGCCCGAGGCCAGCTTCATGTTGCTTTCCGGACAGTGGGCGACGGCGCAGCCGCGCCGGTGGATGGTGGCGATGTCCGCGTCGTCCACCCAGACGCAATGGACCAACAAGGTGCGGCGGTCGAGAATGCCCAACCGATCCAGGTGGGCGACGGGGCTGAGGCCTTTTTCCTTGATGGATTGATCGCGCTCGAAACGGGTTTCAGCCACATGCACCTGAAATATCAATCCTAATTCGTCGGCCGCCGCCTTGGCCGCCTTGAGGGTCCTGTCGCTGCAGGTGTAGGGTGCATGGCAGAAGATGGACGGTGCGATGAGCCGGCTGCGGCCCTTCCAGTGTTGGGCATAATTTCTGGCGTAGGCGATGTTGTTGGCCGGATCCGGCACACCGGGGGCCGGACCATCGATGACCCCTTGGCCCAGCACGGCCCGCAGGCCGGTTTCAGCGACGGCCCGGGCCACCGCATCTTCGAGGAAATAACCCCCGCAGCAGCAGGTGGTGCCGGACAACAGCATCTCCGCACAGGCGAGCAGTGTGCCCCAACGTACCGTTTTGGGGCCGATGAAGCGGGCCTCGGCCGGGAAGATGTGCATCTTGAGCCAGTCCATCAACGGCAGGTCGTCGGCCAGGCCCCGGAACAGGGACATGGGCAGATGGGTGTGGGTGTTGACCAGACCGGGCATGACGATGCCGCCCGCCGCGTCGATAGTCATTTTGGCCGTTGGCGGTGGTGAATCCGGTGCGGTGGCTTCGATGGTCCGGACGACGCCCCCATGAATGCCGATCCATCCATTATCGATGATTCGCATCCGGTCGTCCACAGTCACCAGGGTCCCATTGTGGATCACGGCATCGACGTCCATGTTAGTCTCCCCGGATCGCTTTGGCGATCTGCCAGGCGTCGGCCATGATCTTTTCCAGGTCCATGTGCATGAGTCGACGGCCTTTCATCAGCACCCGGCCATTGATCACGGTGGCGCACACATCGCTGCCGCCGACGGCGTACACCAGGTGAGAGGCCGGTTGGTACATGGGGGTCAGGTGGGGTTTGCGGGTGTCGATGACGATCATGTCGGCTCGCTTGCCGGTTTCGATGCTGCCGGTAATGCCGTCCAGCCCCAAGGCGCGGGCACCGTCGATGGTGGCCATGCGCAGCACGGTGGCGGCGTCCATCACCGTGGGGTCCAGGCGGCTGGCCTTGTGCAGCTTGGCGGCCATGTCCATCTCGGCGAACATATCCAGGTTGTTGTTGCTGGAGCAGCCGTCGGTGCCCAAACCGGTGCACACCCCCCGTTCGACCAGATCGGCCACCGGTGAAACGCCGGAGGCCAGTTTCATGTTGCTTTCCGGGTTATGGGATACCTTGACGTCGTGCTGCTGCAGCATATCCATGTCATCGTCGTCGAGCACCACGCAATGGCAGGCCAGCAGGTTGGCGCCCAGCACGCCCAGGTTGGCCAGGTGACCCACCGGCGTCGCGCCGTATTTATCCTGGATGTCGTGGACCTCCTTATGGGTCTCGGAAAGGTGGATCACCAGGGGCAAACGGTGCTTCCGGGCGATGTCGGCGGCTTCGGTCAACAGGTCCGGTGCACACAGGTAAGGGGAGTGGGGTTCCACGGCGATGGTGACCAGCGGGTCGTTGTGCCAGGCGTCGATCAAGTGGCGGGTGTAGTCGAAGCCTTTTTGGATGGGGCCGTAGTTGGGCGAGGGAAAGTCGTAGAGCACTTCCCCCACCACCGCCCGCATGCCGGCAGCCTTGGCGGCGCGGGCCACAGCGTCTTCGAACAGGTACATGTCGCAAAAGCAGGTGGTCCCCGAAAGGATCATTTCGGCACAGCCGAGTAGCGTGCCGGCATGCACGTTGTCCTCGTCCAGCAGGGCTTCGGCGGGAAAAATATGCTGGTTGAGCCAGGTCATCAGCGGCAGGTCGTCGGCCAAACCCCGGAACAGCGTCATGGCGGCGTGGGTGTGGGTGTTGACCAGGCCGGGCATGATGATGCCGCCGGCGGCATCGATCGTCTCCTTTGCCGCCATCGACCCAACCTCGGCGGCCGAACCGACCACCGCAATGGTCTCCCCGCAGACCGCTACCGCACCATTTTCAATCACGCGGCCATGCGTATCCATGGTCATGACGATACCGTTGGTGATCAGCAGGTCGGCGGCCGTCGTCATGGCCGCGTGCCCTTGTGGATCTGTGCCACCACGGCCTGGATCAGACGGTTGAGATCGGGTGCCGCCTGGTTGGCCGTGGCCACGATGGCCTCAACGGATGCTGGGGCCGGCCGGTCCGGGTCGTTGATGTTGGTGATGGTGGACAGCCCCAGCACCCGCATGCCGGCGTGCACGGCAACAATGGATTCCATCACCGTCGAAAAACCCACCGCATCGGCGCCGATGGTTTTCAGGTAGCGGATTTCTGCCGGTGTTTCCAGAGACGGCCCCTTCAAGCCGGCATAGACGCCGCCTTTTAAAGCAATGCCCAGACTGTCGGCCGCCCGGCGGGAAAGCTGCTCCAGGGATCGATCATAGGCCGCCGTCATGTCCGGAAATCGGGGCCCCCAATCGTCATGATTGGCGCCGACCAGCGGATTTTCGCCGGTGAGATTGATGTGGTCGCGGATCACCATCAGATCTCCCTGGCGAAAGGCGGGGTTCATGCCGCCGGCCGCATTGGAGATGATCAGGTGCCGCACGCCCAGCGCCTGCATTACCCGCACGGGAAAGGTTACTGCGCCGGGGGAATAGCCTTCGTACAGGTGGACGCGCCCCTGCATGACCATCACCGGATGCCCGGCCAGCGTTCCGGCCATCAACCGCCCCGAATGACCGACCACCGTGGATACGGGAAAGTTCGGGATGTCTGCGTAATCCATTGTCAGCGCGTCATCGAGAGGGCCGACGGCCTCGCCCAGTCCGGTGCCGGTGATCACTCCGGTGTCAGGGGCGTGGTCCAGTTTCGATTGGAGAAATGCTGCGGTTTCGCGGACTTTTTCTTTCTGGCGGTTCAAGGGTTGCCTCCAGTGTCTGCTTTGCGGGGTTTTCCACGCCTTGCCGGTCGGTGTGCCATCGATTTTTGTCGCCATCCGGGCGGTTGGGTTATAGACCAGCTTTTGCAGCCCCGTCAAGCGTTGTCAGGCGCGGGCGGACGGCCATGATAGCGTTGACATTTATATATATTTATGAAATGTTGCCACGCGGTCGCCGGTGATTCATTACCATTGCCTTACAGGCCGCCTATTCGTCAATATTACGCGCATTCGAAGCCGTTGCTTTTTTGCGATTCAAGGAGCGTTTCAGACATGACCCTGACACACCACCCCAATCATGCGGACATCAGCAACGACATGTGGTCTCAGATCGACGCCGTCATCCAGAAAAACAGGACTATTTCCGGGGCCGTCATCACGGTCCTCAGGGAGTGCCAGACCATCGCCGGATACCTGCCCGTGGAATTGCTGGATTACATCAGCCAGGGCCTTAACCTGCCCGCCAGCAGCGTTTACGGCGTGGCATCCTTCTACTCCCTTTTTTCCATGGTGCCCAAGGGCCGCCACACCATCAAGATGTGCCTGGGAACGGCCTGTTACGTCAAAGGCATCAAGGAGGCCCTGAGCCGCATTGAAAATGAATACCAGTTGGAGGAGGGCGGCACCACCGAAGATCGGCGCTTTTCCCTGGAGGCTGTTCGTTGCCTGGGTGCCTGCGGTTTGGCACCGGTAATGGTGGTGGGTCAGGACACTTACGGAGACGTCAGTTCGGACAAGGTTTTAGAACTGCTTAAGAAGTATGCCTAATCCAATCGTTGTTAAACCGATAGCCCCATTGGGTTCAACGTAGAACGATCATGAAAATTTCCGAAATTAAAGATATCCTCAAAGGCAGCATGCTTTGTGGGGAAAATCAGATGGACACGGTCATCGTTGCCGGTGGCGCAGCGGATCTGATGGACGATGTCCTGGCGGCCGCGGCCAAGGGTTGTGCCTTGCTGACGGGTGTCACCACGGACCATGTTATCCGAACTGCGAAAATCGTCGGTGTCGGCGCCATCGTCATCGTCAGGGGAAAAAATCCACCCAAGGCCTTCGTGGAGATGGCCGAGTCTTTCGAAATTCCGTTGATGGTGACGGAATACTCACTTTTTGTGGCCTGCGGGCGACTATACATGAACGGCATCAGGGGGCTGGACGGTTCCTGGTAAACACTGCTGGAGACGGGAAATGGCGAAACTGACCACTCAGGATCTGGAGGGCATTCGAAATGCACAGAAGGACCGGCTGGCATTCAAGGACAAGACTTACTTGCTGCTCTGCGGCGGCACCGGATGTCACGCCACCGGTGCCATCCGGGTCAAGGATGCCCTGGTAGCGGCCATTGCCGAAAAGGGATTGACCGACAAGGTTCAGGTGATCGAAACTGGCTGTAACGGCTTCTGTGCCCTGGGACCCTTGTTGGTGGTTCACCCCGGCGACATATTTTACGAGAAGCTCGCCGTGGATGACATGCCCGAATTGGTCGAGTCGCACCTGATCAACGGCAAGCCGGTGGAGCGGCTGCTCTACAAGGACCCGGTCTCCAAAGCCAAAATCGCCGCCCAGACCAAGATTCCCTTTTTTGCCCACCAGATGCCGCGGGCCCTGCGCAACAAAGGGTTGATCGACCCCGAGTCCATTGACGAGTATATCGGCCGGGACGGGTATATCGGTGTGGCCAAGGCGCTGTTCGACATGAGCCCCCAACAGATCATCCAAGAGATGAAAATCTCCGGCATGCGGGGGCGCGGGGGCGCCGGGTTCCCCACGGGGGTGAAGTGGGATTTCGCCAGCCAGAGTGCCGACCCGGTGAAATACGTGCTCTGCAACGCCGATGAGGGCGATCCCGGGGCCTTTATGGACCGCAGTATCCTGGAGGCGGACCCCCATGCGGTGTTAGAGGGCATGATCATCGCCGCCAAGGCCATCGACGCGCACAAAGGATACATCTACGCCCGCACCGAATATCCCCTGGCCATCAAGCGCTTGGGCCTGGCCATCGAGCAGGCCAAGGAATACGGGCTGCTGGGCGACAACATCCTGGGATCGGAGCTCTCCTTCGATATCGAGATCTACCAGGGCGCTGGCGCTTTCGTCTGCGGCGAAGAGACCGCCCTGATGCGCTCCATCGAGGGCAAGCGGGGCATGCCGCGTCCGCGTCCGCCCTTTCCGGCCCATAAAGGTTTATGGGAGAAGCCCACCATCCTCAACAACGTGGAAACCCTGGCCAACGTGGCCCAGATCATGGTCAACGGCGGCGCCTGGTACGCCGGTGTAGGCACCGAGACCAGCAAAGGCACCAAGGTCTTCGCCCTTTCCGGCGATGTGAACAACATCGGCCTGGTGGAAGTCCCCATGGGTACGCCCCTGCGCACAATCATCTACGACATCGGCGGTGGTATTCCGAAGAAACGTAAATTCAAGGCGGTTCAGCTGGGCGGCCCGTCGGGCGGGTGCATTCCTGAAGCCTACCTGGACACGCCGGTGGACTACGAGGCCATTGCCAAGGTGGGAGCCATCATGGGCTCCGGCGGTGCCATCGTCATGGACGAAAAGACCTGCATGGTGGATATGGCCCGTTTTTTCATGGAGTTCATTCAGGACGAGTCCTGCGGCAAATGCACACCCTGCCGGGAGGGCACCCGCCGCCAACTCCAGATTCTGGAGAAGATCTGTGAGGGCCGCGGAGAGCCGAGCGATCTCGACGTCCTGGTCGAGCTTTCACAGACTATCCGCGGGACCGCCCTGTGCGGCCTGGGCCAGACGGGGCCAAACCCGGTGCTCTCCGCACTGCGCTACTTCAGGGATGAGTTCGAGGCTCACATTCACGAAGGGCGATGTCCGGCCAAGCGCTGCGTGGCGCTTCTCCGCTTTGAAGTGGAGCCGGATGCCTGTACCCGCTGCGGCATGTGCTTCAGAGCCTGCCCGGCCGATGCCGTCGTCTGGAAAAAGAAGGAATTGGCCCGCATCGACAAGGAAAAATGCATCAAGTGTCTGACCTGCTACGACAAGTGCAAGTTCGACGCTATTTTTTAACAGGAGCGTTGAGATGACGATAGCCATTATACTCATGGGCGGACTGGGGCTGGTGGTGGGCATCGGCCTGGCGCTGGCCTCCAAGGTCTTTTACGTTTACGTGGACCCCAAAATCGTTTCCGTCGAAGAGGCCCTGCCCGGAGCCAACTGCGGCGGCTGCGGTCTGCCTGGATGCAGCGCCAATGCAGAGGCCATCGTGGCGGGCAAAGCCGCACCCAACTCGTGCGTGGCCGCCGGTGAAGACGTGGCCCTGGCCATTGCCGCCATCCTCGGCGTGAGCGTCGAGGCCAAGGAGCCGGACATCGCCCTGCCCGGGTGTACCTACGGCGTGGCCGAGGCGGACGTCAAATACAGCTATAACGGCATGAACGACTGCCGGGCCGTCGCCCTGCTTTCAGGTGGCATGAAGGTGTGCAATATCGGCTGCCTCGGGCTGGGCACCTGCGCCGCCGCCTGCCCCTTCGACGCGATCGTCATGGGACCCCAGGGGCTTCCCGTGGTGGACGAGGTAAAATGCACCGGCTGCGGCACCTGTGAGCGGATCTGTCCCAAGCACATCATCACCTTGTCATCGGTCACCCGGAGAATACTCAAGGAGTACACCACCGAAGATTGCACGACGCCCTGCCAGCGCGCCTGCCCGGCGGGGATCAACATCAGCCGCTACATCCAGCAGATCGCCGACGGCGACTACCACGGGTCTGTTCAAACCATCAAGGAGCGCAACCCCTTTCCAACGGTGATCGGCAGAATCTGTCCCCGACCCTGTGAAAACGACTGCCGGCGTAAATATGTGGACGAGCCGGTGGCGATCAATTTCCTGAAGCGGTTTGCCGCCGACTATGAACGCACCCAGAAGGAGCGTATTCAGCCATTCAAGGCGCCGGATTCAGGCCGCCGCATCGCCGTAGTCGGTGGCGGGGTCCAGGGTCTTTCCGCAGCCTTTTTCGCGGCCCGTTTGGGCCATGGGGCCACGGTGTTCGAGGGGACGGACCGCCTGGGCGGCCTGCTCAATACCGCCATCGCCAAGTACCGTCTGCCAGATACGATCCTCAAATGGGATATCGACGGTATCCTGGAGATGGGCGTGGACGCCCGGACCGGTCAGATGCTGGGCCGCGACATGACCGTGGCCGGTCTTCTGGACGACGGCTACGAGGCGGTGTTTCTCGCCTCGGGCGGCTGGGACAGCCGACTGGCCCGGGGTGCCGAGAAAACGGTGGAAGCGCCGCTGCCCAGTGGATGTCTGCTGCTGGACCTGCTGCGTTCCGGCAAAAAGGGACATGGAACGGTATCCTGCGGGAGTCACACGGTGATTGTCGGCGGCGAAGGGCTGGCCGGAGAGGCCCTGGCCCAAGCCCGATCTTTAGGCGCCGAGACCGTTACCTTCATTATCCGGGACAGTCTCGACAACGCGACCGTTTCGGCGCTGACCGAAGCCGGAGCCAACATACTCCTGCGAGCCGGCGTCACCCGTCTGTTCGGTGACGGCGAATCACTTTCCGGGCTTGAGGTGCTGAATGTGGATACCGGTGAAACGCGGCTGCTTGAAGCCCAGACCCTGGTCTTCTCTTCTGGAAGATTCCCCGAGCTGATTTTTACCCGACCCATGGGGGATGATGACGCTGAAAGCCGCCCGGGGACCTGGACGGCCGTTCCCCCGTACAAACAGCCGGAGCATGCCGACGACGCTGGTTTGTTTGCCAAGGGTGACGCCCTGACCGATTTCAGCGGTGCCATCAAGGCCATTGGCGCCGGGCGGCGTGCCGCCGCGGCCATTCATAAAATCATCTACGATATTCCATTGGACCTGCCGGAAAACGTCCTGAAGCCCGATGCCGCTATCCAGAACGTGGACCACGTGGAAGCGGTGGCGGCCAGCCAGCGGCGAATCATGCCCCTGGCCGACAGCAGAGACCTGGCGCAACTGATGGAACTGGAGAAGGGTTTCGACACAGCGGCAGCACTGGCTGAGGCTTCCCGGTGCCTCAATTGCGGCCTTATCTGCTATAAGAATGCGGAGAATCAGCGGCCGCTGGAAAAGATCAGGGACGCCGTCAACGCCTGATCACCCGCACGGGTCGACACAACGATATGCAAAGAAGCGCTTATGGCTACTGAAGAAGGTGTCGTATTTAAAATGGGAAGTTCAGAGGCAAGGACGGCATGGGTAAAAACCACCCGTTCAAGCGCCTGTGCGTCCTGTTCATCCAAAGACGCCTGCCAGGGTGGCGGTGGTGGCAAAGAGATGGAGGTGGAGGCGATCAATACGGCCGATGCCCGCGTAGGGGATCGAATCGTTTTGAACATTAGGACGTCCTCCTTGTTAAAAGCCACCTTCCTGCTTTACGTCTTCCCGATCCTGGCCATGATTGCTGGTGCGGTGCTCGGCCAAGCGGTGGCTGTTATTCGGGGCGCCGATCCATCCGGGCTTTCCGCCTTGTTCGGTTTCCTGTTTTTCGGCCTGGCCTTCATCGTCATTCGCATCGCTGGCCGGCGCCTTTCTACCCATGCCAGCTACAAACCTGAAATCATCAAGGTCAGGGGGCACCAATCGCCGTCGACGGACGCACTGGTGCAGCCTCAAACAGAATGGTAATCGTATGGATCAGACCGTTTTCATATCTAGGAACAATACCGCCACCTTCCGTTGTCCTCAATGCGGTCATGCCAAAACAGCCGACGTGAGCCAATATGCAGAGTCTGACAAGAAAATTTCGGTCAACTGCACCTGTGCCTGTGGCCATCACTTCCGCTGTCGATTGGAAAAGCGCAAACAATACCGCAAAGGTGCCGATTTGCCAGGAAAATTCACCCTTCTGGGAAAAAACGGACCCGAGGACACCGGCCTGGCGAAGGTGGTGGATCTCTCCACCACCGGCTTGAAATTGAAAATGACCGTTCCCCGCACCTTTCCCGTCGGCGCCAAGCTGCTGGTGGAATTTCGCTTGGACGATCGCAAACGGACGCCCATGGAAAAACGTGTCATCGTCCGCAACGTCAGCGGGCTATACGTGGGCGCCTCCTTTCACCCCAACGAGCCGGACGACCCTGCCCTGGGATTCTACCTGATGCGTTGACCGTTTTTTTATGGATGTTGACCGGCCATTTTTCAAAGACGTGAACGATCGACACCTGACAGCCGGGATGCTATCGGCTGCTTTTTTATTCGTGAAACCCGCCGTGCATTTCAATTCGTGCCCTGCCCAGAAAACTGTGATATAGGGACTTTTTCATCACTAACCCGGTCTAAGACAGGCAGCAAACAGGAACACAACCGTGGAGACGCGAACACATCCGATTAAAAGCAGCTTTGAACGCGGGGCCGTCAAAGGGTGGCAGGGTTTTCTCTGGATGGGCAAGATCATCCTGCCGGTCTCCTTTGCCACCTTTCTGCTGGATTATTCCGGATGGCTCGACCGGATAGACGGCTGGCTGGAGCCGCTGATGGGGACGATCCATCTGCCGGCCATGGCCGCCCTGCCGTTGCTGGCCGGCCTGCTGACCGGTATCTACGGCGCCATTGCCGCCATGTCCGTGCTGCCCTTCACCGTCGACCAGATGACGCTGATGGCGGTGTTTCTGCTTATCGCCCACAGCCTTTTCCAGGAAGGGCTCGTGCAGCGCCAGTCTGGATGCCCCGCATGGATGGCCACTGCCGTTCGGCTGGGGGCTGCCGTGCTGACCGTCTTCTTGCTGGGTTGGGTGGTGGGGCCGGAAACGGTTCAAAACGTCGCAGCGGGCTCGTCGGTTTCGACTCGGCTGATGTTCTGGCCGGCTTTGCAAGGGTGGGCCGCGGCCATGGCGTGGCTGAGCCTGAAGATTCTGTTTATCATTACGGCCCTGATGATATTTATGGACATGTTGAAGCGGTACCGCCTTATCGACAAGGTGGCGCGGATCATCGAACCCCTTATGGGCCTGTTGGGTTTGGATCGGCAGGTGGGCGTGCTGTGGATGACCGCTGCGGTGTTCGGTATCACCTACGGCGGTGCGGTCATCGTGGCCGAGACCCGGGAGCGCCGTCTTCCTCAGGATCAGCTGAAAACCCTGCACGTCTCCATCGGAATCAATCACGCCATGGTGGAAGACCCATTACTGTTTCTGCCCCTGGGCATTCACCCCTTCTGGCTGTGGGTTCCCAGGCTGGTTACCGCTGTGGCCTTCACCCAGGCATACCGGCTGTGGTTGTGGATGAAAAAACGCCGCCAGCCCATTGCCGGCAGCTGGGAACCGTGCATGCTGGAAACGGGATTGCACGTCGATGATTATAAAGTCCCCTGAATGATTCAACAGTTGATCGATGGATCGTTTGGGTTGGATGACATCAGGGTATCGGCGGATGCTTTCGTTATTCAATGTCCGAAAGTCAAGATGCAGATGAAAACAGCCATGCCTCATCGGCCGATAGGCCGGGGATGGATCAAGGATGCCGGGTGCCGCTATGCTATCCGCTGGGCTGCCGCCGTGTGGGCCGTCGTCTGGCTGTGCATTGCCGGTACGGCATGGTCCGCCGATTCACCGTTTCCCAGCCGGGCATTCCGTCCGGGTGAACGATTGACCTTCATACTCAAATGGACCATCATCCCGGCCGGGGAGGCGGTGCTGGAAGTGCTGCCCAAGGAGCACATGGCAGGGGTCGATGCCCATCACTTCGTCCTGACGGCCCGGTCCAATGCCTTTGTGGACGCCTTCTACATGGTTCGGGACCGCATCGACGCATGGGCGGACAGTGGCATGCGTCAGTCGCTCTTGTACCGAAAAAAACAGCATGAAGGCAGCACCCGTCGAGACATCACCGTCTCCTTCGACTGGGAGGAGATGACCGTCCAATATACCAACCCCGGCGAGGTCCGGGAGCCGATCCCCATTGCTGCCGGTACCTTTGACCCCCTGTCCATTTTTTATTGGTCCCGGTCGGCGAACCTGGTCGTGGGTGGCCGCATACAGCGATCGGTCACCGACGGGAAAAAGCACGTAATGGGGGTGGCCGATGTGGTTCGTCGGGAGACCGTGACGGTGCCGGCGGGCACATTCGACGCCTTTCTCATCGAACCGGACCTGGCGCATGTGGGCGGTGTCTTCGAGAAGAGCCCGGACGCGAAAATTCAGCTCTGGGTGTCAGCGGACTACCGGCGTCTGCCGGTGAAATTGAAAAGCAAAGTGATCGTGGGCAGCTTTTCCGGTGAACTGGTCAGTGTGACGGGAGGCCTTCCGCCGCCTTCGGGGAATCAGTCAGGAGACTGACATGGACGACAATTATCGACAGTGGCGGTCTTGATATCGGCCATTGTGCGCACCGCAGCATGCCTCAGCACACCTGTTGCATGACTGCCGTCCTTTACCGTAAACGCATACTGGCCGACATCATGGTCTTTCTGATCGGCCAATTGCTGGGGTGCTATCGCCCCTCAACCCATCAAGGAGAAATCGATGACCCTTATTCAACCCAAGACACGTTTCGCCGCTGTCGCCGCCATGATGGCGATCCTCCTGTTTGCTCCGGCAACGATTGTCGCCGCGGAAGCACCTGCCGGGCAGATTGCCCGGGTCAATGATACCGTCTTGCTGCGTCAGGATCTGGACCGTGAGATGAAGCTGGTTTCCCTGAAGCTGGCCCGCCAGGGAAGACCCGTGGATGCCGAGCAACTGAAGCGGTACGAGGGGGAGATCCGCGATACCCTGATCAACCGGACCCTGTTGCTTCAGCAGGCCCAATCGGCGGGGATTGATGTCAAAGACACAACCGTGGCAAAAGCGCTGGATGAATTCAAGGCAGCATTCAAGGATGAGAAGGATTACCAGAATGCATTGACGGAAATGGGATTTTCCGAGGAGATGCTGAAGAGCCAGATTAAACATGGGCTGACCATTAAAACGCTCATCGACAAAGAGGTGCTCCAGAAGATATCCGTGTCCGACCAGCAGGTCCGCACATATTATGACGACAATCCAAACCTGTTCCGCAAGCCGGAGCAGGTCAAAGCCTCCCATATTCTGATTCAGGTGCCGGCAGACGCCGCTGAGGTAAAGCAGGCGGAAGCCCTGGCCGCCATCCGGGCGCTGAAGCTTCGCATCGACAATGGTGAGAGCTTTGCCGCCCTGGCCCAGGAGAACTCGGACTGCCCCAGCAAGACCAAGGGGGGCGACCTTGGTTTTTTTAGCAGGGAGCAGATGGTTCCGCCCTTTTCCGAAGCCGCCTTCGCCCTTCAGCCCGGCCAGACGAGCGATGTGGTGCAGACCCGTTTCGGATACCACCTGATCCGGGTGACCGAGCGCCAGATCGAACAGACCATGGCGTTCAACGATGTAAAGGATGCCATTTCCGCCCGCCTCCGCCAGGAGCAGGAGGGGAAAAAGATCGACGCCTACCTCGAAAAAATGAAGGAACATGCGGATATTAAACGATTTCCACTTTAGTTTTTTTCTTGACAATGAGTATCCTATTGGCTAAAAATTTTTTCTGGATGATAGTTTGGCCACTGCAACCCCTGATCTGACATCTTCTGAGCGGCAATCTTAAATGTGCCGGAGTATCGTCTGCAAAGGCAAAAGGACATTTTGGAGGGGAACTATTGAATAGAGGAGGTCAGTGCTTTGGCGAACGGTATTGTTAAATGGTTCAACGACAAAAAGGGGTATGGCTTCATCAATGAAAACGAAGGTCGGGACGTCTTTGTGCACTTTTCCGCTATCGACATGACGGGATTCAAGACGCTGTCCGAGGGGGACATGGTTGTTTTCGAGGTAGAGGAGAGTGACCGCGGACCTGAAGCCAAGAATGTAAAAAGAGCAACCTGACAAAATCGCATTGATTCACAACCGGGGCATCCCGCCAAAAATGGCGGGGTGCCCCGGTTGTTTGCAGCACCCTCGTCTTTTCCACTGTCCTGCAGGTATTCAGTTACCAATTCACTCCCGGATGCCGGGATCCCGCAAATTAATCAGCCTTCCCCGAGATACCCGTGTAACACTCATATTTTGCACGCTTAAATGCAATAAATAAAAATTTATCAAAAAAAACAAATATTTAGATTGATTTATGTTCTGATAAAGGTTATTGTGCAAGTCAAACAATGCAGATGAAATTTCAAATTCCTCGAGGAAGGCGATCGCGTTTCCTTTGATATGGAGCGAAGACAGCAGGGCCCTGCCGCTGCTAATCTCACTGTGATATGACCCTATGTTCTAAGTAAAGGTGGCATGCCTTCTAAAAGCGATGGTGCCCTTCAATTTTGTTTTTGTCCAAACAACCGCCAGGGAGGTGACAATTTGGCAAGATCGAATTATCAATTTAATAAACGTCAAAAAGAATTGGCCAGGAAAAAAAAGAAAGCCGAAAAAAGACAGAGCAGACTGGAAAAAAGTATGGTGCAACCAGACCAAACGCCCATTAAATCTAAGGATGAAGACGAGGAACCATCAATATAGAAACCGGATGAAAAGGAGAAGCGTGATGCGTCAAAAATATATGATATTCAGAGACCGAAGCAAAAAAGAACTCAACATCAAGGAATACGCAATCATCGATAAAGATCTCAAAAAAGCAGCGTCTCCCATGCTGAATAGGGGCAGTTTTACATTGCTCTGCGAAGAAACCTATGAGAGTGAGATTGTCGTGAATTCAATCTCCAAAGGAATGAATGCCTTGCTGTCAATACTCCGGACCCACAATATATTCCCCATTGAACCCAATGCTACCAAAATCGCCGAATCCGTCATGGCGTTATACGATTCATCTGAAGATGGTTCAGTAGAACTGGTTTTTGACGACCTTGATTTGTTATCTGTGTAATACTCGATTCGTTTACTTCTATATTCGAGTCAATTCGCCTCCCGCTCGTATTTAAGAGTGGCATCTTTCCGCGATATCTCGCGCCTCCCCAGTCAACATCTGAGTCGCCTGGTAAGCCGCGCTTGTATGGACAATTAATAGTGGAGGACCTTCACCAGGGTCAACCGGTTCCCCGATATTTATCTGGCGTCCAACCCCTACAGCTTTTTTCCCGTTTTTTTGGCTTCCGCAGCCCTTCCCAGCAGGCGGGCTGCCTCTTCCGGACGGCTTGCAACACTCACGTGCATGAAATCGGTCATCAGAAACCCATAGGAATGGGATGCCAGCAGCGCCCCGTGGGTCCCCGCGCGTGAATTGATAATCGGCTGGTCAAAAAGGGAATGATTTCCGTCATTGTTCCGGTCCTAAACGAAGAAAAAACAATAGGACGGTGCCTGAAGCAGTTCGTGGGTCAACCCGAACTGCATGAAATTGTGGTGGTTGATGGTGGGAGCCGGGACAACACGGCAGCAGTCGTCCGGCGCTTTCCGGGAGTAAAACTGGTTCACGAATCTCAAAAAGGCCGAGGGCGGCAGATGAATAGAGGCGCCAGGGCCGCTGATGGAGGATGTGGAGATTCAAACACGCCTTCGAAAATCGGCCGCTTTGTCAAACTCAATCATAGCGTAGTGACGTCGGCCCGTCGTTTTCCTTTTAATGGTATCGTCCGTCAACAGATGTTGAACACTGGTTTGGTGCTTCTCTATCACGCGGGTGTGCCTCCCGTCAGGCTTAAACGCTTCTACAGATAGATGGAGATGTTGACAGGGTCCACCCCCGTGATGTACTCAATCTCTATTGTCCCGCGACTTGCTTTCTACCCGGATAACATCATCTAAAAGAGTAAACGGGATTCAAAACATTCCACATCTTTACCAGGAGCGATTTATCATGGGGATGATGAAAGCGTTTAAGGAATTGCCATCAAAGGGATAAACTCCCTCAAGCGGAAAGAGGAGGAAAGACTTCAAGCACCACCCGAACTCTCGGCACAGGAAGTATTGCTCACGGAAATACGTGATTTGCTGAAGCATCCAACGTAAGCCCTTTTCAGAACCATCCCCAAACAAAAAAAAATTTGGTCGACGGGAGACGAATCATGCGGTGGCGTGGCAATCGTAAAAGTAGCAATGTGGAAGACCGGCGCAGTATGCGAGCCTCCGGACGTGCGGGCTTGAGCGGTGGGAGTGGTATGTTGCGCCTGCTTCCCGTGGTATTTAAGTTCTTAGGATTTAAAGGTACCTTAATCCTGGCTGTGTGTGTGGGTGCTTACGGTTTATTTACCGGGAACCTCGGCAACTTATTAGGAGGCCTTGGTCTACAACAAGACACAACCGTCAGTGAACGCGCAGTGCCGTTTCATGAAACCGCGCAAGAAAAAGAACTGGTGGATTTCGTTTCAGTCATCTTGGCCGATACCGAAGTAACCTGGACCACCTTGTTCCGACAAAAGGGGAAATCCTATCAGGAGCCACGCCTGGTGCTGTTTCGAGACGCAGTAAAATCCGCTTGTGGAATGGCTCAATCCGCCATAGGACCATTTTATTGTCCAGGTGATCAAAAAGTATACATCGACCTGGGGTTTTATGACCAGTTGAAAAATCGTTTCAAAGCACCGGGTGACTTTGCCCAGGCGTATGTCATTGCCCACGAAGTGGGTCACCATATCCAGACCCTTGCGGGTATATCCGACAGGGTACACGCCGCCCGCAAAAAACTGAGCCAGGCAGAAGGCAACAAGCTCTCCGTTCGACAGGAATTGCAGGCTGATTGCCTCGCAGGAGTCTGGGCCCATCATGCCAACCAAACCCGACAACTGCTCGAAGCCGGTGATGTAGAAGAAGGCCTGGCCGCTGCCAGTGCCATTGGTGATGATACCTTACAGAAACAGTCACAAGGATATGTCAGCCCGGACTCATTTACCCATGGCACTTCGGTACAACGGGTGAAGTGGTTCAAAATTGGTTTAGCAAGCGGCGACATGGACAGTTGTGACACATTCAACAAATTCTAAGATAGCAGGTCCGAAACGGCGCATAGCTTAAGAATGAGTCAGGAAGGGCCATCTGAAATGAAAGTACGATTCTGGGGTACACGAGGATCCATCGCGAAGCCCGGATCTTCGACCGTTCGCTTCGGAGGCAACACGTCGTGTGTTGAGGTCCGTTCTGCTTCCGGCACCATGATTATCCTCGATTGCGGCACCGGGGCGCACGGACTCGGCCAAGCCCTCATGAAAAGTGGCGTCCATCCCTTGCGTGGCCATATCCTCATCACCCATACCCATTGGGACCACATCCAAGGTATCCCGTTCTTCGATCCCCTCTTCCTGCCCGGCAACGAATGGGACATTTACGCCCCCCGTGGCCTCAGTTCGTCCCTGCGCGAGTCCCTTGCGGGCCAGATGCAGTACACCTACTTTCCTATAACGTTGGAAGAACTTGGGGCAGCCATCCGCTATCACGACCTCGTCGAGGGCGTCTTCGAAATCGGCGATATCAAGGTCCGAACCCTGTATATGAACCATCCTGCCCTCACCCTGGGATATCGATTGGAAGCCGACGGGGTTTCGGTCGTTTATGCCTGTGACCATGAGCCGCACTCCCGTCAGTACGCCCAGGGCACCGGCACCATGAGCGAACAGGACCGGCGCCACATCGCATTCATGAGAGGGGCCGATCTGGTGATTCATGATGCCCAATACACGACGACGGAGTATACGGACAAGTTTGGTTGGGGGCACACGCCGGTGGATTGTGCGGTTGACATGTCCCGTACTGCCGGAGTCAGGCGTTTGGCGTTGACGCACCACGATCCGTTGCGAAGCGACGACCGTGTCGATGCGCTTTGTGAGGACTTGCGCACTGGCCTGCCCCAGGCTAAGAGACCGATGGATATCTTCGCCGCCGCCGAAGGAATGGTGATCGAATTGAAAGCATCGTTCGATAATACAGCAGAATTAGACACGGAAAGCTTTTCGGCAGTCACCTCGATCGAACCCGCCCTTCAGGACCACCAGGTCTTGATCGGTATCGCAGACGAAACATTGGCTGAGAAGATTCAGCAGGCCGCCCAGGCCGACAACCTGCGAATTTTGCGCGCCGAGAGTTCCAAGGACGTCCTTGAGATTGTCCGCTCGACACGACTATCTCTCGTCATTCTCGATGATGGGCGGGTGGGAGGTAGCGCCCTGGAAACCTGCCGATCCATAAGGGATATGGATACCGACCATGCCCGCGACTTGCCGGTTGTCATCGTTGCCAATGCCTATTCCGATTCAGGTGGCGACGTCGGCGTTACGGATTGGCTGATCCAGCCCTTTACCCTTGAATATGTGCGTACACGGGTGCGTGCATGGGTCATGCGAAGCATGTGCCGCTGGGGGCGGGCGCCGATTCCGGAGAATGAGGAGCATCGCATCGAGACGCTTAAAGCGCTGCAGCTCCTCGATACGAATATAGAAGAGCGTTTTGAACAAATCACCCGGATCGCTGCCGCGGCTTTCGATGTCCCCATGGCCTTGGTGACCCTCGTCGACCAGGACCGCCAGTGGTTCAAGTCCCACTTCGGCTTAAGTGCCACCGAAACGCCGCGGGATCAGGCATTCTGCGCCCATGCCATCCTTGACACGAAAGTCATGATCGTCCGCGATACCCTTCTCGACGCCCGCTTTGCAGACAATCCGCTGGTGGTCGGAGAACCCCGCATCCGCTTTTATGCCGGATACCCCTTGACGCTTCCCAACGGGACCTCTCCCGGCACCTTGTGCCTGATTGACACCCGGCCCCGCGACCTGGACGAGGTGAAAATTGACTTGCTGCGGGAACTGGGAAGGCTGGTTGAGCGGGAGATGACCGCTACCCTGCCTAAGTGAAGCGTTGTCTATTGTCTACATCAGGAAAGCGTATCAAGGTCGATTAGCCTGGTAAAAGTCCGACGTGCACACCCGGGGGGGCTCATCAAGATCATTGAGCAAGCCGTTTTGCCAATTGCTGAATGTGACGATCGTCGGTACCGCAGCAACCCCCTAATATCTTCATGCCCAGATCATTTTTAAGATCGCCTACGGCCTGACCGAAAATTTCAGGTGCTTCAGTCACCAGGTTTTCACGCTCATCCAGTTTTTCAGGCTCGAGTGCGGCCGTATTGGCCAACAATCCGCCGATCCGCTGCCTGACCAGAGGAGATGAATTGACTTCATGAAAAAGCGCCTGTCTAAAAATTGAAGCATGGGTGCAATTGACGATATAGGTCAGCGGCTTTGGGCTGACTGCGGCATCGATACGCTGGATGGCATCTTTCAGTGGGGTGCCGTCAATTAATGTGCCTTGTGGACGTGCAACAAAACTAATTATGTAGGGCACCCCCGTGTCGGAAAGGGCCGCTGACAGACCGATTGCTTCGCTGAGTGCGGGCAGGGTGGCCGCCAGCAGGAAATCGACCCCGGCGTGGGCCAGTCGTTCAGCCTGCCAGGCATGAAACGTTCGGGCCGCCGGGGTTGAAAGCGCTTCATTCGCGTTGAACGCATCACCCCTGCAGCTCAACAACCCGCCCACGGCCACTTTTTTCGCATAGGTTCCATAGCGCTTTCGTAACTGGTCAAGAAAACGGAAATTGTCGCTATTCACGTCTTTACCCTTGCAACCGGCCTTTGAGATCCGTTCCCGGCTGGCACGCCAGGTCGGGGTGGAAAGGATGAGCGGCAGGTCGAATTGGCGGCCGATGTCCAGATACTGCCGATAGATGGCCGCCAGGGACTCGCGTTTCGGTTCGTCATAGATGAACGCCGAATTAACGATATGGGGATCGAGTTCGAAGTCGCTGTTTCTGCGCAGACGTTCGATAACAGCACCTTCACCCAGAAAACAGGCGGAACCTTGATAAAGCATCTGGAATGCGGTCGATGTCATCCTTTACTCCTTTTGACATGCATGCCCAAGTCCCGAAACATCCGCCGTGCCCGGCTTAAATGTTCGGTGGACAGTGCTCTCTCTCCGGACCGGGCACATAGTTTTCCTAAAAACAGATGACCCAGGGCAAGTTCGGGTTGGATGTCGAGACTGCGTAAAATTTCGATTCCCTGGCCGATGAGGTTGGATGCGGTTTCAACCGACTGCGGATCGATTTTGGAATGAATGCGGCCCAGCCAGGTCAGTGCTTTACCGGTGACATACCGCTGGCCGGATGCCACGGACAGAACATGGGCGTCGTTCATCGCCTGCATGGCCGGTTGATAATCAGCCAGGATGAATCGGCATACGCCCAGGTTGAAAAGCAGCTCAGACCGGCGCCACTCGATTCCAATTTTCTGGTTTTCCGCCAAGGCCTTTTCTATATGAACCAGTCCCGATCGGGGGTCGCCAAGAAAAGTTTGCGCAAGGCCGAACATGCTCCGGCCCCAGGGCAGATGCCAATAAAAGTTTGCCTCCTCAAGGTGGCGGACACCGTCACCGATAAAATTGAATGCCAGCTCATGGCTGCCTTTGAGCAAATGCAGGCTGCCCAGCTGAACTTCGCAAACCCCTGTGGTTTCCGGTCCGGCATAGCGGACCGCACCGGCAAGGGCGTTCTCGCAGACGGTCAGCCCGTTGGTGAAGTCTCCCTGCATACCCATGCTATAACCGACAAAGGCCCTTATAACCGAATAAATATTGGTCATCCCGCCGAAATAATCGGTCTCGCGGCCGGCATTTTCAACGGCGTTGATAATCCGTGTGGCAACCTGGATCGTTTCCCTGAATTTCCCGGCGTTCATGAAGTCCTGGCACAAGTCGGGACCGGTTTGCGCCATGGCGTCCACATCGCCGATGCGCTCGGCGGTTTCGAAGGCTCTTTGGGTGTACGCCGTCCCTTGATCATAATCGCCGCGATTCATGTAAAAAACGCCGATGTTGCCGTAAAATCGAGTCATGCTGCTGTGATCATCCAACGCCGTTGAAACCCGGACGCCTCGGTCGAGGTAGGCCAGGCTGTCCTCGGGCAGTCCAAGGGCGATGATGGGGATGATCATCAAATGGAGCACCTCGAGTTCCTGTTGGCGGGAATTATCCCCATGGAGCAGGCGATCCAGCGCCCCCAGGGCTTTCTTCAAATAGTCATATGCCTCCCATAAAAAATGAGCGCGAATTGCTTTTTCGCCCGAGAATCTCAGGTATTCGTATGCTTTTTGCGCATCTTCGCTGCGGTCATAGTGATAGGCCAAGACTTCGTATGATTCCTCGATCCGTTGGGCATAAAGCCGTTCAATGGCACCGGCGACATCTGCGTGATAGCGTGCTCGTTTCCGGCGCAACAGGCTCTTGTAGGCCACCTCCTGGGTCAGCGCATGTTTGAATGTGTATGTCAGCTCGGGATAGCGGTTTTTTCGATAGATGAAACCCATCTCCTGAAGGGTTTCAAGGCTGGCATCCAACTTTTCCTTCTGACCGGTGATGCTTTGCAGTACCCGGTGTGCGAAGTCGCGCCCAATCACCGCCGCCAGCTGAACAACCCGTTTCACTTCGTCTTCCAGGCTGTCCATGCGGGCGGCAATGATGCCGTGGATATTTTCGGGAACCTTAGTGGTGTCGGCGGTTTTATCCAGCCCGTAGCGTCCCGATTCCATCCGTATCGATCCGTTTTCCAGCAATGTCCGGGTAAGCTCTTCCATAAATAGCGGGTTGCCGTCCGTGCGCTGGAGCACAAAGCGGATAAGCGCTGAGGCGACATCGGCATCCCCGAGAATCGAGCCGATCACTTCAGCTCCCGTTTCTTGGGGAAGCTGCGCCAGCGTGATCTCGTGAAAGCCGGGACGATTCACCCAGTCATGGCGGTATTCCGGTCGATATATCAAAAGCAGAAGGATGGCGGTGCCGTTTAACGCTTCGATGAGAAAATCCAGGAACGCCTCAGAGGCGTTGTCAATCCAGTGGAGATCCTCCACAACCAGGATAAGGGGATCTTTCCGGCTTGCATAAAGCAGAAAATCCCGAAGCGCCTCGAAGGTTTTTTGCTTTCTTTCTTTGGGAGACAGGTTCGGCCAGGTCTGGGAATCCACCGGCAGGGCGAGAAGATCTTGGAAAGCGGCCAGGGCGTCGTCTGCCTCCAATCCAAGCTTTTGGATATGATGCCTGATTTTTTGGGTGACGGATTGAGGGTCGTCAACCTCGCTGCTATCGAGGTACCTGCGTAAAATATCCCTGAGCGGTAAAAAGGCAATCGGCTTGCCGAACGGGACACACCGGCCTTCGAAATAAGCCAGTCGTCTGCCGATGGAACGTCTCAATTCATAGATCAGCCTTGATTTGCCCACTCCCGGATCACCCTTGACCCCGACCACGTGTCCTTTTCCGGAAAATGCTTTTTCGGAGGATTCGGTCAAGATTGCCAACTCCTCCCGTCTCCCGGCATACGCAGTCAATCCATGTGCGGCTGATGCATCCAGCCGGCTGGTCAGGCGACTCGCCCCGTTTAACTCGAAAGTCTCCTGGGGCTCCGATTTTCCTTTCACGTGCGTTGCTCCCAGGGCGTTGAACTCAAAATACTTTCTGACGAGCTGGACCGTATTCCGGGAGACACGGATCGTACCCGGCTCGGCCAGGCTTTCCATCCGGGCGCCCAGATTGGTCGTATCCCCGACAGCCGTATAATCCATGCGCAAGTTGTCGCCGATGGCGCCCACCACCACCGGGCCGGAGTTGAGGCCGATGCGCATGTGGAACGCCACGCCGTATCGTTGTTGGATCATACCGCTATAGCCCTTGAGCTCTTTTTGAATGGCCAGAGCGGCATAACAGGCGTGTTGAGCATGGTCCTCATGGGCCAGCGGCGCACCAAACAGGGCCATGACCCCATCGCCGGTAAACTGATTGATCGTGCCTTCGAATTTGTGGATTTCGTTCATGAGGATGGTAAAACAGCCATCCATGATGGCATGCATGTCTTCGGGATCGAGCTTTTCGGACATGGCCGTAAAACCGGCCACATCGGCAAATAGCACGGTGACCAGTTTTCGTTCTCCCTCGATGGA
The DNA here is from genome assembly GCA_963705435.1 of uncultured delta proteobacterium. Classification (GTDB taxonomy): domain Bacteria; phylum Desulfobacterota; class Desulfobacteria; order Desulfobacterales; family Desulfosarcinaceae; genus Desulfosarcina. The sequence goes on along the minus strand of CAVPJR010000025.1, from coordinate 130,632 downwards.
CGCGTGGCTGGTGAGGATCTTGTCAGCCAGGAACTTGGGCGTGTAAGCAAGGGGTTGGCGCTCCTGCCGGGGAGGGGGTGCCTGGGAGCCATTCAATCGTTTTCCACATTGGTTGCAAAAGATACTGTCTGCCGGGTTAGATTGGCCGCAGGCCGAGCACAGCGCCGCCATCGAATTGCCGCACTGGTTGCAGAACATGGCAGTTTCCAGATTGTTTGTATTGCAGGCAGGACATTTCATAAGCTGCGTTTTACATGCATCAGGGGTAATCTTATTGAGCGTATGAGTCTTTGCATCGTAAACGATTCGGTGTCGAAACGATCGCCTTGGCTTGAAATGAAGATAGTTGCATACAACAGCATACTCACTATTTGGTCCGCCCAACCACTTAGTCAATTTTTTATTGAAGATGGTCGAGAGCATCATCATTTGGGTTGCATCCAACCTGGCCACAACATACAGGTCATTATTTCATTTCGAGATAGGATCGTCTTGTCGCGAGACATTTTGCATCTGGTAAAAAATAACCCTTTTTTCATGCCCTTAATGAAAAATTTGTCATTTCCCTTTCTGGAACGTTGATTAAATCCCCATAACAAACAGAAATTATTATAAAATTATAAACGATTGTCTTGGTTTAATTTTCAGGAGTTTGGGTTCATAAACCCGGTGAAGGATGGATAGAGCTGCCTTTAGTTGAATCCCCGTATACGATAGATTTGCTCCAGTTCTATGACGGTTTTACCACAGAGCTTGTTCCGCCTACTAAACTTAGCCCAGGGAAATATACCCAAGTACGATTTGTAGTGAGCGGCGCAACCATGGGTGTTTCAGACGGCCATGGTGGTATAACCGAAAGGGTGGTTGAAATTCCGTCCGAGAATCTGAAGACGGATAAGAATTTTACTATAGATTTGGGTCCAGACGCAGCAATAGACCTTGTGGCCCATTTCGACTTGAGCAAGTCTGTCGTCGTATCCGGGACCGCCTCAGATCCGACATATAAGCTTAAACCGGTTCTGCACCTTTTTGACGATCCCTTTACGGCAGCGATTATTGAAGGTAGCATTGACAATTCAGCTTTTGGTACCTCTGGAAAAGCGACGATAGTTGTAATTGCTGGAAGCAATGGAGAGGAATACACAAAAGTTGAAATTACGAAATCAACTACCGCAGACCCAACAGAATACAGTATTTTTTGGATTGTTCCCAATCAAGAATACACCGTGCAGTTTGATTTTGACCAAGACGATAAGCCGGATTGCCTGACAACTATTGGGGATGGGGATGATTTTGAGCCGCCTCAACCTGGAAAACTAGTCTATATAGGGACTTGTAGTTAACCAATCTGAGCATATTTTAAGAATTTGGTATATGATGAAAGGCCGGGCCACGATGGCGCTGCCTTTTATTATTCTATGTGTATGGAAAAAAATGGAAAAACGCTCATGCCACATTGTGTGCCTGACCTCTCCACCTAATCGTCGTGTTCACATTACATGTATGTACTGGAGACATTGATTCATCCCAATTGTTATGCCCTTTTCCACAGGTATGATTCCATCCAAACATATCAAAGTTTGCAAATGGGTATCTCGTGATTAAAATAGTTTTGCACTGCATTTCGTCTCGGAAATGAGTAAAAGGCTCATCTGCGCACAATTTTTTTTTCAACACCCCATTTTACAAAGGAGTCATCATGAAGATTTTTCGATTGTTTTTCTTTCCGGTCTTTCTGGTCATGGCAGCGTCCTGTTTCAACTTCGCCAATGCCGACCAATACTCGGATACCGTTGATATATTTAAGAAATCGCCCGCGGTGAAGCCTTTTATCGAAAATTGCTATGGTTATGCGGTTTTTCCGACAGTGGGCAAAGGGGGTTTCGTTGTCGGGGGCTCTTACGGCACAGGCCAAGTATATGCAAAAGGCAAGGTCACCGGCACCGCCAAACTGATCAAGGCGACCATCGGCTTCCAGGCAGGCGGACAGGCCTTCAGCCAGATGGTCTTTTTTGAGGACAAGCGTGCCTATGATGAATTCACCAGCGGCAGCTTCGAATTGGGCGCCGATGCGTCCGCGGTTGCCATTACTGCTGGCGCACAGGCCAGTGCCGGTACCGGAGGCGCCACCGCCGGTGCCAGCGCCGGCCCGGCCACCGGGACCCAAGCCAAAACAAGTTACCATAAGGGGATGGCCGTATTCGTGCACGCCAAAGGGGGGCTCATGTATGAAGCCACTGTGGGCGGGCAGAAGTTCAGCTTTGAGCCCAAGATGTAGACTGCGGTTGGCGGTCAAACCGGTCCAAACAGCGCTAATGTTAATGAATAAGTCAAAGGGCAGTCCTGTCAGAAGCTTGGGATTTGAGCTATTAAACCTAAAAACTTGCTGCATCCCTCGCGGTATACATCTGTCCCCAACGCTTCAGCAGGAGGATCTCTCCAGCCCACTTTCTGGGTAGCTACCGGGACGTACCGACATTTTTCCGGGCGAGACTTGCACCCACTTGCCCCTTGACCAGCACAACAATTCTATTCTATTCAAAAATATTAGCGTTTGTTCATGCCCCATCGCTTTTCCAAGAGCATAGCGATAAATGCGGAAACCTGTATCTGAGGTCGGTTGACTACTGTTCGACCAATGCTGACTGGCATGTTGACCTTGAACGCATAACTCAATCGAAGGATTGAGTGCCTTTTTCAAACTACGTTGGAAAGAACTCCCCGCTAATATTTGGAGGGTGCATTTATCAAGAATGAAAAAATTGACCGTTAACAACATCTCAAGATATAGGAGGAATTTAGTATGAACATATTAATTGTCTATTACTCGACCTACGGGCATGTGCACAAGATGGCGGAAGCGGTGGCAGAGGGTGCCAGGAAAATCGAGGGTGCAGAAGCGGTCATGCGGCGCGTACCCGAAACGCTTCCCAAAGAAGTGCTCGAAAAGATGGGAGCGGTCGACGCCCAACAAAAAATGGCACAGGTGCCGATCTGTTCAGTCGAAGAACTGGCTTCCGCAGACGCCGTAATTTTTGGAACACCGACAAGGTTTGGCAATATGTGTGGGCAAATGCGTCAGTTTCTGGATGCCACCGGTGGTCTGTGGGCGCAAGGTGCGTTGGTGGGTAAGGTCGGCAGTGTGTTCACAAGCAGCGCAACGCAACACGGGGGACAGGAATCAACTATACTGTCCTTTCACATAACGCTTCTGCATCATGGTTTTGTGATTGTGGGGCTGCCCTATGCGTTTCAGGGTCAGATGCGAATTGATGAGATAACCGGCGGATCTCCCTATGGCGCATCAACGATTGCAGGCGGGTCGGGTGAAAGGATGCCCAGCGAAAATGAACTGGATGCGGCACGTTTTCAAGGCAAGCATGTCGCCGCCATTGCCTCCAAGCTGAAGGCCTAAAGATGCTGCTGATTATGCAAATTTATCAATGAAAAGGAGGATGCATGAGAATTTCACGAAAGGTGGTGATTTGTGGGATCGTTTTGGCCGCCATGGGTGGTCTGGCCTTCGCCGGATTCGACAAGCCCGAGGATGCCATTCGCTATCGCCAAGCAGTGATGACGGTTATCGCTCAGCATTTCGGCCGCATCGCGGCTGTGGTCAAAGGACAATCACCATACAGCAAGGACGAGGTTGAACGCAATGCGGCGGTGCTTCGAACCATGTCCGAATTATCGTGGGAGGCGGTCATGATGCCCGGGTCAGACAAAGGCGACACCACCCTTAGTGCCCTGGCGATGAAGGAACAGGATAAATTCATGGTCGTGGCACAGCAATTTGAAAGCGCTGTCCAAAAACTGGAGCAAACGGCTAAAAGTGGAGATCTTGAAGCCGTCAAGGCGCAATTCGGTGAGGTGGCCAAGAGCTGTAAAACCTGTCACTCGACCTACCGGAAAAATTAGTCATCCTTTGCGCCCGATGGGTTGGAAGCCCGATATGGCCAATTAAGCCGATTCGTTTCAATTTAAAGCCACCTGTTCGGCAATCGGCGAGTGGCTCACATTGTGTGTCAGCGCACCAGCAAAAAGATGCCGACGGCCAGCACGCTCGCAATGAGTGCCGCCCTGCCAAGCTGGTTGGACGATGATTGCGCTTCTGCATGCCAGTTTTTGCGGCCAGTGATCATCGGCTGGATCAGGTTTTCGTGCTTGATGATCAGGTAAAAAAGCACCGCCATTATATGGATGGCAACTATCAGTAGGATAGCTTCCTGGTTCAGTCTGTGGATACGGGTGAGCCAGTCGCTTGTCGCCTTGCTGACCCAGGGGTACAGTGGGCCTTCGGTGAAAATATCATCATTGGCAAACAGGCCGGTGACAGCCTGAACCAACAAGGTGATCAGCATGGCCATCACGGACCAGCCGCCCAACGGGTTGTGCCCCAGATGCTCCGGTGCTTCCCGACGGTGCATGGTTCGCACATAGCGCAGCACTGCACCAGGCCCGCGTAAGAAAGCGGAAAAATGCGCATGTCGACCCCCGACAACGCCCCAGGCCAGGCGGAACAACAGCAATCCCAAAATGGCATAGCCGCTCCACATGTGGTACTGCATCCATAAACCTCCGATTTTGCCGGTGACAAAGGATGTGATCACCAGGGCGACCAGCAGCCAATGAAACAGCCGGGTGGGGAGATCCCAGACCAGAATCGGCCGGCCGGAGGCCACTGGCGGCTTCGATCCTTGATTTGTATCTGGATTCATATATGGATTCCTCGATTGGGTGTTGTCATCCATTCTAAGTGCATCCAGCTATTATGGCAAGCCAGTTAAGGAAATGTGGGATAGGTGTTTTTTAATCTGGCCGCTTCGAATACGGCTCGATCGATGGCAGGAGCGATGAATCACAGAGGAGGTCATTGTGGTTCTATATGTCGTTGTGACCCTTTCCTGAAGAGAGCCCGCCTGATACAATCAATGATCATCGGTTGATTATTTGTTTTTCAGGGTTCGCATTTCAAATGGCGGGAGTCAAAGATGAAAAGTTATCGAAAAGAGTTGTGGTTTGAGGTTCCCACCCGAAGGGCATTTATCAACATCACATCCGACGTGCAGCAATGCATCGACGAGAGTGGGCTCAAGGAAGGTCTCGTGCTTGTCAACGCGATGCACATCACAGCGTCGGTTTTCATCAACGACGATGAATCCGGCCTGCACCATGACTACGATGTTTGGCTGGAAAAGCTCGCCCCTCACGCACCGGTTTCCCAGTACCGGCACAATGTGGGCGAAGACAATGCCGACGCCCACATGAAACGCCAGATCATGGGTCGAGAGGTCGTTGTGGCGATCACAGACGGCCGTCTGGATTTTGGAACCTGGGAACGGATTTTCTACGGTGAGTTTGACGGACGGCGCAAAAAACGGGTGCTGGTAAAAATTATCGGAGATTAGGTTGCCCTCCGCGTTCAGGACGGTTGCGGTTAATTCGATTCATGCGACCACCTTTATTCTGCCGAATCTGTCCGCCAATCCGGTGTTTTTTTAATTTCCGGCATTATTTTATGGTTGATGATTGTTGCCGGAGGCCTCACATGAACGAGGAAGTCGTTTTTCAATGGCCCATGCTGCTGGTTATCCTGGCAGCCTTGCTCTATTTTGAGTTGATGCGCCGGCTGGACAGATACTGGGCCAACCGAACGCCCCTGTCGGATGAGGAGCGCCTGTGGAACCACGCCCGCAACCAGGGCATCAGTGAGTATGAGGTTTTCAAGCGGGCGGCGGCCACGTGGACGCTCAACCCGGAAATTGCCCATTCGGATTTCAATACCTATCTGAAGGCGGGCACTCTGCCGCACTATGTCCGCGACTACCTGCGCAAGTTGACGACGCTGTAAACGCAGTGTTCCCCCACGCGCAATCTTTTTTCAATCCTCCGACAGCGGAGACCCACGATGCTCGATGCATTGAGAACACCGGATGAACGCTTCGACGGCCTACCCGATTTCCCGTTTCCCCCCAATTACCTGGACAGCCTGAAAGGTTTCGAAGGGCTTCGCCTGCACTACCTGGATGAGCGGCCTGAAGTGGCCGGAACGACTTTTTTGTGTCTGCACGGTGAGCCAACCTGGAGCTATCTATACCGCCGCATGATACCGGTCTTCACCGGGGCCGGGGGACGTGTTGTCGCACCCGATTTTTTCGGATTCGGGCGGTCGGACAAACCGATCGACCCATCCGCATACCATTTCGATTTCCACCGCAATACCCTGTTGGCCCTCATCGAACGGTTGGATCTGACTGATATCACTCTGGTCTGCCAGGACTGGGGCGGGATTATCGGCCTGACGCTGCCGATGGCGATGCCCGAGCGATTCTCCCGCCTGCTGGTCATGAACACCACCCTCGGGTCCGGCGACCATCAGCTTTCCAGGGGATTTCTGGAGTGGCGGGCCTGGGTCAAAAAGAACCCCGACCTCTCTCCGGGGAGGCTCCTCAAACGGACCTGCCCCCAGCTCTCCTCGGCCGAATGCAGCGCTTACGATGCGCCGTTTCCCGATGGTCGCTATAAAACAGGCGTACGACGATTTCCGGAAATGGTGCCGGATCACCCCGATGCACACGGCGCCCGGCTGTCCCGCGATGCCAGGCGCTGGCTTGGCCAATCATGGCGCGGCCAGTCGTTCATGGCTATCGGCATGCAGGACCCGGTGCTGGGGGCGCCGGTGATGCGGGCACTGAAAAACGACATCCGCAATTGCCCGGACCCCATTGAAATCGACGAGGCGGGACACTTTGTTCCCGAATGGGGTGAAGATGTCGCGATAGAAGCCCTGGCGGCATTCAATCGTTGAGAAACGGATGAAAATAGACTAAAACAGCATCATTCATTATCCGAAAAACGCGATCCTTTAAAAGGGTGTTGAAAAACGTCATGAGCGCAGGTAAGACAACGCAAAATTTGGCGAAAAAGCGGAGTTTATGGTTGATAAATGAGCATTTTAAGCCCAATTTTATCGCCCTATGGCCAAGCGTAATAGTTTGTCAACATCCTGTTAAACGGCCTCGGCCGGCAACCCTTATCGCTTGGCGTGCTGCCATGAAACCTATTTTTTGTCTGTTCTTTTGCTTTTTCTGCTCCGTCGGCGGCATTGCGATTCATCCGGCCATGGCGCAGGATGCAACCGCAGATCCGCTGATCAGCCTGACCGCCCAAAACGAACCCCTGGGGAATGTGCTTGAAGCCATTGCCCGGGACACCGGCTACCGGTTCAACATCAACGGCAAGTGGAATGAGCATCCGGTGAGTGCCACCATCAACGGTCTGCCGCTGGAAAAGGGACTCAAGCGCCTGCTGCGCAGCCTGAACCACTCGATCGTCTGGGAGTCGGACAAGATCGTTACCATCACGGTGTTCGGAAAGGCCGACGCCGGCAATACCGACAGCGCTATTTCGTTTCCATCGCCGCCCCAGACCGACCAGGAAGAAAACGAACCGGCCGCCGAGGATGAGCCTGAACCGGCAGACGAACCGGAACCGGCAGATGCCGCAGTGGAACCGGCCGAGACCGAAGCCGCTGCCGCAGAGGAAGCCAATCGTGAACCGGGCGAAGATGCCTCAACCCCGGAGGCTGTCATCCTGGACGAGACGCCCGCTGCGGAAGGAGCCGGGGCGGTCAACAAACCTGTCGTGGAATGACCCTTGTACCGGCGATGCCGACCACCCGAATTTTTTTGCGTCGACTCCTCCGTGGATCTTTCCAACCCGCTTCCCGCATCCCCAGTCCCTTCGTTTTGAGCCCGCGGTATGGCGTCATCCGCGTTCAGTGCTTATTTTAAAAAAAACATTTTGATTAGAAACAAAACACCGGCCATCAGTGCAAGCCATTCTGGCAGCATCATCGGAAAATCTGATGACGGTCTGCGATATGCCGACGGGCGAAGGGACGGTCCGGATGAACTTACTTGAATCACCCGATTTCATTGCACCCAGCCAGACTGCCACGAAAACACAGAAGGCCCTGGACACGCTGCGTTTTGACAACCGCTTCACCCGTGATCTGCCTGCCGATCCTGATCGTCAAAACCGGCGCCGTCAGGTGACGGGGGCGTGCTACTCCCTGGTCAATCCCACGCCCGTGGCGGCGCCCCGACGGGTGGCCTATTCGCAGGAGGTGGCCGACCTGCTGGGCCTTTCAAAAAAGGCCTGCGAATCAGATGCGTTCACCCAGGTGTTCACCGGCAACCGCCTGCTGCCGGGCATGCAACCCTTTGCCATGTGCTACGGCGGTCATCAGTTCGGCAACTGGGCCGGGCAACTGGGCGACGGCCGGGCCATCAACCTGGGCGAAATCGTCAATGGGCATTCTCAGCGCTGGATGCTGCAGCTGAAAGGGGCCGGCCCAACGCCTTATTCACGAACGGCCGACGGCCTGGCGGTGCTGCGCTCGTCGGTGCGCGAGTTTCTGTGCAGCGAGGCGATGTTTCACCTGGGCGTGCCCACCACCCGTGCGCTGAGCCTGACCCTGACCGGTGAGGAGGTGGAGCGGGACATGTTCTACGACGGTCATCCCAAACTGGAACCGGGGGCCGTGGTCTGCCGGGTTTCACCGTCGTTTACGCGCTTTGGCAGCTTCCAGATCTTCGCCGCCCGGGGCGAAATGGACGTATTGAAGCAGCTGGCGGACCATACGCTCCGCAGCGATTTCCCCCATCTGGGTGAACCGTCGCCGGATGTTTACCTGCGCTGGTTCGAGGAGGTGTGCCGCCGCACCGCCGAAATGATCGTCCACTGGATGCGGGTTGGATTCGTGCACGGCGTGATGAACACGGACAACATGTCCATTCTCGGCCTGACCATCGACTACGGCCCCTACGGCTGGCTGGAAAATTACGATCCCGACTGGACACCCAACACGACCGACGCCGCCGGGCGCCGCTATCGTTTCGGCCATCAACCGGCCATTGCCCAGTGGAATCTCGCTCAGTTGGCCAACACCATCCACCCGCTGATCGGGCAGGTCGAACCCCTGCAGGCAGTGCTGGACGATTACGTGAACATTTACCAGCAGGGATGGCGGCAGATGATGTCCCGCAAGCTGGGATTGAATGCATTCGACCCGGCAACGGACGAAGCCCTGATCTCCGAGCTGCTGGCCATTTTACCGCTGGTCGAAACGGACATGACCATCTTCTTCCGCCGGCTCGCCCGGCTGGATGGGGATGATTCCTCCCTGGCGGCAGCCGATGATGAAGCGCTAATGGCCCCGCTCATGGACGCCTATTACGTTCCCGACCAGTTGACGGCAGACACGCGCAGCCGGACCGCCAACTGGCTTCGACGCTACCTGGAACGAGCCGGCCGGGACAATACCCCCCACCAGGCCCGGCGCCGTCGCATGAATGCGGTCAACCCCAAATACGTGCTGCGCAACTACATGGCGCAAATGGCCATCGACAAGGCCGAAAAGGATGATTTTTCGCTGATTCACGACCTGCTCGACCTGCTGCGCCGACCCTACGACGAACAGCCGGAAAAGGAAGCCTTTGCCGCCAGACGCCCGGACTGGGCCCGCCATCGCCCCGGCTGTTCGATGCTGTCGTGCAGTTCATGATGTGCAGACGGGCCGCACTCATCTTTGACTTACACAACCGTTCGGCATGATTCATCATCGAGGTAGGCGATGGATGCGTTCAAGCCATGCATCCCTTGCTGACAAATATACGTACAAGACATCGCCCGTGCCAAAGCCTTCTACGAATCGGTGTTTCAGGTCAAACTGGAGCGCCTGGACAGTCCGGCCGCTACCATGTGGAGTTTTCCGATGGCCATGGATCGAATGGGTGCCCCCGGTGCATTGGTTCAGATGGACGGCGTCTCCTCGGGCGGCAACGGCACGATGGTCTATTTCAGCTGCGAGGACTGTGCCGTCGAGGCTGCGCGCGCCAAAGCGCATGGCGGGCAGGTGCATCGTGAAAAAATGGCCATCGGTGAATATGGCTTTATCACCCTGGTGGTGGATACCGAGGGCAATATGGTGGGTTTGCATTCCCGGCAATAGCTTGACAGCTGGGGGGCGCCCCGGCCCAATCCTTGATGGAGCCGGACTGCCCAAAATAGGCAAGATTGGCCATGTGTTGAGATTAAAGACGTGGTTTATCGATTATCATGATTCCAATCAACGGAGGAAACCGGATGCGTGAAAAAACCGAACCCAACGATCAGACCCAGGACCTGAAATGTCCGGAGTGCCGTTCCGAGTTGAAGCGCCGCCGATCACGCAAGGCCGACCAGTGCGAGATGGTTTGCGGGGGATGCGGACAGATCTTCGATGTGTGCGATATGGACACGGTCGACCAGCTGAAAACCACGGAAAAGGGTTGATCATCTATTGTTGCGAACCCGTCAGTTATTGAACGGCTTCGGCGATAGCCTCGAACGCACGAATCAGTGTAACGTCGATATCCTCATCCACCGGATCTTTTTGGGCGGACACCTTGGCGATGACAACCTCTCTTTGGGGGTCGACCCACAGCCACTGCCCATGAATGCCGATCGCACAGAAGGCGCCCGATGGGCAGCCGGTTTGATACCATTGGCTGCGGTAGCGGCCGGTTGGAAGCATAGGGTAAAACTCTCCTTTTCGCCACGGTTCGCTGTCGCCGCCGCTACGAATGTCCTGCACCCACCATTCGGGTAGGATATCGTTGCCCCCCAGGCGCATCATCTCGCCAAAGCGGGCCAAATCCCGGGGAAGCGTACAAATACCACCTGCCGAGCGCGGCGATCCCAGCGCGTCGACGGTTACATAAGCCCTGGCTTCCGCCCCCATGGGCTTCCAGATCATGTCGGAAAACAGGTTGGCAAAATCCTGGCCTGAGGCACGCTCCACCAACCAGCCCAGAAGATCCGAATTCGGTGAAAGATAGCGAAAAACGGTTCCATGAGGTTCCGGCGCCGGTGATAGGGATGCCAGAAAATCGTGCAGGGTGCCGGGGTCTTCTCCCGGTTCGGCCGGGTTCCAGAGCATGGCACGTCTATAGCGGGCGAATTCGCCCCTTTTGTCGAGGTAGGCTTCCGTGAATGAGGAACTGACAGTCATGTCGAGCACATGGCGTACCGTGCAGTCACCATAGGCTGAATTGGACACCTCCGGGATGTATCGGGCCACCGGACTGTCCGGGTCAAGCCGGCCCTGATCGACCAGGATTCCAGTCAATGCCCCGGTAAGCGACTTGCTGACCGAGAACAGAATATGCGGGCTTGCCCCGTCATAACCGTTTAGATAGCGTTCAGCGACAACCCGTCCCCCCCGCAGTACGACCAGCCCCCGGGTGGTGGTTGAACCGAGCACCTCCGCCAATTGCCGCTCCTGCCCGTGTTGATCTTCGAAAACGACGGCGTCGATGGATTGCGGGTCGGTTGAAAGGCCGCAGGTACGCCCCGAAGCGTTGATAAAGGAAACCGGGATGATTTTATCTACACGATGAAAGGACTGCGTGCTATATGGTGCAGTCCGCCAGTTGGCCAGTGTGACCGTCGATTCCATGTGTTCCTCAGGCAACGGGTCGTTGAGATGGGGGAAAATAAGAACAAGAGGACCCGGCAACCAGATCCTCTTGTTTTTTTAATGCCAACACGGATACCAAATACAGATGGTGTCGATATTTATCCCGCTGGAAGGTTACTTGGTCAACTCCGTCCAGATAGCGGTGTAATACTCGGTGGCCTCTTTGGAACAGGCTGGGAAAAACATGCCGGCATCCTTGAACTCGTCGGGAATATTGATCGCTGACGCGGTTTTCATTTCGTCAGGCATGAACGCCTCCGAACCGCTGATGCCGTTGGCGTAACGCGCAAAGATGGAAATCAGCGCGGCATTTTCCGGGTCCATGATGAAGTTCAAAAACAGTTTGGCGGTCTCGACGTTTTTGGCGTCTTTCAGCACGAGCGCATTATCCATCCAGATCTCGTAGCCTTCACGCGGGTAACCGAATTTGATTGACGGTTTTGCCAGCCCCGCCCGGTAGACCGCACCGTTCCAGTAAAGGGCCGCAGAAAAGTCGCCGCGCGGCATTTTTTCTGTCAGACCATAGTCCATTGAAACCCACTTCGGTTTTGCCGCCATCAAGAGATCACGTGCCTTTTTCAGAGCCACTTTGTCGGTGGTGCAGGGCTCGCTGCCGATATACTTCAATGCCATACCCATAACATCGCCCATTTCAGGCGCCATGTTGATCTTGCCCACCAGCTCTTCGGGTGGGTCGAAAACGATGGAAGCGGTATTGATGTCGCCTTTATAGACATCGGTATCTACCGCGACGCCGACCGTTCCCCACAACCACGGAACGCTGTAGCGGCGACCCGGGTCAAATGAGGGGTCGCGCCATTGGGGGGCGACATGCTTGAAGTTCTCCATCTGATCCGGGCGAACCTCGAGCGCCAACCCCTCTTCGATAAACACCTTCACGTAGTTGGCTGACGGTACCACGATATCGAAGCCGTGTCCGCCGGCTTTAACCTTGGCCAGGGCAGTCGTGTTTGAGTCGTAGTCGGTTATCGTGACTTTGACGTCGTATTTTGCCTCAAATTTCTTAATTAGGTCAGGGCTGGTATAGTTCCCCCAGTTGTACAGGTTCAATTCACTTGAATGCACTGCACCCGCAAAGCAGAGTCCGATTACGGCGACGGTGACAAAAACCACATTCATCTTCATTGTGAAACCTCCCTTATTATGGTTGGAATGCTGCTGCTAGTTGTCTTCGACGCACCAAGCGCCTATTTCCCGAACTTCCTTTCGATGAAAAACAACACACACACCACCAGTATGGACAGCCCGAGCAACAGGGTAGAGATGGCATTGATCTCCGGCGTGATCACCCGGCGGAGCTGACCCAGCATGTAGGTCGGCAGGGTCTCCTGTCCGGATGATTTGACGAATTCGGTGATCACCACGTCATCCAAAGAGATGACGAATGCCAGCATGGCCCCGGCGATGATTCCTGGCCAGAGCAGGGGCAGCGTGATGCGCCAGAAGGTTTTCCAGGGCGTGGCGTAAAGGTCGGCCGCCGCCGTTTCCAGGATCAGATCCATGCCTTCCAGGCGCGCCCGGATGGGCAGGTAGGCGAACGGAATGCAAAAGGCGGTGTGGGCGATGACGAGGTAAACCATGCCCTGGATGCCGGTCAGCGATTTGATCATCGCAAATAGGATCAACAGCGCCACGGCGGTGACGATCTCCGGCACCATCAGCGGCTGGTTGATCATGGCGTAGATGGCCGTCAACCCGCGAAAGGGGGGCGTGCGGGTGGTGCCGAGCGCCGCCATCGTCGCCAGTATGGTCGAATAGACCGACGCCTGCGCGGCCAGGTAAAGTGAACGGATCGTCGCGTCCTGGACGGCTTCATTCCCCCAGGCCGCAACATACCACTGCAGGGAAAACCCCTCCCACATGGAGATGTATTTGCCCGCATTAAACGAATAAACAACCAGGGTAACAATCGGGGCGTAGAGCATCACGAAACACAGGCTGGCGATCAAGCCGAACCCGGGTTGGGTTTTCAGGGAAAAGGGCGGGCGTTTCCTGATCGGAGAGATCATCTCATGCTCCCCGAATGGCGCTGCGTCGACCGTACATACATTAACAGGGCGGCCATGACGAGGGCTAGCAGGGTGACGGAGAGCGCGGCACCCAGCGGCCAATTGCGCCCTGCGCCGAATTGCAGCTCGATCAGGTTGCCAAGCATCATCTTTTTGCCCCCGCCAAGCACCCGCGGAGTGACAAATGCGCCCAGCGACGGGATGAACACCAGGATGGACCCGGCAATGATCCCCGGTTTGACCAGAGGAACAATAACCCGGCGCAGCACTTTACGGCGTGTGGCATAAAGGTCATAAGCCGCCTCAACCAGGTTGAAGTCCAAGCGCTCCATCGATGCGTACAGCGGCAACACCATCAGGGGCAGGTAAACATACGTCATGCCGACCATAATTGCGAAATCGGTATAAAGCATCTGTATCGGTTTATCGATAACCCCAAGCATTTGCAGACCGATGTTGATCAGGCCCTCGTTGCGAATGACTTCAAGAATGGCAAATGTGCGAATCAGCAGGTTCGTCCAGAACGGAACGGTAATCAGGAACAACCAGAAGCTTCGGGTTTCCCGTGGCCGGGTGGCGATGACATAGGCGGTTGGAAAGCCGATCATCAGCGTGATCAAGGTGGTAATAAACGACAGCCGAACCGATCGCCAGAGGATCCTCATGTGCGCATCGGCTAGAGTGGTTGTCCCATCGAAAATGTCACGAAAGAAAACCACATTGAACCAGGCATCGGTTGAAAACTTCCAAACCACACCGCCATATTCGCCGGCGCTCAGAAACGAATAGACAATTACGATCAAAAGTGGTCCGGAAGCGGCTGCGGCCAGAACCACCAATGCAGGCGCACTCAACAGCCAGTTTCTTCTGGTTCTGTTTCTTTGCATGTCTCTGACCGGACTGGATGCGGTCTTGTTGTTTCTCACATCAGGACCTCAACATTTGAACCGACTCAGGCTTGAAAACGACGCTGACCGATTGTCCGGCCCTAAACGCTTCCGTCACTTTGCATTGGTTCTGGCTTCGCGTCACGAACATCGACTCGTCCGGCAAACGGATGTGATAATGGGTATCCGTGCCTAAATAAACGATGTTTTCGAGTACTCCCTGCAGATCGCCCGCGTCGTTTGATCTTGGAAAGATTTGCGTGTATTCTGGCCTTACCACGACAGTCACACTGCCGTCAGGAATTATGCCGTCAGGAATCGCAGCACTGACTTCCCGCCCGGAAGAGAGCTTTAACCGGGCGCGCCGACCGTCAACAGCGAGAACGTCGGCGGAAAGAAAGTTGGATTTGCCGATGAAATCAGCCACAAATCGCTCGGACGGTTGATTGTATATCTGGCGGGGGGGGCCGACCTGCAGGATCCGGCCAGCGTGCATCACTGCAATCCGGTCGGACATGGTCAACGCTTCTTCCTGGTCATGCGTCACGAAAATAAAGGTGATTCCTGTGTCATGCTGCAGCTGCTTTAACTCGATTTGCATCTCCTTGCGAAGCTTGTAATCGAGGGCTGAAAGGGGTTCATCGAGCAGCAATACCTGGGGGCGCGGGGCCAGGGCCCGCGCCAGCGCCACGCGTTGCTGCTGTCCGCCGGAAAGTTGGTCGGTCCGACGGTCGCGAAGCGCCTCCATCTTGACCAGTGCCAACATGTCGCCAACCGTTTTTTTAATAAAATCATTAGACTTGCCCAACATCTCGAGCCCGAAGGAGATGTTCTTCGCGACCGTCATATGCGGGAACAAGGCATAATTCTGAAACACGGTGTTGACCGAACGCTGATTGGGCGGCAGATGTGAGATCTCCTCACCCCTGAGCATGATTGCCCCCGAGGTCGGTTGGTCAAACCCGGCAATCAGACGCAAAAGGGTCGTTTTGCCGCAACCCGAAGGTCCCAGCAAGGTAAAAAACTCGTTTCCCTCGATGGTCAGAGAAACATCGTCAAGCGCCAGAACCTTGTTTTTGCCATCACCAAAAACTTTGGTGACGCGCTGGGCACTGATGGCCGCCGCCAAGGAATGTTCAGCGTTTTCTTGTCCTGTTCTCAGCTTTTCAGCCATGCGGACCCCTCTGTTTGTTGCCGGCCGTTTTTGTTTGCCGACTAATTGGATGCGTTAAACAAAGTCCTGCGAGATGATAATCCTAGCGCGGAGATTGAAGGATAAGGTGAAAAAAGTGAGGGTTTTCTCTTCACCCGAGCGAGCATATCGGACCGGTATTTGTGTGTCAATCCTCTTTTTGGTGCAGCTATGGGCCCACTGCGGCGAGCCGCTCTTAAACGGGCGGCCCCGGATCGACCGAATCCAGTCTGATCGGCAGTCTTGTCCGATCCCGAGTCCGATGATACACGCCGCCGCATTCTCATCGGCCGGCGACGGGAACCTTTTTGATGGTCGAACTGGAAACGACTGGCGCCTTGACAAATGCATCGCGGGCGGTTGAAAATAAACGCGATTCAAAGTGACAACCCTTCTCTTGCTGGACCGAGCCTAACAAACCATGATCCGGACGATTACCGCCCTGCTCACGATTGTTTTCTGCCTGATCGGCTTCGCACCGGTCCGGGCCCAGGACGCCGCTGCGAGCCATCCCCTCGATTCGCACTTGACCGAAAGCTACACAGAGGATCTGGACGCGCTGTTGCGGAGAAAATATATCCGTGTCCTGACCACCTATAACCGGACCAATTTCTTTTTGGCCCAGGGCAAGCTGCATGGTTTCGAATATGCCCTGCTCAGGGAATACCAGAAGGCCCTGAACAAAAAGACGACCCGCAGGGAAATCCAGATCGTCTTCGAATTCATCCCGGTGTCCCGAGATCGCCTGATTCCCGACCTGGTCGACGGTTACGGGGACATCGCCGCCGCGGGCCTGACGGTTACCCCGAAGCGGCGGGAACAGGTCGATTTCACCCGGCCCTATTTGACCGGCATCGATGAGGTGCTGGTCGTGCATAAGTCCGTAGCCCCCATTCAGGACATCGCGGCGCTTTCCGGGCACAGCGTCTTCGTTCGCCGGAGCAGCAGCTATTACGAGAGCCTGCTGGCCCTCAACCGGCAGCTGATTGCACAGCGGATGCAGCCGGTCAAGATCGTCCTGGCCGATGAAGACCTGGAAACTGAAGACATCCTGGAACTGGTCAATTCCGGGGCGATCGCACGCACGGTATGTGACAGTCACATTGCCGCCGCCTGGGCCGACATACTCACCGATATCCGGGTGAACGGCAAGGTGACCTTTCGAAGGGGCGGGGATATCGCCTGGGCCGTGCGTAAAACCAGCCTGGCGCTCAAGGCCAGCCTGGATCGTTTTGCCAGGACCCATCGAAAAGGGACTCGCCTGGGCAATATCTTTTTCAAGCGCTACTACGAGAATACGACCTGGATTAAAAACCCGCTGGCCGAGGATTCGGGAAAGCGGCTGGCGGCCTACGCCCCGCTGTTCAAGAAATATGCAGCCCGTTACGGGTTCGACTGGCGGTTGATCAGCGCCGTGGCCTACCAGGAATCCGGTTTCGACCACAACAAAGTGAGCCCGAAGGGCGCGGTCGGCATCATGCAGATCCGTCCGGAAACTGCTGCCGATCCACGGATCGGGATTCCCGACATCAGTCTTGCGGAAAAAAACATCCAGGCTGCGGTCAAATACCTGTATTTTTTAAGAGGCCATTATTATAACCATGCGGCGATTCTCCCCCAGGACCGGGTGCGCTTCAGCTTGGCCGCTTACAACGCCGGGCCGGTGAAGATGCGCCGGGCCCGGAAGATGGCCGGGAAGATGCATTTGGACCCCAACCGGTGGTTTCGCAATGTGGAAATGGCCATGCTGAAAATTGTCGGCCAGGAGACCGTCCGCTATGTCAGCAACATCAATAAGTACTACGTGATCTACAACAATGCGTACCAGCAGGTCGAGAAGCGGGAAGCGGCCATCCAGCGGGTCAAAAAATAGCCATGATCAAATTCATCCACTGCGCCGACATTCACCTGGACAGCCCGCTGCACCGCCTGGAAGCATACGAAGGGGCACCCGTCGAGGAAATACGCCAGGCCTCGAGACGGGCGTTTGAGAACCTGGTTGACCTGGCCATCGATGAAGCCGTGGATTTCGTGCTGATTGTCGGCGACCTGTTCGATGGCGATTGGAAAGATTACAACACCGGCCTATATTTCATCAACCAGGTCCGGCGGCTCGGCGAGGCCCGCATTCAGGTGTTCATTATTTCGGGCAACCACGACGCGGCCGGCAAGATGACGCGAACCCTGCCATATCCCGACAACGTTCACGTGTTATCATCCAGAAAACCCGAAACCCAAATTATCGAAGACCTGAACGTGGCGGTTCACGGGCAAAGCTTTTCCAAGGTTGCCATCACGGACAACCTCGCCCTCGACTATCCGGCCGCGGTTCCCGGGCATTTCAACATCGGCCTGTTGCACACCAGCCTCACCGGCAGGGACGGGCACGAAAACTACGCCCCGTGCTCGCTCGATGACCTAATCAACAAAGGCTACGACTACTGGGCACTGGGGCACGTACACCAATTTGAGCGGGTTGCCGATGATCCACCGGTCGTGTTTTCCGGGTGTGTCCAGGGACGCCACATTCGGGAGTCCGGCGCCAAGGGGTGTGTGCTGGTAACCGTGGAAGAGGGGACACCCCCTGAGATCACCCGTCACGACATCGATGTGATCCGCTGGGAACGGGTGCATGTCGATCTGGACGGCGTAACCCGCGTCGATGAGATCCTTGAGCGGTTTCTGACGATCTTCGAAGCGGTCATCGATCGGCACGACCCCAAACCGGTGATTGCCCGGGTGGAATTTGGCGGTGAAACAGACGTTCACGACCCGATCGCAGCCGACCCCGAACACCTCAAAAACGCGGTCCGGTCAATGGCGATTGCCCATTTTGGTGACCGGGCCTGGATCGAAAAAGTAAAAGTCAGAACCCGACCCAAGGTCAGGTCGGTTGCCGACCCGGGGCCATTGCGCGAGTTGAGCGTGCTGGTGGACGACCTGATGTCCAATGACCCGGAATTACTGGACCTGGGCAAGGCGTTGTCAATCCTTTTTCAAAAACTGCCGCCGGATTACCGCCAGGGGGACGCAAGGCTCCAGCCGGACGACCCGGAGCAGCTGCGCGAACTGGTGGCGCAGGCCCATGCGCTGTTGGTGAACAGCATGAAAAAGGAGGCCGCTGCGTCATGAAAATCAGGAGCATCCGGCTGGCCGCCTATGGACCTTTTACCGACGTGACCATTGATCTGCCCAACAGCGGACCGGATTTTCACATGCTGTTCGGACCCAACGAAGCGGGTAAGAGCTCGGCCTTGAAAGCCATCCGGCACATGCTTTTCGGCATACCGGTGCAGGAACCGGTTAATTTTCTTCACGGCTACCCCAAGCTTCGCGTCGGGGCCAGGCTGGTTAACGGCAGCGGCGACGAAATCGAGTTTCTTCGCCGCAAAGGGCGAGCCAAAACATTGCGCGGTAAGGACGATGAAACCGTGCTGGACGATGACGCATTGGCTCATTTTCTGGGCGGTGTCACCCCTGACGTGTTCGAGCAGATGTTTGCCATCGACCACGACGACCTGATCCAGGGCGGTGAGGAGATCATATCCGGCAAAGGCAACATCGGGGAGGCCCTATTCGCTGCCGGTGCGGGCCTGATCCGGCTTCAGAACGTTCAACAGGATCTTGAAAGCGCATGCGGCGCGCTCTTCAAGCCCAGCGGGTCGACGCCATCGATCAACCAAGCGATTAAGGCGATCAAGACCGCACGCCAAGCGCAAAAGGATGCCCTTTTGCTGCCAAAGACATGGAAGGCTTACCATCTCGAGCTGAGCGATGCTCAAAATCGAATGGATGAAGTAAAAGCAACGCTCGGGGCCCACAAACAAAGGCAGGCCAGGCTCGCGCGCATCATGGAAGCGCTGCCGTCGATCGCCCGCAAAAAAGAGATCAACAGCGCCCTTGTGGCTTATCGGGGGGTGCCGGATCTTGAGGATGATTTCGGAGACAAGCGACGTGACGCGGAAAAAGAGCTGAAAATGGCGACTCGGGATGTGGCGCGTTCCCGGGACGCCATCGAGAAAATCAGCCGGGAGATAGACGCCCTGCCGGTTCACCAGGCTCTGCTTGATAATGCCGCCGCCATCGAGTCGCTCCAGCAGGAGCTGGGCGGCTTTCGCAAAGCCCAGAAAGACCGGCCCGGACTCCACGGCCGCATGCGCACGCTGCAGAAACAGGCCGCCGACACGCTTGAGGAGATTCGCGCGGACATCTCGGGTGAGGTCTCCGGGGATTTCAAGCTGCCTCCATCGACCGTGGGTGAGATCCAGGAACTTGGAAAGGCATACGAACGGTTGAGCGTCAGGCAGGAATCGGCCGCCGAGCAGCAGCGCAAACGCAACATCCGGTTCAACCAGCTGACCGATCAACGCCGGGCGATGGTGGCGCCCGTGGATGTGTCCCATCTCGAACATGCCCTGCAGGCAGCAATGGCGGCCGGCCCCATCGAAACACAGATGGAAGAGATGCGCACCATTAGCGATGCGCTCGAGGGCGACCTGAACCGCACCCTGAAACGACAGACGCTTTGGCATGGTGCGTTGGCGGATATCGACGAACTGCCGCTGCCATCCAAAGCGACCATCGATCGTTTCGACGCCGCCTTTGACGCGCTAAAACGCGCGCTTGAAAAACAGCGCGAGGCAAAGGCCTCGACGGAAGGCGAGATCGCTCAGACCCAGGCCGATTTTCAGGCCATCGATCGGGCCCGGGAGGTGCCCACCGAAACGGATCTGAAAACCATCAGGGCCCTGCGGGACAAAGGGTGGGGGGTGATTCGACAGACGCTGGATGGTCAGGTGCCCCCACCGGAAGCATCCCGGGACTATTTAAGTCATTTTGAGGATGCCGCAAGTCTGCCGGATGCCTTCGAAAAGAGCATGGTTCGGGCGGATCACGTCTCGGATCGCCTCCGGCGCGAAGCCGACCAGGTCAGCAAGAAAGGGTTGCTCGAAGCCCGGAAAGAGAAGTTGGAAAAAGCGCTTGCCGGTGTGTCCGCGGCGCTTGAAACGTCTATGGCGCAGCACCATGAACTGGAAACCGGGTGGCAGCAGGTGTGGGAACCGGCGGGCATAACCCCGCAAACACCGAGGGAGATGAGGGGCTGGCTGGCCGAGATCGAATCGCTGCGGGACAAACTGGCCGATTGGCGATCCAGAAAGCGCCAGTCGGAAACGCTTGCCGCCCGCTTGGCGGCCCTCAAATCGGATCTGATGACGGCACTCGAGGCTGCCGGGGTTGCCCGGGAGCCAAAGCATCCGCTGTCCGGGCTGATACGAACGGCCCAGGCGCACATTAAGGCCCAAAGGGACCTCGAATCCGGGATCGCCGCTGCGGACAAGGAATTGATCCGCCTCGAGGCGGAGCTGGAGGATGGGGCGTCAGTTGTTGCCGAGCTTGCGGATACCCTTTCCCGGTGGACGTCCAGCTGGGAAAATAGTGTCAAGAAAATTGGCATCCGTGCCGAAGCCAATCCAACAGCGGCGCTGGCCGTCATTGAAAGCATCCGTGAATTCAGGAACACAATTAGTGAAGCCGACGTGTTGCGCAAACGCATCGATGGTATCGACCGGGATTCGGCAGGTTTTACGTCCCAGGTGGATGAACTGGTCGAGGCCCTCGCACCGGATCTCAAAGCCGAATCCCGGGACCGGGCCGCCGAACTGCTTAATGGCCGGTTGACCCATGCCCGCAAAGATGAGTCCCGGCTCGCAGGCCTCGTCGAACGGCTGGAATCGTCGAAAAAGGAGCTGGAAGATGCCCAGCGGCGCCTTTTTGAATGCCAGGCGCTGATCGAATCCCTGTGCAAAGCGGCCCATTGCGCCAGTCCCGAACAGCTGGTCGAAGGGGAAAAACGGGCCCGGCAACGCAAGGCGCTGGTCAGAGAGCTTGACGACATCCAGCGGCAGCTGCGCAGATTGAGCGCCGGGGCAACGGTGGACGCATTTATTGGTGAGGCCTCGTCGCTGGACGCCGACAGCATCGCGCCTGAACTTCAGGAGCTGAACGAGGCAACACAAGCCCTCGAAGGGGAGCGTTCGGCGCTTGACCAGCAAATCGGTGCGCTGAACGCCAGGCGCGAACAGATGGACGGCAGATCCGCGGCCGCCATGCACGCCGAGAATGCCGAGCGCCTGCTGGCCGGCCTCGAGTCGGACGTCGAGAAATATGCCCGCTTGAAAATTGCATCGATCATTCTTTCCCGAACCGTCGAGCAGTACCGCGAAAAGCACCAGGGGCCGCTGATCTCGCGGGCCAGCCAGCTGTTCTGCCAGATGACCCTTGGCGCCTTCAGCCGGCTGCGGGCGGAATACGATGAGCGGGGCAACCCGGTCCTGGTTGGTATCCGACTGCAGAGCGAAGCCCAGGTCACCGTCGACGGCATGAGCGACGGCACCGCCGACCAGCTTTACCTGTCCCTGCGCCTGGCCAGCCTGGAGCAGTACCTGGAACACAACGAGCCGCTGCCCTTCGTGGTCGACGATATCCTCCTGCGCTTCGATGACGAGCGGGCCCTGGCCACCTTAGGCGTTTTGTGCGAACTGTCCCGAAAAACGCAGGTGATCTTTTTCACCCATCACCGCCACCTGGTGGACCTGGTCGAGATGCGGTTGCCGGACCTGGCCATCGCGCAATATACGTTGGGTTAAGGTTCAGGGTTCAGGGTTCGGGGTTCAGGGTTCAGGGTTCGGGGTTCAGGGTTCTGAGTTCCGGCTTTGAGCCTTCAGCTTATCAGCTATTCCGTTCTAGTTGGCGCCCTGCTTCTGCTTGAGCATCTTCATCACCTGCTCCATCTGTTCCGGCGTTAAGGTTTTACCGGATGTACCCATGGCGCCCAAATCGGCGTTCATCTGGCGGTAGTCGGCGGGTACGACAAACAGTTGCGGATCCTGCCGGGCGACGACAATATTTGCATATTCGATCTCGATATCCTGGCGAATGCCGTTCTCGCTGGCCGTTCCTTCAAAACGCAAGGGAATGTTCTGTTTGTTCAGCCAGGCAAATCCTGAAAAGGCCTCTTCGCCCTTGTCGGTGGACTCGATCTTATACTTGGTCGCCTTCTGGCCGCTGACCGTCTCCGTGCCCATTTTGGTCATTTTGAGCTCCCCGTCCCGGATCATCTGATCCGGGCTCTTCCTGGCACGTGGGTCCTGATTGGCCATGACCATCTTCTGATCGGGCATGAGCGTCCACATCTGATCGTTGTCCCGGTCATTGATGATGGCCGTCTGGCGGCCGAAGCTGGAGATCTCCCGTCGCTCCTTACCCTTGATGGAATAGATCTTCCCCTGGATGACATAGGGCTGGGCCGTGCCCGCCTGTTTGATGGTCATGGTCATGTCGGCCGAGAACTCCACTTTTGGATGCGGGAATGAGTCCGCCGCTCCGGAGGATGCCGCCAGGCACAGCATGAGGGTTGCGTAAAAAGCAATTTTAAATGGTTTCTGAATGTTCATCGGATGCCCTCCATTTTTAAACGAATGCGTGTTTTTCGATGCGCAAAACAAAAAATAGGCATTCAGGCGGTAAAATCAATTTTGACGCTGCGGGAGTGCAGAACCGTGCATCCGTGAACAGTGGATGGTGGTTGATTTTCGGTTAACGGTGAACCAGAAACCACAAGCCAGGGACCACAGATACCCACAGATTCCGCTTCCTGCTTGCCGGCGGATCAACCGGCCGGCAGCAGCCCCTGCGCCTCGAGGCGATTGACCACAATTTTTATCTGGGCATCGATCAGTTTCTGTACGCTACTCGGATCAATCGTTTCCGACTGCATGGACCAGACCAATGATTCGTCGCGGGTGTCATAAAGGTTGGTTTCCAGTTTGACATAGGTATGACGGCGGTAATATCCCGGTTCGTACACATACCCCCCTACGTGGTCGTAGTAGCCGTAAAAGCTGTTATAGTAGGGTGCCGGACGGTAGGTGGCCGGCTGGTAGACTGTCTTTTCGTCAACACCGACCAGGTGAGTAATCAACACTGCATCGAAGCGGATGTCTTGGATCACCGCCTTTATATTCTCCTCGGTTGGCCGGGCATTGTCGGGCATGACCGCAAAAGCGGCAGTTGCCTTGATCTGCTCCTCTCCAAGCCGGTCGACAAAGTTATTTTCAAATGCGCGGCGTGCAGTCACCTGATCCGATATTCCGACGATGAGAATGTTGTCGAAAGGACCACTGACATACGCTTTGTTCCGCCATTCGGCAATCGGTTTGGCTGTTGTGCAGGCCGCGACAACAGCTGCAAGTACGATCAGGTAGCCGATCGTGTATTGCCTTGATTTGACTTTCATGTGGGTCCCCTTTACATACGGTTGGCAGTGGTTTTCAAAAAAAGCGGTTAAATCTCGATGTTAAAAGTTAGAACACCTTTTGGGTGTTGTCGAATGCTTTAGTGTTTTTCATCCCAGAGTCTCGGGGAACGAAAGGCCAGCGATTGAGCAGTTAAAGCAGTCATTTTGTATATAGGCGTTTGACATTCTTCTGAGGTTTCACTAACAATCATACAGTAAAATTTCTCTTCTCCTGCCAATCACTTGCGAAAAGAGTTGCTCTTGGAACCACGGAAAACAAAGGATACTTAGAAGTTTTATTTAATCTTATTTCAGTGTCTACTGTGTTCCGTGGTAGATGAAACAAAGGACAGCCGGATGCCATTTTTCAATCCCACCACCTTCGGCCGCACCAAGCTCAAGGTCGGTCGGCTGGGCATCTCATCGAGCTTCGGCGCTCCGATCGCCGCCTACGATGTCGATCGGGGGACGGACCAAGCTGGATGAACGATTATCAGGGGTTTAGGATAAAAACAGGGCCATATTCAGAGCTTAAAACGAGATTTTCGAGGTCGAAAAGCGCAGTTTAAACAATTGGTTTATTTTATTCGAATATGCCTGACCCAACCATGACTGAGTCTGCGGAAATTGGCCCTGCCGGTATCGTATCGCTCCCGTCAGATTGGATGTGCATCGGAAAGAAACCAGAATCCCGGAAGGCGATATGCCTTGATAAACGAAAAATGACCAATATATTCGGGAAGACAAACGGGCACAACCTTAAAAAAGGCATAATCACATGAAAATTGAGGAAAAGGTAAAACACGAAGGGATTGTTTTGGATGGAGGCATGGGATCCATGCTTATCTCCCGGGGGCTCAAGGGGGCAATTGCGCAGAAAAATGGAATATTGACCACCCTGAGGTTATACAGGAAATACACCAGGCATATTTTGATGCAGGGGCGGATGTGGCAACCGCCAATACGTTTGGCGCCTCATCCTTTAAACTGGAAAAAATGGGCATCAAGGAGGGTGTTGAGATCATTAACACCGAAGCGGTTAAGCACGCAAAGGCGGCGGCAAAACCGGGACAATACGTAGCAGGGGATTTAGGTCCCGTGGGAGAAATGCTTTCCCCCATGGGCAGCATGACGGTAGAGAGGGCCAAAGCCATTTATGTCCACCAGGCCGGAATTATCGAGGCAGCCGGTGTGGATCTGTTTCTTATCGAAACCATCTTTGACCTTAACGAAGCCCTCGCTGCATTCTATCCCGAGGATGAGGTCCTTTTTGCCAAAAACATAATAAAAATTAAGGCGCTTGGCGTCGACATCGTGGGTGGCTGCTGCGGTACGACACCGGCGTTTATCCGCAGGCTCAGGGAGTCCATCTGAGTTTGATTAAATCGGAGAGAGCATGTTTGAAAACATCCTGGCCGCAAAAAAACGACTAAAAGGGTATGCCCATGTCACGCCAATCATGGTCTCACGGACACTCAACCGGATGGTGGGTGCAGACGTCTTTTTTAAATGTGAAAATTTCCAGCGGATCGGCGCTTTCAAGTTTCGCGGCGCATTCAATAGTATCTCGCAACTGTCAGAATCCGAGAAAGCACGCGGCGTTATCACTTATTCCTCGGGTAATCATGCCCAGGCGGTCGCTTTGGTTGGGCAGATGCTGAATACCAAAACGACCATCGTGATGCCGAACAATGCCCCCGTAACCAAACGGGCCGCCACCCAAGAATACGGCGCTACTATTCTTGATTACGACCCTGCCAAAGCGAATCGTGAAGATCTCGCCAGGGAACTTGAAAGCAAATATGGTTATGTGATGATTCCACCGTATGACCACCTGGACGTGGTCGCAGGCCAGGGTACGGCCGCTTTGGAGATGTTCGAAGAGATTGGCAATCTTGACATGCTGCTCGTGCCTTGTGGCGGCGGCGGACTGTTGAGCGGTTGTGCGGTTGCGGCGAAGGGCGCATCGGGGAATTGCAGAACCATCGGCATCGAACCTGAGCTTGCCGATGATGCGACCCGGTCATTTCACACCAAACAACTTCACCGGATCGAGAACCCGCCTACGATCGCCGATGGAACCCGCACCCCGTCATTGGGCAAAATTACATTCCCTCTGGTACTTGAATATGCAGACGACATGAAAACGGTTTCGGAACAGGCAATTATAGAAGCGGTGAAATTTCTTTTTTACCGGATGAAACTGGTTATTGAACCGTCAGGCGCACTCGGATTGGCGGCTCTGCTCAGCCAGGCGGTTAAGCCGAATGGCAGGATTGGAATCATTTTGAGTGGCGGCAACATTGATTCGGCTACAATGATAAAAATATTATCGTCCTGATGATTCAGCAGACTGTTTATGGGGATGCATCGAGGCGGGTGGAAGAGGCATGCTTATCTTAAATATATTCGTACAGGTCTGACCCAACCATGACTGATTATACGATAAAAAAGTGCCCGAAATGTGGCCAGCAGTTACGATTTCCTGACAACATCGGCGGGATGCTCATGGCCTGTCCTTCATGTGGCAAAAAATTCCAGTCCGATTTTAAGCTGGGTCGTGCCGGAAGAAGTGATCATCGAAACCTATTCATCCGAATTTTCGAAATGCCCTATGAAATTGTGAGTC
This sequence comes from uncultured delta proteobacterium, assembly GCA_963705435.1. Taxonomy (GTDB): domain Bacteria; phylum Desulfobacterota; class Desulfobacteria; order Desulfobacterales; family Desulfosarcinaceae; genus Desulfosarcina. The sequence continues at coordinate 104,074 of CAVPJR010000025.1, read as the reverse complement.
GGATCGGGCGATATATTCGAAAGCATTTCCTTTGCTAAATCAGCGTTCGTCATTAACCCGGACGACTAATTTCCCGAAGTTCTGACCGACTAACATGCCGATAAAAGCCTCCGGTGCGCTTTCCAATCCATCAACTATATGCTCACGGTATTTTATCTGCCCCGTGCTCAGCCATTGAGACATATCTTTGGAAAATTCGTGGTAGCGGTGGCCGTAATCATCAAAAATAATGAACCCCTGAACTTTTAATCGCTTGACTAGAATGGCACGCATAAGAAGGGACAGGCGGTCCGGCCCATCGGGAAGACGCGTCGCATTGTAATGAGAAATAAGACCGCAAACCGGAATTCTGGCTTTTGTGTTGAGCAGCGGCAAGGCCGCATCAAATACCTTGCCTCCTACGCTCTCGAAATAGATGTCAATTCCCCTGGCGCAGGCCTGGCTGAGCTGTTGGGCAAAATCCGAAGATTTATGATCCAGGCACGCATCAAAACCAAGGACCTCTTTTGCGTAGTCGCATTTCTCGCTGCTGCCGGCAACACCGACAACCCGACAGCCTTTCAACTTCCCTATTTGACCTACCGTCGCACCTACCGGTCCGGTGGCTGCAGCAACGACCAGAGTCTCTCCCTGTTTGGGTCGGCCAATATCCAATAGTCCCATATAGGCGGTAAACCCCGGCATGCCCAATATCCCCAATGCATAGGAGGCATTTTGGGGGTTTTGCCCTAGTCGGGTCAGGCCGGTACCGTCGGAAAGCGCATAATCCTGCCAGCCACAATAACCCAGGACCCACTCTCCCGCCTTGTAATCAGAGTGCCGGGATGCTTCAACCCGACAAACCGTTCCACCCACCATCACTTCACCAACCTTAACCGGTTCTGCGTAGGATGGTGCATCGCTTATCCTGCCCCGCATATAAGGGTCAAGGGAGAGATACTCGGTGCGTAGAAGCACCTGGCCTTCAACCGGTTCTGGCACAGGCGTTTTCTCCAGGCGGAAGTTCTCGGGCACCGGAGCGCCTTGTGGACGATTGGCCAATACGATGCGGCGATTGTGGTTTTTACTTTGAGACATGGATCGCTCCTTTAATTTTTAAACGTGGTCCTGATAGATTCACCGGCGAGCATTCACGGCAACAATGCCGTTATTTGCTATGGATATGCTGCTCATCTTGTTTTCTCCCTGAAGCGGGTCAGTTCCTCGGTCAGCCATTCGGCTGTGGGCATTTCAACCCCGTCGCATGTCCCTTGATACGGCCGGCCGCTCAGGCTGCTTTCGGTTGTGGCATGGCGGATGAAATCCTCGGTAGCACAGGGTGTGGACGAATAGCTGTTTTGTCAATACAATGGGATTTGGAGTCAGACCGGTCCGGCCGGATGGCATTAAGAACCCACAGGGAGTCTGCTATGGTAAAAAGCAAGGTGAAAACACAGCCTGCGGTAATCGACGCACATGCCCACTGCGGCATCATCGACCGCACCTGGCCGCAATCATTCGAGGCGTATGCGCGGCATGCTGCTGTAACGGACATCGGCGGAGTGGCCCTTTTCTCACCGGTTATGGAGATCTACGACCGCAATGACGCCGGCTTTACGGATACGCCTGCCTGGCGCCTGCGCCGCGGTGAAAGCAACGCCTACCTGCTCTCATTGAAACCCGCAGAACTGAACGTCTATCCCTATTTTTTCATCTGGAACGACTTTGCCGTGGATCAGCTTTCGGCGGCCCACTGCGGCGTCAAGTGGCACCGCCATGCCGATGAGCCGGTATACCACTACGACGATCCCCGGTGCCGGTCGGCCCTGGACGAAATCCGGCGCAGGGGGCTGCCGGTGGTCCTGGAGGAGGAATTCGACCGGACGGTGCGTTTCATCCGGGAACTGGCAGACGGGATCACGGTGATCATTCCTCACCTGGGGATGCTCAACGGCGGTTTTCGATCCATCGCCGAGGCCGGTCTGTGGGCCCAAAAGGACGTGTGGGCGGATACCGCACTGGCCGGTCCGGGGGAGATTCGCGAATACCTGCGCGCATACGGTCACCGGCGGTTATTGTTCGGATCGGACTTTCCCTTCGGAGACCCGGATGCGGAACTGCAGAAAGTGCGCAGCTTGAAGCTGGATCCGGCAATTGAGGCCGCGGTGCTGGGCGGTAATTTCATCCGCTTGCAGGCACATGTCGGCCACAGGTAGTGACCATTCAAGGATGGGGCTTTCACGTGATGTCAGTGCTGGCTATCACGGCTCCGTCAGCATGGCATATCTGATTTCAAAATAACGATCACCTATCAAACAGATACTAAATCTTTGTCATCAAAAAACAGCTCTACCGAATTATCTTCGGATGATTTGTATACAAAGGAACCATCTCCTTCATTCTGCGATATAAATCCAAACAAAAAGGCACCCCGTCAACGGTAGAAGGGATGCCTTTTCTTACTCAGAACATAAGGTTAAACTACAGTGACATTGGTCGCGGAAGGACCTTTTGGCCCTTGCCCGATGTCAAAGGAAACCTGGTCGCCTTCATTGAGGGATTTAAAACCGGTAGCATTGATTGCTGAATGATGAACAAACACATCTGCTCCGTCTTCCTGCTCAATGAAACCAAAACCCTTTGAGTCATTAAACCACTTAACAGTGCCATTGGACATGATAACATCCTCCTTTCTAAAAAATTTTCAACGTCGCAAGCTGGAGGGTGCCATTTTGACAAATGGATTGTTCCTGCAGAAAGAAACCGTCCTGAAAATCAAACACAGAACTTAATTGATAGAACAAAGATAATCATATCTAAAGAGAAGGCAATCTAATTATTTGTTATTTTTATAAATATTTTATACCTGCATTTAACCATGCAATATCTAAAGGTTATGTGAACGATGTTGAAAATGGTTCAGTAAGGCACGGATTGGGGGCGCCAGATACTTGTTCAAGTTATGCGAGCAATCGTGCCCGAGATGGGCCGACGGGACTAAAAAAAAGAGGCCGGACCCAAGTGAAAAGCTGTACCCGAAAGTGAGGCGGGCCGACGGATCTGGATGAGATAGGTGAGATAGGGTCGGGCAAGCCAACCTGCTGGCCTAACACCAAACCGGTTCAAAAGCCCTTCACGCGAAGTGTTTTTTGGATATGATCACGCCATGCAGGCAAAACACCGGCTTCATCCGCATAATCCCGCCAGCGCGATACGGTTTCTAACACTTCGTTGACAATGGTTTCGGCGCGTCCCCGCTTCATCGACGCCACTCTGGCGCATGCCTTGAAGTCTTCTTTGGTAAAGTTGTCGCGCTTGCCGTTCATCGTCATCTGGTGGCTGGCAGTCCATTGGCCGGACGCATTGAAACTGTAGGTCATGTCAAACGCCGGCGAAAGGGACCACCGACCGGATTTGTCCATCAGAAAAGCGATATTTTTGACATGATCATCATGGTTGCGTGCAATGATGTTGAAGGCCATCCGGCGAAACTGTTCTTCGACCGCAAGCATGGGCAGTCCGAGCTGCCTGATGGCGCGCAGCGCCTGCTCGTAGGAATAGGCACCGGCCATATTGAAGTCATAGTGCGCCAGCGCGCACAGCGATTGCAGGTGGATCTTCTCCCCGTTGTCGTGCCGGTCAAAGCGCCGGGTCATGAAATGCCGCCGGTCGTTCTCTTCGAACAGGCGGCATGGGTTCATGGTGATGCCGGCGTCGGTTGCCATTTGGTAGTAGGCATATTCGATTACCCCGTAACCTTTGGGATCCTCCAGTTCTTTATCCCGGTTGCCCGCTACCCCATCAAATTTAAGCAGCCAGTATTCAAACCCCTCCCCCGCGGTGATCTGACCGGAGCGCACCTCATCGGTCGACGGATTCCAGGCAATCACCGCCTTGGCCCTGGCGCCTCCCGCCGAGGTGCCGACCCGCAGAATATCCTTCAGAACCCGTTCCCTGCTTTTATCTGAAAACGAGACGTTGAGATGGCTGCGGTGCGCCAGTATTTCCGATGCCAGCGCAACCAGTTGATCAACCTGAATGCGGCTGGCCTTGCGCGCTTTGGGTCCGATGGACGGTTCAAACTCCAGGGCGCCCATGCCTCGTTTGCCGATATAGCATAATCTTTCAACGGCATTGAAGGACTCGGGCGCCCGTCCGCGGATGGCCAGCCAGGCATCGATGAGCGCATTGCCGAATCTATCGGGCAGTGAATCCGCCAGTAGTCCCGGCAGGCCCTGAAAGGTCATTCGGGATAATTCAGGGAAGGTGTAAACCTGATCGGAAAGCGGCATGGTCAGCGGCGCGATCTCGATTCCGCTTGTCGCAAAGGCGGGGTCAAACTCAAAAACGGCAGCCTCGCGGCCTTCCTCGAGGGCAACCGCACCGATCGTGCGCCCCCAGAGCCGGACCTCGGAAACCGTGCTCATGCGTCATCACCCCAGGACCAGCCGTCTCCGGACGGATTTGCCGAACGGCTCGATGCAACGCGTTTACGCACTTTGCCCTTGAGTTTGAGCAGATCCATGGGTCTGGGGCCGCTTTCAGGAATCAGTCGGTCGAGATCCTGCAGGAGATCGAGCACCCTCAGGATCCGAATGAAGTTGAGTGTTTGCGTCGCTGCCCCTGCTTCTATTCGTTCTACCGTTCTTTTGGATACGCCGGCCTCAAGGGCCAATGTCGCCTGGGTTAGCCTCAGTGCAATCCGCCGCTGCCCCAGTCGCCTGCCGAGTGCTTCAAGAACCGCATCATCGCCCATTAATTTTAATTCTGCCATAGTCGTCATCCTTGTAGAATTATAAAGATATAATCCTATTTATCGTCATTTATGGCGAATTGCAATACTTAATTAAATTCGTCAAAAATGACGATTAATAAATAATTGTCAAATAAATTCGTAAAACTTGGCGAATTAAAAAATAACTAAATGTTATTTGGCGGGACTCCTTTTCCGTGTCTGCCCCAAAGTGAAACGGCTCTTTTCGTTTCCCTATCGTTGACGATGTGCTGACCAATGGTAATTTTTAAAGTTAAATCCAATTCACATCGGGTGTCGTCATCATTGTCATCCCATCAACCATCGAAAATAAGGAGAACGACCATGAAAGATTCAGGCAGTATGCATAAAAAAGTGCAGGAGATGTGCGATTGCTATGCGACCAATGACCCCCTCAAAGAGATGTCTAAACTGAAAAACGATTCCGACACAGAGGCCGCTGCAGTAAGGTGGTTGGCCCTGGCAGCCTTGCACGGGGTCAATAACAATGCCAAGGAGATATCCATTCATCGCGGAGATGACGGTAATATTACCGTTCTTGCCGAGTACCGGACCACCGAACTGCCGTCTCCGGGCCAGGATGCGGGTCTCAAGATTTTCGAAACATTCAGGGAGATGACGCACATCGACACGGACAAAGGCAAAACGGTGCTGGCCCTGGGCATTCGCGACAGCAGCATCGAACTCAACGTTAAAATCAGAATGAAAGATGGGGCCGAAAAAATCAGCATCGGTTTCCCCAAAAAGTAACCCACCCAACATGCCGGCGCAGGTCTCTTTTGCATTCAATCAATCTCAAAGGCCTGCTTTTTTCTAAGTTCGACGGTGGGCGGTTGCCTTCTTTGATGGACTCGTCAAAAATCCCCAGACGTGTCATTCCCGCGCAGGCGGGAATCTACAACCAACGGAAAACACTGGATAGCGCTGAAGTTTCACTAGTTTCCCCGCCTGCGCGGGAATGACACTTAAGAGCAATGATCGACTTCTTACGAGACCATCTTCTTTGGCCGGTCAAGTTCTTTGGCCGGTCAAGAAAAAAGCCTGTGGCCGGAAATGCAAAAAAGGGTTGATGATCAACGTGCGATGCGCTATAAGCACGCGTCGCACGAACCACGGGTTGGAATGGCCCGTGGTTTTTTTTGTTTAACCGATGAGGAACCCACTATGATCAGCGCATCCAACATCGCGCTTGCTTATGGCAAGCGCGTTTTGTTTAAAGACGTCGATATCAAGTTCACCCCCGGTAACTGCTACGGCCTGATCGGTGCCAACGGCACCGGAAAGTCGACATTCCTGAAAATCCTATCCGGGGAGATAGCGCCCGACAAGGGCACGGTGAGCACCGGGCCCGGCGAGCGCATTGCCGTCCTGAAGCAGGACCATTTTGCCTTCGACGAGGAAACCGTTATCGACACGGTGATCATGGGGCACGAACGGCTGCATGCCATCCTGATGGAACGAAACGCCATTTACGCCAAGGCGGATTTTACCGCAGCGGACGGCATCCGATCCGGTGAGCTGGAGGCGGCGTTCGCCGAGATGGACGGCTACGAGGCCGAATCCCAGGCGGCGCTTCTGCTCAAAGGCCTGGGCATTGCCGAAGAGGCACTCCGGCTGAAAATGAAAGAACTGGAAGGGGGGAACAAGGTCCGCGTGCTTCTGGCCCAGGCCCTCTTCGGCAATCCCGATGTCCTGCTCCTTGACGAGCCCACCAACCACCTGGATCACCAGTCGATCGCCTGGTTGGAAGATTTCCTGGCGCGCTGTGAGAATACTGTGATTGTCGTATCCCACGACCGCCACTTCCTCAACCAGGTCTGTACCCACATTGCCGACATCGACTACGACCAGATCCGGGTTTTCGTGGGCAACTACGACTTCTGGTGCCAGGCGAGCCGCCTGATCCAGAAGCAGAAACAAAACGAAAACAAGAAGGCCACCGAAAAGGCCAAAGAATTGACCGCGTTTATCCAGCGCTTCAGTTCCAACGCCTCCAAAGCCAAGCAGGCCACTTCGCGGAAAAAGCTCCTGGATAAGCTCACCCTGGATGACATGCCGGTCTCGTCGCGGAAGTATCCCTGGATCGCCTTCAGGCCCGAACGCACATGCGGGAGCGTGATCCTGGAAATCGACAGCCTTACAAAAACCATCGATGGCGAGAAGCTACTCAACAATTTCAGCATGGTGGTGAACGGCGGAGATAAGATTGCCTTTGTCGGAGACAACAGCCTGGCCAAAACCGTCCTCTTTCAGATCCTGGCAAGGGAGATGGCCCCGGATGCCGGCAGCTTCCGATGGGGCCAGACCGTCACCACCTCTTATTTCCCCAAGGAGAACAGGCGGTTTTTCGAGACCGAGATGTCCCTGGTCCAGTGGCTTCTGCAGTACGCGCCGGAAGAGGGGGTGGGCTTTGCCCGTGGATTCCTCGGTCGCATGCTCTTTTCCGGAGAAGAGGCCCTGAAAAATACCGGGGTTCTTTCCGGCGGGGAGAAGGTGCGCTGCATGCTCTCGCGCATGATGCTGAGCGGATCCAATGTGCTTGTGCTGGACGAGCCCACCAACCATTTAGATCTGGAGGCCATTACCTCTCTCAACGAAGGACTGATTGCCTTCCCCGAGGTGATTCTCTTCGCTTCCCACGACCACCAGTTCGTCTCCACCGTGGCCACCCGTATCGTTGAACTCACCCCTGAAGGCGCCATTGACCGGGTCATGAACTATGACGACTATCTGGCAAGCCCGGTCGTGGCCAGAGAGCGGGAGGCGCACTCTTGCGGGGGAAGCGCCCTGGTCTGCTGATCGGGACCGGGGGATCAAACCTTGATTGTTGATTTTCCGCTCATATATTCAATGGCAGCCCTTTCAATCCGGGAGGATAACCGATGATCGACCTGTTCAAACGCTTTTTCAGCGCCGCCGCCGAAGACGGCCGGAACCCCGCCAGCCAGGATAACGAACGGGATGTGACCGTGGCCATTGGCGCCCTGTTCCTGGAGATGGGGCGCATCGATGAGACCTTCACGGAACAGGAAACGGCGAAGGTGATTTCCATACTGACCAATAAATACGGCCTCTCCGACGAGGATGCCGACGCCCTGCTCGATGAAGCGGATCGCGAGTTGGAAGCGAGTGTCGATCTATGGCAGTTTGCCCGGGTCATCAACGCGCATTACAGCATCTTTAAAAAGGAAAAACTGATCGAACGGTTGTGGCAGATTGTCTATGTCGACGGTAAAATGGACAAATATGAACATTACCTGATGAACAAGCTCTCTAAACTTCTTGGCCTCTCCCACAAACAACTGATCGACGCCAAGCTCAAGGTGTTGCACGGCAAGTGATGCCGGCCCGACGGACATGGTCCAAGTCTGCCCAGTGGAAAGGGTATACACACGAATTGCATCACCGCCCGGTATCCCGGGCGCCACTGCTTCCTGTTATCGTTCTTATCGGCGTTTGCGCTGTATCACGCACCCCTTTGGGGTTTTGACGCACTCATCAACCATCCCTGCTTTGGCCGATGGGATTTTAAAGAAATTTTATAGTAATTATTTTTATAGGTTATGTTGCTTCAGCGCTTTTGGGGGAATTGGCAAGCCGATTGCGTCTAACTGGAGCCAGTTGAGCCAAGCGCATCATAAATACCACGCCATAGGCCAATGGTAAGGAGATAAAGATGAAAACAGCCTACGAATCTAAACAGAAAATGATTCTCATGACGATAGCAATCGCAGCCAGCCTTATCCTGCTGGGACTGAATGCCTGCCAATAAACGGTTAAAATAGAGCGGAAGATGAATTCGAAATTGAGTGCGAGATTAAGCAGCCATCCGGGAATCACCGAACTGTTTATTGCAGATGCCAGAGTAGGGTGGGTGCAGAGGCTAGAACGCGGCGGGTACAAAGCGCATAGTTACCTGAGTGGCAAGAACTACCACGGTCAAAAAATTATGGATGTTTGCCTGCCGATAGAAAAAGAACTTGATAGACAATGAACTACCCCCCGCAAGCAGCGGGGTATCAACAAAGAACGTAACCCTTCCTTATGAACCCGTTCTCAACGCCTCGTGTTGCAGCGGAATCATCTTCACGCCGGATGCGCGTGTCTTCGGCAGGCGTCGACAAAAGGGTGCAGGGCGGATTGGATGCGCGCCTGGAGGATGGCTTCGGGTGTCGGGGGCAGGGCGCCGTTGGTGATGGCCCCGGCCAGGTCGGGGAGGAATTGCAGCAACAGCGGATGGGGAATGGGCCGGCGCAGGTTGTGCATCAGCTGTTCACAGGCCTGTTGGGCTTCGGCCCGGGGCCAGTAGTAGCGGATGCGATCGCGCAGGCCATACCGGCGCAGGTAGTAGCGCTCCTGCGCGGTGCCGTGACAGTGGGTGTCCCAGTGTTCGGGGTGGGCCTGCATCAGCCGCTCCATGACCGCCATCAGGTTGGATGGCTGGGCCAGGCCGGGGAGTTCATTCTCGATGTGGGCCAGGGCAAAGAATGCCTCGCGCAGGGCAAAGGTGAGACAGGGTCCGATTTTGAGCAGGGTAAAGTGATCCCGTACCATCTGTTTCAGCGCCGACGGGGCCTGATAATCGGCGGCGTGGATTTCAAAGGTCATGGCGTTGGGCAATCGCTCGTGGAATGCCGAGAGTGCCGCGGCCGCTTGCATATCGTAGGCGGCCGCCCGGTGGTTGTTGAAATCCACACCGGGTTGAACCACCACGGCGATGATCCGCTTCCAGGCTTGCTCGACTCCCGCCCGGCTGAAGGCCTCTTCATAGTGCGCCAGTTCGGCCCTCAGATCCCGAGCGTCGGTAACGATCATGGCTTCGTCCTGTCCCAGGGCCCCACCCGGTGCAGGCACCTCGGTTCCGATCACATATAGTGGCGGTTGCTTCCGGAAATGAGCGGCGGTGGATTCGGCGGCCCGGCAAAGGGCAGCGGCCCGCTGCGCCGCCAACTTCACCGGCAGGCGGCCGCTGGGGTCGTCGGCGCATGCCCGGCCGGTGTCCAGATGCAGCTTGCCGTATCCGGCGGCCACAAAGGCCCGGGCCAACGCCTCGGCATGGGTCATGGCTTCCATCGCCGGCAGCTGACGCCAAAGGTGGGGCCCAAGATGATCCGCTCCCAAGAGGATCTGCTCCCGTGCCAATCCACGATCGGCTGCCAGGCGTGTCATGTGGCCGGCGAAATCAGACGGGGTCATCCCGGTATAACCACCGGACAGGTTGACCTGGTTGGCCGTGGCCTCCACCAGCAGCAGGGCTCCATCCCTTTTTGCCCTGTCGGCGGCCGCCGCCAATACCCGTGGATGCGCCGAGCAGACGGCCACCTGACCGCCGGTACGGCCTAAAAGATGTCGGCTGCGCAGATCGTTCAGCACGGGAAGCCTCGGTGTTTCTGCATGTCGTGAAGTGTACCCCTCAACCATCGGTCCGGCGCCGTTTTGTTGGACATGGCGGCAGGTTCGGGGCGCTGCAATTACATTTTGTAGCCGATGGCACGCAGGAAGGATTTTCGTTTGGCAATGTCGGCCTCCCCTTCAATGCCTTTGGCGGCAAAACCGTCGATGACCCCCAGGATGCCGCGCCCCAGTGCACTCTCAGCAATGATCACTTCGACCGGATTGGCCGTGGCGCAGAAAATTCGACATACCTCCGGCACTTGTTTGATCGTGTTAAGGATGTTGACCGGGAACATGTCGCGCATGAAAATGATGAAGCTGTGCCCGGCCCCCAGGTTCAGGGCATTTTTACGGGAAAGCGCGATCAAGCCCTCATCCGTGCCGGCAAAGCGCACCAGGCAGACGTCGGAGGCTTCACAGAAGGCGATGCCGAATTTGGCACCGGGAACCGTATTGACGATGGCTTCATAAATATCCTCCACGGTTTTGATGAAGTGGGACTGCCCCAAGATGAAATTGAGCTGTTCGGGATTGTCGATCGTGACGGTCTTCATTTCCATGGCATCTTCTCCTTAGATAAAAATGTGCCTGTGAAGGTAATTTGGGCGGCGGTGCATCCGGCCCCGTTTTTTTAACGCGGTTCTGCCGCCAGTATGCTGTTCCGCCTTTCGGCGCTTTTTAACGGTCGACACCCCCTGGACGGGGTGGCCATTTCAATTTATTCAGAAAACGCCGGTTTAACAAGTCTATTGTGGAGGCAGGTCCGGCTATCCCTGCTGATGTTTCACCGGCTGTACGCAGCCTGGCAGCTGTATCGGCCGCTGTGCTGCTGCATATGGGCGCAACCTGCCGCCATTGCCTCTCAATCAAGCCTTCACCCCTCACGGTGACTGGCGGCCCCGGTTGCGAAAAGAGCGTCGACCGAAATTTTTCCGATCGCTGCGCAAAAATTGCAACCGAGTAACGTCCGGTTTGGTGGCAGTCCGATAAATTACAAATGATTTCAATGGGTAATAAAATTGGAATCGAAATTGCTTTTCGCTAGGAAGACACCCATTCCAACTCCGCGTGGTAAGGCCTGTTGCCCAGATCCTGGCATGAGACCCACACACCATTTGGCTTCCTGTTCTCGATAGGCCTCGGGAGTCGCGACGCATCGGCGTCGCAATATCAACTGGAGACCATTTCAAACATGAGAGGAGGAAGAAATGAAGACGTTTTTGATCCTTGCTGCCTTGGGTTTTGCCTGTTTTCTCGTTATCGCCTGTTCAGAAAAGCCGCCGGCCACCATAGGGCAGGTCGAACAAAGCGAAACGAAGGCATCGCCTCAGGTGGTGGCGTCGGCCGGGGCCGAGGTTGCCGAGATTGACGGGAGGTTGGTTCAGACTGAAAAAGGCCTGGCGCTTGCCACAGGCACGGATGCCTATGTGGTGGCCGGTAAGGACCTGTCGGAGATGATTGGCAAACTGGTCAAGGTTACCGGTACGATTGCCGAAGTCGACGGTGGTCAGGTCATCGAGGTCATGACGGTGACGCCCATTGAATAGTTTTTATTCACCATATCGTTAGATGGATGGCGCCTCTCGAAGTATTCGGCCGAGAGGCGCCATTGTTATTACAACGGGTGATTGCAGCTAAATGACACCCTTAAAATTGGAACGAAACCGCAGCGCTGATGATGTCCACGCTGGCATCGTATTCACCGACCAGCGCACCGCGCAGTCTGTTTTCCGCCTCGGTGACATCCTTATCGATCTTCGGATCGTCGATAAACAGATGGCCATAAGCGAAGTCAACTTTGACCATCTTGGTAAATTGATACCCGGCGCCGAAAGTCAGCCAGGTGCGGTCGGCACCCGGAATGCGGGGTGTCCGCCGCTGCTCACTGGGGATCGGCGTTTCGTCGAAGGCCATGCCGGCGCGCAGTTCCAACGCTTCCATCGGCTTGAAGGTGCCGCCAAGGGAGAAGCGCCAGGTATCATCCCAGTCCAAGGTATCAAAACTGTCAGCGGCACCGTTGTCGAACTTGATTCTCAATTCCTCCAATCGGCTCCACTTGGTCCAGGTGGCATCGGCCAGGATGGCCCAGCGCTCGTTAAAGGCGTGATAGGCGCTGAAACTCACGGTTTCCGGTAAGGTTACGTCGGCCGTCACCCCGGTGTTGACCCGTCCGACAGCTGCGGCCAGCGGGGCGGCTGGGGCCGGGGTGTTGAAGGTGGCATTTCCCTCGAGGGTGTGGTCGATCTGGGAACGGTAGTGCAGCCCCAGGCGAGTCCCGTTACGAGGTTCGAAAATCAAGCCGACATTGGCCCCGTAACCCCAGTCGTCGCCCTCTATCTTGGCTGTGCCGTCAAGGTTCTGGGATGTGGTCGGCGTAGCCAGCTCTTGACTGACGAGGGCTGTTCCCCAGTCGACGGCGTTGGTCAGTTCGGCCTCGGCCTGCTCGAAACTGACGCCCACGCCCAGGGATCACTGATCGTTAATCTCGTAGGCCACGGAGGGGTTGATGTTGAGCGTGGTTAACTCGGACCTGAGGGCGTAATAACGGCCGACCCAGCCGTCGTCATACTCGGTGACCAGTCCGTAAGGGGCGGTGATCCCGATGCCGGCACTCCACTTTTCCGAAAAGCTGTGCATATAAAACAGGTTGGGTACCAGGGCTGGATCACCGCCGTCGCCGCCGTTACCCCCGGTAAGGGGAGTAGAAAGAGGCGGGGTGACCGTCGAGCCCTGATTGGTGAACTCTGCCTTGGGGATGATATAGTGGGCGCCGACCTGCAGCTGGTTGCCGGACTGCAGGGCCATGCCGGCCGGATTGAAAAAAACGGTGCTGGCGTCCTGCGCCGCGGCTGCCACACCGGCGTAGGCATAGCCTGCACTGGAGGCGCTCTGCTCGATGATGGCAAATCCCGAGCCTGCTGCGTTGCCACCAAAGAGAAGTACGCATGAAATGGTTACGACCGCCAGAACCAACAAAATCCTATTCTGTTTCTTTAACATATTTCCTTCCTATTTTGTTACGCTGTTTTTGCCAATGTTGAACCCTCGCTGATTGAGAGCGCTTTAAAACACGCTGTCGCGTCCTTGACTAAACCAGTCCCCCGGGAATGATATCGCACGCGTTCTTTAGTAATGCATCGGAACCAGCAGGTTGAGGAAGGGGAGGACTTGTTAATCCATTGTTGATTGATTCATCCTTCCTTGGCAATGTTTTTTTACCGCGGCCGATCTTCGGGACGGATGCGGAGAGACTTGTGGGCAGACCTTGATTTGTGACCCATAAATAGCTTATTAAATAATCACGGTTGGATAACCGACGAATAAGCGAAGCGGGTGCATTGGGCGGCGCGGCAGCGGCGACGATTGTAAATGGCGGGTGCGGTTGGTGATCGGGTGCTGATTTTTGGGTATAGGTAGATAGATGGCTTCCGTGGAGAAGGGTGAGGATATCGAATCGATGCCGACGATCTATCCCATCGGGGGTGGTAAAGGCGGGGTCGGCAAAAGTTTTGTCGCCGCCAGCCTGGGGGCACTGATTGCCAGACACGGCAGGACGGTGGCCCTGATCGATCTGGACCTGGGCGCCTCCAATCTGCATACCTTTCTGGGGATGCAGGTACCCAAGGACGGATTGAATCTCTTTTTGAACAAGAATGCGCAAACGCTGGAAAGCGCGGCGGTGCCCACCCCCATCACCCATCTTTTTCTGATAAGCTCCTCCACGTGCTCCATGGAGATTGCCAACCTGTTTTATGCCCAAAAAATCAAGTTGATCAATGCCATCAAAAAGCTTCCCTTTGACTATGTGCTCATCGATCTGGGTGCCGGGACCAATTTCAACACCCTTGATTTTTTCCTGACTTCCAACAAAGGGGTCTTTGTGTGTACCCCCGAACCCACCTCCATTGAAAATGCCTTCCGATTTATCAAAGCCGTCTATCTAAGAAAAATAAAACAGCTGATCAAGCGGCACGATTTTGATTCGCAGGCAAAAGCGGCGGTTCTGGACACGGCGTCCAATGCGCTGACCGCTCAGGACATCATCGATATCGTGGCGACATACGATCCTGAAAAAGAGTCTTTTTTCAAAGCGCGTATCGGCAGGTTTCAATTCAAATTGGTCCTGAACCAGTTTCGCAAAAACGCCGATGCCTGCCTTGGCAACAAAATAGAGAGCGTATGCAACCGCCATTTTTATTCACCGTTTGAATTTTTGGGAGGGGTCGCCTTTGACGAGCGCGTCATCGATTCGATCTACGCCAGAAAACTGTATGTAAAAAATTACCCGGCCACCGTCACCACCATGGAATTAAAACAGATTGCCGAGCTGCTCACCAATGGTCAGCCGGCCCCCGCTCTAGTGCGACAATCGTTATGAGAACGTTTGAAAATGAAAATTATTACCAGATCCTGCAGGTTCCCGCCAATGCGTGTGCAGATGAAATCAAGCACGCCTACCGGGATGCACTGGCCATCTATGAGGTGGAAAGCGTGGCCACGTATTCGCTCTTTTCCGAGGAGCAACGAGAACGTTTGCTGCAGGCCATTGAAACAGCCTTTGACACCCTGATCAACGAAGAGAAAAGAACCGCCTACAATCAATTGCTCATCGACACCGGCCAGGTGGATGCGGCCGTTTTTTCCAGGCAGGGCCAAAGAAATCTGGAGGCCTATGGTGACACCCGGACCCTATCCAATGAAAAGCGCCTTAGCCATTGGGTCCAAAAGAAAGCCCATACGCCGGAGATCAGGCAACTCATCGAAGCGATTCTGGCCAAAGAGATGCTCTCCGGACCGGAGTTGAAGCAGCTTCGGGAAGCATACGGCATCGACCTCCCCGAAATCCATGCCGTTACCAAAATCAGCGGCGATTCTCTGAAAAGGATCGAGGAGAACCAGTTTGAAGACCTTCCGGCTGAGATCTATGTCAAACAGTTTTTAAAAGCCTATGCCGAGGTTCTTCAGATTGATTCCCGGCATGTGGTCGACGGTTATTTCAAATTTATGGCAAAGGCCAAGCCGGATTAGGTTCACCGGCGCGATTGACCGCCGCGCTGAACCGCGATAGCGAATGCATTCCCCGTCGCTTGCCGCGGGGAGGGTTCAATGCAAGGAGTGCAGATGGAAATTACAACCACAATCGTCGGGGCAGGGGTCGTCGGTCTTGCCGTGGCAGCTGAACTGTCCAGGACCCATAAAGGGGTATTGATCCTGGAGCGCAACCAAAAATTTGGCCAGGAAACCTCCAGCCGCAACAGTGAAGTGATTCACGCCGGTATCTATTATGACCGGGATTCTAAAAAGGCCAAACTCTGTGTCGAGGGAAACCGGTTGTTGTACCGGTTGTGCGAGCGTCACCGAATCCCCCACCGCCGATGCGGCAAGCTGATCGTGGCCACCGAAAAAGCTGAGGAAGCGATTCTGGCGACGATTCAGGATCGTGCCCGCGAGAACGGTGTGGAGGCCCTTGAGATGTTGAGCGCCAGGCAGATCAAAGCCCTGGAGCCCAATGTGAAGGCGTGTGCCGCACTTTTTTCTTCCTCCACCGGTATCATCCATTCCCATCGGCTGATGCGCCACTATGCTGCCCGGGCCCATGAAAACGGCGCCCAGTTCGTGCCGCATACGACGGTTTCACGGGTGGAAAAGCAAGACGATGCCCGCTACCGGGTCCATGTGGTCTACCCGGACGGGCAGACCGATTCGTTTGCCTCGCGCCGGATCGTCAACTGTGCCGGGCTCGAATCCGATCGAATTGCCGCATCCATGGGAATTGACATCGATGCCTGCGGCTACCGGCTGCATTACTGGAAAGGGGAGTATTTCAGCCTCGACGTACCCCAGGGGTTTATTCGCCATCTGGTCTATCCGGTTCCCCAGGCGAACCACGTTGGATTGGGGGTCCATGCCACCATCGATTTGAGCGACCGGGTGAAACTCGGCCCCAATGCGACCTATCTGCCCGACAGGGCGCTTGACTATACCGTGAATTCGCAAGCCCGGCAGTCGTTTTACGAGGCGGCCTGTCGCTATCTCCCCGGCATCACGGTTGACCAGTTGCATCCGGAAATGACCGGGATCCGGCCCAAGCTGCAAAAACCCGGAGACCCGGCCAGGGATTTTATCATTGCGGAGGAGTCGTCCAAGGGATTTCCCGGGGTGATCAACCTGATCGGCATCGAATCCCCCGGACTTACCGCCAGTCCCGCCATTGCCCGTCATGTGGCGGGACTGGTGGCTGAACGGGGGTGAACCAGGCGTCCCTGCGGGTGCACGTCGTTAACGTTGATACCGAGGATACCTGCCGGCAGCCTGCCGCCGGAGGTGATACCGGGCGCCGCTGCGCAACCGCTCGCCGGCGCCGCCCGGTTTCTAAATGTTCGTGCTGCAGGATTGACCGACGATCAGAAATCCATGTTGGCCGGCTCGTAGTGTTCTTTGGAATGCTTACAGGACGGGCACATGGCTGGCGGTTCGGTGCCTTCGACGATATAGCCGCAGACGCCGCATTTCCACTTGATCGGCTGCTCGCGTTTGTACACGGCTCCCGCCTCGACCATCTTGATGATTTTCTTGTAGCGTGCACGATGATGGGCTTCGATCTTGGCCACCTGCTCGAAGGCGATCTTCGCCTGGGTCTGTCCCTCTTCTTCCGCCTCCTTGGCGAACTGCGGGTACATGCTCTCCACCTCGTAGTCTTCCCCGCCCATGGCTTCCTTCAAATTGGTCAGGGTGTCGCCGATGCCGCCCAGCAGTTTCAGGTGGTCCTTGGCATGCTGCATTTCGTTAAAGGCCGTCTCCTCGAAAATCTTGGCGATGTAGTGATAGCCTTCTTTCCGGGCAACCTTGGCAAAAAACGTGTACTTGTTGCGGGCCTGGGATTCGCCGGCAAAGGCCGCTTTCAGATTTTCGGTGGTCTTGCTCATTTTTTCCTCCTTGCTGGTTGATGGGTGAGTTGCGTGTTAAAAATAAAGATGTCCGGCTTTCCGCTCGTGCGTCGACGGCGGCTTTCAGAACATTTGCTGCCTTGCGCTACACGTGTCACAAAGGCCTTTGAGGACGACCCGTCTGCTGATCACCTTGAACGTGGTGGCGATCGCTTTCGGCACTTCCAGGCGGGCATAGCCTTCATATTCGAAATCAATGATCCTGCCGCAGGCCATGCAGTGCAGGTGGTGGTGGTCCTTGATGTCGGGGTCGAAGCGCTTGGGTCCGCCGAAGGTCTCCACCACGTCCACCACCCCGATCTCGGCAAAGGTTGACAGTGCGCGGTTGACCGTATCGAAAGAGATGTTCGGGAACTCTTTTTTGACCGCCCTGTAGACCAGATCCGCCGTGGGATGCCGCTTCGACTGAATGAGGACCCGGTAAATGCCAACGCGTTGGGGGGTGATTTTCAGCTGGCGACGGCGGCAGGTTTCGATAAAAAGCCGCACACGCTGAGCGATCTCTTTGTTTTGCATGTGGCTCTTAAATAAGATTAATTCCTATTTGTCAACACTTATCCAACTTAAAAAAAAGTCCGATGCCCCCAATCCAATGTAAAAAAAATGTCAGCGCAGGTTCGGCAGTAAAATTGGTTTGACTTTGTGCCGGATTTTTCTATGATGTTCCCGTTGCCGGTTCCTGATAGGCTGACTGAATCAAAATGACCCGGCTTCAAGAGCAAACCAACGCCTGGTTTTCAGGCCGGGATCCACTCACTCGTGAAGCGAGATACGCGATGCCTAAAGAAGCAACGAAAGTCAGGGATCAGGAAGTGGTGCTGTGGGACAACACGGCCACGCGACTCAGCCGCTTCTGGGAAAGCGGACCGCTGGTGCTGGTTTTCCTGCGCCATTACGGGTGACCCTTCTGCCGGGATCAGGTGGCGCAGTTGCGTCAGAAAGCAGACGGATTTAAGCGGCTCGGTGCCCGGGTGGTGCTCGTCGGGCTGGGAACACCGGAGGAAACCGCGGCCTTCAAAGAGCAGTTTCACGTTCCTTTTTCCATGATCGCCGATCCGCAGAAGCGGCTCTTCAAGGCCTTCCATCTCAAGCAGGCGTCCTTAGGCGGCCTGTTGTCCGTGGGTATGGCCGTAAAGGGCTTGTCGGCCATGGCCAAAGGCCACGCCATAGGCATTCCCAAAGGGGATGTCCGTCAGCTGCCCGGGGTTTTCATCATCGACAGCGGCGGCCGTATCCGGTTCAGCCATTTTGCAAAAGATCCCGCCGACCACCCGGACCCGGACGACCTCCTGGCGTTTCTCCGGGACGACAACTGAACGAACCATCGGCTCGGATGGATGCAAGGCGGGGTGGTGCGTCGTCGGCATCGACACAAAGGGCATCCGTCCTCAGAACTCAAAATCCAACCGCCCGAGGACCTCTGTACCGCCAGCGCCTGTCAAGCGCATCACCACCCCCTCGCCGGAGGACACGGCCTCGTCGGTAATGGCGGATATGGTCACGAAATGGGTCACCAGGACAATCAGCGGCCCGTCTGCGGGTTGTTTGGCCAGGAACGACCGCAGGGCGGCAAGGTTGGGTTCGCGATCCTGGGGGCGTTCGTAAAATGAATTCAGGGCCGGCAGCTCGGCAACCGGTCCGAGACCCATGAGCGCGGCCGTCTCGAGGCAGCGACACCACTGGCTGGCGTAGACCCGGGCCGACGCGATACCCCGGCCGCGAAGCCACTGGCCGATGCGTCGGGCCTGGGAGCGCCCCTGGTCGTCCAGATTGCGCTGTGTGGCGCAATCGCCGATCCGGAAATGGTCAGGATCTCCGTTTCCGGGGGCAATGGCATGGCGGATCATCAGCACATGGCCACCGGCGCCGATCTGTTCGACAAGACGGTCAGGCTCTGCTGCAGCGGCGCTGACGACCAAAAGCAAAAGCCCCAGGCCAGCCGTTAGAATTTTCTGTTTCGGCATCATGTTTCACCCTCCTGAACGTATCGCGCAATTGATTCAAGGGTCAACCTTCTCCTCACCCGCATCAGACATCAAGCGAAATGTGCCTTTGCATTGGACTTTATCGCTATCACCCATACTTTAATCCATCCGGAGTCAGGGTCAAACCACCTTTTACAAACAGATGGTTCGCGTCGCACAACAAGCGACCGCCGACGCTGCCGCATTGCATGCCCATACCCCAATGAACCGCTTGACGAAGCCTTCCATCAGACCCTATATTCAAGTCCAGGCAAATCAGGCCCGATAACCAAAGGAGGTTCAATCATGGACGTGAGAAAGATACTATGGCCGACAGACTTTTCCGCAATATCTGAAAGCGCCCTGCCACACGTTAAATCGCTCACCGAGAAATACGGCGCAGAAATCCACGTTCTCTACGTGATTGAAGATATCGCTCACCATGACGGCTGGTATGGTGCTTTTGAGGAAAAGCGTGTCAAGGAACTCATGGCGCATGCCAATAAAACGGCATCCACGCGGTTGGGCCAGATTTGCGAAAAGTACCTCGACGGCTGTCCGCTTTACATCAAGCATGTGGCGGTCGGTGATGCCGCCAAGGAGATCCTGAAGCTCATAGAAAAAGAGAAGGTGGATATGGTGGTCATGGCCAGCCATGGCGAGAAAGGCAACTTCCGTTTCGGCAGTGTGGCCGAAAAGGTACTCAAGCACTCTCCTGCTCCGGTGACGGTCATCCCCGTTGCGCCGATCCCATGATGCCCCCGGTCTGAACACCCATCGAGGCAACCCTTCCAGGACAACCGTGCCCGGCCCGCTTACGTGACTTAACGCACATCCGGTAAGTGGGCCGGCAGGTCTTTTCTGCGCGTCTGCAAGCGATTTCCCAAAGGCACCGCATGCACAACTGCCGTTTTTCTGCGCATGGTGAGCGTCACGCCCGCAGCGTCCATGGGGATGCTGGACCGTCCTGTCGTTTCCCGATGATCGTACACCGAAAGCCGCTTTCCGATAAAATGGCACACTCCTTGAAGTCAAATCTGGACGTCCCATGTCATCCGCATCGGCGCAGGCGTGTCTGGCTCCACAACCATTTCATCATGCGACCAAACCGGCCTTGGCGATGCGACCACGGTGGCTTTGATAGTGCTTGATAACAGGTAGTTGAGAAAATTCGGTGACCGTTGGACGGGCGGCATGGTCATCGGTGGACGGCAATGCCATTGTCAAAAGGAGAACCATGCGCCAGTCTCGAAATCCTTTTCGCAGTCTTGTTTTCTGCACACTTGTGTTCACAGGCATGTTCCTTGCTGTGTCCACGGCCACCGCTCAAGGGTCGGATGGGCACCTGCCGGAACCCGATCCGCCTGCCGCCGTTCAACCGCCCCTTGAAAAACCCCGTTTTCGTGCGTTGGCTGAACCGGCCTCATCCGATACGGAATGGACACTCCATAAAACCTCAGACAACCAGCATCCGGACGGCATCGAACAGCAGATGACCTGGCTGATGAACCGGGCCCGCACCGATCCCACCCAAGAAGGAATATGGCTGGCCAGCATGGATGATGCGGACGTGGCCGGCGCCAGGACGTACTTTGGTGTGGACCTGAATGTGCTGCAGGCCGAATTTGCCGCCATCCAGGCCAAACCGCCGGCAGCCTTCGATGTGCGGCTCTACCAGGCCGCCAGGGCGCACTCGGAGTATCTCGCCGACACTAACAGCCAGAACCACGACGATCAACTCCGCCGCGTGGTGGACGCCGGGTTCGTTTACCGGTCGTTTCGCGGCAATGTTTTTTCCTATACCCGCAGCGGCATTCACGGTCATGCCGGTTTCAATATCGATTGGGGCGGGAGCGAATCCACCGGTATGCAGCCCGGCCGCGGTCATCGCCAGGCGATCATGTCCATCGATGGGGATTACACCCATGTGGGCCTTTCCGTGGTGTCCGAGGACGACCCGGATACGCGTGTGGGCCCTTTGGTGACAACCGGCAACTATTGCCGTGCCGACACGGCACAGGCCAATCATTACAACCGTTTTCTGGTGGGAACGGTCTGGCGTGATCTGAACGACAACGACCAGTACGATCCAGGGGAAGGCATGGGCGGTATCACGGTGCGGCCGGATCGGGGCGTCTACCACGCGGTGACGGCTGACAGCGGCGGGTACGCCATGCCCATACTCGACGCCGGCACTTATACGGTGAGTTTCATAGGCTCGGGGATAGGCGGTGAGACGATCCGCACGGTTGCCGTGGAGGGCCAGAGTCAACTGCTGGATCTCGTGTACATCAACGGCGATCCGGGAGATGCCGACGCCATCACCGGGTCGGCTTCGGCCATCTCACACGGCACCGCCCAGCTCAACGGCACCGTGAACGCCAACGGGCAGGATGTGGACTACTATTTCGAATACGGTCCAACAACCCAATACGGTGATATTTCCGATGTCTTCTCAACCACGGCCAACCAACGCATCACCATTGCCGTGTCCGCCCTGTCTCCGGCTACCTTGTACCATTTCCGGCTGGTCGTCGTCACGGACACAGAAACCATCGACGGCAACGACCGCAGCTTCGAAACCGCCACGGCAGGCGGCAGCGCACCCCCCATCCCGCCCAGCAGCAGCAGCGGCGGTGGCGGCGGCGGATGTTTTATCGATTCGGTTTTCCGGTAATCCGGACGCGCTGTAATCAATCCGCATAAAGGACTGCTGCGATACCGGCCCCCTTTTCAATCCCCCTGCCGCGGGTCTAGCGCGACCCTGATCGTTTACGCCACTTGCAACCCGAAATCAGGCATGCGATGGTTGGCCACGGCCATCTTGTCGCAGATGCCGTTTTCGTGACTCGCCAACCGGCCATCCCGGCACCGTTGATTAAACAGTCGGGAGGCTATCCAGATCTATCGATTCGTTCGAGAAAGGGGGACGCATGTTGGATTTTACGCTCACACCGGAACAGCTGGCGCTGCAGCAGAAAGCCCGCGAATTTTCGCTGAAGGAAGTCCTGCCGGTGGCCTGGTACTACGACGAAAAGGACGACATCCCGCTGCCGGTGATCCGCAAAGCCTACGATGCCGGGATCATGAACCTGGATATTCCCAAGGCCTATGGGGGTCAGGGACTGGGTTTGGTCGAGGCCGCCATCCTGACGGAAGAGCTGGCGGCCGCCTGCCCCGGCCTGGCCACATCGATTTTCGACAACTCCCTGGGAATGGAGCCGGTACTGCTGTCGGAAAACGAGGAGATTCGCAAGCGCTATCTGCCGCGCATTCTCAACGACTTCAAGACGATCTGTTTTGCCACCTCCGAGCCGTTGATGGGGTCGGATGTAGCCGGCATCCGCTGCCGGGCCAAAGCCGACGGCGAGGACTTCATCCTGGATGGCACCAAATACTGGATCACCAACGGTGGTTTGGCCGATTACATGTCGGTTTTCGCCACGGTCGACCCCAAGCAGAGCCACAAAGGGATCTGCGCCTTTCTGGTGGAAAAGAGCTGGCCCGGGGTACGGGTCGGTCGCCCCATCCCCAAAATGGGCCAGCGATGCTCGAACACGGTTGGGCTCAAATTTGACAATGTCCGCGTACCCAAAGCCAATGTGCTGGCGCCGCCGGGCAAAGGCTTCGTCCTGGCCATGAAGACCTTTGGACGCACGCGGCCCATTATCGGTGCCTTCGGTGTGGGCGCGGCCCGATCGGCCATGGAGTATGCCATGGATTATGCCAAAAAGCGGCAGGCATTCGGCATGCCCATTGCCGGTTTCCAGGCGATCCAGTTCAAAATCGCCGAGATGTATCAGAAGGTGGAAACCGCCCGCCTGCTGACCTTGAAGGCGGCCTGGGAGGCCGACCAGGGCATCGATCCCACCCTGAATGCATCCGTCGCCAAACTGTATGCCACCGAGGTCGCCCTGGAAGTCGTCAATGAAGCCTTGCAGATATTTGGCGGCTATGGCTACACCAAAATGTATCCCGTCGAAAAGCTGCTGCGCGACGTGCGCCTGCTGCGCATCTACGAAGGCACCAGCGAGGTCCAGCGCGTGATCATCGCCGGCACCGTGATGAGCCAATACCAACCCGCCATGCCGGCGTTGGAAGACCTGCCCCTGCATCGTGACGCCGATCCCCTCGGTGCCGATGCGATGGAACCGGCCTGGCGCTGCCGCATCTGCGGCTATGTCCATTACGGCGATGACGCCCCCGATGAATGCCCCTATTGCTTCTTTCCCAAGTCGGCATTCAAAAAGGCGGGGGAGGGAGCAAACGCCTGAGTCGTTGTGCCCGGTGCCTACCCACAACAATACTGGCCATGCCTGCGGTGGACGAAGCGGGCATGGCCGGGTTCGAACGGGGGTCGTCTGTGCCTTTCTCCGGCGATTGTGACCGGTCCTTTTCATTTAGAGAGAATGTATTACCTTTCGGTAGAAGCCCCTGTTTTGAAATCTAAGGGGTTGTTTCCTGGACGGTCGCGGCGGGCCAAGCCATTGGTCTGCAGGGCCGCCTCTGAATGAAAGGAGAAAGACATCCATGAAATGGTTTTCAATTACTGGCGCAGTTTTTTTGCTTGTTTCCAGCCTAGCCTGGGCGGATGGGGCGACGGTCAGCATGTTCCTCGCGACGGATACCGGGCCCGGCAAAGCCGTCGGCACCATTGCGGTAACGGACACGCCTTACGGGGCACTGTTTACACCGGATATAAACGGCTTTACGCTGGGACTGCACGGCTTTCACGTGCACGAAAATGCGGATTGCGGCCCCAGGCAGAAGGACGGGAAGATGGTGCCGGGGCTGGCCGCCGGCGGGCATTATGACCCGGCCGGGTCCGGCCGGCATGAAGGTCCATACGGCAACGGCCACCTTGGGGACCTGCCTCCGCTCTACGTCGACGAAAACGGCGGATCGAACCTGCCTGTTCTGGCGCCGCGGTTGAAGGTGGCCGACCTCAAGGGGCGGAGCCTGATGGTTCATGCCGGTGGGGATAACTTTTCGGACCATCCTGAAACGCTCGGCGGCGGCGGGCCACGGAAGGCATGCGGGATCGTCCAATAGCCGCAACGGGCGAACGGCCATGCACCCCCCACCCGTGATATCGATCTGTTTATCGGCGGCCTGGATCCTGATTTCTGCCAGTCCGATGCGCTCGAGGACCAGGCGGTTGAACCGACAGCACTGAAGGGACTGCGCTGGTATCCGGTTTCCTCGGGTCTGGCTTTCGACCTGTGCCTGCTTCCGGATTTCCTGGTCATCGATGCCTGCCACCTCGAACCGACCATGGACAACCTGTTGAGCGGAATCGATTTTACGGTCAATGCCATATTATATGATTTTCGGAGAAAAACGCTGGTTGAGAAAGGCTGCACGGCGGCTGTCAGGGATCGCGTGATCGCTTTCAACAGCGACCCTCACCCGACGCTCGACATGGATCAGCCGGGACACCCATCCGCGCTTCTTCGCAAGCCTATGGTAGATTGAACCTATCACCATGCGGTCAATCGACTCCCATTGCATAATTTTCATGGACCGCTAAGCTATGGCTATGGATTTTCCTGCGACGGCTGGAAAACCTTTCAACGGGGAGGTGATATCATGACCGAATTGGAACAGACGATGGTCTTGGTGAGATACTTTATGAACAACTGCCGCTTTGATCGAACTGGCAAATCCTTCTGCAAACCTCGTCACAAAAAAGATTGATGGCAGGGTGTCAGCATTCAAGACGGTAATTTCAGGCACCGCCATTGCCTAATGAATAAGGGGCAGGGCCTCATTCGAGACGCTGCCTTTTTGGGTTGTGCGCCCGACTTTGTCCCTCAGACGATGTCCGGTTAACCATAACATATTTTGATTTCAAAGCATGTCGTTAACG
The DNA here is from genome assembly GCA_963705435.1 of uncultured delta proteobacterium. Taxonomy (GTDB): domain Bacteria; phylum Desulfobacterota; class Desulfobacteria; order Desulfobacterales; family Desulfosarcinaceae; genus Desulfosarcina. Next base: position 79,147 of record CAVPJR010000025.1, on the reverse strand, counting down.
GCCCGGTGAACCAACTGGCCGGAGGTTGGCAGTGGATTTTTTTCCTCAAATTGTTTATCATCCCCCAGTCAGAGAAAACACCTTCTTTGTTCAGGATATCATCGATTACTCATAAACATGCCGCAGCCGTCAGCCGTCAGGTTGACGCATAGCTGTTCAATCCGACCATTCATTGAGGAGGCACAATGGATCTATCGACGCAATACCTGGGGATCGAGTTAAGAAATCCGATTATCGTGGGCAGTTCAGGGTTGACCAGTTCGGTCGAAAAAATAAGGAATGCCGAAAAATGCGGTGCCGGTGCGGTGGTGCTCAAGTCCATTTTCGAAGAGGAGGTGGCCCTGGAATTTGCCGATTTCATGAAGACGGCAAAAAATTTTGCCGCTGACAGTCAGTATTTCGATTACGACGGACGAAAAGTTCCCATTGACTACTATAACTACGTCGTCCGGGAAGAAAACCTGAAAAAATACATCACCCTGATCGAGGAGAGCAAAAAGGCGGTTTCCATACCGGTTATCGCCAGCATCAATTGTTTTCTGCAGTCGGTCGAGTGGATGGCCTATGCCAAGCAACTGGAAGCGGCCGGCGCCGATGCCCTCGAGCTGAACATGTTTTTCCCCCCGACGGATTTCAAGCAGAAGCGGGGGGACCGGGAAAGCATCTATTTTAAGGTCACCGAGCAGGTGACCCAACATCTTTCCATCCCCACCGCCTTGAAAATCAGCCACTATTTTACCGATCTGGGGCCGATGATACAGCGGCTTTCCCAAACCGGCATCGGCGGCCTGGTCCTGTTCAACCGATACTTCAGCCCGGACATCGACATCGACAACTTCGAGACCACCAATGCGTTCGTCTTCAGCACCCCTTCGGATCTGGCCATGTCCCTGCGCTGGATTGCCATCATGGCGGAAAAGGTCGACTGCGACCTGGCCGCCTCCACCGGCATCCACGATGGGGATGCGGTGATCAAGCAGCTGCTGGCCGGTGCCGATGCGGTCCAGGTGGCTTCCTGCCTGTATCAACACGGTGTTGCCTATTTGGGGGAGATGCTCGAGCGCCTGGAGAACTGGATGTCGCGCAAAGGATTCAAGCGGATCAGCGGTTTCAAGGGAAAAATGAGTCAGGCCAAAAGCACGGATCCGTCCATTTACGAGCGGGTGCAGTTCATGAAGTACTACGGCGGTAAAAAGAACGTGGTCGTCTGACCCTGGCTGCGGCAGGTCCCCGACGCGATCACTGGGCGTCTTCCATAGAAAGCAGGCGGGATGAATCACTATGACGTCATCGTTGTCGGGCTGGGTGCCGCCGGATCGGCCACCTGCATGACTCTGGCGCAGCGGGGTGTGTCGGTGTTGGGCATTGATGCGTTCCATCCGCCGCACACCCTGGGCAGTCATCATGGTGAATCCCGCAGCGTCAGGCGGGCCTATCTGGAGGGCACCGCGTACCTGTCCATGGCGATTCGGGCCTGGGACTTGTGGCGCAAACTGGAAAAAGACTCGGGAGAGAAACTCCTGGTCACCACCCATAACCTGACCATCGGGCCGCCGGATGGACCGGCCGTTTCCGGATTTCTGGCCAGCGCCCAGGCCGGCGGCATATCCCATGATTTGTTGACCGCCGCCGAAATCCGAAAGCGGTGGCCGCCCTTGGCCCCGCCCAGCTATTTTGCCGCCGGTTTGGAAAAAGAGGCGGGGATTGTTTTTCCGGAAACCTGCATCCGGGTGTTCCTTGCTATGGCCGATACAGCCGGGGCGAGGCTTCAGGTCGATGAACAGGTGACCGGATGGACGGCCGCGCCGGGTGGCATCGAGGTTCGTACCTCCCAGGGCAGGTATACCGCCGGACGGGTCCTGATCGCCGCCGGCGCGCGCACACGGCGATTGCTGGGCGATGCCGGCGCCATGCTGACGCCCAAACGGGTTCCCGTCCACTGGATCACCCCGCCGGACGCAACGGCTTATCAGTTGGGACAATTTCCCGTCAATTTCTGGCAGGTCCCGATGGCCGAGACCGCCGGCAGCAGCGGCGCACACCGGGAGTTTTACACGCTGCCGGCCATCAAGCGCGGCGGACGGGTCAAGGCCGCCTTCCACAACCAGCTCGCCGACGGCGACCCGGAACATCCATTGCCCGTGGTATCCACCGCAGAGCAGACGGCGATGCGGGCCATGCTGGAGCGGTTTCTGCCTCCGCTGTCCGACCGGCCGATGACATCCGACACCTGTATGTATACCCTGACGCCCGACGATCACTTTGTGTTGGGTCCACTGCCCCAGAACGGGAATGTGTTCGCCGTGGCGCTGGCCGGCCACGGCTTCAAGTTCGCGCCGGTGCTGGGTGAAACCCTGGCCGATGTGCTCGAAGGCATTGCCCCCGCGGTCGACATGGGCTTTTTCTCACCGTTGCGCTTCGTCCGGCGGGAGTGAAGCCGGCCGCAGGTCCATGCCGACTGTCAAGACCTTCGGTGAAGCCAGGGTTCAAAACGGGCGGTTACTTTTTTAAAATGACCGGTTTCGGCTGATACGCTCCGGATCTTGCCTGATCCCAGAACGTTTTCTCATCCTCCATCCACTGGGACCCGAATCGTTTGTTGAATAATCCGCCCAGCCGCTGAAACATCTTCTTCAAATTTGAACGATGGCCGAGGGTGATGACATCCTCCAGGAATTCGGGAATGTCGGTCATTCGCTCCTTGGGGATATAGGCCCTTGCACCTAAGGTGATAGAGCGCTTCAGGCCTTCGGCGGAAAAGGCATGGGCCGTGAGCATCACCGTCGGAAATCCCAAATGCACCGCCGCGTTAAGCAGATCGTAACCCCTGACCCCCATGATGTCGAGTATGACCGCATCGTAGGTCCATGAGCGCAGCAGATGGTAACCGGTTTCGTAATCGGATGCCCGGTCCAGAATCAATCCGGGATACCCGTCGAGAAGGTCCTCCAGGGTTTCCAGAACATCGGCCTCGTCATCGACGGCCAGTATACGTTTACCGTCAAGGATGCTTTCCGGCATGATCATACTCCAGTGGTATCCGCGGTGGGGGGTGGCGCCACTGCGGGATTTTGTCAGTCAAGGTATACGGTTTTCTCTTTACTGTCTTTTCGTGGAACCGGTTTCTGCGGCTGATTGGGTTTGCCGATGCACACCAGCGCCACCGGCGTTTTTCGGTCTGAAATATCGAGGATCCGCCGGAGGTGGCTTTTTTCGAACATGGTAAAAAACAGGCTTCCCAGATCGAGGGCGTGGGCGGCCAGCATCATGTTCTGAATGGCGGCGGCGCAGGCCAGTTGATAACCCACCGGTCCATCTTCCTGGAACATGTCCATGCCGCTTTTTTTGGGGTCGCCCACCACCGCAACCAGTACGGGTGCCTGCAGGAGAAAATCCATCTGGTAGGACTTCAACCACTTCCAGCCGCTTTTTTCAATGGCCCATGTCCTGCAGCGGTCGGCTTCGTCAAGGATCGCCTGTTTCTTTTCAGGTGATGTGATGACGATGAACTGCCAGGGCTGGGCATTCAGCGGCGAGGGCGCCCTGACGCCTGCGGCCAGGATTTGCTCGATGGTTTCCCTGGCAACGGCATCGGGGAGGAACTGTCGGCAGCTGGTGCGGGTCTGGATGGCTGAAAATAGATCCATGTTGTTGTCCTTTCTAAGATGATGCGGTTTTGCCTTTGGTTATCCGTCGAATCTCGTCATCGCGCACTTCGCGGCGAAGCAGTTTCCCGACTTTGGATTTTGGCAGCATATCCCTGAATTCGATATAGGAGGGAACCTTGTAAGCGGCCAGCCGATCCCGGCACCAGCGGATCAATTCGGTGCCGCCCACACCGCGGGCATCTTCCTTGAGCACAACGATCGCCTTGATTCGTTCTCCTACCTTGGGGTCCGGAACCCCGACCACACAGGCACCGATCACCGTGGGATGGTCCTGGAGGGCCGCCTCCACCTCCGAGGCCGACACGCGAAAGCCTTTGTGTTTGATGATATCGGCCGATCTCTCCATGTAGATCAGTTCACCGGTGGGCAGGGCGCTGACGAAATCGCCCATGCGGCACCAGAGCTTTCCATCGATTTCCACATAGGTTTTTTGGGTTTCCCGGGGTTTGTTGTAATAGGATTTGAGCGTATAGGGTGAGGTGACCAGCAGTTCGCCGCTGTTGCCTTCTTTCACTGGCTCCAGGGTGGTCGGATCGACGATCAGGCACTGCCGGCTTTTCAATGGAAATCCGATGGCCCGGGGACTGGGTTCCGCACCGATTCGGCTGTAGGCCACATGGCCGACTTCGGTGGAGCCGTAGACCTGGTAGATGGGCGTGTTGCAGCGCTTCTGCCAGCGTTCTTTGACTTCTTCAGGCAGGACATCGCCGCCGCAATAGCAATAGGTCAGCGAACTGAGGTCATAATGGTCCTGGCGGTCGTTTTCCAGGATCATGCGATACAGGGCCGGTACCCCCAGCAGCCACCGGACCTTGAACCGTTGAATGGATTCCAAAATGGCATCCACCTGGGGGAAGGGCATCAGCAGGGTGGTATTGCCCCGGTTAAGCCCGACGGCCATGAACAGGCCCAGGGCCATGATATGAAAGAGCGGGTTGATGGCGATGTAAGCATCTTCCCCCTCCTTGAGATATTTTCCGGCAACATCTTCGGTGACGTCATTGACGTAAGACGTCATACCCATATGGTTGCCGGGCACCCCTTTGGGAAATCCGGTGGTTCCCCCCGTATAGAGAATATAGGCGAGATCTTCCGCCGGATCTATCGTTGCGGCTTCTGTTTTGGGGGCGTGTTTGAGCAGTCGGGTAAAACGATTCACCCGCGGGTCGGCATCCACTTTTCCCGTGGGGATCTTGTCGAAGAGGTGGCCCAGAGCTCGTTTCCAGGCCGGCAGCAGATCCGTCAGGTTGGTGACGATGACCCGTTTGAGATCGGTTTCCGTCAAGGCCTCCTTGACATAGCAGAAATTGGTGTCCATGCAAACCACGGTTTCCACGCCCGCATCGTTGATCATGTAAATGATTTCGTGGGACGTATAGATGGGGGCCACCGGAACGACCACCGCGCCGAGCTTTTGAATGCCCAGAAAGGCGACGACCCATTGGACGCAATTGGGGATATACAGCATCACCCGGTGGCCCTTGGCCACACCCAGGGACGACAGGGCGCCGGCGAAGCGTTCACTCAGATCCTTCAGCCTGCGATAGGAGACGTGCTCGCCCAAATAAACCAGCGCGGACCGGTTCGGGTATTTCTGGCTCATCCGGTCAAATCGGGTGAAGGTCAGTTCCTGTTCCAGGGTGTGGGTGCCGGTCTGCATGTACTTACTCTCGCTCGCTGCATTGAGGGTTACCAATCCTTGACTACCAAATAAATTGGCTTAACGCCTGTACTAAACACCGAAATAGGCCGAGCGCACGTCCGGGTTGTCCATCAACTCCTCACGCGTGCCTTCCAGCACAGCGGATCCGTTTTCCAGAATAAAGGCGTAGTCAACGATTGGAAAAACCGGGCGGGCGTATTGTTCGGTAACGATAATGGAGATCTTTCTTTTGTCCCGAATCTCCCGGGTGGTGCGCATGAGCATGGCCTGCATCAGCGGGCTGAGCCCCAGCAGGGGTTCGTCCAGGAGGAGTATTTTCGGTTGGGCCATCAGCGCGCGACCGATGGCCAGCATCTGCTGTTCGCCGCCGCTCAAGAACCCGCCGATACGATTCTTCAGCCTGGAAAGGGCGGGAAATACGTCGAACACATAGGCCAGGGTCTTCCTGGCCTGTGACGGAGAGGCCAGATAACCGCCGATTTTCAGGTTCTCCAGCACGGTGCTTTCCTTGAATATGCGCCGGCGTTCCGGGCACAGCACGATGCCCATCTTCGCCCGCCGGCTGGGCGAGACGGTCATCACCTCCTTTCCCTGGTATCGGACACTTCCGGCCACGGTGATGCGTTCGCCGCCGGCCATGGCTTCTTTCTTCTGCATGTCCAATACGATGCCGGACAGGGCATGCATCAGCGTTGACTTGCCGGCGCTGTTCGCACCGAATACCCCGACGATCTGATTTTGATCACAACGAATGTGAACATTGTTCAGTGCCAGATTGTTTTCATAGAAGACCATCAGATCGCTTGCCTCAAGCATGGTTCATCACCTCCTCGACCACTTCGGATCCAAAGTAGGCTTCCCGGACCCGTGGATCGGCCATGACCTCCTGGGCGCTGCCTTCCACCAGTTTCTCGCCGAAGTTGAGCACCATGACCCGGTTGGCCACCTGAAACAACTCGCGCAGCCGGTGTTCGATCATGATCAGCGTGATCCCGTCCATCTGCAGCCGTTCGATCAATGGCACCATACTGGCGATTTCACTCATGCTGAGCCCTGAGAAAACTTCGTCGCAGATGATCAACTCCGGTTTGAGGGCCAGGCACCGGGCCAGTTCCAGTCGTTTGAGGTAACCGGTGGGCAGGGTGTTCGTGGTCTTGTAGGGGACGTAGGAGTCCCGCTCAAAACCGATCTCTTCTAAAATGTCGATGCTCACCGTGTTTCGATCCCCCAGCTTGCCGCCGCCGCGCCAGCCTCCGGTGCGCCGCGCCCGGGGTGAGCAGAGCGGAATCACCAGGTTCTTGTAGGCGGGCAGGCTGAAGTAGGGACGCATAATTTGAAAGGTTCGCAGGACTCCCATGTCGGCAATTTTGTGGGGTGGTTTGCCGGTAATCGATTTTCCGCGAAACAACACCCGGCCGGAGGAGACCTTGACAAATCCGGTGATGCAGTTGACTATGGTCGTCTTACCGGAGCCGTTGGGGCCGATGATCCCTAAGATTTCTCCTTCGTTTACATCAAAGCTGACATTGTTCAAGGCGATGATGCCGCCGAAGGTCTTGGTGACGTTGTTGACTTGCAGAAGGGGGGTGTCTGTCATATGTCCGTCCATCTTTCAAACTGGTGATATTTGCGTTGGCCGTAAATCATCAACCCGTCGCTGCGAAAGACGATAAAGCCCAACAGGATCAGGGAATAAAACACAATTCGAAGCGTGCCAAAGTCCCGCAGCAGTTCGGATATGGGCACCAGGATCAGGCATCCCAGCACCGGGCCCACCAGTGTTCCACCCCCGCCGATGACGGTGGCGGCGATGGGCAGGATCGAAAAATCCAGGGCAAAGGTGGAGATCCCTGCCCACATGTAGGTGTGCACCAGGCAGGCCCCGGCCAGACAACCCACCGAGGATGCAATGAAAACGGCCAGCGCCTTGTAATGGGTAATATTCATACCCGAGGCCCTGACCGCCTGATCGTTGTCCTTGACCGCCCGCATCACCAGCCCCAGGTCGGTGTTAACCAGTCGGCGCAATACGAAGAGAATCAATAGCAGCATCACGATGATCCCGTATTGCTCCAGCCATACATAAGGAACGCCGTCGATGCCCATGATGCCGTCGGTGCCACCCAGGATGTTCAACGCTTCGATCACCCGGGCGAGGAAAAGGGGATACATGAGGGTGACGATGGCGAAGTAGACGCCTCTCAAGGGCAGACAGGGCAACAGCAGGATGGTGCAGATCACGCCGCCGAGGATGCCGGCGGCCGGGATGGCGACCAGGGGGCTGACCCCCAACTCGGTGTTCAACAGCGCGGTGAGGTAACCGCCGACACCCACGAAAAACGCCCCCCCAAGAGAGACCAGCCCCACATAATGGGCCAGGAAATCAAAGCTCAGGGCCAGCAGGGCGTAGATACAGACGATGGAAATCACCCGAAGCCAATACAAGCCGGGAACCACCAGGGGCAGCAGCAAAAGGCCACCGATGAGCAATAGCCGGGGGGCAATCAGGTAGGCCAGCTCCCGCCAGGACATCAATGCATACAGCCCGTCTGTGCGAACCTTGATGCCCCGGTCGATTCTTTCTTGACGACGCTGTTGGGTTCCGATTTTCAAACGCGTTCCTCCAGTTCTTTCTGCTGGCCGAAAAGACCCGACGGTTTAAGTATGAGTGTTAAAATAATGGCCAGAAGCGCCACCATCATTTGGTAATGGGCCCCCAGGTAGACCACCGTCAGGATCTGGGCAAATCCGATCAGAAAGGCCGCCAGCACCGCCCCCATCCAACTGCCGAGGCCGCCGACGATGCACACGGCGATGGCCAGGATCAACACATTATAGCCGGACTCCACCACAATGTTGCCCAGGGGCAGCAGCAGTATGGCGGCAAAGGCTGCCAGCATGGACCCCATCCCCATGGCCACCACCGCCATCGTATCCGAGTCGATGCCCAGCATGAGGGCCGCCCGTTCGTCCTGGGCCATCCCCTTAAGGGCCAGGCCCACGCGGGTGTAATGGGTGAACAACCAGAGAGAGGCCACCAGGGCTGCGCCGACGACCACGGAGAGAATGCGCTGATAGTCCACCGAGATGCCACCGATAATCGTGCTGCCCTCGATAAAGACCGGCAGGGTGTAGGTCATGCCTCTGAAGCCGCCCCAGCGCAGACCTTCGAGGATGGCCAGGGCGATGGCATAGGAGGCGATGATTTCAGAGATCTCCATGCCCCTGACACGAATCAGAAAAAGACGGTAAATGATCGCACCGATAATACCGGTAACGATAAGGGTGGCCACGACGGCCACCAGGAGATTGGTTTTGAGGGTGTTGATCATGGTCCAGGCAATAAAGCCGCTGAGGACGTACAGGGCGCCATGGGCAAAATTGGGCAGACGGCAGATGCCGTAAACCAGGGCAAACCCCAAGGCGTACAGGGCCAGGGCCACACTGTTGATGGTACCGTAGATCAGGATTTCCATCGGCCTTACTTCCCCATCCAAGGCGGCAATTGAATCTCGCCCATGGCGATGCTTTTGGGATAGACCACCACCCGCTGGCCCTTCTGCCATTGCAAAATACTGCCCACGGCGCCCTCTTTGGGATCCGTCGACGGGATGACCTGGTGACTTTTGGGGTCAAAGCGCAGTCTGCCGTAAACACCCATCATGTCGGTCTTTTCCAGGGCCACAACCACCTCGTCGGGTTCCAGGCTGCCGGCCCGTTCGATGGCATCCTTCAGGACGTACACCGCCATGTAACTGCTCGACGTTCCCAGTCCTTCGGGCTCGACCCCCCAGCGTTTGGTGTAGGCATCGTAAAATTTCATGGTCCATGGGGTGGCGTTGGAGGGGGCGTTGCCGGCATTGACCACATTGCATAGCGTAAACTCGCCTTTACCGTCCGTGGCGTCCCAGAAACCGGGCTGCTCGGCGGCGGCAAGGGTGGATCCGAAGGGCAGGGCCGGAATCTGCATATCGTACCACTGTTTCAACAGGATGGCGCTTTCGGGCATATCCATCCAGATATTGATGATCTCGGTGTTGGTTTTTTTGGCCTTGAGCAGGCCAATGGAGAAATCGGTGGCGCCCGTGGGATAGATCTCCAGGCCGGTCACATTCCAGCCTTTGTCGGTGGCCACTTTCTTGATGATTTCCGCCGCGCCCCGGGCGTGGGAGACATCCTGGGCGATGATAAACAGGTTGTTGAATCCGTACTTGGCCTTCAAATCACCAAAATTGGCGAAAATTTCACCTACCAGATTCTTGGCTTCGCCGTGAATCCGGAAACAGTATTTATATTTGTCATAATTCTCGGCCACCATGGCGTGGTATTTGGGTGTCAGCACCCCCGTCGTGAGAATGGACACTTTTTTGTATTTGCTCAGCAGGGGCATGGCCGCCAGAGCGGCCTCGGACCGCACCGGGCCACCAATCAAAAAATCGGCTTCCTTGTCCAGGATGAGTTTTTCGACGGCCAGCAGGGCTTCACTGACCGGCACGCCCGGCTCCAGGTCACGCGTATCGATGACTTCGATTTTAAACGGGCGTTTCTTGCCGGCGACATTTACACCCCCTTGGGCATTGATTTCCTCGATGGCCAGGGTCGCGCCTCTTTCGGCATCCCAGCCATAGAGAAAGGCTGTCGATAGCGGGCAGCCGACCACAATCGGTTCTTCCGCCAGCGCGCTGCCGCTGAAAAGTCCCATCAACACAGCAATCAGCAGGATCATCATCAGTTTACCATGGGTTGTTTTCATCCTTTTGTTCCTCCTTTGGTTGTTGCAACTGGGTTTGTATGCTCATATCGATTCATCCGGTTTTCGCAGGCCGTGTATCCGAATTTTCTTTTTCACTTGTGAAAGGGAGATTTGTAAAAGGCGTGACGCTTTTTCAAGATTCCAGTCGGTTTTGGTCAAGACCTCTTCGAGGAGCTCCTGTTCCTTGTCCCGCAGGGTTTTGATTTGCATCCCGCCGATCCCGTCCATGGAATGATTTGAATGATGACTGGGTGATAAAAAATGAAGGCAATTTAGACGATGAATACATCACAGCAATCTATGTGCCAGGCTGTAAAAAAGCTGGGTTCACAATTAACCATCCGATAACAAACAGTTTTGCTGAATTTGCCGAAAAGTTTCGAATGGTGATGCGCCGAGCGCAATGAAAGAACATTTCAAGGGTAGAAAGAATCTTTCAGGGAGTTCAATCTTCATCGGCCGGAAGGAACAATCCCATATTTTCTGATTTTTTTTCGCAGGGTGGGCAGGGAGATGCCGAGAATCCGGGCGGTTTCGGACCGGTTCCAGTTCAACCGATCCAGGGTCGTCCGGATATGCTCTTTTTCCATATGCGGCAGGGAGTAGGTCGTCAGTCGGGTGGTGGTAATCGGGTAATTGGATGAAAGGATGTCTTCAATTTCATCCACCAGGATCACCTTGCCCCTGGCCCTTACCACGGCTTCAACCAGAACGTTCTCCAACTCTCGGACGTTGCCGGGCCAGGTATGCACGGTCAGCCGGTCAAGAACCCCCTTCTCGAGGCTGAAGATGTCCGTGCCCAGTTCCCAGTTAATTTTCTGCAGAAAATGACCCACCAGATCCGGGATGTCGGTCAATCGCTCCACCAGCAGCGGCACGTGGATCATGACCACCTTGAGCCGGAAGAAGAGATCCCGCCGGAACATGCCGGCGTTGACCATTTGGGCCAGATTCCGATTCGTCGCCGCAATAATCCGGCACCTCGAGGTGAGTGGGTACTTGCCGCCCACCCGATCGTATTCATTGCGCTGTAAAAAACCGAGGAATTTGCGCTGCATGATCAGCGGCAGCTCGCCGATTTCGTCCAGAAACAGCGTGCCGTTGCCGGCCAGTTCGATTTTGCCCGCTTTGGATTGGGTTGCACCGGTAAACGCTCCTTTTTCATGCCCGAACAACTCGCTTTCCAGCAGCGTCTCCACTATGGCGGAGCAATCAAAGGTGATGAATGGCTCCATGGCGAACAAGCTGTTACGATGGATGACCCGGGCGATCAACTCCTTGCCCGTTCCCGTTTCTCCCTGGATGAGAACAGGCGCCCGATTCTGGGACAGCAACCCGATGGTCTTGAATATGTTGCGCATCCGATCGCTCTTGCCGATGATGACCTCCGGGTTGGGCGGCTGGGTAATCTCAGCTACCTGCGGTGTTTCGCGGTCAATTTTCAGGGTGTACAAGGCACGCTCCACGGCCAGTTCAACCTTGTCCACATCCAAAGGCTTGTGGATATAGTCGTAGGCCCCCAGCTTCATGGCAGCAATGGTGGTTTCCATGTCCTGAAAGGCGGTGATCATGATGACCTTGGTCGGTTTTTTCAGGGCCTGGATCTTCTCCAGCAGGGCGATGCCATGGGTGTCCGGGAGCCGTATGTCTAAAATCACCACATCCGGCTCGTGGCGGGTGTAAAGGGCCATGCCGGTTGCCCCGCAGTCGGCCGTATAGACCCGGTAGCCTTTTTCAGCGAAAAACATTTCCAAGCTTTCCAGGATTGCGTGCTTGTCGTCGATGATCAGAATTTTATCCATGGTTTCACTTAGTCATGATTTTCAGCAGGGAGGGTAATTTTAAAAAACGCACCGGGAATCGAGCGGTTGTCGACATCGATGCGTCCCCCGTGGGCGTCGATGATACGATGGGCATTGCTCAGCCCCAATCCGGTACCACTGCTTTTGGTGGTGAAAAAGGGTTTGAAGATTTCCGATGCATGCTGCCCGCGTATGCCATGGCCTTCGTCGGCGAGAAGGATCTCGACTCCACCCCCGTGACCTGGCCCGAAAGTGGTCTGAATCTCGACTTTGGAACCATATGAAGAGGCCTCCAGGGCATTCAGTAGGATATTGATCAAGGCCTGACCCAGCTTTTCCCCGTCGGCCTGAATGGTCGGAAGGTTCGAATCGAGATCGGTAACGATGTTTATGCCCGCTTCTGCAAATTTCATCTCCAGCAGTTCGAGTGCGGCCGCCACGATCGCGTTGATTTCAACCCGGCCGGGTTTGATCTGGAGGGGTTTGGCAAAGTCGAGCACTTCTTCCAGGATACCTTCCAGCCGGTTCACCTCCTTGGCCGATATGTCGATGCGGCGCTGGTCGTTGCCCATGATTTGGGGGTTCTTTTTAAGAATCTGCAGGTTCATCTTGATAGCGGAGAGCGGATTGCGGATCTCGTGGGACAGGGAGGTGGTGATTTGACCGATGGTGGCCATCCGTTCGCTTTCACGCATCTTTCTCTCCAACCGAACCCGGTTGGTGATGTCGCGGCAGATGCCGATCCTTGAGATGCGGTTGTCGTATTGGGCCACTTTTGACTGAATCTCCGTTGGATAGGTCTCTTTTTTTTGGGTCAGACGAAGGTACTCAATTGTTCGCGGGCTGGTCCGTTCCTCAAGTCCTTTTTTGAAGACGCCGACGATTTTCTCACGGTCCCCGGGGGCCACAAACTCAGAAAAATGGCCGCCCAGCACCTCCTTCAGACCATAGCCGTGCATGTTGCAAAAGGCCTGGTTGGCAAAGACGATCACCTTGTTTTGAACCACGAAGTAGCCGTCGTTGATCTCCTCTACCAGTGTTTTGTAATTCAATTCAGACTCGACCAGTTCGGCCGTGCGCGCTATTATTTCCGCCTCCAGCGACCGATTGTGGTCGAGTATTTTTTTCTCGTGCATGGCCTGGACGTGGTCGCTGAAACGGTGAATGGTATAGTTGAGACAGTCGTTCATCCGGAGGACGGCATCGGCAAAATCGGCCAGCGCGGTCTCTTTGATCAGAAGATCGATGACCAGTCTGCGAAACAGCTCAAACGCTTTTTGAACGTCGGAAAGCAGAAAGCCGGCTTCAAGGCGCATTTTCGTGATTGCGGTAATGAAGGCGTTGATCCTTTGATAATCATCACGAAGAATGACATCCACTTCCGCGTCGTAGGCCTTGGAAACGGTTCCCATCAACTCGCGGCGTGGCCGGGCGGCATATTGCGCACCCACTTCCGTTTTCAGCAGGTCAACCCACCGGGTGATGATTTCATCGCGCCTGGATTTAAAAAAAGATGCAAGGCAAAATCCCACACCGACCTCCTTGCCGATGGATGCCGAACTGCACGCTGACACAGCGATTTCATATCGTCCTTGGTAAACCGAAACCATCACCAAGTCCATTAAAAAGAATTGGAATCGATTGACGTCGTCGTTCTGCCTATGGGAAACTGCTGACAGGCATAAAGGGAAAGGGGAGATCGATGAAAATCAAAATCGAAAAACCGTTGCTGAAATCCCTTGCCATGATGGCATCCGTGATCGAGGCCCGCGATACCTACACCGGTGGCCATCTCTGGCGGGTTTCCCAGTATTCCCAGCAATTGGCCGAAGCGGCCGGCCTGCCGACGGAAATGGTTTTTTTGTCCAGGCTGGGCGGCTTCCTGCATGACATCGGCAAGATCAGTATTCCGGATGTCATCCTGGGCAAGCGCGGCGAACTCACCGAGCCGGAATATGAAGTGGTCAAAACCCATCCGGGAATCGGGGCCATCCTGATCCAGGAGCATCCGCTGGGCAGCCTGGCCCTCCCGGCCGTCCATCAACACCACGAGTGGGTCAACGGCAAGGGCTACCCGGGTCGTCTCCAGGGCGATCAGATCTCCATCTTTGCCCGTATTGTCAGCATCGCCGATGCTTTCGATGCCCTCACGAGCACGCGTCCCTATCGCCGGGGGGTGGCCGCGATGCCTGCGGTGGCGGCGTTGAAAGCCGAATATGGCCGTCAGTTCGATGCCGGGCTGCTTGACACCTTCATTCAACGGACGCGGCTGTCCGCCATACAGGAGATTGTCGGGACCAGCGAGCGGGGGGTGCGAATGGTGCGCTGTCCCACCTGCGGTCCGGTGATCACCGTTTCCAGCAGTGCCAGGGACGGCGACGTCGGCTATTGCCGCGTTTGCGGCAACCAGCATCGCCTCCACCGTGACGGTGATTCCTTTGTGGCGGAGCCGACCGGTGCGAAGGGCAGCGCCGAAGATCTCAAGCCGCGCCCCGAGACAGGTTCCATCGATGCGTTTATCTCCCGGGCGCCGCAGTGGGTCGATATCTGACCACGCAGCCACTATCTCACCGTTGTGATTCTCTTCACCCGCCGATCACGAGTCAGGAAAAACGCGGGCCTGCCGATCGTGTGTCTTGGAAAGGGAGCCACTGTTATCCCCACTCCCCGTGACCTCGGGGTGTCGCAGGATGGTTTCATTTCATCATGCCTCGCCGGACAGCGTCTATAGCCCCCACACCATCCCCCTTTTTGCAGCAAGTGCTTGTCCGGATTAGAGAATTCTTGGTTCTTCTCATCGGAACGATGCGGGTAGTCAAACACGGCCGCAGATTCTGTAGGTAAAAGCATTACGCGCGAATCCGAAATTTTCCATATTTACTATAATATTGGGAAGGTATAAAGCGTGGATCCTCCCTCCCTCGGTTGTGCCTGGAAGTAAAACCAGTGACTGCGGGCAGGAGCACAGCAGGTGCGATCCTCTGCCGGGGGATGGTATTTGTTAGAAAAACCCCGCCTGGTTGGATCGCCGACACCCATTTCCATTTAAAAATAAGGAGCAAAAGGCATGAACAGACAGTGGATGATTGCATTGGTGGCCCTGGTTGCTGCAGCGATGGTGGTTGTCCCTGCAAGTGCTGCAGATTACAACATCAAGATCGGTGGCGGTCCCACGGGTGGAACGTTCAACACCTTCGCCAACGCCATGGCGGTGCACGTGCCCAAGGTGAATGCCAACATCAAGGCCTCGGCCGTGGGTTCGGGCGGCTCGGTGGAAAACGTCAAGCGGGTCCACAAAGGTGAGTCCGAGTTTGGGCTGTGCTATGCGGTGGATCTGGACTTGGCCGCCAAGGGTCAACTGCCCCAGGATACCGCCACCTACCAGAACGTCCGCACCCTGGGCTATCTATACGGTGCGCCGGCCCAACTGGTGGTGCGGGTAGATGCCGGCATCAAGAGTGCCATGGATCTGAAGGGCAAGCGTGTGGCTCTGGGCAACGCCGGATCGGGTGCGGCCGCCAGCGCCGAGCGGTTCTTCCGCCATATCGGCCTGTGGGACACGATCAATCCCGAATTCTTAGGCTACAGCCAGGCTGCCAGCGCCTTCCAGGACGGCAAGATCGATGCGTTCTGGGTGCTGGTGGGCTATCCCAACCGCTCCATCATCGAGGCGGCCGTCCAGGTGAAGATCGCCCTGGTGGATGTAGGGCTGGATGCTGAAAAAACGAATTTCTACGATGCGTTCGCCTACGGACCCAAGGTGATTCCCGCCGGCGTCTACGGCAAGGACATGCCCGCGTGCAAGACCTTTCAAGACGCCACCATTCTGGTTGCCAACAAGGACCTTCCCGAAGAGTTGGTCTACGCCGTCATGAAGACCCTGTGGTCCCCTGACGGCATGGCCGCGGTGACCACGGCCAGCAAGGCCTTCGACGAGATGAACCTGGAGAACGCCTTCGAGGGAACCTCGGTGCCCCTGCATCCCGGTGCGGTGAAGTTCTGGCAGGAACAGGGCAAAACGATTCCGGAGAAGCTGATGCCTTAATGCGGCGCACGGCCGTCATGATGTACCCCGGGGAAAGTGCGGGCATGCACTCTCCCCGGTTAACCCGCTTGCGCACGCGTGCGAAACCATGAACCCCAATGAGGCAGGCCCGCCATGAGCGAACCCGAGATTCCTGCAACTGCGGTTGATCAGGAAAAGCTAAAAAAAATAGTAGAAAAAGACGAAAGGAGCGGACGCCCCCTTAAGGGGTTCTGGCACATGCTGACCGCCACCCTGGGAATATTCATGGTGGCCTTTTACATGTACTGCGCCGCTGTGCCGGTGTCCACTCAGTACTTTTTGGGGCTATACGTCACCATCACCTATGTAATGATCCTGTTGGTCTACCCTTTCACCCGCACCGACCCCAGTTTCTACCCGGTCAAGTTTGCCATCGATTGTCTGCTGCCCTTCGGCAGCATCACCCTTGCGGTTTACTTCGGGCTTCACTTTCTGCTGGGTTCCAACGGCGCTCGGCAGGCTTTCACCGGCCTTAACCCCATTTACCTGCTGGCGGGCCTGACGGTGGCCGGAGGGCTGCTGGCATACGCGGTCTACCGGCGGCGGATCGGGTACCGGGTGCCGCGTGTCACGGACATCCTGCTGGTCCTCATCGCCATCGTGGCCACCGGCTACTGGATCATGGAGTACGCCGCCATCAACTACCGCATGGGCTCCGAACTGCCCCTGGATACGGCCATGTGCACCCTGGGCATCCTGATCAGCCTCGAGGTGGCCCGACGGGCCCTGGGATGGTCGATGACCCTGGTGGGGGTGGGGTTTCTCATATACGCCTTCTGGGGGGACCTGCTGCACGGCATTCCCGTGCTCGAGTCTTTCGCCCACACCGGTTTTGCCGTCGACCGCAGCCTGCACCACATTTACCTGAGCCAGGAGGGCGTGTTCGGCATCATGCCGTCCGTGCTGGTCACCTACGTGATCCTGTTCATCTTTTTCGGTGCCTTCCTGAAATACTCCGGTGCCAGCCGCTTCTTCCTGGATCTGCCCATGGCCCTGGCCGGCAAGGCCGTGGGCGGGCCGGCCAAGGTGGCGGTCATGGCCTCGGGCTTTTTTGGGTCGGTTTCCGGCTCGGCCATCGCCAACACGGTCTCCACCGGTGCCTTCACCATCCCGTTGATGAAAAAGAACGGCTTCAGGCCGCATGTGGCCGGGGCCATTGAACCGGCCGCATCCATCGGGGGCATGTTCATGCCGCCCATCATGGGGGCCGGCGGCTTCATCATGGCCGAAATGACCGAGATCCCCTACAAGGACATCATGCTGATGGCCATCTTTCCGGCGGTGATCTACTTCCTGTCGGTGTTCGTCATGGTGCACTTCGAGGCCAAGCGATACGGTCTCAAGGGCCAGCGGGAGGCCGACGCCCCCACGGCCTGGCAGATCCTCCAGCAGCAGTGGTTCATGTCTTTCCCGCTGGTCATCATCGTGGTGTTGATGCTCTGGGGCTTTTCCCCGGGGTACTCGGGGTTCTGGGCCGTGCTCTCGTGCATTGCGGTCAGCTGGCTGACCCGGGAGAACCGCATGGGGCCGCGGGAAATCCTCAAGGCCATGACCGAGGGGGCCAACAGCACCCTGATCATCGGGGCTACGGTAGGCGTGATCGGTATTATCGTGGGCACCATCCAGCTCACGGGCATCGGGCTCAAGTTTTCCCAGATTATCATCGAACTGTCCGCCGGCAATCTGATCTTCGCCATCCTGCTCATCGGACTGGCCTCCCTGGTGCTGGGCATGGGGGTGCCGGTAACCGCCGCCTATCTCATCACGGCGGTGCTGGCGGTGGGGGCCATGACGGACATGCTCTCGCGTACCCTGTGGGGGGTCGGTTTCCAGGAACTGCAGCTGCCCCTGGACAGCCTCATGCCCGACGATCCCCTGCGATGGGAGATCATGGGCAAGGTCTCCTGGGCCCTGATCGCCTCGCACATGATCGTATACTGGTTCAGTCAGGACTCCAATATCACCCCGCCGGTCTGCGTGGCGGCCTATGCGGGGGCGGCCATCGCCGGCTCCGACCCGTGGAAAACCGGCTGGACCGCTTTCAAGTTTGCCAAGATGCTCTACGTGGGCCCGTTCCTCTTCGCCTTTTCGCCGGGCTTTCTGCTAGGGGGGCCGGGGCACATCTTGCCATGGTACCAGGTGATTTCCACCTGGATCACCATCATCCTGGGCACCATCGCCTTCGGCAGCCTGACCATGGGCTATTTCCTGTGCCCCCTGACGGTCGCCGAGTTTGTCATTTCCGCGGTGGCCACTCTGATTCTCTTCTTTCCCCATGCGGTCACCTGGGCCATCGGCATGGACCTGCCCACCTATCTGGTGGATGCGGCAGGCATCGTCCTGTGGGTGCTGGTCTACTACATCCAGAAGATAAGGATTCGAAAGGATCCCACCCTCATCCTGCCGCTGGACGAGCGCATGCGCCTGAAAAAAGCCGCCGCCGCCTGACCGGTTCGGGCTGTCGGCCGATGCAACACAAAAAGGGTCAAGTCTCTGCAACAAATGATATCTTTGGAGACTTGACCCTTTGTTTTGGTATACGGCCAAGGAATCAGGCGTCGGCTCAGGTAGCAGCCATCACTCCATTGCCGAGGCGATGGTCTTGATGCCTTCGGCAAAGTTGGCATTTATCTTTTCGGTGAAAGCCTTCCAGTCGGCGCCGAAGCGGTAAAAGGCCATGGATGAGAGCTTCTTGGTGAGGATGGCATCCCGGTAAGGCTTCAGCTCTTCGGCGTCGAGCGTGTTCATGATCGCATCCCGGCCAAGCCGTTTGATCAGGATGGCCGGGATGTAGTTCTCCAGAACCTTCCAGACCACCGCTTTATCCTTCAGGATCACGGCGATGTTTTGCTCGCAGATCCGCTGTAAGGCAAAGATCTGCTCACTGGTTTTTTCCGACAAGTCGAACAGAGGAACCGATGGATCGGCTTCATGGATCCGGATGAGCATCTCCGTTTCCGCCCGGGCATATCGGTCCACCAGTATCATGATATCCCGTATCAGGGCCCAGCGGGTTTGCGCGTCGCCCAGCAGCTTGGTCTCGTAGTCGTCTCCGAGCAGAAAAGCGGTGAGCACTTCGGCAATGGAGCTGGAGAAGACGCCGCCCTTGTTGGCCGTGGTGTCCTTGATATGCTTGATGCCGGTGGTGGTGGCGATGGTCCGCCTGGCGGCGTCATCGAAAAAGACGTTGGCGCCGTCGACGATGAACTGCAGCTCCTTGAAAACCGAGAGAAAAGCCTTGACGTTGCCGCGGTTGATGGTGTCCTTGAAGCCACCGCAGGGGATGAAGGCCCGGATGTCCGCCTGGCTGACAAACCGCCGATTGTCCGGATCGGACAGGAAGTTGCGGTGGAAAAGGGCCCCGTCCTCCACGATCGTGCCGTCGGGAAGGGTCACATTTTTGGCGGCAAGGGGAACCATGAAGCCTTGGGGGCTCAGCTTCTCCAAGGGGAATTGCCGGGTATTGGCCCGGGGCGAAGTGTGCCGCATGAAGGCGACTTTCATCAGCGCCTGCCGGTCCAGCCCCTGGGGATCGAACAGGATGGAGCCCCCGTCGATGATCAGGCAGATCTTTCCTTTGTAGCACTGGATTTCGTTGGCTCCCAGGTCGCCGTCCGGACCGCCGGTCATCATCAGATTGAGATCTTCTTCCTTGGCTCCGCAGTGGGTGATCAGGGTTCTAAAGGCGCCCATGACCCCGGTGGTGGTCATGCCGCTGATCTGGATCTTGCCGCCGATTCGCTCGTAGATGGCCTCCATGTTCGTGGTGACGACAATGGATGTACCGTTGACCTGCAGGTCGGTGCCCGCTTCCTTGCGGTCGATCAGGCCGAACAGGTCGCCGTTTTCCAGCATGCCGTAGGTGTCGTGGGGGATGCCGATACTCTTGCCCGTGGTGAGCGTTCTCCAAAAGCGGTACCCGCGCTCCTGCGAACGCATGGCCACCGCATCCATCAGCGGCGCGGTTCCCTCGTCGGGGCCGAAGAACACCATTTCGGGTTTGCCGTAATAGTCGACGATGCTGTCGTCGCCGAGCACCAGGTCGATGATGCCCTCGGTGTAGTCGTAAAGGGCGTCCATGCCGTGGCTGGAGTAGATAGGGTGGGGCACCACGACGCCCTTGGACCCGCTTTCGCAGATGTCTTTGTGCTTCAGCCGCTGAGCCTTGGGGCCCAGGGCGTAGTTGAGCAGCACGGCATTGTCGATCTCAGTGGGGTAGTTGGCCGGGGTGACACGGATCAGTCGCAGTCCGCCCCTGGCGATGTCCCCGGCCCTTAGGTGGGTGCCGCAGGCGTAGTGGCCGTTGACGAAGAAGATGCCGAAGACGAACTGATCGAAGACCAAGGGGTCCAGGATGGCATTGTCGAAGCGGAAGGCGAAGGATCGCTTTTCGGGCTTGTAGAAGTTGGTCTTCAGGGTGCACGAGACCATTTTAAACATGAAGCGGAAGATGTCGCAATGGAGCCAGTTGTCCATAAACCGTGACGAGATGATCTTGTTGAACGCCGCGAACTTCTGGTCCAGCGCTGCATCGCTGATCCGGTTTTCAACCGCCGGGCAGAAGCGTTTTTCGAAAAGCGCGTAGAGAAATTTCACCAGGTCCGGGTTTTCGGTAACCGCCTCCAGGATGGCCTTGTAGACATAGGTGGACTTGTTTGAGCCGTGGATTCGTCCGGCGAAGGCGTCCCTGTGGTCCTTGCTGGTCAGGCTTTGCAGGATCTCTCGGTCCGTGGCGTTGTCCCGCTCCTTGAAGATGAACATGTGGGTGAAGTCCACTGCGTTGCCGGCGAAGAGCATCTCGTTGAAGGTCAGCTGCCCGTTCACGTAAAGGTCCGTGACGCGGTTGACGCCGAAGGAGAGATAGGCGCACAGGTCGCCCACCACTTCCGCCTCCTTCTTGCGCGGCAGTTCACCCCGGATATAGAGGGAACAGATCGACGAGGGAACGGAGGATTTTCCCCAGTATGGCTCCCAATAGGCCCGCTTGAGCACCAGGCCGTGGTCTTCGAACAGCTTGCGCAGCACGGGCAGTTGGGGCGAGGCAAAATCGCTGTTGAACATCAGGCGCATCTCCCCGGTTTCAGGCAGGTTGAACACCTCGATCAGGGGGGTGACGGCTTTTTCGGCCGCCTTGATAAATTTTTCGTAGCGCTGCCGGGTGGGCTCGGGGGTGGTCATGTAGTCCCCGGCCAGGGTGAACAGGAACCGCGACTCAGCGAAGGCCTCTCGGGGATAGTCACGCACGGTTTCGGGCCGGATGATATAGGTGTAGTATTTGCTCTCCGGGCTGTAATAGTACTCGCGCCGGTGGCCGGCGATCATTTCTTCCAGGATTTTTTCCATGCTGTCGCGGGTCTCCATGGTGGCGATGCGGACCCGCTGGACATTGGTTTCCTGCTCCAGGTCGAAATCGATGTGGGCCACCCGTCCCACCAGGACCACTTTGCCGTCTTTGACGGTAATGCTGGTGGCGATGGATCCCAGGATATGCTTGAGGGAGGCTTTCTTGATGTTTTCGAAGAAATAGGTGGGAAGACCCAAGTCTTCCAGCAGGATTCCCGCCGCCATGTTGATGCAATTGGCGGTCAGCAGCCCCTCTGAGGCGATGTCCACCACCGCCTCGTAAAGGACGCTAGGGTTGAGTTTTACGCTCTGGGCCTTGTTGATGATATAGGCGCCTTTGGAAACGGAATCGATGCGGTTGAATTGGCTTTCCATGACATCTCCTCGGTTTGTATTAATGTAAACGTGGCGGCTGCACTATCAAAAATTGTCAGGAAACAAAACGAAAATCGGAAGCCGCATGACGATTTAAGACAAAAAGGCCGGCCTGATGCCTCGGACATGCCATGGCCGGCTGTGTCGGAGGAAAAGATCCCTTGCTGCCGCCGATCCGGAAAATGATAACCATCGATTTCAGATTCCCATGTGGCAGCGTTTCTAATGGTTGTATTTGGGGGTATCGTTCTTATTTTTGAAATAGTAATTGGGTTTTCGGAATGGTCAGGGTATCTTCACCGGCATGATGTAATCCAGCGGAATCGACATCCCGATTTCTCTAAACCCGGCGCTGATTTTTTTTTGTATGGGACAACTCAAGGCGGACAGCATGACCACTTTTTCGATGCTCAGAATGGACGAAAACCATAAGCGCAGCGTCGCTCAAACTATTCTCTCGGAATCCGGCGCCATTGTCAAATGCCGATCTTGCGGAAATTATCACGACCGGCTGGATGGCAGGGCGCATCATCTGGCTTTCAGCACCGGGGAGCAGCTGATCATCCGTGATGATGCGCGGGTGAAGGATTTTAAAAGAAATTTCGATGCTCTGAAAAGCCTGATGGGGAGAATACTGGCGGAATCGAGCCATGCCGGTAGTTGCAATCCGATCAAAAGGAAAGGGGTTGTGAGCCTCCTACCGAATCATTGAAACGACCCACGCATCATGAGCCGGCACTTTCCGTTCCGGAAAGGCGTTTCGCCAGGGACGGTGTAAAACAATTGTAAAACCCGCAAAAGCCTTTGTCAGGCAGGTCCCAATAGCATACAAGATGAGAATCTTTAACGGAACAAAGCTCAAAGCCAACTTATACCGCCCACGGTCTACCTGAATCCAATGGACCACGACTGACCGCACGCAATCCGAAGGCATGGTTTTGAAAGGCGTTCGAACCTTTAATAAGGCGATAACCATGACCATCCATGAAACGGTCGGTATCCGGACACTGATGCGCGGGATAGCTATCCTGGTCTTCAAATGTGCGGGATGGAAAGCCGAGGGATGCAAACCTGATCTTTCCCGGTATGTCATCATTGCCGCTCCCCATACTTCCAATTGGGATTTCATCTACACCCTCTGCCTGGCCTTTATCTATCGATTCAATCCCGTGATCATGATGAAAGACGCCTGGTTCCGCTGGCCACTGGGATCCTTGTTCCGCTGGTTGGGCGCACTGCCCATCGACCGGTCCCGCACCAACAATGTGGTGGCCCAGTCCATTGAACGATTCCAGCAGTGCGACCGTTTGGCGCTTGTGGTGCCGCCCTCAGGGACCCGCAAGCACGTAGTGTACTGGAAATCGGGATTCTACCACATTGCCAATGGTGCCGGCGTACCCATCGTGCTCGGTTTTCTCGACTACCGGCGCAAGGTCGGCGGATTCGGCCCTATCGTCCAGCCGACCGGCAACATCGACGCCGACATGGCCGTGATCCGGGCGTTTTACCGGGATATCTCGGGCAAATACCCCCTGAAGGAGAGCCAGCAGTGCATCGCTTCCCGTGTGTCACCGCCGGCCGCGGGTTGAGGCGAATGATGGCGGTTGCCCACAAAATGATTGCCAAAACCCGCTGACGCGGCTATAAGCCGCATCAACGATAACCCAACCGCTCGTCGGCCGCCGATCAGTTTCGGCCGGCAGTTGGTTTCCATTTTTAAGCGATAAAGCCGTCCGGATCGAGCTGGACGGCTTTTTTTGTGGCCGAGCAAAGGAGAACCGGACAGATGGATTTCAAGACAATGGGCCTTCGGGCAGAACTGCTTCGCGCCCTTGAGGAGCTGGGATTCGACGCACCGATGCCGATTCAGGCCGCGGCCCTGCCCGAGCTGCTAAATGGGAGCCGGGATTTTATCGGACTGGCCCAGACCGGCACCGGTAAAACCGCTGCCTTCGGCCTGCCGCTCCTTCAGCGGGTCGATGCCGACCGGAAGAGCCCCCAGGGCGTGATCCTGTGTCCCACACGGGAGTTGTGTCTGCAGATTACGGATGACCTGAAACGATATGGCCGCTACCTGCCCAGAATACGCGTGGCGGCGGTTTATGGCGGTGCCAGCATCGCCCACCAGATCCGCCAGCTGCGCGATGGCTCCCAGATCGTCGTGGCCACGCCCGGCCGCCTGATCGATCTGATGCAGCGCCGGGCCGTCGATTTGTCTCACACGGCTACCTGCGTGCTGGACGAGGCCGACGAAATGCTCAACATGGGCTTCCAGGAGGATATCGACCGGATTCTGGAACGAATGCCGGCCGACCGTCGAACCTGGCTGTTTTCAGCCACTATGCCATCGGGCGTCGCGGCTATTGCCCGGACCTATCTCGACGACCCGCACCGGGTATCGCTGGGCGGGCGCCGGCGCATTGCCCCCAATATCACCCACGCCTGTTACGTAATGAACGAGCGGCACCGCTACCAGGGACTCAAACGCATCATCGACTTCACGCCCGGAATATTCGGGCTGGTGTTCTGCCGCACCCGCCGGGAAACCCAGACCGTGGCGGACGCCCTGGTGCAGGAGGGTTACCCTGCCGATGCCCTCCACGGCGACCTGAGCCAAGCCCAGCGTGACCATGTTATGGGCAAATTCCGGCAGCAGTCGATCCGGCTCCTGGTGGCCACCGATGTGGCCGCCCGTGGCCTGGACGTGGACGCGATCTCCCATATCATCCATTACAACCTGCCCGATGATCCCGATATATACACCCATCGCAGCGGCCGAACCGCGCGGGCCGGGCGTTCGGGCGTTTCCATCGCCCTGTCCACCCCCCGGGAAGTTGGCCGGCTCCGTTCGATGGAACGGGCCAATGGCCTGCGGTTCGAATTCAGAAAATTTCCGGATGGCCGGGCGATCTGTGAACGGCAGCTCGACGGTTTCGTGGACCGGATCGTCGAGACGCCGGTGGACCAAAAGGCCTTTGCCAACTTTCTTCCTGCGGTCAGCCAGGCCCTGGCGGGTTTCGACCGGGAGGAGTTGATCCTGCGATTCATGGCTGCCGATTTCAACCGTTTTTTCAAAGACTACCGCGAAGCGGGCGACATCGATGCTGCGGTTCGTCCGTCGCCCGTCGGCCAGCCCGGCAATGGCCGCCCCGGTCGACCGGACGCGCCCGGTGCACAGCGATTTTTTATCAACGTCGGCCGCCTGGATAAGATCAATGAAGGCGCCATCGTGCGCCTGGTGTGCGACCATTCCGGCATTCGCTCCCGGCAGATCGGCCGGATCGAACTCAAACGTGAATTCTCGTTTTTCGAAGTGTCCCGCGATGCGGCCGACAACGTCCGGCGCAGCATGAAGGACGTCCCCTTCGACGGCCGGCGGGTCCAGGTCAGGGACGCCGGAAATAAGCGCGTCCAGGGCAAACCGGATCGGATCCGCAAGATCCGTCAGGGAATCCGGCACCCGGAAAGGCGGCACAGCGCTTAATCGAGCCGGGCAGGATAAATTCATACAAAGATAGCTTGATGTCGTCATTATTTTTGCCTACTATACAAACAGCGCATTTCAAGCCCATCCGAAGGTTCACGCGGCTTGTTAACTAGTGTCCGTCCAGAAATGAGGGATTTTGGTCGAGATCAAGGCGTGCGAAAAATTTTACCAGAGGCATATAGTTGATATTCCGAGGATAAAATTTTTCGCGCAACGCAGAGATCGGGCTAAATAACCATTTATGGGTGGGCACTAACTAAACGTTGATGCCACCACTTCAGCCCTGCCTCCATTGAGCGATCTCCGAGTCTGTTGCAAGTACAGTCATCATCCCCTATGGCAGTCAGCGTAGATCTGGAACATGCGGTCTCGCCTGTACATGCGCTGCAGCCGAACGGATTGACCACTTTTGGCCAACTCATCGAGGATCTAACCATGATCGGTGCAATTGCCGGCGACATGATCGGTTCTCCATATGAAAGCTGCCCGATCAAAACGGTGGCCGTTCCGATGGTGGCGGCGGCGTTTACTGACGATACGGTGCTGACCATCGCGGTTGCCAACGCCATTATCCGTTGCAAGGATTACCGCGCGGCGATCAAGTGCTTTGCCCGAAATTTCCCCAATCTGCCCTACGGCGGATCCTTCTGGCACTGGATCTGGGATCCCAACAGTATTCCTTATTATAGTTACGGCAACGGTTCGGCCATGCGGGTGTCTCCCGTGGGGTTCGCTTTCGAGTCCATTGAAGATGTGTTGGCCCATGCCAAACGATCCGCTGAGGTCAGTCACAACCATCCGGAAGGCATAAAGGGGGCCCAGGCAACAGCGTTGGCCGTTTTCCTGGCCAGGAAAGATGCGGATAAAGCCACCATACGAAAGCAGATCGAAACTCGGTTCGCCTACGATCTGAGGTGCAGCGTCGATGACATCAGGGCGGGTTATTGTTTCGATGTCTCCTGCCAGGGCTCTGTGCCCGAGTCCATCATTGCCTTTCTCGATTCAAAGGACTACGAAACCGCAGTGAAAAATGCCATCTCTCTCGGCGGCGATGCGGACACCATGGCCTGCATTGCCGGCGGCATTGCCCAGGCCTTCTATAAAACGATACCCCCTGATATCGTTTGGCAGGTCCGACGAAACTTGCCCGACGCCCTGCTGGCGGTGCTGGATCAGTTCAGCGAAAGATTTGATTGCCCCTATTGATAAATTGAGTTATCACCGAAATTTGCCAGGGTGACCTCGGCTATGCTGACATGGACCGGTTGGATGGCGCCATCCATGCCGCCATCGGGTGCAAACAAAAAGACAGAAAAAAATGCCACCTTCTATAAATGTAATAGATCGGTCAACATCATAGCCTATGCCAGACACCCAACTCGTGGATGTGCATGCCCACATCTGTGATCCTGACTTTGACCCGGACCGGGACGAGGTGCTTGCCCGTGCGCGTCGCGCCGGCGTGGCGGCGATTGTCGCTGTCGGCGAAAACCTCGCCGATGCCCGCAAAAATGTGGCGCTGGCCAGGACCTACCCCATGCTCAAGGCGGCGGCCGGGCTTTATCCGACGATTCTCGATCTGGATCAGGCCGATGAGATGGTCGCTTTTATCCGTTCGAATCGCTCCGGTCTGGTTGCCATCGGTGAGGTCGGACTGGATTATTGGGTCGTCAAGGAAGATTCCCAAAAAGAGCTGCAGAGAGAAATTTTAAAACGGTTCGTTGAATTGTCCAAAGTGCTGGATCTGCCGTTGAACATCCATTCACGGTCCGCCGGCCGCCATGCGATCGCCCTGCTGCTGGAAAACAGCGCCGCCCGGGTTCAGATGCATGCCTTTGACGGCAAGGCCGGTGCTGCGCTGCCGGCGGTCGAAGCGGGATATTTTTTTTCGATTCCCCCTTCGGTCATCCGTTCCCGCCAGAAACAAAAACTGGTCAAACGGCTCCCCCTGGATAGTCTGCTGGTCGAAACGGACAGCCCGGTGCTGGGTCCGGTTCCGGCGGCGCGCAACGAACCGGCCAACCTGCAGGTTTCCATCCGGACGATTGCGCAGATCAAGGAGGTCCCGGAAGCGGCGGTGATGGAAGTGGTCTCGGAAAATACCAGGCGCCTGTATGGCCTGTGGTAAGCCACAGGAACAACCGGATATGAAAGACATCCTGATGGATGCCGCCGGCTGGGTGAAGATGGCCGTTCCGGCGATCTTGAACGGAACATGTCGTGTTAAGAGATACGAACCGTTCATGTGTGATTTCTCAGTTTCATTGGATGCGGTTTTCTGGTAACTTCCAGGTTATGCAAATTGCCGTATTATCTGATATTCATGCCAATCTTGAGGCTTTTCGCCGGGTGCTTGAGGATATCGACAGCCGGCGCACCGGCGTTGACGAGATTATTTCACTGGGAGACACACTGGGTTACGGTCCTGACCCGGAAGCCTGCATGGCCCTTTTGTGCAAGCGCGGCATCGTGTCGGTTCGAGGCAACCATGAGCTGGCCGTGGCAAAAGCCAAATACCGCCAGTGGTTCAATCCCCAATCGCGCAAGGCCCTCCAACGGACCTGTGAGCTGGTTTCCGACGAGACCGTGGCCTACATCCGTGAGCTGCCGCCGTTTCTGATCCGGCACGGCTGTCTGTTCGTACACGGATTGCCGCCGGATTCCGCATTCAGATACCTTTACGAAATCAAGGATGATGACCTGGCCGATCTCTTTTCACGATTTGCCGAGGCGGTGGCTTTCGTCGGGCACACCCATGAACTGGAACGGATCAGCTGGGACGGCCGTCGTGCCATGCGCCACACGTTGGAAAAAGGACACCACCTCCTGGACCGGTCCAGACGCCATATCATCAATATCGGTGCGGTGGGCCAACCCCGCGACGGAGATAACCGGGCCAAATATGTGCTCTGGGATACGGAGACCTGGTCGTTGACCGTCCGTTTTGTGGCTTATGACATCAAGGCGGCCATGGCCGGGTTTAAATCTGCAGGCATGCCCGACCAGTATGCCCGGCGGTTGCTTTGACGGGTCGGAAAGGATGTTGGCAGGCAGATGAAACTCGGTCGATACGATGTCTGCGGCCTGCTGGGTCGGGGCGGCATGGGTGCGGTTTACAAGGTTCGCCAGCCGGTTACCGGGCGCATCGCCGCATTAAAAATCCTAAAACCGGCCGACACGCTGTTAAAAATGGTAGGATTGGAGGGGCTCCGACGTCAATTCGAAGCCGAGGCCGTCACCATGGGATCTCTCGACCATCCGAATATAGCGGCGGTGTGGGACTATGACGAGGCCGGAGGCATCCCGTTTTTCGTGATGGAATATTACTGCCTGAACCTGGGGATGCTGATGGGGGAAAGCTATCGGGTGGAGGCGCCCACCCGACGACTGCCTCTGGATAAAGCCGTGGATTTTACGCTGCAGACCCTGGATGCGTTGGCCCGGATGCATCATGCGGGCATCGTCCATCGTGACATGAAGCCGTTTAACCTGATGCTGACCGATTCCGGCCAAATCAAGGTGATCGATTTCGGACTTTCCCGGTCACGGGGCGAAACCGGAACAGCCTCGCCCAGCGGGGTTAAAGTCGGTTCGCCCTATTACGCGCCGCCCGAACAGGAAGCGGATCCGGACAGCGTCGACGCTCGAGCGGACTGCTATCCGGTGGGGGTGATGCTCTACCGGATGTTGACCGGCTTGCTGCCCACTGACGAGGTGAATCTGGACAACGGGGCGATCCAGCCAGCCAGTCGTCTCAACCCGGATCTGGATGCGGCTTGGGACGCATTTTTCAACCGGGCCATGGCGCGCGCTGCCGAAGACCGGTTCTCCGGGGCGGCCACGATGCGACAGGCCCTGCAGGACCTGTACCAGGGCTGGCGCGACCAACTGGCTGCGGTCTGCAGGGGCGTTGACGATTTGACGACCGGGCCCTTAACCGTCGATCCGGGTGGACTGCGGTCGGTACCCATCAAGGTAGGGACCCGCCACGCGCGTGCCCGGTTTGCCCTGGACCCCCTGTGGCGGCCGAAAAGCCTGACGGATCGAGGTGTTAAAACCTATGCCAGGAAGGCCGACGGCACTGTCGTCGATGCGGCCACCGGCCTGCAGTGGCAACGGGCGGGCAGTGACTATCCGCTAACCTGGACCGATGCCCACGCCTATGTGGCCGACATCAACACCCGCAGATTTGCCGGTGCGTCGGATTGGCGCCTGCCCACTGTGGACGAACTGGTTTCGCTGCTGGAGCGCCCCCCGGTGATGCATGATTTTTGCCTGCCCCCGGTTTTCGACCCCTCGCGCCCTTACCTGTGGACCTGCGATCGAAAATCCTATACGGCCGCCTGGTTTGTCAGTGCCGCGCTGGCCTTTGTCGGCTGGCAGGATTTTTCATGCCGATTTCATGTCCGCACCTTGCGCACGCTGGGCTGAAGCGGCCTGGCGAATCATCCGGATCGTCCTGCGGCGGACCGGCATCGATCCACGCACTATTTAAACGAACGCGGCGGTCAGGGTTTTAACACTGCAAAAGGAGCCACTCGAATGCGAACCGGCCATTTCAGCACCACACCGCAGGAGCGCTACCTGGAAGACTTTGTAACCGGCGACGTTCATGAGTTCGGGCCGATTGCCATCACAGAAGATGAGATCGTCCGCTATGGCAAGCAGTTTGATCCGCAGCTTTTTCACACCGATCCGGATGGCGCCAAGCAAACGGTATACGGCGGGTTGATCGCCAGCGGTTGGCACACCTGCGGACTGTTCATGCGGCTGTTTGTGGAACACTACCTGCCAGACAAGGCAAGCCTGGGAAGCCCGGGTGTCGATGCGCTGCGCTGGCTCAAACCGGTGCGCCCTGGCGATGCGCTCACCCTGCGTGTCACCGTACACAAGGTAAAACGGTCGCGCAGCAAACCCGACCGGGGGGTGCTGTTCTCCTTTTGCGAAATGATCAACCCGGCGCGCGAGGTCGTGGCGACGATGATGGCCATGAATTTGATCCGGTATCGCGACGGGGGTCGAGGATCCCATGCACGCCGGCGCCGGGCGATGGAAACAGGGCGAAAGGACCGACAATGACCCAATCCGCTGTTGATAAATATGATTTTGAAACAGGTGTTTACCGGCCGCCCAGCGAGGGGGGCAGCAACTCCCTGCTGATCCGTTTGACACGCAACTGCCCCTGGAACCGTTGCACCTTTTGCGGCATGTATAAAACCGAGAAATTCCAGGTGCGACCGGTTGCCGAAATCAAACAGGACATCGATGCCATGGCGGCCGTGCGCGACGACCTCGCGGCGCTGTCACAATGGTCAGGCCAAGGTGGTGAGATAACCCACAACGCCGCCGTGGCCCTGATCGGGAAATATCCCGAACTGAACCACCACCAGGGCTTTGCCATGCTTTACCACTGGTTGTTGTCCGGCGGAAAAACCGTGTTTCTGCAGGACGCCAACAGCCTGATCATGAAAACCGACCAGTTGGTTGAGGTGTTGGGGTATCTGCGCAGCACGTTCCCCTCCATCGTAAGGGTCACCACCTATGCGCGGTCTAAAACCCTGGTGCAAAAATCCCTGGATGACCTCGAGGCCATTCGTCGGGCCGGCCTGGACCGGCTGCATGTGGGATTGGAAAGCGGGGATGATGCGGTGCTCGAAAAAATCCACAAAGGCGCCACGGCCGAGATCCATATCAAAGGCGGCCGGAAGGCGCTGGCGGCGGGCTTCCAGCTCTCGGAATACTGGATGCCCGGTCTGGGCGGCAAAGCCCGCTGGCAGGATCATGCCAGAAACACAGCCCGCGTGCTCAGTGAGATCGACCCGCACTACATCCGATCCCGCCCGTTTCGCCCCTGGCCCGGCACCCCCATGGCCCGCGAGATGGCCGAGCAGACCTTCGAGATGCTGACTCCCGGGGAGCAGCTGCGCGAATTGCGCCTGACCATGCAGGCGTTGTCAGTCACCGGCCGGGTCTGTTTCGATCATGCCGGCAACTCCTGGAAAAACAGTCGGGGGCAGCTTTTGTTCACCCACAGCTATGAGGGTTATAAATTCCCCGAAGAGAAGCAGGCGGTGCTTGACCTGATCGACGATGGGCTGAAGTCCGGCTCCCGGTAAAAAGATGACGGCGTGGTCATGCCACCGAGTTAGGCGTTCCGGGTTTATGGTAAATAACATATTATAGAGGTGCCATGAGTTCCCTGAAAGACCTGGCAAACGGCAACCCCTTCCACAGCCGATCCATTGAGATGAAAAGCAGGACAAAGGAGATCATTTCCTCCCCATAGGTCTTCTGAAAAGGAACGATGACCCATCATGAACGAAACCGGAAACGGAAACCAAAACCAAACCAAAAAACTGATCGATGTGGCCTTAGGACGGACGCCCGGTGACCTTGCCATTGTCAATGCCAGGCTCCTGAACGTATACACCGGTGAGATACTGGACAATCAGTCGGTATGTACCTGGGGGGAGCAGATTGCCTGCATGGGGCCGGATGTCGGGTATGCCATCGGCGACGGCACGACGGTCATCGACGCCGGCGGCGCCACCCTCATCCCCGGGTTCATCGATGGCCATGCGCATGTGGCCTCGTCGTTCACCGCCGGCGAATTTTTGAAATATGCGGCCACGGGCGGCACCACCACGATCGTCACAGAGACCCTGGAGCCCTATGCGGTTGCCGGCATCGCCGGTGTTCTGGATTTTCTTGCCTCGTTGAAAGATCAGCCGATCAAGTTCTTTGCAACCGCGCCTGCCATGGTCTCCACCAGCCGGGCCGCCATGGGAATCGATCTGGCGGATCTGGAAACACTGCTGGCACGGGAGGAGGTCGTCGGCCTGGGTGAATCCTATTGGCAGGCGGTGCTGCAAAACCCGGATGTGTTTCTTCCGATCTTCGCCAACACCACGGCCCATCGAAAGCTGCTGGAGGGGCATTCCGCCGGGGCCAGGGGAAGCAAGCTTCAGGCCTATGCGGCCTGCGGGGTCTCCTCCTGCCATGAGCCCATCAAGGCCGAAGAAGTGCTGGACCGGCTCCGGCTGGGCATCTATGTCATGGTGCGTGAGGGAAGTATCCGGCGGGACCTTGCCGAGATTGCAAAGATCAAGGACATGGTTGCAGACACCCGGCGGCTGATTTTGACCACGGACGGCATATCGCCTGCGGACCTGATGGAGATGGGGTACATGGAATATCTCGTCCAGAAGGCCATCGACTGCGGATTCGACCCGGTTACCGCGGTGCAGATGGCGACCCTTAACGTGGCCGAGCATTTTGGTCTGGACGACCGCATCGGCGGCATCGCCCCCGGTAAAACCGCCGACCTGGTTCTGATTCCCGACCCGCAAACCATCCAGGCGATGGTTGTGGTTAGCAGCGGCCGCATCATCGCCCGGGATGGAAATCTTGAAGTGGCGCCCCGCCAACACGCCTTTTCCGCTGCGAGCCTGGACACTATTCGAATTCCGAAAACAGTCGAGCCGTCCGATTTTGGCCTGCCTTTCAATGGTGACGGTGACACGGCCGCGTGTCGGGTTATCGAGATGGTGACGGACCTGGTGACCCGGGAGGTGCGGCTGGATCTTCCGGTCACGGGGGGCGAAATCAGAACGGACAGTGCCAATGATCTGGCGAAAATTGCGGCAATCGACCGCGCGAACGTTCCCGGCAAATGTTTCACCGGACTGATCAAGGGGTTCGGCCTTAAGTCAGGTGCCATGGCCTGCAGTGCGGCATGGGATACCTCCTGCGTCATCGTCGTGGGGACTGACGAGACGGAGATGGCCCTGTGCGTCAACCGTATTCGTGAAATGCATGGCGGGGCGGTCGTTTGCAACGCCGGACGCGTCGCCGCCGAACTTGCCATGCCCGTTTTCGGACTGATCTCCGAACTGCCGCTGGAGGAACTCGTTTCCCGGCTGAAAACAATCCAGCAGGCGGCGGCGGACCTGGGTGTATCGTTTCCCGACCCGCTGCTGACACTGATCGCCCTGACAGGCGCGGCCATTCCCTTTCTGCGAATCTGCGAGGAAGGGCTGGTCAACTTTAAGGACGGCCGGACGGTTGATTGGCTGATCGAATAGTCGCATCTCCGTTAAAACCAATCTCCGGGAATACACATGACACTGCAGCAAAACGATCTGGACGATTTAATCAAAGCCAAGCGGCTGCTGGAGAATCCGGGCCTGGCCGCCAAGATCACCCATTTTCTGGGCACACCGATTGAAAAAGGGTTTGCCATGCTGCCCGAAAACTGGAGTGCGAAAATCGGCGAAGTGACCCAAACGGCTCTGTCCAAGGCGATCCATGCCGCTGTTCTCACCATGAAAGATTCGCCCGGTGAAGCCGCCTCGACGACCTGGCATAAACTGGCCGTGGCCACGACCGGTGGCATCGGGGGCTTCTTTGGACTGCCCGCATTGGCCATCGAGCTGCCCATATCGACAACCATCATGCTGCGCTCCATCGCCGATATCGCCCGAAGCGAAGCGGAGACGATCAGTACCGTTGACGCCAAAATAGCCTGCATTGAAGTATTTGCCCTGGGTGGACCGGACATCAGTGATGACGCGTCCGAATCGGGATATTTTGCAGTTCGCGCCGCCTTGGCGCAATCGGTCACGAAAGCTACCGAATATATTGCAGAAAAAGGCTTGGTCGAAGAGAGCGCCCCCGCCCTTGTTCGCCTGATCATTCAAATTGCCGAGCGCTTCAGTATCCAGGTGTCGGAAAAAGCCGCCGCACAGGCCGTCCCGGCAATCGGCGCCGCGGGCGGGGCTATTGTCAATACCCTGTTTATCGATCATTTTCAGGATATGGCGCGGGGTCATTTTATCGTCCGGCGTCTTGAAAGAAAGTATGGTAGGGAAATTGTCGAACAGACCTACCGGGCAGTGTGAGCCGCGATAGCTGGCGCATTCGTCGTCGCTTTTCGAGCGAAGCTGAGATACCGCGCACCGGGGCGGCGGGATCGTGTCAAAGAAGGAAAAAACCATGTTGAAAATGAATAACGCCGTATTGTTGCTTGTGGATATTCAAGGCAAACTCGCCCACTTGATGCACGAGAAAGAGCGGCTGTTCGACAACCTGCAAAAGCTGATCAAAGGCATTCAGGTTTTAGGAATTCCCGTCCTCTGGGTGGAGCAGAATCCTGTCGGTCTGGGGCCTACCATACCTGAAGTCGCCGATCTTTTACCCGATTCCACGCCGATCAGCAAAATGAGCTTCAGCAGTTGCCGCAATGACCGCTTTTTACAGGCCTTGAAAAATCTGGATCGCAACCAGGTCCTGATTGCTGGGATTGAAGCTCACATCTGCGTCTATCAGACCGCCGTCGATTTAGTGGATATGGGGGTTGAGGTGCAGGTTGTGACTGATGCCGCCTCTTCAAGAACCCCGGAGAACAAGACCATCGGGCTGCAGCGGATGAGAGATGCGAGTGTGGGTTTGACGAGCGTCGAAACCGCTCTGTTTGAACTGCTTGAGGTGGCAGAAGGAGAAACCTTTAAGGCGCTTTTGAAAATCTTGAAGTAACTGGAACCTATTTCAAAAAAAGGATCAGAAGGTTCAGCGTTCACCGTTAACGGATACTTTGGCGGAGGCTTTCGGTGCACCCTCAACCACTGAACCCTGAACGGTTGAACCTCTAAACGGTGATCAGCACATAGAAGACCGATCGGGGCAATCTTTTGAAACTTGCCATTATTTCCGACATTCACGGTAATCTCGAGGTGTTGAAACGCGTTTATGCGGACACCCGGATATGTGATTGACGATACCGGCGCGGATGAAGTCGATTTGCGGTTTGTCAATTACGATATTCAGAAGACGGCTGACCGGATCATTGCGCTGGGTTTTCCGACGTATAATGCGCGGCGGCTTTTTGCCGACACGATCGTTTCGTAGCCAGGCACATTTCATGCTATGTTGGGGGCAGCCTGGGCCGTCTCCAACAACACCCGATAAACGTCCATCGCGGAGGTGTTCATGACCGAAATCATTACCATCCCCCTGTTTCCCCTCGGCCTGGTTTTGCTGCCGGGCATGCGACTGCCGCTTCACATTTTCGAGGAACGCTACAAACAGATGATCGCTGATTGCCTGGCGGACCGCAGGCCCTTCGGGATTGTGCTGTTCGACGGCCAGGCCATCCACTCGGTCGGCTGCATGGCCAGGATCGATAAGGTCATGAAGCACTACGATGACGGCAGGATGGATATCATGACCCGGGGCGGGGAGCGGTTTGTCATGCGGGAATTGATCGAAGACCGGGCCTACATGGAGGCGCGGGTCTTTTTTTTCGATGATGCGGAAAAGGTTTCATCTGACGATAACCTGGAGGAGGTCATTGAAACCGCCATGAATCTGCTTAAAGAGGCGTCCGACATCGACATCGGGTTCGACCCGTCCACCTTCGGCGGTCGCATCGATCCGAAACAGCTCTCTTTTTCAATTGCGGCCCTGGAAGGCTTCGCGCCCGCCGAACGCCAGGGGTTGTTAGAGATAACCTCCCCTTCCGAGAGACTGAAAAAGTGCGTTCAGGCGCTGTCCAGAATCGTGGCCCGCAACCGGTTGACCCGGGAGATCCAGAAGATGATCGGCGGAAACGGTCACCCCCCGAGAAGTATCCTCAGAGAGCTTGAAGATCAGTTGAAGAGATAAAACGATCCAGCCCCATGTTTTTCTTAAGCGTATTCAGGAGCCAATATTTAAAACAATTTGTGCCAATTGAAGACCGGTGGCGGTCAATAAATCTTGACTATTTGCTTGACCGACCACCTTATCCACCTTAAACTTCATTGAATCAGACAAATGGTAATAGTTCCTCGAACGGTATGGATCGACACATACACGGGGCTGCTTTTGATCGCAAGAAGTCCACGAAAGCCCCGAGACCCCACACAACGCTGGGTGTCTTTTTCATCTCTAAGCTAAAGTAAAAATTGAGTATGCCGATATGACCCCAGCAGAAGGAAACCATTTTCGATAACCAATAACCCGGCTCGTTCTTGCGTCAAACCACCCGGAATTTCTCCGGGTCAGGGGATTCAACGGTTGACGAAGCCACCTTTGAAGCGCTGCATTTCTGACGGCACAATGGGGAAGGTCTGGTCTGATACTCTTTCTGATTTGGAAGGCTGCGGTAAATGAAAGCACAGAAACCTTTTTTTGACAAACTGTCTACCCTGAAAAACCTTCCCACGCTTCCTCATATACTGCTAAAACTTTTTGAATCCTGCAGCCAGGACAGTGTTGATCTCGCTGAAATCGCAGCCATTGTAGGCAAGGACCCGTCATTGAGCGCCAAGATCCTGAAGCTGGTCAACTCCGCTTATTTTGGACTTCCCCAAAAAGTTCAGGAAATCAACCAGGCCGTTGTTCTGGTCGGCACCAGCGGAATCAGGAACATGGCTATCTGTGCCTGCGTTTACGAAGCCTTTCCCAAACCCAAAAAGAACGGGAATTTCAATCTGAAAATGTTCTGGTGGCACTCTCTCCGGTGTGCCTTTTTATCCAAAAGAATCGCTTCTGAGATGAACGCCGGTTACCCGGATGAGGCTTTTGTCTCCGGCCTTTTGCATGACATCGGCAAGGTTGTGTTGTGGGTAAATTTCCAAGCGGCGTATGAAGGGCTGCTTGAAAATTGCCGTGATGACGGGCGGGAGTTGATTGAGGGAGAAATCCATCTGGGGGCAACCCATTGCGAGGTTGCGGCGTGGCTTCTCGATCGCTGGAAATTCAAGCCCATGATTTCCGATGCGGTGCGCTACCATCATGAAAGTCCGGCCCGCATTGCCCAGGCCCTTCCAATGACGCAGATTGTCTGTATTGCCAATTTTTTGTGCCAGGACACCGAACCCGGAATCGACCAAGGCGTCGAATTGGCCCGAGAGACTTTAGGGCTTAGTTCAGACGAATGTTACGCCTTAATTGAGAAGTCCGGCCAGGCGGCCAAGGAGGTGGCCGATGCATTAGGCATCGATATAAACGTTGATGAACCAACCCAAAAAACGATTGAGGAAAAGGATCAGCAGATCCAGGATGCCCTTGTCCGGGATGTCAGGAACGTGTCGCTGCTCATGGGCTCGCTCGAGGGTTTTTTAACGACGAAGGATCAGAATGACATCCTGTCCGTCATCTCAAACGGACTGAAAATTCTGCTGGACGTAAACCGTTTCCTTTACTTTTTTTTAGATGCACCAAAAGGCGTTCTATTTGGATATTCCCAAGATACGGAAGGGCGGTATACAAAAAACCACGGCCTTGCCGTCTCCATGGGGCTGGATCAATGTCTGTTGGTAAAGGCACTTCGAGAAAAGAAACCGTTGGATTCTTTTGAAGCTGCGGGACAACGCCCGTTGACGATTCTCGATGAACAGATCATTCGCCTGCTCGATGGGCAAGGAATCTATTGTCTTCCACTTATCGCACATGGTGATGCTGTGGGCGTTCTGGTTCTGTCACTTCGGAAAAGTGACCTGCCGCACCTTTTAGAAAACCAGAAGCTGTTGACTCTTTTTACCCATAAAGGGGCCTTGGCCCTCCGGCTCGACCATCTGAAGCAGATTCAATTGCATGACATTCAGGCAAAACGGGCGGAGGCCTCCAGCGATCTGGCCAGACGCGTGGTTCACGAAGTCAACAACCCATTGAGCATTATCAAAAACTATCTCAAGATACTTGAAATAAAGCTGACCGGCAAAGAAATAGCCCTGGATGAGATCGGCATTATCAACGAAGAAATCGGCCGTGTTGCCAATCTCCTGAGAAAATTAACTGATTTTTCCACGGAAAAAGAACCCGCACAAGAAAAGACCGATATCAATGCCCTGCTGATGGACATCCTCAAGCTAACCAAGGAATCCATGTTAAGACATGCAGATGTTAAACTGCACACAGATCTCCAAAAGGATCTACCGCCAATCATCGCAGAACAGGCAGGACTCAAACAGGTCTTCATCAATCTCATTAAAAATGCGGCTGAAGCCATGCAAGCGGGCGGGAATCTTTTTATCCAGACCCGACATCTGCCGCCACCGATCAGCGTCAAGCCTGCGCACGGAAAAAGGGATTCCAAAGGCTTCGTCGAGATACAATTCAAGGATGATGGACCCGGAATTCCAGAAGACATCAAAGAGAAATTGTTTGATCCGTATGTGAGTTCCAAGGAAGGCGGGCATTCCGGTTTAGGTCTTTCCATCGTCTACAACATTATTAAATCACTGCATGGCCAGATCGCCTGTAAGTCCATCCCGGACCAAGGGACTATATTTACGATTGAATTGCCGATACCAGGTGCCTTTAACCGGCAGAAATAGGGTGTCATTGATGCTGCGAACACCAAAAATCCTTGTCGTCGATGACGAGATCAGAATTTGTGAGAGCCTGGCGCACCTCCTTAAATCCAAGAATTACGAAGTCACAACGGCGACCTGCGGTCGGGATGCCTTGGCCCTGGTAGACCAGAATGCATTCGACATGGCTGTTTTGGATGTCCATTTAACGGATATCTTTGGCACCGAACTCATGGAGAAGATCAAAGCCCGGCATCCGGACACCTCCATTATCGTAATTACAGGAGATGCGAATCTCGATTCAGCGCTGGCCGCCCTGAGATGCGGGGCTTACGACTACCTTAGAAAACCCTTTGAGTTCGAAGAATTTCTCAAAACGGTTGAAAATGCAATTAATCAAAAAGCGCTGAAGCAGGAAAAGGATAAAATCAACCATAAATTATACCGGTCTGAGGAGAAATACCGTTATCTGGTTCAGAACAGCCCGGACATTATCTACACCCTGGATGCCGGTGGGAATTTTACCTTTTTAAGTGAAGCATTGGAACACCTGTTGGGGTTTACGGTCGATGGTTTGATCGGGAAACACTATACGACGATTGTCTGGGAGGAGGATCGAGACAAGGCCCAATGGTTTTTTGACGAGCGGCGATCAGGAGCCCGTGCCGCGTCAGGGATTGTGCTGCGATTGAAGGCGGTTGGCGACGGGCAGCAAAACGAAAGCGTCCGCAGATATTTGACCGTCGAACTAAAATCCATGGGGATTTACGAAAAATCCACTCACAATGGAGCGAGACGGCACGTCGGCACCCATGGGGTAATCCGGGACATCAGCGAGCGGCAACGGCTCTATGCCCAGCTTCAAAATGCCGAGCGAATGGAGTCCCTGGGCACTCTCGCCGGGGGTGTCGCGCATGATTTTAACAACCTGCTGATGGGCATTCAGGGCCGTTCTTCATTGATTTCAATGGATCTGGAAGATTCTCATCTCGTTTTGGAGCACCTGCATGCCATCGATGATTACATTCTCAGTGCGACCCATCTTACCAAACAGTTGCTGGGTTTTGCACGCGGCGGAAAATACGAAGTCAAACCCACAGACATAAACGAGTTGGTTCTTAAAAGTGCCAACATGTTTGGCCGGACCAAAAAAGAAATCATCATCGAGACCCGATTCCAGGACCCGAATATCGTGGTGGAGGCCGACCGCAGGCAGATCGAGCAGGTCCTGCTGAACCTTTACGTCAATGCATGGCAGGCGATGCCCGATGGGGGGACACTGAGATTAGAAACCAAACATGTCGTGTTGGGCGATAATGACTGCAAACCCTATCAGTTGGAGCCTGGACGCTATGCCCATGTATCGATAACGGATACCGGTATTGGAATGGATGAGAAGACGCTTCAACACATTTACGACCCATTTTTCACGACGAAAGAAAAAAGCCGGGGGACGGGGTTGGGTCTGGCGTCGGCCTATGGCATCATTAAAAACCATGCGGGTATCATTTACGCAGAGAGCAAAACCGATCATGGAACGACGTTTAACCTCTACTTGCCGATTTCTGAAAAATTGGTGGAAAAAGAATGTTCATCTGAAAAGAACATATACAATGGGTCCGAGACAATCTTGATCGTCGATGATGAGGATATGATCATCGAGGTCGGCCAGGCCTTGCTGAAAAGACTGGGCTATCAGGTCATTACCGCAAAAAGTGGGGAAGAAGCCTTAGAAGTTGTTCACCGCGAAGGCGCCAGGGTTGACCTGGTTATTCTCGACATGATCATGCCGGGTATGGACGGTGGCAGGACCTTCGATGGCATTCGAGAAACCTGTCCGGAAATGCCGATTATGCTTGCCAGCGGTTATGCAATCAATGGTCAGGCACAAAAAATAATGAACCGGGGATGCAACGGTTTCATCCAAAAGCCCTTCAGCGTCTCCGAGCTGTCACAAAAAGTACGCCAAATATTGGATAAGACAGGGGGGTCATCGTCAGTGTCTTAAAGATATCAAATCCTGAACTGATGTTAAATTCAAGTGCTGCTGATTGCTTCAAAAGTATGATATTGTAGTCATTTCTGAAGCTTCCAATCAAACGGCATACGCGATGACCATCGTGGCCGTTGGGTCCGTGGGTGCCACGTCCACGCCGGGACACTCAAGGCGTTCTCCGGGAACAAGTACGATCAGGCCATATCGACATCACTACAATCCCGGCCAGATCCTGTGGTGATGGCTGCTTTAGAGAAATAACAGTTAAAGGAGGCATATCATGGAAAAGGTAATACATTGCAGAGATGTGGGATTCGACTGTGAAGGCGTTGTTCGAGCCAACAGCGATCAAGAAGTTATCAAGTTAGCTGCTGAACATGCTAAGTCAGCTCATGGTGTTACCGAGCTCACCAATGAAATGGTTGAAAAAGTCAAATCTGTAATTCGAAACGAATAATAAAAGCGCTTACCCCCCGAAAATACAGGCAAGGCAGCATATGCCTTGCCTGATTATTTCACCGGACTCTTGTTTGTTGGTAAACCTACACCGGTTTCACAGTTTCGGAATGCCGGTATGGAATCATAACTTTCGCTATACATTCCCAAGCCAAAACATATCGGAATTCTACAAAATCATAAATAAAATAGATTGTTAATGTCAAAGCCGGTATTCAATACATAAAAGGATAAAAAGGCCAACCCGACCACTTTTGAGGTTTGGGCTGGCCTTAGTCATTATACTGATCAAGAGCGCTTACGTCACAATCTATCATGCCCAAACCGGCTCATCGTTTTTAAGCACCAAGCTTGCTGTTGATGTGATCAAATACGAGCGTATGTTCGTTTTGTGGACTGAACAATACAAATTCAGCATCCTGGTTGACTTTCACCGAGTGACCCGGCGGCCAATGAAATAGATCCCCGGAGTGCGCATCCTCCGTTTCACCATTCGTGTATGTGACGGTGATATCTCCTTTGATGAGGTATCCCCAATGGGGTGCCTGGCAAAGGTCTTTTTCGAGCCCCTGTAGCAATGGAGCGATATCAGTCCCCGCATCCATTGTGAAGTATTCGGCACCGATCTTTCCATAGCCAGTTGCATCACCGAAATCGGTTTGTTGGCGGGCCGTAGCGCCTGGGGCATTAACTTTAATCGGAACATTATCTTTGTATATATGCATGGTATCTCCTCCTATCTATTTGCGTCTGGGTGGTGTTGATAATTGCAATATCATTTCTGACCATGTTTCGGGCATATTGTTCAGAAATGCCACAACGTGCTATTACTAATCATTTATTTCTCTTTTTAAAGACCGTACGGTTTATACCCCTTCTGTTTTGAAGGATAAAAATAAAAAATGGGCAAGACCTATGGCAGGGTCTTGCCCAAAAAAACGTGGGGTAGCGGTTCAGGGCAGCGCAGATAAAACCAGTTCAATGCCGTGGAGTATTCCTTAAAGTTAACATCGGTAAGCTTGCGGAAAAAACAAATCGCAAATTTAAATATCTGTTATAGACAGATGCATTGAATTACGGATTCAAATTAAAGCATAATCACATGCCCGGCCTGGGCAATAAGTGGACGGGCAGGGCCGGGTTTTCGTTACCGGCCCTGCCCACTGCATAAGGAAACGCGACTCAGCGCAACGCAGATATAGGAAATCGGCTCAGTGTTGCATGTTCCCCCGCTCTGTTTTTATCGGCCGGATTTTCAGAAAC
The DNA here is from genome assembly GCA_963705435.1 of uncultured delta proteobacterium. Taxonomy (GTDB): domain Bacteria; phylum Desulfobacterota; class Desulfobacteria; order Desulfobacterales; family Desulfosarcinaceae; genus Desulfosarcina. The sequence goes on along the minus strand of CAVPJR010000025.1, from coordinate 36,980 downwards.
TAAAGGCGTCAGGGCAACCGGGGGGCTTTTTGTTAAGTGCCTAAATAGTCGCCCAAAAATTAGTCCAAATCTGAGTTGATAAATCAAATTTTAAAAATCGTTTAAGTTCTTATCCCTTTGACCAATAAAAAGATAAATGACTATTTTTTTTGGGAGGGATAGATGTTTAGAGAAGACGCCAAAAGAATTTTAATGATTGTAGTTTTCATTATAACGACTACATATTTTGCTGTTCAAGATTTACATTTTTTCTTCACACCCTTTTGATGTTCAGGCCCCTTGGAAGACCAAGGTTACACCACTTATAAAACCGATCAAACCGATCCATCAGTTGAACCGCGACAGCGAGCGAACTGGAAATCGATTTTCATCCTTACGGTGCTGCGCAGCAGTGCCGTTACAGGCGGAATCGGTAAAAATTATTTTAGCAGGCTTTGTTCAAACTTTAGGAAAAAGTGGCCCCTGCCTAATTGTATTATTAAGCGACCGGGGGCGTCTATTTGTCTGGCCTCTAAAGATTGCCGAGTGGGCTTATGGGCACCAATATTTGCTATCTGCATTCGTGTGTTCTACTTTTCTAACATGATTAAATACCTTCCATGTGCTGTGATCCTGTTTCTGGCTGCCGGTGTTGCCATTCCTGCGTGTGCCGATGAAATCCTAAACGAATTCTATGGCAAACGAAACGCTAAGACGGTCACTCTTCCGGAAACGGAAAGACACCATGATTATGCCGGTCGCCCCATCGCTCCAAACGCTGTTAGGCCGGAACGTGAAATCGTCATTGATAAGCAGGGTCGCCGCATTGGGTTGGCGATCCCCAATGTTCACGGAGAGACGAATAATGACCTGCTCCGCCTCCGGTCAGGAAAACGTGTCGGTAACCAGTTATTCGACCCCGCTGGTCGGCGCGTGGGCACTATAATCGGGAAGTAATTTTCTTATACAGGGCTGTCTAGAATGCACAGGGGTAAAAAAAATGATGAGTTTCAGCACCTGGTTCACTTTTTTTCTTCTGATGACGGCTATTGCCTACACCCCAGGTCCCATGACCATGTTTTCCATGTCGTCGAGTGTGCGAAACGGTTTTTATCACACGATTCCAGCCATTGCAGGCGGCTCTTTCGCCTACCTCACACAGATGGGTGTGGTTTACCTGGGGTTGGGTGTGATCGTCCAGGAGTCCGTGCTGGTCTTCAACACAATCAAGTGGGCAGGCGTGTTGTACTTGTTCATTCTTGCCATCAAAAACTGGCGCCAGTCAGCCAATGCCAGCGATTTCAAGGATATTGTTTCCGGTGTGTCTTCATCCAGGCAGTTTTCTTTGGGATTCGCCACAGGCATGTCCAACCCTAAATCCGTGCTTGTGTTCACCGTTCTGTTCCCCCAGTTTATTGACCCGGTTCACTATACCAACCACTTCATTACGCTTTCCATAAGCTTCTTTTTTATTCAGGGCAGCAGTGCCATTGCATACGCGCTTTTTGGAGCCAAAGTATTCCTGTGGATGAAACAGCGGTGTTTGACCCATATTCAGAATAAGGCAACCGCCGTGATTCTGTTTCTTGCTGGCGGCTTGCTGGCTTGCAGCGAAAAATAATATTGCTCAATCCGCGCAAAGTGCGGATGCTTTGCGGTATCATGCAAGCAGGCATTCAGCCCAACACGGATGCACGCCCTTGGCGCATGTCGGAAAAGCAGGCTCATCCGCCCAATCCTGATTGGTGAAAGGTCGAACAGATAATTTTCTAAAAATTTATGCAGGAGTCAAACAATGAGCAAACCAGCAAGAAGTATTTTTGCATTCGCTATCTATCTGTTCATTCTTTTCTTGATTATAATACTTGCACCAAACTTTTCATAGACGTTATCCACCCGAAGCGGAGTTTTTTAATGTGCCTTTTCCCGCCATGAAATGAAACTACCACCACACAACATTAAAAAAACATTCCATTTCTCAAAGGAGCGTCGAGGTATGAAAAAGATAATCCTGGGTATAGTTGGGATTCTATCAATTCCGATCATATTTTTCCTTCTTCAGACGGCCACCCTTGACCCGGCGGCCTACACCCCCCCTGATTCACAAGCGCTAACTGGTGTGCTGTCAGCAAACAACCTTTTACAGAGAGCAGACCTTTTGGCTTTGGGAAAGGTATCCTGCTCTACACCATATGTTGAGGTGGATAAAAATGTTTATGCTTCAATTTATGGCAATCAAATCAACCACGAATTCTATCTTCTGAAAACCTGATAACAGATTGACCCTCCGGCTTGATTTCCCATCTCTCAGAGTCCCACAGGTGCTGTTATCTTGACAGAGTCTGTTAAAACCTCATTATAAGTTAAGCGACGCTGCCGACCTTTTCTGGTCTATTACCTCATAAAAACGGAAGGATACGTTTTGGATTCGAGAGGCTCAAGCATGCCGCTTTAGCACCTATCGAAAAATAAGGAGAAAACAAAATGAATGAAAATAATTTTCAGGAACAAGTTGCTGCGGCAACATCTTATGAAGCGCTGTTCGTTCCTTCACTTTTTAAACAGTGGGTACCGTTGGTTCTCAGTTTTGCGAACGTTCAGCCGGGCCATCGGGTATTAGATGTTGCATGTGGGACGGGGATTCTTGCCAGAGAAGCTGCATCAATGGTTGGCCCCTCTGGTTACACTGCAGGCCTGGATATCGCTGAGGGCATGTTGGCAGTTGCCAAACGCATCGCGCCCACCATCGATTGGAAGCAGGGACCCTCAGACTCCCTGCCATTTCCTGATCAATCCTTCGATGCTGTTGTTAGTCAATTTGGTTTGATGTTTTTTCCAGACCGGGAAAAATCATTGCGCGAAATGCTGCGTGTATTGGTTCCGGAAGGCCAACTGGCGGTTGCTGTCTTCGACTCATTAGACAACATTCCCGCATACGCAGACGAAGTTGCCCTGTTGGAACGTTCTGCCGGTAAAAAAGCGGCAGATGCATTACGAGCGCCATTCGTTCTTGGCCAGAAAGAAGGTCTGATTCAACTCGCCAAAGAATCGAGGATCTCTACCGCAAAAGTCACAACCCATTCAGGGACTGCAAAATTTCCAAGCGTTCGATCATTGGTTGAAGCCGATCTCAGAGGCTGGCTGCCGGTGATGGGTGTGAAGCTGGAGGAGGAAAAAATTATACAGATCCTTGCAGAAGCCGAGCAAGCGCTAAACGCTTATGTCAATGAACAAGGTCAGGCCGTATTTCCCGTATCCGCTCATATCATTATTGGTTCCAAAGAATAGCTATTAAGAGCCTGCATTCGTTAGGAACGTTTCTAATTCCGTAATGGAGAATCTGTAATCCACCGGAAAAATAGTGGTATGTCCCAAGTTCGACCACCAATTGATTGGGCTCAAGATATTGGGTCGTAGTTCCGACGGTTCTGGTTCCGATTCTTCCTAAGTGAAACCCTTCTTTTATCGAATTTAAGTATTACAGATACATTTGAATCCCCATAGTATCAATTCCACGGCTTCAGCATTTCGAAATTGTCCCTCGTCCCACTGTCTTCAGCTGAGATTGCAAACATTGCAATCATGCATACTCTTGGATTGCGATATGGTTCCGAATTTACCATTAAGGGTTTTAGTGAATAGCCCGTTTCGCATTTGCCGTTCGGCCGTTGAGGTTTTGGCGGCAACGGAACCCCATGTGGAATACTGAAATGAAACCTATAAATCGTAGAACATTCATATTTTCCGCTGCTGCCGCTGCAGCTGCAGTTACGCCAACTTTTACCCACGGGCAGACGCCCAACTCAAAACGGACGGAAACAGGAATTCTTGTCAAGGCGGACCGAGATCGGTTTAATAGCAGACAGACTGTGCTCAGCGGTTTTCCGATTGATTTTAAAGTCGCAACGAAGGATGCCGACGGTGGTCTTTTCATCATAGAGAACCTTAATGAAAAAAAAGGTGGCCCCCCGCGTCACCTCCACTATGAGCAGGAAGAGTGGTTTTACGCCATCGAAGGTGAGTACCTTTTGGAGATTGGTGAAGAGCAATTCGAATTGGGTCCAGGCGATTCCATCCTTGCTCCGAGAAAGGTACCCCATGCCTGGGCATTTAAGGGAAAGGACCACGGAAGACTCCTAATCGCATTCCAGCCAGCTGGTCTAATGGAATCCTTTTTCCAAGAATTGGCAAAAACTAAAGGTGAGCCTGAAAAAGCTGAATTAAAGCGAATATTTAACGCGCATGGCATGGAAATAACTGGCCCTCCATTGTTTAAACTAAGGTGATTTTAAATTCGTATGCCTTCTTTAAGACCTGAAAAATATCTGGCCCATCTTTTGAACCAAATTAGGTAGTGCCGGAGATATTGTCCTGAACTGCGAAAATATGATTCGATTTTAGCCGTGATGGCAAGTAGATTTTGGCTTGGCATGATCCTTAATAATGGTAGGTAATCTTTACCCAAACGGTATTTCACCAGACCACAATATGCGGGTGCGCCACGATACCCTTTAAATCAATTTTGATGTCACCAACGACCTGAAGCCGGAAGTTTCAGAAAATCCAACTTTGTGCCAGACATTCAACTGATGCTTAATCTGGGCAGGCCGAAACCCACTCACGCTTCTGCCAGGATTCCACTGACTCCTTGTGTTTTCCCCTTATATATTGCTATATTTTGTTGATCAATTATGGTTGCCCTCGCTCTATTAATATAAAAATAAGAACCTTTCATCAAGGCATGTGATGGCTATCTCTATCGCATTCTTCTGCATTTTGTGAAGAAGCCGGGAAAGGAATGAGAAATGCTTGACGATCTATATCCTTCCGACAAATCCGAACTGTTGCGAAAACAGGCAGAAGAACTGCTCCAAAATCAGCCGGACCTTGCCCCTCAGGCACCCTCCGATATTCTTGACCAGATCAATGAATTGAAAGTCCACCAGGCCGAGCTTGAAATTCAGAACGAAGAGCTTAAGCGGGCGCAGAAAGAGCTTGCCACGTTACATCAGGAGTTCGAGAGCCTGTATGAATTTGCTCCCTGCGGATATTTGACTTTGAATAACAAGGGGATCATCACCCGTGTCAATCTGGCCGCAGTCGCTCTTCTTGAAACAGACCGACGATCACTTTGGCATTCAGGTTTTAGCCAATTCATCGATCCCGGCTATGCGTATGCCTTTATATCGGCCCGGAAAAAAGCCGGAGAGACCGGAAAAAAGCAGAGTGTTGAATTGCCGCTAAAAAGGGGAAAAGAATCACTTGTATGGGTTCAGGCAAACATCGAAGCCGATCGTGATGATGCAGATGCGGTGACACAATGGCGGATTGTGCTGATGGACATCACTCCTAAAAAAACCGCTGAAGCAGCGCTAATGGAAAGCGAGAAACGTTTTCGGGCGCTGTTTCAACATGCCCCCGTTGCCTACCAGTCCCTGGATGAACACGGAAACATTATTGCAGTCAATGAGGCATGGTTGGAAACGTTGAATTATTCTGAAATCGATGTCATTGGAAAAAACTTTTCTGATTTCCTGCATCCGGATTGGAAAGACCGCTTCAGGGGAAGTTTTATCCGATCTAAAACGGTAAGCGAGGTTCTTGGCAACGAGTTTGTCATGCAAAAAAAAGATGGCATGGATATGCTCGTTTCGTTAAATGATAAAGTCAGCAAGGATCTATCGGGAGAATTCAAAAATGTCCACTGTGTGTTTTATGACATCACCGCCCAGCGCAAGTTGGAAGCGGATAATGAAAGTCTTGAAGATAAGCTTCGGCAAGCAAAAAAAATGGAATCCATCGGTACCTTGGCCGGTGGGATAGCCCACAACTTCAACAATATACTTATGGGAATACAGGGCAGCGTAAACCTGATGTCGATGGACAAAGACCCTTCGCATCCTGATCGCGAACAGCTGCGTAGAATAGAGGAATGCGTAACGAGCGCCGCAGAGTTGACCAGGGATCTCCTCGGGTTTGCCAGGGGCGGCAAGTATCAGGTCAAACCTACAGACTTGAATGTGCTTATCAAGAACTGGAACTGGATGTTTGGTCACACGAAAAAAGAGATAAAGATTCACGAAAAATATGAAAAGGAATTATGGACCGTTGAAGTGGATCAAGGCCAGATTAAGCAGGTGTTTTTAAATTTGTATATAAATGCTTGGCAGGCGATGCCGGGCGGTGGAAACATCTTTGTCCAGACCGAGAACATGGTAATTGATCAGGAGTATGTCGCACCATTTGAGATTATGCTTGGCAGATACGTCAAGATCTCCGTAACCGATACAGGGACAGGGATGGATGACGAGATCCGGGAAAAGATCTTCGAGCCTTTTTATTCCACAAAGGAGATGACAGCATCCTCTGGGCTGGGTCTGGCGTCAGTCTATGGCATCATCAAGAACCACGGTGGATTCATCAACGTCTCCAGTGAAAAAGGAAAGGGAGCCACCTTCGACCTCTATCTTCCCGCCTCTGACAAAGAAATTGTGGAGGAAGCCCAGGGACCCGACCGGCATAATATCCAATATGGGCAGGATACGGATACGGTCCTCCTTGTGGACGATGAGCCCATCATCATCGACGTGGGTCAAAAGATGCTGGAGAGATTGGGCTACCGAGTCCTGATTGCCCGCAGTGGTGATGAGGCCCTGGAGGTTTACGGAAAACAAAGGGATGAGATCGCCCTCGTCATCCTGGACATGATCATGCCAGACATGGGAGGCGGAGAGACCTATGATCGCCTGAAAGCGATCGATGGGGACGTGAGGGTTCTCCTTTCGAGCGGGTACAGCATCAAAGGGCAGGCAAAAGAAATAATGGATCGTGGGTGCAAGGGGTTCATTCAAAAACCGTTCTCACTTTACGAATTGTCAATGAAGATAAGAGAGGCGCTGGCGATAACGAAGTAGAGTGACTTATATTAAAAAATGGGCGTCATCATTCGACGATACCCATTTTTTAGCATTTCCTGACCACCAGTGCCAATCCCATCCAATATTGACCAGCCCCCACATATAGTGGTTGGCAATTTACGGTTCAAAGTACAGAATAGGTCGATTAATCTGTATTTGCGGGATTTGGGTTTGATTGATCAGAAATCTATCTTTCAGTTTCTTTTTCATCAAGAACCTCACCCTTCGCGGTTCTATCTATAGCCTCATGGATTTTATTCAGAAGAGCTTGGTCGATTCCCAGCGTATTGCTTCTCGGTATAGCCCCCACTGGCCGGATCAAAATTGCTCCATCCGGTGACAGGCTTATAGAAAGATCGGTTTTTCGATAGTACCTAATTCTCAGCAATCATAAAAGATAACGGTCAACCGGGGTGAAGCCGATTAACCGTTAAGGAGGAGAACAGATGAAAAATTATTAGGTTAAATACTTAATTAGCAAATTCTTTGCCAAGTTTGACGGAACTCGGTATTGTGATGCTTGAAATAATTAATACCTATCTATAACAATATGTTAAAATGATATCAGTCGATTGTTCTTTCTGGTGGGCTTGGCTGACGACATAAGTTTTTGTGAAAAATATTCACGACTATAAACCCTTTTTTACTCAATAACAGCGTAAAGCCTTGTATTTATATTTAGAATTGTTGAATTGGAGAAAATTCAAGATTTTGAACTTTATATGACCATTGAGCGATAATCTTAATAACACACCGAATATAATGTAATTTTGTAGTAGCGAATCTTGAACTTCTTCTGAAAAGGGTAAAGCTAAAAACTGGGCTATTGCCTTGTGGGGCCTTGATCATGATTTATTACCTGGCATCGATAGCTACGAAAAGCTATTTGATGTGTATAAGGAAAAAATACATTGGATAACCTTAAAGAATCATTTGGTAATTTAACCGGCGATAAAATTTCTTATATCGTCAATATTTTAAATAAGGAAAACTTAATAGCGCAATAGGAGCGGATTGCGATATTAACACACTGTTTGAAAACAGATGATACAGGTATCCACGAGCCCCTACCATCATCCTGATTTTGGATAACGCGACCTATTTTAAGGCAGAAATTGTCAAGACATGGCTTAAGGAAAAGGGTTGCCGAGGCCTTTCCAGAGCCTGTGGAATTTTGTTTCATATTTGATACAAACCCAGATCAAAGGAGAAAAGACAATGGATAAAAAATTTTCTGTCCACATTGACTCATGGTCCCACGGTGCTGCTATTCCAGCCCGATTCGCTTTTGGTCAGCCGGGAACCGACAGCCCATTTGCTCCAAGTGACAACGTAAGCCCTGCCATTCGGTGGTCTAATGCACCCGCGGGCACGAGATCCTTTGCGATCATCTGTCACGACCCAGACGTCCCTTCGTCAGGTGAGGACGTAAACCAACAAGGCAAGGTGGTTCCCGCTGATCTGCCCCGCGTGAACTTCTTTCATTGGGTACTTGTGGATATTTCTACCGACGTGTCCGGTCTGGACGAGGGTGCAGCTAGTCAGGGCATCACCCCACGAGGCAAGTCAGTAGGTCAAACCCAATACGGCGTGACCGGCAAGAACGACTACACGGGATGGTTCGCGGGAGACCCTGAGATGGAGGGCACCTACGGCGGCTATGACGGTCCCTGCCCGCCGTGGAATGACAGCATCGTGCATCACTACCACTTCGAGGTCTTTGCACTCGATGTCGAAACGCTGGGCCTCCAAGGTGAGTTCACCGGTCAAGACGCGTTGGAGGCAATGGAAGGTCACATTCTGGCGAGTACATCGCACATGGGGACCTACTCAATGAACCCAGCTATCGACGGCTAACGTTGGCTCTGCAGTCGTATTGATACTTTTCATAGTCGGGTCATCTAATTTGTAGTATGCGGAGTATAGACATGCGGTAATCGCTTTGATGATAGAATCAGGCACAGGCAGGATCAGCAAAGGAGATCACTTTGGCTTTCCTTGATAAAATACCATACTCAATTTTGATCGTCTTAGCGGTATTCATGCTTTTGGCACCCTTTAGACCTATGCCTCATGTATTAGAAAAATTCATAATGTTAAAGAATGGGACACTCACCAAGCCAATTGACATCTTCGATCTGTTTTATCACTTGGTGCCAACGATTATATTGGCGTTGAAGGTTTATAGGGATTATACGAAATAGGAGTTGATCCCAAATCAGGCGAAATGGATTGGAGTTGGAATTGCGACGTAACAAAGGCTTTTTTGAAGAGGAAAGGTAGGCTGAGCTATGGGCTCACACCAAAACTCATAAATTTCGATCTCTAACTATTGCGACATTGTGGATTTCATTAAGGTTGGATGGTACAATTATTTCTATATACACGATAGACAAGTTTGAATTGTCAATCACGCGAATTGACGGTAGTCCGATACGTTAAAATTTCAATTAGTTTATTTTGTATGATACATAGAAATAACCTGTTACATTCATTGTAAATAGCCGAAATTTACATAAGGGAAAGATATGGCTGAAACAAAAAAAGAAACTGTTCTGAACCTCCTTAACAATGCCTATAATGAATATCATATTGATTATCGCGAAAACTCGATAACAGAATCATACGATTTTGTAATTGATACAGGGAGATCCAGAATATTTTTAAAAATCGGTCAGAAACGTTGGGACGATTCTAACAGCACTTCGATTTTGAATTTTTTAAAATCGAAAGAAGAACAGATTCGTAAAGCTGTTTTGGACGATCAGGACGTAATTCTTCGAATAAATTAGTTTGTATAGAATTCATTGAACACTTATATTTTTGGAATGTGCTAAAGAAAGATAATTATGAGTAAAAAAGATAAGAAAATCATTTTAGTTGCCCAGTGTTTAATTAATCCTTACTGCCGTGTTCATGTGCTTGGACAGAATTTTCCTTTGTCACATGAATTAGTGGATTATTTGATGAGTTTACGGGTAGGTATTATCCAATATCTCTGTCCTGAAACAACAGCAATGGGATTAAAACGCAATCCCCAAGGAAGACAGCAATACGATAATATATTTTTCCGTAATCATTGTAAAGATCTTCTGAAGACTCCATTTCTTATGGTTGAGGAATTCTTAAAAAATGGCTATCGTTTGGTGGCCTACGTAGGTCTACGCAACAGCCCTACCTGTGGTATTCACTGGGGTAAACACAAGGTGAATAGATACAACACAGAATCACCCATGCAGGTTGATAACCCTGATCCAAAAGAGCCGGTACTTATGGGTATTATGGCAGAGATCCTATCTGAAAAATTTCATGGCTTGAATATGAATGTTCCCTTCCTAGAACTGCCGATTCAACAGCCACCTGAATCGAAACAAAGGACCAAATTCTGGATTGACTTAAAGCACTTGGTGGAACCACACAATCCTAAATATATGGAGCAGAATGGAAATCGACAAATTGAAGTTGAAAGGGAGTAAGAACGACAGTTGCTGAAAGTGACCATCCAGGCTCAAATGAATTTCAATAGTCATGTCCACAATGCCAGAAGTATAACTAAACCGCACATAACCATTTTCTTCAGTTGAATCGGTTCCCTCGCCACTGAGAAATACGTTATGCATTTGAGGGTTTGATATGCAAGATCGTCGAATTGAAGTAAATGATCTAATGCAGACTGACTATTCCTATATTTTAACAGGGCCGTCCGGCAAAAATTTTCATTCCAAATTTTCACCCGAACTAACACCCAAAAAAATGCTTGAACTTGGGGTGTTTGGCGGAAAGTATATGACGGACTGTAGAACAGAATTTCCGACTGAATGGTTTGAAAATGCCAAATTATGTTCAACACATCATAACCCCGAGTTGAATTTCTTTGGAATAAACGCGTCGCAGCCGCTTTCAGTGTGGCGGGAAAAAGGATGGATTTACAAAGAAGATCCCCGAGGCTGGTTCCAATGGTACTGTCGATACTATATGGGACGCCGATGTCCTGATGATGAAAGACAAATTAAAAGATGGGCAGCAATGAGACGTCATGTCACGCAGATTAAAAACAATTGCAACAAAGGTGACCTGGGCTGTAGACGCAAACAGCGGCAGGCAGTACTCCATTGGGCTTACGATTCACGAAGTTTATGATTACAGTTGAGAGCAGCCACAAAATGCATAACCAGCCAATACAGCCGACCGCTTACAGCGGCGACAAATTTTTTCGTTCCCCCTGACTGCAGATTATCCCAGGGGAACTACAGATTCTCCCTTCGAAGTTTCATGCCACCCTAAAATGGTCAAGTGCAACTAAGTAATGCGTACGTGTCAAATAGTCGAATAGCTGGAACATGCGTTATCTCAAACCAGTCCCAATTTCGACCAATAGCCTTGTGGGTTACCGACTCAAACTTTTGGTATGGTATCAAAATGAAAATTATAGAAATTGCCGCTTATCACGGTCAGAGAACCTTATTGTTGACAACACAATTATTTCAAGAACATTTGGCAGAAACGATAGGGTTCTGTTTCTTTCAATTCATCTGGTTTCGGATTTCCAGAGGAAGCGACACCAAAGTATTGGTATGCTTTATTGGAATGGCATTTAGACTGCGTGCCATATGATTTGTTTTGAAAGATCTCTGTAAAAAGGCAAAGAAACATGCGCATCAGCCGCAATGAGTTCGAGGATACCGTGGAGAAAGCTCTCGAAATGATTCCCGAGATTTTTCGCGCTCAATTGAACAACATGACCATCACCGTTGAGGACCTACCGTCCCAGGACCTGCTGCGGGAGATGGAAATGTCCCCCGATGAGACGCTGTTCGGAGTTTTTACCGGTGTCCCATTGCCTGAGCGCTCGGTCACCGAGCCGCCGCTCTACCCCGATGTCATCATAATTTTCCGTGAACCGTTGATGGCCGCGTGCCAAAGTTTTAAAGAACTTGAAGAGGAGATCGCCATTACGGTGGTACATGAGTTGGCCCACTATTTGGGCCTGAGTGAAGAACGGCTGGAGGAACTCGGCTACGGTTAACACCTAATGATTCTGGTATGTAATCACAACTTTGACAGCGCTTTTCCAAAAACAATATATTGATTGGGGAGCTAATGATGCCAAAGCCTTTCTTGACACAGTTCATCTGACAGATTAGGCATCCATTTTTAACTGCATCGCAACAATGATTGTTTGCTGAAATCGCAGGTCTTTTTGCATTCCATGTGGCCTATTTTGTAACCTTTATCTTTCAAAAACCAAAGATTGATGTCTGCATTCTTTTCACACCCGCAAGCGCTCTTTTACTTAGGTTCATATAAGCTCTGAGATCTTGGTTTTTCTTTTTATACTCCCTTACATCCTCTTCTGACCAGAAGAGTAACGACTTTCGTCAGAATATGTCCACAATACTGAGTTCTTTTGTATTTGCTAATGTTACAATGGGCAAACAGAACATGGGATCAGCCCCATCCGTGAAATTTTTAATATTTAGCTCACTGTCAATCTCAATTTCAATCTGCCTGCCGCTATTGGCGCATTCTGCTTGAATAGTAAATGACAGTTCTTTATTTTGTAATCTCCCATACACGAAGGGAGCCGCGAATGCGTCAGCGCCTCAGGCTGCAAAAAATTGTTCGCCGGAAGAGGCTGTTATTCTGAAACCTGTGTTTTCAAGTGATAGCGGATATGCCCAATTTATCCCCTTGCCATCGCTTCGATAAATGAACGTTTTTAAATTTTCAAGTTTGTCTATAATTTCAAGCACGCGTTCATTTGACATTCCACGTTCTTCAGCGATCAGCTTGTCTGTAATTGTGGCATCGACAACTGCCATTTTTTTAACAATAAAATGATGGACTTGACGCTCTTCATCAGACAGAGAAGCTGCATTTGCCTTGGCCCCTTTTTCTCCCTTTCTGGCTCCTTTTTCTGAAAGCAACGGTGGAATTTTCATTAAAAAGCCGCCAAAGCCCATGAACAGTTTATGTTTTACATCTTTTTTCATGTGGTTACCCCCATATGCAATTTGTCTACAATCACCCACTACTCAGTAAAACCGCGTTCTCGCATTGATTCACCTTTAACAAAGCGGGCCATGCCCGTTATCATTTTCCGGAATTCGTGTTTTTGATAAAATTCTTCTTTTCCCGGCGATGCATACAGAATAATGTTACACGGGTTGACTTTGGATAGAATATTTTTCATGATCATTCTTCCAATGCCCTTTCCCTGGAATTCCGGAACAACGGCACAATCATAGATGGCCGCTTGGTAGACACCGTCAGAAATCGCCCTGCCAAAACCGATCATCCGATTGTCATGATACACAAAAACAGTGACATAACTATTGTTGAAAGCTTTTTTATGGCGGTCAGGCTCATAATAGCCCATTCCCACGTCTTTTAATATGTTTGAGACGGCTTTCCAATCCACATTTGGACAATCCAATTTGATTTCTATATCCATAAGTTAATCCGTTTTAGATAGAGGCCGCAGTTTTTCACCGAACTTTTATTGGTATGGTATTACAACCCCAGATAGCCGATTACCAGCCACGAAATACAGTAGTTACAATACTTGGCAGAGGTCTACGCTTTCTAACGAATCTTACCTATACGTACCCTGCGCTCAAGCAACTGCAACCGCAACGGCCATGCCTAATCCGAAGAAGAAATGGTTTGCCAGACTGGAAAGTGAAGCCCTAATGCCTTCGGGAGATCGCCAACCAAATAATCCCAGACCCATGGAAGGGTAAACGAAGAAAACAGATGCTACCGTCGTTGCGACGCCATAGATTAGTGCCCATGACGGTGACACAGGTCCTCCAACAAATATAGCCCATCCTAACGCGAAAGGAATGGCGAGACCCACGCCGATTGCGTAATGCGTAATATAGCCATAGAGCAACTCGTTAGCTACCTGCTTCATTTCATCAGGATGACGATAGCGAAAGCGCCCATTCGCCCAACCTGCAGACATTCTTCCAATCATCCTCACGTCTATTTTTAAGATTATCCCATATCGGGCGAAGAGATGATTCAAAGAATCCATCAAAAGCGTTCCTAACAGGCCAGCTACAATCCCAGTTACGATGAGATCCATTTTCCCTCTAATGATTAATTAAAGATACACATGTGGACTACGCTAATAAGTCTTCTACTGGAAACTGTGATTGATTTGAGATTATTTCAAAAATTGGGATGCTGTCAATTGCGACAACAGGAGCCGTGTGGGTTTCTGGCCCAAAATACTAGTATGTAATCACAAACTGGTTCCAATCATACCCGGACACAAGATGTGGGTTTATTGAGATCTGACCAAATGATTGCTTGGACTTGTGGGCACGGTCACTTCGTTTGATCGACACCGGTTCTAATCGCTTGCCACCTTTTGAATTGCATAAATTTTCTAAACGCCCAGACTTTTGTGTCAAAGAATGGACCTTCCATGTCTGAAGCTACGCTTTTTAGCAAATCTGAAATAGGTAGTTTCTGAGGACAAACTTTTTCACATTCCCCACATTCCTCGCATTGAGATGCTTTGCCCGGACTGGCAAACAGTCCTCCAACACGGGCGATATAATTTAGTTTTGCCCAGTTTGCGTCTTTGAACATATTCAAATGATTGTACAATTCAAAACAGGTCGGAATATTGACGCCAGATGAACAGGGCATGCAATAATGGCATCCGGTGCATCCTGCTTTCATCCTGCTTCGATATTGACGAGCCACCCGTTTAACCAATGCCATCTCACCTTCAGATAACGATCCTGGGTGGGCATCACCGGCAATGCGAATATTCTCTTCGATATGAGATTCCTCGTTCATGCCAGATAGCACGACGGTGACCTCGGGATGATTCCAGATCCATCTGAGAGCCCATTCTGATGGTGATTTTTTACTATCAGCTTCACCCCATATCCTGGAAATCTCAGAGGGTGGTTGACGTGCCAATAAGCCTCCCCGCAATGGTTCCATGATAACTACACCAAGGCCTTTAGCAGTCGCATATTTCAACCCCTTTGTTCCTGCTTGGTTTTTCTCGTCAAGAATATTATATTGAATTTGGCAGAAATCCCAATCATAGGAATCGATTATCTTTTCAAAGGAATCCCGGCTTCCATGAAATGAAAACCCTGCATTTGCAATGAGGCCTCTCGTTTTTGCATGATTCAAGAATTCACAAACTCCGAGCGCTTCCATGCGTTCCCAACTGGTTCCGTTCAGGGCATGGACCAAGTAATAATCAACCTGTTCGGTTCTGAGCCGTTTGAGTTGTGAATTTAACAGACGGCCCATGTTATCAGATACTTTAACCGACCAATGAGGCAATTTAGTTGCTAATTTAACTTTCTCTCGATATCCGTCGGATAGGGCTTTACCAAGAAATGTCTCACTCGTACCCATATGATATGGCATCGCGGTATCAAGATAATTGATGCCTTGGTCAATAGCCATTTTTAGTTGCTTGGAAGCACGTGGTTCATCGATCGCTCCATCGCCTGGACTGCCCTTTTTCTGCGGCAATCGCATGCAGCCGAAACCAAGAATGGAAAGATCATCTCCATTGCCCTTCATCTTGCGATAAAGCATAGTTGCCTCCAATGTTTTTTAACATATCGATAAAATATAATTTATGAACATTTTCCTGCTTCGGGAAGGTTTCCATTCCATATACAGGCGTCAATCACAAGCTCGTTGTACGGGTAGTAAGTAGAAAAGGGACAGGATGGGCGCTTTCAGAATGTGAAGCTTAAATGGTTACGGTCGAACTTGTCAATATTTTAGCTGTATGAAGTTAAGAATCGATGATACTGGTTGTTATTGTAGATTTTTTTTTAAACGGGGTCTTTGTAACTAAAACGGCTTGACCTTCATTCCCTTGATTGGCACGGGATACAAGGGCTCAAATCATCTCCGATACATGGTATGTAATCACAACTCTCGCAGTTTTATTCACAACCACAACATGTTGATTCAATATCAAGCTGTCATTTCAGACAATACATTTCCATTAAGGTGTTGCCTCAGGCCTTACTTGACTGGCACTCGAATACCATCCTTTTACCACCGATCTGCGAGCTACAACCTACCGTTTGAAAAAACTTGACAGCATCTTGTTCCACAGAGTATCTATAGCGTCTCAATCAAAATATGTGAGCGAGGTTTTTTTGTTAAAGAAATTAATGGATATTGTGTCAATCGTTGCCGACAAGGGGATTAACCCTCCGGTGGCTGATTGATCATAGCTCTGCAAAGAGCAAATCAAGCTGTTCAGACAAAGCAGATCTGTTTCTCCAGATCTGTTCACCCTGCAGACCCCTATCTGAAATTCCACCGCTCTTGTTGCCCTCTTCGTCAGTAACGATCCATACGCTTAGGTATCAATAGAAAACAGATACTCCCGGTATATTGAGTGTCTGCCCTTGATGTCCTGCGCCGGGATAACTCGGTGTGGATTCAACAAAAAGCGGAGTTCAACAATGACCACAAAGCAAAATATAGACAAATTATATTCCAACGATACTACCGAGCACCTTTTACGACTGGGGTGGACTTCCCATTTCCATACACAATTGGATAATTTTTTCAATGACCAATTGGTCACGGCCAGAGTGGTCGGTGTGAGGAAAAATAATTTTCGTATCAGCAATGGAAAAAAAGAATGGCTCGCTACCGCAGCGGGAAGATTTGGGCATCGCTCTGACGGATTGTATCCTGTTACAGGGGACTGGGTGCTTGTTGCAGATACGGCGATTACTGAGGTGTTTGCACGAAAAAATTCGCTGTCCCGAGGAGCTGCGGGCACCCATGGAAAACAGAATGGTCAACCACGCAAAGAACAGGTAATTGCTGCAAACCTCGATACCGTATTTGTCGTCTGCGGTCTGGACCTGGATTTTAACCTGCGTCGTATTGAACGTTACTTGACACTGGCTTACAATTGCGGCCTGAATCCCGTCATCATTCTCACAAAAGCCGATCTTCACCAGAATCCGGAGCGTTTTGTCACTAAAGTGGAACGTGTTGCTTTCGGGGTCCCGATACACCTGGTTTCGGCACTGGATTGCAAGGGCTTGGTCCATTTGGAACAGTATCTATCTCCAGGTCAGACTACTACTGTGGTGGGATCTTCCGGTGCAGGTAAATCCACCCTGGTGAATCGGCTCTGCGGTCAGACCGTACAGGCTACCGGTTCGATAAGCAGCCGTGTGGGGAAAGGAACGCACACGACGACCAGCAGGGATCTGATTTTGCTGCCTCAGGGAGGGATGGTGATTGACAACCCCGGTATTCGTGAAATCGTTTTCTGGAACGATGACGATGGGATTAGCGCCGCATTTCCAGAGATCGAAAACCTTGCCGGAGAATGCCGTTTTTCCAATTGCAACCATATCCACGAACCCGGTTGCCGGGTCCTTCGGGCTCTATCTGACGGTGAGATCTCGCAAAACAGACTGGAAAGCTACCACAAAATGAAACGTGAATTGACCTATCTCTCGGACCGACAGCACAAGAGTGCCGACCGCGTGGAAAAGGAACGCTGGAAAGAGGTGGCCCTGAAAGTGAAAGCGATGAAAAAGCAAAGACGCAATGGGAGATAGTCAAACTCGAAAGACCAATAGCGGGAGTAAAAAAATGCAAATACGAGAGGCAATGGAAACAGATTTGAACGACGTACTGTCAATAGAACGCTTGGCGTTCGGCTATGAGAAAGAGGCTGAATTGGTGAGGGAACTTTTACATGATCCCAGTGCAAAACCGCTACTTTCTCTGCTTGCGTTAAAAAAGGGACGGGCTGTGGGACATATTTTATTTACCTCAGCACACTTGTCCGACTCTAAAGACGCAGCCTCGATCGTAATCTTGGCACCCTTGGCAATCGTACCTGACTTCCAAAAACAAGGAATTGGCGGCAAACTCATCGAACATGGATTAGCGCTTCTATCCAAATCAGGGGTCGATTTGGTGTTCGTTCTCGGGCATCCGGAATACTATCCCCGCTATGGATTCACACCAGCCGGGCAAATCGGATTTGAGGCTGCCTATCCTATACCGGATGAACATGCGGGCGCATGGATGGTTCAAGCGCTTCGGTCGGGAGTAATGGGTACCGTCAGTGGAAAGGTAATTTGCGCAGACGCCTTAAACAAACCTGAACATTGGAGGGAATAATGCAAAGCATTCGAAGTAGGATACCTGGAGGAGAGAAAGCTATTATAGAGAAGAATCAGGATGCATAGTTCATGACTGTCTTAACTACAGCGGTATTGAATTGAAATTAGTGTTTTGTGTGAAATTTCTCAAATGAGGGGCCAACCACCAAATGTTGGGGTTGGCCCTTCTTGAATCAAACCTGTGATAAGGTCGATTAATCTGCACTTTCTTAATAATTCGGTAAATCATGATTTTCTTGAAATTTTATGTTTGGACAGTAACAGAAAAAAGGCAGAGCCCCGTTAGAGGCCCTGCCTTTTTTCAGCTTATTCAGCGAACTCAAATTTTCTTGCCTAATATATTGAAGCTCTGCCGTTAAACAACCCTAAATTTTGCAGGAGGCTTCTGAAGACCATCCGGCTATGCAACTGTTTATGAAGTAGCCAAGTACAATGAGCGTCAGTAATATTCCTATCATAGGGCACCATCCTTCCGGTCATCCTGCTACATCAATTCCCATGTCACATCCCAGGTTCTCGTCTTTTTTTTCACACTCGAAATTGGCTTCACGGGTATCCACGTGTCCTTCGTTCTTGTCATCTGTGTAATCCTGCACTTTATTCTCGGCCATGATATCACCTCATCGGTTGTTTGTTGGGTTGTTTTTTTCTGTTTCACTTAGATATAAGTTACAGCATCCAGTCAAATATACAATGTGAGCCAGTTGACCGTATGGCGGGAGGTCAAAACTACCAATCTGTTTGAAACGGCCTGCACTCTGAGAGGAATTTTTTAGATACGTAGTATTAAATGAGACGGGCAGGCCTGGACGGGGCCTGCCCGAGGAGGAGGGTAGATGAATAGTTTCATTTTACCCATGGTCCCGCACTGAACACGATTATCCAGTTTGGTTCCAATTCAATAGTAAGACAGCATATGGCCTTATTCAAATTGCTGATTGTCTTGGGGTGTTCTAACAAGATAGAATTGGAGCAATAAAAATTACGCAATATGCACATGATGCGTTTCCCAAATAACGTCACAGCGGAGACAAAATGAGAGTCACACTAGCAGTTACAGCTATTTTTACCGTATTTATGGTGTGCTCAGTTAACGCCGGAGACAATATGAAAGCGTTTCCACCTCCTGACCAAGGGCAGATCCGTTATGTCATCCACCTTGCCGAACAAGATAACGAATTAAATTATCAGGTTGAACTGATTGTTGGCAAGACCGTCAAAATTGATGAAACCAATCAATACTTTTTCGGTGGGCAAATTAAAAAGGAAAACATAGTGGGTTGGGGCTTTACGAGGTATGTGGTCAGCGAACTAGGGCCGATGGCAGGCACACTGATGGCAGTTGATCCAAACGCACCGAAGGTGGACCGATTTATCCGCCTTGGTGGAGAGCCCTACCTGATCAGATATAATAGCCGCTTGCCCGTGGTGGTCTATGTGCCCGAAGGTGTTGACGTCCGTTATCGGATTTGGCGTGCGGAGCCAGAGTCAAAAGCGGCCAATGAAGGCTAAACTAGTTGTCTTTTTTGCACTAACCTATAAAAAAGAAATAAGAAAACAGAATTTTGGGGCCGTCCATGGAGAAAGCGAATATCCCAATTGACCCTGACCTTTATGCCGAACTCAGAGCATACTGCGATCGCTGTGGCATTCGGTTTATGGATTTTGTTGAAGATGCTTTGGAGCAGGCGATTAGATTTGAAGAGATCCTGGACAAATCCGAAAAAGCGGATCAGGTTCTGAATCAGGCCACCAAAAATATGCAACGGTCTTTCCGACATGGGTTTCATGTCGGTCTTGTTGCCGGGGTTTTTCTGGCCCAAGGACGGTTGGGCTCCAGCAAAGATAGCACCCCTCCTGAGTTGTCCTACAGAAATGAGCCGAACAAAGTGGTCACTGGATCACAGTTGTCCTTATTTGACTAAGTTGAGCGTTCCAAATTTTTTCCTATTTGATAACAAAATATTATCATAGGCCAAATTGAGTGTCCGACTTCAAAATTTCGAAACCCTTCGGGATTGCCGATCTCACCGCACCTGCGGCGTCAGACGCCTTCCCGCATAGGCAACTATAGCGAAAAGACCTCTTCCTTGCATCTGCGGAGAGCTCGACAATCGCTCAGCATAGTTGGTTAGTTGCCCTGGAGGCAAAAATGGGACCTAACGTCGTTTGGCCGATTCCACAGCCGGTTGAACCGGTTTGTTTTTTTTGGAACGCAGATGAGGTATAGCAGCCATATGCGGGGATGAGAATTAAAAAACGATACAATTACAGTAAGATAGTGTTTTTTGACCCTTTGTCAGTGCTCGGCGACCAAAATTAAGTGGCATTTTTTGAATTTGTGAGAACTAATAAAACGCTTGAAATAATTCATTTATTCCGCATAATGAGTTTATGCCAATAAAAATGGGCCGACTTCTCAGAAGTCAACCCATTAAAATGAAAAGGAATTTGAACATTGACAACATTCGTTGGAAATATTGCCATCGTTCGTTGTGAGAGTGACACGGTTCGCTGGAACCTACACCCATGTGGGTCACAACGAATGATGACAATGGGGGGCTTGAATTTATTAGCATTATTGACGGAGTCACAACGACAAATGGCAATGACCGCTAATGAATTTTGTCAATATCCTGTGGTTTTCCACGATGATTTGTCAATTTCCAAATAAATGTTCTAACTTATTGTAATTATATGATAATATGATTCTATACCTTTCGAAGTTTGAAGGCCACGGGTCCAAATCCATCTGCAATGTAAAATCGGCAAACCGGCGTAAGTACGATTACGGGGTTTTCCACGTACCAATGCTCTCAAGGGGGTTTGAAAGGCGATTGACTGGATATCGATCAATTGGTTGTTAAATCGACCAACACCATGGGGCGGACAATAGTGACTATATTATATATGTTATTAAATGGTTACCAGGATTTTGGTTTTCTGATAGTTGTTCCCGGAATTGGATCTGGCAATTGGGATGAAGCCAAAACGCCTTTTCGCACCTTTTTATAGAAATCAGCGTATTTCATCAATTCTTTCGTCGGCTTATCACCTCTCGGATTGATAACCCCGATGACTTTCCTCAACTCCTGCTTTGCAATCCTGAGCGATTCTTTCAAGTCGCTGTCATTGGACACAACGACAGCGCAGTCGAATTTGTTCGACCATGCATCATTCAATAGTTGCACGGCCAGATTGACATCCGAACCTTTTTCCTCAGTTTTGATAACGGGAACGAAGAATGGGCGGCGGTAGTGTCTGTTTTCACACGCGAGCGGCTGAATGACCGCGTGGCTGTTAAAGTTTCCATAATAGATGGATAATTCGGGGATATGTTTACGCAGAGCGCGTAGGAAGGTCTTTTGTCGTTGTGGTTGGTTGGGATCAATTTTGCCGGTTACGATTGCCGTGAAATACTTGATCGAGACAATTTGATTGGCAGGAGACAACATCTTTATGAATAAAGATTTAAAATCCAACCATTTATATGGGGTGTCCTTTACAGCGCCATAGTAAAAATTGAATCCATCGATATAAATATAGGTACGCATCTGCCTCCCCATAAAAAAGCAGGGGCTGCAAGGTTTCCCCGGCAGCCCCGCGCCCTAGGTCGAAACCATAGGGGTAGTTTCATTAAAGAAATAAATATAACTTTAAGTATCCGTTGTCAACGAAAAGCTATAAATCTAACCGCTATCGATGGATAGGGAGAGTGGATTGGTTCCGATAAGGCCCCAAACTGTCAAATCGTGAGCGTTCCCGCCCCCCATATCCGCCGATTATGACCGGTCAGCCGAAATTAGCCTATCCTCAACCCGCCTCGAAATCCTGCCAAGTGAAACTTTGATTTACGCCAGAATGCGTTGATTTTCTACGGCTTTTCTTCGCTGTCTTCATACAGCGTTGAAGGAATCCGCAGTGCCGCAGGACCATTTTGCGGCCACGCCACCAATCCTATGCATTCGCTTCCCATTTCAGGTACCTGCGCCAGATGCGCAGCCAGATACGGGCCATGGAGTCGATGGCATCGGAAAGTAGCCCCACGCTCCACGTGTCCAGGGGTACGGCCGGATTGAGGGTGTCCAGGTTGGCCGTGGTTACGCTGGCAGGAGTGTTGCCCTGGGGGATCAATGCATAGGCCATCAGGAAGCTGTGCTGGCACACGGCGGTCATGAAATCCCAGACGTTGGAATTGTCGCCGCCCCAGCCGATGCGAAACGGCCTGCCGTCAAGCTCATCCGCCACTCGCGCCAAAACAGAACCTGCATAGGGATCTGCCGGGTTAGCTTCGCGTACCCTAAACAAATCTGGTCATACATATTTCGGGAAAATAAATTTCAAAAATATGGCCCTAAAAATTTTTCTCTAGCTCATTTGGCAGATCACAAAGTATTTAACAATAGGGTATTTAGTGAATTTAATATTCAATCCTTGACAGAGCAGCATCAACTTTTTGGCCTTTTTACCTGTCCTACCAATACAGCGTACATTCCTACAAGTCTTTTAAGGCCAACCGATTTTTCTCCAACAATAAGGAAGCTACTTATCAGTAAAGCGCAAGATTTATATGGAAGTTTCTGCAATATCTTGCCACCTTGGATAAGGTTGAAGCAAGATGTCAATGCTCCTTGGGATCACACAAATTTTCAGTGGTCTGATCCAGTTGGGACAATAGAGAATGTAAAGCTTTTTCTAAAATTTAGACACGAGACAATGGAGTCAATACTTGGGTAGGCTATCCGCATATGGCGTTCACGGTGAAGACGAACCTTGGGAATGTTGCCTGTTGATTGGGTGTCAAAAGATGAAGGTCGCTTGACAATATTGCATCGCAAGATTTACTTGGCCTGACAGCCACAGACTATGGTATCTGTAATCTGACCACGACGCTGATGATCTCAATGTATCACCACGCCAGCGGTTTTTCAGATATATTCATTGCCAATGGTGTAATCACCACCCACCCGAAATGTCGTCTGACCACAAGATGTAGCGGTGCTTAATATTGGCCTTAGATCAAGACAGTATCAAGTAACCACAAGGAACGTTGGGATTCGTTTTCATGAGATAGCCATTTGGTAACTCAATACCAATCCTTATACTCAACATGGGGCCCAACCAGCACGCCATTCATAAAAAAGCCAGCCTTAAGTGAATAACGAACTTCCAGTAATTTAATCGCGAAAATAGATTAACCTTTTCATCATTGCATCATCATCTGTTTTCCGTTATATTTCAGCGTAAAAATGCCAATATTGGTCACATTCCCGACAGAACCTATACCGTAGAGCAATGCCTATACCCATCTTACGAACCAAACTGCACCGCCCGCCAATAGGCGGGGCTCATCTGCACCGTGGACATTTATTGGACAGGCTTAACCAGAGCCGGCATCGACCGCTGGCCCTGGTCTCGGCGCCAGCCGGCTACGGCAAGAGCACCCTGGTGAGCTGCTGGCTGGAGGCCTGCAATGTTCCCGGGGCATGGGTGTCCCTGGACGAGAATGACAACGATCTCAGGATCTTCCTCTCTTATTTCGTCTCCGCGATCCAAAGTGTCTTCCCCGTCGCCTGCGCCGAAACCCGATCCCTGCTCAGGGTTGACCAATTGCCTCCGGTTTCATTGATGGCCAGGGGTCTGATCAACGAACTGGATCAGATTGAAAACGCGTTTATCCTGGTCCTGGACGATTACCACCTTATCCGGGACCAGAGCGTTCACGAGTTGATTGCCGAACTCCTGCACCATCCTTCCCCCTTGATGCACCTTGTTCTGATTGCCCGGCGCGATCCCCCGCTGCCGCTGACCGCTCTGCGAGCCAGGGGGCGAATGATCGAGATGCGGACTCGGGATCTGCGCTTTACGTTGGAAGAAACCACGATTTTCCTGCAGCAGATGACAGGGGTGCCGGTGGACAGTTCCCTCGCCGCCATCCTGGAGGAAAAGACCGAAGGCTGGGTAACCGGCCTGCACCTGGCCATCCTGTCATTGAGGGACAAAAAGGATTTTAAACGTGTTTTGACCGGTCTGCCGGTGCAAAACCGTTATGTCATGGATTATGTCGTCACCGAGATCCTCTCCCATCATCCGCCGGCCGTTCAGACGTGGATGATGAAAACCTCGGTTCTAAATCGATTCTGCGCGCCCCTCTGCGATGCGGTTTGTCTTTCAGTTTCGGACTCGGGTGAATGCTGCCTGAATGGTCGCGACTTTTTGGAATTGCTGGAGAACGCCAACCTGTTTGTCATCCCCCTGGACGAAGAGCGGAAATGGTTTCGCTATCACCACCTGTTTCAGGCGCTGCTGAAACGCCAGTTCAAGCAACGGCTCAACGCGGATGAGATCGTCAATTTCCATCAACGGGCCAGTGCCTGGTTCGCCGAAAATGGCTATATCGAAGAGGCCTTGTCGCATGCCCATGAGATCGGAGATAAAGAGGCCGCCGCACGGTTGGTAAAAAACCATCGCCACGATATGATGAACCAGGAGCAGTGGTACCAGTTGAACCGCTGGCTACAACGATTTCCACCCGATTTCATTCAGCAACACCCCGATTTGTTGGTGGCCAAGGCGTGGACGTACCAGCGACAGGCCCGTTACTCCGAGCTGTTCGTTATTCTGGACGGACTCGAACCTACCGGATCCATAAGCAATAAAAGATCCGCCGCAGATAGTATCCTTTGGGGGGAAGTCCAGGTCTTGAAAAGCTTTCAGTATTACGCAACCGCCCGGGGCGAGCTGTCCGCAAAGGCGGCCCGGGATGCCTTGAACCGTCTTCCTGCGCGGTATCAAAGCGTCCGTGGATCCGCTTTAATTTTTCTGTCAGTGGCGCTTCAAATGCAGGGATACCCGAGGCAAGCCCGGCGGGTGGTAGCGGAAGCCCTGCATCAGGAAGCGGCATCGATCGCCATTTATAAAACCATGCTGCTGGTTTCTCTTTGTTACATTGACTGGATCGCCGCCGATTTAAACAGCCTGAGACAGACGGTAGCCCAACTCTTGAAGCACGGGCAGAAGCACGATCTGCCGGAAACCATCGTCCTCGGCCGCTTTTTTACCGGTATCCTCCATTATCAGCGCAACGACCTGGATCTGGCCGAGCGGTTTCTGGCACCGGTTGTCGGGAACCCAGGTACCGGCAAACTGGTCATCCCGACGGTCGTAACGTACTGTCAAAGTTCGTTTGCCCTCTCTTTGACTTACCAGGCGATGGGCCGTGCCGAAGAAGCCAGCCGGATCATCGAGTCGGTGATCGGTTACATGCTGGAAACCGGCAATGCCGACATGCTGGAACTCTGCCAGGTGTTCCGGGCCGACCTGGTGCTGCGTCAGGGGCATGTTGCCGAAGCTGATCTCTGGGCCCGGAAAACCACCCCCACACCGCTCGCACCCGCATACCGTTTTTATACCCCCCAGTTAACCCTGCCCAAGGTGCTCCTGGCCAGGCGAACGGCAAAAAGCCTGAGCGAAGCAGATGCCTTGCTTTCCCGAATGCATGATTATTATGCGTCGATCCACAGCACCCGCGTGCTGATCGACATCCTCATTTTGCAGGCCATGGTCCGCGTTGCGCAGGGCGACGAATCGCAGGCGCTCGACAAGCTGGGGGAGGCGCTTGCCTTGGCCGAACCGGGCGGCTTCATCCGCCTTTTTCTGGATCAGGGGCCTGACATGGCAAATCTCCTGGGTCGTGTTGTCGAGCAAAATCCCAACCAACGATATGCCAGACAGATCCTTGCGGCCTTCGGTAGCGGCAAGGCCGAACCATTCGGCCGTCGATCGGATGATCGCAACCGATCACGGTCATCGTTCAGTGAAGCGCCGCTGATCGAACCGTTGACAACCCGTGAAATCGAAGTGTTGCAGATGCTGGCCAAGGGAGTGAGCAACAAAACCATTGCCCAACGCCTGTTCATCTCAACCGAAACCGTGAAGAGGCACCTGTCCACCATCTACCGCAAGCTGGAAGTAAAAAATCGTCAACAAGCCGTGATCAGCGCCAAATCCATCGGGATCCTGTGACGGACTGCTTATCGTTAACCGCATTCCCCAAACCCACCGCCCAGTGGCCCGATCCTGATTGAAAAATACAACTTTTTTACAACTTTCGGGTGATGACATGGCCTGCTCAAATGGCGCATAGTTTACCATCAAAAACCCAGCAGACGAATTTAGAAGGCCAAACGTCTGCGAGGCAAAATGCATGCCCCTGCCGTCATATGCCAATCTGAGATTGGACATTCAACTCGATCAGCATGAAAAGGAGAAGTCTTTATGAAGAAAACTGTTCTTGCCGCCGCATTGCTGTTGGTGCTGGCACTGTTCATGGCCGTCACCGTCTCGGCCGGTCCCGCGATGGATCGAATCGTCAAAGCGGGAGAGCTGGTTATCGGCACCAGCGGCGCGCAGCCGCCCATGACGGCCATCACCCAAAAGGGGGAAATTATCGGGCTCGACGCCGATATCGCGCGGGCGATGGCTGATGCTTGCGGGGTCAAGGTTAAATTCAAGATCCTGCCGTTTGCCGACCTGCTGCCAGCTCTGGAGGCCGGGCAGGTGGATATGATCCTTTCGGGCATGACCATCACCCCGACGCGCAATCGCCAGGTGGTTTTCGTGGGGCCTTACCTGGTTTCCGGCAAGGGAATTCTGACGTTGTCCGATCGGTATGCCGCCCTGCAGCAGGCCACGGGGTTGAATGCGCCGGAAGTCAGCCTTGCCGCATTGAAGGATTCGACCAGTCAGCAGTACGCCGAGGCGCTGATGCCCAAGGCCAAGCTGACCCCCACGGGTTCATATGACGAGGCCATCGACCTGTTATTGAAAAAGAAGGTGGATGTCATTGTTGCCGACTATCCGTTTTGTGCACTGACCGCCTACCGACACCAGGATAAGGGGCTGCTGGCCGGAAAGGCGCCGCTCAGCTTCGAACCGCTGGGCATTGCCATGCCCGAAGATACCCTGCTGGTCAACTGGGTGCAGAATTTCTTGATATTGCTGCAAGGCAGTGGCCAATTGCAGGAAATGCACAAGAAGTGGCTGACCGGCGGCAAGTGGGTTGACGAATTGCCTTAGACCGGGGTTTTGCCGTCCTGAAAATGACCTGTTGTCCGATTCACCAAACCGTTGCTCTGTTGTCGTGGTTTTCGATTTCATCCAACTTGTAGGGGAACAACACCGATGGACAATGAGATTCACCAATCCCAGAAAATCGAGATCGCGCCGAGCCAGGTCGGCACGACCGCGGCCGTAACTGATCTGCCTCGACTCCGTGAACTCGGCGATACAATGACCCATCACGGCACGCAGATGGCGTTGGCGCTGGCCTTAATGATCATTGGGCTTCTGGTGGCCAAATGGATCGACAAAGGTCTGCGCAAGGGTTTGAAGCGGCTGATGCCAAAAGCCTCTTTCATCACGGCTCTCTGCAACACCGTGTATGTCATTCTGGCGGCAACCGTGGTCGTTGCCGCAGCGGTACAATTTGGCGCCAACCCGATCAACATGATCAGGCTGGTCACCATCATTACGTTGGTGGCAATCGGTCTGATCATTTTTTTCCGGCCCTTTATCCCCACGATGCCCTTCAAGGTGGGCAACACCGTCAAAGCCGGCAATCTGCTCGGCAAAGTGGAAGCCATGACGGTTCTCAACACCCGGCTGCGAACCTTTGACGGCAAGACCTTTTTCGTTCCCAACCGGCAAATTCTCAACGACGTCGTCATCAACTACCAGTACAGCGGATCCCGCAGGATAAAAGTCGATGTGGGCATCCGCTACGACCAGGACCTGCTCAAAGCCAAGCGGGTGCTGGAAGCCCTAATGACCGAGGACGCCCGGGTGAAGACCAAGCCGGGCCCCATGGTGTATGTGCTCAACCTGGCCAGCAGCTGTGTGGAGCTTGGGGGGCGCTGCTGGGTAGACAACAAGGATTTCTGGGTTACCCAATGCGACCTCATGGAAAAAACCAAACTGCGCTTCGACAGCGAGGGCATCCAGTTCGCCTTTCCGCAGCTGGATCTTCACATCAATAATGACGGCACACGGGCCGATGGATCAGGTTATTCGGCGACTGAAGACTTGACGGGACACTTCCCTCGCGAGGCCTCAGACGAGGAAAATATCTAACTGAGAGGTCCTATGAAAATTGCCGACGGATTGAAACTGATCGAAGACGGGTGGATACAGAAACCCAAAGGATTCCGGGTCAGGTTCCACAGGCAGACCGAAGCGGGGATCGAAGCGGGTCTCTCGCCGCCCCCCGACGCCGCCCCGCTGAACTCGGATGTGACAGCCTGGCGCTATGCCTGGAAGCTGTGGCAGGCCACCCGTGCAGCAGTGGAAGCAGAGGCCCCCGGCGCTCTCTACAACATTACCGTAGTCGACGATCAGGACCTCCCGTTCCGATTCTATGGCAGCGGTGAATTCGAGACCTACAACCCGAAGCCCATCCCTGATGACGTCGGCAGCGCACCCGGTGAAGCATTGGTTTCAAATTCTTAGAAGAGATGTTATTGGTAACACCGGGTGGCGAGGGAAATATCATGTCAATCGGACCGTATGGGGGAAATTTGAGATTTGAGAAACCAGCCATCCATCGGATTCGTGTGACTGGCGACATGACGACAGCCTGTCGGGTCAACTGGGCGGAATGATCATCGCCGGTGCGTCCACATGTTTTTCCAATTTCATGATAAGCGTGCATGATCCTATTTTTCCCTAAGCCCAATACCAACAATGGATGCCAAAAAATGAGGTTGAATATGCCGAAACAAATTTTAGGAAGGTTGGTCTGGCTTCTTTGCATGGCGGTTGCCCTATCGGCATGCAAGGAAAAAGTCGAAATTGCCGAAGAGATCCGACCGATCAAGACGATGATCATCAGCGAGCAGGCGACCGGGCAGACCCTCAAATTTTCCGGGCTGGCCGCCGCGGTCGATTCCTCTGACCTCAGTTTTCAGGTGGGCGGGCAGGTGGCGTCTGTGGCAGTCGACATCGGCGATCGGGTCAAAAAAGGCGAGCTGCTCGCTGTCCTCGATCCGGAACCCTACCAGTTGGAGGTGGATGCGATCCAGGCTGAGCTGGTCAAGGCCAGGGAGCAGGTGAACGAATCAAAGTCGCAGTACGAGCGCCAACAGCGGATTTACGATCAGGGCGCGGGGGTAAAAAGTCGTTTGGATGTCGCCGAATACAATTACAAGGCCGCCGGCAGCGCGGTTGATTTTCAGGTGGCCAGACTGGAATCGGCCAATCGCAATCTGCGCAAAACCAAGCTGCTCTCACCTTACGACGGCACCATCGCCTGGCGGTCGGTGCAGCCCAACGAGGAGGTTGCCGTCGGGCAGAAGGTGTTCGAAATCAATGCCACGGGAGATATGGAAGTCCAACTGGCCGTTCCTGAGACCATCGTCGACCGTCTAAGCATCGATGACGCGGTGACGATCACCTTTCCCACGCTGCCGGGCGAGTCCACCCAGGGCCGTATCTCCTACATCGGTTCCGCCGCTGTTCAGGCCAATGCCTTTCCGGTCAAAGTGGCCCTGGCGGACCCGAACAAAAAAGTCAAACCCGGTATGACCGCTGAAGCAAGTTTTACCATAAAGGACGAAAACCGGACGGCCGGTTACACGCTTCCGCTTCAGGCCATCCTGCCGGCCCCGGAAGCCAATCAGGGATATGCCTTTGTGTATGACCCCCAGACGTCGGCCGTCAAGAAAACACCGATCCGCTTCCAAGGTTCAGAACGAAAAAATGCCATCGTCACCGATGGTCTCTCGGCCGGGGACATTATTGCCGTGGCCGGTGTGAGCTTTTTAGCCGATGGCATGAAAGTCAAACTGATGCAGCAGCAGGGGAACTGAAATGACAGGGATCACCGCATTTGCGCTGAATAATTCTCGAACCGTCGTCATGACGATACTGTTGGTGATTGTCGGGGGTGTCTATGCATTCATGGGCCTTCCGAAGCTGGAAGACCCCTTCATTACGATTCGCGAAGCGGTGGTGACGGCCAAATATCCCGGCATGCCGGTGGCGGAGGTCGAACGCCTGATCACCCGGCCCATCGAAGAGAAGATCCGCAGCATGGGCGAAGTCGACAAGATCAAGAATTCCACATCCAAATACGGCGAATGCCTGATCCATGTCACCATCAGCGACGAAGTGCCTGCCGAACAGCTGCCGGCGACATGGAAACTGCTGCGCAACCGGATGGACGATGTCAAACCCGAGCTGCCGGAAGGCACCACCGGACCGATGGTCAACGATACCTTCGGTGATACGTCGGTGGCCACCATCGCCCTCTGGAGCGATGGATTTGACATGGCGGAAATGCATGAAACCGCCCGCCAAATCCGGGAGCGCCTCAATCTGGTAGAGGGAACCCAGAAAATCGATCTCACCGGTGTGCAGGATGAGCGCATCTATCTGGAGGTGTCGAACGCCAAAATGGCCCAGTTGGGCATCGACCCCGTCGATATCGGAAAAAAACTTAAAGAGCAGAATGTCCTTTTACCCGGCGGCAGGATAGACGTCAACGACGTGGAAATCATCGTGGAAACCCAGGGACGCTTCGTGTCCATTGCTGAGATCGGTGAAGTCCTCATTCCGATTCCCGCGTCCCAGGCCTCGATTCCGCTGCGCGACATCGCCACCATCCGCAAAGCCTACGTGGAGCCGATCCACAACCCGGCCTACTACAATGGCCATCAGGCCATTGTATTAAGCGTCTTTATCATCAAAGGGGTCGATGCCGTCGAGTTCGGTGTGCGGCTCAAAAACGCGGTCAAAGCGATCGAGCAGTCTCTGCCATGGGGCTATGTGCTCGAATTCGCCACCTACCAGCCGGATCTGATCAAAAAATCCGTCAGCGGCATGGTGCTCAACGTGGTCGAAAGCATCGTCATCGTCCTGGTGGTGGTCATGCTGCTGCTGGGGCTGAGGACCGGCTTGATTGTGGGCTCATTTATTCCTCTGGTCATGCTGTTCGGTCTTTTGATGATGTTTGCGCTGGGGATCGATCTGGAACGGATGTCGCTGGCCACCATGATCATTGCACTGGGTATGTTCGTGGATAACGCCATCGTGGTCTCCGATGACATCAAAGTGAATATGGAAACGGGGATGGCACGCAAGGATGCCGTGTTAAAAACCGGCAACACCCTTTCGGTCCCCCTGCTCACCAGCACGCTGACCACGGTTTTCGCCTTCGGACCGATTCTGCTGCAAATCGGCATGGCCGGTGATTACACCGCCTCGCTGGGATCGGTGATGATTATTCTGCTCATGGGCTCGTGGTTCTTCTCCATGTTTTCATCCACCAGCATGTGCTACTGGTTTTTAAAAGCGCCCCCGGCCGGCGGCAGTGATCAACCGTCGGGGAGCGATCCGTACCAGGGCAAATTCTATCGGATTTATCGTCGGGTCCTGGCGTTTTCCCTGCGATATCGAACCCTGGTCCTGGCCGTGACGGGCGGCGCGTTTGCCGCCGCGATATATGCGGCAACGTTTATACCCCAAGCCTTTTTCCCGAGCGGGGACAGAAACCAGTATTTGATCTATCTCGACCTTCCCGCCGGCACGCGCATCGAGGAAACCGACAGAACCGTCAGAGAACTCAGCGCCTGGCTTCAGGATAAAGAGGAAAACCCGGAAATCACCGGAACCATCGCTTACGTGGGTAACGGCGGAC
The DNA here is from genome assembly GCA_963705435.1 of uncultured delta proteobacterium. Classification (GTDB taxonomy): domain Bacteria; phylum Desulfobacterota; class Desulfobacteria; order Desulfobacterales; family Desulfosarcinaceae; genus Desulfosarcina. The sequence goes on along the minus strand of CAVPJR010000025.1, from coordinate 5,226 downwards.
CGCGGTTTTTCCTGTCACTGTCGCCGTTGGACCCGGACCCGTTCGTCGGGTTTTTAATCGTCAACGCCCAAACCAACAAACAGGTGGCCGAACTCGTCAGGCGCACCGATCAATACCTGCAAAATAATTTCCCCAATGCTCGCGGACGGGTCAAATCAATGTGGCTTGGCGGCAGTGAATCCGGCCTGTTGGAAATCCGGCTCAGCGGCCCGGACACCGGGGTGCTGTTGGAACAGGCCGAGCAGTTGATGGCCGCGCTCCGCGACGTCCCCGGCACCATCCAAATCAAACAGGATTGGAACAACCGTGTGTTTACGGTCAAGGCCAATGTCGATCAGACCCGGGCCCTGCGCGCCGGGGTGACATCCAAGGATGTGGCCAACACCTTGGGTTTCTTTGTCGACGGGGTGACCGCCACCACTTACCAGGAGGGCAATGTTCAGATACCCATCGTCGGACGTGGGGTCAAGGAGGAACGGGATTCCCCCGACAGCCTGCGCTCGCTCGGCATCCGTTCGTCATCCGGCGGCAGCGTGCCGCTCAACCAGGTGGCCGATGTATACGCCGTCGGTGAGCTGGACCGCATCGTGCGCTACAATCAGGAGCGCACCATCACCGTCAGCGCCAAAAACCAGGTGCTGAAGGCCTCGGAAATGTTTGCCGCCCTGAAGCCCGCGCTGGAAGCCATGGCATTTCCGAAAAATCACTACTGGCATGTCGGCGCAGAATTAGAGGACTCCGCCACGGCCCAGAAAAACCTGGCAAAATGGTTCCTGCCATGTTTTGGCGGCATCGTCTTTTTGCTGGTATGGCAGTTCAACTCCATCCGTCGGGCGGCCATCATTATCCTGACCATGCCGCTGGTCATTGTCGGCTCGGTGGTCGGTCTGCTGGTGATGAAGGCCGATTTCGGATTTATGGTCATCCTGGGACTGCTGGCCCTGGCCGGATCCATTGTGAACAACGGCATCGTGATGATCGACAAAATCGAGGAGAACCGGCGCGATGGGCAAACACCCTATGATGCCATTGTCAATTCGGCCGTCAGCCGGTTCAGACCGATCCTGCTTTCGGTGTCAACCACCATGCTTGGATTCCTGCCGTTGATCATCAACCATGATCCGCTTTTTTACGGCATGGCATCGGTCATGTTCTTCGGCCTGGGCATCGGCAGTCTATTCACGCTGAACTATGTGCCGGTACTCTACAGCATCATGTTTCGGGTTAAACCAACAGCCGACCATGTGCCTGGCTAAGCCCAAATACGAACCCGTTATACGGGCTTAGCGGAATTCACATATTACTCGGGATCGGATACGTCATAATAAGGGAGAGCGCTATGTATACCGGCAAAGGCAATGCGGTGACCGGACAAACCAAGACGGGATGCTTGGCAGGATCGGTCCAACCATTTAGGCGCTGGCGGCTGGCGTGGCTTGCCATGGTGTTGATCATGAGTGGCTGCACCATGGTCGGACCGGATTTTGTCAAGCCGGAGGCACCCTTGCGGGGTGAGTGGACGGAGATCGAGGCCCCTGGCCTGAGTGCCGGTCAAACTGACTACAGCAGCTGGTGGCGTGTGTTTGACGATCCCGTACTCGACAATTTGGTCGAAACAGCCTATCGACAGAATCTTTCGCTGCAGATCGCCGGCATCCGTATCTATGAGGCGCGCGCGCAATTGGGCATCGCGGTCGGCAACCTATACCCTCAGCAACAGTCGGCTTCAGGATTATTAACAACCAATAAGCTCGGCACAAGTGCCGAAACAACGGTTATCGACAACTATTTCAATTCATTGAGTCTTGGGTTCGATGCGGCGTGGGAGTTGGACGTGTGGGGCAAGTTTCGCCGTTCGGTACAGTCCGGGGCCGCCAACCTGGAGGCCACCGTCGCCAGTTACGACAACGTTCTCGTATCACTCACCGCCGAAGTCGCGCGCACCTACATCGTGATCCGCACGCTGGAGAAACGGTTGGCGATCGCCGCGGAAAATGTGAGACTGCAGGCGCAGTCCCTGCGGATTGCCGACGTCCGATTCAAAGAGGGGGCCGTTTCGGAGCTGGACGTCACCCAGGCAAGGATGTTGTTGGCGGACACACAAGCCCTGGTTCCCCAATTGGCATCCCAATTACGTCAAGCCCAGAACGCGCTGGCCATCCTGCTGGGTGTGTTGCCCGGGGAGCTCAAAGAGATGCTCAACGGGCCGTCCGAAATTCCGGTGGCCGCTGAGACTGTCATCGTCGACATCCCCAATAACCTTCTCAGGCGTCGACCCGACATCCGGCTGACGGAGTTGCAGATCGCCGCCCAAAGTCCTCAGATCGGAATCGCCAAAGCAGACCTCTACCCTCATTTTGCCCTGTTCGGGACGATTGGATGGGGTTCATCAGACGCAACCTCGGTCTCCGGCGAGAATTCACTGGGTGATTTATTCAGCCAAAAGAGTTTGTTTTGGAGCGCCGGGCCGGGTTTTAGCTGGGATATACTTAATTACGGGCGCATCCGAAACCGGGTGCGGGTAGAAGATGCACGCCTTCAACAGCTTGTGGTCGCGTACAAAGATACGGTTTTAAACGCCCAGCGGGAAGTTGAGGATGCGATGGTGGCCTATACGCGGGCCAAGGAAGAGGAAGTGTTCCTGAAAGAGAGCGTCGCTGCGGCCCAACGATCGGTGACGATATCTTCGCTGCAGTACAAAGAGGGACTTGTTGACTATCAACGCGTATTGGATTCCCAGCGTTTTCTGGCCGTCCAGGCCGATCGCTTGACCGAAGTCAGCGGCCAGGTCGGCAGCAGTCTGGTGGCCACCTACAAGGCACTGGGAGGCGGTTGGCAAATCAGGGAAAATGAGGAGATCCTTTCGGCAGAAAACAGAGATGCAATGATCGAGCGCACCAGTTGGGGCGGACTACTGGATTCGGAAGAGGTCGAATAGCCTATTGCCGATAAGGATCGCCGGGATTGGCAGTGGCCGGACTGGTAATATAAAATACAATTTTTTTTACAACTTTCAGGAGATGACACTGCCCGCCTGCATGGCCGATGGTAATTATCCGGAAAATGCGAATATGCGCTCTATGATGCAGCGGCGCAACTGGAGCGCGCCGTGGCCGCGTTGTCCTACGTGGTTAACGAGTGCGCGGCGGATCTGGATCAGTTCTGCCAGGATGTCCCGGCCGGCAATGGGCGCCTGATGGACTGCCTGGAAAAAAATGATAAAAAGGTCAGTGCGCGCTGTAAGGATGCAATCAAGCAGGTCGGATTGAAATAGATGAAAAAAGCGTCTTCTCTTTTTGCTCGGATATACTTGGGCCGTTTCTCCCTGCTGCTGGTTTCCATCATCCTCACCTTTGCCCTGGAACCTTTTCTGGAGGGCCTTGTCCGACTCAACATCCTGACCGACATTTTTTTGTCCGTGATACTGCTCTCGGCAATCCACACGGTCAGCGAGAAGAGAAGCACCTTTTTCATCGGGTTGGCACTTGCTTTGCCGTGCCTCATCTTGAAATGGTCAGACTACCTGATTGACAGCCCGTTGTCCTGGAATCTGGCTGATGTTTTCGGCGCGCTTTTCATCGCCCATGTCCTGATTTCCATCTGGTCATACATCGCCCGTCAGCAGGAGGTGACAACCGAAGTGATCATGGCCGCCGTGTGCGGGTATTTGCTTCTCGGTTTCATGTGGGCCTTTATCTATTTCTTCCTGGAGTGCGCCCAACCGGGCTCTTTTCAGATTGCTCAAAATGGCGCCGGCGACCAAAATTGCTTCATTTACTTCAGTTTTGTTACGTTGACAACACTCGGATATGGGGATACTACCCCCCTTTCCAACGCAGGCCGTTCTCTGGCCATTCTTGAAGCCGTCATGGGTCAACTCTACCTTACCGTCACCATCGCCCGGCTCGTCGGTGCGTATCTTTCTCAGAAGCAAGAAAAACAGGGTGCTTGAAGCCTTTTACAAACAAGGCGATGTCTCCTTTCAGCTAAGGATATAACCCTGCCATGAAGATCGCCTACCTGATGGACCCGCTGGAAAGCATCCAGCCGGAAAACGAGACCACCAGCCACTTTATGTACGCGTGCAACGAGCGGGGTCACACGGTCTATTTCTTGGAGCCCCACGATGTATACATCCGCAACGGTCAGGTGGTGGCCCGTATGCGCAACATAACGGTGAAACCGGGCCTGGGCATGACCGAATACTGGCAGGCGATCATCCGCTGCACCAAGCAGGACCATCTTATTTTCGAAGCCATCACCCAGCTGGATGCCCTGTTTCTGCGCAGCAACCCGCCGCTCAACTACCAGACCATGGAGTTTTTGCAGACCGTCAACAATCACGTCTTCATCCTCAACAGCACCACCGGACAGATCCTGGGCAACAGCAAACTCTACATCCTCAATTTCCCGGAGATCATCCCCGAGACGCACGTGTCCAGGGATCCGTCCCGACTGCGCAAAATTATCGACGATTTCGGCGGGGCCATGGTGGTCAAGCCGTTGCAGCGGTTCGGGGAGAGGGCGTGATCAAGGTCAGCACCCGGGACCGGATGAACCTCAATTCGCTGATCCACTATTATGTGCGGGCTTATGAATCCTATGCCCGGCGTGAACCGATCATGGTGCAGGAGTACTTGAAAAGCGTCAAGCAGGACGGGGACATCCGCATCCTGCTGCTCAACGGGAAAATCATCGGTGCCATGCGCCGTAAACCCAAAAAGGGAGATTTTCGCACCAATGTCCATGCCGGCGGCGAGGTGTTCGCCCACCGGGTGACGGCGCGCGAGAGGAATATCTGCGAGGTGATCAAGGAAAAGCTGATCGCCGACGGGCTCTATTTTGTGGGCATCGACATCATCGCCGGCAAACTGGTGGAGGTCAACTGCGTCAGTCCGGGCGGTATCCCGCGGATCAACCGGTTGAACGATGACTGTCTCGAGTTAAAAGTCATTGATTTCATCGAAAAACGGGTTGACGCCGGCATTTGGGCCTCCCACAGTAAACCGGTATGAAATTTGCCGGAACGGCGCATGCCATTCGAGTCGCTGATCAAAAGATTCATAGACGCGGTGAAGGTTTTAATATGTGAATCACACATAAGAATAAGACTTTACATGAAAATCAAACAGTTGGTCACTCTGATTATCTGCACAGCTTTCTGCCTGTTATCAGTGGTAAATGGTTTTTCACAAGAGGCAAAAACGCCACTTGTCGGTCATGTTT
>CAVPJR010000024.1:0-40146 GCA_963705435.1 uncultured delta proteobacterium | reverse complement strand
CGGCCACTTCCAGAAAAGCGATGTCATGCAATTCGTCCAGCAGCACCGGCCACGCATTGAAGCCTCGGCCGGTCTGATCGATCAACGTGATGGATTCCGCATCCGAAACCACATGGTTATTGGTAACCAGATAACCGCAGGCGAGCGGCCAGGCGGTTCCGATCGATTCGGTGACAACAACCATGGCGGAGGGGTCGTGGTTTTCTTCACCGCCTCGATCCGTTTCGAGATGGTCAGGGCGTGGCGCTTTCAGGGTGGGGCTGGCGCTTGCCTCGGAGCGACGTGCATAAAGGCCTGAACCGATCAACACCCAGACCAGAAAGAAAATTATGACACCATGCCGGTTGAAACATGTCTGCATGTGCAGCCGGTATCCTTTCCTGTTGGGATTGACGATCGCGTCACGCCGCTATCGACCGAGACTCGTGCAAGCTTGAAATCCGGGCCGACACCGGGCTATGCGTTTGTGCAATGAATCGTATCGTCCCAATGAGAAAGCACAAACCGCGCCCACAGCGCAAAATTTTAAAATAGTTAAATAATACTTGTAGTTAAGATTATTCCTGCCAGATAAAAATAGCCGAAACCGTCAAGAAATCTGCACAGTCCGGTATAAAGGATGGATAAACCGCCTGCCAAACAGCTCCCGAGAGGCCGATTGAACCGCCGGCGGCATGCCAAGACGCAGTGCTTAGTACATCTGCGGTCAAACGCTTTCAATCATCTCAGTTGCTTGGGGGAATAGGCCAAAAGAGCCGTGGCGCCGATCGGTGATTTATTTGAATGGTCTCCGGGGGCCGGGGATACGGTCCTGGCTTGGGCAGCGCACCACCTGGATGTTTCCCGGGCCTCCGTTGAAAGGGTGACCCGGTCGACAATACCGAAGGGCCGATATTCATGCCCTGTTCGCTCAGCGGTTGCCGAATCGGACCGGGGTGAACGTTCGATGGGGGAAATTCTCTGGTTGTTGACGATAATATAGGGGGTAACGTCTGCCACTGGTGCAACCTTATACGGCTAATAAATTGGTGTCTGGTCTTAACTTTATGGACGATATATCGATGGTGTTGGAAGGGATAATTAAAACGTTTTCTCTTCCAACCCCTGCAAGACTCACATGCGTCGTAACACGCCGGACCTATTCATGAATGCAGACAGATTGGGACCCATCTAAAGAAAAAGCAATTACCATGCCTGTTTGAAGATGGACGACAATTTAGAATATCGGATACGATAACGGGAGGTTAAGTGTTGATTGGGTTTGATTTTGGACCCACGGGGTAGGTAAATTATTTCTGATTGTGAAACGAATTATAGCCTTGGTGCGTCAATTCGCCTGGCATTGCCCGCCATCCACCGCCTCTGCCAGCCGAACCAAACATGCATTGACATCGCATGTGAATAGTGATGGAACGACATTCAACCCTATCTACATCCTAGCGAGGAAACGGGATGAATAAATTCCAAGCCATGGCGCAGATCATGCTGCTGCTAAATGAGGATGACCTCTTAAGACCGGGAAGCCATGTCTACCAAACGGTCAGGAGAATGATTTCCGACAAAATCGACAGATTGGGTCCAGAGGCGGCCCTGGTAAATGTCGTGGATGGAAAGGTTCAGTTACTGGATCAGATCAAGATTTTGGCCATGTGGCACAAGTATAGCGGCAGATCGCGTTCCAAAAAATTTTAATAACCCAATCGCCCCGGCGTTTGCTATGACCCGGGCATGCGTCGGACTATTTTTCGGTCTCGTCGACATCGTTGTCGATATTTTCGGCAATGAATTCCCGGAGCAATTTCTCTCCGCCACTATAATGTCGGAGAGTAAATTCCGCTCCGCAGACCCAGCCCGATTTGAAAATGAGGCGATTGGAGGACGGCCGGAATTGAGAGATGTGCCGTGGGATACCGGCTACCCGCACCGGTATGTTTCCGTTGACGATCATCGGTTTGATTTCGGTGCCGATTTCAATCTCTTCCGGTGAGTCGATTAAAAACCCCACGCCGAATTCGTTGATATTGAAGATGCGATAGGTTTTCCCGTTGATGGATATGGTCAGATCCTTGACGACAAATCGGCTTTTCTTTCTTTTTCCCAACACCGGATCCATATCCTCCTCCTGTTGTCCTTGCGGTTGACCGGCCTTTTTGACGGTCAATCCACAAAGATGATGTTCAATGACACATTTCTTGTATCTGATCAAGCGGTCTTCCCCTTTAGCATCATATGCAACATAGATGGTGGGGCGCGTGGTGGAACCCTTATCCTAACCTTTCGTATTATTTGGCGTTGATGACTATCATCGCCAAGAAGGACCATCAGCTGCTGGAACCGGCTTTTCCGGCTGGATTTATGAAATCCGGTAACCGGCCGATAATACGATCATACGGACGGGATCGGATGAATACGCCGGTGACAAGATGAATGCAGTTGCGGTGAATGAATAAAAGTAGCGACATCCGATTGCCCTCCGGGGCAAAGGAAACGATTGTGAGCACGCCTGTAGAGATATTGCCGATTATCAATCGGCTTGGTTTTTTTAATTCGTTCACTGCGCAAGAGAAGCGGCAGATGGTGTCGGACGATGCTCACTTCAGGGTATACCATCCTAAAGAGATGCTCATCCGCCAGGGCCACAGCGACCAGAGCCTGTTTATCATTCTCACCGGAACGGTCATCATCACGGAAGGTGCCGGCGGTACCATTTTGGCTGTTCTAAAGGCTGGCGATATCTTCGGGGAGATGGCCTTTTTAACCGACACCCGGCGAACCGCCAGTGTCGTCGCCAGAGAATCGGTGATTGCACTGAAGCTGGACCGGGTGGTGTTCGAACAGCTCCCCTCGGAAATCCGCGAGAAGTTCAAGGACAAGATCATCGAGAAGATGGTGGCTCGGCTGGACGCGGCGAATAAAGAAATGTCCAGGCTCAATGCCGCCCTGAATGCAGGTTCTCCGGAAGCTTTGAAATCGGTGGGAAGGCACACCGGTTTGTCGATTACCGATTCGCCCGAACCGCTGTTTGTCTCCGGCCGGGAGCTGATCCGTAAGATCATCTCCAATACCGAAGCGTTACCAGCCATGCCGGAGGTGATGATCAAGGCCCAGCAGATGATTAAAAACCCGGCCACCAGTCCCGCCCAACTGGCCAAAATCATCGAAATTGACTCCGCTATGGTGACCGGCATTCTCAGGGTGGCCAATTCCGCTTATTACGGGTTTCGGGGAAAGGTCGCCACCATTCAGCACGCCTCGGCCCTGTTCGGGACTCGGCGGCTGGCTGAGCTGATCACGGCCATTAGCGCCGGCGGGGTATTGGCAACGTCCATGGATGGATACGGACTCAAAGCCGGCGATATGTGGCGCCACTCTATCGCGGTGGCCTGCGCGGCCAGTGAAATCGCCGCCGCGGTTGGTTCTGATTCTCCTGACATTGCCTACATGGCGGGACTGCTTCACGATATGGGGAAAATCATCCTGGACCCTTACGTTCGCGAGCGGAAGGTGTTGTTCGACAACTACACCGCCACCCACCCGAAAAAAACCCTTCAGGATGCGGAGCGCGACATCTTAGGATTCGATCACGCCGTCATTGCCGCCATTCTCTGTGAACACTGGAACCTGCCGCGATCCATATCCTTTGGCATTCGACACCACCACCAGCCCTCGTCCGCAGGCGACCATCAATTGTCCCATATCGTGCACCTGGCGGACTATTTTACCATCCAGGCAGGCGTTGGCATTGCCCGCACAGCCTTCTGCCAGGAACTGGATGAAAGCAGCCGGTCCCTGGTGACCTTGGATCCGGATACCTTAACCGCTGCGGTAGAAAAGGCGCGTCAGTACGTGGAAAGCCTGACCGGGCAGGTGCCACGTCCTTGAACCCCACCTCCGGGTAGATTAGTCCTTGAAATCAAACGTTCCAATATAATATAGTCAGTTCCACTGATATCATTAACGGATGGTTAACTTGGCGCCGGCGCCATGTGGAATCGATCGGATGTTTCCCGGCTTCGAAAAACTCATCGAATCAAGAATAAAAAAAGCCCAGGACGAAGGTGCTTTCGAGGATCTTCCCGGCAGCGGCCAACCCCTTCATCTGGAGGATGATCGGCATATTCCCGAGGACCTGCGCATGGCGCACAAGGTCCTGAAAAATGCCGATTGCCTGCCGCCGGAGGTGCAATTGCGCAAAGAGATCCGCACAACCGAAGACCTGCTGGCCGGAATGACCGACACGGCGCAACAGTATCGTACCCTAAAAAAAATCAACTTCCTGATCATGAAACTGAATGCCCTGAGAGACGCCAACGCGGCCCATGATATCCCCCAGCGCTACTACCGCGAGGTGGTCGAACGCCTCGGGGCCGATAAAGCATAATCCGGTGCTACCATGTTTGGAAAAAAGAAAGCGGACGACGGCCTGGTCAAAGGTGTGCTGCTCGCCTACTTTATCCTGGCACTTCATGTGCTGCTCATCGCCGGCGTGGCGGTCCTGGTTCTCTTTTTCCGAGGCCTGGTCAACTATATGCTTTGGATTTTCCTCGGAGGAATAGCGCTGGTCGGTTTATCCGCATTCTATTTTATCAGACGGATGCGGGCCGAAGGCAGATCCCTTGGCGAGATGTTAAGAAATCCCATGTTCAACGGGCGATCCGTGGAGGTGAGCCTTCTGGGCGGAATGGCCACCGTCAAACTGGGCCAGTCGTCCCGGCCACCGGCTATCGGACACGATGCGGCCATGGACATTCCCCGTCTTGAAGACCCGGATGCATCCCGCAGCCGGGATATTTCGGAACTCGCGGAACTGGCTCGCTTGCTTGAAAAAGACCTCATCACTGTCGACGAGTTCAACGAGGCCAAGCAACATCTGCTGAACCGCGATAGCGAGCGCATTCCTCGCCGCTCGCGGCGGGGTTAGCGAGCGAACTGAAAATCGATTTTTTATCCTTACGGTGAAGATTCCCCGCGGTTTGCCGCGGGGAGGGTTCAAAACGATCGCAGGCATCAGGGCCTCGTGTGACCACCTCATTCGCTGCATACCGGTCTGCAACCGTCAAATCGCAAAAGGGGATTTTTATTATGAAAAAGACAACCATCGCCTTGATCTCCGGTGGTATCTCGTCGGAAAGAGAAGTGTCCCTCAACAGCGGCAAACAGGTCTATGACGCCCTGGACAAGAACACGTACGACATCCTGACCTACGATCCCAAGTCGGACATTCCCCGACTGGTGACCGATGCCGGCAGAATCGACTGCGCGCTGATCATCCTGCACGGGCCCTACGGTGAAGACGGTACGGTTCAGGGCCTGCTGGATCTGCTGGACATTCCCTATCAGGGGGCCGGCGTGCTGGGCAGCGCAGTCGCCATGAACAAACTGTTGTCCAAACATCTATACGAGAGAGCCGGTTTGGCCGTACCGCCTTATGACGTGGTGCAGCGGGGGGCGTCGGTCGACGTGAACCGCATCGTCACCGGGCTGGGCCTTCCGCTGGTGGTCAAGCCGGTGGAAACCGGATCCAGCGTGGGTATGACCATCGTCCGCAAGCGCTCATCGCTGGCCGCTGCAGTGGAAAAGGCCCTGGAATTCGGCGTGACGGCCATGATCGAAGCTTATATCTCCGGCACAGAGATCACCTGCGGCGTATTGGGCAACCAAGACCTTGACGCGCTGCCGCTCATCGAGATCATTCCGGGGGAAGGATACGAATTTTTCGACTACGAAGCCAAATACCAGCCGGGTGCCACCCAGGAGATCTGCCCGGCTCGCATTGATGCGCAACTGACCCAAAAGGCGCAGGCCTGCGCCATAGCGGCCCACAAAGCCCTGTACTGTCAGGGATACAGCCGGACGGACATGATTCTGAAAGACGATGAATTTTTCGTATTGGAAACCAATACCATCCCCGGCATGACGGGCACCAGCTTGTTTCCTCAGTCGGCGAAGGCCGCCGGGATGTCTTTCGGTCAGTTGCTGGATCGGCTCATCGAACTGGGTATGCAGGCCCGGCGTCGGCAAACCACACGGGGATAGACCGATGTCACCACAAACGTCCGCGGCAAACCCGCGGGCCCATAACAATGAGGGAGGAATCTTATGAAAGTGTTGGTTGTCGGCGGCGGTGGAAGAGAGCACGCCCTGGTTTGGAAAATCGCCCAAAGTCCACGGGTGAAGAAAATTTTTTGCGCGCCCGGAAATGCAGGTATTGCTAAACTGGCCCATTGCGTTCCCATCGGTGCAGCCGAAATCGACAAGCTTCTGACCTTTGCCCGGGATGAGAAGATTGATCTCACCGTTGTCGGTCCGGAAGATCCCCTGTCCAAAGGCATTGTCGACCAGTTCGAGGCGGCGGGCATGCGGGTTTTCGGCGCCAGCCAGAAAGCGGCCCGGATTGAATCCAGCAAGTCCTTTGCCAAGGCGATCATGGAAAAATACGGCATCCCGACGGCCAAAGGGCGGACCTTTACGCGCCTCGCCCAGGCGCAGGCCTATGTGAAAAAGATGGGGGCGCCTCTGGTGGTCAAAGCGGACGGTTTGGCCGCCGGCAAAGGGGTGATCGTCTGCAGCACCGAAAAAATGGCCATGGATGCCCTTAAACAGATTATGGTGGACCGTGAATTCGGCGAGGCCGGCGACCGGGTGGTGGTGGAAGAGTGCCTGGTTGGGGAAGAGGCCTCATTTCTGGCATTTACCGACGGCAAAACGGTGCTGCCCCTGCCGTCTTCGCAGGACCACAAGCCTGTCTTCGATGACGACAAGGGCCTGAATACCGGCGGTATGGGTGCCTATTCACCCGCACCGGTGGTGGACGGGTATCTTCACCAGCGAATCATGAATGAAGTCATGATCCCCATGGTCAAGGGCATGGCTGCCGAGGGTTGCCCCTACAAAGGCGTTCTGTATGCCGGCCTGATGATCGACCGGGACACGATCAAGGTGCTGGAGTTCAATGGCCGGTTCGGTGATCCGGAGGCTCAGCCGCTGCTGATTCGTCTGCAAAACGACATCATTCCGGTGATCGAGGCCATCATCGACGAACGCCTGGACGCCTGCCGCCTGGAGATCGATCCGCGGGCATCGGTCTGTGTGGTCATGGCTTCCGGGGGGTACCCGGGAAAGTACAAAAAAGGACTGGAGATCACGGGCATCGATGCCGCCAATCGCATGCGGGACGTGGTGGTTTTTCACGCAGGGACCCGTTTGGCGGGCAAACAGGTCTTATCGGATGGCGGCCGGGTGCTGGGCGTCACGGCCCTTGGCGATACGGTGGCGCTGGCCATTAAAAAGGCCTACCAGGCGGTGGCCAAGATCAACTGGAAGGATGTCCACTACCGCAGCGACATCGGTAAAAAAGCCTTGGTGCGGATGCAGGCGGTGCCCCGCGTGGGTATCGTCATGGGCAGCGACTCCGATCTCAAGGTAATGGAAGCGGCCCTGGGAATATTTAAAAAGTTCGGGATTCCCATCGAAATGACCGTGGCCTCGGCCCACCGCAGCCCACATCGGGCCGCCGCTTATGCCGTTTCCGCCAGGCAGCGGGGACTAAAGGCCATCATCGCCGGTGCCGGCCATGCCGCCCACCTGGCCGGCGTTCTGGCGGCCCACACCACACTGCCGGTGATCGGCGTTCCCATCGACTCTTCCTGCCTCCAGGGGCTCGATGCGCTGCTCTCCACGGTGCAGATGCCCCCGGGCATCCCTGTGGCCACCATGTCCATCGGAAAGCCGGGGGCGAAGAACGCAGCCATTCTGGCCGTTCAGATCATGGCCGCATCCGACGATTCGCTGAGCGGCCAATTGGATACATTTAAAAAGGAGATGGCTGCCCAGGTTGAAAAAAAGGCTGAGAAACTCAGGGAGTACCGCTAACGTCGTCCGGATCGATTCGTCGCGCCCCGATCCGAATGATATCCGGATGGCGGCTCAGATCCTTGGGCAAGAAGGGATACTGGTTTTTCCCACCCACGGGCTCTATGGCCTCGGGGCCGATGCATTCTGTACCGAAGCCATCCGCCGGGTGTTCGCCATCAAGCGCCGGCCGGCCCATCAACCCTTGCTGGTGCTGCTGTCCGGTATCCACGATATGGATCGGGTGGTGCGAACGGTTCCCGATTATGCCGAGGTTTTGTTGGGGCTGTGGCCCGGCGGGATCACCGTCATTTTCAAGGCCGGCGAGCGGGTGCCGGCGAGCCTTACCGGCGGAACGGGCAAGATTGGCGTGCGCGTGCCGGCACATCCGGTGGCAAAGGCGCTGGTCGAGCAGTTCGGCGGCCCCGTCACCGGAACCAGCGCCAACCTGTCCGGCTTTCCGGCACCGGCCAGGGTGATGGATCTTGACCCTGAAATCAGCCGTCAGGTGGACATGGTTTTAGATGGCGGTACCCTTGCCGGTGGTCCCGGTTCTACCCTTGTGGACGTGACCTGCTGGCCTGTCAGGGTCCTCCGCGAAGGGGTGGTGCCCCGGCAGGCCATCGATGACGTTCTGAGAAAGGGATAGCGCAATTTGATTGACAATCTGCAGGGTTTTTCCTATATAACCAAACCCATGCCGGAGTGGTGAAATTGGTAGACGCAGTGGACTCAAAATCCACCGACCGCAAGGTCGTGCCGGTTCAATTCCGGCCTCCGGTACCAATCAGGATAAAAACGGCGACCGGTGCCCTACGGGTCGTCGTTTTTTTTATAGACCGCCTTTGTCATCTCTTGTCAGTTTGCCGAAGCTTTACTGACAACCGCAGGCAAATCAAAAATGCATTTCCCAGGAGGTCTGTTTATGTGGGGACAGATTAAGAAGTACATCATTATCGGTCTTATCGCCGCTGGCGGATACTATGTGCTGGGCAACCATTTCATCTATTATGAGCGAACGATATCCCTGCTGCCCAAGGAGGAACTGACCCTCAAATACACCTTCTACGACCTGGGCAACAAGCGACCGGAAACGATTTTAAAAGTGGATGAACTGCGCTGGGCCGGTATCGGTGATATCATGGTGGAAAAGGGGATTGTTCCCGAGAGCCAGATACGCATGCTGGAAGACAAGGCGGAGAAGGCCTCGGAAAACTAAGCCCCGCGAAACATGTCTTGCTTTTAGCCTGGCGGACCAACACCGTTGAGAAGTTCGCCTTTCAACCCATGGGAAGCATGTTGTCGGCCAGTCGGCTGGAGGTCTTCTTCAGGTTGATGCTGAGCAGATTTGCCAGCCCCTTCAGAATGTTGACGCCGAGATTCACCTTTTTCGACAGAATATCCTCGAAGGCCATGCGTTGAAAAACCGCCAGCCTGGCCTTTGATCGGGCAATAACGGTCGAGGATCGCGGGAAATTGTTGATGATCGACATCTCCCCGATGGATCGGCCGCGTCTAAGGGTGGCCATGACCTCGCTGCTGTTGGGGCCGGTCTTTTTAGTCACATCCAGTTCTCCGCTTTCAACGAAACAGACGAAATCCGCTTTGTCCCATTCATTGAACAGCACTTCACCGGGGTCCAGGTCAATAAAATCCATCCGTGCGGCCACGTCAATCAGTTCATCTCTTTCCAGATACTCAAACAGCGGCAGATTGATGATAAAATCAACCAGTTTCCCGTTCATGTCCGATCCGCCCGGATCCAATAGGTTTGGGTGCATATTCCATTTCCTGTCGATCTTCTGGTTTTTTCCCGACATGGCCGAAAACATCTGCCGTGAGGGTACAAAATTCTGGCGGTTTAATTTGAAAACAGCTACAACGATCTCCCGGTACTGTCTCTATCGGCACCCGAAAATGGGGACTTGAGTCCAAGGATTGAAAATCCTTTTTCCAACTGAATGTCAAACCTTGAACGATACAGGCCATCGCTAAATGCTGATCACCTATTTAAAATTGCTGATGACCGCCATTTTCTGGGGTGGAACCTTTATTTCCGGCAGAATGCTGGTGGATTCCGTTCCCCCATTTTCAGCCGCCTTTTTTCGTTTTCTTATTGCTGCGGCGTGTCTCTATGTCCTTGTTGTGCGCAGGGAAGGGATCTTTCCCAGGCTGGGAAGGCAACAGGTTTTACCCGTGGTACTGCTGGGATTGACCGGCGTGTTTGCCTACAATGTTCTTTTCTTCAATGGGTTGAAGCTGATCACCGCCGGACGGGCATCCATCATTATTGCCAACAACCCGATCGTCATCTCTCTTTTCTCGGCCCTGTTTTTTAAAGAATTCCTCTCTCCGACGAAGGTCGTCGGCATTTTGATTTCCGTTGCCGGGGCCGTTATCGCCATTTCCGGCGGAGATCCATTGGCCTTGTTTGCAGGCGGCATCGGCATCGGAGATCTATACATTTTCGGATGCGTGCTCAGTTGGTCGGCTTATACGCTGATTGGAAAACGTGTGATGCGTGACCTATCCCCTTTGGCAGCGGTATCGCATTCAGCGGGCGTCGGGGTGCTGGCACTGCTGATTCCTGCCTGCATGGAGGGCATGCCTGCGGCCGTGCCGGGATATTCACTGTCGGATTGGGGCAATCTGGCCTATCTCGGACTATTTGGCACGGTGCTGGGGTTTGTCTGGTACTACGAGGGAATCCGGGTGATCGGACCGTCACGGGCCAGTCTGTTCATCAATTTCGTGCCAATCAGTGCGATTGGTCTGGCCCACATTATCCTGAAGGAGCCAGTAACCGTCTCACTTCTGGTGGGCGGCGCCCTGGTGATCACCGGTGTCACCTTGAACCACCTTGCGAATTCCGGCGTGCGCGGGTTCAAATCGAAGGTGCGGGTCTAAATACAAAGGAGAACAACATGATATCCACACAGATTCCCGGTTTTGGTACACTGACCCTCGAGCATCTGGTGCTGGACTATAACGGCACGCTAGCCGTGGACGGCCTGCTGCTTCCCGGTGTCAACGGCGCCCTCAACACCCTTGCCGCCGAGCTGGCGATTCATGTGGTCACCGCCGATACCTTTGGCAGAGCGGCCGGCGGTCTTGAAGGGGTCGACTGCCGGCTGACCGTCCTGGAAGCAGGCCGCCAGGACCGGGCCAAGGTCAACGTCGTCAACCGGCTGGGCGCGGACCGGACGGCCAGCATTGGCAACGGGCGCAACGATGCGCTGATGCTGGCGGCTTCGGCTTTGGGAGTCGCTGTCATATTGGGTGAAGGGGCTTCCACGGTGAGCCTGAATGCGGCTGACATCGTCTGCACGGATATCCTTTCCGCACTCGAATTGCTGATGCATCCGTTGCGGCTTACGGCCACTTTGCGATCCTGAGACAGAACTGCTGATAAGGACAGCTATCCAACGGACGAAAAAATCAAAAAGAAATGGGTGGGGCCTCACAAGGGGCTGTGGCCAGTCAACCGCCGATACCCTGCATCTGGTCTTTAACGGGAGTTACCCCATCGGGGCAAAGCGGGTGCTTGGCTGCTTTATGTCGCACGGCGATTCGGAAAATGTCGGCCAGTTGCTCATCCGACCCACCATTTCTCAACAGCGCTTTAAGGGGTTCGTAGCGGTCAGACAGCAGGCAGGCACGAAGCTTGCCGTCTGCCGTCAGTCTTAGGCGGTTGCAGCGGTTGCAGAAATGATGGCTCATGGCGCTGATGAACCCGACTTCTCCCTGGGCCCCCGCAAGGCGATAGCGCCTGGCCGGACCGTCATTCTGGCCGTTTCCTAGCGGGGTCAACTCCCCGATGGTGGCAATCATCTCTTGGATTTCCGGTGTCAGAATCTGATCCCGCGAACTGGCGCGACTGTTGCCAATGGGCATGTATTCGATAAACCGCACGTGGAAGGGGTGATCCAGTGAAAGTCTGCCGAACGCCATGATTTCATCATCGTTGATACCCCGCATGGCCACGACATTGATCTTGATGGGGGTGAAGCCGATTTCCCGGGCCCGCTGAATGCCCGACCACACCTGTTCGAACCGATCATAACCGGTGATCTGGGCATACTTTTTGGGGTTCAGCGTATCCAGGCTGATATTGATGCGGCGAATGCCGGCATCGAATATACGCTGGGCATGCGGTGCAAGCAGAACCCCGTTGGTGGTCAATGAAATATCTTCCAGTTCCTTGATCCGGGTCAGTCGGCCCAGCAACTCAACCGCCCCTTTCCTGACCAGAGGTTCGCCGCCGGTGATGCGCACCTTGCGGATACCGAGTTGTATGCCGATTTTCACCAGGCGCAGGATCTCTTCATAGCTGAGGATGTCGTCGTGGCCGAGTTTGGGAATGCGGCCCTCTGGCACGCAGTAAAGGCACCTGAGGTTGCAGCGGTCGGTAATGGAAATGCGAAGGTAGTTCAGATGGCGTTTCTCCTGATCCACCAAGGCTCCAACATCGCTCAGCCTGCTATCCATGTTTTTTCTCATTGCCATGTCCGACACGATCTGCCGCTGCCTATCGGCGGTTTTACCGCATATTACGCCGGGTGATTCAAAATTGCCTGGATCAGGCCGGGAATCGTGTATGTATCGGCCTCGATGGTTACCGAAAGGCCCAGGTCCCGGGCCGTCTGGGAGGTAATGGGACCGATGCTGGCTACGCTGACGCCATCCATCAAGCGATCAACGCGGTCTGGAGGCAGCAATCGGTGAAAGTTTTTTACGGTGGACGAACTGGTGAAGGTGACCATATCGATGGTTTCTTCAGTCAGGCGGGCGATCAGATCCGTGGCGCTGTTTTCCGCTTGCCGGGTTTCGTAGGCCGTCACCTCATCGACCAAAGCCCCCATACGGGTCAACTCCACGGGAAGCACGCTGCGTGCCTCCATGGCACGTGGCAGCAGGATCCTGCTGCCCTTTACCATCTTGGCGGTAAAGGCCTCCACCACGGATTCGGCGCGGTAGCTTTCCGGGACGATGTCGCTTTTCAATCCCCAGGTCCTGAGCCGGTCCGCCGTGGCAGGGCCGATGGCGGCGGTTTTTATGTGTCCCAGTGCGCGCACGTCCAGCCCATTTTCAAACAGACGCCGGAAGAAATAATCCACCCCATTGACGCTGGTGAAGACGATCCAGCGATACTGGTCTAACGTCTCGATCGCCCTGTCCAATCCGGCCCAATCCGGCGGCGGTCCCACCTGAATGGTGGGGCACTGGATACATTCAGCACCATATTCGGTCAATCGTTGAACCAGGTCGCTGGCCTGCTCCCGGGCCCGGGTGACGACGATCCGGCGGCCCATCAGCGGTCGGTTCTCAAACCACTGCATGGTCTTGCGCAGGTTGACCACGCCGCCGACGATGATGATGGCCGGTGCTTTGATACCGGCGCTTCGGGTCTCGTCGACGATCGTGCCCAAGGTCGCGGTCACGGTCTTCTGTTTGGGCGTGGTTCCCCAGCGGATGACCGCCGCCGGGGTGTCCGCCGATCGGCCGTTGGCCACCAGGTTGGCGGCGATGGTCGGCAGGTTTTTGACCCCCATGAAGAAGACCAGCGTGCCGATGCCGGTTGCCAGTGCATGCCAGTCGACACTGGATTCGGCCTTGGTGGGATCCTCGTGGCCGGTGACAAAGGCCACGTTCGATGTATAGTCCCGGTGGGTCAGCGGAATGCCTGCATACGCCGATGCGCCGATGGCGGCGGTCACGCCCGGGACCACCTCGAACGGGATGCCTGCGGCGACGAGGACTTCCGCCTCCTCACCGCCACGGCCAAAAATAAAGGGGTCTCCCCCTTTGAGCCGGGCCACCACGTTGCCCTGTTTGGCTTTTTCCACGATCAGGGCGTTGATGCCCTCCTGGGGAAGGGTGTGGTCGCCTCCCTTTTTGCCCACGTAGATCATTTCCGCATCCGGGTTGGCATGCGCCAGCAGGGTCGGCGATGCCAGGTAGTCGTATACGACGACATCGGCCCTGGCAATGCAATCGGCCCCTTTGACGGTAATCAAACCGGGGTCGCCGGGGCCGGCCCCCACTAGAAACACTTTGCCTGCTTCGTCGTTACTGTGCATTCGCGTTCAGTCTTTCCAGGATTTCTCCGGCCCCCATGGCCAGCAGCGTTTCGGCCAGTTGCAGGCCGATCTGTTCGCTTTGGGCTAAGGGACCGGTTTGTGACTGTTTGACTTGATGGGATCCGTCCACATCGCAGACCAGCCCGGTGAGGGTGTATCCGTTTTCGTCGATATGTCCGTGACCGGCAATGGGAACCTGGCAGCCACCTTCCAGCCGGTTTAAAAACATTCGTTCGCCCATCACCACCTGTCGGGTGGGCAAGTCGTCCAGGTCAGCAACCACGGGTGCCATGCGCGAGTCGTTTTTCCTGATCTCGATGCACAGGGCGCCCTGACCCACGGCGGGCAGCAGGATTGATTCATCCAAAATCTGGGTGATACGGTCGGCCAGTCCCAGTCGGCGAACACCGGCAGCCGCCAGCACGATCGCATCCAGGGCCTCGCTCTCCAGCTTCTTCAGGCGGGTGTCCAGATTTCCCCGTAAGGGAACAATACTGATGTCTGGTCGAACCCGAAGCAGTTGGGCGGAACGGCGAAGGCTGCTGGTGCCTATCCGCGCCCCTTTATCCAGCCGCTCCAGAGGCAGGCCGCTCCGGGTGATCAGGACGTCGCGGGGTTCCTCCCGCTCAGGTATCGCACCAATGCCCAGACCGACGGGTATATCGGCGGGCATGTCCTTCATGCTGTGCACCGCCAGGTCGATGCGCCCATCCAGCAGCGCCTCTTCAATTTCCTTGACGAACAATCCTTTGCCACCCACTTTGGCCAGCGGAACATCAAGGATTTTGTCTCCCTTGGTTTTGATGATGACCAATTCGACGGTGAGATCGGGATGGTTGCGGTTGACGGCCTCCTTTACCCAGTTGGCCTGCCACAGGGCCAGTTGGCTGCCCCGGGTGCCGATGGTGATGGTGCCGCCGGCCATTAGTGGCCACACCCGGAACAGCTGGATGCGCTGCAACCGGTGCATGACGATGATGAGGCGGACGTGCTCACGGTCTGGCCGCCGCTGCCTTTGCTGACAAACCCACAGGTGGACATGAGGCGGCAGACCGAATCGGCCTGGCAGGTCGGGCACTGATCCGGTTCGCTGCCGCCCAGCACCAGATATTCGAAATCTTGTCCGCATCCCCTGCAGTGGTACTCATAGATGGGCATGGACCATTTACTCCTTGTTCATGATTGAAAAAAAGGTTCATTGTTCAGGCGGTTCCGCTGCCAGTCATGGCCAACAGGAAATGCGCCTGGCCTTGCGGGTCGATTGACCCGACGGACTTGTTAATCTAAGCACGAAAGTGCCCTTAACAACCTCCAGCGGTCAAGTTTGACGGATTCGTAAAAAGCCCGAGATCTGCGTTACGCTTCATCCTTCGTCACTGCGGCGTACCGTAAGTACGCCTCATTCCTTAAGGATTCGCAAGCCTTGATCTCGGGCTTTTTACGAATCCGTCGGAAATGCGACTTTTTACGAGTTTATCAAGTTTGGTGAAAGCATCCGGCAATCCGTTTGGGTGGTGTTATACGGAGCCTTTCAGGAGGCCCTGGATGCCGTCATGCGGTCCTGGGTCTCTTCGATCTGCGGCTGGCTGTCATGGCCCATGGCCGCGGCCAGTTCAAACTCGGCCAGTGCATGGTTCAACTTTCCCAAATTCAAGAACACATGACCCAGGCGGTGCCTGAAGAGGGCGTTATCCGGTGCCAGTCGAACACTCTGCTCGCACAGCACCGACGCCACATCCAGGCTTTCTCCACGCTCGGTGTAGAGCCGACCCAGAAGCGATAGCGATTCCGCATCACCGGGGTTAATCTTTACCGCGCGCTTGTAGGCCTGGATGGCCTCCTTGGTTAACCCCAGTTGGTCCAGACAGGCCCCTAAGCTTTTGAATGCGGGGCCGGATCGGTTGTTGGCCAGGGTGGCGGCTTCCAGGTAAGGCCGGGCTTTTTCGTTCGCGCCCATCTCGACGAGTGTCTGGCCGATGTGAAAAATCACTTCAAAAACGTTTGGCTCGCAGGTATTGGCCTGGAGGAAGCACCCCAGTGCCTGTTCCAGGTTCCCTTGGCGCAGAAGGATATAGCCCTTGTTATAGATGGCCATCACCTCTCGCGGGGATAGCCAGATTGCATTTTCAAAGGCGCTCAGGGCATTGTCCAAGTCCTTCAATACCCCATGGCACACCCCCAGGCTGTTATGCAGGTTCGCGTCCGCAGGATCGAGCAGCAATCCTTTCTTGTATTCGTCGATGGCACTGGCGATATCACCTGCCTGGTAGTAACGGTCCCCACTGATGTTCAGGCTCACCGCATCGAAGCAGGTAATCGTGCCGGGACCGAAAAAAGAGGCATGCTCGAGCGCTTTTAAAGCATTTTCAACAACTTGCGTGCGAACGTAGTTAATGGTCGGGTAAGCGGCGACGCCGATGGTAAGCGGTGGATTTTCCGCTTCGGGTGCGGCGTCAAAAAGCTGTTGGGCCAGCAGATGTCCGTCGGCTGCGGCAAGATGAGGAAACACGCAGGCAAATCGATCAGGACCGATCCGTGCCCAGGTGCCTTGATGCGTCCGGCAGAGCGTGACAACGGCAACGACCGCATCTTCCGGAATGCCTGTTTCTTCCGACCCTTCGATTTTGACCGCGATCGCACACAGCGCAGAAGCGGATGCCATGTGGGTGTCGATGGCATGGACCAGACCCTGTCGGTCCTGCATGTCGGAAAAAAGGGGGTCGGGGGAGGGGGGCGCGGCGTATTTCCGGCGGGTCCTTACCTGCTGTGCATTACCGTCATCAAGGATGTCATCGGAATGGGAAAAGAGGAATTCTTGTGTCGTGCTGCGATGCTTAAACAGTTTCGAGGCGTGTCCTGCCATCCATTCACCTTCCATGGGTACCGGTGGCCAGCATGTCTGCAAAGGCCTTTTCAATAATATCCAGCTCTTCTTCCTGCAGGGTCCGGGGATCCACGATGAAACGGTCGTTTTCGATTCTGCCGATAATGGGCGGATTGCTGTTGCGCATCCACCGCTCGACGGCATTGACTGACGTTCCGTCTACCGTAACGCCCAGGCAACGGCTGGGCAGATCCAGCATCGGCAGCGAACCGCCCCCGGCCTTTGAAGAAATATCCAGCAATTCCACTTTAATTCGTTCGCCCGGCACCCGTTCGAGACGGGATTTCAATTCAGCAGCTCGTCCGTGGATGACGGTCAGCGGCAGCGTGAGCATTCTCAAGGTGGGAATCTGTTGCACCGCCTGAGACTCCTCGCGGTAGAGCTGCAAGGTGGCTTCAAGGGCAGCCAAGGTCATTTTGTCGATGCGCAGGGCCCGGGTCAGCGAATTGGCTTTGATCCGGTCGATGTGCCGCCTGCCGCCCAGGATAATGCCGGCCTGGGGGCCGCCCAGCAGTTTGTCGCCGCTGAAGGTGACCACATCCACACCGGCGGCCAGGGATTCTTGGACGGTGGGTTCCTTGATCAGGCCGTATTTGGAGAAGTCCACCAGTGTGCCGCTGCCCAGGTCTTCCATGACAGGAAGGCCATGGCGCCGACCGATGGACACCAAATCTGGCAGGGAAACCGCAGCTGTGAAGCCAACGATGCTATAGTTGCTGGTGTGGACCTTGAGCAGCAGTCCGGTCCGTTCACCGATGGCATTTTCGTAGTCCCGGGCATGGGTTCGGTTGGTGGTCCCCACCTCTTTTAAAATCGCGCCGCTTTTGGCCATCACATCCGGAATCCGATAGGCCCCACCGATTTCCACCAGTTCGCCGCGGGAGACGATCACTTCCCGGCCCGTGGCCAGGGTGTCCAGGCAGAGCAGTGTGGCCGCGGCATTGTTGTTCACGATCATGGCGGCCTGAGCCCCGCTCAATTCGCACAGGATGCCTTCCACAGCGCTGTAGCGGGATCCGCGACGCCCCGCTTTAAGATCGAACTCCAAATTGGAATAGCGGCTGGAGATGGCTGTCAGGTTTTCCATCACCATGGGGGAGAGCAGGGAGCGGCCAAGGTTGGTGTGCACCACGACGCCGGTGGCGTTGACGGTGCGTCTCAGCTTCAAGGCCATGGTTTGTCCGGCCTGCTTTTTTACTTCCGCCACCAGGGCGATGCGTGAGAAGCAACTGCTGTCAGGCGGGAGGTCCGATTCCATAATCTGGGTCCGCAGGGCATCGATGGCAGCTCGGATGGCTGGAATCAAAACCGATTTGGGAATGTGGTCAAAGTGCCCTTCGTCTGCTCCAAACTCCAGGATTCGGTCCACGCCGGGGAGCTGCTTCAATCGGGCCTGTCTGTTTTCATCCATGGGCGGGGTTTCCTGTCGTTTCCATGGCCGGTTTAAAGACTTTTCCCGGAATCAGGTCCACGAGGTCGCATAACTGCCCGGAGGACATGTCGAGCCGTGACAAGTGATCGTTAAGGTGGTCCGTGCCCATGCGCTCCAGTTCGAGACCGGTGTGGAATCTGGACATGAGCAGGTCCGCCAGGTAAACGGTGGTGGTCAGGGGATCGTTATTTCTATCCTCCTCCGGCCGATGGTGAAATCGGATGGCTTTGGCGAGGGGGGCGGGCAGGGACCATTTGTTTGCCAGTATTTCGCCCACCCGGGTGTGATCCATGCCAAGGACCCGGGTTTCCACATCGATAATTTCTGACTGGCGGTCCTGAAATTCGCGATAGAGCATTGGATAGGCGCCGGTGATATACTGATCCAGCACCACCTTGCCGATATCGTGCAGCAGCCCGGCCGTGTAGGCAACGCCGGGTAAGGCTTTTTCGGTCCTGCCGGCGATTTTTTCGGCGATCATGGCCGTTCCGACAGCATGGTGGTAAAGGCCGCCTTTGCACAGGCTGTAGCCATTGCCGCTCTGGCTGTAATAGCTTTGCACGGCTGCCGAGATTACCAGTTTGATGAACAGTTCCTGGCCAAGGAACACCAGTGCATGATCCAAGGACACCACGTCGTGACGTTTGGTGAACATGGCCGAATTGCACAGCTGGATGGTTCTGGCGCTGATGACCTGGTCCTTTTTCACCTCTTGGGAAACTTTATCGATATCATAAGTGCCCTCCTCGATGATGCGCAGCACTTTCAGGGCCACCTGGGGGATGGGCCGGATGGTTTCGATTGCCTGCCTGACGTCATCGGTGACGGGTTTTATTGAACCCGGTTCATGAAAGGAGATATCAAAACCGGATGGTTTGATCTCACATGTCCACCGTTGCATGTCCAATTCGAGGCAGCATGTAAAAAAACCGCCCGTTTCCGCCCGCTTGACGGCAATACCCTCGCTGTGGAGAGCGATATACGCTTTTTCAGCGGTTCTGCCGCCGATGTCCAGGCTCATGTCCTGGGGTGTCAACGGGCCCACCAACGCGCCGCCGGCCACGACCGCCTGCATGCTTTCGCGGGTCGCACCCAGGTTCAACAACTGCCTCAAAAACAAAGGCATCCCTGTGGCAGCATACTTTTCGGGTTGGTCCACGCTCCACCGGCCGGCCGGTTCCGGCAGCAACAAGTGGATGATCCCCCCGACACCGGCAGCCGCATCGAACACGGCCACACCCACACAGGTGCCTAAAAATGCCTGTAGCAGCCGGGGTTGCGTATTGCCGGCCTCGAAAGATCCGGAGGCCACATGATATGTTTTTAAGATCCCCATCGAGGGTTGCCTTCCGTTTAATGGAATTTCTAACCGTTAGACATACCACTATTATCATGTCGTTTTCAACCACAGGATGACCTTTTTCAATATGCATTGACAGGGCCGGAGATTTAACCTACAAGCGAAGACAAAGGTGCGTTTCGCTTAATAGGGAATCCCGTGAAAACCGGGAGCGGTCCCGCCGCTGTAACCCTCGTTCCTTTCATCTGGATGGAAGGATTCCGCTGAGCCATATGCCACTGTTCCGGGATGCCGGTGTGGGAAGGCGCTCAGCGGATCGGGGAAGCCAGAAGACCTGCCTTGCACGTGTGCCGGAGAGCCCTTCTTGGTAAAGTGTTCTCGGCCGTCATATATCGAGGGCCAAGTAAAATGGGTGCAACCCTTCAAACCGACGGACAGGTTTGAAGGGTTTTTGTTTTGGGGGTTCGAAACGACCATCCCGTTGCGGTCTGAAAGCCCGGCGCAGGGGGAAACTACCGGAAACACAAAAAACGACCATGTTTAATGCTTCGTCCAACACGCCGCTCCATCGCTTGCAGAAGCACAGCCTTCTCATGGCCGGCCTGCTGGCCCTGGCCCTGGTAATGGCCATCAGCCTGTCGGCCGGCATGGGGTATATGAAGATTGCCTGGGTGGATGTGCTGCGCGTGGTGGGCGGCAGCCTGACGGGAAACGCGGCACTGATCGCCGACGTGGACGAGTTGACAAGGGTCATCGTCATGGATGTTCGCCTGCCGCGCATTCTCACGGCTGCCGCCGTGGGCGGGGGGCTGGCCCTGTGCGGCGTGGTTTTCCAGGGCATCCTGCTCAACCCCCTGGCCGATCCATACACCTTGGGGGTCTCTGCCGGTGCCGCCTTCGGTGCCGCCCTGGCCCTACTGTTGAACCTAACCGTGGCCGGGATCTACAGTGTGCCGGTGTGTGCATTCGCAGGTGCCACCGCCACGCTGATGCTGGTCGTCTACCTCTCTTCGTCAGCCGGCGGCGCCAATGCCAACAACCTGATCCTTTCGGGTATCATCGTTGCGGCCATCCTATCCGCGGGCATCAGTTTCCTGAAATTTGTGGCCGATGAGCAGGTCTCGGTGATCATCTTCTGGCTCATGGGCAGTTTCGCGTCGAAAACATGGACTGATGTGGGCCTGTCCAGCACCTTCCTGCTCGTCGGGCTGTTGGTCTTCGTCTTCTACGCCCGCGATCTGAACCTGTTGTGTCTGGGGCGGCGGGCAGCTGCATCGCTGGGCGTGGATGCACGCCGGGTCCCCTGGATCTTGCTGGTTACGGCCTCGCTGGTGGCGGCAGCCTGCGTGTCCGTCTCTGGTATCATCGGTTTCGTGGGGCTGCTGGTGCCCCACATGATGCGTGCCCTGGTCGGGCCGGACAACCGTCGCCTGCTGCCCCTGTCCCTTTTCAGCGGGGCGATCCTGCTCTTGTGCGCCGATACGGTAACCCGGGCCGTTCTGCCCCATGAAATCCCCATCGGGGTGCTCACGGCGCTGATCGGCGGTCCCTTTTTCTGCTACCTGTTTCGCAAACGCCAGACCGGCGGGAGGGGGTTCTAACCGTGGGCTTTGCGCTTTGCGGCATCGGTTTCGCCCATCCGGGAAAGACCCTATTCGAGGGTCTGGACCTGGAGCTGACCGCCGGTCGCTTTATCGGCATCGTCGGTCCCAACGGCTGCGGCAAGACCACGCTGCTCGACCTGATCTGCGGTCACATCACGCCCCATCAGGGCCAGATCCAATACGCGGGCAGGCCCTTGGGCGAATACGGCAAGCGGGCACTGGCCAGACAGATCGCGCTGGTGCCCCAGGACTACGGCATCAATTTTCCCTTTACCGTCGAGGAGGTGGTCTTCATGGGGCGATACCCGCATACGCCCCGATTCGGCGCGCCATCCGCCGAAGACGTGGATCGGGTGGCCCGGACCATGGCCGATTGCGATGTGCTGGCATTCAAGGATCGGCCCGTCACGTCGCTGAGCGGGGGCGAGCGCCAGCGGGTCATTTTTGCACGGGCCTTGGCCCAGGACACCCCGGTGCTGGTTCTGGACGAGGCCACGGCCAACCTGGACGTCTGCCATACCCTGACGCTGCTGGACCGTGTGGCCGGCCTGGTTCGGACTGAGCGGCGGACGGTGATCGCGGTGTTTCAGGACCTGAATCTGGCATCGGCATACAGCCAGGATATCGTTATGGTCAAAGGGGGGCGGGTGGTGGCTGCCGGCCCCACGGCAGAGGTGTTCACCCCGCAGAACCTGAAACGGGTATTCGACGTTCAGGCCCGGGTGGCGGTCGACGATTTTACCGGACGGCTGCAAGTCAGATATAAAAGGTCAAATCACAATAGCCAAAAACCCAATGACAAATAAACCACAATGAACAAAATATTCATCGTTTTAACCCTATGGCTGTTCCTGGAGGGTGCCGGTTTTGCCGCTGATTCCCAGATGGGTGAAACCGTCCGGGACAACGCCCCTTATGGTCGGATCATCTCGCTTTACGGCGCCCATACGGAGAACTTGCTGGCCATGGGTGCGGCTGACCAGCTCATCGGCATCGATGGCCAGTCGGCCCATCTGCCCGGAGCCGCAGGAAAGCAGATCTTTTCCTATCACGACGACCCGGAGCGGTTTCTGGCCGCCCGTCCGGACCTGGTGCTGATCCGGCCCATGATCGACCGCGGGTATCCCCGGCTGGTGCAGCGCCTGAAGCAAAGCGGAATCCAGGTGGTGTCGGTGCAGCCCACCACCGTGGATCAGCTGTCGGACTACTGGCGGCTGTTGGGACAGCTCAGCGGCAGAGAGGCGCACGCCGATGGCATGCATCGCGCCTTTCAGGGGGCGGTGGAGGACTTCAAGGGGTTGTCCGCGCAGGTGGGCGAGCCTCAGTGGGTCTACTTCGAGGCCATCCACAGCAAAATGAAAACCTTCACGCCCCAGGCCATGGCCATTTTTGCCCTGGAAACCGCGGGCGGCATCAATGTGGCTGGCGATGCCCCGGTGCGCGAAAACAACAATATCGCGGTTTACGGAAAGGAACGGCTGCTATCCCATGCCGCCGACATCGATGTATTTCTCTCCCAACAGGGCGCCATGAACCCGATCTCCGTGGAGACCATCATGGCTGAACCGGGATTCGGCGCCATCAAGGCCGTCAAGGCGGGACAGGTGTTCCTGGTGGACGAGACTATCGTCTCTCGTCCAACCCTGGGACTGCTCAAAGGAATATACCGGATCGGTTGTCTGCTCTATCCGGACGTTTACTGTGCGGCGGGCCGGAACATCCTGGCGTCCGCTGGTCTGGAAGACGCGTACCATTAAATCGCAATAACCAAAAGACCAATGACAAACAAATCACAATGACCAAAAATCAAATATAGGAGGTTGGCATCAGAGGCATCGTCATCGCCGGCACCCACAGCGGGGCCGGTAAAACCACCATCGCGCTGGGCCTGATGGCCGCACTCACCGCCCGAGGGTATGCCGTTGCGCCTTTCAAGGTGGGGCCGGATTTCATCGACCCCGGCCACCACAGCCGGGTCACCGGCCGGGCCAGCCGCAACCTGGACGGGTGGATGCTCTCGCAGGAGTACAACCTGAAGGCCTTTACCAGGCACACCGTCGATGCCGACATCGCCGTGGTGGAAGGGGTGATGGGCCTGTATGACGGCTACGACGGACGCAGCGAGGCCGGCTCCACCGCCCAGATGGCCAAGTGGCTGGGCCTGCCGGTGGTGCTGGTGGTGGGGGGCCGCGCCATGGCCCGCAGCGCCGCCGCCCTGGTGCAGGGTTTCGAGCGGTTTGATCCCGGTGTCGATTTTGCCGGTGTGTGTTTCAATCATCTGGGCAGCGAGCGCCATCTGGGCTACCTGAAAGAGGCCATGGACGGCCATGTGCGCATGCCGGTGCTGGGCGGCCTGATGCGTGATGAGGCCATCGCCATTCCCGAGCGGCATCTGGGGCTGGTGACCCGGGATGACCACGACCTGTCCGAAGAGAACCGCAGGCGTCTGGCAGGCCTGATTGAAAAACAGCTGGATCTCGAAGCGTTGCTCCAGAAGCTGCCGGATCTTGATCCTCAGGGGAATGCGTCAACCCCTCGAATCGAGACACGGATGACCGGCGTGCGTATCGGCGTGGCCCGGGATGCCGCCTTCTGCTTTTACTATGCGGACAACCTGGAGCTGTTGGAGGCAGCCGGCGCCCAACTGGTTTTTTTCTCACCCCTGACGGACAACCGGCTGCCGGAGGGACTGGACGGCCTTTATTTCGGCGGGGGCTATCCAGAGCTGCATGCCGCAGCGCTGGCCGGCAACCGCCTGCTGCGACAGGAGATTCGGCAATCGAGTCGCATGAACATGCCCATTTATGGTGAATGCGGCGGATTCATGTACCTGTGCCGGGAGATGGGCGACACCGATGGCAACGCCTTTTCGATGACCGGCTGCCTGCCCTTTGCCACGCGCATGCTGGGCCGGCTCAAGGCGTTGGGATACCGGGAGGTCACCCAGTCGACGGCAACCCTGCTGGGACCGGCCGGACAGGTCATGCGAGGGCACGAGTTTCATTATTCCTCCATCACCGGTGAGGCCGCTGACCTGCCCGGGGTCTACCGGATGACCGATCGCGCCGGCATGGGCAAGACGGCCGACGGTTTTGTGGCAAACCAGACCCTGGGAAGTTATATCCATCTGCATTTCGGCAGCTGCCCGCAGGCGGCCGGGCATTTCGTAAACGCCTGCAAGCGATGGGCTGCCGTAAAAAACGACATTAAAGGAACCGTTCATGAAGCCCCATGAGATTGAGCAGTTGAGTTTTCAGATTATCGACAGCGAAGCCGGCGAACACGGCTTTTCAGCGGATCAGTGGCCGGTGGTGCGCCGGGTGATTCATACCAGTGCCGATTTTGAGTGGCAGCGGATGATCCGTTTTCATCCGCAGGCCATTCTGTCCGGTGTGTCGGCTATCCGCAAAGGGTGCCCGATTATCACTGACACCAACATGGCACGTGCGGGTATCCGCCAGCGGGATCTGGCCCGGTTCGGCGGCACGGTCAAATGCTACATGACCGAAAAACAGGTGGCCGAAACCGCTGCGCGCAAGGGCATCACACGGGCCAAGGCGGCCGTGGACGTGGCCGCACCAGAGCTATCCGGCGGCATTTACGTGGTGGGCAACGCCCCCACAGCCCTGCTGCGGCTGATCGAGCTCATGGACCTGGGCACCGTGCGCCCGGCCCTGGTGGTGGGTTTGCCGGTGGGTTTCGTCAACGCCGCCGAATCCAAGGCCCTTTTGCTGGAACGCGATGTCCCCCATGTCACCAACGTGGGCCGCAAAGGCGGTTCGAATGTGGCCGCGGCCGTGGTCAACGCCTTTATTATCAAGGCCGGAGAAAAAAAATGAACACCTTGCATTACGGAACGCTATACGGCATCGGCGTGGGGCCCGGTGATCCGGACCTGATCCCCTTGAAATCGGTCAAGATCATCAAACGGGTCGACGTGGTCTTTGCGGCATCCTCCACGAAAAACGCCCACAGCCAGGCGGTCACGATTGCCGCTCCGCACATCCCCGAAAACAGCGACGTGCGTTTGCTGCCCTTTCCCATGACCAAGGACCAGGCTGAAAAAAAGGCCTGCTGGCAAGCCCATGCGCGCACCATCATCACCGAACTGGAAAAGGGCCACGATGTGGCTTTTCTGACCCTCGGAGACTCGCTGACCTACGCCACTTATGGATATGTGCTCAAGTACGTGCTGGCCCTGGCGCCCGGCGCGCCGGTGGTCACCGTCCCCGGCATTACCGCCTATCAGGCCGCCGCCGCCCGGGTGAACCGTCCCCTGGTGGAAGGGGAGGAGTCGCTGCTGGTGTTGTCCGGCGTGGAGGGGGGGCACCGCCTGCGCCAACTCTCGGAAATCGTGGACAACGTGGTTTTCATGAAGGCCTATCGCAACGTTGGGGATATCACGGATGCCCTGGAAGAAAAGCACATGCTCGAAAATAGTGTGGCGGTGGCCAACTGCTGCCTGGCAAACGAAGAGGTGATTGAAGACATTCAAACATTAAAACAGCGTAAGCCGGGATACTGGACCCTGATCCTTGCCAAGAAGAACCACAACCATGAGGCACACTGATTCCCGGTTGCCCGTCAAAGCCCTGGCGGTTTCCGTGGCATTCTCCCTTCTGGTTGTCGGCTGGGGCTGGCTGAAGCTGGAGACGCATACCGTCGAGCGTTTGGCCGTGCACTTGTTCTGGCCGCTGGTGCGCCTGCTCGTTTTCATTACTATAGGACTGGTGGTGGGGCAGACCATCGAGGCCACCGGATGGACCCGGCGGCTGGCCGTGGTGGCCGCCCCCCTGTTCCGTTTCAGTCACCTGGGGGATCGCTGTTCGGCAGCTTTCACGACCTCCTTCGTTTCCGGTGTGGCCGCCAACGCCATGCTGTGGGAATTCTTTAAGGAAGAGAAGATTACCCGCCGGCAATTGTTCCTCGGCAACCTCATGAACCAGTTCCCGGCCTATTTCCTCCACCTGCCGACCACTTTTTTTATTGTGATCCCGCTTACCGGCCGAGCCGGCGCGCTGTACTTTTTCCTCACCTTTGTGGCCCTGATTGCCCGAACATGGATGGTCATGCTCTATGGTCGTTGGTTATGCAGGCCAGACACGGCCTACCGGATGCAGAAACCATTGGAAACGGGCTGGGCCAAAAGGGATGTGATCGAGACGATAAAACGACGTCTGCCCGGACGGATCCTCCGTATCTCCGTATATGTGGTGCCGATCTACACCCTGGTTTTCATGGTCAACGCCATGGGCGGGTTTGATGCGGCGCGGCAGTGGCTGGCCCGTTTCGTGGTCACCAGCGTGCTGCCGATGGAATCCCTGTCGGTCGTCATCTTGAGCTTTGCCGCTGAATTCACTTCCGGTTTCGCTGCTGCCGGGGCCCTGATGGAGGCGGGTGTCTTGACCGTCAAGCAGACCGTGATCGCCCTGCTGGCGGGAAACATCGTGGCTTTTCCCATCCGGGCGCTGCGCCACCAGCTGCCCCGGTACATGGGCATCTTCTCACCGGCCATGGGTCTCCAACTACTGCTTCTCGGCCAGGGGCTGCGGGTAATCAGCCTGATGGCCGTCGGTGTGGTTTATTACTGGCTTTTTTAGAGAAACCCTTGGTCTAAAAATACTACCTGAAAGAGAGAGCCATGCATCCATTCTCAAATGAATTTATAGCCGGCCAGCGCCTGATGGTGGGCTTCGACGGCACCGGCTTTAACGATGACCTGAAATTTCTCATCGGCACCTTAAAGGTGGGGGGATTGATCCTCTTCTCAGGCAATCTGGGATCACCCGAGCAGATCCGGCAGTTGTGCCATGACTGCCAGGCATGCGCCGGCAGGTATGGCTTGCCCCCGCTCTTCATCGCCATCGATCAGGAGGGGGGGCAGGTGGCCCGGCTAAAACCGCCCTTCACCCAGTTCGCGGGGAATCCGGCCATGAAGCATCCCGAAGACGCCGTCCATTTTGCCAGGGTAACGGCCGTGGAATTAAAGCATCTGGGCGTCAACATGAACATGGCGCCGGTGCTGGACGTCGCTCCGGACGGGGTTGACAGCATTATGGCCGGCCGAACCTTCGGCAGTGATCCGGGATGGGTCGCCAGCATGGGCATGACAGTGATCGATCATCTTCAACAACGCGGAATCATGGCGGTGGCCAAGCATTTCCCCGGCATCGGCCGAACCGTCCTGGACAGCCATCTGGCCCTGCCCGACCTGGAAGTCGATGCAAAGGCATTGACCGACGTCGACCTGATTCCCTTCCAATCCGCCATCCAGGGCAACGTGGCTGGCATCATGCTCTCGCATATCCGCTACACCGGCATCGATCCGGTCTGGCCGGCCAGCCTGAGCCCGGCCATCACAGCGGACCTGCTGAGACGGAAGATGGCCTATGACGGTGTCGTGATGACCGATGACCTGGACATGGGGGCCATCAAGCCCAGCCACGATATCGACACCGCCGTCGGCCAGATCCTGATGGCTGATGTGGACATCGCCCTTATCTGCCACAAAGGCCCCGATATCGAAGCGGCCTGTGAGAAAATTCGCCGATCGCTCGTTGACGACGCTCATCTCAGGCAGTTGGGACAGCGCTCCGTAGAGCGGATTCTGCGGCTGAAACGCGCATACCTCAAGGGGGATTGGCAAAAGCGGTATGGGATGTCGGCTGAAGCGTGACCGGGCGAGAACCCCGACTGGAAAATCGTGTTTGTGTCGCTGGATGCGATTCGAAAGCCATGGCAGCGGTCAATGGGTATTGACGGTTGGGTTGTCCATGCGTTTCTCATCGACGGTCAGACTATAGAGCAATCCTGTTACCACCAGGCAGCCGCCAAATAAAACCAATGCCATCCGAAAGACTTCTGGTGCAAGTGATCCTTCCGGATAGAGCGTGTTGATCGCCCAACCGAGACCGTGCAAAAAAAAGGCGACCCCCGTCATGGTAAAAAAGTTGATGCCTGTCATGGCGGCCCCTGCATTTTCAGGGGGCATGCGCTCTTTGATGTGGGCGTACATGATCTGGCCGGAACCGCTGGAGAGCCCAAAACCAAAAAACAATGCCAACAGGATCAGCAGTCCTGTACCGCTGGGCAACACGGCAAGTGTGGCCAGGATGCCCGCCATCATCGCCAATCCGGCAATAATGACAGGTTTTCTCGAACGCAGAATCGAATCGGATATCCATCCGCAAACGGGACTGCCGACGATCAGGCCGATGCTCATTGCCAGAAGCAGGTTGCCGGTCATTATCTGTGAGAGATCCATGGTAACCATCAGAAATGGACCTGCCCAAAGGGCCTGCACCGACGCGTATATGCCGTAACGAAAAAAAGTTCCCATCGAAATCAGCCAGTAGTCCCGGCGGGTAAAGAGCGGCAACAGACCGCCGAGTGCAGCGGATAAACTGACCCCCGCACCTGCGGTGGGACGACTTAGCGGCGGACCGTTGGGTTGGTCTCTTGCGATCAGATAAAACACGATGGCAATGACCAGGTTGCTTATGGCGAAGAGAAGAAACGTCGTTCGCCATCCGAACCATTCGGTAAGCCATACCAGCGGTGTCGCCGCCGCTATATTTCCTGCGGTCCCGACGGATACAAATATGGCGGAAAGCGTCGCAAAATAAAGCGGAGAAAACCAGGTGGTGATCAGTTTCAACGGCCCCATCAGATTGCAAGCCATGCCCACGCCGAGGAGCGAACGGCCAACGATGAGCGCAGCTGCCGATTCGCCGTAGGCAAACAGAGTGGCGCCAGCGACGGCTACCAGAGAAAGGACTGTCATCAGGACCCGCGGCCCCAGGCGGTCCAAATAAAGTCCCACCGGGATCTGCATGGCGGCAAACGCATAAAAAAATGCGGCGGAGATGAGTCCCAGATCTTCTGTATCAAGATCAAGTTCTTCAACCAGATTGGGTGAAATTACCGCAATTGAAGATCGGTAAAACTGAGAAAAGGTAAACAGCAGGCAGGATATCAGGTAAATGATCCAGCGGCGGTGTTTTTTGGGGATCATCGGTCACGCAAAGGTATGTTCAGTGGCGATGGATCTGCCAAGATGGGTTGTTGTCGACTGATACGAAAAAAGATCTACAGTGAATAGTACGCATCCATGTTTCGGTCAATAAACAATCGTTCAATATGCCCAAAACAAAGTTCAATGAGGTCCAATCAAACGAACCGATGGGCTACAGTCAATACAGAATCGGCTCTTGACCCCCACAACCGTTCCATTCTATTCATAAATATGAAACTTCGCATGATTCTCATTATCCTCTCTTTAATGGCATTTCTTTCGGCATGGACAGGAGGATACCTTTATTATTCATCAATAAAAACGTCTGCAATTGAAGAAGCCAACAAGCAGGCTGTTTTTCACACCGAGACGATCAAGGGCCATCTGTCTTTCTTTTTGCAGGGAAATTTAAATTCGGTCAGTGCTTTGGCTGGGCTGAAAGAGCTGGCCAATGCCCTGACCAGAATAAACCAAGACGCATTGGAGGCGACCAATTCCATCCTCGATCATTTTAAAAAAACATACCAAGCAGATGTCTGTTATTTGATTGACCGTGATGGCAACACCATCGCCTCAAGCAATCGACGTTCCTCTGACAGTTTTGTGGGACAAAACTATGCTTTCCGTCCCTATTTCCAGCAAGCCATAGAGGGTGATCCAACTGCCTTTTTGGGTTATATGGCCCTCGGGGTGACGTCAGGCAAGAGAGGAATCTACTACAGTCATCCGGTTCATGACGATGGGCAGGATACACCCATTGGGGTTGCAGTCATCAAAGCACCCATTGACCCCATGGAAAAGGAGTTTGTAAAGGAATACGAAGGAATCGTGATGCTCACGGACCCCCATGGCATTGTTTTTATCACCAACCGCCAAGAATGGGTATTACATACCTTTGCAAAGCTTTCTCAAGAAGAGACCAAACGTGTCGAAAGTTATCGGCAATTTGGAGAAGGGCCTTGGCGTTGGACAGGTCTTAATTTGATCGATGAGGCGCATGCGATTGATCGTTCGGGGAATAAATATCTCTTCAATAAGATCGAACTGGACGAATACCCAGGGTGGAATCTTATCTTTTTGAGCGACATCAATTCAATTTTAAAGCGAGTGCAGCAACCGTTAATCAAAGTCAGCGGCTATCTGATCATTGCATTATGCGTATTGGTCGGACTGACGGTTTTTTTTCTATATAAAAAAGCCAATCGTGAAATCGATCAACGCATCAAAGCCGAGCACGCATTAAAAAACGCTCATGATGATCTTGAGAAACGCGTTGAGAAGCGAACCGCTGAACTCTCCCGGTCAGTCGACGAACTCCGCAAAGAAATAGTGGAACGCAAACGGGCGGAAGCGGCGCTTCGTGGAAGTGAAAAGAAGTATCGAACGTTGACAGACAATCTCAGTGTCGGGGTGTTCCGCAGTACCCCGGGACCCAAAGGCAATTATATCGAAGTGAATTCAGCGTATATGCGAATGTTTGGATTTGATCGAAAGGAAACGTTACTTTCATTATACGCTTACGAACTTTATCAAAACCCGAAGGATAGAGACAGCTTCAGTAATAAGATGCTCGAGGACGGCGCTGTCATTAATGAAGAAATCATCTTTAAAAAAAGAGACGGGACGCTATTTTGTGGTTCGGTAACAGCGGTGGCGGTAAAAGATGACCGCGGGAAAGTGAGTCACTATGACGGCATTTTAGAAGATATTACCGAACTCAGGCAAGCCAAGGAGGAGGCCCAGAAGCGTCGTGAAGAGATCGCGCATATGGGGCGAGTGGCGACCATGGGTGAACTTTCCGCGTCGTTGGCACATGAACTCAATCAACCCCTGACAGCAATCTTGAGCAACGCCCAGGCAGCCCTGCGATTCATTGCCGGCGATAGAATGGATCTTGATGAAATTTGTGACATACTCAATGATATCATCGCGGACGACAGGCGGGCCGGCAAGGTCATACACCGGCTTCGTTCGCTGTTCAGAAAAGGCGAATCTATAAAGGTATCCTTAGACATTAACGATCTAATTCGAGAGGTGATATCGCTGATACACACGGAAACGAGGATAAGGCACGTCTCCATCGAAACCACACTGGACAGAAGCCTTGTCCCAATTCTGGGAGACAAGATCCAGCTGCAACAGGTGATTATCAATTTCATCCTGAATGCCTCGGAAGCGATGACGGATATCGATGATGCCCCCCGAAAGATCACGATCTCAACAGGCCATGCAGGTGAAAAAATGGTCAAAGTGGGCGTTCAGGATAACGGTGTGGGCTTGGCTGAGGATGCTTTAGACCAAATGACAGAGCCCTTCTTTACCACCAAACCGGAAGGCATGGGAATGGGGCTTTCCATTAATCGAACCATTATAGATGCTCATTTGGGCCGGATGTGGGCAGTCAACAATCCCGACAGAGGCGCCACATTTTATTTTACCCTGCCAATCCATGATGAGGTATAAATGAGCCCATCCAACGCAACCATATTCGTAGTTGATGATGATACCTCAGTACGTACCGCGGTAAAAAGACTAATCCGATCTCTCGGGTTTGCCGTGGAAACCTTCGATTCAGCCCAGGCGTTTTTAAAACATGAGCCTCATGATGGACCGGCATGCCTGCTGCTTGATATTCGGATGCCGGGAACCAGTGGGATCGAACTTCAGGATCAATTGGCAAAGGCCGGCTTTAAAATCCCGATCATCTTCATTACCGGACACGGCAACATTCCGATGAGCGTTAAGGCCATGAAGGCGGGAGCGGTGGATTTTATCGAAAAGCCCTTCGAAGACCAAAAACTGATTGACGCCATTCACGCGGCCATTGCACAAAACAAGCAATTTATAACAGAACAAACCGAAATAAACGAACTTCAACAGCGTATTGATTCCTTGACGCCAAGGGAACATGAGGTGTTTATGCTTGTGGTATCCGGGATGTTGAACAAACAGATCGCTTTTGATTTGGGCATGAGCGAAAAAACGGTTAAAGTTCACCGTGCCCGCGTCATGCATAAGATGAAGGCCGCATCACTGGCGGATCTGGTCAGGATGGCTGAAAAAACAAGACATTCCAATAGCAGGCGAAAATCCACATAAGACTAAAGTCCTATACGCATTGGACCAAGGTCCAATTGTCCCGCCCACTTTTTTTCAATTATAATTCTGCCATTATTCTGTAATTTCTGTCCGCGCACAATCGCATAATTTCAATTATCAGATCTCAAAGCAAACATGCAGCCATTAAGGCTGTCTGGTTAAACACCGGTGATCCATGTTCAAGAAATGCCCAACCATTTGGGTAGTTGACGGGAATCGAATAATTCTGTTAGAATTATGCATTAAAACACATCAGGCTACGCTGGCCCTATCCGGGAAATTTAAAAACATATCCATTGAATCGCCTGAGCTCATCTGATCGTTAGAACGCTTTCATAATATACGAAATACCGGCACAACAATCATTTTACCGCTGTTGCGGTTCAATCACTTCGCGTAGGATCGAAAACGCAACAAGGAGAATACAATGGCTAAAAAGGAAAAACGTCTGTGTAAGTGGAAGGAAGATGACATATCCAAAAAATTAGATAAATTTATATCCATCGTCAGTGATCCGCAATTCTTATGTAAAAAGTGCGGCCGGGTGGCAGATAAGAAAAAGTGGTTGCACAAACCCGTGTCATTAAAATGAAAATTACCTTGTCTATAAGTAATTAGTTGCTATTTTCATCTACTAAAAAATAACACTTTTTCAATCGCGATAAACCGGTATAGCTTTAGTTGTCTAAACCAGGAAACGGCCTCAAGTGCAAAGTTAAAACAGAAAGGAGATCCCAATGGTAAAAGAAAAAAAAGTTGAGGACGCACATTCTGAGCAAGAAGCGGTAGAAGAAAAAAAGGATAAAGTGTTGAAGACAGAAAAAAAGAAAGATAAAAAAAAGGCAGAAAAAAAGAAGACCAAGAAAAAGGAAAAAGACAAGAAAGACAAAAAAAGAACATAAGAAGAAAAGTAAAAAGAAAAAAGCGGAAAAAAAGAAAAAAATTAAAGCAAAGGCAAAAGCCAAGAAATCTAAGAAAAAGAAAAAAAAGAAATAGAACGGATGTGAATTAAGCTCTCTGTAATGCTGAAAAGAACCCTATTCGATGTGCTATCATGGAATGCACGCCTTGAATAACTACGCGGCCGTTTCCATCTGACTCCTCCATGCCGATATTCACCGCAGAGAATGACGATCATCGGCTGACAGAAATGCTACGGGCGGTTTGCCCCATAAAGTGTAGTTTTTTTCCATTATAGCTTGGCGCTGTGACGATTATTTAATAAGAAGGTTCAATCAATAAACCTTGGATGAGCCATGAAAAAAAAGACGCAAGAAAAGTTTAATAAACCCAAAAAAAGAATCGGTGATTCGAACGCACCACTAAAAGCAACGGTGAAGCAAACCGAATCTCAAACGAGGTCCGCAAGTCAAGACAAACAAATAAAAAAAGGAAAGCGAAAAAAAGGTTCCACGGCACCAGTTAAAAGCGTTATGAGCAAAGTCAATTCGAAAACCAAATCTGCCGATTCAGAAAAAAAGACGCAAAACGTCTCGACGCTTATCAAAAGGAAAGAAAAAGAAGAAATCATCAATGCAGCATTAGATAAACATTACCGTTCAGATGAATTGAAACCGTATCAAGCGGAACTCATCAAACTGCAACGCCACTTGGAAAAAACCGGCAAAAAAATGGTCATTCTTTTTGACGGCCGGGATGCATCCGGAAAGGGCGGCACGATCCGCCGGATTATCCGGTATATGAACACAAAAAGATATCGAGTCGTTGCCTTGGGCAAACCGAGCGCGCAACAAAAGACAGAACTCCACATCAAGCGCTATATCGAGCACTTCCCACATGCCGGTGAGATCGTTTTATTTGACCGAAGCTGGTACAATAGAGCCTTGGTTGAGCCGGTAATGGGATTTTGCACCAAGGCACAATATAGACGCTTCTTGAAGAAGGTCATCTCTTACGAACAAAATTTTCTCGAAGATGAAGGCAAAACCATACTGATCAAACTCTACTTTTCAGTAACCAAGGCAGAGCAAAAAAGGCGATTTGATCGGAGAAAAAACGACCCGCTTCGGCAATGGAAACTATCGGAAGTGGACTTGCAAGCCCAGGAATTGTGGGATGTATTTACCAAAAAAAAGCTAATATTATTAAAAAAAACGCATACGAAACAATCGCCTTGGTGGGTGATTCGATCCGACAATAAGCATCTGGCTCGAAGAGAAACCATGAAGCTGATTTTAAATATAGTGCGCTATAAAGGCAGAAGTCGAAAGCTCGATTTCACCTTAGATTCTACAATTGTTATCCCGGGCCACAAAGAATTAAAGGTAATGAAAAAGCAACGAAAAGAAATACGGAAAATCAATGGTATGATTTCTAAATTATTTCAAACTTGAATGACATTACCATAAGAGAAAGAGGGTGAGATGGCAAAACACAAGAGCGGTAAAAAACAAAAATAAATCCAAAGGTGTTAAGTCCAAGTCTTCATTGAAAGCAGCCGAAAAGATTTCTAAAACCGGTAAGAAGGCAATGGGAAAAGGCAAAAACAATGAAAAAAAGCTGAAGATAAAATTATCCGAGCACACCAGCTTTAAAAATGTAAACAAGAAAAAATCAAAGCGTCGTCAGCCGGTTTGGGTAAAAAAATTCACCCTCGAATACGAAGAGGAGCTGAACAAGCTGCAGATCGAAATTTTAAAATGGCAAAAACATGTCATCGCCAATGAAGAACGCGTCTTGCTGCTGTTTGAAGGGCGGGATGCTGCCGGGAAAGGCGGCACAATCAAGCGGATTATCGAACATTTGAATCCACGGGGCGCACGGGTTGTCGCCCTCTTAAAGCCCAGTGACAGGGAAAGAACCCAGTGGTATTTTCAAAGGTATGTTCAACACCTCCCATCCGGCGGAGAAATTGTCTTGTTCGATCGCAGCTGGTACAACCGGGCTATGGTTGAACCGACAATGGGTTTCTGCACGGATGAAGAGAATAAGCGCTTTTTGAAAGATGTCCCGATGCTTGAATCAATGCTGGTAAAAAACGGAATCCTTTTGTTCAAGTTTTTTTTCTCGGTCTCCAAAGAGGAACAGTTGCGTCGGTTTAACGCGAGGGAGACGAGCCCGTTGAAACAGTACAAAATCTCTCCGGTCGACAGAGAGGCACAGGAAAGGTGGGATGATTATACCGTAAGAAAGTTTCAGATGCTCAATGAAACCAATCGATCTATTTCTCCCTGGACAATTATCCGCTCCGACAACAAGAAAAAGGCACGACTCAACTGCATTAAACATATTCTGTCCAAAGTCGAGTATGAAAGGAAGATATCCGAAGATCAGCTTCAGATCGATCCGGAAATCGTGGTATCAGGCATTGATGAAATCAGATTTATGGAAGATCATCTGATGACGGGCGTTGAATTGCCTGGATGATTGCGGTTTTTAAATGCGGTTTGGTTCCGCAACGTTTTAAGATTCTAATTATACAGGGAGGGATAAATGGCTGTTCAAGTTATCATAAAACGCAAATGGCAAGTCGATAAGCCGGAAAAACTTCTTCCGCTTCTTGCGGAATTAACCTCGCGGGCAAAAGAACAACCCGGATATATTTCCAGCGAGACATTAAGAAGCCTCGAAGATCCCGAAAATTTCCTGGTTATAAGCAAATGGGAGACCGTTGACGACTGGAAGAAATGGCTGCTTAGCAAAGAAAGAAGAGATCTTCAAGGCAGAGTGGATTCTCTGATCGGAGAAAAGACCTTTTACGAAATTTTTGAGAATTTCGGACCCATTTAATTCGCTTCAATTAATTTAGTTTCCTGCCCAGGCGGTACATTTTTGCATAAATATCGTGCAGGCGGTTCAGGAAATAATATCCCGCAGCAATCTGGAAAATGATTGAATTTCCTTAATAGTTTGTTTGTATTTTTTCTTTTTCGGCTTTTTTCCGACTTTTTTCAAATTTAAAATAAGCGTTTCCGCCTTTTTACTAATATGTTTCTTGTCCTTCTTGGGAAGGTCTTCTAAATTTTGATCGAGTACGCTGAGGCGGGCTTTAAGCTTAGTAAATCTCTTTTTAAAATCAATATACAATTCCAGATATTTTTTTTTCCACAAGGGCTTTAAATTTTCGTTGACCCGGTTTAATCTCTTGTAAAGCCTTTTAATCTTTTTCTGCAGATCCCGATTGATCTTATCGGTTTTTTTAATATTGGCAGATACCGTTTCGCCGGTCAAATTTACGTGTTTTTCCCTATAATACGCGTCAACAGAATTTTTAATCAGCTTTGCATAATGTTTGCCGATCGATTTAACTTCAGCCAGTTTTTCCAACGGTATTTCATGAAGCTGTTTTATGGTTGTGAGCCCGGAATCGTTGAGTAGTTTCATACGAGCGATGCCGACATGTTTCAAGCATGTTAGATCATCCTGTTTCAAAACAGTATCCTTCCATCCTGTACCATCATGCGGGGAAAATGGTTTAAATGCAAATTGAAATTCGTATACTTGGGTATGCAGACGTTCTGGCTCCCGGCACTTCCGTTCACCACTTGCTGTATGGGTGGTGAATCAGATTCGCGTTGAAATATCTGGGGTCGCCGGTTACTTCCTCACCAACCCATTCCGGTTTGACAAATGACTGGTCTTCACTTTCAAGCTCCACCTCGGCCACGAGCAAACCCAGATTTTCACCAAAAAATTCGTCTGCCTCCCAGACGAGTCCATTGAACTCGATTTTGTACCTCATTTTTTCGATAAGGGGCTTTTCACACAGATCATCCAGCATGGCTTTGGCCTCGGCCACCGGAATTTCATATTCGTACTCCACGCGCACAGCTCCCCGCGATACCCCCTTAACGGTTAAATAACCGTTATCGTTTATAATACGTACGCGCACGTTTCTTTCTTTTGC
The DNA here is from genome assembly GCA_963705435.1 of uncultured delta proteobacterium. GTDB lineage: Bacteria > Desulfobacterota > Desulfobacteria > Desulfobacterales > Desulfosarcinaceae > Desulfosarcina. The sequence continues at coordinate 3,015 of CAVPJR010000024.1, read as the reverse complement.
GCTGTTTAAATAACCCTGGCGATACTTGGTCCCCTTTTCATTACGCCAGGCACCTTCCTTAAGAAGAAATTTTCTCTCGATTTCCAGAGCCATCAGTACCTCACCACATGTTGATTTTTATTTCTATTCCAGGTTCAAATGCGCTTGTTCGCCAATGCGGTTTTCTGGAATTTTACCCACAGGTTTCGATAGGCTTTTGAAGCAACTGACTCCGGTGCAGAGGCTGCAACCGGCTGGCGATCAATTCCCATTCTTTCGATCTGCGATAAATAAGGAATCAGACTTCGCAGCACACCATCATACTCCTTCACCATCATCGCCATAAGTTCGTTGTGCATATTTTTCCGTCTATCGACCATCGAAAAAAATGCGTAAATTTTACCTGTATCATATTTATTCTTTCTGCAGAATGCCAGTAATTGTCTATAGGTTCTAACAGAAAGCGTTGTTGGAATTAGTGGAACGAGGATGAACTCAGAAGCGTTGAATATATTATCGGCCAGGATACTGATGGTGACCGGACAGTCAAAAATGATCAGGTCATATTCAGCCTCAAAAAGCTTTATAATTTTACCCAGCCGCTCTTTCGGGCGCTTGAATTTGTAAAAAGCGGCCTCTAAATGGCGAAGGGTGAAATCGGCCGGCAGCAGGTCCAGATTTTTATAATCAGTGCCTTTAATGGCTTTATTTATCTTCTCGCCTCCTTTGATAAACCCCTTTGCACCGTAATTCAGTTTGGGTTTGATCCGAAAATAATAGGTTGCGGAACTTTGGGGATCAAGGTCACAGATCAGGGTTTTGACGCCTGCCTGCGCAGCCAAATAGGACAAGTTTACTGCCGTGGCGGTTTTACCGACGCCCCCTTTGTTGCTGTATATTGCCAACGTTCTCATCGAACCGTCTCTTTCTGTTTTGACGCGAAAAGTTCACTAAATGCGATTTTATTCGGAGGCGATGCATAGTCTTGCAAATGTTTGGGCAAATGCATCTTTAATGATCTGCTTTTCTCTATCCATGGTTCCGATAAGGCTGCCGATGGCGACAAGTATTTTTTTTTGTTTCTGTCCAGTTGCGAGAGGCTTTTCTGCAATGTTTAACAGGTATTCTTCCTGAACACATAGGTCATTAAAATCCCCTAAATTGTCTTGCAAGGTCTTCAATTGGGCAATCAAAATATTGATTTTTTTGCTTGGAAACAAACTGGAGAAAAACTCCATCAGATATCTTAGTTTCTTGCATGCAATTCTGAGTGCATGTAATTTTTCGTCCTCGGTGTTCTCAAGTGTCCGGCTGCCGTCTTTTACGATGCGTCGATATTGCTTATAAATTCTTTTTCGTGCAAAGGATATAATGGGTACATTGGCATTACATGCCAGCGGCGGATCTTGCACGGGCTCATCTAAAAAAGCTTCCCAATCCTGCATGATTTGCCTATACCTTTTTGACTTTAAACCGCGGATAACTTTTTGCAGGGCCTTAGATCGATTTTTTCGCAAATAATCAAACAAAGGGTCGATGTCATCTCGCAAGACAGGCGGGAGCATCGCTTTAAAGGCGTCCGCTTTAAGCAGGTAGACATCTAAATCGCGCAACTGGTTGGAGAGTTTGCCCACAAAGGAAAAATCCTTTTTAAATCGGCCGGTCGGTTTTTGCGGAAACACGGATTTTATCTGACCCAAAGCAGAGCGGGTGCGCCGAATCGCAACTCGAAAATCATGTAAGAATTCCGTATCCAGGTCCTTTTCAAGGTTGGCCTCATTAATCTTCATTATCTGCAGCAAATAACGTAAAATAATTTTTGTGGCTTCATCAGAGCGCATAGCGGGATCGAGTTGTATTTTCAATTTTGAAGAATAACTATCTGGATTTTTACCCGCTGCCTCGATTGCTTTAAAGTAGATGTCTTCTTTTTTGAGAACTGCACATCCGGTTTCTTCGAGGCGTTTGATTAGGTTTTGGCAGTCCTTCGTGTATCCCTTAACCGGTTGCAACCACAAATAGGTTGCCAAAACCGGGGCGTTTTTTCCTCGTTCGGATCTAAATTCCTCATAGACCAGGCGGGCCACTGTTTTTTCATCCTGGTTTAAAATGCGATGAACTGTTGATCGGGAATGTAGCTCCGTAAGTTTAAAAAGTGCTCGCATTTTTAAGACCGTTGATAGATGCTCTTTTAATTTACTGTCGGGGAAATCCCATATAAAAACAGGTGGCGAGGTAATTGCGGCGCTGTGAATAATGGTGTTTTTGAACAGGTTACGTAAAAAGAGTTTGTTTTCGGACGTGTACAAAACCAATGATTTATTAAATAAGCGCCAGTCAAACGTATCGTAAATCGCCATGCTCATCAGCACGGGTTGCTCTTTTTTGATTGCATAATGATCAGCCAATGCGCCAGTCAGCTGTTGTTGGTTGTACCCGTCAGGCAAACTGAATTTTAAATGATTGTGCATTCCTTATTCCTCAATAGGTAATTTTACTCAGCCGGGTACCGCTTTGGATAATCGTAAAAGACGGATTCGCCTTTACCTTGCCGCACTTTTTTCCATTGGTTCACATTGAATTGGATGCAGTATACGCCCGTGGTTACAATGTTATGTACCGGATTCTTTTTAAGCCACATGTTAGCCAAGTCATTAAAATCAGGGTTATGTCCAAAAAGCATAATCGTTTCATGTTTATCATCCAGACTTCGCACCATTTCGAACAGATACTTTGCACTGGCATGATACATATTGTCGTCAAAGATTATCTTTTTTTTGGGATAGGCGATGGCTTTGGCAATAGCTGTGGCCGTTTTTCTGGCCCTTTTAGCGGGACTTGACAGAATAAGGTCAGGCATGACGTGTCGCTCTTTTAGTTTTTTCCCCATAAATGGCGCATTCTGTTTACCTCTTTTGTTCAAAGGTCTGTCAAAGTCGTCCAGACTGAGATCTTTCCAGCTTGATTTGGCGTGTCTGACCAGAATTATCGTTTTCATCTTGAACACACTCCTTTCAACCATTCAAATATCAGTAT
>CAVPJR010000023.1:0-42252 GCA_963705435.1 uncultured delta proteobacterium | reverse complement strand
TCACCCCATTCGCACACGAAACAGTCGTTGCGGCCTGCGCATAACGAACGGAATTCACATTAGATTAGGCAAAAGGTCCATTGAAGTCAAGCAAAGACCCACGGATGGCGATTAGGCCTTGATGCCTTTGGGCCCTTCACCAGCGGGTGTTTGCTCAACAGTTGAAAATGTTGAGAATTTCGGCCCGCCCCGCCCCCTGTCGGGCCGGCCGGTAAAATGGACGGCAACACATGTCCGCGCCAGTAGGCGCTTGACTTTGCCTTCGTCGGGGTCTTATTTTAGCCTCACTTTTCGACCGGTTCAATCACACGCAGCCTGCAAACGTTAATGAACTCGTAAAAAATCGCATTTCCAACGGATTCGTAAAAAACCCGAGATCAAGGCTTGCGAATCTTTAAGGAATAGGGCGTACTAAAGGTACGCCCCAGTGACGAAGGACGAAGCGTAACGCAAATATCGAATTTTTTACGACGCCGTCAACCGTTGAGAAAGGATGTCGCCCCATGATCGACCCAGGCTTCTCCACGCCGAAAACTGAAATCGACCAACGCATCGAGAAACTCCAGCGGAGGCTGTTGCAGGAGGGCGTCGACGGCGCGCTGATCCTGCAAAACACGGATCTGTTTTATTTCTCCGGAACCATCCAGCAATCGCATCTGTACATACCCGCCCAGGGCCCACCCCTGCTGATGGTCCGCAAAAGCCTGCAGCGGGCCATGGCGGAGTCTCCCCTTTCAACCATCCTTTCGTTGAACAGCCCCAAACAGCTGATGACCCTGATTCAGGACAATGGTCTGAAACCACCGGCGGTAATGGGCATGGAACTGGATGTGCTGCCGGCCAACCTCTTTTTTTCCTACAAGCGGCTGTTTCCTGCGGTGGACATTCGGGACATCTCACTACCGATCCGCATGGTCCGGGCAGTCAAATCCGCTTACGAACTGAATCTGATTCGGCAGGCGGCAGCCTTTTCCGACCAGGTGGCGGAAACGGTACCCAACCTGTTACGCGAGGGGTTGACGGAAATCGAATTGGCCGGAATGGTTGAAGCGCAGGCCCGTCGACTGGGCCACCAGGGCATCGTGCGCATGCGCCTGTGGGGCGCAGAAATGTTCTATGGACACCTCATGTCCGGGCCCGCAGCAGCGGTGCCCAGTTTCCTGGCTTCTCCCACCGGAGGCGCATCCGTCAGCGCTGCCGTGGCCCAGGGACCCAGTTTCCGAAAAATAAGACGCCATGAACCGATTTTATTCGACTATGTATTTGCCTGGAAGGGCTACATCAGCGACCACACCCGGATCTATGCCATCGGACGCCCGCCTCAGCAATTGGTGGACGCCCATGCCCACATGCTGGACCTGCAGGAGCAAATCAAAGCCATGGCTACGCCCGGTACAAGCGCCGGGGATCTTTATTCGGCGGCCATTGAGATTGCCGCCCGGAAGGGAGTTGATGCGAATTTCATGGGTGCCGGAGCCGACCGCATACGATTCATCGGTCACGGCGTAGGGCTGGAACTGGATGAATTTCCTTTTCTGGCCCATGGCCAGACGACTGAACTGGAGGAAGGCATGGTGATCGCACTGGAGCCGAAGCTGGTCTTTCCGGGCAAAGGGGTCGTCGGAATCGAGAACACCCATGTGGTCACCCGGAGCGGTCTCGACCAGTTGACGCATGCTGAGCAGCAGATCGTATCGGTCTAACACAAAAAGGGAGCAGAATGCATTCTGCTCCCTTTTTGTGCATATGAAACGAGAATTTTAACGCTTGGAGAACTGGAACCGGGCCCGGGCACCTTTCTGGCCGTATTTCTTTCTCTCTTTTTCTCTCGGGTCCCGTTTGATGAAACCGGCACGCTTCAGGGAAGGTCGTAAATCGGGATCGAAGAGGATCAGGGCCTTGGTGATGCCATGGCGCACCGCCCCCGCCTGTCCGGAAATACCGCCCCCATGCACTTTGATATTAATGTCGAAGGCATCCAGATTATTGGTCAGGGCCAGCGGCTGCCGCAGAATGGTCCTGGCTGTGCCCACTGAAAAATACTCATCCGCAGGCCGATCGTTAACAGTGATGACACCGGTGCCGGGCTTGATCCACGTTCTAGCGATGGCACTCTTTCTTTTTCCGGTAGCGTAATTTGTTTTTTCTGTTGCCATGAAATTCCCCAGTAATCGACTTTATACTATGGTTTTCCCTGCACTTATTGGATGCTCATCGTTTCCGGCTGCTGGGCCTCATGGGGATGCTGATCCCCGGCATAGACCTTGAGCTTCTTGTATAGCCTGCGCCCCAAACTGTTTTTGGGCAGCATGCCTTTGACGGCGAACCGGATCACATCTTCAGGCCTTTTCTCAATCAGTTTTTTGGCGGTAATGGTCTTTAATCCGCCGATGTAGCCGCTGTGGCGGTAGTAATTCTTCAGGTCCATTTTTCTACCGGTGAGGACGATCTTTTCGGCATTGATCACCACCACCGAATCACCCAGATCCGCATGGGGGGTATAGAGCGGATTGTTTTTTCCGCGCAGTGCGGCGGCAACCTGGGAGGCCAGCCGGCCAAGGATGGCTCCTTCGGCATTCACCACCCACCATTTGTTCTGATTATCAGAGTCTTTTGCGCTGTAGGTATATTTTTTCACCGTTTTTTGCTCCTGTTCGTTGCATAGAATCTGGGACTATTAATAGATAATCTCAAACGTGTCAAGAAAAAAGTAGGCCGGGAAACGGCATCAACCCGCCGTTTTCATTCGTTTGGGCATCTATTTTTTCCCCTGTGGCTGCCCTTTGCAGGTCACCCGAGCATCCAGGCGGCCGCCGGCCTCTACCACCAGATCCCCGCAAATAATCTCACCGGTGCATTTTCCCGTGGCCAGAATCACCAACTGCCCCGACGTTTCCACACGGCCCTCAATGCTGCCTCCGACCGTTAAGGTGTCGGCTTTGGTATCTGCCGCAATGTGACCCTCCTCGCTGATGACCACGCTTTCACCGGTGAGGGTGCCCTTGACCGACCCCTTGACCACCAGATTGCCCTTGCCTACCAGCGAACCGTCTACGGTCATCCCTTTGTCGATGATGGAAAACTTATTACCATTGTCCTTCACATCCGCTCTCCTGATAACTGGGTCGTAAGCATGGGACTGAACGGGTCCGGAAAATCACCTTTCCCGGGTTTTAAAACCGGGAACGGACGTCTTCTTTCTTTTCCGGCTCGACACCATCTGGCAGTGATGGGACATCAACCGGCCTTTTGGTCGGCACCGTCGGCGATGCAGCTCCGGCATCGCTTCCCCTTGTGGGTGGCTTTGGCAGATTGCCCACCGCTTCTTCCGAATCAGCCACCGGCGCCTTCGGGTCGAAGGGCATATCGGCTGACGTCACTTCCTCTGGAACCGCCGGGACGGCGCTTGTCCCGGATGCGTTGGCGGGCTGCACCGCCGGCGTGGAAACCGGCGCTGGATCCGGTTTGGGAGCAGGCAGATCGATGGGGAAATCTTTTTCCAGAATCTTGGCCCCGGAAGCATCAAACACATAGACTGTGGCGGCTTTAAATGATGAAGGGTCTGCCTGACCCATGGCCTTGATCTCCATGTCTCTGAACCGGGAGATTCTGAACGCCTGTCCCCGCTGCCCATCAGGCTCGCCGTTCACAAGCGTCACACCGGGCATGGCCAGCCATGCACCTGGATCCATCCGGTCGGCTTTGAGCACCACCACACACCGGCCCGCAACCGGTGAAGAGCGGGGGCCGGTATTTTTTACCCGGAATCGCGCCACGAGGGAATTTTTCCCGGCGTCGTGTTTAATTTCCAGATCATCCATGGCAACCGCCGGTTGCTCCGGTTCTGCGGCTGCTTCCACCGGGGCAGCGTCCGAGGCGGAGGCCTTGGCCACGCTGGCCGGGGGTGCCGCTGCCGGTGGCCCGGATGTTTGATTGACGGCTGCCTGGCTGGCTTCAGCGGCGGGCTGCGTCTCTTTTTCGTCCGCATCGATTGTCGGCTGGGAAACCGGTTTGGCATCAACGGTTTTCACAGGCGTTGGCTGCCCGGCACGCGACTGTCGAATGGGAACCGGCAGCCCCGCTTTTTGCATGCGTGCTTCAGCCAACACCAATTCCGCCGTAATCAATTCATGTTCGCTTTTGAAATGGCCCACCTGGCGGTTGGCGTCGGTAAGCTGAGCCATCGTCCGGCGATGTCTGACTTTTTCCGCGGTCAGCTGCCACCCCAGTCCGGCGCATGCCAGCCCCAGAATCACCAGAAGGATCACCAGCGTCACGGCGACCCCTTTGATTCTCCTGAAAGGAATGATCCGCCCGTCGTCAGCCACCAGTAAAAGCTGCCATCGCTTTTCGGGTTTTGCCATGGGTCAGGTTTTCCTCGCGTTTCCTATGGCACACGGTGTGCCGTTTAGCTGTTTAACAACTAGAATAGCTTGCGCTGGACCGGCACGCCCAGATGGCGGTAGGCCGCATCAGAGGTCCGCCGACCCGAGGACGTGCGTATCACCATACCGATCTTCAGCAGATAAGGTTCCACCACATCCACCAGGGTGTCGGTCTCTTCCTGGAGGGTGGCGGAGATGGCTTCGATGCCCACCGGACCGCCGCCGTAGTAATCGATGATGGTTTTCAGGTAGCGATAATCCAACCGGGTAAGTCCCCTGCCATCCACCCCCTCCAGCGCCAGAGCCGCTTCCACGGTGGGTTTGGAAATGGCGCCGTCGCCGCGTACCTGGGCATAATCCCGAACCCGCTTGAGAAGCCGGTTGACGATCCGGGGCGTCCCCCGTGAGCGTTTGGCCAGTTCCAGGGCACCCGGTTGGTCGATAGCGACGTCCAGAAGCGTCGCTGACCGGGTCGTGATTTGCACCAAATCATCCAGGCCGTAAAAATCGAGGCTTCGAAAAATACCGAAGCGGTCTCGCAGTGGGGCGGAGAGCAACCCCACCCGCGTGGTGGCGCCCACCAACGAAAAACATTTCAACCGGTAACGGTGGCTGCGAGCGTGAATCCCCTTGTCGAAGACGAAGTCAACGGCAAAGTCTTCCATGGCCGGGTAGAGAAATTCCTCGACCGTCTTGGGGGTACGGTGGATTTCGTCAACGAAGAGCACATCCCCTTCTCCCAAGTGCGTAAGGATCCCGATCAGGTCACCCCCCTTTTCCAAAGCCGGTCCCGATGTCACGGTCAGTGCCCCGCCCATTTCATTGGCGATGATGTGGGCCAAGGTGGTCTTGCCCAGCCCCGGCGGGCCATGAAAAAGAACGTGCTCCAGGGGTTCTGACCTTAACTTGGCCGCCTCGATGGCGATCTTCAAGGTCTCCACCACCTCGGCCTGCCCGACGTACTCATGCATCCGTTCGGGACGCAGGGAGAGAATGTCCGGGTCCCGATCATCGGGCTGAACGGCGCCATCGATTATTGCCGTGTCATCTGAGCTGTGGGTGAGAATTCGGTCCGCCATCAAGTGGTCCATGGTTGCAGGTCAACCATCTTCAATCAACCCATTTAGGTCAGTGGGGATCGCTGCCTATTGCCGCTGTCCCCGATAAATTTCGTCAAACAACTGCTCCGCGGTGGCGATGGCGCTGTTTTTTTTCATGGCATCGGCGATCATCTGCCGGGCATCGGTGGTTCTGTAGCCCAGCTGCGATACCAGCACATCCATCACCATCTGGATAAAGTCTTCATCCATCGGAGCCGGCGCGCCTTCTTTTTCATGCCGGATGAGGGCGAACTTGTTCATCTTGCCCTGCAGGGAGGCAACGATTTTATGGGCCGTACGATCACCAATCCCGCTCAATTGCTTCAAGGTCTTGACATCACCGCTTTCGATGGCGTGCGCGATATCTCCCACCGAAATGTTCAATGCCTTGACGGCCTTGAGCGGTCCGATGGCTTCCACGGAAATGAAGTATTGAAAGAACTCCTTTTCGGCCTCCAGGTTGAATCCGATGAGCACCGGTTTGGGTTGTCTATCCGTCTGGTAATAATAGATGTACAGGGAGACCTCGTCGCCGATGGCTTTTGGGGACAAGGTTTCCATCACTACCACCGGAACAAGGATTTCGTATCCCACCTGGTTCACCAGCAGCAGGATCCGCTCCTTTTCCTTTTTCATCAATTTGCCTTCAAGATATCCAATCATCTCTATTGTGATTTTTTTGTCATTTGGCTTTTGGATATTGTTATTTTTTTGTTTGTTTGGGATTAAACCGGAACAGGCCAATCAGCGCCAATCCCAATGCATCCGATGCATGGAATGGCCGGATGGGTGTCGGGGCGCAAAGGGTGCTTCGCACCACCCGTTCCAACTGAACCTTTGAGGCGTTGCCGTTGCCGGTGAGAATCTGCTTGGCCTGACGAACCGGCACTTCCGTCAAGGGAACACCGGACCGGGTGCCCGCCAGCAGTACGACGCCGCACACCTTACCCAAAACGATACCCGACTTGGGATATTTTTCAAGGGAAAAGACATCCTCGAGAACCATGAGGTCAGGCTTCTCGTCCGCCAGCACTTGACTGATCTTCGTATAGATCCGCTCCAGTCGGCAGGCAGTGGACTCCTCCTTAGAGGTGGAAATGGTGCCGTAGGCATAGCCGTGTACATTCAGGCCGCTGCCGCGGACAATGCCGATCCCGGTGTCAGCCAGGCCGGGATCAATGCCGATCACTTTGATCATGGTCGATTTTTTAACAGGCGCTCACCGGTTCAGCGTTTATCGTTAATGCTCATCTTGGCTGCTATTTTCGGAGAACCTCTGAACACTGAACCGCTGAACGGATTAGAGGGATTCCAGTTTCTGTTTGGCGATGCTGGCTTCATTGGTACTTGGGTGCTTGGCAACCAATTCTTTGAACACCAGGCGGGCGTTGTTGGCTTCTCCGATATTCAAAAAGGATAATCCCTGCTTCAGCAACGCCGCAGGCGTCTTGTTGCCGGAAGGGTATTTCTCAATCACTTTCTGGTATTCAAGGATTGCTTTCTCATACCACTTATCCCGGTAATACGTTTCGCCGATCCAGAACTGGGCGTTGTCCGCATGCGGGGATTGGGGATGGTCGGCAATCAGCTGCTCAAAACCTTTCCGCGCCGCTTGGAGGTTGCCTTCATCAAAGGCTTTCTTTGCCTGGCTGTAAAGGGCCTGGTCCGATGCCGGCTTGGCGGCCACAACGGCCGTAGCAGCGGGTGTTAACGGTTTCTGCGCCTGAGCGGCTTCCAGGTTCAGATACTGATCAATCATATCCATGCGCTTCTGGACGGCGGCTGTATCCGTGGCCAGCCGGTCCATTCGCTCTCGATTCTTCAGTTGGTTTTCTTCAAACCCCTCGAGTTTCTGTTTAAGCAGATATTCCATCTCTTCCAGCCGACCGGAGAGCATCTGTGACGATTCCCGCAATGACTGTACCTGGGCAGCCAACCCGGCATACTGCCCTCGAAGTTCAATTTCATCATCCCGGCGGGTCTGGTCCAACCCTTCGACCCGACTGGATATTCTCTCTTTGGCCTGAAGAAAATCCCGGTTGAGTGTTTCCAGTTCGCGATTCTGCTTTTCCAGTTCAAGATTTCGCCGCTCCAGAGCGGACAGGCGGTGGTCCAGTGTGTAGACATCATCCTGAAGCGCGCAACTGCAGAGCAAAACTGCCGCGAAAAGGCCAATCCATACGGTTTTGTTTGGCATAGTCACCTTCCCGGATATCGCCGGGCCTGCATGGCCCGCAAAAAGGACGGCCTATGATGCCGTTCCATATAGAATATGCAGCAACGGCTGACTTTCTGGCCGATTGCTGCATATTCGGTGAGTTACATATGGGGTGTGTTGCGTTGCCGCCCCCGGCAACCGGTTTGGGAAGCCCCAATCGGCACCGAAACGGTCATCCGCCGGATTTCCGGCGGGATGACGCGGGTCGTCAATGACACATTTTATTTAAAATTACTCCAGGACAAAAGCGGCACGGCGGTTTTTTGCCCACGCTTCTTCATTTTGGCCCATGTCAAGGGGTTTTTCCTCACCATAGCTGATGGTGGTCAACCGTGCATCGGAAATTCCCAGATTCACGAGAAACGCTTTGGCGCTTTCAGCACGGCGTTCACCCAGTGCCAGGTTGTAGGCATTGGTGCCTCTTTCATCGCAATGCCCCTCGATGACGACGTTGTCATCGGGATTGTCACGCAGCCACATGGCCTTTTGCTTCAGCAATTCCTGGGCCTGGTAGTCCAAGGTGGCGTTGTCGAAGTCGAAATGGACATTTTCGCTGAGAAAACGGTTCTTTGCCATCATCATGTCTCGCTGCATGGCTTCAGCTGCAAGAGCCGCGGCGGCAGCTTCGGCAGCCAGGCGCTCCTCTTCCATTTGCTTCTGGAGTTCCATCGCTTTTTGTTTTTCCAGTTCCGCCTGACGGGCGGCTTCATCGGCGGCCGACGTGTCAGTGGCGGACGGCTCTGTCATAACGGCCTTTTTGGCACAGGAAACAGAGAACAACATGGCGGGAACAATCAACAACATGGCCAGAATAATCCACTTTCTTTTCATCACTTTCTCCTCCTTTTTACGGTATACCTACGATTCATGGGTTTATGATATTTGGAGACCACTTTGGGTTGGACTGCTCGCCGGGCAAGCTGAGCAGACGTCTCTGGTCGGTTCCGTAAGCGGTCATCACGTAAAGCCTGCTTTTACCCTCCCGCGTCGAGCTGAAGGCAATAAGACTGCCGTCGGGGGACCATGTCGGCGCCTCATTGCTTCCTTGATTCTCTGTTAGCTGAACGGGCTCGCCACCGTCGGGGTTGATGGTAAAGATATCAATGACGCCATTGTTCATGGCGGAGTAAGCGATTCTGTCTCCTTTGGGAGACCAGCTGGGCTGGGTGTTGTAGCGCCCTTCAAAAGTCAGCCGCTGAACCCGGTCGGAAACGCTGTCGTAAATATAAATCTGAGGATTGCCCGATCGTTTGGACACAAACGCCATGCGCCTGGCGTCCGGAGACCACGTCGGTTCCACGTCAATCCCCATGCTGCCTGTCAGTCTTTTAATCACTTTCCCATTTCCGGTCAACAGATAAATTTCCTGATCGCCGGAAAATGAGAGGCTGGCTGCCAGTTCAAACTTGCCTGGAACCCATGCCGGCGCGGCCTGCAGACCCGGCTTGTCGATTCTTGCAGTCCGGTTTTCCCTCACATGTTGAATGCGGATCCGCGGCCATTTATCCGCATAGGTGGTATAGGCGATCCATCGCCCGTCCGAGGACCAGTCGGGGAAAAGCGAGATACTGTTGTGGTGCGTAAACCGGGTGACGTTGCTGCCGTCAAATTCACACAGGTAAAGTTCCTTGTGGCCGGAACCATTGGAAACAAATGCAATTTTCGAATCGAAGAAACCGCGGCTGCCGGTGATGGCAAAGACCACCTCGCTGCAGAACCGTCGGGCCACCTGACGGTGATCGTTAGGGCTGCCGCGATAGCGTTTCCCCACCAGCATTTTTTCTTTGACCGTGTCGAACAGCCGAAGCTCGAACTCGGCATCACCATCCCGAATCACCACACCGCCGGTCACCAGCAATTCAGCACCGATGGCCGTCCAGTTCCGATAACGGATACCGGCGCCGGAAATATCCATTAGCTGCGGGTCTTCAAGGAATGCACCCGGGTCGCTGATTGAAAAATAGCCTGTGAAATCGAGATAATATTCCAGCAGCGCCGATGCGGCTTTGGCCGCTTCCATGGCTGTCGGGTCCTGGGCGGCAGCTTTGAAGATCGGCACGGCGATGGGGGTTTTTCGAAGAAAGGGATTGGATATATCAATGTAATTGTATTGCGCGGCGGCAACCGCCCAGGGCAGCAGCCAGACGAACAACACGGGCAGGACGAACATCAATCGGCGTCGAATCATAATAACATGGTGTCCTTGGTTTTTGGGTGTTCAACGGTCAGTGTTTCTGACCCCATGGTCGCTTAACGGATGCCCTGGGGGGTGAACCGGATGGCCATGACCACATAGGGTTGATTCAGTCCATTGGGATGGCTGTCCGCCGGGTTGGATTTTACAATGGCCTTGTAAGCCGACTCATCCAGATAGGTGTTGCCGGAGCGGTCCGTGAAAAAGATATCCCGAATTTCTCCATCGGGCATCACCTTGAAAACGATGGCCGCCACCAGGGATTGGTCACCGCCGGCCATCTGCTCATTAAAGGCCCAGTTTTTCTGGATCTGGAAAGCGATTTCGATGCGATACAGATCGATCAACTGGGCTGTCTTTTTTCCGTCTTCGTTGAACTTTCCGAACTTTCCGCCCGTTTTCGCGGCTGAACGATCCGTGCTTTCGCCGGATGGCGCCGACCGGCTGGCTTCCGCCTTGCCCACCTCTTGCCGCAACCGCTCCAAAGCGGATTTCAGTGGTTCGGGCTGGGCCGTTTCCGTCTGCTCGTCCGTTTTGACAGCCACCTTCGCTTCCAATTGTTCGATGGCCTGCTTGACCACCTGGGTGGACTTAAAGGTCTTTTTTTTCAGTGACGTCTTGGGCTTCGGCGGCTGCGGGTCCGCCACCGTGGCTGCTTTTTTTTCCGGCGGGGTGACACTCGGCTTTTTCACCACGTCGGGCTTTTCGATTTTAGGCGCCTTGTTTTCCACCGCCGCTTTTTCGGTGGCTTCCGTAGCGGAATTTTTCAAGGATACCATGCTGACATTGATCACCGACTGGGTCTGGACTTTTTCAGAACGCAGGCTGGGCGTGATCACGAAAAGCAACAGAAACACCAGGTGACAAAACAAGGAAAGGGCCATTGGGAAAAACAACGGCGCCTGCCCATCGCCCCGCAGGTCCTGGCTGGAAGAGACCGGAACGCGGATGTTCTTTTTCATCAGCCTTTTTTACCGGAGGATTGTCCGATGGTCCGGTCGTCGAAGGGGTCGGTCACCATGCCCAGCTTGTCGACACCGGCAGCCTTGATTTCCGCCATCACACTGACAACAACCCCATAGGGGACGTCTTTGTCCGCCCGGAAAAAGACCTCCCGATCCGTTTTGCCCGCAAGGATTTTTTCCAGCTTCTCTTTGAGGAAATCCATCCGCACCTGAAAATCGTTGATATAAATGTTGGCCTCCCGGTCAATGGTCACGGTGAGGTTCTCCTTTTCAGTCACCATGGGGGTGGCGCTCACCTCGGGAAGGGCCACATCGACCCCTTGAACCATCATGGGTGCCGTTACCATGAATATAATAAGCAGTACCAGCATGACGTCCACAAATGGGGTCACGTTGATGTCCGACATGAGCCGATCACTACCGCTGCCGATTGCCATGCCGCCTCCCTTTTATCGTAGAATGTCCCGGTCGAGAATGTTGAGAAAATCAGCCGAAAAACTGTGTAATTCCGTCTCAATCACGCGAATCTTCTGCATGAAATGGTTGAACGCGATCACGGCGGGAATAGCCACCGCCAGACCGGCCGCCGTGGCCACCAGCGCCTCTGAAATACCCGGCGCCACCACGGCAAGGCTGGCCGATCCCCGCTGCCCGATGCCATGGAAGGAGTTCATGATTCCCCACACCGTGCCGAACAACCCGATAAATGGGGTCGTGTTGCCGGTGGTTGCCAGGAACGGAACCATCTGATTGATTCGTGTCATCTCCGTGTTGATGGCCCGTCGAAGGGACCGTTTCACGTTGTCGGTGCCCGAAAAGCCCTGGCGCAGGGAGGGACTGCTCTCATCGGGAATCACCTCATCGCCGGGTTTGCCGCTGGGGTTGAGTTTGCGCAGTTCGGCATATCCGATTCTGAAGATCCGGGCCACCGGACTGCCGCTCAACTGTTTGGCCTTGGTAAAGGCACCGGCCAGATCCCGGCTTTTCCAGAAATAATCGATAAAAATATCCGACTCCTTAAACGCCTTGCGGATGTACCGGATCTTTATCATAATGATCGACCAGGACATCACGGAGAAGAAAAGCAGCAGCAGCAGGACAAATTTCACCATCAGGCTGGCGTTGCTGATAATGTGAATATAATCCATCTGGGTAGGCACCATATCCGTCTCTCCACTATGTAATGATTAAAGCATACGTGGGGTTCGCGCTGCCGGTAAGTCCACGGGTAACCGGTATGGGATGTTCAATCCATCGCAACCCCTTGAAAAAGGTTTTGTATAACTATACAAGCCTCCTGATGGTGTCAAGCAGTTTGACGTTTGAAGTGCCGCGGTTCAAGGCTTTGCAGCCACAGGGACCGCCATTTTCGCGAGGTGCCGACGATTTTGCGTCCGACGCCCTTGCCACCTGAGCATGTGCATCCATAAATTGAGTCAGATCGGCATAAAAATAGGGGAGAGATAATGGAACGCATCGCCGAGTTCTTGTTTGAAACCATGCTGTTAAAAAGGGTTCACCGCACCGGGTATCAGTTCCTTGGCCCGGGAAAAGAGTCTGTCGCCGAACACACCTTTGGCGTCATGTGCATCGCCTGGACGCTGGCAAGGATGGAACCGGAAGCGGATGAGGGCCGGTTGCTGGCCATGTGTCTGATTCACGATCTCCCCGAAGCCAGGATGGGCGATCTGAACACGGTTCAGAAAAAATATGTAACCGCCAATGAAAAAAAGGCGGTGACCCACATGACACGGGGCCTGCCTTTCGGACCGGACATCCACGCGCTGCTCGACGAGTTCAATGCCTGTGAAACGCTGGAAGCCCGGCTGGCCCGCGACGCTGACCAACTGGCCTTCCTGCTGGATCTGAAATCCCTGTCGGATATGGGCTACGCCGCCCCGGACAAGTGGTCCGCGCATGTAAAAGCACGCCTACAGACGGCTGCAGGCATCAAGCTTTCGGAAAGCATAGCGAAAACTGAATGGGATTCATGGTGGTTGAAATTATTTATTGACAGGGATAGGAAAGAAAAATAGTTTATTTCCCTTATTCAAAAATTCTGGCAATTACCTTAAACGGGAGGCAACGATGAACTGGATTACCGGCACACTGGGGTCATCCATCGGGAAAAAACTGCTGATGGCCATCACGGGGTTTAGTTTTTGCGGATTCCTGGCAGCCCACCTGGCAGGCAACCTGACCATCTATGGCGGAAAAGATGCCTTCAACGGTTATGCCGAGCATCTTCACGCCCTGGGACCGCTGCTGACGGTGGCCGAACTGGTCCTGCTGTCCTTTTTTCTGGTTCACGTGATCACCGGCCTGATCCTTTTTCTGCAGAACCTGAAGGCCCGGCCGGTGCGCTATGCCGTCAACAAGACCGCCGGCGGCCGAACCTTCGGATCCGCCACCATGCCTTACACCGGCGCTATTTTGCTGGCCTTCATCCTTTTTCATCTGATGAACTTTCACTTCGTGGACAAGACGAACACCACTATATTTAACATCGTCTCCGACGCCTTTTCCAATACCGGCTATGTGGTCATTTACATCGTGGCCATGGTGGTCGCCGCCATCCACGTCAGTCACGGGTTCTGGAGCGCCTTTCAGACGGTCGGCGCCAATCATCCCAAATACATGCCGACCATCCGGACGGTCGGCATCGCCTTTGCGGTGGTGGTGGGCATCGGATTCGGTTTTCTGCCCATTTATATTTTCCTGCTGGCCTGATGGGCCGATTGGCACAACGCCCACGCTTCGGCGACACTTAACACTCACGGCGGGGTTACCCACCCCCAACCTGTCCAGAAAGGATATAGCATGGCACTCGATGCAAAAATACCCGGCGGACCGATTGCAGAAAAATGGGACCGGCACCGTTTTGAACTGAAACTGGTCAATCCGGCCAACAAACGCAAATTCAACGTCATCGTTGTCGGCACCGGTTTGGCCGGCGGATCGGCTTCGGCCACCCTGGCCGAGCTGGGCTACAACGTGAAGACCTTCTGTATCCAGGACAGCCCCCGAAGGGCCCACAGCATCGCGGCCCAGGGAGGCATCAACGCCGCCAAGAACTACCCCAACGACGGCGACAGCATTTGGCGGTTGTTCTACGATACGGTCAAGGGCGGAGATTTTCGGGCCAGGGAGGCCAACGTCTACCGCCTGGCCCAGGTGAGCAACGACATCATCGACCAGTGTGTGGCCCAGGGCATACCCTTTGCCCGGGATTACGGCGGTCTGCTGGACAACCGATCCTTTGGCGGCGCCCAGGTTTCCCGTACCTTCTACGCCAGGGGGCAAACCGGCCAGCAGCTGCTCTTGGGGGCCTACAGCGCCCTGATGCGCCAGGTGGCCGCCGGCAAGGTCCAGATGTTCCCCCGGCGCGAGATGCTGGATGTGGTGCGGGTCGACGGCCACGCCAAGGGCATTGTCGTTCGCAACATGATCAACGGGGCAGTGGAGCGCCATGCCGCCGACGCCGTAGTGCTGTGCACCGGGGGTTACGGCAACGTATTTTTTCTCTCCACCAACGCCATGGCATCCAACGTGACCGCGGCATTCAGGGCCTATAAGAAAGGTGCCTTTTTCGCCAACCCCTGCTTCACCCAGATCCACCCCACCTGTATCCCGGTGCACGGCACGTTCCAGAGCAAGCTGACGCTCATGAGCGAGAGTCTGCGCAACGACGGCCGGGTGTGGGTGCCAAAAAATCCCGGCGACAAGCGCACACCGGACCAGATTCCCGAGGCGGACCGCGATTACTATCTGGAAAACAAATATCCCAGTTTCGGCAACCTGGTCCCCCGGGATGTCGCCTCCCGAAACGCCAAAGAGCAGTGCGACATGGGCAAGGGCGTGGGCGAAACCGGCCAGGCCGTCTATCTCGATTTTGCCGATGCCATCAATCGCGACGGCAGGGATGTCATCGCCAAAAAATATGGCAACCTGTTTCAGATGTACGAAAAAATAACCGCGGACGACCCTTACCAGACACCCATGATGATCTATCCGGCCATTCACTACACCATGGGCGGCCTGTGGGTGGACTACAATCTGATGAGCAACGTCCCCGGACTGTTTGTGCTTGGCGAAGCCAACTTTTCCGACCACGGCGCGAACCGACTCGGGGCCAGCGCCCTGATGCAGGGATTGGCGGATGGCTATTTCGTGCTGCCCTACACCATCGGCGGCTACCTGGCCGGCACGGCCAAGGCGGACGTCACCACCGGGCACAAAGCCTTCGATGAATCGGAAAAGCAGGTCACCGGCCGTATCGATCGACTGATGTCCATCAACGGCAAACGGACGGTCGACGATTTCCACAAAACCCTGGGACGCATCATGTGGGAATACTGCGGCATGGCCAGAAACAACGAGGGCCTTGGCATGGCCCGCGGGATGATCCAGGAGCTTCGGGCCGAATTCTGGGAAAATGTTCGGGTGCCCGGGAACGCGGCCGACTTCAACCAGAGCCTGGAGCGTGCCGGACGCGTGGCTGATTTTCTCGAATTCGGTGAATTGATGATCGTTGATGCGCTGGCGCGTCAGGAGTCGTGCGGCGGACACTTCAACGAACGCTTCGAAACCGAAGAACACGAGGCCCTCAGGGATGATGACAATTTCTGTCATGTGGCGGCGTGGGAACATACGGGAGACGGCCAGGAACCTGAGTTTCACAAAGAGCCTCTGGTATTTGAAAACGTCAAACTTACGCAAAGGAGCTACAAGTGACAAAGACGATTAATTTGACACTGAAAGTGTGGCGCCAGAACGGACCCAAAAACAAAGGACGGTTCGATACCTATCATGCCGAGAACATATCCACCGACATGTCCTTTCTGGAGATGCTGGATGTGGTCAACGACCAGCTGACGATCGACGGCAAGGAGCCCATCGCTTTCGATCATGACTGCCGGGAGGGCATCTGCGGCCAGTGTGGATGCGTGGTCAACGGGCGGCCCCATGGCGCGGAAAAGGGAACGACCTTGTGCCAGCTGCACATGCGCCATTTTGACAACGGCGACACCATCGCCATCGAACCTTTCCGCGCCATGGCCTTTAACGTGATCAAGGACCTCGCCGTGGACCGCAGCGCCCTGGACAAGATCATCCAGGCCGGCGGGTATGTTTCAGTCAACACCGGCGGTGCCCAGGACGCCAATGCGATTTTGGTCCCCCAGGAAGTCGCCGACCTGGCCATGGACGCAGCCCAATGCATCGGCTGCGGTGCCTGCGTGGCATCCTGCCCCAATGCCTCGGCGATGCTCTTTACCAGTGCCAAAGTCTCGCAGTTGGCACTGTTGCCCCAGGGAAAACCCGAAGCGGCCAAACGGGCGATCAACATGGTCCGGACCATGGATGAGCTGGGCTTTGGCAACTGCTCCAATGAGAGGGAATGTGAAGCCGAGTGCCCAAAAGAGATCTCCATAACCAACATTGCCCGGCTGAACCGTGAATATTTCAAAGCCGGGTTCTTCTCCTGATTCAATTGGCCAGACACCTTTCTTTGAAGGTTACCCATGAACACCATCGCTGGCTATATCGATCGGGTCATTTCATTTTTCGGCGCCGAGGCGTCCCTGGCGAAAAGCTGGGCCAACGCAATCCTGGCCCTTCTTGCCGCATTCATCCTCTGGCTGATCATCAAACGGATCCTGACCATTCTTGAGAAGAAGGTCGTCCACTTCAAACTGATTCAAGTGCGCAAGGAATTGTTTGTCATCCTGCGAAAAACGGCCGGCCTTCTGCTGATATGGCTGGTGGGCGTGCTGTGGATCCGTCTGTTTCATTTGACGGTGGTTGAAAAGATATTCCACGCCGTCTTCATCATCGTGGCGGCCGCACCTGTCAAATCCTTTCTGCTCATTTTTCTGGAATACCTCGAACGCAATCTGGCCAAACGCACGCAAACCGCCATAGACAACATTGTCATCGATCTGCTCAACAAGTTTTCCGGTGCCATTGTCTATGCCACGGCAGCGGTCATCGCTCTGGATGTGTTGGGGGTCAACGTGATGCCGTTTATCGCCGGTGCCGGTGTCATGGGGGTCGCCGTGGGTTTTGCCGCCAAAGACACCCTGTCCAACCTCATCGCCGGGATCCTGCTCATTATCGATCGGCCCTTCGAAATCGGGGATCGCATCGAGGTGTGGAGCGCGCCGTCCGGCAGCGCCTCGTGGGGGGATGTCATCGATATCGGATTGCGGGCCACCCGCATCAAAACGACGGACAATATCGTGGTAATCATCCCCAACAACGAAATCATGACCCGGGACATCGTCAACTACACGATCATCTCTTCATCCATCCGGGTGCGCGTCAATATCGGCATTGCCTATGATGCAGACCTGGCCAAAGCCAAAGCGCTGATCATTCAAGCGGCGCAGTCGGCCGACTGGATATTGGCCGAACCGGCGCCCAAGGTGGTGGTGCGGGACTTCGGCGAGTCATCGGTGGACCTTCAGCTCCGGGTCTGGATCAAGGATGCCCGCAAGCGCATGGATACGATCTCCTATATCACCGACACGGTGAAAACCCTATTTGACCAGAACGGCATCGAAATCCCCTTTCCCAGACGAGACATCACCCTTGTTGACCGTCACACCGGCAAACCCCATCGACAGAAAAAAGTTGATGCGATCCCTTGATTATTCCTGAATATCAGCGTATGTTTTGTGTTTTTAAATTTTTCAGGAATGATTGAACCTTCCCCGCGGCAAGCCGCAGGGAATCTTCACCGTAAGGATAAAAAAAGTGATTTCCAGTTCGCTCGCTAACCCCGCCGCAAGCGGCGGAGAATGGGCTCGCTATCGCGGTTCATTCAGAATGCAGCCATGAAACTGCCCATGAAAACAGTGGCCGGGGGACTTAATCTTCCCGTATCCACGATTGAACGATGGATCCGCCAGGGAAGAATCCCGATCCAACGCAGCGGCACCGATGTGGTTTTTTCTCACGCGGCATTGGAAAAATGGGCTGCCAGGCATAATTTGCCATTTTCCCTGCATGGCGATCGGACCGATGATCTTCCACCCGAAGCCCTCGATTCACTGGTTTCGGCAATGCAACGGGGAAAGGGTTGTCATCGGGTCGCCGGCAAGGATGCCGCCGCCGTCTTGAGATCGGCAGTCGACTGCATCGACTTTCTGTCTGCGGATAGCCGCGAGGAACTTTTTGAGAAACTGATCGAACGCGAACAGTTGGCTTCCACCGGCATCGGCAACGGCATCGCCATCCCCCATCCCCGGGATCCGCTCTCTCAGCCACCCGAGATGCCTGTCATCACGACCTGTTTTCTGGAAAAGCCGGTGAATTTCAACGCCATCGACGACCAGCCGGTATCTGTTTTCTTTGTACTGGTCAGTCCGACCGTCAAACACCACCTGCACCTGCTTTCCAGGCTGTCCTACTGCATCCGGGACAGGGCATTTGTGGCCTTTTTAAACCGGCATCCCGATGCAGTGGATCTCTATTCGCGCGTCGCCGATTTTGAAAAACAGCTGGACGACCTTTGATCGTCATGACAGGCTTTTTTAAAAAAATGAAATACCCGGGCAGTTGGTCCTTGTTCAGGTCCGATGACCGATTGCTGCTCATGATCTTCGCCATTATCGTCGGCATCTGCAGCGGTCTGGCGGCCCTGTTGTTAAACCGTGGTCTGGAAAGCATGCTGGCGTGGCTGCATCACTACCGGATTTACTGGTGGGCTATTTTTCTGCCGGCAGCCGGAGCGGCGCTCTCTTCCCTGTTCCTGGAAAAGGTCGTCAACGAGGGCGCCGGCCACGGTGTCCCCGAAGTCATTTACGCCGTCTCCCGATATGGTGGCCTGCTGCGACTGCGGTCCAGTTTTTCCCGTCTGATTTCCAGTTTTCTGACCATCGGCAGCGGCGGTTCCGCCGGCCCCGAGGCACCGGTGGTGATGAGCGGCGCAGCCATCGGCTCGAACATCGCCCAGGCTTTCTCGCTCAATGACCGTCAGCGGGTAGCGCTGGTTGGATGCGGTGCGGCAGGCGCCATCGCCGCCATATTCAATGCCCCCATTTCAGGAATGGTATTCGCCATCGAAGTCATTCTGGGTGAGTGGAGCACCATGAACATCATCCCCATTGCCATTGCCGCAGTGGCGGGAACGGAGGTGAGCCGCCTGCTCAAGGGGAACCAGATCGCCTTTGCCCACAGGGACTTCAACATTCATTTCCATGACATTCTGGCCTGCGTCGGACTGGCCGTGTGTTGTGCACTGGTCTCCATCCTGTTGACCCGCGCACTTCGTTCCATGCATCACGTGTCCAAGGGCGTTACCCTGCCCTTGTGGGTCCGCGCCGCCATCGGCGGAAGCATGGTTGGCGCCATCGGCTATTTTCTGCCGTATGTGCTCGGCGAAGGCTATCATGCCATCCGCACAGCCATCGAGGGGGGGTTCTCGGGCGGCCTTTTGCTAGTGACCGTGATCGCCCTGGTCAAGGTTTTGGCAACCGCGCTGACCTTGGGGTCGGGCGGTTCCGGTGGTATTTTCGCTCCTTGTCTGGTCATCGGTGCATTCGTGGGACTGAGTTTTCACCGGCTAATAGCAATGGTGTGGTCCTCGGTGCATTGGGTCAACGAAGGCTGTTTCGCCCTGCTGGGCATGGCCGGTCTCATCAGCGGTATCCTGCAGGCACCGCTCACGGGCATTTTTTTGGTGATCGAGATTACCGGCGGTTACGAAGTCATCCTACCCTTAATCGTCGTTTCAGCCATTTCCACCACGCTCTGCCACTACCTGGAACCAGCGTCCTTTTACCTGAAAGACCTGGTGGAACAGGGTCAGCTGCTCCGTCCCGGCACCGACGCCAGGGTGCTGACGGACCTGCGTATTCATGAACTTCTGGAAACCGACTGTATCTGCGTTCATCCCGATATGCGCCTGGCGGACTTCATCGACATCGTCAAATCCTCTCACCGCAATTACTTCCCCGTTGAAGATCAGCAAAGCCGCCAGTTTGTCGGTATGATCCACCTCGATGACATCCGGCCCTACCTGTTCGACCCCGCCATGCACCACGCGGTACTGACCGGTCAGTTGATGAATCACCATGTAAAAACGGTATCCCTGCATGATGACTTGTCCGACGTCCTGCAAAAAATGGATGACGACCACATTTTCAGCATGCCGGTCGTGTCGGACAGCCGTTTTTTGGGCATGATATCCAAAGCCACCTTGCTGGATCAGTACCGGAAAGAACTGATGGTGCAGACCGGACGGTTTTGAAGGGTAAACGCGGTCCGTCAGCGGGCCAGACAGGAGAGCGAGAAAAGGAGAAACGCGCATGACACAAAAATTGTTCCACATCTTCAGAAATACGCCGCTGGGCAGAGAGACCCTGCTCCAGTCCATCTATTTCTGCCAGAAGCTGGGTGTGCGGCCAACCATCTATATCCCTGAATCCACCAAGTTTTTAATGTACTTCGAAAATGACGTGGTTCAGGTTGACCTGGATCCATCGTACCTCAACGATCCGGACACCGCTGTCTCACACGTGGAGCAACTGCTCGAAGCGGCGAAGATCAAGCCGGAGCTGTTGACGCCGAAAAACTACACTGCCTCCACCCTGCCCGACATTCCCACCAGCTTCGAGTTTATGTGCTGTCCACGAAGCATCAGCGATCTGTCCTCAAAAATAGGCCTGGGCTACATCGGCCCGCGGGTCCGTCGAATCATTCAGGCAGCCCGTTTTCCGGTTCTCATTACCAGCCCGGTATTCAAGCCATGGCAGACCATTGCCGTTTTTTTCGGCGGATCCGCCAATGCGGTCAACGCCCTGCGACTGGGCATCAGACTCGCCAAAATAGCCGGCATGCCACTCGACATCTACACCCAGGTGGATAAAAAAACGCCCTCGGAATACCGATCCATTGTCCAGGACAAGGGCTTGGAAAAGCCGCTGAAAAGTGTTCTGAACCAATGGACATTTTTCGAAAAGGGCCGCTTCGAGGACAACCTCTATGACGTCCCCCATAATGCCCTGGTCGTTCTGGGGGCTTACGGTCACGGGATTATCAGAGATATCATGTTCGGCAGCATGATGGAAAAAATCCAATCCACCATTTCAAACAACCTGCTCATCGCCGGCCCCAAGTACACGATGATCGGCTAAGTGGTCGTGTTCATAAACACGACCACTTAGGCCCGGCGTTTCGCCTGGATGCGCCCACCCAATAAAAAAGCCTCCCGATGGCCATGGCGGCCTTCGGGAGGCTTGTCTTTTTTCACTACGCGGACAGTTAACTGCCCACGTTTTTCATCAATACTTCATGTACTCCTGCGGTGTGTTTTCGGCGATGAACTTGGTCGCATTGTAGAGGCAGGTCCGGATGGCTTTTTCCATGGGCGTTTTCGCGTATCCGCCCAGACCGCCACCCATGCCGCCGCTGCCGCCGAAGCCGGCCAGCGCCGCACCGAGGTTCACGTCCTTGGCCACGCCCTCCACGCGGGTGGCTGCCAGCACCTCGGAGGTCTGGGTGTCGACGATACGAATATCCATGGCCATCGTCGATTTGCTGTAAGCCCCTTTAACCGCGCCGAAGAGCGCCGAGGCCTGGCCCAACATCCCACCGCCGCCCAGGCCGCCACCGCCGCCCGATGAACCCGGCTCCCATCCGGTGACCGCGCCCATCACCAGCAGATCGGCACCCTTGACACCGCCTTTGGCGACGCCGGTCTTGTCGGTATATCCCGATCCGGTGAGCGCCATTTCGCTTTTCAAAGAATCCATATTCTGACGTTCCAGTACCCGGTATCGTTTGGTCTGGACCATGGCCGTGGTGAGCATATCCCTCAGGCCGGTGGTATATCCATCGCTTTCGGAGGAGGCGATGGTCATGGTCTGGCCGCCGATACCGATTTTTGTGGTCCGGCTGCTCTCATCGACCTTCCACTCGAAATCCGCCACGGCCACCCGGGCTCGGGGGCCACTGTAGGGGGGAAGTCCCATTTCCTCACCCGTGTCTGTTTTTGCCTCGGGTTTGACCATGCTTTCCATGCATCCGCAGAAAGCAAGCAGAACCAAAAGGAAAAACAGGATTCTCAGGATCGCCTTCTTATTCATCGCATAGCCTCCATGGGTGATTACAACTGTTTGTTCTGCTAATAACAAGATAACTATCAAGGATTGTTTTTAATTTGTTGCATAATTCTTCCGAGGTGTCAAGGCGGCGTATGGGCAATGGGGAAACACCTTGCATATCCCAACCGATTGTGCTCCATATGATAAGCAGCAATGGCACAATTGAAAGCGACCAACCAGGAGAAAACGATGAACAGCAATTCAGTGGGACCGGCCATGAGGCAGAAAATATTTTCAATGAATCTGGGTGTTGAAACGGTATCGCTTTACCTGTTGTGCTGCGCGGTGGCCGACGCGGGTGCAGCGATCACCCGGAAAACGCTCGAGGGAAAATGGAACGGCAACCGAACCACACTTGAACAAGAACTACGCCGGCTGGAGAGCAGAAATATCTTGGGAAGCGATGGCGAGAATTCGCAAGGGGAGCCTGTGTACCGGATGATGGATGAGAAGAAATGGCGTTGAGACCACTGAAGGGATTGATTCGCCCCGCATTTACTATCGCTCCAGGGCCTTTTTCACACATTCAAGGATCTTTTGATCAGGCGCATCGGCGTCCATTCCAGGACAGGATGCCGCCATGGCCTGCCAGTTGCCCACATCCACCAGAAGGCTGGGGATAAAGGGCCACTGCCGGCACATCTTCGGCTTTACCGGATGGATGGCACAGATCTTGTCCCAGAAGATGCAGTAGCCGTTATCCCCCTGCGCGATCAGACGTTTGCCGCCGGACTTGCGTGTGTATTGCACCACCAGGTGATCCGCCGATATCCCCAGGTAGCGCGATATCGCATCGATGTCGGTCTCGGACAGATAGGTGCCGCCATAGCCGCTGCAGCAGTCGCCGCACAGGGTGCAGTCAAACAGCGCTTCGCAAGCCGCTTCATCGGATCCCATGCCGGCTCTCTATTGCGCGCTTCAGGGTCACCTGGTCCACATATTTTAAATCTCCGCCCATGGGCACACCCGAAGCAATGCGGGTCACCTTCACCGGCATGGAGGCCAGGATCCCGGCAATGTATGCCGCCGTGGATTCCCCCTCCACATTCGTCCCGGTAGCCAGAATGATCTCGCGGACATCTTCGTTTTCCGCCCGGGTCACCAGTTCCGCAATTTTAATGTCATCGGGCCCGATGCCGTCCATGGGTGAAAGGAACCCTCCCAGGATGTGGTAGCGGCCCTTAAAGGCACCGGACTTTTCGATGGATGCCATGTCGGCCGGCTGTTCCACGACACAGATCAGGCCACTTTCACGGGAGGGGTCATTACATATCCGGCACAAGACATCGTCACTGAGGGCAAAGCATCGGCTGCACAAGCGCAGTTTTTTTTTCAGTTCCACAATGCTTCTGGCAAGTCGATGGGCATCTTCGTCCGGTTGCTGGAGAATGTGCATCGCCAGCCGCTCGGCGGTTTTCTGGCCGATGCCCGGCAGTCGGGCCAGGCTTCTGATCAGGGTTTTGATTGAACCGGGGTAGTAATCCATCACATCAGGCCGGGAATCTTCATGCCGCCGGTGAGTTTTCCCATTTCTCCGGAAACCATCTCCTGGGATTTTACCAGGGCATCGTTGACCGCGGCAAGCACCAGGTCCTGGAGCATCTCCACATCATCGGGGTCAACCACTTCCTTTTCTATCTTTATCGAAACGATCTGCTGGGCACCGTTGGCCACAACGGTGATCATGCCGCCGCCGGCCGAGGTTTCAATGGTTTTAGTGGCCAGTTCCTCCTGCATGCGCAGCATCTTGGATTGAAGTTTCTGGGCCTGCTTCATCATGTTTCCCATGCCCTTCATAGGCGTTCCTCCTATCTGATTTTTATCTCTTCTATTTTTCCGCTGAAAATCTCTACGGCATCCGCCAGCAGCGGATGATTGAGCAGTTTCTGCCTGATGTCATCCGCCTTCTGTTTCGCCGATGTCGCGGAGTTATCCTGCAGATCACCGCTGAAAAAGTCGACCTGGATTCCCCGACCGGCACGTTCGCGACAAACGGCGTCGATCATGGATAAATTCTTTTTGACCAGGTTCATCGAGTAATCATTGTCACGCACCTTCACGGTAAAGGCCTGTTCCGAAATGGATACCAATTGCGACCGGGTAAGCGCCGCGGCAATGGACGGTTTGGTTTCTGCGATACGCGCAATGATCCCGCGCCAGGCATCATCGCCGGGGCCATGGTCGCTCGGCTGAACCCTATCTGGAACAGCGGGAGGTTCATCGCCTGCGGGTGCCGGTGCAACCGCACGATCACCTGCAGTGGGTTCGCTGCGTGGTTGAAGAGGCATGGCTGGTGTCACGGTCTCCCCGTAGGCCGATTGCGCCTCAACGATACCCGGCACCGACTTCAGGTTCGGATCGTGCAGGAGCGTGTCCAGACGCTCGATCAACAGATCGATGGGCAACGCCGGCGTGATTTGTTGAATCTTGAAAAAGGCCATCTCGATGGCCAGCCTGGGCTGTAAAGCGAAGCGGATGCTGGGCTCGGCGTTAAACAGCAAGGTGAACACCTGATCGACAAAGGCAATGGAAACCCCTTCCACCTGCCGGGCCAGGGTTTCCAGTTCGTTGGGGGGAAGATCCACCAGCATGTCCGGCCGGGCATCCATTTTGACGAGCATCAGGTGACGAAAATGCATCAGCAGATCCGCGTAGAAGCGCTTCAAATCCTGACCATTTTTAAAAACGGCGTCGATGAGGGCCAAGGTTCGAGAGATATCTCTGGTAAAGGTCGCCTCCGAAAGATCGAAAAGCACCTGACGATCCATACCCCCCAGCAGGTTGATCACATATTCATCGTTGACCGGACCGTCTCCGCAGACCAGGACCTGGTCCAGAAGGCTCAGCGCATCGCGCATGCTGCCGCCGGATTCCCGCGCAATGGCCCACAGATTGCCCGAGGAGATGGATACCGCTTCCTGCCGGCAAAGGCCTTCCATATGCGTCGAAATGGCCGCCGTCTCGATCCGCCTCAGGTCGTGGCGCTGACATCGTGAAAGTATGGTGATGGGAATTTTGTGGACCTCGGTGGTGGCGAAGAAAAACAATACATGGTCCGGCGGTTCTTCCAGCGTCTTGAGCAGGGCATTGAAGGCCGCAATGCTTAACATGTGAACTTCATCAATAATATAGATCTTGTAGCGACTGTGCGCCGGCATGTATCGGCTGTTGTCCCGGAGTTCTCTGACCTGGTCCACACTGTTGTTGGAGGCGCCGTCAATCTCGAACACATCCACTGCGCGTCCAGCCGTGATATCCCGGCAGGAGCGGCAGGCGTTGCAAGGGGTCGGCGTCGGTCCGGATTCACAGTTCACAGCCTTGGCCAATATCCGCGCAATCGTGGTTTTGCCGGTTCCCCGCGGTCCGGAAAACAAGATGGCATGTGCCACCCGGTCACCACTGATGGCATTTTGCAGGGTCCGCGTGACATGCTCCTGTCCGACCACATCCTCAAATGTCTGGGGACGGTATTTTCGTGCTAAAACCAGGTAAGCCATTTTCTTTTTCCTTGAACACGACCATCAAGTGTATCCCATGCGCCGGCAGGTGGCAACCCACTATCTCCCGAACTCCGTCCGTCAGGGATTGGGAAAAGCAGTCGGAAAAACGGATGTGCGGAAAAAGGGGCAGGACGGCTGAAAAAGGTTGTGGCGGAGAGAGAGGGATTCGAACCCTCGGTGCCGCTATAAACGACACACACGATTTCCAGTCGTGCTCCTTCAGCCAACTCGGACATCTCTCCGCATCGGGCAGACAAATCTGAACAGTGCTGGTGCAAGCCTTCTTCGGAAAATGGCGGAGAGGGTGGGATTCGAACCCACGATCCCACTTTTGGCAGGATACCGCTTTTCGAGAGCGGGGCCTTCAGCCACTCGGCCACCTCTCCTTTCCCCTCACAGGCACAAGCATAAAGAAGCACTCGATATCCTTTTTGTGTTCAGTTTGTCAACCCTCAAGTTGGCCTTCTGGTGATGGCCGGCCCCCCCCCACCAAAGATGCCCCATTCGGATTATTCTTGAACTGACAAGGCCTACTGTAGTATTGGTTTCGATTTGATATCCGACTGAAAAAAAAAGAAAGGATACGACAATTCATGGCAACCGTCTTGCCTTTAAAAGGAATCCTCTATAGTCCGGAAAAAATAGCCGACCGTGCGCAAGTCACCACACCGCCCTATGATGTAATCGCGCCTGAGGAGCAGGCGGCCTTTTACGAAAGGCATCCATACAACGTCATCCGCCTGATTCTGGGCCGGGCCGAAGCGACCGACAACGCGTTGGACAATCCCCACACCCGCTCGGCAAATTTTTACCGGCAATGGATGGCCGAAGGCATTCTCAAACAGGAAGAACAGCCGGCCCTTTATCTCAAGGCAATCACCTACGCCCATAAAGAAAAAACCATTACCCGCTATGGACTGATTGCGCGGGTCGGCCTCGAACCGTTCGAAAAACGCATTATTATCCCTCATGAGAAGACCTTCTCGAAAGTCCGGTCCGAAAGACTCGAGCTGATGAAAGCCACCCATTGCAACTATTGCCCGATCTTCTCATTGTATCCGGACGATGGCGGGTTGTTGGCCTCCATCGAAGATGCCGTTGACAAGTCCGCCCCCATCGTTGATTTTATGGACGACCAGGGCCACCGGCACCAGTTGTGGAGAATCCTCGACCCGGCGGTCCACCGGCAGGTGGCCACGGCCATGCAGGACAAGCGGCTGTTTATCGCCGACGGCCACCACCGCTACGAGACCGCACTGAATTTCAGAAAGCATCTGAAGGAAACGGATCCGTCCTTCAGCGACCGCCATCCGGCTAACTATGTCCTGATGTACCTATGCAGCATGAGCGATCCGGGGCTGATCATTCTTCCGGCCCATCGCCTGCTTAAAGCGGTCAGTGCTGAGGATCTGCAACAGGCGATGGCCAAAATCCGCATCTACTTCGAGGTTGCCGAACACCCCTTTACGGCAGACGGTCGCCCACGGGTTGAACAGACCTTCCTGGCCGCCCTCAGTGACGGGGGGAGCCGGCAACGCATGGGCATCTATGCCCACCAATCGCCGGTTTTTTATTTGCTGACCCTCAAGGCCGGCGTTATGGATCAGCTGTTTTCGGATGAGTTGGATGCATCGCTGCGGTTGCTGGATGTAACGGTGCTGACCCGGCTGGTGTTTATGAAGATTCTTGGATTTGACCAGGTTCGACTGGACAACGAACAGCTCATCGGATACGCCAGCACCGCGGACAAGGCTTTTCAATTAGTCGACACCGGTACCTATGATGTGGCATTTATCCTCAATCCCACCCGCATCGAACAGGTTCAGGAAGTCGCCCAGAAAGGATTGATCATGCCCCGGAAATCAACCTATTTCTATCCAAAAGTAAAATCGGGGATAGTGATGAACACGCTGAAAGAATAGGCACGCCTCCTCGTGACGCTTCGATCGACTCAGCCGGAAAACATCGCCTCAACGGCCGGGGTATATGTCCCGTCCTCATGATACAGGTTAAGCGGCGGGCCGACCTCGAGCCCCGGACGCCCGCCCTTAACCCCCGTCACCGCAACCAGCCTGGCCGGAGACGCCGGTCTGGAGTGGATCATGGTCAGGTATTTAGGCTCTATCCCTGTTGACCGCATTGCCGCCACGAGGTCAACGCTTCGAATGGACGGATAAATGATCGAAAACCGTCCGGCCTTGCGCAACATCCGCCAGGCAGTCCGCAGCACCGTTTCCAGATCGGTTTTTAATTCATGCCGTGCCACGGCCCTCTGGCTGTCGGTATTGATTCTGCCGCTGTCCAGTTTGCGGTAGGGCGGGTTGGTCACCACCCGATCAACCGGTCCACCGATATCCGCCAGCGACAATTGTCCCATATCTTTGTCTATAATACGAATCCGGTCAGCTAAGCGATTGTCGACCACATTTTGTCGGGCCAGTCTGAATAAAGAGGGTTGGATCTCCACGCCAATCACGCGGATATCAGGATGCCGGAACGCCAGCATGATGGGAATCACGCCACAACCGGTGCCCAGGTCCAGTACGGTCACGCCGGGTGCCGGACAGACCAGATGGGCGAGGATAACCGCGTCGATGGAAAACCGGTAGCCTGAGCCGGGTTGATTTAGGACGATGTTTCCATTGAAAAAATGATCGCGGGTCAGCGGTTCCATGGTGGTTATCATCCAGCCTTGCCCAAGGGGCTTGCGGAAGGCATATCAGACGAAAAAGGGGCGTCCGACAAAGCCGGCACCTGGATCGGTCGAGTGTTACACCAGACCGATCTTGAATTTGATATCCTCGATCCGCTCGTTTTTAAGGCCGTGATTGACCTTCTCCAGCAGTTCGGCTTTCAAAAACCGAAGCTGATGCAGCCACGCGGAACTGGACACATGCACCAACAGTAGCGACCCTTTGACGGCAAAAGGCTTCGCGTTGTCTGAAATCGGAGGTCCCACCGCCCTTTCCCAGACATGGACCAGATGCAGAATACCCCCGCCGCTGTCGGACCGGCATTGATCAAGAATGGATTCCAGCACCTGACCAATGGGTGTAAACGTTTTGTTCGGCGGACGCTTTTTCTCCATACCGAATGAATCTCCTTAACCTTGACCAATGGAGCCGGTATAGAAACTGTCTTCCCGGAAGTCAACACAAACCCTGATCAATCTGGTTTCAAAATGAGCAGGAAAAAAGGGGTAAGGCAATCCGGATGGGTGATACCCAATTGATTTCCCTTGACTTAGCCCGATGCCAACCTTAAATTAGCCTACATTTGAAAACCATCTAAGCATAACCATCACACAAGGATAAGACATGGCTTGGGATTGGGAAAAGTTAAACCGTCAGCACCAACAGCAACCCGGCGGGGTTCCTCCACAAATGGATGATATCATCAATCAGTTGAAAAAAATAAAACCGCCGGGCGGTTCGCTGCTGATTATCGTTGTCATCGCTGTGTTGTTGTTCGGCTACTCTGTCTTTTTTACCATCGAGTCCGGTTCAGTTGGCGTGGTTCAGCGTTTCGGCAAGTTTGTCCGCATCGCCGAGCCGGGCCCCAACTTCAAACTGCCCTTCGGCATCGAGAAAGTCAGCAAAGTTCGTCAGGACCGCGTCTACAAGGAAGAGTTCGGCTTCCAGTCGGATCGCGGCGAGCTCGATGGCAGATACGAATCTGCCGCGGACGCGGCCAACATTTCCCTGATGCTCACCGGCGACCTGAATGTGGCGGTGGTGCCGTGGATCGTTCAGTACAAGATCAAGGATCCATACAATTTTCTGTTCAAAGTGAAAGATGCCAACGGCCTGCTGCGGGACCTGTCGGAATCCAGCATGCGGCTGGTGGTTGGGGATAGAAGCATCAACGAGGTGATCACCAAGCGCGATGAAATTGCCGTGGAAGCCCATCGGGTGCTGCAGGAGGAGCTGGACGCAGCCGAAACAGGCATCAATGTCGTCACCGTGGAAATGAAGAAGACCAATGTACCCACGCCGGTACAGGCCTCATTCAACGAAGTCAACCAGGCCACGCAGGAGAAGGAGAAGATGATCTACCAGGCCCGGGAAGACTACAACAAGGCTATCCCGGCCGCCAAGGGTGAGGCCGAAAGAACCATCAAGGCCGCCGAAGGCTATGCACTGGACCGGGTCAATCGGGCCCAGGGTGATGCGGCCCGATTCACAGACCTCTACAGCGAATATGTTAAGGCCAAAGACGTGACCAAGCGGAGGCTGTATCTGGAAGCGCTCAAGGAACTGCTCCCCAAGATAAGCCGCAAATTTGTCGTGGATGCGGACCAGAAAAACATCCTGCCGCTCTTGAACCTCGGAAACAGTGAGGGTGAATCAAAATGAAAATAAAAGCGTTGCTGGCTGCGGCCGGCGTACTGGTATTGCTCCTGTTCGTCTGTGCCTATACGGTGGATGAAACCGAGCAGGTGGTGATCACCCGTTTCGACAAGGTCCAACGGACGGTGTTGACACCGGGCCTGCGGTTCAAACTTCCGGTCATCGAAAAAGCACTGGTTTTCCCCAACAACCTTCAGGAATGGGACGGAGACCCGGGACAGATCCCCACCAAGGACAAGACCTACATCTGGGTAAACACATTTGCCCGCTGGAAGATCGTTGACCCCGTCCTCTTTTTCAAAACGGTGGGCTACGTAAACCGGGCTCAGCAGCGGCTGGACGAAATCATCGATCCCACCGTGAGAAATTTTGTCACCTCAAACCGCCTCATCGAAGCCGTTAGAAACAGCAACCGCGAACTGGACACCTTCGAGGACCTGGGAGATGGAACCAATCAAGAGACACACACCGACAGACCGGCCAGATTTGCTCAGGTGTACGTCGGTCGCGACAAGATCGACACCGGCATTCTGGAGCAGGCCAAGCCCAAACTGTCCAATTTCGGAATCGAACTGGTGGATGTAAAAATCAAGCGGGTCAACTATGTCGAAGAGGTCAGGACATCCGTCTACGAACGGATGATTGCCGAGAGAAAACAGATTGCCCAAAAATTCAGGTCCGAAGGTAAAGGTGAAGCCCAGAAGATCCTGGGTGAAAAGGAGCGGGAATTAAAGCGCATCGAATCGGAAGCCTACCGGACGGCGCAGGAGGTCAAGGGCAAGGCGGACGCCGAATCGACAAAA
Source organism: uncultured delta proteobacterium (assembly GCA_963705435.1). Lineage (GTDB taxonomy): Bacteria > Desulfobacterota > Desulfobacteria > Desulfobacterales > Desulfosarcinaceae > Desulfosarcina. The sequence continues at coordinate 11,630 of CAVPJR010000023.1, read as the reverse complement.
CTCTATGCAAAGGCCTACGGGCTGGACGCGGAGTTTTATTCCTTCGTCAAAACACTGGAAGTCTACAACGAGGCACTCTCCGAAAACAGCTCAATCATCCTGTCAACGGACTCTGAGATCTTCAAGTACATGAAGGGTTACGAAGGGAATATGGAGGGAAGGCCTTAGCGACGATTTAACCAAAGGGAAGCAAAAGCACCGACGCGCGTTGTGCCGGTGCTTTTTTATTGGTGTCCATCACAGAAGTGCGAAGGTATCATTATTTACCCTTTCTTCTCTGATGCCGCGTGCGGGCCAACAGCTTTCGGTGTTTATGCTTGCGCATCTTTTTTCTTCGTTTCTTGATCACGCTGCCCAACAGATCACCCCCATTCATAATGAAGTAACTGGATAAACACTTTCTATTATATCATTGCACAGATCTTGTCCATAATTTTTTACTTCCTGCTACCGATCAACCACAATACCATGGGATCAAAAGATCAGCATCGGCGCGGTAAGACGAAAACAGCGCGCTGCCGTTGAAGGTCCACCCGATTAAGCCATTGATCCGTCAAATGGGGTATGCTACAGGAATTTAATGAAGAAAAAGCTTGCTATCTCCACATTCAAAGACGATGAACTGACGATTGTCAACAATGCCGTGGCCATGGCCGAAGAGGTGGTCAGCAACTATTATAAAATGTCGGCAAGCCAGTGGCTGCGACCAAAATATGATGTAAAAACCCTCGCCGATCTGGCCGAAGATGAAATCGTCACCGGTCCCTTCGCCCAGATCATTCGATATGAAGGCAAACTCAAAGGGGGAGTTTTAGGATCGAGCGCATACGATTTCTATAAGATATGCATTCAGGATCATTCCATCCTTGAAGTTCTTAGCAAACGCCCTGAAATTGGACTCTCCCCTTTCGCCCTGTATGTGGTCACCCATGAATTGGTCCATATCGTTCGCTTCAGCCGCTTTCAGCAAAACTTCAATGCCAGCGAGGCTGAAAAGCTGGATGAAGAACGCCGGGTACACGGTATCACACACGACATTCTAGATCCCCTGCAGAGCGCTGGACTGGGTGCCGTACTTGATTTTTACGGCACCTGGCGCCCCCCATTCGATGGGTTAAAAACCATCCCCTGATTTTCATCTGCATTTTCTTGACAAGCACGAAAATTGACATATATTAAAGCAGTCGCTCAGGCAAAACACCTAATTATATTTAATTTTTGCAATATGTTACAGGAGAATTAGATCATGCCGCTCTACGAATATCAATGTGCGGAGTGCGGAGGAATAGAAGAGGCAATTCAGAAATTTTCAGATGCTCCGTTGACCACTTGCAGGCACTGCTCAGGAAAGCTGAACAAACTGATTTCCCAAAGCAGTTTCCATCTGAAAGGAACCGGTTGGTATGTGACCGATTATTCTAAAAAGCCAGCAGCGGCGTCAAGCGGCAAACAAGCGGAACCGGCCACCACTGACAGTAAACCAAGCAGTGCCGGCGACGCTGAATCTAAAGCCAAAACGGGTGACGACTGATTTCTGTGGCCCTGATGATGCACGCCCGGCGTCATCTATTGTTGCTGGGAGATAAAGCGACCATATAAAAAAAGAAACTCGCGGTTGCCGCTTACAAAAAATTGACACCCACTCTTTACAAATCATGACGTGTGATTAGATTATTGGATCTTTCGTCTTCCTGAAAAAAAAATCAGCGTGTGCGACGACATTTGTTTAAAATAAGGTCATGAGCTCTGACCTGGTTTAAAATAGTTGTGAGGCTTTGTTTTATTTGGTTATCAACACAAGTTCTAAACTAAAAAGGAGAGAAGGAACCATGAAACTCAGACCATTGCAGGATCGAATTCTGGTGCAGCGCGTCGAAGAGGAGACCAAGACCAAAGGCGGCATTATTATTCCGGATACCGCTAAGGAAAAACCGGCTGAAGGGAAAGTCAAGGCCGTAGGGAATGGTAAAGTCGGTGATGACGGCAAGCGTGTGGCACTTGAGATCAAGGTCGGCAACCGGATTCTGTTCGGAAAGTACTCTGGAACCGAAGTGAAAATTGACGGTGAAGAGTATCTGATCATGCGCGAAGACGACGTGCTCGGCGTCATTGAGTAGACGATTACCCAATTAACGATAGAATATGGAGGTTATGAAAAATGGCTGGTAAAGTAATTAAATATGATATGAAAGCCCGCGAAGCGATGCTCAACGGCGTCAAGGCGCTTGCCGATGCAGTGGTTGTCACCTTAGGGCCCAAGGGCAGAAACGTCGTTATCGATAAGTCATGGGGTTCCCCCACCGTTACCAAAGACGGCGTCACCGTCGCCAAAGAGATTGAACTGGAAGACAAGTTTGAAAACATGGGCGCTCAGATGGTAAAGGAAGTCGCCAGCAAAACCAGTGATATGGCCGGAGATGGAACCACCACCGCAACGGTTCTCGCTCGCGCCATTTATGAAGAAGGGCAGAAGCTCGTTGCCGCAGGCAACAATCCCATGGCCATTAAACGTGGTATCGACAAAGCTGTTGAAGTCGCCGTCAAAGAGCTCCACAAGATGAGCAAGCCGACCAAGGATCAGCGAGAGATCGCTCAGGTAGGAACCATTTCGGCCAACAATGACGAAACGATCGGCAACATTATCGCCGAGGCCATGAACAAGGTCGGCAAGGAAGGCGTGATCACCGTAGAAGAAGCCAAGGGCATGGAGACCACTCTGGATGTGGTTGAAGGCATGCAGTTCGATCGAGGCTATCTCTCGCCTTACTTCGTGACCGATCCCGAGAAAATGGTTGTTTCGCTGGAAGACCCCTTCATCCTCATCAATGAGAAAAAAGTCAGCAGTATGAAAGACCTCCTGCCGGTGCTCGAGCAGGTGGCCAAGATGGGCAAACCGCTGGTCATCATCGCCGAAGACGTTGACGGCGAAGCGCTGGCGACCCTGGTCGTCAACAAGCTGCGCGGCACCCTTCAGGTGGCCGCAGTCAAAGCCCCTGGATTCGGTGACCGCAGAAAGGCCATGCTGGAAGACATCGCCATTCTCACGGGCGGCCAGGTGGTTTCCGAGGACCTGGGCATCAAACTGGAGAGCTTGACCCTTGCCGACCTGGGCAAATGCAAACGCATCTCCATCGACAAAGACAACACCACCATCGTTGACGGTGCCGGTGCGCGCTCCGCATTGGAAGGCCGGGTCAAACAGATCCGTGCGCAGATCGATGAGACCTCTTCCGACTACGATCGTGAAAAACTCCAGGAGCGCCTGGCCAAACTGATCGGCGGCGTAGCCGTGATCAACGTCGGCGCGGCCACCGAAACCGAAATGAAAGAGAAGAAAGCCCGCGTTGAAGACGCGCTCAATGCGACCCGCGCAGCGGTCGAAGAGGGCATCGTGCCCGGTGGCGGCGTCGCTTTGGTCCGCACCCTTCCCGCGCTGGACAAGATCAAGATCAAAGCCGACCAGAAATTGGGAGTCAAGGTGGTCATGCGTGCCATTGAAGAACCCCTGCGCCGGATCGCCGGCAACGCCGGTTTCGAAGGCAGCGTGGTTATCGACAAAGTCAAAAACGCCGAAGGTGCTATAGGTTATAATGCGGAAACCAATACGTATGAAGATCTCATCGCAGCCGGTGTTATCGACCCCACCAAGGTGGTTCGTTTCGCCCTTCAGAATGCTGGCAGCGTGGCATCGTTGATGCTCACCACCGAGGCCATGATCGCCGACAAACCCGACGACAAAGCAGCTGACCCGATGGCTGGCGCCGGTGGCGGTGGCATGGGCGGCATGGGCGGCATGGGCGGTATGGGCGGCATGATGTAAGCCATCGCCCCACGCCACTCCAGATCCTGTAAAGATAAAAAGCCCCCGCATGTTGATCGTGCGGGGGCTTTTTATTTAACCCCGTTGCCACGTATAGCCCAAGGGTGAATAAAAACATGACAAGAAGCTGATAGCTATGGCCTTGACAATCCATCAGAAATCAGGTTACTGAAACCCAAACTTTATAGACAAACGGTGGTTGGCTATTATTTCTCATTACCAGGCGCCTCACCCGGCATATCCGTATTCGCAGCCCGATCTTAAAAAAAGGTTGATTGTTTTTCCTAAAGATTTCTTCATCGCTGGCCGATAAATGAGTTGGAGAAACCCATATGCATTTTCAAAGCGGTCAGATTCATAATGGGTTAAATGCTGTCTGAAAAAAATATAAAATAGTCAATTATTGCTTTCATGCCACCTAAAAATGAGGTTTCTGATGAATCGCAGAATTAATTCAACCGCTCTTATTTCCGTTTTTCTGCTACTGCCCCTGCTGTATTTAACGCCTTCAACGGCAGCAGACAAGATCGACGTGGTCGAAAGCGAGACGGGGTTTTACTACACGATCCAAAAAGGCGATACCCTCTGGGATCTGTCAAGGCATTTTAACGATTCTCCCTGGTTGTGGCCAGAACTGTGGGAAGGCAATGATCAGATTACCAATCCTCACTGGATCTTCCCTGGAGAACGAATCCGCCTTTACAGAAAGTCGGGCTCTCAGGCCATGACGCAAACCGAGGCCATCCAGCCCGTTGCCGTAATCCAACCCGCGCCCGTTGCGCCGGTAAAGCCCGCCGAGGTAAAAAAAGCGTCTACACCGTTTTTCGTATTTCCTTCCATTGACCGTGTCGGTTTTATCCGGAAGCCACCCGTAGCGCCCTTGGGAACCATTTTCGAGGTTCAAGGGAGAAAAGTCCTGATCAGTGAAGGGGACATGGTCTATATCCGCCCGGAAGGAGATGCCGCCCAAACCGTTCTCATTCCCGGGAGCCGGCATACCGTTTTCCGGCATATGAAACCGACGGACGAACGCGATTCAACCGAAACCATCGGAACCCAGCATTACCTCCTGGGCATCGTGGAAGTGACGAAAAAGGAACCGGATATGGTAATCGCAAAGGTTTTGAAGTCTTTTCGGCCAATCCGTGTGGACGACATGGTGATGCCTTACAGTCAGCGGTCTTCAAACATTGAACTCAAGCCGAGCGTCCCCGGTATCGATGGACAAATTATCATTTCCGAAGATCACCTGGACTTGACTGGTGATTATACGCTGGCGTTTATCGATAAGGGTAACGCCGACAACATCCAGGTCGGCCAGCAATACAGCATTTACAGCAAGCAGAAAACAGTCCTGGAAAAGAACGAGATCAGCTCAAAAAGCCTGCCACCGGTTGACTTCGGCACCTTTCTCGTCCTGCATACGGAGCAGACCACATCCACGGTGATTATTACCAATGCGGCGAAAGTCATTTTTCCCGGAGAACGATTCAGAACGCCAATCAATTAAAACAGACACCTGCATTGTCATATAACGATAAAGCCTGCCCTTTTCGGGGCAGGCTTTTCGTTTTATGCGAATGCGAAAACAGTTCGATCGTCACCCAAGACCGTTTTTGGAGGTGACGCGAAGCACCTCCTGATAGGTAGTGATGCCTTCCATCAGCTTCTCAATGGCGCTATCCCGCAAAGAGGCCATTCCCTCTGCCCGTGCCGTTTCCGTCAGGAGGGCCAGATCCACGTCAGGAACAGTCTGGGATTTGATGGCATCGGAATAGGGAAGCACTTCATGGATGGTGGTTCTTCCCTGATAACCGGTCCCTCTGCATTTCTGGCACCCTTTGCCATGAAAAAGGGTCAGCATGCCTGATTTGTCGGTTTCCAGCCCCAGCGCCCGAAGTTTTGCCGCGTCCATTTCGATGGGCACTTTGCAGGTATTGCAGATTTTTCGAACCAGCCGCTGAGAAAGAATGCCCCTGAGTGTCGCCTGGATCAGAAAAGCGGGAACACCCAGGTCCATCAAGCGGACAATCGACGACGGGGCATCGTTGGTGTGTAGGGTCGACATGACCAAATGGCCGGTGAGCGCCGCCTGGATGGCGTTTTCCGCCGTTTCCAGGTCCCGGAGTTCCCCGATCATGATAATATCGGGATCCTGCCTGAGAATGTTACGCATGATCGACCCGAAGGTAATTCCAACCTGGGGCTTGACGGCTATCTGGTTGAAATCTTCATGCACCATTTCAATCGGGTCTTCGACAGTGGTGACATTGACCTTGGTGGTGCTGATTTTCCTGAGTGTGGAGTAAAGCGTGGTGAATTTCCCACTGCCCGTGGGGCCACATACCAGAACCAGGCCGTGGGGGTGGGAAACGATCCGGTTGTACTTTTTGCATATCCACCGATGAAAAGCCCAGACGCTCGAGATCCTGGAACAATATATCCGGATCCATGACCCGCATGACCACCTTCTCGCCGAAAGCCACCGGCACGGTGGACACACGAATCTCGACCTCCACGTCTTTCTTGCCGGTCTTGATACGACCATCCTGGGGCCGACGCTTCTCGGCCATGTCCAGACCGGACAGGTTCTTGATCCTGCTGATAATTGCCGAGTGGACATTTTTGGGCAGCTTGTGGACCGTGTGCAATACGCCGTCAATCCGCATTCTGACCAGGCTGACGTCCCGTTTGGGTTCAATATGAATGTCACTGGCCTTTTGGTCGAATGCATAAATGAACAGGTGGTTGACGGCATTGACCACGTGATGGTCATGGGACGGCAACTCGTCTGCGGATTTGAGTTGGATATACCGCTCAAGATTACCCAGGTCCACGGTGGGTCCGGAAAACTGATGCTCGGCTGCCGCAATGGATCGTTTAAAGCCAAAAAACTCTTCGATGAGTTTGATGATGTCCGACCGCGGGCTCACCACGGCATTGACCTGCATCTGGCAGGCACGGGTGATATCCTCGAACACGTCGAGGTTAAACGGGTTCGGTGTGGCTACCGTGAGTTTTCCCTGGCTGACCTCCACCGGCAACACCAGGTGGTTTTTTGCAAAAGAGATGGGAATCGTGCTGGTGACGACATTCAGGTCCAGTTTCAGGGGGTCGACCTTGACGAAAGGAATTTTCCAGCTTTCCGCAAGGCTTTGAAAAATGGTGTCCTCGTCCAGGGTTTTCGACGGATCATCTTTGCGCTTCAGGTTCAGTGCGACGATGGTATCGATAAATATAAAGGGTTTGTCCCGTTTTTCAAAAAATTCGGCCTCATCCTGGTTGACGCGGCGCCGCTCGAATTGTTTGATCAATTCAAAGCGGCGATCATACAGATCCCGTGCCTGCGGGAATGATATCAAGCCTTTTTTTTCAAGCACAGAAAGGAGGCGTTTCTCCGACAGCGGTTCGCTCACCTGAATGTCTCCCTGCGCTCATCCTGAATGCCAGTTGGCGGTGGTGATGCTCCGGATGACATTTTCGATCCATTCCATGGTTCGAACGACGGATCGCTGATTTTCCGGCGTACCACTGAGTTCGGACAACTGATAGCCATATTCGCTGATTTGTCTGAGCAGGCCCACATCATCGCGTGTCCCCACCCGTCCAACGCCGCGGACAATGATTTTCAGGTGCTGCAGGAAAACCGGCAGGTAGGTCGAAGATCTGAGGGTACGATAGATTCCCGCTTTGGGATCGCCATATTCGTTCAATGCGGAAACCAGAATAAGGTGCGCGGTTTTACCCGACAGCAGGGAAAGAAAGATGAAGATCTCACGTTCAAGAAACAGCAGGTGGCGTACGGATGGCTTTTGTTTGCCGGGTGTGGTGGCGTTTAAAAGCGCAACCATCTTCTCATGAATGGTAACCACTTTGCTGGAGAATCGATACTCCACCGAATCGATCCGAAACTGGGCATAGTGCACCACATTCCTGTCTAATCCGTTGCGGACATTGAGAACCTCTTCCGGCGTCATTTCGATATCGACATCAAGCTCTTTGTTGTATGTCCTGAGCAGGATGTTGGCCAGCATGATTGCATTCCGGTCCGAAGGCTCCACCCGATCGGGATGCCGGCAGAAATCGGCCAACAGAAAACGCAGCGCGTGTTTGGGGCGCTTGATGCGGCTGATCAAGTGTTGCAGCGCATTGAGGAAGGAAACCCGATTGGCACGGCCTTTCAGCGCCTTGAAATAGCACCACAACAATTCAAAGGCGTGGTTCCCGTGCCGTGCCAGTTCATCGATCATCGGCTCAAATGTTTTGCGGATGAAGTTACCCTGCCCATCAAACAGCTTCTCGATTAAAAGCGTTATTTTGTCTGTGTCGTGCAAAGGGATCTTGAACGCATGGGAGACGGCCCGCAGGTTTTTTTCATTGCGGCGTTTGACCAACCGATCGATCACCATCAGCTGCCGTTCCGTTTCAAGGCTCTCCTTCCCCAAAGACAAGATCGTCAGCAGTTCCGCATTCACGCTGCCAATCATGGTCGATTTACCATCTACATGCACCTGTATGGCATCCCGTCGCACATTAACAGCGTCCAGCGCCTCCCCATCAACCTTGTAAATCCCTGCCCGCAACAGGTTTGCCAGCAGCGTCGCCATCTCCTGGAAAACAACCTTATTTTTAAGAGCATTCAGGATTAAACTGTAGATATGCATCTGTTTCAAAAAGGCTTCAGCTCCCATCCCATCGTAGTCGTTCAGGATGGCGGCTGCCGCGTCGTCGTGGAGTTTCTGGTCCTCGGTGAACTCCTGATGGATCAGGTGCATCGCCTGTTCCTTCAGGTTGCTCACATGGGTCTCTTTGGCAGGATCGATGTCAGCGGACAAGATTCTGGGGTCCGTCATTCGTTATCTCCATCTGATTGAACCACGATAGCCAACGCATTCCCCGCCGCTTGTCGGAGCGAAGCAGCGATCCCGAGCACCGGTGCGGCGAGGTTCGTGAGCGAACTGAAAATCGATTTTCATCCTTGACTGTATTATATCACAGCGCGTTGACAAAAGCCATTGCCGGTTTCGGTCCTCACATTGCGGTTAAGCATTTCTTCCGGACAGTTACGACACCTGCAATGGCATTTTCGCGCGGAAAAGGGCAAATAGAACAACGGCACGAGACACAATAAAATCCCATCGCCCCGCACGCCGACGGACAGCCGGCGGATTGAACCGCAATGTCGAGCGCAAACCCCGCCGCTTGCGGCGCCATCGTCCTGCCCGAAAGCCTGGCAGGCGAACGGCACCGAATATCGCATGGCGATTCCTTTAAGTGATAGTATTATCCCCTCAAGATGTGCTTACTCCACTCATATTGCCTAAGGACCATTTCGTGCCGATCTTTTTGATACAGCGACTGACTTTTTCACCAGATGCTGTTTCTCATGTAACCGACCCGCGTCAGACAAGGTTCGGCGGGTATCGTTCTCAACAGTGAAAAATGGCGCCTTTCCTATAATAATGGGCCAAGCGGGTCATCTGGCGCAACATAGATATTTTTTGGAGGAAAGACCATGAATCGCAGCTTGATGGGCTTACTGGATCGAATTGGAGAAGATTACAAACCGATGATCCTGAGGGGATCTCGCCACTATCTCGAAGTCAGCGTCGGCAAACAGGCACAGATGCTGGGATATGCCGACTTGGAGGAAAGATACAAACATACCTGTGTCATTGTCCCCTTGAAAGCGCCCCAAAAAGGAATGAAAGTTCGTATTGACGGGCGCACGTTTGTCAACTACGCAGAGCATGCATCCGGGATTGCCCTACCCGGACATCTGGCCAGGGAGGCCGGGCGGTCGTTTGCACGCTATACGCCCAACGACAGCATGATCTGCAATTTTACCTGACCGAGACCCTGCGTCCATCCGATTGTCTTAAACCGATCGGATAACATGCATGATGCCACCAACACTCATGGAAGACCGGAGAATGGATTATTGTCGGGCACCCGGCGGAAACTGGATAAGGATCTTATCCACGATGTTTCGGGTCGCACGGCCTGCGTCTTCAGGTGTTTTGTGGGTTCTCAGCCGGAAAACACCCACGCCCCGCCACATCAAGGCACCTGTGTCCGCTGAATGGATATCGATGGTCAAACGGCTCTCGTCATACTGCCGGATGCGCGTTTCGGTGCCGATGCCCCCATACCACGGATGATAGACGCTGCCCACACCCACTGTCGAGTAATAGCTGTCGCTTTGTATTTTCTGCTCGATGGTCAGGTGATAGGTTAGATAAAGATCCGGCCGCCCCTGAGCCGGACCGATGTTCCGACTCCTCAGATGAGCCTCGACGGCTTGACGAATACGTTTATCCAGCAGTGGATTGTCGATGCGGATGTCCCCGGTGGGCCTCTGAACCGGGTCACGCCACTGCCAGGTGCCGTAGCGTGACATATCCGCATGAGGGTCATAATCCTGGCTCACCTGAACGGCGGCGCAGCCGGTAAAAGCCAGGACGGCAAAAAACAATATACTGGATCTCAAGGCTCTCATCATATCCTTCACGGTGCATGGAAAAACCACCCTACTGGCGTGGTGGCTCAAGCGCATTGATGGATGGATTGACAGCATCATCTTGGGCGAGTGAGGTTCAATAACGATGTAAGGCGGATCAAGACGGTGTCCGACCCAAAAGGATACAACGCCATTTATGCCTGTTATGATGAAAACAATCAGCCGGTTTACTATCTGGTAGAAGAAAGGGATGTGCTGACAAAATTGCGTCATCGAACATTTCTCGACAAACTCGGGCGGACGCGCACAGCAGGGTCTTTGAAAAAATAAATCAGCTGTCGTTGATCTTGCTTCGCAGCTTTCCCGAGCATTTGAAGGTGACCACCTTGCGTCCCCGCAGGGTCAGGTCGGAACCGGTGGCCGGGTTTCTGCCCCGCCGCTTCTTCTTTTCCTTCACGCAGAATTTCCCAAAACCGGATACCAACAGATCGTCTCCATCTTCGAGGGTTCCCTTGACGATCTCGAGCAGCGATTCAACGGTTTCAATGGACTTTTTCTTCGTAAAGCCCAGGTCGTTCACCTTAGCGACGATGTCGTTCTTGGTCAATGCCATAGCGCCTCCTGAGATAAATGGTTGCCGGTATCCTGGTACAGGGGTCAGGCTAAATCGGATCATGGGGCTCGACTCGGTCACTCCTGCCCGGTGGTTTCTTTCCTATCTTCGGGAATGATCCGGGCGACCTTGTCCATAATCGTATCCACCCTGCTCATTATCTCGTCAATTTCGGCTTTGAGCGCTTCATCATCGGTTTCGGTCATTTGAGAAGTTCCTTTTTTGGATAATCCGGCTTTTACGCGGGACGCGTTTTGGGTCAACGCGGGTAGTTACCGTGTGCATAAAGGTAATCGTAACAGTATTCCTGGTACTCGAGGTCTCGCGTGGCACCCGCCTCCTGATCAGCATCGACGGTTTTCTCCAGGCGCGCCAGCCATCGCATTTTCGCAAAATCGTAAAGGACGTCCCGGATCAGATCTGGATTGTCGCTGACCTCCGGGTTGTTTTTGACGAAGAGAATCACGGCATCGATTACCGCCTTGACATTACGGATATATTCACTGTCGTCCAGGCGATACTCCGAGGAGACATCCAAAAACTTTCCCAGCAGCGCCTTGGCCATGCCTTCTAAGGCATCGATACAATTCATCGGTTCTCGATTCTGTGCCCCATGGCACACATCAGTGCATCTCAGAAATTTTAACTGACATTAAACTGCCGCTTTGTTCAATAAAATCATACAGCTATTAAAAATATACGCAAGACCGGAGGATGTCAAGCTGATAAGAGACAAT
>CAVPJR010000022.1:0-71701 GCA_963705435.1 uncultured delta proteobacterium | reverse complement strand
CGGCCACGCCGCCGCCTATCACCAGGGCGGTCTTGGTGATCGCCAGGCTCACCTGGTGCAGGGGCTCGATATGCGCGGCCTTGGCCACGGCCATGCGCACCAGATCCTTGGCCTTGGCGGTGGCCCGCGCCGGCTCGCTCATGTGCACCCAGGTGTTCTGGTCGCGGATGTTGGCCATTTCGAACAGGTACTTGTTCAGACCTGCATCGCGAATGGTCTCCTGGAACAGGGGTTCGTGGGTGCGGGGGGAACAGGAGGCCACCACCACCCGGTTGATGCCCTTTTCGCGGATGATCGCTTTCATGTGGTCCTGGGAGTCCTGGCTGCAGGTGAACAGGTTGTCCTCCACGTGGACCACGTGGGGCAGGCCGGCCGCATAGTCGCGGACCGCCGGTACGTCGGCGATACCGCCGATGTTGATGCCGCAGTTGCAGACGAAGACACCGATGCGTGGTCCCTGACCGGAGACATCCAATTCCGGTGGCAGTTCGCGCTTGCGGGACAGCGTCCAGCGAGAATCGGACAGCAGACTGCTGGCGGCGGCGGCCGAGGCCGAGGCCTCCATGACCGAATGGGGGATGTCCTTGGGTTCTTGAAACGCCCCGCACACGAAGACGCCCTCCCGGTTGGTGGCCACCGGCTTCAGACAGTGGGTCTGCGCGTGGCTGTAGTGGTTCAGTTCGACACCCAGCCGTTGGGCCAGGGAGACGGCGTCGGGGTTGGGTGCCAGGCCCACGGAGAGAATCACCATGTCGAAGTGCTCTTCCATGTTGTTGCCCGACTCTGTCGCATAGACGATGCGCAGACGGTCGTCCTCGTCCGGGAACACCGAGTGGATTCGTGAGCGGATGTGCCGCACCCCGTGGTCCTCCCGGGCCCGGTTGGCGTACTTGTCAAAATCTTTGCCGAAGGTGCGCATGTCCATGAAAAAGATGGCTGTGTCCAGTTCTGTGTCACTGTGCTCTTTGGCGATGACCGCCTGTTTGTTGGCATACATGCAGCAGACCGACGAGCAGTACCCGTTGTCGCAGGCATTGAGATCCCGGGACCCCACGCACTGGAGCCAGGCGATTTTTTTGGGCGGCCGGTCGTCCGAAGGCCGGACCAGGTGGCCCGCATAAGGGCCGGAGGCGGAGAGAATGCGCTCGAACTCCAGGCTGGTGACCACGTTGGGGTGGCCGGAATAGCTGTAGGTCTGGTAAATGGACGGATCGAAGGGCGCGAACCCGGGGGCCAGGATGACCGCCCCCACGTCGATCTCATGGATCTGCTCGGTCATCTCATGGCACACCGCTTCGGCCAGACAGGCCGAGACGCACTGGTAGCACTCCGAGCAGACACCGCAGGCCAGGCAGCGCTGGACTTCCCGCTGAACCGCCGCTTCATCGAGGCCCAGCTGGACCTCGTCGAAGGTGGCTTTTCGTCCATCGGGCTCGGCCATGGGCATGGCCTGGCGCGCGATGGGCACTGCCGTGGAGAGGTCCACGTCTTCCACCGGGAACAGCTCTGTCTCCCGGCCGGTGCTGAGGTCTTCGCCCACCAGGTAGCGCCGGATGGATTCGGCCGCGGCTTTGCCCGCGGCAATGGCGTCCACGACGGTTTTGGGGCCGGTGACCGCATCGCCGCCGGCAAAAATGTCCGGATCGCCGGATTGCAGGGTCACCGGGTCCACGTTCATGGTTCCCCAGTCGTTCAGGGTGCAGGCACATTCGTCGGTGAGGCAGGCCCAGTCGGATTCCTGTCCGATAGCCGGGACCACCGCGTCCACCTCGATGGTGAATTCGGAGCCGGCGACGGGTTCAGGGCGCCGCCGGCCGGAATCGTCGGGATCGCCCAACTGCATGCGGATGCATTCGATGGCCGTGACCCGGCCGTCGGTTTCGACCACCCGCACCGGGTTGGTCAGGGTCATGATCTCGACACCCTCCTCCCGGCACTCTTCGATCTCTTCGGCGTTGGCCGGCATCTCCGCTTCGCTGCGTCGATAGATGATGAACGGCTTTTTGGACCCATTGCGCAGGGCGGTTCTCACCGAATCCATGGCCACGTTACCGCCGCCGATGACCGCCACCCGGTCGCCCAGGTCGATCCGTTCACCCAGGTTGGTGCGCAGCAGATAGTCCATTCCAGGCCACACGCCTTCATATTCTTCGCCTTCGATGCCCAGCACTTTGCACTCCAGGGAGCCGATAGCCATGAAAAAGGCCTTGTAACCCTGCTCGCGCAGCTGGCCGATGGTGGTGTCCGTTCCCAGGTCCACACCGGTTTGAAATTCGACGCCCAACTCCCGCAGAACGGCGATCTCGTCGTCGATGATCTCCCTGGGCAGACGGTAGGCCGGGATACCCAGGGCCAGCATGCCGCCCAACGTCTCGTGTTTTTCGAAGACCGTTACCGCGAATCCCTCGATGGCCAGGAAATAGGCGCAGGCCAGGCCGGCCGGTCCGCTGCCCACCACGGCCACTTTTTCCGGTTTGGCCGCCTTCTTTTCCGGAATGAAAGCGACGTCGTTCTGCCTGGCCCAGTCGGCCAGAAATCGGTGCAGCGCCATGATCGAGACGGGTGTATCCACTTTGGTGCGTGTACAGGCCGTTTCGCAAGGGTGGTGGCAGACCCGGCCGCAGATGCCGGGGAAGGGGTGCTCGCTGCGGAACAGCTCGAAGGCTTCCTTGTATTTACCCAGGGCCATCAGGGCGATGCAGCCCTGGAAACTGGGGTTGGCCGGGCAGGCGGCCTTGCAGGGGGCCGTGCCTTTTTTCTCGATGGTATAGGCACTTGGCATGGCCTGGGGGTAGCGCTTGAAAGCGGCCTTGCGGTTGGCCAGGCCCTGGTCGAAGTCGTTGGACACCTCGACGGGGCACACCTTGCTGCATTCACCGCAGGCCGTGCAGCGTTCCATATCGATGAAGCGGGGCCGTTGGCGCAGGGTCACGGTGAAGTTGCCCGCGTCGCCGGCGATCGACTGCACGTCGGTCATGGTGTACAGGTCGATGTTCAGGTGGCGGCCGGCTTCGACCAGCTTGGGGGAGATGATGCACATGGCGCAGTCGTTGGTGGGGAAGGTCTTGTCCAGTTGGGACATGACCCCGCCGATGGCCGAGCTCTGTTCCGCCAGGACGACCCGGTAGCCGGAGTCGGCCAGATCCAGTGATGCCTGTATGCCGGCGATGCCGCCGCCGACAACCAGTACCGAACCCGTTGTTTGTTTTTTCATATTCTTATTCCTCCAATTCCCCAATTCCAAAAATTCTGAAGTCAGATGTCTGAAGTCGGATGTCCGACCTCGGTCTTCAGACATCCGTCCTCGGTCCTCAGTCTTCCGACCTCCGTTCTCAAACTACAGCCCGTAATTCGCCAGATCAGGTCCCAGGTAGCTGCGTTCGTTCTCGCCGAGGATGCCCATTGCCAGACACATGATGGTCCAGAGGTGCAGCACGTGGTAGCTGCCGCCGTAGTGGCTGCCCATATCCTCGATCTGGCTGTGGCAGTTGTGGCACGGGGCGATGACATATTTGGCCCCGGTGGCCATGACCTGGTCGTACTTGACTTTGCCGTAGGCCCGCCGCTCTTCCGTAAAACCGCCCTGCAGGGCGCCGCCGCCGCCGCCGCAGCAGTAGTTGTTCACGCCGCAGGGGACCATGTCTACGAAGTTCTCTTCTCCGACCACGGTTTTGACGACGAAGCGCAGCTCGTCGGCCATCTCCTCGCGCAGGGTCTTGCGTACGATGTTGCAGGGGTCCTGAACCGTGAACTTGATCTTCAGGTCCCGGTTCCAGTCTGAATTGACCTTGAGCTTGCCCTCCCGGATCCACTGGCCATAGAGCTGGATGATGCTGGTGAATTCAAATTTGTAGGGGATGTTGAACTTGCGCAATCCTTCCAGGATCGCAAAGTAGGAGTGCCCTCACTCGGTGTTGACCACCATCTTGCAGCCCAGGTTGTTGTCGATATGATCGACGAACTCCTCCATGATGTAGCGCCAGCCCTCCTCGTCGGCCAGGAACAGGCAGTAATTTTCACCGGCCCACATCACTGACGGGTAGGTCCAATCGGCGTCCACCAGGTGCAGGATCTTCCACAGCGGCCCCAGTTCGTCCGGTTCGGTGACCGGCTCCCGGGAGTTCTGGTTGATGGCCATAAAGGCCCCCACCCGGTCCACGGACACCTGCATATCCTTGAAATCGGGCTGCGTTTCGCGAATTTCGTCGGCCACGTCCTCCACGGTCCAGATGAAATCTTCAGTGGGCACGCCCATGGCGTTGCCGGCGCGGATATGCTGGTCGCAGGATCCGCGGATGCCCTTGGGGCGCTTGTCCCGGTCCCAGGACCCGCGCATGTTGTATACCAGTTTGGGGATGTTGATCTTCATGGGGCAGGCATTGACGCAGCGGGCGCACATGGTGCACACCCAGGCCCACTTGGATTTTTTGACTTCCTCATCCATGCCCAGGTTTACCATGCGCAGGAGCTTGCGCGGGTCCATGTCCATCAGACCGGATGCCGGACAGCCGCCGGTGCAGGTGCCGCAGGTCATGCAGCGGTCCAGCAGGGCGTCTGGCACCTTCTCCAACACCATTTCCTTGAATTCACACTCCAGATCATCCAGTTCGATGGGTGACGTCATGATGATAACCTCCTCGACCACTCCGGTGGTTAGGTTGAAGGCTGAAGGTGCGGATACTAACGGTTTTAACAAGCAACCGGCAGCCTTGAGTCCAAATCCTTAATTTGCCTTATCTTCAGCCGGCCATGCAGGCGCGGCATTGCGTGACGGGTTGCCGTTGGCACGAATCAGCGGGTGAACGTCGGCTTGGAGAAGGTACACCGGTCAATGCTGCCCCTGGAATCAACTATCTGGCAGGGCTGATGACTGAAAGGACCGATATTCAGCAGCGTTTATTGCAAGTGTTCGGTCTGGCCCCCTCTTTACTTCGTGCCTCCATTGAAATGGTAGGTTGTGGTTCAGATCAAGGCCGCAGAGATATTGGAACCGGAGGCGTAGCAGCGCTACGTCGAGGATAGCGCTGAAGCTTCACTACGTGCTCAATATCTTGAGAACGCGGATATGGGCCACAAGATGCCATTTCGAAGTTAAATTACCTGATTTTGGCCGCGTCTAGATAGGGCTGGATCTTGTCGATGCCGCCCAGGGTGATGATGTGGACACCGTCGCAGATGTCGCGCAGCCCCTTGATGGTGTCGGCGAACAGCTCGATGCTGGCCTTCTGCTTGTTGGGCGCCTTGTCCAGCTTCTGGATGACCCAGTCCGGAATCAGGCCGGCCTTGAAGTGCCGGTTGATAAAGCGGGCCATGGCCGCGTTTCTGAGCAGCATCACCTCGGCGATAACAGGAACACCGAAGGTCTTGACCTGGCGCAGGAAGCGTTGGAACTGATCCAGATCGAAGATCGGCGTGGTCAGAAAATAGCCGGTGCCCAGCCCGCGCATGGTCTCCATCTCCTGCATGCCCTGTTTGGGCACATTCTTGCCCCAGATGGATTCGACGCCGGAGCCCATGATGAACTCGACCTTTTGTTCCAGCTGTTTGCCGTCCACCGTCCGTCCGTCCTTCAAGTGTTCCAGGACCGATCCCAGCTTGCCCGAATCCACATGGAAGAACATGGTTTCCTGCAGGCTCTCGCCGGAGATGCGATAGTCCTCGGTGAACACGAGCAGGTTCTCCACACCGGATTCGTGGGCCTGGGTCAGGTCTTTCTGGAGCTGGATGCGATTCTTGTCCCGGGTGGTGGTCTGGTAGATGGCGTCGAAGCGGTTCTGGTTGAGCAGTTCGCAGGTGCGGATGCTGTCGCCCACGACGCCCTCCAGTTCCACCTCGGCAATCGAGACGCCGTCCATGCGGCCCCGAATCCGTTTCAGATTATCGACCAGCGCTTCGGGATCGTCGTCGCCCATGGGGGCCTGGACTTCCGAGGTGACCACAAATTTCTTTTTTTCCAGCGCTTCCTTGAGTTTCATGCTACGCCTCCTTATTGATGGCCGCAATGCGACTCGAATACCTATTTAAGGTCCAGCAGCCGGGCAACCTCCTCCTTGAGCTGGGGCAGGGGAAGCGGCTTGGAAAAGCAGATGTCGGCACCGTGGCCCTTCATCTCCTTGAATTTCTCCTCATCCAGGTAGGCGGACAGGACGATGATCTTGGTTTCCTTGGTGGCCTCGTTGGATTTGATCTTGCGGCACACTTCGTTGCCCTTGATGTCCGGCATCATGATGTCCAGGATCATCAGGTGCGGGTGGAAGTGGTTGACCTGCAGTCCGGCCTCGAATCCGTCCGATGCGCTGATCACCTCGTAGTCGAATTCGTCTTCCTCCAATGCCTGCACGATGGTCTCGACGATGATGGGATCGTCATCGACCACGAGGATGCGCTTGCGTTCATCCCCGATTTCCGTATCCGGGATGGGGATGCCCTGGCCGCGCATGAACGTCTCCATGTCGCTGCGTTTGATGCGGCGATGCCCGCCAACGGTTTTGTAGGCCTTGATGTGTCCGGCCTCGATCCAGTTGATGATGGTTTTCGAGGAAACATTGCAGAACTTGCTGGCCTTGAAGACGGTGAGTGTGTCCTCCATTTTCCAATCCCTCCTTCAATCGAGTGGTTGTTTCTTATGCTATGATCATCTAAAACACGGTCGCCGTGGGTTGTCAATAAAAAAATATAAAGAATATAAAAACTATAATAACCTAACCTAAAAAGGTCATAAATGGTATAGTTATTATAGTAAATCTAATTAATATAATAATGACATGGTAACGGTTTCCTCAAAATGAGTACAAATACGAGGGGCCGTCAGGCGCGAAGTGCGTATCGTATTTACGAACACGACCACTTAGTCGAATGGCCGGGGAGGGCGGATGAGGTGCCGGCAGCAGGATTGCCGCCTGCTTTTCCAAGGGATTTCGGGTCGAAACGATGAGACACGCAGCGCAAGGAGGCGCGTGTGAGGGAGTCGGCAGGGAGTTAGGGCACGAGATCAACGGAAGCGGTGAAGGTTGACCATCGAACACCGGCTGTTCGGATGCGACATGGTTGATTAAAGTTGTTTTTTCTGGTGCGCTGCCGCATCTTAGACCCCAGGCCAAGGGTGGTCAGCCCGGTTTCAGGTGTCCATCGGTTTACATTCGAACAATTGTTCATTGACTTCGGTGCCCCACCCGTTGCCTTTTTGCTGACAGGCCAGAACGAATCCGACGCTTTCATACAGGTGCCTGGCAACGTCGAGCCCCTCGAAGGTCCAGAGAAAGATTCTTCGGTAGGCTTTTTCCACGCAAAAATCGACTGCGCGGTTGATCAACTGCCGTCCCATCCCTTTCCCGCGCAGGGCATCGGAGAGGATGAACCATCTCAGATGGGCACCGCTATCGGCAGCATGCGTGCCGTCGATAGCGATGCCGCCTTCGACCCGGCCATCGACGGCAGCCAGCCACAGGGCATCCCGGTCCGCATCATACGCCCTGAGAAACGCAGCCAACTCGGTGGACACCTTGGCTTCGAAAAAAAGGTCGAATCCCCAATGGTCGGCATAGTAGGTGCCATGCAGTTCGGTGATCCGGCCGATGGCTCCCGGAACGTAACCCCTGGTGACGGTGACGGTTGGATCAGGCGCCATGACTGAAAAATTCCTTGTAGATCCGATAATGCCGGGTTTTTTTGTAAGTAGTGGCTGCGATGGCCGTTTGATTGAAATCATACACCGATGCACCCGGGCAGGACATCAGAATGGGCGAATGGGTGGAGATGATGAACTGCGCGTGGCCGGCGGCGCCCATTGCCGACAATACTTCCAACAGGCGCAATTGGGTTTCAGGCGATAAGGCGGCTTCGGGCTCATCCAGAAAGTGCAGCCCCTTGACCTGGTAGATGGATTTGAAATAGGCCATGCAGGATTGCCCGTGGGATTGGGTGACCAACGATTGGCCGCCGAAGTAGTCCAGCAGGCCGGGATTGCCGGTTGCCCATTCATCAACCAGTTGGGAGAAATTCCGAAACAGATCGGGAGAAAAAAAGGATCCGGGCACCGCCCCGTCGGCCCACTGGATGTCCAGGGAGAGATGCAGCATGTTCTCATATCGGTTGGCCTTGTACCTCGCCCGGTGCATGCCTTCCCAGATGTGGATATTGCACCGCCGGCACAATGCCTTGAGCAGGGTCGACTTGCCGGTGCCGTTCTCGCCGGTGAAAAGGGTCACCGGCGCGGGAAAATCAATGGCCCTGGTATGCTGGATGATCGGCAGGTTGAAGGGATAGGCATCGGTCGTCGGGAACCGGTCGTGGGCAATGCTTACGCTTTTCAAATGCATGAATGGGCTCCAGTGGTCTGCCGATGGCTGCTTGGGCAGCTCGTCGCCGTCGAGATGAAAACTGCGGTTGAATCAGGATTGGACTCCTTTTCTTTTTTACCACCTTGTTAAAGCGGAAGCCGTCATTTCTGTCAACACCGGACCGGCAGTCGATCGACGGTTTGATTTCACCACACCATTTTTTTATGGTTAACATCCGTTTCCGATGCGCGTATACTGTAATGAGGCATTTCAGGAAGTTCCGAATTGAGGCTGGGAACGGTGTGGCGGGTCGGGATACGATATGGGAAAATCCATTCAACTGAAAATCGGCGGCAATCGGTTTGATCTGCCGCTGCCGGATGAGGCGGATATCCTGATGATCCGGGAGCCGCAGCAGACAGTCACCCGTCAAGGCTTTGCGGCAGACGTAAAGGCTGCCCTGCCTGCCGGACCGCTGCATGGGCGGCGGGTGGCCGTGGTGGTGGCGGACAAGACCCGGCTGTGCGGGTATGACCGGTATTTGCCCATCCTCCTGGATGTCCTCGAAGAAAAGGGGGCGTCGAAAGAGACCATCTGCGTCTACATCGCCTATGGCACCCATGCGGCCCAAATCGACGCCGAGTGCCGGGCCGCCTACGGTGAAGCCTTTTCGCAATACCGCTTCGTCCACCACGACTGCACCGATGACGCGTGCTTTGCCGATATGGGCACCACCCGGCGCGGCACGCCGGTCCGCATCCGCAAGGATATTCTCGACGCCGATCTCGTGATCACCTTTGGCGCCATCTCCCACCACTACTTTGCCGGCTACGGTGGGGGGCGCAAGCTGATATTCCCGGGCCTGGGGCAGCGCGCGGCCATCTACCACAACCACGGCCTTTTTCTCGACCCGCAACGCCGGACGCTTTCCGCCGGGTGTCGATCCGGTCGGCTGGCCGGCAACCCGCTGGCGGAAGACCTGGCCGAGATCGAAGACCACCGGCCGGCTGATGTGGCCATTCACGGCATCCTGGACAGCCATGGCACCGTTTGCCGGTTGATGGTGGGATGCGGCCTCGATCACTTCCGAAAGGCCTGCGAATGCCATGGGCAACACTGCGAGATAGAGGCCGGTGGGGGTTACGGTATGGTGGTGGCGTCCTGCGGCGGCTACCCCAAGGATATCAATTTTATCCAAGCCCACAAGGCCATTCACCACGCCGCCGCATTTGTCAAAGATGGGGGCACCCTCATCGTTTTCGCCCGCTGCAGCAACGGCATCGGGTCGACAACCTTTTTGCCCTGGTTCGACATGGGAGGGTGGAATGCCGCTTTTGCGCAGCTCTCAAAAAATTATCAGGGCAACGGCGGTACGGCCCTGGCCATGATGGAAAAAACCCGGCGAATAAATATCTTTCTGGTTACCGACCTGTCGCCTGAAGTCTGCCGAGCCATCGGTGTCACCCGAATTGAACCTGCGTCGGCGGCGCATCGGGTCAAGCAGCACAGGGGGTCTATTGCCGCGATTCCCAATGCCAGTCTGCTGGTCAAGCGATGGACCCGGGGTTGATAGGGACGTCATCCGGACCTTGCACGAATCCCCAAAAAATAGTATTCAACAATTAAACACCATCCATATACTCCTGCCGGAAAAAGCAACTCGAACCAAACCAGGCGCTTTTTCTTGACAAGGCCTCCTTGAGCTTCTAAGAGGGGCACGATTTTGAGGCGGCGGTTTTTATCCGGCCGCGCACGAGCGTTGCTAACACGTTGGGGGAAGACTCATGGCGAAAGCAAAATTGAAGGAACACCGGATCACTCGGGACTGGTGCAAGGGCTGCGGGATCTGCGTGGCGTTTTGTCCGAAGACGGTGCTGGAGATGGACGACAAGGACAAGGCGGTGGCAGCGCGGGTGTCGGACTGCATCGCCTGCCGGCTGTGCGAACTGCGCTGCCCGGATTTGGCGATCGAAGTGGAGGTGGAGGACCCATGACCAGACAGATCAAATTCATTCAAGGCAACGAGGCGTGCGTGGAAGGGGCGCTTTACGCGGGGCTGGAGTTTTTCGCCGGCTACCCGATCACCCCAAGCACGGAGATTGCCGAGCATTTGTCGCGGCGGCTGCCGCAGCAGGGCGGCAAGTTCATCCAGATGGAGGACGAGATCGCCTCCATGTGCGCGATCATCGGCGCGTCGCTGACGGGCAAGAAGGTGCTCACGGCCACCTCGGGGCCGGGCTTTTCGCTCAAGCAGGAGGCCCTGGGCTACGCGGTGATGGCCGAGATCCCGTGCGTGATCGTCAACGTTCAGCGCGGCGGCCCGTCGACGGGGGTGCCGACCCACGTGAGCCAGGGGGACGTGATGCAGGCGCGCTGGGGCACGCACGGAGACCACAGCATCGTGGCGCTGACGGCGTCGAACCACCAGGACGTGTTCGCCATGACCGTGGAGGCCTTCAACATCGCCGAGACCTACCGCACGCCGGTGATCCTGTTGTTCGACGAGGTGGTGGGCCACATGCGCGAGCGGCTGGAGATCCCCGAGGCGGGTGAGATACCGCTGGTGGAGCGCCTTCGCACCGCCGTGCAGGGCGGTGTGGACTACCACCCCTACCTGCCGCGCGAAGACGGTCGGCTGCCCATGAGCGACTTCGGCGACGTGCACCGCTACAACGTGACCGGCCTGGTTCACGACATGTGGGGGTTTCCGTCGGACAACCCCAAGATCGTGCACGGCCTGCTGCGCCACCTGGTGGACAAGATCGAGAACAACGCCAGCCAGATGGCCCACTACAAGACGTTTTACTTGGAGGATGCGGAGACGGTGCTGGTCAGCTTCGGCTCGGCGGCGCGCAGCGCCCTGCACGTGGTGGAGCACCTGCGCCCGCGGGGGGAGAAGATCGGCCTGTTGGAGCTGCAGACGCTGTGGCCCTTTCCGGCGGATGTGGTTCAAACGTATTGCAACCCGGCCAGGACGACGGTGGTGGTGGAGATGAACATGGGCCAGGTGTGCCAGATGGTCAAGACGACGGTGCGCCACCCGGAGCGGGTGTTTCTGGCCAACCGCATCGACGGGGTGTTCATTACGGATGCCGATATCAGAAACGTACTGCGCCTGATCGAAGGCAAGGGGGTTTAGATGGCAGTCAAGGATTACATCCGCCAGCGTTTTTTCCCGCACCTGTGGTGCTCGGGCTGCGGCCACGGGATCGTGCTCAACGGGCTGATCCGTGCGGTGGAGAAGTTGGGCATGAGCCGCAACGAGATGGTGATGGTGTCGGGGATCGGCTGCTCGTCGCGCATCTCCGGTTACATGGACTTTCACACGCTGCACACGATCCACGGGCGTGCGCTGGCCTTTGCCACGGGGGTGAAGCTGAGCAAGCCGGAGCTGAACGTGATCGTGCCCATGGGCGACGGAGACGCCCTGTCGATCGGGGGCAACCACTTCATCCACGCGGCGCGGCGCAACATCGACATGACGGCGATCGTGATGAACAACCGCATTTACGGCATGACCGGGGGCCAGTACTCGCCGTTGAGCGGTCCGGGGATCATGGCCACGACGGCGCCGTATTCGAACATCGACCAGGGGTTCGACGTGGTGGAGATGGCCAAGGCGGCCGGGGCGACGTTCGTGGCGCGCACGACGACCTACCACGTGCAGCAGATGGCCGACATCATCCGTGCGGCGATCCTGCACGACGGTTTTTCGGTGGTGGAGGTGATGAGCCAGTGCCCGACCTACTTCGGCCGCAAGAACAAGCAGGGCGGGGCGGTGGAGATGATGAAGCGCATGAAGGAGAGCACCACGCCGATCGGGTCGAAGGCCAAGGCCGAGCACCCGGAGCTGATCGAGCGGGGCATATTCGTGCAGACCGACAAGCCCGAGTACTGCAGCGAGTACGACCGGATCATCAAACGGGCCATGGGAGGGGTATAGATGGAGCGATGCAGGATGGTATTTTCGGGATCGGGCGGTCAGGGGGTGATCACGGCCGCGATCATCCTTGCCGAGGCGGCGGTGCTGCACGAAGACCTGACGGCGGTGCAGACCCAGGCGTATGGTGCGGCGGCGCGCGGCGGTGCCACGCGGTCGGACGTGATCATCTCGGATGTGCCGATCAATTTTCCCAAGGTGATCCAGCCGAACGTGCTGGTGTGCCTGACCCAGGAGGCCTACAACAAGTTTTGCGACATCATCCGGCCGGGCGGCCTGCTGATCACGGACACGCGCTATGTGCAGCCGCAGCTGAAGGTGGACGCGGTTCAGCGTCAGCTGCCCATGTACGAGACGGTGATGGAGCGGATCGGCAAGCCGATCGTGTTCAACATCTGCATGCTCGGGGCGGTGGTGGGCCTGACGCAGCTGGTGCGGTCGGAATCGATCATGAAGGTATTGTCGCAGCGCATCCCGTCGGGCTTTCTGGAGATGAACCGCCAGGCCCTGGAGCTGGGCTTGGAAATGGGCCGAGAGGCAGCGTAAAACGCTGCCACCGGCCCATTTCCGGTCTCTGGTTTGTGGTCTCTGGTCTTTGGTTTTAACCACAAACCATAAACCAGGGACCAGAGACTATCATCATGAACAAGGAGTTCTCCCCCTGACGGATGGTCGTTCCAAAGTATCAAGCGAGACCTCAAAATTCCCCGCCACCCCGGCGGGGCTTTATATTCATGTCCCTTTCTGCCGGGCCAAATGCCCTTACTGTGATTTTTACTCAGTTACCGACCCTGGCTTGATTTCAGCGTACATCGAGGCCCTGATCGCCGAGCTGAACATGCGCCGACACCAGGTCCCTCGTGCGGACACCATCTATTTCGGCGGCGGGACGCCGTCTCTCCTGACACCGCTTCAAATTAAACAGATTCTTGAAGGTATCCATGCCTGCTTTTCGGTGACACCCGATGCGGAGACCACCCTGGAAGTCAATCCAGAAACCGTGGACCGGGCGTCTTTGGCGGCATACCGGGAGGCCGGCATCAATCGGCTCAACATCGGCCTGCAGTCGCTCGACGACCAGACCCTGGCCTTTTTGGGGCGGATTCATACGGCCCAAAAGGGTGTCGATGCTTATGGCTGGGCCCGGTCGGCTGGCTTCGACAACATCGGGCTGGATTTGATCTACGGGGTTCCCGGACAGACCCGAAGCCGCTGGGAAGCCGAGATGGCAGGCGTCGTCCGACTGGCACCGGATCATCTTTCCTGCTACACCCTGACGATGGAGCCGGGCACGCCCATGGCGCAGCGGGTGAAAGACGGGCAGATCCAGCCCCTGGACGAGCAGACTGCCGGAGGTCTGTTCTCTGCCACTGCCTTCTATCTGAACCGACACGGTTACCGCCAGTACGAAATATCAAACTTCTCCCGCCATGCCGCTGGAGATACCAGCGACCGGCGCTCGCATCACAACCGAAAATACTGGACATTTGCACCCTACCTGGGATTCGGGCCGGCCGCACACAGTTTTCTGGACCCCACGCGCTGGTGGAATCATCGGTCCCTGGACGATTACCTGGCGGATCTGAAGGCCGGCAGATGCCCTGTGGCGGGGTCCGAAACGCTGACCTGTGAACAACAGGTGATGGAATTCGTTTACCTCGGATTGCGACAGACGGACGGCCTTGACACGGTGGACTTCGCGTCACGGTTTAATGAGGCGTTCTCCGACCGGTTTGGACCGGAGGTGCGACGCCTGGTCGGCGAAGGTCTGGTGGCGCAAGCGCAGGATAGGATTCGGTTGACCCATCGGGGCATGCGATTTCTTGAGCATGTTGTCGATCGAATGCTCAGTTGAATGTGAGTTCAGGGTTCAGAGTTCTGGGTTCAGAGTTTGGAGTTCAGACTTATGAACTTACAAAGTTCAAATACCGATTTCCAGATTAACTCCAGTCTACCAATGTTCAGATCTCAATCAGATAAAAACCAACAAGAATCGGAAATTCAGGTTTGAGTACTGTGGTTATCTGCGTTTTGAAATTTCGTTATGTGTCTCTGGGTTCCGCGTTCTGGGTTCACCGTTCACGCTCACTGATTTCTGCTCTCCGATTAGTTGAACAACGTCTTGATCAGCTGTCCGATGTAGAACCGGGCGTGGCTGATGGGGGCTGCCATATTGGCCCGATGATTGGCGAAGATACTGCTCAAGTTGCGGTCCAGAACGATCCACGGGTCGAGTTCCGCGGCCTGCTGGCAGGAGACGATGGCGTGGTGCAGCAGTTCAGTCGCGTTGCGCGACTCCAGGGTCGGGAGGAAATCGTGGTGAACGGCCTCCAGCACCGTGGCCATGGAACTGGCCACGCCCTTGGTGTAGAAAAAGTAGTTGTCCGCGTCGAACATGCTTAACGGGGTGCCGTCCTCGTTGGTCTCTTTCACCAGGTTCTCGTCGCAGCTGCCCAATAGATCTTCAAATGAGGTCAGCAGCGGAATCAGATTGTCTGCACGGGTGTAGAAGGTGGCGTTGCCCGCACGGAGCTTTTCAAGGTAGGCCTGCAGTTCTTCCAGGCCTTCGTGGTATTTCGATTCGGCAGAGGGGAACCAGTAGCTGCTGGCTTTGATCATGAACCAATTCATGGCGTCTTCCAGATTGGGATCCAAGGCATCGGTGACGCCGGTTCGGGAAATGCGTTCGGCCAGGGCCACGGTTGTTCGACGAGTCACTTCCAGCACGCCCAACTGGAATGTGTTCACGTTGTCGGTGAATTCGATGATGTCGTTGGGTCGCCATCCCCACCAGCGTTCTTCCAGTTCGTAGCTCAAGGGTTTGATGGTCGCCTCGACGAAGGCGACGCCCTTTGGTTCGGGTTTGTGCACCGGGGCGACGACAGCCGTGGCCGGCATGGCATGCCCGGTGGTGGCCTGTTTCGTGGCAGTCTGGCTGGCGGCGCCGTGACCGCTTGCCTGCGTGCTGTGGTCGGCGGCAGCAGGGGCCTGATGACTGCCGTCGGTTTTCTGGACGGTTCTCATTGCATGCGTCGTGGCGCCTTGTCCCGTTGCTTCCGAGGCATCCTGCGTGGCGGCTGCACGAGTAGCCGTGGTCTGGCGACCAGCCGGGGTGCCATGGCTGCTGGTGGTCGCCTGGTCGGTGGTATCGGCAGCCGCGTGCTGTCCCGCCGCTCCCGAGGCATCCTGCGCGGCGGCTGCATGCGTATCCGTGGTCTGGCGACTGGCCGGGGTGCCATGGCTGCCGGTGGTCGCTTGGCCGGTGGTCCCGGCAGCCGCGCGCTTTACCGCCGCTCCTGAGGCATCCTGTGTGGCGGTTCCGTGAGAGGTGGACGTTCCATGATCAACCGGGGTGCCATGGGTAATGGTGGTGGCCCCATGAACGGCAGGTGTGTCCTGCCCGGCCGTGTCAGCTGTGGCGGCCGGGCGGCCTTTGGTGGCTCGGGCCGTTGTTGATGGGTATTCAGCCAGCGGCGTTTTGCTCCGGCCGTCGCTGCCGGCGGGGGCGGTGGCAACGGTTGAATCAAGCTGGCGTACAGCCGTGTCTTCCGATGGCGGGCCCTGCGGCGTATCGAAGATAATGGAAAGGGCCCACAGGATAATTATCACGATGGCGATGCCGCCGATGATTCGCGGGGTCGCAAATTTACTAAACTCGAATCCCTTGGCGTTTTTTTCCATGGCTGCTCCGTTTTCGATATCCTCCCGGCTGGCTGGAATCCTCCGCCGGAGTTGGTATCGGGCTGCGTTATTGGCGCTTCCTGAGCTTTCGGATATCCCCCACTCGGATGGTGACATTGGTGGCGTCGAAATGTTCGATCAAAGGTATCACATATTTGCGGGAAGCTCCAGTCATATCCTTGAACGTCGGGGTGGATATCTCACCCTTTTCCAGGATATACGCCACCAGTTCGTCTTTCAGTTTTTCAACGGTTGTTCGGTCATAGTAGAGATCCTCCTTCACCTTGACCAGCACCCCTTCACCGACCAGCAGTTCCAGGACGCCTTTGGCTGACTTGGGATCCACATCCAAACGTTTGACGACCTCCCTGAAATAGGGTGGCGTCAGCCCGCTTTTGCCGTAGATGTCCATGATCTGCTGTTTTGAGGCCTTCTGATCCACCTGAAGGGATACCGTGTGGGAAGCCAGCCGCACCGTATCGTCCTCGAGGATCAGTTGCCGGTCTTTGATCATCCGGTTGAGCACCAGGGTGAAGAGCTTGCCGCCGGCCTGCCGCGGAAACTTCGACTTCAACTCCTCTTTGGAGATGCCCGTTTTAAGCGGGTTGCCGCGGTGGTATCGTTCGAGTACGTCCTGGCTCAATTGTCTCAGTCCGTCAAAGACCTCAAGATGGACATATGTGCGGTTTTCCTTGTCAGCCAGAAGGATGGTCTGGTTGTTGAGCATGGCGCCGATGGCCGCCTCCAAGGCCTTTGCCGGCAGGTTGGTCATCAGGAGCAGTTCGTCGAATGTGACGCCGGCCGGGCCAGCCATGCGCGCATGGTAGTCGATGATGCCTTCGGGCGTGGCATCGACCAGGCCGATCAGGCCGTCGATGATCTCCTGCTGAAATCGTTTATGCTTGACGGGAATGGGGTTGAGCAGTTTGCCGCCGCCGATGGTGCGCACCGGGGAGTAGCTGCGGATCACGAATCGGTCATCGCGGATCAGGCTGACCGGTTCATCCAGACGGATCTGTGCCGGACAGGTTTCTCCGGGCGTCAGTTCCTCACGGTCCAGAAGAATCAGATTGCCCATGGTCTCGCTGGTGCCGGTGTGGAACCTGACCTGGGTCCGGCTTTTGATCGGCTTTTTGTTGCTGGAGAGAAAGTGGAGTTCCAGGTCCACCATGTAGCTGGGCATCAGCGTGTTTTCCCGGGCCAGGATATCGCCGCGGTTGATGGCGGTTTTCTCCAGGCCCTGGAAGTTGATGGCGGTGCGCATGCCGGCTTCGGCGGCCTCCCGGCTTTGGTTGTGAACCTGAATGCCCCTGACTTTGGAGGTGGTTTTGCCGGGATAGATCATGATGGTGTCCCCGACGTTGACCTTGCCTGAAATCAGGGTGCCGGTGATCACCGTGCCGAAGCCCTTCATGGAGAAGACGCGATCCACGGGAAGCCTGAAAAGCCCTGTGTTTCCTCGCTCGGGAACTTCTTCGCACAAGGCGTCCATTTCCTCAAGGAATTGGGGGATACCGTCTCCGGTAGCCGAGGAGACCGGTACAATCGGTGCCTCTTCGAGAAAGGTGCCCACGGTAAAATCCCGGATATCTTCGGTGACCAGTTCCAGCCACTCTTCGTCGACCATGTCGATTTTGGTGAGCACCACCATGCCGTGCCTAACGCCCAGAAGGGCGCAGATCTCCATGTGTTCGCGGGTCTGGGGCATGACTCCTTCGTCGGCGGCGATGACCATGCAGACGATGTCGATCCCCGTGGCACCGGCCACCATGTTCTTGACGAACTTTTCGTGGCCGGGTACGTCGACGATGCCCAGGTGCCGCCCGCTGGGAAGGTCCAGAGAAGCAAAGCCCAGTTCGATGGTGATGCCGCGTTTCTGTTCTTCCTTGAGCCGGTCGGTGTTGGTACCGGTGATGGCCTTGATCAGGCTGGTCTTGCCGTGGTCAATATGTCCGGCGGTGCCGAGAATAATCTGTTTCACGATCGATGTGCTCCAGCTATTTTTTTTTGCGGTTTCTAAGATACTCCGCAAAGTAGGCCAGCCCCACGAGGATGATGCCCAATCCGGCCACATAGATGATGTTGACGTCTGGATAAAACATGCGGGAGAGGATCACGGCAAAACCGGCCCCCAGGATGGCCCTGATGATGAAAATGTGAAACTGGGTCAAGATGTTACCTCTTTCCAATCGGATAGTTCAGCAAGGTATTTAGTGCTGGGTAAGGGTATATTAGAAGCCGAATCAGGTCAAGAATTATGGGAAGATATTGGTTTTACAATTAAAACCCCATTTTACGACTTTTTACCGCCCGCTGAAAATTTAAGTTGAAATGGGGCAGGTGATCTGTTAGGAAAAGAGTTCCTATGGTGGGTGTAGCTCAGTTGGTAGAGCATCAGGTTGTGGCCCTGAGGGTCGTGGGTTCAAGCCCCATCACTCACCCCATAAAACCAAAAGGCCATTGCACCATACTCATTGCGGCAATGGCCTTTATCGCTTGTGCGCCCGTAGCTCAGCTGGATAGAGCGCCGGACTTCGAATCCGTAGGCCGCAGGTTCGAATCCTGCCGGGCGCGCCATTAAATTCAAGGGGTTACAGCTTTAGCTGTTTCCCCTTTTTTATCTGTGTGTGAATCTGGAGCGAAACATCTCGGAATCCATCATTCAGGATGTCCATTGCCTGGCGTTCGCCCTCGTAAGAAGAACTTGGGAATGTGTGGCCGACGAAGTTCAAGCTGTTTTCCGAAGGCAGTAGAAGAAAAGAAATAGGCATCGTCCGAGCTTTTTATGAATCAAAACAAATCAGCTGTTATTATCTATAACCCTTTGGCCGGGCGGGGAAATGCGGTTCGCTTTGCCCGGCGATCAAGGCAAAAGCTCGAAAGGAGCGGCTGGAAAGTAAAAGCCCTGCTCCAAACCGAATATGCAGGCCATGCTGAGCAAATGCTTTCGCCGAAATGGTCGACTGACGTCGCACTCATCGTTGTGGTGGCAGGTGACGGTACGCTCAGGGAGGTGTGCGCCGGCCTTGACCCAAAATATGGCAAAGCGGTGATTGCATTCATACCGATGGGTAATGCAAATGTAATCGCACGGGAACTGAATATTCCCCTTGATCCGGAAAAAGCGGTTACGCTCCTGACCGAGGGGGTCCCGAGCCCTATGGACGTTGGGGTTTTGACGCTAAACACCGGAGAACGAAAGTTGTTTTTGGCGATGGTTGAGATTGGTTACGGTGCAAAAATCGTCCATCTGGTGGATGATTTTAGGCGGCGGTGGCTGAAGATGCTCTATAAGATCTCAGGTGATTTATTATATGCCATTGCAGGTGTTCTGGCGCTATCTCCAAAAACGCATATTCCCTTTTCCATGAAAGTCGATGGGCGTGAGGCCTACTCAGATATCAAACATGGTGTTATCGCAAACACAGAAACCTACGCCACCGGATGGTCCATGACCCCTGGGGCCAGATCCGATGACGGGGTGCTGGATGTTATCACTCGGATTGATTGCAGCTTATTGAACACCATAAAGTTGCTGTCTATGGCTATCCGTAAAAAGCGACTATCCCCTCCGCTTGCTCGTTACTGCCGGGCACGCAGAATTGACATTAACAGTGAACATCGGATTTGCATCCAAATGGATGGTGATCCAGTGCCTGCCTGTAAAGAATTTTCGATAGAAGTGTCTCCGCGCCATTTTCAAATCCTAATCCCCGAAGGAGGGAAAGCTGAAAGCGTTTGTTGAGTTTTTCACGGAGATCAGGGGCGAGATCAGGAGATCAGGGGGGAAGATCAGGAGAGATCAGGGGACGGGCCGAAAGCGCCGGGATAAACCGGGATAGAGTAGGGGATGAAAGAGTCCCATATGAAAGGAGGAGCTGCTCCATCATGGCCCCGAGTCATGCGCGGGCAGGTAAAGCCCTCGAAGCGAACCTGGCTGCCCAAACCGGACGGTCGACAACGGCCGATCGGAATTGCCGCGCTGGAGGACAAGATCGTCCAGCAGGCGGTGGTGCGGGTACTCAACCAGATTGACGAAGAGGACTTTCTGGGTTTCAGTTACGGTTTCCGCCCGGGACGCGACCCGCACCATGTGCTGGACGCGGTATGGGTGGGGATCACGCAGCGGAAGGTAAACTGGGTAATCGATGCCGACATCCGGAGCTATTTGATACCATTGATCACGGGTGGTTGATGAAATTTCTGGAGCATCGCATCGCCGATCCCCGGTTGCTCCGCCTGATCCGAAAATGGCTTAGGGCCGGGGTATCCGAGGACGGACAATGGTCGAAGACCGAAGTGGGAACGCCACAAGGATCGGTGATTTCGCCGATTTTGGCGAATATTTACCTGCATTACGTCTTGGACCTGTGGGTTAACAAGTGGCGGAGAAGTGCCCATGGGGACGTGATCGTCGTGCGGTATGCCGATGATTGGGTCATGGGGTTTCAATACCGGGATGAAGCCGAGCGGTTTTTGCGCGAAGTGCAAACGCGAATGGCAGACTTCGGTCTCGATCTCCACCCAGAGAGAACCCGTCTGATCGAATTTGGTCGATTTGCAGCCGTCAATCGCGACAAGGGAGGCGAAGGCAAGCCGGAAACGTTTGACTTTCTTGGGTTCACGCATATTTGCAGTACAACCCGAAAGACCAAGCGGTTTACCATACGACGGGAAACCATCGCCAAACGTCTGCGGGCGAAGGTGCAAGCGGTAAGAAAGGAGATGCTGCAACGCATGTACGATCCGGTTCTTCTTCGAAATATTTATCACCTGCGTCATCAAAATCGTTTTCGCCGGGGAAATCAAAATCATCTTTCATATTCAGCCCAGTCGTAATATTCTCCTTTTGGTTTTTTTGTCATTCAAGAATTCTTCATCAAGAAAAGGTAAGATGGTTTCCTGCGAGTCGGTACTACTATTTCCCTTTGGAAAAATGCGGTATGAAACCACCAACGCTATTAAACCGACTATTATTTCAATCATTTTCTCACCATAGGCCCGCCAAATGCCTTCCTCTCCTTATTGATTTAACCATAAGGGGATGGCAAGCTGTTTCAGGCTCCGTAAACGATGCGTCTCCTGTAAAACATCCCAGATCCGGCGCATGATTTCATTGCCCATTTGGTCATACTGCCCGAGTTGATCTTTGGTACAGGTAAACCATCCTGAAGGTGATGGCCCCCTTAGATTTTAAGAGCCCATCCGTTTAACTTGCGCCCCCATTCAAAGTTATTCAGAACAAGGACAATCAAAACCCCAATACCGCCCACAATACACGCTGAAATAAATTTAATCTTTTTCATCTTACCCCCTTGGTCCGAAGGTTTATGACTTCGGTTTCATGATCAGAAAATACCGTTTTTTTTCTGAATAAACGCAAGCAAGGCAATCACCGTTCTCGCGGTAATTTTTTAGACTAAATAAATTCGATCCCAAAGCCTGCATTATTTAACCATAGAATGCTCCCTCTGCGTTTGACATTCCCCTGGCCAGAGGAATAAGGGATACTAAGGGTAATAATATCTTTGGTGGAAAATTGATTAACACAATATGTTTCAATGTAGGCACCACCAAGGCCGACATCTTTTAGACTACCTGCGTATAAGCGATTCGCATGATGAAAAACGATTTCTGCTGGATACTTCTTTCTTTCGTGAAAGCGTCTATGATCGTAATTATTAACAGCGAATTCTTGTTCCATTTTTTTTCTCAATCATTAATGTTTTAAGAGCTGAGAGTATAGATAATCTAAGATACTACGTGCATATTTGTTGATGGGGTTCATTTCGTTTGATGTCTCCTCCAGGTAACAATTGGTCTATTTTTCAAGACAGCAATACGTATGCCAATAAATTTATAGTAAATAAATATGGTAGGTTATGGTTTTAGAGAGGTGGGTGGTGAATTGAAAATTAGTAAATTGCGAGGATTAAGCTAAAAAATATAACCTTTTTTACACAAATATTGAGAAAAGGGAGAGAAATAGGAGTGACATCAGTAAATGAGATGGATAGCATTGAACCCTCCCCGCGGCTTGCCGTGGGGAGGGTTCAATATTGTAATACTGGATGTCATACCCCTATTCGGCCCCGATAGAGAATATCCAGATCCAAGGCCACTGCACTAGGCAGCCTTTCGACCTCACGGGTTAAATCACCCGCTATTGGATATCCGTGGAGATCTGTCACCTTCATGAACAATCTCGGGGAGCCGTCCATCTTTGCAGATCAAGCCATTAATCGGTTCATCGAAAGTCACTGCAAATCCATCATGATCATTGCGAACAACTTTTCCGAAGACCTGAATAATATTGTCAAATTGAAACAATGGGAATTTGAGTGAGATAGATTCCTCAGCGACAAATTTTCTCCATGTCCGTACGAATAAGCCGTCAGCGCTTATATTCTTGATCACATCCCGGTAAGTTCCATCTTCAAGCGTGTATTCCGCAATGATGAAAGCCGCACGGCGAGGGTATTGGCGTTGATTATTTCCCATTCACCTTCTCCCGTAGTATACCCGAACACTTGAACGTCACCACCTTACGTGCAGGCAGCATCAGATCTTCATCTGTAGCCGGATTGCGACCTTTCCGTTCCCGTTTTTCCTTCACACAAAACTTACCGAAACCACTTACCAATACATCTTCACCAGACGCCAGTGTTGCTTTGATGGTCTCGAGGATGGACTCTGTGATCTCGACGGATTGATTCTTGGGGAACCCGAGTTTGGCCTGAACCTGTTCAGCGATATCGTGTTTCGTTAGTGCCATGGATGGATCTCCGGTTAAGTGGTCGTGCGGTCGGTGGGAATATATTATTGATCGCACGAATCCCTAGTCGTGTCAAGGGGTTGGTATCCGTTGACAATCTGGGTGTTGAGGATGCGAATCGATTTTTTTTCCATACGGTGCTGCGCGGCACGGTTGTTACCGGAAGAACATTCTCCGCGGCTTGTCGGAGCGAAGCAGAGATCCCGCTCATCGGGGCCGCGGGGAGGCTTCAATTGGCAATGTGAGAACCCATCCATTTCGTCAGGTCGGCTGACCCGCCCACCCACTCACACGCATTGATAGCCCCCACCTATCACCACGCAGTCAAACGGCTCACATTGCCTAAATCATTCTTTGTCTTAGTTTTTTGTCCAGCAACTATCAAATCCGACTCACCTAAATGGAGGTGGCATCATGGCCGAAAACAAAACTCAGGACTACTTTGACGACAAAAATGAGGGACACATCGATACACGTGAAGCCAACTTCCAGTGTGAAAATATCGACCAGCACCTGGGATGTGATCTGGGAATAGATGTGATGGGTTGATTACCATGAAGTGTATGAAGAAAGCCTTGTTGTTACCGCAAAGGCGTGTCGCTTATCGCCGGAACCGACTGAAAAACTGCTATTGGGCTGATAAATAGTTGTATGAACTGCGAAACATTCATCTGATGCCGAAATTCGATTACCGTTGGTTGTTTCAGATTTTGATGCTAATCGTTCAAGCTGACCGGTTCCGGCGGTTTGCAGACAACGCGGCGCTTACTATCTTCTGCCGTGTGCGCTCTGACTTGGCGTGGTACTGTTTAAGCAGCACTTCGAAATAGAATTTACTTTGGAGTCATCGAAAAGGGCAGAGCCTCTCACGGGGAGCTGCCTCTTTTGATGGACGACGTGTAGGCATCCCACCAACCCACCCAACAAAATAAGTTGCCGCTTAACACCGGACATTGTAACCCAAACTGAGCGTTTCAATTTTTTACAGACACCCTAACTGGTTCGTGTGCTTTTCTTTTGCGGTTTAGCGATCTTAAAAAATTGAAACCCGTTGGGATTGCCGATCTCACCGCATAACCGGCGTCAGCCGACATTCCGCATCGTCCACTATAGCGGGATGCCAGCTTCCTTGGTTCTGCGGCAAGCTCGACAATCGCTCAACTTGGGTGTAAGTTAAAAGCTATCGGAAAACTGCTATGACGCATGAAACCGGTTGATCCGGTGTCTTTTCGTGCACCGCCATCGCGGTTCGAATAGGCGACTCAATCATATTTATCCTTCATCGTCACCTTTTGAGTTGCTTCGTGGCTGCAGCTATTACCGATACGCCATCGCATGAACCCTCGCTTGGAATAGTTTTGGGAAAGCCAAATGAAAAAGACAGATATTCTTGAAAAATATCCTCCCAGAATGGAAAATGTACTCCTTATACTCCACGATATACAGAACAACAGCCGGATGAATTACCTGTCGGAAAAAGATCTGTCCCTTGTCGCCAAACACTTGAATACGACCTTAAGTTCGATTTACGGGGTCGCCAGCTATTACACCATGTTCAGCTTGACGCCACGGGGGAAACACATCATCAGGATCTGCCGTTCCCCGGTTTGTCATTGTGCCGGTGTGAATGATGTGTTCAACGAATTGGCCAACGTTCTGAGGATTGATGTCGATGCGACGACGCCTGATCGACTGTTCACCCTGGAAACGGCCGAGTGTCTGGGCCAATGTGATCGGGCACCGGCGATGATGGTTGATGACGTCGTATACGGGAATCTGACCGCAGCCGGCATCGCGGCGATCATTGGGCGATACCGGAAAAAAAGAGCCTCACAGGGAGACTGAACGGGTGATGACAGAATACAACATCGCTTTGAGGAATGTGGGGAAAATCAATCCTGCCAGCATCCAGGACTATATGGACAGGGGCGGTTACGAAGCTTTGAAAAAGGCCCTGCAGACCCCTTCCGAGAAGGTCGTCCACGATATCACCCAATCGGGTTTGAGGGGGCGGGGGGGCGCCGGGTTTTCGACGGGATTGAAGAAGAAGTATACCAGCGAAGCCTCATGTCTTCTTCTGGAATGCATGCGCTACATCGTATGCAACGCCGATGAAGGTGAGCCCGGAACCTTCAAGGATCGTATCATCATGGAAGGGGATCCTCATCTGCTGGTCGAGGGAATGGTGATTGCGGCTTATGCGGTCGGCGCCGAACGAGGTTATATTTACATTCGCGGTGAATACCACCAATCCATCACCATGATCCGCAACGCGCTGGCGCATGCCCATGCGCACGGCTTTTTGGGCAACAACATTCTGGGTTCCGGATTTTCCATGGATATTGAAATCAAACTGGGGGCTGGGTCTTACCTTTGTGGAGAGGAGTTGACCCTGCTTGAATCCCTGGAAGGCAAAAGAGGATATCCACGGATCAAACCGCCTTTTCCGGCCGAAAGCGGTTTGTTCGGCAAGCCTACGTTGATCAACAATGTCGAGACGCTTTCCCATATTCCAGCCATTGTGATCAATGGCGCCCGTTGGTACCGACAACTTGGTACCGAAACGTCTCCCGGCACCAAGATTTTTACGATCAGTGGCGACGTAAAAAGCCCCGGATATGCAGAAGTCGAAATGGGGGCCTCGCTCAGGGACTTGATTTACCGGGTTGCCGGAGGGATGAAAGACGGGAGACCCTTTAAAGCGGCGCTGCTGGGTGGGGCCGCCGGGACATTCGTGCCGGCATCACTGTTGGATGTCAGCATGGACTTCGACGCCCTGAAAGAAAAAAAAGCGGTCTTGGGCTCCGGCGCCGTTATCGTCATGTCCAGCGATCAGTCCATCCTGACGATGCTCGATTCGATTCTGCGTTTTTTCGAACACGAATCCTGCGGCAAATGCGTTCCCTGCCGTGTCGGAACCAAGCAGCTGGTTGTCCTGCTGGAAAAGCTCAAGGGGGCTGACGAAAAGCGGCCGGATCATATCGACGCGTTGGTTTACCAGTCCGAACTGATGGCCAAAACCGCATTGTGTCCACTGGGTCAATCACCGGTTCTGGCGATCAACAGTGCCGTGCGGTATTTCCGCGATGAGCTGGAGGAACCACCGATCTCTCAATCCAGGTGCCGATGATGGGCGATAGGCTCAGTGTTATAATTGACGGGGAAAAAATAAGCGCCAAGCGCGGGGATAACCTGTTGGAATTGGCGCAGCGTAACAACATCCCGATTCCCAGCCTCTGCTACCACCGCAAACTGACGCCGACCGGGGCGTGTCGGTTGTGCATCGTCAAAATCAAAGGCAAGGGCGGCCTGGTTGCCGCCTGCACGGTGGCCATTGCCGACGGGATGGAAGTGACCGCGTTCGATGAGGAATTGGAAGCGGCCCGCCGGGACATATTGGATTATCTGCTGTCCGAGCACAATGAATCTTTCGACCTCAGCTACGAGGATGAATTCAAGGCACTGGTCGTTCGATACGGCCTCGAAGACCCGGCGCGCAGGCGATTTCCCTCCATCTGGAAAACGCTCGGCCAGCCGATCGACGACAGTTCTCCGGTGCTCGTCTACGATGCCTCCAAATGTATCAAGTGCTTTCGATGCATCAAGGCCTGCGGTGAAGTTCAGGGCAAGCATGTGTTGTCCATGGCCAACCGGGGCATCCAATCATACATCATCGCCGGGCTGGGTGTGTGGGGTGCCTCGGAATGCGATGGCTGCGGCGAATGCATCCAGCTTTGTCCCACGGGCGCTATCGTTGAAAAACCCAACCGAGATCTTCTCGTTACGGAAAAACCGGAGACGCGGGTCGTCTCAATCTGCCCATACTGTGGCGTCGGATGTCAGATCGAGTTGGTGGTCAAGGGCGACCGGATTGCCCGGGTTAACGGTGTGGAAGGCGTCAAACCCAATGATGGCAGACTTTGCGTCAAGGGACGCTTCGGCTATGCGTATGTCGGCCACAAGGATCGGTTGACTCAGCCGCTGATCAAACGCAATGGGCGATTCCAACCGGCCGGATGGGATGAAGCGCTGGACCTGATCGCCAGCCAATTCAAAGCGATCAAAGCCAAATACGGCAGCGACGCCCTGGCAGGCTATGCATCCGCCAAGGCCACCAATGAAGACAATTACCTGTTTCAAAAGTTTATCCGCACCGCATTCGGCAACAATAACGTGGATTACTGCACCCGGCTGTGTCATGCATCCACGGTCACGGCCATGCTGCGAGCCCTGGGATCTGGGGCCGGATCCAACTCGATCGAAGATTATGCGACGGCCGACTGCATACTGGTCACCGGCAACAATATGGTCGAAACCCACCCGGTCACCGCGACTTACGTCAAGCGGGGTGTTGCCGCCGGCGGTAAACTGATTGTCATCGATCCCCGATGGACACCCCTGGTGAAATACGCAGATGTCTGGCTGCAGCCCAAACTGGGAACCGACATCGCGCTGCTCAACGGCCTCATGAACGTTATTATTCGTGAAGATTGGATCGATAGGGATTTTATCACCCATCGGGTGGAAAGGGGATTGGACGCCTTCGAGGAGCTCAAGGCCGTTGTCGCCGACTACCCGCCCGATATCGTAGAAGCCATCACGGGGGTTGCCCAGGGCAAACTCCTTACGGCGGCCCGGCTGTTCGCCAGGGCAGGCAAAGCGCTGATTGCCACGGGTATGGGATGCAGCCAGCAGACCACCGGAACCCACCTGGTGTTTTCGCTGATCAATCTGTGCCTGATCAGCGGACAGATCGGGAAAGTCGGCTCGGGATTGAATCCGCCGCGCGGGCAGAACAACGTCCAGGGCGCATCCGATGTGGGCTGCCTGCCCATGTCCTACCCGGGTTACCTGCCGGTCAGCGATGATGCCAATCGAAAAAAAGTGGCCGCCGTATGGAACGTTTCCCATAAAGCGCTTTCCGGGATAGTCGGGCTGACCACCGTCGAGATCATGCAGGCGGCGCATACCGGGCGCATCAAAGGGATGTACATCATGGGCGAAAATCCGATGCTGACCGATCCCAACTTGAACCATACCCGTGAATCCATCCAACGGCTGGCGTTTCTGGTGGTGCAGGATATTTTTCCAACCGAGACCACCGCCTATGCCGATGTCATTCTCCCAGGGGTGGCTTTTGCAGAAAAAAACGGCACCTTCGTGAACAGCGACAGGCGGGTAAGCCGCGTGAGAAAAGCGGTCGATCCTCCCGGGGAAGCCCGCCAGGACTGGAAGATCATCTGGGAGGTTGCCCGACGAATGGGTTGTCCGATGAAGCCCTATGCGGACGAAGCTGAGATCTTCGACGAGATTGCAGCCGTTACACCCTTCATGGCCGGCATCGCCTACGACCGCATTGAAGGGGAGGGCATCCAGTGGCCATGTCCGACCAACACGCATCCAGGTACGCCCACCTTGTTCCTAAAACAGTTCGACACCGCCAGCGGACGGGCGATCCTGCACCCGGCGGCCTACGTTCCGCAAACGGAAAAGGCAGATGCCGACTACCCTTTTTTGCTGAACACCGGCCGCATCCTTTACCACTATCACACCTGTACCATGTCCAGGCGCAACCGGGCGCTGACGGCTTTCTCCAACCGGTCCTACGTCCTCATTCATCCCGATGATATCACAAGGATCGGCCTGAAAAATGGTGCACGTGTGAAGATCGCCTCCAGACAAGGTGAGATCTCGACGCGGCTGAAAGCCAGCAGTGGCGTTCTGCCGGGAGAACTCTTCATGCCGTTTCACTTTGGCGAATCACCGGTGAACGAACTGACCCGCGATGAACTGGATCCCGACTCGAAGATTGCCCCCTTTAAGCTGACGGCCTGCAGGGTAAGCGCGTATCGATAGATGAGACGTGAGGATTATTTGACGATCGGGCATGTCACCACGGGCAGGGTTCCAAAACCTGAGCGGATCTAGGCGTGCCAAATGAAAAAATGGTATTATAGTTAGAAAGTCAGCAAAAGCGGCCACAGCTGGACATTCAGCAACCAAATACGTGCAAGGAGGTTATCTCATGACCCAAACCAACACGATTCCGGAAACCGCCGTGGATCCGGTCTGCGGCAAGACATTCGATCCGCGCAAGGTGCAATTTACCGCCAATGACGACAAAGGCACCCATTATTTCTGCTCGGACGAGTGCCGGCGCAAATTTGACACAGCGGACGCAAAAACCAAA
Organism: uncultured delta proteobacterium; assembly: GCA_963705435.1. Taxonomy (GTDB): domain Bacteria; phylum Desulfobacterota; class Desulfobacteria; order Desulfobacterales; family Desulfosarcinaceae; genus Desulfosarcina. The sequence continues at coordinate 42,836 of CAVPJR010000022.1, read as the reverse complement.
AGGGGGTTCTGGGAGAGATTCACCGATCGTCTGAAAAAGACCCACTGCACACAGACGCCCCCCGAGTGTCGGTGATCGGCGGGGGTGAGCAAGGCAAACCGGGCAGGGGCATAATCGTTGAAAAGATCCTAACGACGACTGCCGGTGGGATCGCCATCACGCCGCGGTCATTGAACCAGGCGAACCGTCCTACTCCCTGGCGCCCGGTTCCAATGGCCGTATGTTGCCCGGCCGGTTAATCTTTGCCGCGTTGACCTGTCTGGACACCGGAACACTTTTGAGTTCGGTATAGACCTCGTTCTGGATGATATCCTGGAGCAAACGGACGTCCTGGTTGTCGCGACTGAGCCAACCGTCATAGGCTTCAGGTTTTAAAATCACCGGCATCCGGTTGTGGATCGGCATGACCGATGCACTGGCTTGTCTGGTAAGGATACTGCAGGAGCGATAGGCGGTTGGTTCCTTTCCCCTGTTATCCCAGGCCTCCCACAGACCTGCAAATGCGAACGGGCGACCGTCGGGCAGGGTCAGGAACAGTGGCTGCTTATTGCCTTTTTCCCCCTTCCACTCGTAGAATCCATCGGCGAGGATCAGGCACCTGCGCCACTTGAATGCCGTTCGAAAGCTGGGTTTGGCAGCCACGGTTTCAGACCGGGCGTTGATCATCCGGCTGCCGTTGCTGGTGTCCTTGGCCCAGAACGGAATCAGTCCCCAGTGAAGTTTCTCCAGGTGGTTCTGGTCGTCATGCCTGGCAATGGCGAGTATCTCCTGGGTGGGAGCGACGTTGTAGCTGGGCGTAACCTCGACGTTGGCCACATCGATGGGGAAGTGTTCAATCAATTCTTCAAGCCTTCTGAATCCAACGAATCTTCCGCACATGTCAGTCCCCAATCGCCAGCATTAAAAATCTTCTCGTCAATCGGTTTGTCGAACATCATCGCAAAGCCTGAGGCATCACACCGCACCACTGTCCCCATCAGACTGAGCCTTTTATCGAACACCAATATCGGGATCTGGAGGTTGATGGTCCGGCCCTGAACCATCTTCCGTCGGGTGCGTAAAAAAACACCGCCGGCGCCAATATCTCTGACCAGATCCCGATACGTTCCCTCTTTGGATGTATATTTCGCACTGAATAACGCCGTGCGGCGAGGGTGCCGGCGGCGATTGCGTGCAGTCTTCATTTACCTTCCACCTTTTGCCTTAATTTGCCAGACCACTTGAACGTCACCACCCGCCTTGGTTTCAACATCAGGTCTTCACCGGTAGCCGGGTTCCGGCCTTTTCGGGCTTTTTTTTCTTTCACACAGAATTTGCCGAAGCCGGAAACCAGGACATCATCACCGGATTCCAGGGTCGCCTTGATGAGCTCAAGAAGGGATTCGGTGATCTCAACGGATCTGTTTCTGAGAAAGCCGAGGTCCGCCTGCATCCGGTCGACGATGTCTTTTTTAGTCAGTGCCATGCATGAATCTCCAATCGGTTATATCCATGTCAGAATTACGGTTCCAAAAATGATGCCGATGATTCCGAACAAACGGTTCGTCTGATCGGATACATTGCCAACGTACCCGTCCACCATTCGGCTGTAGATTTTTTTTGGGTCTGCGAATGCTACGGCCGCTTCACAAAAGGCCAACAGGGCGATGATCCGGAACACCCACGGATGGGAGGTGGATGATGCGGAGACGAGGAACAGAAGCCCAAACAGGGCCGGGATGGCCGACAGGTATCTAAGCGGATATGTCCGGAACCCGCCTTCGATTGCAGCGACCGTCCCCCTGGTATACAGGATCAAACAAGAACAGATGGCGATGTGCCCGAAGCCAAGCAGGTAGACGATCATTTTCATGGACGCTGACTCCTTTGGTCGTTGGATGGTATCACAGCTGGTAAAGCCTCTCCACGTGTTGCAGAGATTCCTATTCTTGTCAAGGGGTTGCTTCGTTGTTAACGATCAAGCCACGTGGCAAACCATTCATCGATCCTCGTCATGGACGGGTAACACTAACCAAGGCATCGACAACCCGTCAACGCTGAAATGAGAGGAATCATAAAAAAAGGCGATTGTCACTTGACAATGAGGCGGTTATTTTTATATTTGAACAGACATTCATATATATTTACCACAGGAGGTCGACGTGGCCAATAACAATGCCCTTGCCCCATGTACACCGGAAACCTGCGATATCCGGGTGGTTCATCTGGATCGGGTAGCCCGGGCCAAGGCGGAGGCCATTGCCCAAAATGACCTGGAGCGGCTGGCATCGACCTACAAGATCATGGGCGATCCCACCCGGCTCAAGATCATCATGGCCCTGCGGGGCGGTGAGATGTGCGTCTGTGACATCGCCGCGTTTTTAGGACTGAGCGAATCGGCCGTCTCCCATCAACTCAGGCGCCTGCGGGAGTCTTCGCTGGTTCGCTCCCGCCGAGACGGGCAGATCCTATACTACTCACTCGACGACGACCATGTGCTGGACCTGGTCACCGTCGGTATGCAACACATTGAGGAACCGTGAACGATCAGGTCTGGTAAACGGTCATCATTTCCGTCCTGACCGCACTTGATGAAAGCGAACAGGATTGCGAATTAAGGAATTACGGCATTAGGGAAATGCAGGAGCGGCTTTTCGCCGCGATCGATCTTCCATTGCGCCGATTAAAAGGAACGATAACCAATGAATCTGCTGCTCAACATCCTGCTTCAATCCTGGAACATCCTGCTGGAATCATCGGTCTTCATTATATTTGGCTTGCTCGTCAGCGGTCTGCTGCGGGTATTTCTCAATCCCGGGGTGGTTTCCCGTCACCTGGGCCAGGGGCGTTTCAAATCGGTATTCAAGGCCTCGCTCATGGGCATCCCCATCCCGTTGTGCTCCTGCGGCGTGCTGCCGGCGGCGGCGGCCCTCAAAAAGCAGGGGGCCAACAACGGCGCCGTGACCTCATTTCTTATCTCCACCCCGGAGTCCGGCGTGGATTCCATTGCCATCACCTACGCACTGATGGATCCCATTATGACCGTGGTGCGGCCGGTGGCTGCATTTGTCACCGCCTTTGCCGCGGGCATCACCGAGAACCTGCTGGGGAAACCGGATACGGCCAGCCCCATCGTTCCGGACCTCTCCTGTCCGGTGGACGGTTGCTGTGACGGAAAAAACTGCTCACCGGAAGTGCACCGCAATCACCACCGTTTCGGTGAAAAAATATCGGCCGGTTTTCGCTTTGCTTTCACCGATGTGTGGGGGGATCTGGCGGTGTGGTTCTTTTTCGGTCTCTTGCTCTCCGGCATCATCACCGTCCTCATTCCCGAATCGGTATTCAGCCGGTATATGGGCGGTGGGTTCGGCGCCATGCTGATCATGCTCGGGGTGGGCATTCCGATTTACATCTGTGCCACGGCCTCCACACCCATTGCCGCAACCCTGATCCTGCAGGGTGTCAGCCCCGGCGCGGCCCTGGTGTTTCTGATGACCGGGCCGGCGACCAATGTCACCTCCCTGACCGTGCTGGTCCGCGTGCTGGGCAAACGGGCCACGGGCATCTATCTGGCAGCCATCGCGATTTGCGCGGTGGGCTTCGGCCTGCTGGTGGACTGGATCTATGCCGCCATGGGCATCTCGGCACAGGCCGTGGTGGGACAGGCCGGCGAAGCCATACCGCATGCCGTCGAACTGACCGGTGCCATCCTCATCCTGGCCCTGTCGGTAAAACCGGTGTGGCGGTTCATGCGCGGCCGCATTTTAAAACTGCGGCCGGCCCGCGAATTCGTGGGGACGGAATCCACCATCGCCGACCCACCGGAACCCTGCGCCGGCAGCACATGAGGGTGCAGTCGCTGACCCGTTGGGCCAGATAACTGAGGACTGAGGACAGAGAACCCAGAACTCAGAACCGAATAGCTGATAAGCTGATAAGCGGGTGAGCTGATAAGTGGGTGAGGCTGATCAGATTGAAGCTCAAAGCTCAAAGCCGAACGCAGAACCCTGAACCCAGAACCCAGATTCGGATAGTAGATACCGGAATCTGCGGGGCTATCGCAATTCTTGACTTCAGACGTCCGACGACTGGATTGCGTATTTTTCTATTGACACCTTTGAAAGTTTGGCATACCTAAAATTTTACGCAGCTTATAATTTTTCATAACACATGGAGTTCCAATGGCAAGAATCAACATTCGCAAGATGCAGGTCAACCAGGAAGGAACCATCGCCAGCGTCAAGGTTGGCGGTGAACTGGGGCGTCGGCTCCGGGATATGGGGCTGGTGCCGGGAACCGCAATCAGGATACAGGGCCGGGCACCGCTTTTCGATCCCGTGGCCCTGCGGGTTAAAGGGTTTGTCCTGACCCTTCGCAATAACGAAGCTGATCTCATCGACGTCGAGGTTAACGGATAACAATGAACTTTTGCGTTGCACTGGGTGGTAATCCCAACGCCGGGAAGACCACCCTTTTTAATGCCCTGACCGGTTCGCGGCAGCACGTGGGCAACTATCCCGGAGTGACGGTGGACCGCAAGGAGGGCCGCTATGTGCAAAACGGCCACGATATGCACATCGTGGATCTTCCCGGCACCTATTCACTTACCGCCTACAGTGTCGAAGAGGTGGTGGCCCGGGATTTTCTGGTCAACGAGCGCCCCCGGGTGACGATCAACATCGTCGACGCATCCAATCTGGAACGCAACCTTTACCTGACCATCCAGTTTCTGGAGCTGGGAATTCCCACCTGCGTGGCCCTGAACATGATCGACGTGGCCAGGGGGCGGGGCATCGAGGTCGACGATAAAAAACTCTCCCGCCTGCTCGGCGTGCCGGTCGTTCCCATCGTGGCCCGCAGCGGGTTCGGGAAAAAAGCCCTGATGGACGCCGTAGAAACGGTGGCCGAAGCACCCCTTCTTCAGCCCCTGCGGGTATCTTATGGCCGGGACCTGGAAACCGCCATCTTGGAGATGGAAAAAATTATCACCGGGAGCAATTTTCTCACGGACTTGTACCCGTCGCGCTGGATTGCCATCAAGTATCTGGAAAACGACGAGCAGATTCTTGAAAAGGGAAGGGAAACCGACCCGCAGATCGCCGATGGTCTGGAGGCCATCACCCGCAACGTGGGCGCGCACATCGAAGAGACCCTGGAAACCTATCCGGAAGCCATGATCGCCGACCACCGCTACGGGTTTATCAGTTCTGTGCTCAAGCAGGGGGTGATCAAGGAGCGCCACGACCGTAACCGGCTCTTTCTCTCCGACCGCATCGACAAGGTCCTGGTGAACCGCTTCGCCGGCCCCATCATCATGCTGCTGGTGCTCATGGGACTGTACCAATTTGTTTTCACCTACAGCGAAGTGCCCGTGGCCTGGTGCGAGAGGGCCTTTGAATGGCTTTCGGACATGGTGTCCGCCACCCTGACCGACGGGCTGCTCAAGTCCCTGATCGTCTCCGGCGTTATCGACGGGGTGGGCGGTGTGCTCGGCTTCGTGCCGCTGATCATGTTCATGTTCTTCGGCATTGCCGTGCTGGAAGACTCGGGATACCTGGCGCGGGTGGCCTTCATGCTCGATCGGGTGTTCCAGATATTCGGGCTGCATGGCAGTTCGGTGATGGCCTACATCGTCTCCGGCGGGATTGCCGGCGGTTGCGCAGTACCCGGCGTGATGGCCGCCCGGACCCTGCGGTCGCCCAAAGAGCGCATCGCCACCCTGTTGACTGCGCCGTTCATGAACTGCGGAGCCAAACTGCCCGTATTCGCCCTGCTCATCGCCGCCTTTTTCCCCCACAGCCGGGCCCGGATGATGTTCATTCTCACCCTGATCTCATGGGCCGGGGCCCTGCTGGCGGCCAAGTTCCTGCGGATGACCGTGGTCAAAGGTGCGTCAACACCCTTTGTCATGGAACTGCCGCCCTACCGCCTGCCGACCTTCAAGGGATTGATGATCCATACCTGGGAGCGTACCTGGCAGTATGCGAAAAAGGCCGGGACGGTGATCCTGGGCATTTCCGTGCTGCTGTGGGCGGCCATGACCTTTCCGCGCCTGCCCGCTGCGCAGGTTGAAACCTATGCCAGCCAGCGGGTTGGATTTGTCTCGGCGGCGGCACCCCAGGTGGTTGAAGAACTGGAGACCGCTTCGACGTCCCAGCCTCTCTCCACTGCCGCCGCTGAATTGAAGAAAGATCTGCTGGCCGTGGATGCCCGGCAGGCCGGTGCTGCCCTGCGCCACTCTCTGGCAGGCCGTGTCGGCACCGGTTTAGAATCCGTCACTCGCTGGGCCGGCTTTGACTGGCGAACGAACATTGCCCTGCTGGGCGGGTTTGCCGCCAAGGAGGTGATTGTCTCCACTTTAGGGACGGCCTATTCACTGGGTACGGTGGACACCGAAGCCGCTGATTCTCTGGCCGTCAAGCTGGTCGCCGAACCGGGATGGCGCACGCTTACCGCCTGGAGTCTGATGATCTTTGTCATGTTTTACGCCCCTTGTTTTGTCACGGTGGTTTGTATCGCCAGGGAATCCTCATGGAAATGGGGCGCCTTTTCCATGGTTTTCAACACCTCCCTGGCCTTTTTCCTGGCCGTTATGGTCTACCAGGCCGGTGCCGCCTTCGGATACTGATGCCCGGGCACCCGTCCTTGTCCGGCGGCGGCAGCGCAAACCGATACCAAGGTATTGAACGATGGAAACACTGATTGTTATTTTGATTGTCGCGGCCGCCGCTTTCTATGTGGGACGGATCTTCTACAAAGGATTCAAGCAAAAGGATGGTTGTGCATGCGGCTGTACCTGCTGCAGCGTTTCAGACTCATGCAGCCAGCCGGCGGCCGGCAACATGGTTGACCCCGCCCCGGTCGAGGAAGATCGTTAACCATCCGTTTACCGGACAATGCCGGTGGTCACCTGGTTTTAATATTGACTCCGGATTTTGACTCTTCTATCATCAACGATCCACTATCCAGCACATCGGCATCCCGGCGGTGGCAGCACCACCGGAGCCAAATCTGAAATGGGGTGCGATTTTTCCGCCCGGAAAGCGCTTCCGGAAAAGAGGCCTGGTCCATGGACAAACGCGTAATCGTGATGGTGTGGGTGACGATGATGGCGCTGGCCGCCTCCCTGCCAGCGGTGGCCGCCGAGGATGAGCAGGACTTTCTGGGCATCATTACCGGTGATGTAAAAAGCACCGCCCACCAGATCGGCATGGATTTAAAAGCCCTGGTCATGCGCAGCAACATTCATCTGGCGGTATTCACTTCACGTGGGTCGGTGGAAAACATCTACGCCGTTTACCAGCGCCCCGGCAATCATCTGGGCCTGGTGCAGTCCGACGTTCTGGCCTTTGTGGCCAAGGTTGACAGTGACCCTCGGCTTAAGCTGATCGCCGATAAGATCAAATGGGTTTACCCGTTGTACAACCAGGAGATCCACATCCTCGGAAATGGGGAGATCCACAACCTTAGCGACCTCGACGACAAGCGGGTGGCCATCGGCCACGCGGAGAGTGGCACCTATCTGACCAGCCGGCTGATTTTTGAGATCGCGGGTGTTCGGCCCCGGCAGATGCCGGCCATCGGTGAATCCCAGGCGCTGGCAGCGCTTAAAGCCGGCAGCATCGATGCCATGGTGACGGTAGACGGGTTTCCGGTGGAACGTCTGGCGTTGGAGGTTGCCCCGGCAGACGGGCTCCATTTGATTCCGATCACCCATGACGGCATCCGCGCCTTCTACCCGGCATCCCGGATTCCTGCGGGCACCTACCCCTGGCAGCCGTCCGATGTGGATACCGTGTCGGTCATGGCCCTGCTGGTGGCCTATGATTTTCGCAACCACCATTGCAACACCATTGGGAATGTGGCCTGGCTGATAAAAGAAAACCTTGACTGGCTCCGATTCAACGGCCATCCCAAATGGAAATCGGTGGATTTGAGCGAACTGGTAAGCGGGTGGGAACAGTACCCATGCGTGACAAATTTCACTTCAGCCACGGTTGAAGCAGAAACCGAGTCATCGCCAGTCCGCAAGCCCAACCCGGTGGCCGATGCCATCGAGGCGGTGTTTCGCCCCTGACACGCCGAAACGGAAACAACCATGTATGAATCCTTTTATGGCCTGACCAAAAAACCCTTTCAGATCACCACGGATCCCAGTTTCCTGTGGATGGGTAAAAAGCATCGCGAGGCGCTTTCCACGCTCAAATACGGTGTGATGGACAACAAGGGATTCTTGCTCCTGACCGGCGAGGTGGGCACCGGCAAGACCACATTGATCAACCGGTTGGTGGAAGACATCCATGGCAAGGCCTACACAGCCAAGATTCCCGATCCGGGGCTCAGCAAGTACGATTTTTATCGCATGGTTTCCCGATACTTCGGGCTGCCCATTGAAGTGCGAACCAAGAGTGACTTTATTGAACCCTTCAGCCGGTTTCTCAACGACGCCCATGAAGAAAAAAAATCGGTTCTGCTGCTCATCGACGAAGCCCAGCGGCTCAAGCACGACCTGATGGAGGAGATCCGCCTGCTGTCCAATCTTGAACGGCAGGATGCCAAACTGCTCAATATCTTTTTTGTGGGTCAGAACGAATTCAACAGCATCCTGCTCCAACCGGAAAATCGAGCCCTGATGCGCCGGATCACCATCACCTACAATATCGATCCGCTGGACCAGGTAGAAACCTTCGCGTACATCCGCCACCGTCTGAAAACCGCCGGTGCCGGTTACGAAATATTCTCCAGTGCAGCCATGGAAGCGGTTTTTGAATTCTCCAAAGGGTATCCCCGGCAGATCAATATCATCTGCGACCTGGCCATGTTTTTTTCTTCCCAGGTGTCTCGGCGGACCATCAGCCCCAAGATTGTCAATCAATGCCGCGAGCGCATTTCGTTTTCCGTGGATGAATTGCCGGCGGAAACGAATCATATGCATCGGATGCCGGCGTCTAAAACCTACTATCAGCCTATAAAAAGGGAGCGCCGGCCGTGGTTTACCGCAGCGCGTGTACTGGGTGCGGCGGTGGTATTGCTCGTGCTGGGCAGCGGCGTTTATTTCACACCGGATCCATTGAAAGACCGTGCCAGGCGGTGGGTTCGTGAAGCCTACCATACCTATTTTCCTTTGTCCGGCAAGCCCTCCGCAACGGAACAGCCGGTGGTCAATGCTTCCACATCAGCCAATGCCGACGTTGCAGCGGTGGTTCCCGACGCGTCTCATCAGGCGGTGAAAACGCCCGTTGCCGTCGAACGGTTGGTGCGCATGCCCAATCGGCCCCCGGACCTCGACTTACCGGAAACCATCGACGATCTTCCCCGAGCATCAGCGCCAGCCGCGCAACGCGCGGCCAACGCCGAGGCGCCATCTGCCTACGTGACGACGTCTGCGGCGGACCTGCCCGACCCTGCCGATGCCATCGACTGGCTCTTAAATAAACGTAAGCAGGAGACTGGCCAATAGGCATAAACTTAAAGGGTTTATTGCATTCATTGAAGACCAAAAAGAAATTTTCGGCTTTTTACGACTCCATCACGTTCGGATGATTGGGTATTTTACACTTTAAATGAATCTGGATAATTGCCTATGTTTAAGATTGCTGTTCTGCCAGGAGATGGCATTGGTCCCGAGGTGATGGAAGAAGCCTTGAAGGTGCTCGATTCGGCTCAGGAAACCTTCGGTTTTCAATTGGCTTACACGCCCGCCGATGTTGGCGGTATCGCCATCGACCGGCACGGTCGGGCGTTGCCCGATGATACCCTGCGCTTGTGTGAAGCCAGCGATGCCATTCTTTTCGGATCCGTGGGTGGGCCCAAGTGGGAAACGCTGCCTCCGGCGCAGCAGCCCGAGCGGGGGGCGCTGCTGCCCCTGCGTAAGCACTTCAACCTGTTTTGCAACCTTCGACCGGCCAAGATTTTTCCCGCCTTGGCCGGGGCCAGCCCTCTTCATCCAACAATCGTCAGGAACGGGTTCGACATCCTGTGTGTGCGGGAACTGACCGGCGATATCTATTTCGGCCAGCCCAAAGGTCGGGAGGGCAGCGGGCCCGACGAGCGCGCCTTCGATACCATGGTCTACACCCGCCGGGAAATCGAGCGCATCGCCAGAGCCGCTTTTGATGCAGCCCGGCACAGAAGGCGGCGGGTGGCGTCGGTGGACAAGGCCAATGTGCTGACCACCATGGTGCTGTGGCGTGAAGTGGTCAGCGAGACGGCCCAGGCCTATCCGGATGTGGCCCTGAGCCACATTTACGTGGACAACGCCGCCATGCAGCTGGTGAAAGATCCCCACCAGTTCGACGTGCTGCTGTGCGGCAATATGTTCGGAGACATCATCTCCGACGAGTGCGCCATGATCACCGGTTCCATGGGCCTGTTGCCCTCGGCCAGCATCAGTGAAAGTGGATTCGGCCTTTACGAGCCGGCAGGCGGGAGCGCTCCGGACATTGCCGGCCAGGGCATCGCCAACCCCATTGCCCAGATCCTGTCCGCCGCCATGATGCTGCGCTACAGCCTGAACCTGGCCGAGGCTGCCGATGCCGTGGAATCCGCTGTGGCGCGTGTACTGGAAGCGGGATTACGGACCCCCGATATCGCCGCCGGCGCCAGTGCGGTGAGCACCCGGGAAATGGGTGATGCCGTCGCGCGATACCTGCGTGATGACAAATAAATCACAATAGCCAAAACACAAATCACAAATAAATCACAATGACCAATTTTCAAAATGCCTATCCTTTTGGTTCGTTTTTGATTTGGTGTTTGTAATTTGGAATTTGTTTGTCATTTGGTGCTTGTAATTTGTAATTTATTAAACAGGTGGTGCTCTCCATTCGTTATTTTCGGTTTTTCCAGATCATACTATGCCCCTGCCTTTGATCACTATCGATGATATCACCGTCAGGCTGCGGGACCAGTGGCTGCTCAACGGCTCGTCGTGGCAGATCAAATCCGGCGAGCAGTGGACGGTGATCGGCCCCAACGGGGCGGGCAAGACCACACTGGCCAAGGCCATCGCCGGCCTTTTACCTGTCGTTCAGGGAAAAATCCATTACCATGCCTTTGGCGGCATGTCGCCCATCGAGGCGATCGCATACGTGGCCAGCGATGCCCGCCGGGACATTTGGCACCGGGAAAGAGACCTGAACCACGCACGAGACTTTGCCGGCCGATTCAATCAAGCGACCACTGTCCGTGGACTGATCTGCGGTCATTGTGCCGACCTTCCGGCGCCATCCGACTTGCAAGCCCGGTTGGCCGATGTTGCCGGACGCTTCAACCTGGAATCCCTGCTGGACAAGCCGGCGTTGGCCGTCTCCACCGGAGAGATGAGCCGGGTGCTGGTTGCCCGCGAACTGATCCGCCGCCCCAAGATGCTGATCCTTGACGAACCCTTTGAAGGTTTAGACCATTATGGCCGGCAGGACTTGATGGAGATGCTCGACCGGCTGGCGGCCTCAGGCCTGCCGATTATATTGGTCACCCACCGCCCCGAGGAGATGCTTTCTGCCACCACCCATGTCCTCAGCGTCGATGGCGGTCGGATCGCAGGTGCCAACGCCGTGGACGATGCTTCCCACTGGTTCGATGCCGCATCGGCAGCCACGGCAAAGGAACGTCGGCGGGACCGACCCAACCATCACCCGGCACATCGTGACGCCAGCCGGCGCGTTTCCTTAGAACCGCTGATCGACATGAAAACGGTAACGGTTCGCTACGGCGACACGGTTGTACTGGACCGGTTCACCTGGTCGGTGGCCGAGGGGGAGCATTGGGCCATCACCGGCCCCAACGGCGCGGGGAAATCGACTATCCTGAAACTGATCACCGGTGACTGCCTGCAGGTGTACGCCAACCGGATTCGCCTGTTCGGCAAGGATCGTGGCGTCGGACAGACCTTGTGGGAGACCCGGGAAAGGCTGGGGGTGGTGAGTCACGATTTGTCCAGCGGATATCAGAAGCGAGTGTCCGCCATGGATGTGGTCTGCTCAGGGTTTTTCGACTCGGTGGGGCTGTATCGTCACTGTGATGCCCTACAGATAGCAACCGCCAACCGGTGGCTGGCCCAGATGGACATTTCAGCCCTTTCCCGAACCCGGTTCAACCAGCTTTCCCAAGGTCAGCGGCAGATGATCCTCATCGCCCGGGCGATGGTAAAAAATCCGAATCTGCTGATTCTGGATGAACCGTGCGCCGGTTTGGACCCTGAAAACCGCCATACCGTCCTCAGTCTGCTGGAGATGATCGGCCGCGGTGGGACCACCGGGTTGATCTTTGTCTCTCACCATGAGAAAGAAATTCCGGCCTGCATCACCCATCGCTTATTTTTGGATCAGGGCGTCATCCAGCACAGCGGGGCCATTCGCCCTCAGAATCCGCCCTTGCCGCCGTCTTTCAAGCCGTCGGTATAGCGCTTGTCCCCGTACCGGCGAATCTGCCGGCAGATACCGCGGATGATGCTGGTCTCACCGGCACGCAGTGAGCGCCGGGAGAAGAACCGGCGGATGCGGATCATCCAATAGTCCGGATTTTCCGGGTTCATGTACCCGATTTGAACCAGTGACGCGGTCAGTTCCTCGTACATCAGGTCCAGTTCGATGCGTTTGGCCAGTCGGGGCGTGAATTCGGCAGGACCAGTCTGGGCAGCAGTGGAAAGGCAATAGCAGACCACCATCACGGCCTGGGCCAGGTTCAGGGAGGTGAAGTCCACCGTGGGGATGTTGACCAGCTGGTGGCAGCGTTTCAGGTCGTCGTTGGTGAGCCCGCGATCTTCGGGGCCGAAGAGGATGGCCACCGGATTGTTTCTGGAAACGGGGATCAGGCGTCGGGCCAGCGCTTCAGGAGATCTGATCACCGGACGCTGACCTCCCAGCCGAGCGGTGGTGCCGACCACATGACCGAATGGCGCCAGGGCTTCATCGAGCGAATCGAAGCGCCGGATTCGATCAACCACGGATCCGGCCTCATGGGTGGCCAGCCGCCGGATGCGTGCGTCGTCCCAAAGGTCCGGGTCAACCACGATCAGGCGGGTCAAGCCCATGTTGCACATCGCCCGTGCAGCGGCCCCGATATTTTCCGGATACCGGGTCCGCTGCAGGACGATGGTGACGTTGTCACGGGTGACGCCGACGGTCATCGGGCATTGATTTCAAAGGCATTGAAAAAGTAACCGATCTCAAAGGCCGCGGTTTCCGGGGCGTCTGAACCGTGGACCACGTTTTTTTCGATATCGGTGGCAAAATCGTGCCGGATGGTGCCTTCGGCCGCTTCCTTGTAATTCGTGGCGCCCATCAGTTCACGATAGCGGGCAATGGCATTATCCCCCTCAAGGACCATGACCACCGCCGGGCCGGAAGACATGAAGTCGGTGAGGCTGTCGAAAAAGGGCCGCTGACGATGCACGGCGTAAAATCCCTCGGCCTGGGCCTTGGTCATGTGGATCATCTTCATGGCCATGATTTTCAGATGATTGGCCTCCAGCCGTTTGACCACTTCGCCGATCACGCCGCGGGCCACGCCGTCGGGCTTGACGATTGACAATGTTCTTTCCATATTGGGTTTCCTTTCATCGGTTTTCGGTTCGACGCTGCCATAACAGAAGGCCGATACCAAGTCAACCGGTTCCACCGGTGGGAAATATCTATTTTTTATGTTTCAACAAACTGATATCTTGATATTAATTGGATGCGTTAACCGATTGCCAAAGCCTTTGTACCCGTTGACATCATGCGCTGGGCGGTCTATTATTTTGATCGCCCAGATTTGATTCTTTCATTGCATTAACAAGCCGTTAGCATCCAATAACAAGCGAAATGTGGAGTCAATATGCCGATCTATGAGTTTTACTGTCCGGATTGCAACACGCTTTTCAATTTTTTTTCCAGAACCATCAACACCTCCAAAAAACCCAAATGCCCGCAGTGCAAGACCCGCACCCTGGATCGGCAGATGTCTGCCTTCGCTTTTACCGGGAAGGCCAAGGAGGCCGGTGACGGCGACGACTTGCCCTTTGACGAGGCCAAGATGGAAAAGGCCATGCAGATGCTGGCCGGCGAAGCCGACCGGATCAACGAAGATGACCCGCGCCAGGCCGCCGATCTCATGCGAAAACTCACCGACATGACCGGCATGGAAATGGGTGCGGGCATGCAAGAAGCCTTGCGGCGCATGGAGCGCGGCGAGGATCCGGAGCAGGTCGAGGCGGAGATGGGGGACTTGTTGGAAGGGGAAGATCCGTTTGTGTTGCCGGAAAAAAAAGGAAAGGGGGCCGCAGCCGCCAGACAAGCACCCATGCGGGATGAAACCCTTTATGATCTCTGATAAGGGCCGATCCATGATCCGGAAAGAACGGCTGGAAGCTCGGCAGGGAGACATCACGCAATTGGCTGTGGACGCCATCGTCAATGCGGCCAACGCGTCGCTGCTGGGCGGCGGCGGGGTGGACGGGGCCATCCACCGGGCCGCTGGATCCGAACTGCTTGCCGAATGCCGAACCATCGGCGGTTGCCCCACCGGCGAAGCCCGTTTAACCCAAGGCTATCGACTGCCGTCCCGATACGTGATTCACACCGTGGGGCCGGTTTACCGCGGCCGGCCTGAGGACGGCCGCCTGCTGGCCGGCTGTTACACCAACAGCCTGGCGCTGGCCATGGCCCACGGGATCCGAACCCTGGCATTTCCCGCCATCAGCTGCGGGGTTTATGGTTACCCGATTGCCGATGCCAGTAAAATTGCCGTGAACGCCTGCGCAACATTCATGGAGACCCATGATGTTCCGGAGCAGGTGATCTTTATGCTCTTCTCGGCAAGCGATCTTGATATATACACCCGCTATCTGTCTTGGCGTGTGGGATAGGGGGCCTGCGGACGACGCCTCATGGCATAGGATTTCATGGGATTTCCTTTACGCCGGAAAGCGATAGAACCGGTGTGATCATATCCCTTGTCGATACCGGCTGGAATTAGGATTGACAAACCCGATGGACATGGTTAGGTTCCATCCAGCAATCAATTGGGTGTTTGCGGTCCAATAGCGTCTCGGGCCGATTTTTTTATTTACAAGGAGGGTATCATGCTTGAGGTCACACAACCGGCAGTTGAGCAAATTGCCGAGTATTTCAAAGGAAAAGATGTCAAACCGATCCGGATTTTTCTCAACGAAGGCGGCTGAGGGGGCCCCGGCCTGGCCATGGCTCTGGATGAGCTTGCCGATACGGACAAGGCGTTTGACATCGACGGTTTTAAATTCATCGTCAACACGGAATTTCTTGAAAAAGCCCAGCCGATCAAGGTCGATTTCCATCAGTACGGTTTCAAGCTGGACTGCGGGATTGACTTCGGCGCCGGCTGCACCAGCTGCGGTACCAAGAGCTCCTGCTGCTCCTGATCGACCCGGACCACAATATTACTGAAAGGCGACCTGCTGAAGGTCGCCTTTTTTAGTTGGTTCAACGGCCCCATTGACGGGATTCTTTTGCTTGCAGCGCCATCGCTGCCTTGCTATAAAGCTGTGAACCCCGATCGCAGGCTAATAGCATACGTGCCGCCTGGCGGGTATTGCGGTTGCCGGAATTTGAACCCCGATCGATAACCAACGATTGACGCCTTTTTAGGAGCAGACCATGGCACTGGTGAAGTACGCGGTAAATGCGCATATAGCCACAATTACCCTGAATGATGGGGAAAACCGGTTTAATCCGGATTTTATCAATGCCTATTTAGGCGTTCTCGATGAGATCGAGCGTGACACGAATGCCACCACCCTGGTGGTGACTTCCGCCCATGAAAAGATATTCTCCAACGGGATCGATCTGGAGTGGCTGGTGCCGGTCATTCAAAACAACGACATTACCCTGGCCAAAGACTACTTTTACCTGCTTAACCGCATGTTCAAACGCATCGTCACCTATCCCCTGGTGACCGTGGCCGCAATTTCCGGTCACGCCTTTGCTGGTGGCGCCATCATGTGCTGCGCTTTTGATTTTCGTCTCATGCGATCAGACCGCGGCTTTTTCTGTTTTCCCGAAGTAGACCTGGGTATCCCCTTTCTGCCGGGCATGAACGAACTGTTGAAAAAGGCCATACCCATGTACATGGTGGAGTACATGGAGTACACCGGTATCCGCCTGACTGCCGATCAATGTCTAGAACATCATATTGTTCACAAGGCTTGTCCCATCGACACACTCATGGAAGAAGCCATGACCTTCGCCATGGCCATCAATAAAAGACGGCCAGTCGTGGCTGAGTTGAAAAAACGGCTGAACCAGGCTATCGTCCAGGCCATTGATGTTGAGGATGTGCCCTATATCGAATCGGGACAATTCAACATCGGTTGATAACGTTCCTGACGACCACGTCGTCCCGTTGGGGTATCCCGCAGAGGTGGGGCACGCTCCCAAACGTTGCGAATCCCCTGTGTTCAGCCACAACGACCATTTCTAAAACCAATCTGCGAAAACAGGGGAAAATGAAAAGATCTCCCCCGCATGGCCCGCCGACACCTTTTCCAGACGACCCGTTTCAGGACAAGGAGGCACTGATCCGTGCCCTCTTCAACCAAGCGGGCACAGGCATGGCCGTCACACTTCTCGACGGCCGTTTCATCAAGGTCAATTCAGCCTTGTGCGCCATGCTGGGCTATCCGGAAGAGATACTGCTCAACCGACGCCTGGAAAACATCATGGCCTCGGACCAGTGGCGCCGGCTCTCGGAATTGTCTCGGGACCTGCTGCCCGGCAAGCAAAGCCACACCCAACTCACGCTCGAATGCCGACACCAGAATGGAAAGGCGGTGCGGGGGCTGCTGAATCTCTCCGTGGTTGCCGATCAGGCGGGCGCTGCCCGCTACTTCATCGTTCAGATTCAGGACATCAGCAGCCTGATCCGCACGGAAAGCGAATTGGAAGAGAGCCGGCAGCGATACCGTGCGCTGTCCGATGCCACCTTTGAAGCGGTGTTCATTTCCCGCAAAGGGGTCTGCATTGATGCCAATCGCACCGCATCCATCATGTTCGATACTCCGCGCGAAGCGTTGATCGGTATTTTCGGTACCGACGTCATCGCACCGGAATATCAGTCACGGGTCAGGAAAAACATGCTCTCCGGTCACGAAAAGCCTTACCATGCCGTGGCCGTAAGAAAGGGCGGCACCCGGTTTCATGTGATGATCCAGGGGAAGATGATCCAAATCAACGGACGCGAGGTTCGGGTGACGGTGCTGCGGGATATCGACGCACAGGTGACGGCGGAAGCGGCGCTTAGGGAAAGCGAGCGCCACCTGCGTTCCTTCATGGAAAGCGCCTCCAACTTCGTCCTGTTCCGCCTGCGCCACCGGCCAGAAACCCCACTCCAGCCCTGGCGGATCTTTATCAGCCCGTCCATTACGGAAATCGTCGACCTGAGCCAGGTGACCGATTTTCAATCCTGGCTCAAGATGCTCCGTCCGGACGACCGGGAACGCCTGCTGGCCGCCGGACTGAAGATGCTCGACACGTACAAGTTGGATGAAACGGTTCGGATTCGCGACCGCTCGGGCAGGGGGTGGCGATGGCTGCACATCATTTCCGTCGCGGTATCCGACGAAACCGACAATAATTTGTTTTTCAACGGCATCATTCTGGACATCACCAAGGAGATGGAGGCAACTGCAGCACTCAAAGCTAGGGAAAAAGAGCTGAAAGAGAGAACCGAAAGCTTGTCCGAAGTCAATACGGCTCTGGAGGTGCTTCTGCAGAAGCGCGAAGCGGATCGCACGGAAGTGGAAGAGAAGATGCTGAGCAACGCCAAGAGCCTGATTCTGCCATACCTGGAAAAGCTCAAGGCCAGTCGGATGGATGAACGCCAGCGGATTTATCTGAACCTGGTGGAGTCCAATCTCAACGAAATCATCTCGCCCCTGTCCCGGCGCATGTCCAGGCACTACCTTAATTTCACACCCGCTGAAATTCAGGTGGCCAACCTGGTCAAACAGGGAAAGACCACCAAAGATGCCGCACAGATCCTGGGGCTCTCCACCCGAACCATCGAGGCGGTCCGCTATACCATTCGCAGGAAACTGGGCATCAAGAAAAAGCGCTCCAACCTCAGGTCTTACCTGCTCGCCATTGATGGATCCGACACCATTCCCGGCGGCAGCGGCCGGAATCGTTAGTCCGTCTTCGCGCTCGAGTTCATCAATCTTCGTCTACCGATAGATGTTGTCCGCCAGCCGAATTGAACCCTCCCCGAGGCAAGCCGCGGGGAGGGTTCACCGTCAGGATGAACGTCTATTTTCAGTTCGCTCGCTAACTCCGCCGCAAGCGGCGAGGAATGCACTCGCTATCGCGGTTCAGGACGCCAGTTCGCGGGTTTTGTGAAAACGGATCGTCGGCCACTCCTCCATGGCATTTTCGAGGCGCCATAAGCTGGCGGCCAGGTAAGTCAGTTTCCCCTGGGAGTCATGGGCCAGGCTCGCATATTTTTCCTTTTCAAAGGCCGCCAGTTTTTTTTTGTCCCTGCTGGTTACCCACCGGGCGGCGGCAAAGGTCACCGGTTCATAGTCGGCATCGACCGTGTACTCGGCTTTTAGCCGTGCCATGGTCACGTCGAACTGAAGCATGCCGACGGCGCCAAGGATATAGTTGTTTCCCATCAACGGGCGGAAGAACTGGACAGCTCCCTCCTCGGCCAGCTGCGTCAGCCCCTTGAGGAGTTGCTTGGCCTTCAGGGGGTTTTTCAGCCGTACC
This sequence comes from uncultured delta proteobacterium, assembly GCA_963705435.1. Lineage (GTDB taxonomy): Bacteria > Desulfobacterota > Desulfobacteria > Desulfobacterales > Desulfosarcinaceae > Desulfosarcina. The sequence goes on along the minus strand of CAVPJR010000022.1, from coordinate 24,138 downwards.
CGGCGGAAGTGGTCGGGCGCGAAATTGGGAATGCCGGTGAAACTGAGCGGTTCTTTTTCGTAAAAGGTGTCCCCGATGCTGATGGTGCCGTGGTTGTGGATGCCAATGATGTCACCGGGGTAGGCCTCGTCAACATGGGCGCGATCCTGGGCCATGAAGATGGTGGCGTTGGACAAGGTGACCTGCTTGCCGATACGGGTCTGAAACACCTTCATGCCGCGGGTGAACTTGCCTGAACAGATACGTACAAAGGCGATACGGTCCCGATGGGCAGGGTCCATGTTGGCCTGAATTTTAAACGCGAAGCCGGAAAAAGCATCCTCTTCGGGCAGGACCTGGCGGGTCGTGGTCGGCCGAGCCCTTGGGGGCGGGGCCATCTCCACGAAGGCATCCAACAGCTCCCGCACGCCGAAATTGTTGATGGCGCTGCCGAAGAACACCGGCGTCTGGCTGCCCTTTCGGTACTGGTCCAACTCGAAGGGGTTGGCGGCGCCCTCCAGCAGTTCCACATCCTCGCGCAATTCTTTAGCCTGGCTGCCCAGCATTTCGTCCAGCCGGGGATCGGCCAGGTCGGTGATCAGGATTCCTTCCTGATGGCGGGTCTGCCCGCCGGGGCTGAACAGGTGAAGCTGCCGGTGATACCGATTGTAGACCCCTCGAAACCGCTTGCCCATGCCGATGGGCCAGGACAGGGGGGCGCATTCGATTTGCAGTTTTTCTTCGATATCCGAGAGGATGTCCAGGGGAGACAACCCGTCACGGTCCAGTTTGTTGATGAAGGTCATGATCGGGGTGTTGCGCATACGGCACACCTCCATGAGCTTTTCGGTCTGCGTTTCCACCCCTTTGGCGCTGTCGATCACCATGAGCGCGCTGTCCACGGCGGTGAGCACCCGGTAGGTATCCTCGGAAAAATCCTGGTGGCCGGGTGTGTCCAGCAGATTCACTTCAAAGCCGCTGTAGTTGAATTTCATGACCGATGTCGTCACTGAAATACCGCGCTCTTTTTCGATAGCCATCCAGTCGCTGGTGGCATAGCGTCCGGCCCGCTTGGCCTTCACGGCACCGGCCAACTGGATCGCACCACCGAACAGGAGCAGTTTTTCCGTCAGTGTGGTCTTACCGGCATCCGGATGGCTGATGATGCCGAAGGTCCTTCGTTTTCTGACTTCTTCTAAGAAATGTCGATCCATTTGCAGTTCGTCTTTATTCGGCTGGCCAAAAAAAACAGGCCGAATCCGGCCCGTTAACGATTGGCTTAAACATCTTGATTATCTTGTTACTTTAGTTACCTGGCGCTGAATCCGGCGGCCGATCGAACCAGTTCCTCCGCAAGCCGCGGATCGAGGCAAGTGTCTTGAATAATCCCGTTCTCTTCGATCTCTTCGATGAATGTCTCTACGTACTCTTCACAGAAAAAACGGCGGCACCCTTGGCGAAGGATTTCATAGGCCGTGGCTGCCGACTGCCCCTTCTGATAGGGACGGTCCGTGGTAACCGCATCAAAGCAATCCGCAATACTGACAATTTTGGCGCCTGGTGGAATTTCCCCGGCTCTGAGGCCGAAGGGATAGCCGTTCCCGTCCTCCTGCTCGTGATGAAACAGAACGAAATCCACCGCCGGTTTCAGAAAGTCGATATCCTTGAGCAGGGCGGCACCGATCAGGGGGTGGCAGCGCACCTCCTGTTGAAGATCACTGGGCAGGTGGGTTTCACGGTTGGTGAAAATGCGATCGCTCAGGGCCAGTTTGCCCACGTCGTGAAACAACCCGCCGATACCCACGTTCCGGATTTCTTCCGGGGAAGATCCCAATCGCCGGGCAAGGCGCATGGCATAAAGGGATACCCGGTAGCCGTGGGCCTGGGTATACCGGTCTTTTTCCCCAACGGCACGGCAAATTTCATTCAATGTGTACAAATGCTGCTCACAAAGCCGTTGCCGGCGCTTCAATTCTTGTCGCATGGATGCCAGACAGCCTCCGGGTTAACCCGCGTGCGTGCCGATGTGACCAATAGATTGCCCATGCCTTGGGCATGGCGCCCAATTTGCCGAAAGGACGATTCATCAATAGGGCAAGGTGGAGCGACCATCGGGCGGTTTCAAACGCGTCGTTTCGCCTCAGGCGGGGTCGTGTTCAGGTGTCAACCTGAATCGGGTCTTCAAACGGCGCCTAATATAAGGCAGCACAGAAAACGTGTCAAACGAAAACGGAGGTTTGAGCCCGATCCTGCCGGATACGCCGCGAAGCCACCGAACCGATCGGTTCGAGATAGGGGTGCAACGGCGATGCGTTCTCATTCCGCAGCGGTTTTAGACCGTTGTTTCAGACGGTTGAAAATCGCCATTGCCTGTCTGCGGCTATCGGGAAGGGTGCCGCTGTTATCGATGACGAGCGTGGCTCGCTGGCGTTTCTCCTCGATGGGCATCTGGGACCGGATTCGGGCCATGGCGGCTTGTTCATCGATCCCGTCCCGATTGATCAGCCGCTCCAACTGAATGGTTTCGGGCGCATAAACGACGATCACCTCTTCAAGGTCTCTACCCATGTCCGTCTCCATAAGCAGCGGAACGTCCATGATGACCACTGCGTCTGGGGTCTCGGCGGCGATTTGGGCGATCATTTCCGCTGAGCGTTCGAAGACCAGCGGGTGGACGATGGCATCCAGGCGTGCCTTTTTATCCGGGTCATTGAAGATAATTTCACCCAACCGCTTGCGATCGATGTCCCCGCCGGGCAGGACGATCGTCCGGCCAAAAAAAGCCAGAATCGCATCGTAGCCAGGTGTGCCCGGTTTGACGACCTCCCTGGCGATTTTGTCGGCGTCGACGATTTGGGCGCCGGCATCGGAAAGAAATCTGGAAATCGTCGATTTGCCGCTGGCAATACCTCCGGTGAGACCGGCGATAATCACGAGGTGTCCTTTTCAATTTGCCTATAAACCCGTGAATCGGGGCGGAAGGGGGCTCCGCCCGATCCCGGTTATTTAACGGTGACGACGGGGCAGGGGGCCTTTATGATGATATATTGTGCGTTGGATCCGAAGAGCAGTTTGCCTACCTTGGAGCGGCGCTTGATGCCGATGATGATTTCATCAATCGCCTTTTCCTTGGCGTAGTCGACAATGTCTTCTCCCGGGGTCATGCCGCGTACGAGAAGTTTGGTTTCACACGGGATGCCGTCCTCGTCAAACATTTTTTTGGCCAATTCCAGGTCTTCGGTGGCATGTTCGACTTCTACGGCGTGCGTGACGCTTCCGCCGGTCAGCGATGATACGATGACCACTGCGGCATCGAATGCGGCGGCGTGTTTTTTAGCCAGAGCCAAGGCATCCTTGGCAGAATTGGACCCGTCATAACCGACCAGGATTTTCATTCATCTCTCCTTTTCTGTTGCGGTGGCATCATGCACGACAGGGCATCATGCCGGAACCTGAGTTTTGGGACAGTGAAAACTGTCACAACCACGTTTAAGACCATCTGTCAAGAAAACAGTCGTTCGGTGCCGGTTGTATTAGCGCATGCTTTTCATCCGCTCCTTGCGACTGACAATTTCGCTGATGCGAATGCCGTACTTCTCTTTTTCGACCACCACAAAACCCTTGGCGATCAGTGTCTGGTTGATCAGGATGTCAACCGGTTCTCCTTCCATCTGCTCCAGTTCGACCACCGATCCCGGCCCCATTTTAAGGACATCATTGATCCGCTTTCGCGAGCGTCCCAGTTCCACGGTGACCTGCAGGGGAATGTCCATGACGAGACCGAGGTTTTTGAACTGATCGACGTCGCTGTCGATGTCGGCCGGCACCACCGGTTGGACGTCTTCCGCCTGCACCCTTTTATCTGCGGCCTCATCCGATTCTTCAACGGCAGCGGCCTTTGCCCGCTTGACGCCGGCTTCAACGACGATGATGCGCTCCTTATGGGAAAAGAGAAATCGGGCGGTCTTGATCACGTGGGTGGGACTCACTTTGAAGTCCCGGCCGTTGGTGATGGCGGGGGTGGATAGTGCGCAGGAGAGCCCTGCATCCAAAAAATTGGATTTGAGGTTGCCGCCGATGATATTGCTCACTTCACGGATGACATCGTAGACCTCTTCCTTGCTTTCGACTTCATCGACTTTCCTGCCCAGCATGGCCGCGGTCATCTCCTTGCCGAAATCGTCATTGACCTGAATATTGAACACACCGTCCACATCACCGGCGAAGGCGACCGATCCTAAGGTTCGCATCTCTTCGGCAAAGGACTCGGGGACTTGCTGGATGGCTTCCACCTCCATGTCCAGCATGGTGTAAAAAACGTCGATGACCGCGCTGACGATAGCCGATTTGATGTCCACACCGGCGATCCGCTCCATGACGACCTCGCTGGACAGATCGCTCATAATATCTGCTTTGGCGCCGATTTCCTCCTTGGCGCACAACTCTATCCGTACATATTCATCCGCTTGCCGGAAGGTGAATGTTAACGGGGGGGCGATATCTGCCGGATCGATCTTGAAATCGCTTCCCGATGTGATGGATGGGGTCGATATGACGCAGGTGAGCCCGGCTTCGAGAAATTCCGTTTTGAGGTTTCCGGCCACGATGTTAACCAACTCGCCGATCACGTCGTCGATCTCCTCGTTGCTTTTAATTTGATCGGCCTCGATGCCCAGCATGGCAGACGTCACCGTCCGGGCAAACGCTTCGGAGAGATTGACATGCATCACGCCCACCACTTCGCCGCCGAAATGGATCGTTCCCACCATCCGACTGTCGTCGAGACCGGTGACCGCGTCCTCCTCGACCGCTTCCACGGTCATGGACATCATGGTGTCGAAGGTTTCGATGATGGTGGACGTGATCGTCTGGCGTATGGCGTCGTCGGTGATTTTTTCCATCGGTTCCCCGTGGGTATAGCGGTTTTTAATCGTCCCCATTGTAGGGGCGTTTTCCGATTTTTGTCAATGATTTACGACAAAAAAGGCCCGGGCGAAACGCCCGGGCCGAAGACTACGGTAACGCGATAGGTAGAATTAGAACAGGCCGCTTACCTTGCCTGTTTCGGTGTTTACGTCGATGCGGCGGAAGGCCGGGTTGGAGCCCGTTCCGGGCATCAGGCTGATGGCTCCGGCGCAGGGGCACAGGAACTTGGCACCGGAGTAAATCAGCACGTCGCGGATCGGCAGGGTCCAACCCTTTGGCACGCCCTTGACCGTTGGGTCGTGGGACAGGCTCAGGTGGGATTTGACCATCATGGTGGCGAAATCGTCGTACTTGGGATCGTTTTCAAGCATCTTGGCCTTGGCCTCGGCTTCGGGAGTCCAGGACACGCCGTCGGCGCCGTAGACCTCCTTGGCGATCGTTGCCACGCGGTCGCGCAGCTTCATCTCCAGCGGATAAAGGAATTTAAAGTCGTTCTCCTCATTACAGGCGTCGATAACGGCGTCGGCAAACTCCAGGGCGCCGTCGCCGCCCTTTTCCCAGTGTTTGGACTCGGCGCAGCGGGCACCGGCGGCTTCGGCCGCCTTCTTGACGATGGCCACTTCGGCGTCGGTGTCCGTATAGAAGCGGTTGACGCAAACCACCGGGTTGATGCCGGCCTTGCGGATGACGCCAATCATGTGGACCATGTTTTCGCAGCCCTTTTCCACCAGTTCGAGGTTCTCTTTGGTGTAGACTGCGTCCATGGCGATGCCCGGAACCACCTTGGGACCGCCGCCGTGCATTTTCAGGGCACGGATGGTGGAGGTGAGCACCGATACGTTGGGTTTCAGTCCGCTGAAGCGGGACTTGACATTCCAGAATTTCTCGAAGCCGATGTCGGCGGCGAACCCGGATTCGGTGACGTGGTAGTCAAACAATTTCAGACCCACGCGGTCGGCGATGATGGAGGACTGACCCACGGCGATATTGGCAAACGGGCCGGCGTGCACCATGCAGGGGTTGTACTCGGCGGTGCACATGAGGGTCGGGTTGATGGTGTTGCGCATGAAAGCGGTCATGGCGTTGCCCACTTCCAGGTCGCCGGTGGTGACCGGCTTGCCGCTCTTATCGAAGGCCACGGTGATGTTGTTGAGGCGTTCTTTCAGGTCGGCCAGGTCGCGGATAACCGCCAGGATCGCCATGCACTCGGAGCCCACGGCAATGCCGAACTTGCTCTGCATGGTGAAGCCGTCCATGCGGCCGCCCAAGCCGATGATGATGTTCCTCATCGCCTGGGCGCAGAAGTCGATGATCCAGCCCATTTCCACGCGGGTGGGATCGATGTCCAGGCGGCGCATCCCGGTGAGACGGGCCAGCTGCTCGTCGTTGTAGTTGCGCTCGTGCTGCATGCGGGCGGTCATGGCCACCATGGCCAGGTTGTGGGCGTTCATGATGTCGTTGATGTCGCCGGTGAGACCCAGAGAGAACTCGGTCATGGGAATCAACAGGGAGTTGCCGCCGCCGGCCGCGGTTCCCTTGACGTTCATGGTGGGGCCGCCGGAGGGCTGACGCAGGGCGCCGCCCACATTGACACCCCGTTTGCCAAGGCCTTCCATCAGACCGCAGGAGGTGGTGCTTTTGCCTTCACCCAGCGGCGTAGGGGTGATGGCGGTGACTTCGATGTACTTGCCGTCGGGTTGGTCTTTCAGTCGGTCGATCACTTTCAGGAAATCAATTTTGGCCAGACGCCCCATGGGAAGCATTTCTTCTTTTAGGAGCCCCAGCTTCTCCTGCCATTGTTCCGGCGTCGGCATGTTTTCTTCAGCTGCTTCTGAAATCTGCCAGTCCGCCATATTAACCGCATCGTAAGCCATCTATCCAATCCTCCTTTAGTTAATGATTAACAATGGGGGGCCCTGATGGCCCATCACCAGGTGCCGCTGCACCGTCAGGTCACATGAAAAACGCGATCGAATTGATGTAAGGTTAGAATGATCGAAATTTTCCCGGGGACCCAGAAAAACGCGCTTAATCTAACACGCCTGTCCGATTTTGGCAAGACTTATATGGTTGACCGAAACCGTATTCAATAGAATTATAACATACTGCAAATATAACCAATAGGTAAGATCGAGACCGGCTGGAAGTACCGTCGGCCGCCCCTCAGGCGCCGTTGCCCTGAAGATGATAGAGCCGGTAATAAAATCCCTGTTTCGTCATCAGCGAGTCATGATTACCGGTTTCCACCATCACGCCGTTGTTGAGCACCACAATTCGGTCAGCCGTTCGGGCGGTGGTGAGACGGTGGGCCACCACCACGCAGGTGCGACCACGCATCAGGTTGGCGATGGCATCCTGCAAGTGGACTTCCGTCTGGGAGTCCACATAGGAGGTGGCTTCATCCAGAATGATCATTTCCGGATCCGCCGAAAAGGCACGGGCGACAGAGATCAACTGGCGTTCGCCGCTGGACAGGGAAGCGCCTCCTTCCGAGATGCGGGCGTCCAAACCGTCCGGAAAGCGGGCGATCAGGTCCCGGCATCGGGAGGCGTCAAGGATATTCGCCTGCTGTTGAAGGGAGAGGCCGTTGGCGGCAAAGAAAATATTCGCTTTCAATGTGCCGGTGAACAGGAACGGGTCCTGCATGACCAGCGCGATCCGTTTTCTCAGCACTGCCGGCCGTATCTGTTTGCAGTCGATGCCATTGAAGCTGACCGATCCGGCGGTGGGCTCGTAAAAGCGCACCAGCAGATTCACCAACGACGTTTTACCTGACCCGGTGGCGCCGACGATGGCAATGGTTTCCCCGGCATGGATTGTCAGATCAATGTCTTTAAGCACGGGTTCGCCTGCATCGTAAGCCAGGGATACGGACGCGAAACGGATCTGTTCCAGCGGACCCGGGGTGTGACGGTTGCCCTGCTCGGGCACGCTGTCGGCACGGGAGTCCATGAGCAGAAATATCCGTTCGGCGGAAGCCATGGCATTTTGCAGGAGATTGTACTTCTCCGCCAGGTCCCGGATGGGGCGGAAAAACATTTTCATGTAGGCGATAAAAGCAGCCAGCGCGCCGATGCTCACCGTCTGGTCCAGCACGTGGGAACCGCCGAAATAGACGACGATGGCGATGGCGGTGACACCCAGGATTTCGATGACGGGCATGAACACAGCGAAGATATTGATCTGGCGCATGCCCACCAGGTAGTTGTCGTGGTTCAGTTGGGCAAAGGAATCGAAGTTCTCCCGCTCACGGCGAAACGTCTGGATCACCTTGATGCCGGCGATGGTTTCGGAAAAACGGGTGTTGATTTGAGCCACCTGGATGCGCAGCTCCCGAAAGACGTCTCGAACCTTTCGGGAAAATCCAAAGGCCGTTGCCGCCACCAGCGGCAATACGGCGAAGGTCATCAACGCCAGACGCCAGTCCATGGCGAGAAGTACAATGGCGATGCCCGCCAGCAGAAACATATCCTTGAAGACCATTGAGATAAAAGAGGTAAACATGTCGTGCATGTTCTGAATGTCGTTGGTCACCCGGGTCACTAAGCGGGCAATCGGATTGCGGGTGAAAAAGCGCAGGGGCATTTCCTGGATATGACGGTACAGGCCAACGCGCAGGTCGTGCATGATCCGATGGCCGGCCATCTCCATGATCAGATTCTGGGCAAAGGTAAAGATGAAAATGGCCACCACCACCCCTAAAAACAGCGCGACGATGCGCAGCAGACCGGACAAATCCACATGCCGCAGCCGGCTCAAGCTGGAACGGTCGAGGCGCTCCAGGTCTGTCAGCCGGATGACTGCCTGATCTTCCCGGATCTGAAACAGATTTTTTTCCCGGGCAACCACCTCGGCAACGACAGGATCCTTCAGGTCAACCGACAGCCACCGTCCATCGGCCTGTCCGGTTTCGCCCGTCCCGCCTGAAATTCGGTTCCGGGGAACAATGTGGCGGTCGATGATCTCCTTGGTGATGTAGGGGACGGACAGCTCCAGCAGGGTAATGGCCACCACCAAGACTACGGATAGCGCCAGTTTGGTCCGGTGGGGTGAGGCATAGGGCAGGACGCGGCGAAGCAGATTCAAGTCATAGGGCTTTCCCAGCCGCTGCTCTTCGTCGTAGCCGTAATCAAATCGCATCTTCGAGCTCCTGGAGTCCGTGGGCCCGGGCATAATATCCACCGGCGGCCATCAATTGCGCGTGGCTGCCGCTGGAGACGATCCGTCCCTTTTCCATCACCACGATTTGATCCGCATGGCGCACCGCCGACAGCCGGTGGGAGATGACGATCAGGGTTTTGTCTCCGGCCATGCTCCGCAGGGTGTCCACGATGCGGGCGGCCGTGCGTGTATCCACCTGGCTTACCGGGTCGTCGAGAACCAGAATGGGTGCGTCATTGAGCAGGGCCCGGGCCAAGGCCACGCGCTGTTTTTGTCCGCCAGACAGGATCACCCCCTTTTCCCCCACCACCGTGTCGAATCCGTGGGGCAATTCGTCGATGGTGCCGTCCAGTGCTGCCAGGCGCGTTGCCCGTTGCAGGTCTGCGTCCGCGACGCCTTTGCCGCCGAAGGTGATATTCTCTCGGACCGTGCCCGCGAACAGAAAGGGTTCCTGGGGAGCAATGGACACCAGTGACCGCAACGACCTGATCGTCAACTGGCGGATGTCGGTTTCATCGATGCGAATGCTGCCCGAACCCGCATCGTAAAGGCGCATCAATAAAAGCATCATCGTGGTTTTTCCGGCGCCCGGCGGTCCCACAACGCCCAAGGTTTGACCTTTTTTTACGCGTATATCGATCCGGTCGAGAACGTTGCCGCGGCCCGGGTCGTAGGCAAAGCTGACATTTTCGAATCTCAGCGTCCGTTCAAACCCGGAGACGGAAAGGGCATCCTGGACTTCGGCCAGCTCGGGACGGGTGCTGAAGATGCCGTCCAGCCGGTCCAGGGATGCGCGGCCGCGCTGGATCAGATTGGTCACCCAGCCCAGGGCCATCATGGGCCAGGTGAGCAGACCCAGATAGCTGATGAACGCCACAAAATCACCGGGGGTGATTCTGGCGAACAGGGTCTGGCGTCCGCCCTGAAACAGGACGATGGCCAGGCTCAGGTTGGTGAGCAGCATCATCAGCGGGAAAAACGCGCCGGTGATTTTTACCAGGTCGATATTTTCCTGCACATAGGCGTTGGAGATGCGGGTGATCTCTCTGGTTTCGGCAGCTTGGGCGTTGTAGGCCATGATCACGCGGATACCGGCAAAACGTTCCCGGACCGCCTCGGTGAGTTCACTGAAGGCACCCTGTACCCGCTTGTAGCGGCGATGCATCCGCCGGCTGAAAAAACGGGTGCCCAAAACGATCAGGGGCATGGGAATCAGCACGTACAGGGTCAACTCCAGGTTGATATAGATCATGAAGCCGATGGCTGCCGATCCCAAGAACAGGGCGTCATTCAAGGCCACCAACCCCATCCCGGATGCCATGCGCACCTGCTGGATGTCGTTGGTGGCGTGGGCCATGAGGTCGCCGGTGCGCATCCGGTCGAAATAGGCCGGCGACAGGGTTTGAATATGGGCGAAAAGCCGGTTACGCAGGGCCTCTTCGGTCTTGCGGGCGGTTCCCAGGAGGCAGCGGCGCCAGAAGAACCGGAAAAAGCCGATACACAGCCCCAGGGCCAGAATGGTCATGGCATGATTCAACAGGCCGCTGTGATCCACCTGCAGGAGGGTCAAGTCGTCGACCACCCGCTTGATGACGCGGGGGATGAAAAGCTGGAGCAGGTCCACCACGATCAGGCACAGCAGGCCGAACAGGATGATGCTTCGGTTGGCGATCAGGTAGGGCTGTATCAGCTTGAATGATTTCATCGGTCCTCATCTACCGCGTTGAATGGCTCGCCTGCAGGCAACCTGCCGGACCACCGGCGGTGGTCACGGGACGAATGGGCGTGATGTTCAATGTAAGGCAGGAACGGCAAGTGGTCAAACGGTTGGCGGATACTTGACATCGGGTCATCAGGCCGGTCGCAGGTTTATGGCCTGAACCCGATACCCGTTGGCATGCCGGCCAATCAGATTCATGGCCCCGTAGTCCTGGTCAATGCGAAAGAGGTTTTCCGGCGGTATGCCCAACAGGTGGCAGAGAATCATCCGGTTCACCCCGGCATGGGCCACCATCATTAGATTCCCGCCGGCTTGATCGACCGCCTCTTCAAAGACCGGGACCACGCGTTGCTGCAGATCCAGGAAGCTTTCCCCTCCCGGTGGCCGGAACCGGGCCATTTCCAGCCCGCGTTGTCGAAAAGCATCGGGCCAGCGTTTCCTGACCCGTCGGAATGTCATTCCGTCCCAGCCACCCAGGTTGATTTCTCTCAGGCTGGCCAGCGGCTCGACGATGATGGGACGGTCGGCGCAAAGGATGCGGGCGGTTTCCATGCAGCGGGACAGATCGCTGGAAATGATGCGCGCGATCGGCACGTCGGAGAGCCGTTCCTGCCAGCATTTCGCCTGGCGGCGCCCCACGTGACTCAGCGGAGGATCCGTCTGACCGATGAAGCGTCTTTCATCGGATTCGCTCAGGGGTTCCCCGTGGCGAAGCAGTAGAACCTTTTTTTCACGTCCAGACATCAACCAGGTGTTGAGGATAGTTCTCATGGCTGGCGCTTGTCGATGACCCCGGCCTCGTTCAACAGCTGACCCATGGTCTGGCCTGATGTTTGTTCCACTTTGCCTTGGATCATAAGCGCAGCGCGCCGGCGTTGGTCAATGACCTTTGCGACCTTCGGGTCGCGGCCATATTTTTTCAGCTTCGCGTCGAACCGCTGCATCAGGCTCACCAGCGTGGTCCCGGCCACCAGCTTGTCCGCCAAAAAAACGATTTGCGCCTCATCCAAGGGGGAATTTTGGCACAGGCGGATATCCATGTGGCTCGCGACGAGGGCGGCCATGGCGGGAAACCCCATTGCATGCAGCAGATGGGCTCCGGCGGCGGCATGGTTTTTTTCGATCCGTGCCACATCGTGAACCCGGGCGGCCGATTGAACCAGGTGGACGTCAAGGGCCGCACCACCGTCATTGACCGCCCTGGCCAGCTTTCCGGCCACGCACGCCACACGATGGCAGTGGTGGATCAGCGACCCGGGCAACTTGCTAACCTTTTCCATGAGCGCCCGACATTCATCGTCGGTGAGCCTGTCGGACGTCGCCAGCCGGGTTTCAAGACGCTGAAAATCATCGGGTGTGTCCGCGTCCAGCAGTACTCCCTCATCGGCCACCTGGACGTTAAGGGCCGTTGCGTCGAAACGACGCAGCAGGGCGCTGAGCCCGCCGCCGCCGCTGTGGGATAAGATGGTTTCTTTCAGGGTGCCGTCGATTAGCGGCGGGTGTCCCCGTTGTTCATCAAACACCGGATAGGCCACGGGTGACGGGCGCCGATCGAGAGCGCCCATCAGCATGGCCAGGGTGTGCGGGCGCACCAGCGGAATATCCACCGGATGAACGAAAAAGGAGGGGACGTCCGGATCAAGTGTGTCGATGCCGGCCAACACCGAAGCGAACATGCCTTCGTCATGTGCCGGATTGTGGACCACGGCCACCGGCAGGCCGGTCATCACAGATCGTATGGATTGTGAACGAAAGCCGGTCACCACCCGGATGTCTGTCACGCCGGCGCTGCGGTAGAGGGATACGACGCGTTCCAGCACCGTTCGCCTGCCTAACGTCAACAAGGGCTTGAATCGCCGCATCCGACGGGAGTAGCCGGCGGCAAGAATGATGGCGGATGGTCGGCGCTGGCGGGTCATAAACGCCGTCTTCTCCTGGCGCGGTTCACTTGCCGGTGACCATGGCCATGTACTGGCTTTCGGTGAGGACCGTCACACCCAGCCGGCTGGCCTTGTCGATCTTCGCGGCACCGACGTTCTCACCGCAAACCAGATAGTCGGTCTTCCCGCTGACGGCTGTCTGCACGGTGGCGCCCAGCGTCCTGGCTTCTGCCTGCATCGCATCCCGGGTGCCGTGAATCATTTTTCCGGTAAACACGATGCCTTTGCCTGCAACGGGACTGTCGACGGCCGCCTGCTCCGATGCAAGGGGCGTGCGTCTCAGATTGAAGCCCAGGTCGAGCATGTGGCGGATGGTTCCCTCCATGGCGCCAATGCTGGTGACGATACTCTGGCTGGTCTTTTTGCCAAACCCTTTGATTTGGGCGATCGCCTCGGGATCCAGCGCCATAACATCCTCCAGGCGCACATGGGCCAGCAGTTTGCGGCTGTCACCGGTGCCCAGATCCGCGATGCCGAAAGCGGCCAGGAACCGCCAGTCCTCGACCGGCTTGGTGCGGCTGATGGCGATGGCTTGGGCCAGATTTTTGGATTGCACCGGTCCGAACCCCATGGATGTGAAATCGGCTTCAGAGAGCCGGTAGATCGCTTCCAGACTGTCATGGCCGTTTTCGACAAGCTTGCTGATGGTCTTGATGCCCAACCAGTCGGCATTGCCCAGGATCCGGAACCAGTGGCTGATGCGTTGCTCGATCTGGGCCCGACAGGCGTTGTTGGTGCACATGAGAAAATCGTTCTGCCACACCAGCGGTCCGCCGCAGGCGGGGCATGCATCGGGCCGCCCGACGGCTCCCTTGACCTCCAGGACGGCTTCCAGCTTGGGGATGACTTCGCCGCTGCGAATGACCTCGATGCGGGTGCCGATGCCGATGCCCGAATTGCGGATATTGCCGGCGTGGTGGGCGGTCACCCGGCGGATGGTTGCGCCTGACAGCGATACCGGGTCCACCTCCAACACCGGCGTGACCTTGCCGGTGCGGCCCACCTGCCACTGGATGCCGGTTACCGTCGTCTGGGCTGTCTCGCCCTTGGTCTTAATGGCGATCTGCCAGCGGTAGTGGTGGGCCGTGGCGCCCATCTGGTCTTTTAACCGGTCATCCGTCACCTCGGCCACCACGCCGTCGGTTGGATAGTCCACATTTTTCAGCAGATCCTGGACCACTTGTCGGGTGCCTTCCAGCAACCGGCGTCCATCAACGATTGTCGACGGGGCCTGGCGGTAAGGGAAAAAGCGGACCATGCCGTCGTTCAATGCGGTTGTGGCGTTTTCGTTGAGCGTATCCGAGGAAATGATGCCCACCACCATGTTGCGCGGGTGTTCGAAAAAATCGGCCATGTGTTGGTCGAAATAGCTTTTCACCACGACAATTTCACCCATCCCCTGGCCACGGCCGCCGATGGGAACGACGCCTTTGGCAAAGGCGCTGGAGATCTCGTAACCGACTTCTCCGTTTCCCCGGGTGGCGAACACGCTGCCGTCATCCCGGCCGGCCAGGCCGTCCAGTTTGGGCGTCAGTCTGAATGTTACCGATTCGATTCCAAGGGCCTCGGCTTCTTTTTGCACCCGGGCCACGAAGCGCGCCAATTCTTCCCTGGTGTAGGCTTTTTCGATGGAGAGCATGGGAATCGGGTGGCGGACCTCCCGCCGGCCGGTGAACTGCTCGGGTTCCACGGCCTGCAAAAACGGATGCGCTGGTGCGAGTTCGCGCAGCTGTTCCACCAGTGCGTCGTATTCGGCGTCACTGACAATGGGGGTGCCTTGGCGATAGGCCTTGTTGTAGCCGTTCAGCAGATCGACCAGTTCGTCTATGGTATTTTGGCTCATGTTTTTTGGTTCAGGGTTCCGCGTTCAAGGGTTCTGCGTTCATTGGCAATACTCAGCGCCGCCCGGCAGGCCGTCTCACGGGCGATTTTAAATGCCGGGGTGTTGAAACCCGGACGCCACTGATAGTCGGAGAGCTCATCGGAAACCACCAGGATGCCCGCTGCCGCCATCTCGCGAAATCCGGCAACCGTGAAAATGGCGGACTGCTCCATGTCGACGGCCAGGGCCCCTCTGGACTGGTAGTGTTTCACCTTTTCAACCGTTTCGCGGAAGATGGCATCGGTGGTCCAGACGGCACCGTCGTGAAACCTGGCTCCATGGTGTTGCAGGGCCGACCGGACCTGCTGCAGCAGAGGGCGGGCGGGCAAGGTCACCCGGCATGCGGGGGTGCAGTAATGGCCGGACGTGCCTTCGTCGACCATGGCGCTGTCCGGTACGACAATGTCGCCGGCTTTTACGTGACGGGATATTGCACCACACCAGCCGACAAAGAGGATCGATTCAACCCCCCAGACACCCAACGCTTCAACGATCATGGCGGCATAGGGGGCCCCGACCATCGGCCCGGCCAAGGTGAATCGCCGTTGGTCGTCCGCATGTACCTGAAGGCTGCTCATGTAGAGCTTGCGCTGTTCCACCACCGGGGCGTCCGCCAGGCGCGCCAACAGACGCAGGTCGCTCTCCGTGGACGCCATAATGGCCAAGGGGCCGGTGTCGGGCGGCTTCTTCCCTTTCACGGGATTAACGATGGCGCGGCGGTCAGGCATAGTCTATAATTCGAGATCATGTTTTTGGACGGCGTTATCGGTCGTCGCGGTATGCCTATACAGCTTCCTCCCCCTGGCCTTGCCAAAAGCATGATCTCGACCCTTAGACGTCCAACTTGGATATAGAATGGAATGGTCCGCAGATATGCTTTCGTTCAGGAGGTTGTGAAATGTAATGTATCGTAGGGCGGCGGTGCGAGTCACGCCAACCGTCCGGTGCAGTTGGCAGGTCAGGTCGGTCGCTGCAGGTCGGTCAGTTCATCCTTGATTTCATCCATGATGTCATACAGCCAGAGGATGTCTTCGGTGGTCAGGCGGCCGGCCTTTGCCGGGGCTCGGTCACTGCCGTCCTGTTTTTTGAGGATACGGGGGCCGATCTGCACCTTGGCCTCTCCCTGATCGTAGCGGTTGATGGTGACCAACAGCCCGGTTTCCGAGCATTTCCATTTTTTTAGCACCTTGTCTTTGTTTGGATCAAAGGGCATTTTTTTCTCCTAACCCGGATAAACCGGAAATAACAAAATACAACCATGAATTTCAGAATTAAAATCATACCTGACCCGGCATGTCCGGGTCAGGTCGATATCTGTGAGAAATCGGCGATCTGTCCGAAAACGGCCGATATGGATGCCAGCAGCGCCAGTCGGTTGCGGCGGGTGGCGTCCTCGTCGGCCATGACCATGACCTTGTCGAAAAAGGTGTCCACCGGATCACGCAGGGAGGCGATGGCGTTTAGGGCGCTGTCCAAGTCACCCTGGCCCATGAGCCGGGTCACCTGTGCCGTTACCGTCTGGCAGGCGGCATGCAGGTCACCCTCCGTGGCGTGTTCGAACAGGGCCGGGTCGACCGGTGCGGCGCTGGTTTCCGTGGCTTTTTTAAGAATGTTCTCCACGCGTTTGAACGCGGCGGCCAGGGGCTCGAAACCCGGTTGACCCTTTAGTTTTTCCAGGGCACCCACCCGTCGTTCCACATCCGGGATACGGTCCGACGAGACGCTGGTTACTGCGGCGATAATGTCTTTGGATCGTCCCTCGTCGGCCAGCAGACGGGCGAGACGGTTTTTCAGGAACGTCGACACGGCGTCCGCAATTTGAGCCGTCGGTTCGGTGCACTTGTCGGTGAACAGGGAGACCCCCTGTTCCACCAGTTCATCAAGTGACACGTTGATATTCCGGCTGCGCATGATCTGCAGGATGCCGATGCCCTGGCGCCGGAGGGCGTATGGATCTGCCGCACCGGTAGGAATCAGGCCGACGGCGAAGCACCCACAGATGGAATCGATCTTTTCGGCGATGGAGAGCAGGGCGCCGGTTTCGGTCTCCGGCAGTTGCCCGCCGCTGTGGGTGGGCCGGTAGTGCTCCTCGATGGCAGTGGCCACATCCGGCTCCTCGCCGGCCGCCTGGGCGTAAATCCGCCCCATGATTCCCTGGAGTTTAGCAAATTCCCCGACCACCTGGCTTACCAGGTCCGCCTTGCACAGGTGAGCCGCGCGGGTGACCTTCTCTTTCTCAGCCGGGTTGACGGCATCGGCCAGCCAGCCGGCGATGTTTTTCACCCGCATCACCTTGTCGTACATGCTGCCGAGTTTGGCCTGAAAGAGCACGCCCTTAAGTTTCTCCACCCAGACGTTCATGGGCACCTTGATATCGGCGGTGTAGAAATAGCGGGCATCGGAAAGCCGGGCTCGCAGGACGCGCTCGTGACCGGTGGCCACCAGATCCATATTCCGGGTGCGGGTATTGTTGACGGCAATGAAGCCAGGCATCAGCCTGTTCGTCGCGTCGATCACGGCGAAGTATTTCTGGTGCTCGCGCATGGCCGTGATGAGAACCTCCTTGGGGACTTCGAGGAAGATGTCGTCAAACCGACCTGCCGTGGCGATGGGGGTTTCCACCAGATTGGCGACGATGTCCAGCAGCTCTTCATCCGGCAGCACCCGTCCACCCATGTCAGCCGCTGCAGCCATCACGGCCGCTGCGGTCATCTGCCGTCGCTCGGCAATATTGACCACCACATTCACCGCGGCCATGGTCTGCACGTAGGCTTCCGGGGAGGGGATCGTCACTTTTCCCGGGCTCATGAACATGTGACCCAGTGCCTGGCGGCCGCTTTTAATCCGGCCGCCCAGGGTGAAAGAAACCAGCCGCGTGCCATACAGTGCCACGATGCTCTGGATGGGTCGGGCGAACTGAATCGAGAGGTCCGCCCAGCGCATGCTTTTGGGAAAGGGAGTGGCCAGGATCACCTCGGGCAGGATGGTTTTTAGCAGCTTGACGGTGGCCTGCCCGCGGTTGGTTTTGCGGGCACTGAGATACCGGCCCTTGTCTGTCTGCACCACTTTCAGGCGCTTGACCGCCACGCCGGCTTTTTCTGCGAATTTTACCGCCGCCACGCTGGGTTTGCCATGATCGTCAAAAGCGATTTTCTCCGGCGGCCCCATGAGGTCTTCGGTGACGGTTTCCTGCTTGGGTGCCACCTGATCCACGGTCACCGTCAGCCGCCTGGGCGTCCCAAAGGTGCAGGCCTGCCCGTGGCCGATGCGGGCCCCGTCCAGCCGTTTCAGCAGGTTCTGGGCCAAGGCGTCCAATGCCGGCCGGATGTATCCTGCCGGGATCTCTTCGGCGCCGATTTCAAGTAGTAGGGTGTCCATATTCACCTCGATCACGCGTTCACATTCGATGTTGGTTCCAATCCATTTGGCTGTCCGCCAATCATGCCGTTTTTTTCAAGAGCGGAAATCCCATGGATTCACGTTGCTTCAGGTAGCCCATGCCGCAGGCCCGCGCCAGATTTCGGATACGGGCGATATAACCGGTCCGTTCGGTGACGCTGATGGCGCCGCGTGCGTCCAGCAGATTGAAGGTGTGGCTGCACTTGAGGGTGAATTCATAGGCCGGAAGCACCAGACCCGCTTCGATAATCCGTCCGGCTTCGGCTTCATAACGATTGAACAGATCCAGCAGCATGTTTACGTCGGCCATTTCGAAGTTGTAGGTGGATTGCTCCACCTCTTGCTGGTGGTGGACCTGACCATAGGAGACGGTGTCGTTCCACATCAGGTCGTAGACGTTGTCGATGCTCTGAAGGTACATGGCGATGCGCTCGAGGCCGTAGGTCAGTTCCACTGAAATGGGTGACAGTTCCATGCTGCAGGCCTGCTGAAAATAGGTGAACTGGGTGCACTCCATGCCGTCCAGCCACACCTCCCAGCCCAAACCGGAAGCGCCCAGGGTGGGCGATTCCCAGTCGTCTTCCACGAAGCGGATGTCGTGCTCCAGGGGGTCCACGCCCAGGGCCTTCATGCTCTGCAGGTAGAGTTGCTGAACGTTTGTGGGGGAGGGTTTGAGCAGCACCTGGTATTGATAGTAGTGCTGGAGACGGTTGGGGTTATCCCCGTAGCGCCCGTCGGTGGGCCGCCGGGATGGCTGGACGTAAGCCACATCCCACGGCTCGGGTCCCAGCGCTTTCAAGGTGGTGTGGTGGTGAAAGGTTCCGGCGCCTACTTCCAGATCATAGGGCTGAACCACCACGCAACCCTTGCGGCCCCAAAACCGATCCAACGTGAGAATGACATCCTGAAAATTCATGTGCGTTTCCTCGACTGTCCGTATCGATATTCAAATGGTTGATAAAATTAATAATCGATTGGAATTACCGGATATGGCACGGTGTCCGATGAGCGATCTACGTAGCATTATCGATAGGGTTTAACAAGACCCAGCTTGTTACCCGTGCAGGCTTTCTTTTACGAATGTGATTGCCTCGGCGCTGGGGCGGACCCTGCGAACGATGCCAACTACCAACGCCCATGGGGTGGTTTACATGACCCCGTTGGTGTCTACACCGCAGGCGAGCAATCCGGCCGTGGGCCGCTCTGACAGCAGCCTTTCCCATACCGGCTTCAAGGCTGCCATGGCGTCGGCTGCACCGATGGCCCACAGACAGCCGCCGCCTCCGGCTCCGGTAAACCGGGCACCGCATCCGGCTGTCAAAGCGGCTGCCGCCAGCCGGTCGCCCATGTCGTCTAGCACCTGTGGGGTCATGGCCTTTCGAATGGCCGTCTCCCGGTTCATGGCTTCGGCGGCTGACCGCATGTCCCATCGGATGATCGCTCCGGCAAAATCCTGGGTCAAGCGGGCGATCTCATGCCAGTTTTCACGGCTGTTTCCGCTGATGAACTGCCTGACCCAGGAGCTGTTGACATCCTTGGATATATGGGTGACGCCCAGGTACGCCACCAGCAGGTGGCGGTCCAGGCGACGAAGCGCTTCGCCCTCCAACAGCGGGTTTCCGGCGAAGGGCGGCAGGCCCGGATCCGCCGGCCAGGTCCAGGCGTTGACCCCGCCGAAAGCGGCGGCCAGCTGGTCCTGGAGGCCGCAGGGCACACCGGCCACGCTCTGTTCGATGGCGTGGGCCAGGAGCACCATCCGATCCCGGGAGAGTCCTTTTTTGCCCATGGCCGTCAGCGCCTTGGAAAAAGCGGCAATCAGCGCCACGGCAGCCACCGACGACCCCCCCAACCCGCTGCGCGGGGGTGAGGAGGACTGGATATCAATATGGACGCCGCTGACCTGAAAATAGTCGGCCATGGCGAACATGAGCCCCAGAGGGTGATCATAGGGGGCCGTTGATGGGTAATATTCTGCCTCGGCCAGGCCGGCTGATGAAATCCGAACCTGATCGCCAGTGTGCGGATGCAGGCGGACGGTGGTGCGTCGATCCAAGGCAATATTTACCGTGGATGGAACCAGGTGCCTCAGCGGATAATGAAAGCTGCTGATGTCCAAGGTTCCCCCGAAATCGATTCGGCAGGGCGCCGACGCGTCGATGGGATGGCCTTTCAGCAGCGGTCCGATATTGCCCAGTGTCATTGGATTGGTCTGTGTTGCCATGGATTTCCGTTTACCTTGATTGATTTCCTGACGGCCCGAAGCACCTTGAGGCTTTTCGGGGACTTGCCGATGTGAAAGGGAACGAAGGCTTCCAGAAATTTCAGCCCCTCGGAGATGGCTGTGGGTGCAAACCGGACCCGGGCGGCCCGTTCCAGGTTACCGGTGTCGGTCCACATGAGCTGTTTCAAGGTGCCTTTTGAGATCTTCAGCCGGCCCTTGGTGGGGATCCCGCAGGTCGGGCAGGCAATTCCCCCCCTGGAGGGATCCGAGACCACCGATGCCTGCCGGATCTGGTCCAGGCAGGTTTTGCAGGCATGGCAGTGGTCGAAATTGGGACGAAATCCGGCCAGTGACAGGAAACGCATCTGAAAGAGGATGCTGAGCACCTCCACGGGCGTCTCACCCCGGTTGAGTTCGGCCAGCACATGCGACATCAGCCGGTACAGAGGCTCCTGGGGTTCTCCTTCGGCCATCCATAAATAGATCAATTCCGACCAATAGCTGGCATAGACGGTTTTAATGACGTCTTCGCGGATCTTGAAAAACGGATCTTCCAGAGACGCCTCCTGGAGCACCGGCATGCCTTTGCCGCGGCCTTGGGTCAGCACCACGTTGAGCCGGGAAAAGGGTTCCAGCACTCCGGAAAAACGCTTGACGCTCTTTTTTGCGGATTTGGCAATGGCGCTGGTTTTTCCGTGTGCCGGGGTGAACAGGGTGACAATGAGATCGAAGTCGCCAAACTCGATCCGACGGAGCAGGATAGCAGGTGTGTTCAGGCTGGCCATGATCTCAGACGCCGAGAAACCTGGTGGCGATGGTAAAGTAAAAGTAGACGCTGATGATATCGACGGCGGTGGTCACGAACGGCCCGGTGGCGACGGCTGGATCGATATTGATCCGAGCCAGCAGCATGGGTACGCACGATCCCACCAGAGCGGCAACGGACATCGAACAGACGACCGCCAGGCAAACCGCCAGCGCCAGCATGAGGGTGCTGTAGTGCAATTGGGCCACCGACCCGATGAGCAGGCCGTAGACGAGGCCCAAAATCAAACCTACGCTCAGTTCTTTGCCCACCACCGATCCGATGTCCCGGATATTGAGCCGCCCGGTGGCCAGTCCGCGCACCACGATGGTGGAGGACTGGGTGCCGATATTGCCGCCCATGCCCATAATGACCGGAATGAAGGCGGCCAGGTAGGTGATCCTGCTCAGGCTCTCCTCGAATTGGCCGATGACGTAAAAAGCGAATAAACCGCCCAGGCAGCTGGCAAAGAGCCAGGGCAGGCGGATGCGGGTGCTTTTGAGGATGCTTTGGGTTTCAACGTATTCTTCACCCACACCGGCCATTTTCAGGATATCTTCGGTCGCCTCTTCGCGGAAAATATCAATGACATCGTCCACGGTAACGATTCCCACCAGTCGGTTGCTCTCGTCCACCACCGGAACGGCCAGGATGTCGTAGCGGGCGACCAGCTTGGCCACTTCCTCCTGGTCCATGTGGGTCTGCACGGAAAGGACATCGGTGGTCATGAAGGATTTCAAGGGGGTATGGGGTTTGACCACTACCAGCTGCCGCAGGGAACAGACGCCCACCAGGTTGCCGTATTCGTCCACCGCGTAGAGATAAAAGGGCATCTCGACATCGGCAAACTCTTTCTGGATACGCTCGATGGCCTCTTTGGCGGTAATCTCCTGGTTCAGGGCGATAAAATCGGGGTTCATGATACCGCCGGCGGTATCGTCTTCGAATCGCATGAGGTCCTCGACCTCATCGGAGCCCTCTTTCTTCATGCGCTTGAGCAGGGTGCTGGCGGTTTCATCGGGGAGTTGATTCAACAGGTCGGCGACGTCGTCGTTGGGCATGTCTTCCAAGATGGCCACGACTTCATCCGGATCCATGCCGTCGATGAGTTCAACAAAGAGGTCTTCATCCAACTCGCTGAAGACAATCCCTTTTTGCTCCACATCGTCAATCATGTCGAACAGCAGCCGTTGATCCTGGAGCGGCAGGCTCCTGAACAGGATGGAAATATCCGCGCCGTGGGTTTTGTTGACGATCTTGTGAAGCCGGCTGCTGGCGCTCCGCCGTAACAGCCGTTTGACGCTGATCGTCAGAATTTTTTGTCGATCCTGTTGCATGGGAGGGTTCGTTGGGTTTGTTGGGTTCGTTGGGTTCGTTTGAGCCCCCGCCCCCGATCGCTTGCTCATGAGCCTTAAGCGTTGACCTTTGAGCTTTCAGCGGTGAGCTGTTTTCTCGTCAGGGTATCTTCAGGCTTACCACCTGACCGCTGCTCCCGAAGATCTTTACCGGTCGCTCATTCAGTAAAATCTGCAGTCCGGTGGCGTTGCCGATCATCAGGTTGAAGGTGTCGGTTCCTTCCAACTCCAGGCGGTCCCCGGGCTTCAGATTATAGGACCGTGCATTCTGACCGTCCACAATCACCTTCAGCCAAGTCTGCTCCACGGCGATGACCTGGAGTTTGAGCGTGTCCTGAGTCTTTGCAGCGGGAGGGCGGTTCCCGGCTGTATCCGCTACGGAAGCAGAAGGCTCAGACAGGGCTGTGCGTACCGGCGGCGCCGTGTTTTGCGGCGGTGCCGGAGACATAAAAAAATCGGTGTACCGCAGCAGGAACAAAATGGCGACGATAACACCCACGGCCATCATCGCCTGACGGACGGCCCACAGTTTTTCCCGACGTCTCAGGTTTTGCTGCTTGGCGTTTTCCTGCTGTTGCAGATCCGACAGGTACAGCTCGACGGCGACGTCCGCGTTGGCTCCCACGGCATCGGCGTAGGTCCGAATGAAGCCCTTGACATAGGCCGGCGGGGGGAGCCGCTCATGGGCATTCTCCTCGATGGCCTGGAGGCAGTGGACGGCGATTTTTGTTTTTCCGGCGACCGTTTGAATCGCCAGTTCCTGTTTCACCCGGAAGACTTTCAGATAGCCGCCAAATGTATCCTGATTCGTTTCCGATTCCATATAGAAGAACTCCTAGTTCCAAGGATCCTGAATCGTATCCGTTCGATTCCAATCCTAATTGATGATTTTGATGTGTGATTGGCTGCGCAGATCCTCCAGCCATGAGAGGAATTTTTTATCCACCACGTCGGCAAAAAGCTTCTGATGGATCTCTTCCCTTACGCTATCCAAGGGTTTCCCTTCGGTCCGGTTGACCGCCTCCACGTAAAAGAGTTGAAGCCCCTGATCCGTATCCAGAACGCCTGTTGCCTGGCCCGGGGCCAATCCGTCGAGCGCCGCCTGAATCTTGGGAGAAAGGGTCTCTTTGGCAAACTCACCGATGTCACCGCCGTCTGCAGCGGCCGGGCTCTGGCTGTAGGATCGGGCCAGATCGGCAAAGGATTGACCGGCTTCGATCCGTGATTGGATCTGTTGCATCTGTTCTCTTAGCGCCTGCTTTTCGGCATCGACAGCAAAATCCGGAACCCGCATCAGGATATTTCTCAAATGGTAACGAAGCTTTCCGCCGTAAATCTCGGGGTGACTGTCGTAATAGGCCCGTATTTCTTCTTCGGTGATGACAATCTTGGACTTGACCTGATAATTGACCAGCCGGGTGCGCAGGACCTGCTCTCTGATTTTTTCCCGATACTGCTCCATGGTCATTTGATCCTGTTCCAGAAAACGGCGCAGGTCTTCATCGGTAAATGTGTTGGCCGTTTTGATGCGTTCGATGGTGCTGTCAATTTCCGCTTCATCCACCTGGATATCGTTGCGTTTGATCTCCTGATCCGTGAGCTTTTCGTCCACCAGGCGGTTGATCATCTCATCGCGAACGTTGAACAGCATCTGCCGCTCCTTGACCAGGTCGAATCCCTGCTGACGGATGCGCTGGGCATAGGGCGCCATGCGTTCCTCGAGTTCAGACAGCAAAATGATGTCTTCGTT
>CAVPJR010000021.1:0-92821 GCA_963705435.1 uncultured delta proteobacterium | reverse complement strand
GGTCGTGCATGGGACGATCAGGGCGTGGAGGAAGTGGTTTGGAAAAACAACCGTGGTGGCAGCGGGGTGGCGGTCGGGACGACCCAGTGGCAGGTCAATAACCTCCGGCTAAGATACGGCTCCAATGTCATCACGATTACTGCCATCGATGCGTCCGGCAATTCAACATCGGTCTCAAAAACGGTGGTAGTAAGCTACAGGAGGTGGCGGCGGCGTTAAGCGACGGGCTGTCACGCTTTTGCCCTGTCGCTTTTGTATAGGATAAAAACCGCTTCGCCAATCGACGGCCAGGGAAAAACTCCCTGGCCGTGGTCTTTCTCAAGGTGATTTAACCTGGCTGGAAATAGTTGACCGATTACATGCTTTCGATGGCACAGGCCATGGACACCCCACCACCGCCACACAGGGTTGCCAAGCCCAGCGACTTTCCGCTGTTTTTCATGGCATAAAGCAGGGTCACCATGATCCGACAGCCGGTGGCACCCACCGGGTGGCCCAGACCGATGCCGGAACCGTTGATATTTGTGACTTCACGGTTCAGGTTCAGCTCCCGCTCACAGCCGATATATTGGGCGGCGAAGGCCTCGTTGACCTCAACCAAGTCGAAATCGCTGATTTTCATGCCATGGCGGTCCATGAGGTTTCTGACGGCCGGTACCGGGGAGAGCCCCATGACCGACGGATGGCAGGCACCGCGGCCGGTGGCGACAATCTTGGCCAGCGGTTGAATGCCCAGTTCCCTGGCCTTGTCCGCCGACATGATCACCATGGCAGCGGATCCGTCGTTGATTCCCGAGGCGTTGCCGGCGGTGACTTTGCCGATTTTGGGTACGAAGGCCGGGGGTAGTTTTTCGAGTTGTTCCATGGTCAAACCGGGGCGGAAATGCTCGTCCCGGTCAAAGACCAGGGGCTCCTTCCTGCGCCGGGGGATTTCCATGGGTACGATCTCGTCCTGAAATGAACCGTCGCTGTTGGCACGCTCGGCATTGTTCTGGCTTTTCAGCGCCACCTCATCCATCTCCTTGCGGGAAATGTCCATGTGCTGAGCGATGAATTCAGCGGTTTGGCCCATGATGTAGGGCTTGCCCACGCACATGCTCAGCGGCGGCTGTGTGGCATCCACCGGGCCATCTTCAGGGTGGGGGATGATGTGGGAACCGCAGTGAAGGGCGTGAATCATGGCGTCCACGAAGACGGTGTCCTGCAGTCGGCATCCCCAGCGGGCATTGGGCACCTGGTAGGCGACGCCGCTCATGTGTTCCACGCCACCGGCGAGGATGACGTCGGCCATACCCGCCTGGATCATGGCCATACCCGACAGCACCGCTTCCATTCCGGAAATGCACACGCGGTTGATGGTGACGGCCGTCACGGTGTCGGGAATGCCGGCCAGAAGCGCGGCCACACGGCTGACATTAAGGGCGTCGGCAGGCTCCATGCAGCAGCCGTAGCGCACATCGTCGATAATGGCCGGATCGATGCCGGCTCGCTTGACCGCCTCTTTCATGGTGACGCTGGCGATCGTCGCCGCGTTGGAATCCTTGAGGGTTCCGCCGAAGGCCCCGATCGCGGTCCGGCAGGCCGATACGATGACGACATCTTTCATGGTTTTCTCCTGGTTAGTCGATTGATTTTTTTATCCAGTTTGGTTGGGGTCGCTGTAAATGGTGCCTTTTTTTCCGCTACAGGCCTCCAAAACCCCGCTCTGTGATGTTCAGCACGGCATCTTCACCGGCGCGGACGGCAGCCAGGCGACCGAGGGCAATCGGCAGCACCGCATTGATAAAATAGCGGGCGCCCTGAATCTGACCGTCGTAGAAGGCGGCATTTTTATCCTTATCCAGTTTTTGGGCCTTTTTTTCATCGACCAGTCCACCCATGATTTTCTCCAAGGCTGGTGACGCTATCGCTGCGCGCCACAACAGCATCCAGCCCATGATCACATCCCCCATGGCCATCATGAAGGGGTGAGCCGATGCAAAAGCGATTTTGAACGTTGGGCTGACGGCCTGCTTGCCGATGACCATGGCGGTCTCGCCAAGCTGCTCTAAAGCAGCCTCCAGCGCTGCCGCCAAGGGGTTGATGGCGGCGATGGCCTTGGCCTGGCCGATGGTGTTTTTAATCTCACCGATAAAATCCATGAACACCGCTCCCTTTTTCATACCCAGCTTGCGCCCCAGAAGGTCCATGGCCTGGATGCCGTCGGTGCCCTCGAAAATGGAGGCGATCTTGCAGTCCCGGGCCAGCTGCTCCACCGGGTAGTCCGCTGTATAACCGCAGCCGCCGTGCACCTGCATGGCCTCGATACAGACTTCAAATCCGCGTTCGGCGCAGTAGGCCTTGATCAACGGGGTGAGCAGGGCGATGAGATCATCGTTGCGCTCACGCTCCTTTTCGTCGTCGGCGCATTCGGCCAGGTCAAAGCAGCGGGCCACATAGTAAATGAAGCTTCGCATGCCCTCCACGTGGACCTTCATCCACAGCAGCATGCGGCGCACGTCAGGATGCCTGATGATAGGTACCGAGGACGCCTCGGTATTCTTGCCGTCGTCCAAATCTTTCCCCTGGATGCGTTCCCGGGCGAAGTTTAGCGCGTGAAGGAAGGCCGCTGTGGCATTACAAAATCCCATGAAGCCCACATCCAGCCGGGCTTCATTCATCATGTGGAACATGATTTTCATTCCCGCGTTTTCTCCTCCCAGCAAAAGACCCCGACAAACGCCCTTGCTGCCCATAGACGTGGCACAGGTGGCGCTGCCGTGAATGCCCATCTTCTCTTCCGTGCCGGTACACACGATGTCGTTGACTTCACCCAGGCTGCCGTCGGCATTGACCCAGATTTTGGGGACGATGAAGATGGAAATGCCCTTGGTTCCCGCCGGGGCCTCGTCGATGCGTGCCAGCACCGGGTGGACGATGTTCTCGGTGAGGTCGTGTTCGCCGTTGGTGATGTAGATCTTGTTGCCGGTGATGGCATAGGTGCCGTCATCGAGCCGTCTGGCTGAGGTGGTCAGAGCGCCCACGTCGGACCCGGCCTCGGGCTCGGTGAGATCCATGGTTCCGCCCCACTGGCCGGTGTAGAGCTTTTCCAAAAACAGCTTTTTCTGCTTGTCGCTGCCGAACAGTTCGATCATCTTGCCGGTGCCGTGCCCCTCCAGCGCATAGGTCACCATGGCCCAATTGGCGCCGTAGAAATATTCGTAGGCGGCGCGCATGACCATGTGGGGCAGTCCTTGGCCACCCATTGCCGGATCCTCGGCGAGGGATGTCCACCCATTTTCAACCATCAATTGATAGGGCCGGCGATAGCACTCCGGGACGATGACCTTGCCGTTTTCGAAAGCAACGCCGGCCTTGTCGCCTTCGGCGAGGGTGGGCTGCACCTCCTTGATGCCGAAAGCCCGGGCTTCGGTGACCACCATGTCCACCATCTTTTTGTTAAGCTCCCGGTATTTTGCAGATTTAAACAGCTGCTCGACGTTTAATTGCTCGTAAAGCACAAAATCGATGTCCCGCCGGTCTGCGATCTGCTGTGCCATGTTTCCATTCTCCCGTTAATTGAGGGTTTCATGGTTGGACGTTCCCGGTCACTGGCGTTCCGATATCCGGTCACCGACCTCAGACCGCCGGTCTCTTATACGCCCCCCGCATTTCGCGTTTGAGCATCTTGCCGGCGATGTTTCGTGGAAACGATTCCATGATGACCACGTCTCGGATGCGCTGAAATTTGGCATCCACCCGGCTATTGGTCCAGTCGATCAATTCTTCCGGCTGCAGCGCGGCCCCGCGGTGGAGCACCACCGCGGCAATGGGCACTTCGCCCCACTTTTCATCGGGCACGCCGATCACCGCCACCTCGCTGACATCCGGGTGGCGAATCACCACTTCCTCGATATCCTTGGGATAGACGTTCACGCCGCCGGAAATGATCATGTCTTTGATGCGGTCGACGAGAAAGAGGAACCCATCGTCGTCCACGTATCCCAAATCCCCCGTGTGCAGCCATCCGTCGACAATCGCTTTTTCGGTCAGGTCCGGCCGCTTGTAATAACCGGGCATCATCATCGGGCTCTTGCCGCAGATTTCGCCGATCTCCCCGGGCGCGCATTCCCGACCCTCCGCATCCAGGATGCGCATTTCCATGAAGGGTGCGGGGATTCCCACGGAGCCCACCTTGCGAACGGCGTCATGCTTGTCCAGCACGGTCATAAAGCCCTCGGTCAGTCCATACAACTCGTAGAAACGCCCGGGCAGCGCCTTGTTCAGGCGGTGCTTGTACTCCAGAAGCAGCGGGGCGCCTACGTTGTGGATCATTTCCAGGGTGGCCAGTTTCGCCGGTTCAAAGGCCGGACTGTTGAGGATGGCGATGATCTGGGCCGGCACCATGACCACGTGGGTTACCTTCTCCTTTTCGATGTCGGCGATGACCGCTTCGGCGTTGAAATTCTCATGGAGAATGTAGGTGGCGCCCAGGAACATCCAGGGCATCAGGTCCAGCATGGCGCCGTTGAAGACGATCGCACCGGCGTGCAGGGCCACACTTTCGGGTGTCATGCGCCAGGAGGCGGCGAAGATGGTGCAGTACATGGCCCGGACATAGTGGGTGTGCACGATTCCCTTGGGTGCGCCGGTGGTTCCGCTGGAGTACATGATATTATACACGTCGTGGTCGTCGATGGGCACGGCCGGCGGGTTTTTCTCGTTTGCAGAATCCACGAATTCGTCATAGCTGCGGAATCCTTCACGCTGGCCGTCTACATTCACCAGCACGTAGCGATCATCGCCGATGGCCGGTAAGTCCTTGCGGATATGATCCAACGCGTCGGCAAAAGCGGCGTTGGCGATTACCAGTGTTGTGTCGGAGTTTTTCAGCAGGGTGGCGAGTCCGCTTTCGTTGAGCATGGTGCTGCTGGGTACAATGACCAGACCCGTCTTGGCCGCCGCCCAATAGGCCGCCATGAGCTGGGTGCAATTGGGCAGAACGGTGGCAAATTTATCTCCCTTGGCGAGCCCGCAGTCCAGCAGTGCATTGGCCAGTTTGTTCACGTATGCATTGAATGCGTCGTAGGAAAACCGTTCTTCGCCGCAGACAAAAGCGAGGTGGTCGGGACGATAACGCGCATGGTGGGGTAAAAGGCTGCCGATGTTCATCGATATCTCCTTTTGGGTTGGCAGACGTTAAGAAGGAAAAAGGATACGACCTGTTTTTTGGCCTATTTCTCAGTAAAAATCAACAGCAGAGAGGATCCCATCACAAGCTTACCCATTGGATGATCTGAGCTACCGGCCTTTGATCTGCCTATCGAAAGAAACCGTCCACCGGTGCATCTTGAACGGCCATGACCGGTTATAACTGCCGCAGCACCTGCGTCACCACCTGATCCGGCGTGATACCTGCCGTGGAAACGGTGATGTCTGCAAAGCGTTCGTACAGCGGGCATCGTTCGTCATAGAGCATGTCGATGGTCTGACCGGGCATTCTGAGCACCCCCCGCTCATCCAGATTGCCCAGGCGATCCTTCAGCGGAACCAGGTCGATCTGCAGGTAGACCGCCGGCCCCAAGGATCTGAGGTAGGCCATGGCCTCCCGGCTATATACCGCACTGCCACCGGTGGCCACGACCCCGCAGTCCGGCGGTACAGTGAGCAGATAGCGTTCCTCGATTCTGCGGAACCCGTCTAAACCATGGTCGGCAATGGTTTCCTGCAGATAGCAGCCCTCTCCCGTTTGCATCAGGATGTCCGTATCCAAAAACGACACCCCCAGGCATTTGGCCAGAAGGACCCCGATGGTGCTTTTGCCCGCCCCGGGCATCCCGGTGAGTATCAGATTCTGTTTTTTCACCATTAATCGCCCATCCTTCGAGAATTATCCAGTCCGATCCGCTGACATTTCTCAGCCGCCGGCCGCAGGGCGGACGCGGCGACTTCATCGCAATGTTTTGTAATTTCCTTCATACCAGTTCTTGATGTCACTGACATACCATCGGGAAAAGGGTCTATCCGATGGGCCACCGGCCAGGTTGGTGTGGATCTCATCGGTGGCCATATCGGCAATGAAGCGATAAGTGGGGCTGAAGGTAGTCAGTCGTCCGGCATTTTTGAATATCTGGCCCTGGGGGATGGTGGCCCTGCACCCGGGAAGGGTGAGCGGACCATAATCGAATCCCAGGAACTTTGGCAATCGGCCGCCGAGCAGCAGGTGGGCCAGGGTGATCGATCGGGTTTTCCCGTATGAAATCGGTTTGACACCCAGGCCTGCGTCGATACCCTGCTTGAACAGTTCTTCTCTGAGTTCTCCGTCGAACCAGGCCGATGACTGCTTTTCCAGAATACGGTCGAAGTTGGCGTAATAGTCGTTGAACAGGCTGGTTTCCAAGCAGATATGGTCCACCACCTCGCGTCCGAACCCGTGGTCGCCAAACACCACGTCGATAATGGCCCGGTACACGGACTCGAACAACATGGCCCCTGTTGAATCGGCGTGATATCGCAGATCCCACGCTTTCAGGATGCGGCCGTTGTCCGTATCCGGCAGCAACGGGCTGATGACTTCCATCAGTCGCTCCGCCTGCAGGGAGTAAAGGTCGTAGTGCATGTCCTTCATGTAAGCCACATCGAGCTCACTGCCGGTTTCCAGGAGCGCAACGATGCGGTCCGCCCGATAGGGCCCCATACACAAGTTGATCGGATTGGAACGACCCAGATAGTTAAGGTCCTGGTTGGCCGTGGCGATGATGCCTTCGGGTGGATTGAACACATTGGGCAGAGCCCCGGGATCGTTAAACCCCAGGCAATCAAATTGTTTTTCCCATCCGGCGTGGGGCAGCAATCCACTGATTCCTTCGGGCCGCTTGAAATGGCGGCCGCTCATCTGATAGCCGATGTTTCCCCCCGTATCGGCAAAGACCCAGTTCATGGCAACGGCTTTGACTTGTCGAAAAAGCGTCATGGCCGCTTCCACATGTTGTGCGTCCATCATCTCGAACAGCGTGTCAAACATTTCTGCCCCGCATCCTTTGGCTCCCGACCATCCGATCACCAAATAGTGAGCTTCCTTATGGGGGTCGCCTTCCAGCAGTCCGTTTTCATTCTCATGGATCTTGATCCGGATGGAAGGCTTGTTCTTCACCTTGATCTCTTCCTCACGAACCGTAAAGGGTTTCCAGCCGTCTTTTCGATAGTAATTGCCATTCCGGCATCGTTCGATGCGGTAATCCAACATATCCATATAGGCATAGGTGGCGCCCCATGCCAGGTGGTTGCTTCGACCGATTATCAGTCCGGGTACACCGGGAATACTGACACCCATCATGGTGTTTCCGGGCAGCCGGAGGATGATCTCCTGCCAGACATTGGGCAGGCGGTTGACCTCCAGGTGAGGGTCATTGCAAAGAATCGGAAAGCCGGAGCGGGTGAGGCGGCCGGCTACGGCCCAGTTGTTGGAGGCATTGAAGCGGGGGAGCCGGTTGAACCACTCGACCGCCGACGGCACCAGGGGAGGCGAAAGTTCAACCTGGTCGATCAAGGCGGTGTCTATGGGATCGGTGAGATAGGGGAACAGTTCCCTCAATTTCTCTTCCGGCAGGCCTTTCTGGATCATCTCCACCAGAAATTTTTCCATATTGGCCTGGATGTCGGCCAAGCCTAAAAAACCGAAAACCTTGGCCAGCCGCAGACAATCGGTCGCCGTGTAGGATTCCGGGTGGCGATACCCCATCAGTTTGAATTCAAACACCGGCCCGTTGTCACCCATCCAGTCGTTGAATCCGCTCACGTAGGCATCCAGGGCCTTGCGTGCGCCGGGTCCAATCCGGGCGACCTGTTCCTGCGGATCCGGTAGAAAATTCATCCGCCGCATGTAGGTGTCGATCTCGATCAGGCCTTCATCGGCCTTGAGCAGTTCGGCGGCACGGCCCTGGAGAAGGATGCGGGTGAGCAGGGTCTGCATCTGGCGGTCGTTGGCGTGGACCCACCCCAAGCCCCTCATCAGATCCGCGACTGTACTCGCGGTGATTTCCGGAATGCCGTGACGATTCCTCAGAATATGGATGTTTCCGTCGTTCCCGTCCAGGTCAACGGGCGTCTTTTTCAATTTCATCTTGTCGACTCCTGCAAGAAGAGACGGTGAAACAGCATACCGGCGGAATCGTTCAGATCTGCCTTGCATCCGCACGCCGGACACCGGCCGTCAAATCGCCTCGATCCATTGGTGATGGGATGCTATTGGAGAGGAGATGATTGAGGTGCGTGAACGTAAAAAAACGTATCCGTAAGGTATTGCCGTGAGGGGGCAATGCTTCAGTACCCGTCAAGCCGGTCCAAAGGCCAAAAGCGACGTCGCCACGGCTGCTGCGTGAAACAGCCAGGCCGGCAGGACGCTGTGCGACCGTTCCCGGATCATTCCGGCAGCCAAGCCGAATATGGCGGCCACGGCGATATATTTGATCAGGATGCCGTTGGTCAGGATTGCCATGGGATGGTCGGCCATCATGGTCATCTGGAAACCGATGGTGGCCGCATACAGCAGGGCCGATCCAATGGTGGGGCCGGAGAAGAACCACCGGCTTTCACAGTCCTGGATGGTTGCCAGCTGGGCCATCATGCCGTGCACCAGGCTCCTGAACAACAGTTCCAGTGAAAGGGGGATCAAAACCAGCGCAATCGTCCAGGCCATCACGGGGTCGGCGGTAAACATCGTCTTGGCGGGCACCAGGATGTCACCGGTAAATCCGCAGATGACGGCCAAGGGCAGAAGGCGCCACCAGTCTCTTCCGGCCGGCAATATCATTCCAAACTGCCAAGGCCGTCGCAAGGCCACGATGCCGAGCATAATCAAGGTAAAAAACAAGAGCGCGGCGTGGAATCCGACGACCGGACTCCGGAAAACCTCGCCGAGCGCTTTCCGGCCCAGCCACCGGGCCGGTTCCCAGTTCTGAGCGGTGGCAACGGCGGCGATGACGATCAGCATTGAAAAAACAGCGCTCGATAAAAACCGTTTCACGTGGCGAATGTCGCTGCGCTTTTCGATGACATCGCGGCAGGCTGAAACAATTTCTCCGGGCAACAGCCGGGTGCCGAGGTCTCGGGGCGAGCCGCCGATATCTCCGGATCCCCCCCAGCGGTTGACGTTGATGCGACCCTTGACCGCTGGGTCCATGAAGTTCAAGCGCTGATACACATCCTCCAGGTTTACCGGCATGAACAGGTCCATCTGCCTGAGGGTGTAGTCTTTTTCGCCTCTGCGTAGGGCCACCCATCCCAGTCGGTTGCCGTAGAGCTTGGTCAAGTGGGGTTCTAGCTCGTAGATGCCGAGATCCGAAGCCACTACCACGGCAATACGATTGTTGGTCAGCTCGATTCGGGCCAGTTCCTCGACACCCTTGAAATCATCCAGTTCCCCTAATTTGATCAGAAACTGATCCAACTTACGCAGCACACCGAAGGTATAAGCAAGGAAATCGGTTTTGGACCACTCGCCGGCTTTCTTCAGTTCCAGCTCTTCCACGCGCAGGCGGTCGATGACCCGCATCAGCTTCTGGAGTAGATCTGCCGGTAAGCCGCTGAGTTCCCGCAGCTCCAGGCCAAGGGCATCGATAATTCCTTCCAGCCTGACCAGCGCGAAAAGGGATCGCCGGTGGATGGCGTCGCGGTTGTTGATCCGTTGATGATTGAGGATGATCCAGATGGCCAGGATGGTGTCAAGGTCCGGTTCGTTGGCAAAAATCTTCCATTCCCGGTCCCGCAAGTCCAGTCCCTTCACACACATGATCAGCGCCTGCTCGCAGGTGGCCAGGGTGAAGGTGCGGACGCAGCCCTCATGATGGTCCAGGTTGTAGACTTTTTTATCGTGATCCAGAAAGGGTTCCGCCTGGGCGACGCCGTCCAGATATATGGTTCCCGGAGGGGCTTTGCGTGCAGCCGAGGCGGTGACGGTCAGGCCCGACTTGATGATGACCTGCAGGTTGGGAGCTTCAAAGCAGGTCAACGTCCGGTCTGTTCCCGCCTCTTTGATCGCATAACGATCAGGAAAAACGTGCCCGGTGGTATCCTGCTTGAGGGTAGCGTTTTCAAGCACAAAGGGCGATTGATCGGTATCTTCCATGTATGGACATCATCCTGCGCTTAGATAAAGCCAACTGGTGCGAGTCAAAAGAGAGCTATTCATCCATAACAATCAGCGCCGGGAGGGTCAACAGGTTAATGGTTTGCCTCCACAGCGAACGGTTCTCCCAAACCATGTCTATATTGCTGGAATATCTAATTATATTAAGAATTTCATTGGGTTAGTTGATGTTCGGTGGGTTCAAGGATCCGAGCAGTCAACGGGCCAAGGGTCTGTTCTCCAACAATTTTATCGCGGTCTTTAAGCATCATGTCTATCTCAGACCCTATCTTTTCCCAGCAGAATCTGATCAAAATGGGCCTATTCTTCAGGTTTTAAATACCTTGGAAAGGAGTATATTCCGAATGATATCAGAATGGTTTCGGGATCAAGGTGAAAGGGTCGCCCGATGTGCAGGCAATTGTCATGGGGCCAATGGTGTGATTGCCGGTCGAACATGGTTGATTCGATGGGGCCGCTACGGCGGCAGTTCTCCCAAAACTACTCTTTTTTATTTGATTTTGTTCATAATTACAGGTATTCAAATAAGAATATGTTTGCATTTGATCGGCATTTGCCGAACCAATTCGCGCCGGTGAGCGCTCAGATTCTGCCCGAAGCGACCGATACCCGCAAAACCTGAATATGTGTCGCCCTGGCCTCGGTGGCCACCGTCATCCATCAAGGCGACATCAACGCCATACAAGCCTGCCGGCACCTGCAGGAATATATTGATAGATATCTGCTTGGAACGGCGCCGAGCCCTCAAACACGGGCTCAGCCTCACCGACAAGCGGTTCCTACGGTCGTGCTGGACAGAATCGAAACGGTGGTCTGCATCCGTACACGATCCAGGGGGCGGGATGTCCAGTTTTCCGCATTCGTGATCGATCCACGGGGCCTGGTACTGTGCTCCGCCCACGATCTGAGCCGTCATCAGCAGGTTACGGTGACCTTTACCGATTGAGATGAACATCTATCCCGGAAGCAGCGGCAGCCCGGTGTTTGATGCCCAGGGCCAGTTGGTTGCCATGGTCAAAGGGCGCTACCGGGGAACCTCGACAGTGGGATTTTTAACTCCGCTGGAAACCATGATTGCATTTTTACTCAATGAAAGCGAATGATGCATCAACCCATCAGCCAGCGCCCCGCATAAAAACTGCCGGCGGCCACAAGGGTGCACAAAAGGGTCCCCCAAAGGATGTCCACGACCACCATGGCCAATGGCCAGCCTCTGATGGTGGCCATGTTGGTCAAGTCATAGGTGGCGTAGGTGAAAAAGCCGAACAGGGCACCCCATAAGACGGCCCGCCTGATGGACCCTTGGGCCAAGGCGGGTAAAACCGCAACCACAAGAATACCGACGATGTAGATCAGGTAAAAGGCGATGGCCGCTGTCCAGTTGACCTGGTCGCTGAGAATAAAGCCGATCTGTTTCTTGTAAAAACCGCGGCCCAGGTATCCCAGCCAGACGATGTCGATGAGAAAAAAGACGGGGATGGTGAGCAGATAAAGCTTGATATAAAACATTGCGTTCACCCCACGACCTTGATTCGTCCCACCGCCGCCTCCACCGCATCGAGAATTTCGCCGGATTGCAACACCTTTAGCATGGTTTCCATATCCTTGTACAGCTCCCGGTCCTGAGCCATGTAGGGCACATGACGACGGATCACCCGGTAGGCCTCGCGGGTACCCTTGCCGGCCGTCAATTGGCGCGTTTCGGTGAGCAGGTCATAGGCCTGGGCCGCGCAAAGCAGTTCAATGGCGATGACGCTCTCCACGTTGGTGAGAATTTCCCGGCTCTGGCGCATGGCGATGGTGCCCATGCTCACATGATCCTCTTTGTTGGCGGAGGTGGGTATGGAATCCACGCAGGCCGGGTGGGCCAGTACCTTGTTTTCCGACACCAGGGCGGCGGCGGCATATTGACCGATCATGAAACCGGAGTTGATCCCTCCATGGTTGATCAGAAAGGCGGGCAGTTCGCTGAGTTGCGGGTTGACCAGACGCTCGATGCGCCGCTCGGAAACGCTGCCCAGCTCCGCCAGCCCCATGGAGAGATAGTCGGCGGCCATGGCCACGGGCTGGCCGTGGAAATTGCCTCCCAGCCGAACCTCCTCGGTATCCGGGAATATCAGCGGGTTGGTGGTGGTTGAATTGATTTCAATGTCGATGACCCGCCGGGCGTGGGCCACCGCATCCTTGCTGGCCCCGTGGATCTGGGGCGCGCAGCGCAGCGTGTAGGCGTCTTGAACCCGGGCGCAGCCTTCGTGAGACGTAATGATCTCGCTGGCCTCGGTCAGGCGCAGCATGTTGTCCGCGGTAACCTGCTGACCCGGATGGGGACGAACCTGGTGGATGCGCGGGTCAAACTCGCTGTTGGAGCCCATTAGGACCTCTAGGGTCATGGCGCAGGCGATGTCCGCCATTTTGGACAGGCGCACCGCGTCGTTCACCACCAGGGTGCCGATGGCGGTCATCACCTGGGTGCCGTTGATCAGGGCCAGCCCCTCTCCTGCAGCAAGGGCCAGCGGGATCAGACCGATCTGATCCAGTGCCGCAGCACCGGGAATGCGGTTTCCTCGATAAAACGCCTCACCTTTCCCAATGAGGACCAGGCCCAGGTGAGCCGTGGGCGCCAGATCACCACTGGCCCCCACCGAGCCCTTCTCTGGCACCACCGGCGTCACCCCGTGATTGAGAAAAGCGAGCAGATATCGAAGGGTCTCCATACGGCAGCCGGAATAGCCCATGCACAGGTCGTGAATCCGAAGGGCCATGATGGCACGGACCACCGTCTCGGGCAGCGGGTTGCCTACGCCGGCGGCATGACTCATCAGAATGTTCTCCTGCAGCCGGCGCGTGTCTTTCTCGGAAATGATGACGTTGCACAGGGCCCCGAACCCGGTGGTGATGCCGTAGATCACCCGCTTTTCCTTCACCCAGCGCTCGATCAGGGCGCTGGTTCTGGCTACCCGGCCTTCTCCGGCAGCGGACACGCTGACCTCGCGGCTTGATCGGGCAACCGCGACCAGGTCATCGATCGTGATTTTCTCTTTATCCAGAAGCAATGGTTTCATGGTCGTTGATCTTCTCCACCATTAAGCGTTTACAGGTTCAGCGTTCACCGTTAATGGTCACTTTGGCTGAGGTTTTCAGGAACCCTGAACCTTTGAACCCGTGAACGGTTATAAAAACCATATGGTCGTTGCGGGTCGCCGCACTTGCAAGAATCGTCTAAAACCATTGATTTTATTTGTAAAATATTTTATCCACCGCCGCATCCACCGCATCGTCGTCGGCCAGAAAGGGGAGTGTTATCTGATCGCCGTTGTCATTCTCCTGGTTGTAGGCGGCGGCCACGCTGATGGCATTGGGATTCCTGGCCCAGCTGCGCCTGGCGACCCCACCCATGACGTCCCAGTTCATGGCCGAATGGATAATGCCGTCCACCCGTCGGCTGCCATCTAAAACCAGGCCGAAACCGCCGTTGATGGCCTTGCCGATGCCGGTACCCCCGCCGTTGTGCAGCGCCACCAGGGACATTCCCCGGGCGGCGTTTCCCGCAAAGCAATGGGTGGCCATGTCTGCGGTCACGTTGCTGCCGTCGGTGATGTTGGCGGTCTCCCGGAACGGCGAATCGGTTCCGCCGGGGTCGTGGTGGTCACGACCCAGCATGATGGGCCCCACCTCCTTGTTTCTCACCATGGCATTGAAGACCAGGGCGATGTGCATGCGTCCCTTTGCATCCTGGTAGAGAATCCTGGCCTGGCTGCCCACCACCAGGCGGTTCTTGCCGGCATCACGGATCCACACGTAGTTGTCTCGATCCTCGGGACGACGGTCGGGGTCGATGCAGGCCATGGCCGCCCGGTCGGTTTTTTCCAGGTCCTGCGGGTCACCGCTGAGGCAGACCCATCGGAAGGGCCCATAGCCATAGTCGAAGATGGGCCCCATGATGTCCTCGAAATAGGAGGGGAATACGAAACCATCCTTCACATCCTTGCCGTTGCGGGCCACATCCGTGACCCCGGCGTCGAAGACGGCTTTCAAAAAGGCGTTGCCGTAGTCGAAGAAATAGGTGCCCCGCTGGGCCAGCGTCCGTATGAGTGCCATTTGAGTGTTGAGGCTGGCATCCACCAGCCGGCGAAACGATTGACGATCCTCGGCCAGCAGACGGGTGCGCTCCTCGAAACTGACACCCTGGGGACAATAGCCGCCGTCGTAGACCACATGGCAAGAGGTCTGATCCGAGAGCAGATCGACGGGAATGTCATGGTCAACCATGTATTGCAGCAGGTCCACCACGTTGCCGTGGTAGGCGATAGAGAGAACCCGCTTTTCTTGCTTTGCCGCAAGGGCCGCTTTGAAAATCTCGGCCAGGTCGGCGGAAACCATGTTCACCCACCCCTGCCGGTGGCGGGTCTCTATGCGTGATCCGTCCACCTCGGCAATCACCGACACGGCCCGGGAAATCTCGGCGGCCTTGGGTTGGGCGCCGCTCATGCCCCCCAGTCCCGAGGATACAAAAAGCAGACCGGACAGATCCCCGTCGGCCGGGACGCCGCACATCTTGCGGCCGGCCCCCAGCAGGGTATTGTAAGTACCGTGGACGATGCCCTGCGGGCCGATATACATCCAGCCGCCGGCGGTCATCTGTCCGTAGGCGGAAACACCCATCTGGGCGGCAATCTCCCAGTCGTCCGGATTGTCATAAAGCCCCACCATCAGGCCGTTGGTGATGATGGTCCGGGGGGTTTTCGGGCCGGAGCGAAACAACCCCAAGGGGTGGCCGGACTGGACCACCAGGGTCTGGTCGTCGGTGAGCGCCTGGAGATATTTTTTGATCAGCCGGAACTGCATCCAATTCTGGCAGACACTGCCGGTCTCACCATAGGTGACCAGTTCGTATGGGTAAAGGGCGACGTCAAAATCCAGGTTGTTGTCCATCATCAGCTGGAAGGCGCGACCGGCCAGGCAGTTGCCCCGATATTGTTCGATGGGCAGGGCCCGGATCTCGCCTTGGGGACGAAAGCGATAGCCATAGATGCGCCCGTGGGTTTTCAGCTCCGCCAGAAACTCGGGAATCAGGGCGGCGTGATGTTTGACGGGCACGTAGCGAAGGGCGTTTTTCAGGGCCACCGCGGTCTGGTTCCGGCTGAGCCGGAAACCCCGGTCCGGCGCGCGGCGGATACCGGGGCGGAAATCAGGCATCTGCGGCAATGGGCCGTCCAGATGAATTTTCATGGCCTCGGAGGCATCAATACGGGTCGACATGGCAACTCCTCGTTATTAAAAGCCTGTTAGCTTGTACATACATTTTATAAATTCACTATACAACAATGTCACCTCGAGCGCCATATCGACCACCGTCCTCCACCGGATTCGGCCATTGACCCGCTATTTCAATGGTCCGGCGGATGTGGTAGATAGATCAAATAGGAGGTCCTCCATGGTGCAATCCCCCACCGACCAATGCATCGTACTGCCTTTTCGAGCCGAGAACGGGCATCCGTTTGACGGCACCGGCCTGGCCCTTCATTTTCTTGTGGGAAACCTTCTGGCCCTGCACACTGGCCTCAAGGAAATGTGGTTCGGCTGGCGGGTAAAAAAGATTTTTCCGGAACAGGCGGCCTTTCAGCGCTACTGCCGCGATGCGGCCGACAAACTGGATTTGCTTCAGGTCAGCCAGTCTCAGCAGGTGCGCCTGTGGATCTACGGCAATTATTCGGACCCATCGGTAGGCCTTCACTTTTTCGACGGACAGGCACCGGATGTCCGCCACACGCCTGTCGAGCTGCCGATATCGATTGAGGACGGATTGATCGGTTTTCGCGCTCAATTGTTGAAATGGCTGGAATCCATGGGCCGGCCCATGCCGAAAGCGCAGGTCCAGGAAGCGCTGTGGCCCGAAACCCTCGGCCGTGCAGGTCTGGATGCCGTAGGTCGGGCGCTGGAAGGGTTTTATATTTATTCGGCCTATGGGGGCGACGGCCCTTTAGATGCCGCACCGTTTAAAAAGGCAATCGCCGAGGCACCGGAATCGTTCATGGCCCAGGATCTTTACGGCTGGGCGCTTTACCGCAATAAGGACTATACGGCGGCAAAGCGCGCATTTCTCACTGCACTGAGAATTAATCCGGCGGGTACCGGAGCCATGTCCGGTCTGATGTGGTGCGGGGTTTACGGCAAGGATCTGGAGGAGGCCATGTTCTGGTCCGGCCGAAAAGCCGACATCTGCCGCCA
This sequence comes from uncultured delta proteobacterium, assembly GCA_963705435.1. Lineage (GTDB taxonomy): Bacteria > Desulfobacterota > Desulfobacteria > Desulfobacterales > Desulfosarcinaceae > Desulfosarcina. The sequence continues at coordinate 76,467 of CAVPJR010000021.1, read as the reverse complement.
GGATGTTCAGGCGGCCCGGGAGGACGGGCGACGACGATACGAAAAGGCCAACCCATAAGGATGTCGTCGCCGATGGACAAGACGCATCAAAGCGCCTTTTCCATATATATGACGCCGGAAAGCGGATTCTGGTAGTACGGCAGACACGTCTGAAAACCGAGGCCGGTGTAAAGGGAAAGGGCCGGCCGCAATTTCTCCAGGGTATCCAGGCGCATACTCGCATAACCAGCGGTCCTGGCCCTTTCGATCACCCTCAAGGCCAGTTCTTTGCCCAAGCCCCGGCCCAGATAGGGGGAGCGGACATAGAGCCGTTTCATCTCACAAACCCCCTGAGCCAATGGGCGCATGGCTGCGCATCCAGCCGCCAGTCCGGCCGCTGATGCCAGCAGCAGGGCACCCTGCGGGGGTGCGTACTTGCCGGGCAAGCTTGCCAGTTCTTCCTCGAAGCGTTGAAAGCAAAGGTCCACCTGGAGAAACGCCTCGTATTCGCGGAACAGATCTCGAATGGTCTGGATCTGGGATGGGGTGGTTGCCTGTACAATGTCGATCATGGCGTATATCCGTCGCTGGCCGTTGAAGTGACATCATATTACGGGATGTGCTAAAAGTGAAGCCCAGTAAGGGGGGGCTGGTTTCAGCCGGCCTCCGATTTTTACTACCACCGCCAACGACGCCCCCGTAAAAAATCGTATTTCCGACGGATTCGTAAAAAGGCCGAGATCAAGGCTTGCGGGCCGCGAAAGCGAGCTTAGGCGAGCGAATGACAAATCGATCAAGATCCTTACGGCGAACATTCATGTTCCATCCCGAGGAATGAGGCGTACTGACGGTACGCCGCAGTGACGAGGGATGAAGCGTAACGCAGATATCGGCTTTTTTATGAATCCGGCAACAATGGAACCGCAATAACCATGACCGACCTTTTTGACATCTGTGGAATACCGGAATTTCTCGAACCGTGGCTCAGCCGGTTCTACACGCCTTCGGAAATTGACCTGCTGACAGCCCTGAACGGGAAGCCGATGACGGCCGATGAAATCCACCAAAAGCTTGGCGCGGAATTGAGTGACAGCTTTCTCGAGCGTGCCTGGCGGCGCGGGGTGGTGCGGCGCCTCGACGACGGCCGGATCGCCCCGGCGGATTTCCATGTGCGCTTCGAAAGCTGGGCCCTGTTCGAAGGATGGCAGGATCTTCCGGAAGATATCAAAGACCGGTTGAACCGATGGGAGTTGGACCACTATACGGCGAGACACCGCGGCACGGTGGCCTCGCTCAAGGCTGGTCAGCCGAGACCCACGGAGGACACCTGCCCCGAATACCTGCTGCTGGAAGAAGTGGCCCGCCTGTTCGATCGCATCGAACGATTCTACCTGTGGCCGTGCAACTGCAGGGCCATGGTTCGCGGATGCACCCTGCCACAGCTGACCTGCATCCGCTTTTCCAATGCCCGCGGCATCGGTTGGGAAATCTCACGGGAACGGTCCCTGTCCGTCGTCAAGGAGGCCAACCGGCAGGGTCTTATGCAAAGCGCCGAACTGGCTGTGGACAGCCAGGGCCGGCTGGATGGCGCCCTGTGCAACTGCTGCAATGACTGCTGTTTTCCCCACCAACTGGCCAGGATTCTCGACGCAGAGAAAATCTGGCCCCTGAGCCGCTACCTGGCTGAATTGTCACCGGAACCATGCAATGGCTGCGGACGCTGTGAGCGCCGTTGCCCCTTTGGCGCCATCTCCCAGGCGAAGAAGAAAAAAGGCATGCCGCCACCACCGCCCGTCATCGAAGCCAATCTGTGCCGGGGGTGCGGGGTGTGTGCCACCGGCTGCCCCCAGGAGGCCATCCGCATGCACAAAATCAGGGAGTCGGTACTGGAAAGGTATTACACCTAACGCGTTGTGTGTCTATGCAGTCCTATCATTTCAAAACCCTGCGTGCCCGGCTGACGGCCCTGCTGGTTTTACCGGTAGTACTTATCCTGCTGGTTGCCGGTGTTTCTGGTTTCATCTATGCCCGCAATCTCATGATCAGGCAATGGAACGAAACGGTTATTCTTCAACTGAAACGGGCGGCCCATGAAATCGAGATGCGGCTTTCGCGTCCGGTGCAACTGATGGAGATGTTCTCGCAAAGCGGGTCGGACACCCCGGACGCCGGTCTTCTGGAAACAATCGTGCACAAACTGGAAGCCCTGCCGGGAGTGGTTCGGGTGAACATCGGCTGGCATGTCCCATCATCCGGCGGGCACGGCCGCGGCGGCATGCAGAACATGATGGGAGGCGGACGGTTCATGCGATTCCATCGGGGCGCATTTGCGAAAATATCTCCGCCGACAATCGATGAACACACTGGTGCCCACACCGTCAGCGTAAGCATGGTCCTCCTGGATGCCTATGACACACCCGTCGGCAACCTGGAAATTGTCATCAAGTTTGACTTTTTGATGGCGGATATCTCTTCTGCGCCCTGGTGGCAAAACGCCAATGCCTGCATCGCCGATAAGGCGTCGGGGGAGATCGTTTTTGCCAGCGGCCGGTTGCAAGAGAGAGTGAAGTTGGGCGAAACGGCCGACCCACTGGAGAGCAGGCTACTGGAGGAGATCGACCGGGACGCCGTCGGAACCGTCTGGGGACCCGGCATGCCACCGGAACGGATAGTGGGTTTTCGTAGCCTCGACACCTTTCCCTGGGCGCTGGTTGTGTTTGCCGACGGTAAAACCATCTTAGCCCCCATCATCAACTTCAGAAATGGATTCATCCTCGGCGCATTCGCGTTGGTCCTGCTCATTTACGGTATAATTCGCCTCAACATAGATCGCATGTCCGGTACCATCAGGGATCTCTCCGAACGCGCCGTAACGGTGGCTGCCGGTGAGTATGAAGAAAAGATCGAAGTGAGATCCCGTGATGAAATCGGTCGGCTGGCAACCAGCTTCAACACCATGATCGACGGGCTCAGGCAAAGGGACACGATCCGCAACACTTTCGGCCGATACGTGGACCCGGATTTCGCCCGTGTCCTGCTGGAGCAGCCGGAAGCCGGCCGGCTGGGGGGCAGGCGGCAGGAGGTGGCCATCCTCATGGCCGATATCCGCGGGTTCACCCCCATGGCCGAACATCTCTCTCCGGAAGAGACCATCGACGTACTCAACCGTTATTTTTCAGCCATCATCCCATTGGTCCAGAAACGCCGGGGCATCATCGTCGATTTTATCGGCGATGCGATCCTGGCCTTTTTTGAACCGATTGACGAAACCATCGAGGCCACGGCCCACCGGTGTGTTCAGTGCGCCTTCGACATGCAGGCGGCAATGGATCAGCTTAACCGTGAGCTGGCCGAACTGGATCTGCCCGTGCTGGGGATGGGCATCGGCGTCCACAGCGGGCCGGTCGTGGTGGGCAATATCGGATCCCAAGCACGCAAAAAATATGGTATTGTCGGCGCATCCGTAAATATCACCCAGCGCATTCAGGGCGAGTCGGCAGAAGGGGAAACGGTCGTCTCCGAGCCGGTGATCGACAAGGTCAGGTCTCCGGGTGTCGGTGGCCCGATCACTCTCAGCCACCCTCAAAGGTATCTCGGCGCCGGTGAAGCTTTACGCCGTCAATCCGGACGACAAACCAGAAAGGTAATCCAGTGACAGAAAACCGAACCTTATGGCTGCAAACCGCCATTGTCAGCGCCGTCAAGGCCGGCAAGGCCATCCTCGAGGTGTATGATTCAGCCGACATGGGCGTGGAGAAGAAAGCGGACAACTCTCCCCTCACACTGGCCGATCGCCGCGCCCACACCATCATCAAGGCGGATATCAGCGGCTTCGGCATCCCCGTGCTCAGCGAGGAGGGGCGCGACATCCCCTTTGCGGAGCGCAAACAGTGGCCGCGCATGTGGATCGTCGATCCACTGGACGGCACCAAGGAATTCATCAAGCGCAACGGAGAATTCACGGTGAACATCGCCCTTGCGGAAGGGGGGGTGCCCACCATGGGGGTCATTTATGTTCCGGTGACCGACACCCTCTACTTTGCCGATCGTGAACTGGGTGCCTTCAAGATCGATGCCTGTCAACAGGGTGGGGTCGGCGAAAGGCAACCCGGCGGGACTGGCGGTATGGAATCGATGATGAATCATGCGGTTCGGATGCCGCTGAAACGGGAAAAGGGCCGACCCTTTACGATCATGGGGAGCCGCTCCCACGCCACACCGGAACTGGACGCCTACGTGGAAACCATGCGGCAAAAACATGGCCGGGTGGCATTCATTTCGTCGGGCAGTTCCCTGAAAATCTGCCTGGTGGCCGAAGGCCGGGCGGACATCTACCCCCGGCTGGGTCCCACGATGGAGTGGGATACGGCAGCCGGTCAGGCCATCGCCATTGCCAGCGGCGCTCAGGTGGTCCGCCATGATGACGGCAATGCCCTGGCCTACAACAAAGAGAACCTGCTCAACCCCTGGTTCATCGTCAAACGGCCTTGAATCAAAGGGTCTTGACACGGTAGCGACAGAAAGAAAAAACGCTTGACTTCACGCGCACTGCCCTTCTATATGTAGAGTCACTTTTCGGGCGATTAACTCAGCGGGAGAGTGCCACCTTCACACGGTGGAAGTCACTGGTTCAAATCCAGTATCGCCCACCAGAAACCCCAAGGATTTACAGGCATCGGTCTTGTGAATCCTTTTTTTTGTGCGGTTGAAATATAGGCGCATTACCTGATTAAGCAGTCGGCCACCAGTTCCCAGAGGTATTTAACGGTCAGATCTTGCATGTCGTAAGCCGCCTTGATGCTGTTGATCTGGCCGTGGCAGCTATGGCAGGGAAGTACCAGCATCCGGGCACCCGTTGCACGGATCTGCGCCATTTTGCGGCGGCCATAGAAGATCCGTTCGTCGTTGTATCCCGTGGTCAGCGCACCGCCGCCGCCGCCGCAACAAATCTGGTGCAGCCGGTCGGGATGCAGATCAACCCAATTTTCAAGACACTGGTCCATGATCCATCGGGGCTCTTCAAAATAACCGTGTCCGAACCGTTTTTTGGCCCGCCTGCCATAATTGCAGGGGTCGTGATAGGTGGCCCTCACATCGAAGCGCCGGCGGTCCAAACGAATGCGCCCGCTCTTGATATACTCGATGAGCAGGTCGAACACGGTAACCGTTTTAAATTCCTCAAGGGCTTCGGGAAACCATTTTTGCAGACCATACCTGGTCGCCAGATAGGCGTGCCCTCATTCGGGCCACAGCAGTGTATCGACCTCCAATCGGCGCATGTTCTCCACGATGCGTCCGGCCATGATTTTTATGGCTTCATCGTCGCCGGTGAAATAGCCCCAGCTGGTTCCCTCCCAGTTGTCCGACGCCACGGTCCAGTCTTCTCCGGCGGCATGAAAGATTTTCCACCACGGCTTGAGGTCCTCGGTGTGGGTGTTGACCAGTTTGTTGTGGACCGTGGTGAGCAGTCGTGCGCCGGTTTTGTCGATGGGCACGCTGAATCCTTCGAAGCCCGGTTCTTCGGCAACTTCCTCGGCCACATCTTCCAGGATGAAGATAAAGTCTTCTTTGGGCAGGGAGAGATTGTTGCCGGTTTCAAGGGCGGCGGTAAGGCCTTTGTATAAAATCCCCGGCACCTGCCGGCCTTCGCGCAACGATCGGACGCGCCGGGTGATATCGGCGATGTCGATGCCCATGGGGCAAATCTGTTCGCACTTGCCGCACATGGTGCAGATCCATGGCCAGCGGGATTGGGCCACCCGGTCCACCATGCCTAAAGAGACCATGCGCACCATTTTGCGGGGGTCAAAATCATCGACCCCGGACACCGGACAGGCACTGGCGCACATGGCACATGTCAGGCAGACATCCTGCTCATAGGACCAGTCTTTGCAGCAAGATGAATTCAATGCTTCCAGGCGGTCCGGTCGATCTTTGGCCATTGCGGTTTTCCTTAGATAGATGGTTCGGCGATCGGTTAAAAAAAGGCCGGCACCCATGCGGCTGCCGGATCGGGCGCCGGGGGGCAATCAGGAAGCGTTGAGTGCCTTGATCCGATCAGCAAACGCGCTGATCATGAAGGTGAATTCATTGCCCATGTTGGCCGCCACCGAGGTGATGTTCAGCCGGCTGCCATCCACACCGGCCTCTTTCAATAAATTCCGGACCGACTCGGCTCTCTTGCGGGCTACCTGATTGCCGATTTCCGACCGGCAGTTGTCGGTATGGCAGGTACACAGCATCACGCCGTCTGCGCCGGCGTCAAAGGCCGCCAGCAGGTGGCGGCTGGAAATGGTGCCGCCGCAGGGCACCTCCACAAACTGAACGCCCCTGGGCAGGACATGGCCCGCCTGGCGGGACAACGCAAGGGCCTGGCCGGCTGAGCGCGTGCAGCCGAACACCATCACCTGCAGCGGGCCTGCCGGAGCATCTTCCGCTGCCACGGGTTTTCGCAACCGCCGATAGACGTCCGCGCCGATTTGTACCCCCTCCATTTCAATCGCCCGCGCCGGGCAGCCGGCCACACATATGCCGCAACTCTGGCAGGCCTCGGTCACCACAGAAATGCGCTGTCCGATGTCAATGGCCTTGTGGGGGCACAGCCGATGACAGGTCAGGCATCGGACGCACCGGCCGCGAACGATCTCAACCCCTGGCAGGGGCTCAACATCCAGATCCTGCAGGAAGGCCAGTACGTTCAAGGTGACCTGATCCGCGTCGGCCAACTGTTCGTCTTCGGACAGAATCCCCCGGGAACCACCGGCCACGAAAATGCCGCGACGATTGGTGGCGTTGCTCATGCGATGGACATTGTCGCTCTGGGCAAATCCAAGGTCATCCTGGCTGATCGCAAGCCTGTGCGCCAACGCACCCAGGTGTCGGCCCGGCCCGATGGATTCATCCACAACCATCCAGTCGGCCCTGAGTTGAAAGGGCGTGCGGGTCAGTTCATCCAGATAGTCAATTTCAAAATGGTCCTCTGCCAGTGTTTGAATGGTCGGATAATCACGGGTGAATTTCAGAAAGACGGCGCCAGCGCGTTTGGCCTCCTGAACCAGTGCTTCCGCGCCGTCGGCGGCTACCTTGAGGTTGCCGGTCATAAAGATAGTGGTTGCCCGGGATTGGCGTTGCAGGTGGAGGCAGCAGGCCAGCATCCGACGGGCGATTGCCGGATGGGTGTCATTTTCCCAGCCACACAGAAATACGATTCGCGCATCGTTATCAAACAGTTCTTGCGCTGACGCCTGACGCAATTTCTCTTCCAATGAAGAGATGGACAGCACCCGGGGATTGGGTTTTAGCCCATACGGCGCATAGTTGGGGGAGCGAGCATGGTCTTCCGCAAGGACAATGGCCGGCACGTGTTGATGAATAAGTGAATCCCTTTGCTTCAGCTTCAGGTCAAAATTTTTGGCGAATCCGTGGCAGGTGGTCAGTTCGATACCGGTTAACCCATGCAGTCTGTCGCCTTGGCCGGCTGCACGGGGTGCGTCCTCCCTTGCCGCCAGCCATGCATGGATGCCATGGTCATAAAGATTGGCGGCAATTTTATGTGCGCAGGCACCGCTGCCGAAAATCATCACATCGGGTGGTGGTGAGGCTTGTTCCCGCAGGTCGGTATTCGTGCTTTCGTCCATGTTGATTAGTTCTCACCTGAATAGAGCGCTGGAATCCAGAAAAGGGATTCACATCACGCAGAAAGCGGACTTTTTATGATGCCGTCAGGTAACGGACCATATCAAAGACCGTCTTTTCCGCACTGCTCACACTTTCGGCGATCGTCATGGGGCCCGTGACCGCACCGCCTGCATAGATGCCTGCCGGTGCAGGGTGGCCCTGCGCTGCCGTGGAGCGGCATGAACCCGCTTTCATCTGCGGACCAGTCAAGTATCCGGGCCATGCGTGCATTGTCTCCGGCCGGAAGCAGGCCCACCGACAGCACCACGATGTCAAATACCGATTCCTCGGATGCGCTGCTTTCCGGGTCGAAGTAGATGACTTCCAATTCATCCGTATCGGTTCTCAATATGTCGCCGGGGATGGCCCTGATCATCCTGATGTTTTCGCGGGCGCTCCGGTAAAAGGACTGGAAATCTTTTCCAAACGTCTGCACATCGATATAGAAGAAGGTGATCTGCGCATCTTTCTGGCGGGATTGAATCAGCCGCGCCATTCTCAGCGACGACCCGCAGCATATTTTCGAACACCAGGGATGGCCCAGCTGGGCGTCCCGGCTTCCCACGCACTGAACAAAGGCAATGCGTCCGGCCGGTCGACCGTCCGACGGGCGTTTCATCACGGCATGCTCGCGCAGCAGCCGCTCGGCATCCAGGCTGGTGATGACATTCGCGAACCGGCCGTAACCATACGGCTTGTCGCTGGGATTATAGGGTGAAAAACCGGTTGCCATGAATATGGCGTCCGCCTGTATCGTGCCCGCCTGTGCCCGGTCAGACAGACGGATGGCACCTTGCGGGCAGGCATCCCTGCACAGGGTGCAGGCGGCATTGTCGAAGTATCGGCACAGGTCCCGTCTAATGGCCACGTAAGGCCCGACACGCGGGGCCCGTCCCTGCATAATGGCCCCGGGGACCGGACATTTCTGGAAGCAGATGCCGCACCCGTTGCATCGGTCTGCATTCACCAGCGGCGAATGGGTGCGATAGGCGATCTGATAGGGGCGCCGGCCGCTGACGGCTTCGATCTGTGTACCGGCATGGATTTGAATATTGGGGTGTCGGGTGGCACGACGCAGTTTGTCTTCAGCCACACAGGCGCCGCACTTGACGCAGGCATCGGTGGCCTTGCAATTGAGTTGAATGGCGTGGCCGCCGAGAAACGGCGTTTTTTCAAACAGAGATACGTGCACCCCCCAGCCGGCCAACGCGTCGGCGGCCGTCAGCCCGGCCACGCCGGCACCGATGACGGCGACGTGCGTGTGATCAAGGTTCAAGGGTTTTCTCCATCGGGTGCGCCGTGTAGTGGCTATTAGGCTGGGCTTTTTCCAGGGAACGCCACGTTCCAGGCGGGCAACGGTCCAGCAGTCCCATGGCAGATCTCCTGTCTCTTCAAGTTGGTATACCGACGGCGGTGAGTAAATTGCCCTGGAGTATAAACACATCCTTAAAAAAGTGCAAGTTTGGACCTATGCATAACTATTTTGGTGGGTTAAATTATAGTCGCCGCCGTGATCGATAAACTGGAATTCTATTTTTGAAATGGCTTTCCCGCAAATTGGCATTGCACAAATTCTCTGGTTTTGTATGGTTGGTATCGGTTTTGATGGCTGTACGGATTGAGGCGGTCACGAAATGAACGGCCAACATCCTTGATTCACCGTTGATCCAAAGGAGGATTGATTTGCCGACAATCTACGTCGACGCCGATGCCTGCCCGGTCAAGCAGGAGGTCTGCAAAGTGGCCAGGCGCTATGGGCTGGCCGTGACTTTTGTTGCCAACGCCAGGATGGGCATACCCGATCCGGGCACATCGACGCTGGTGGTCGTCGACGGCGGCTTCGATGCGGCGGATGACTGGATCGTCGGGCAGGTCTCAGCGGACGACATCGTGGTCACGGCCGACATCCCGCTGGCCCACCGATGTATCGGCAAACACGCCCGGGTGATCGGCCCCACCGGCCGTCCCTTCACCGAAGAGAACATCGGCCAGGCCATGGCCATGCGCGAGCTCATGGCCGATCTGCGTGATTCCGGAACGATAACCGGGGGACCGCCGCCATTTCAGAAAAAGGATCGCTCGCGCTTTCTTCACCAATTAGACCAGATGGTTCAATTCTCGCCGATGTGATCCGGGCGCTTCCCCGATCAACGGTCGGGCTTGCATTCGGACCTGACAAATCAGGGCAGCGGCCTTATCTTGATGGTGTGGACTCAAATAAAATGGCATCTTCGAGGTGACCCATGAACAATACATTTGAGAATAAAACCGTCGTCGTCATCGGCGGCAGTTCGGGTATGGGGCTGGCCGTGGCCAAAGCATCCGCACGGTCCGGTGCCCGGGTGGTGATCGCCAGCCGGAGCCAGGACAAACTGAACGCCGCTGCCGCGCAGATCGGCGGCGATGTGCACTGGCAGGTGGTGGACACCACGGACGAGTCGTCGGTGTCGGACCTGTTCGAACGGTTGGGTGCCGTCGACCACCTGGTGATTCCCGGCAGTTCGGTGAAAACCGGCACCCTGCGGGAGATGCTCCTGTCTGATGGCCTGTTTACGATGCAGAGCAAGTTCTGGGGGCCATACCTGTGCGCCAAATACGCACGGATCAATCCCGAAGGGTCGATCACGTTCTTCTCCGGTATTTTAAGCCGGCGGCCCGGGCGGAACGACGCGGTGTTGGCGTCGGTCAACGCCGCCGTGGAAGCCATGGGCCGAGCATTGGCCAAGGACCTGGCCCCGGTGCGGGTCAACGTGATTTCTCCAGGCATGACCGCCGGTACCGGCGCCTACCTGAAGATGCCGGAAACGGCCCGGGAAGGGATGTTCACGGCCATTGCCGAGCGTCTGCCGGTGGGACGCGTGGGCAGGCCGAAAGACATCGCCGATGCCGCGCTGATGCTGATGACCAACGGATTTATCACCGGTATCGTCCTGGATGTGGATGGCGGCGGTCTGATTGCCTGATCGTAACGTTGGGCCGGACCCGATTCGGCACCCGTCGGCTGTTCCGATGCACGCCGTTCCTTGGCCTGCTGCTGCCGATCTTACTTCGGCTTGACTTTGCCGGCATACATTTATTATAAACTCTGAATGCTTGCTCCCTGCCAATGACAACCCATTTTAGCCTATCGAGGTAAATACATGTTTTCCGACCTTGATCCCGTATTTCTGGCACGCGCCCAGTTTGCCTTTACTGTGGCCTACCACATCACTTTCCCGGCGTTTACCATCGGCCTGGCCAGCTGGCTGGCCGTGGTGGAATGGCGCTGGCTCAAAACCGGCAACCCCCTTTACGAGCAGATCTACCGCATGTGGGTCAAGATATTTGCCGTGACCTTCGGCATGGGCGTGGTCACCGGTGTGGTGCTATCCTACCAGTTCGGCACCAACTGGTCCGTATTCGCCGACAAGGTGGGCAACGTGCTGGGACCGCTGCTCGGTTACGAAGTGCTCACGGCCTTTTTCCTGGAAGCCTCCTTTCTGGGGATCATGCTCTTCGGTTGGAACCGCGTGAGCAAGCGGATGCATTTTGCCGCCACGGTGATCGTGGCCGCGGGCACCCTGATGTCAGCTTTCTGGATCCTGTCCGCCAACAGCTGGATGCAGACGCCTGCCGGCTTCCGTGAAGGGGTGGACGGTCTGCTTTATCCCACCGACTGGATGCAGGTTATTTTCAACCCGTCCTTTCCCTACCGATTGGTCCACATGGTCACCGCGGCCTTCCTGACCACGGCTTTCGTGGTCGGCGGCATCGGCGGGTATTACCTGTGGCGGGGCCTGCACGTGAAACACGCCCGGATCATGCTGGGCATGGCCATGATCATGGCCATTTTCGTGGCACCCATGCAGCTTCTGTTCGGCGACCTGCACGGGCAGAATACTTTCAAACACCAGCCGGCCAAGGTGGCGGCCATGGAGGGTATCTGGGAAACGGAAAAAGGCGCCGGCCTGCGGCTCTTTGCCTGGCCGGACCAGATCGAGGAGCGCAACCGCTTTGAGATCACCATCCCCAAACTATCGAGCCTTATTCTCACCCACGACCTCGACGGTGAGGTGAAAGGGCTCAAATCCTCGCTTTTTTCCTGGAAGCCTCCTTTCTGGGCATCATGCTATTCGGCTGGAACCGGGTGAGCAAGCGGATGCACTTTGCCGCCACAGTGATCGTGGCTGCGGGCACCCTGATTTCAGCCTTCTGGATCCTGTCCGCCAACAGCTGGATGCAGACACCTGCCGGCTTCCGTGAAGGGGTGGACGGTCTGCTTTATCCCACCGACTGGATGCAGGTGATTTTCAACCCCTCGTTTCCCTTTCGGTTCATCCACATGGTCACCGCGGCCTACCTGACCACGGCCTTCGTGGTCGGCGGCATCGGCGGGTATTACCTGTGGCGGGGCCTGCACGTTAAACATGCCCGGATCATGCTGGGCATGGCCATGATCATGGCCATTTTCGTGGCACCGCTCCAGCTTCTTTTCGGTGATTTGCATGGACTGAACACCTTCAAGCACCAGCCGGCCAAGGTGGCGGCCATGGAGGGCCTCTGGGATACGGAAAAGGGCGCTGGTTTGCGGCTTTTCGCCTGGCCGGACCAGATCGAAGAGCGCAACCGCTTTGAGATCACCATCCCCAAATTGTCCAGCCTTATTCTTACCCACGACCTCGACGGTGAGGTGAAAGGGCTCAAATCCTGGGCCAGGACAGACCGGCCGCCCGTCGGCGTGGTCTTCTGGGCCTTCCGCATTATGGTAGGGCTGGGCATGCTGATGATCGCCACCGGCTTGATTGCGCTGGTGCTCCACTTCAAGAAACAGCTTTTTACCACACGCTGGTTTCACCTGTGGTGCGTGGCCATGACGCCGGCCGGCTTCGTGGCCGTGGTGTCCGGCTGGTTTGTCACCGAGGTGGGTCGGCAGCCGTTCATCGTGTTCAACGTGTTGCGCACGTCGGACACCATCTCCCCAGTGGCCGCGGGACCCATCGCCATTTCCCTGGCCGCGTTTGTCATCACTTACGGCCTGGTTTTCACTGCCGGCGCCTATTACATTCTTAAACTCATCGGCAAGGGGCCGGAAACCACAGAAGAAGATACCTATGGAAGCCACGGTGTGAAGCAGCCGCCCCTGGTCACGGACCTGGCTGCTGGGACAGGAGGGAACGATGTTTAGTTTCGAGAGTTTTCTGGATCTTCCGCTGGTCTGGTATTCGCTGATCGGTACAGCCATTTTAATGTATATTCTGCTGGATGGCTTTGACCTGGGCGTGGGCATCCTCTTTCCCTTTGCCCCCAGCGACCAGTGCCGGGACCGCATGATGAACTCCATCGCCCCCTTCTGGGACGGCAACGAGACCTGGCTGGTGTTGGGTGGCGGCGGGTTGTTTGCCGCCTTCCCGCTGGCCTACGCCATTCTCATGCCGGCTTTTTACATCCCCATCATCCTCATGCTGCTGGGCCTGATCTTTCGCGGAGTGGCTTTCGAATTCCGTTTCAAGGCCACCGGCAAGTCGCGGCGCATCTGGGACTACTCCTTCCATTTCGGATCCCTGGTGGCCACCTTCATGCAAGGCATGGTGCTGGGTACCTTTGTGAACGGCATCGCCGTGGACGGTCGCAATTTCGGCGGCGGTGCCTTCGACTGGCTGACTGCCTTCAGTGCCATGACCGGCGTCGCTCTGGTGACCGGCTACGCCCTGCTGGGCGCCACCTGGACGATCATGAAAACCGAGGGCGACACCCAGGCGTGGGCCCGCAAGTGCGCCAGTTACGTACTCATCTATGTGGCCCTGTTCATGGGCCTGGTCAGCCTGACCATGCCGCTGATGAACAGCGATATCAAAGAATTGTGGTTCAGCCTGCCCAACTTCTACTTCCTGCAGCCCATGCCGATCCTGTCGGTGGTTTTCTTCGTCATGCTTTGGCGGGATCTGCGCACCGAGCGGGAATACCGGCCTTTTTTTCTCACCCTGGGCATATTTTTAATGAACTACATCGGCATTGGGATCAGCACCTGGCCCTGGCTGGTACCCTTCAAGGTGACCCTGTGGGAGGCGGCGGCCGTAGCCGAATCCCAATCCCTACTGCTGCTGGGCACGGTGTTCCTGCTGCCCTGCATCCTGGCCTATACGGGGTACTGCTTCTGGGTTTTCCGCGGCAAGGCCTCCCATGAACATGATCCGGCTTACTGAAAAACAGCGCCAGTGGCTGTGGTTCGCCGGCCTATTTGTCGGCGGGATGGCCGGCATGCTGGTGCTGGCGGGGGTCGTGCGGCTCATGCTGGGAATGGGTTAAATAAACTTAAAAGCAGCGCTTTTCTTACTCCGCAGGGCGTTGATAATGCCAAAGGCGGCGGTGATGTCCCTTTGAAACCCTGATTCAGTCCGATCACGCATCGGTCCAAAAATTTCGATACCCACTCCTTATTTTGCTAAACGATTACGAATCTTCATCTGCCGACGCTTCTCTTCCAAAATAATGCCTCTTTTGCCTTAAGTGCTTTCCGTCGTTTTGGATGGAGGAAATGCTTGTATAAGTCCTCTTGCATGTCGACCGGACGGCCGAGGATTTTTTCTTCAATCAATGAGAGGGCCTCGATGGACTTGTCGCACACGGGGTAGCCTTTTTCGTCCAGATCGATCGAAGGGTCGAGGGAGACGCCTGAAATGTTGTTGATGTCCACCAGGCGAATCCCGCCGCTGGCGGTGATGATCAGGTTGCCCGCTCCGGCCAGGTCGGGGATGTGTCCGGCCTCGCTGATCATCAGTTTTACCTTGCTGATGAACCGGGAACCCTTTTCTCTAACCGTTTCGATCCATTGGTTTTTGGATAAGATCGATGGGCTGTCTTGACAACGAAAGGTCTCGTATATCGCCGGCAGCAGGTCGGCCGCGCCGAGAATAGTCCACGGATCCAATGCCTCACCCGCGACGTATTCCTGAAATCCGCAAAGCATCAGGACACGGCCCTCAGGCCCCCGGTAATCCACAATGCATTCAGTGGACCGCGCCATGAAACCGGGCGCCAGGTAGCGCTCGACGATTTTAACCCGGCCGATTTCAAAAAGTGCATTTTCGAGGGTTTTCAGACGGGCCCGGAAAATGCGAAACATCCGGCGTGGCGTGGCTTTGGGAAAAAACCTCACACCGGCGATCATCTTCCCGGTCTGCTCAACTTCCACATCGATTGGGTCCAGAATCTCCATGATGTGCGAGCGAAGCCCCTGCCTGAAATGCCTTCTGAACACAAATGGAGGGGATGAGCGGATGAAGTTCAGTGCAGTGACATCCACATGGCTGATCGCTGCTCTGTTCCTTATATCTTCAGGCATGTTTACCTTCCCGATTGCTTAAAATACGGGTACTGCCGATCCAGAACCGATCCCGGGAATGCCTGGATGGGCTGGCCAATCCGTTTGGGCCGCGGCAGTTCCAGCTGTCAGCATAACCCAAACCCACCTTGGCGCACAATCAACTTGCTGCCACCCACCGGGGAAAACGGTGGTTTCACTGCCCATGGTGACAATTTTTAGCTTTCAAGCAAGCAGTCTTTTGGTCATGCAGTGATAGGTTAAACCCACCGTTGGTTTGATAGAATCTATTTAATTAGAAACAATAACGAATAGTTGAGATTTTCTCCGCCGCCTGTCCGGCCGACCCGTTCGGTCCGCGTCTGCCTTGAAGATTCCAATCCGGTGACTACTGTTTAATTAAGCTGTTTTTAATCGTCATTAAATGAACTAACAACCCGTGAGGTGAGCCATGAAAATCAATATAAAATGTTTTGCATCGTTGTCCACTGACGATACCTGCCGGCACGACCAGCTCAGGTCCATTACCCTAACCGGTGACAACGACCACCGTCGGTAATCTGGCTGAACAGGTACAAATTCCCGAAAATGAAATCGCCACGGTATTCGTCAACGGCAGGCGGTCGGGGCTCGATGCTCGGCTGTCGGACGGCGATCGTGTGGCCTTGGTGCCCGCGGTCGGTGGCATGTAAGCGGTCTTATTGTCGGGGAGAGGGAGGTCGGCAACCGTATGGCATCTATCAAGGCTGATGAGAATCGAAAACTGGCACAGACCATTGAGCAGCGAGCCGGTACGGGCCCTTCGGAGATTGTGGCTGGCTGGCAGTCGATGCTGCAGGACATGCTGACTCGAATGCAACCCTTCCTGAAACAGGGGGCCATCGTTACCTTCCAGCAGATGCTGCCGGATGAGAAGGTTTTTTTCAAGCGTCTATCCGATGAGGTCCCCGTGCCAGAGACGGCCCAAGCTTTCTACCTGCCACCCAGTGTGCGACATCAGATGATGGGCGGCCCAGCCGTCGACAATGACGACATCGGCCTTTCGGACGCCGGGGTGCTGGTGGCCAGCCGTGTCGACAATCATGATGTCATCGTCAATGCGCTCTTTGCCCGCGCCTCCTGCACACCGGCGGTGGATGTTTACGAACAGGGAAAACTGATGGCGGGATATCAATATCTCAACATCGATGCATGCCGGTCCGAACTCGGCACCATTTTGAAGCGGCATCTGCTGCAGTCAAGCATGCGTCACCACTAACATGTGGAGAATGGAAAATGAGTACAACATCGTTTGTCGTGGTTGGCGGTACGTCGGGTATCGGACTGGAAATTACGCGTCGCCTGGCAGCCAAAGATTGCCCGGTAGTAGTGATTTCCCGGTCCGGGGGCAGTGTGGCCGAGCTGCCCGGAGTGACCCACCTGCCGGTGGATGTGACCCGGGATGAGATCGATGCGGGCAGTCTTCCGGACAGAATTCAGGGCCTGGCTTACTGCCCGGGTTCTATCCGGCTGCGTCCGTTCCACCGCCTTAAGGAAGCCGACTTCTTTTCCGATTTGCAGATCAATCTCCTCGGTGCCGTCAAGGCCATTCAAACTTGCCTGCCGGGACTGAAAAAGGCTGAAAATCCGTCATCCATTGTATTGTTCAGTACCGTGGCGGTGGGAACGGGTATGCCCTTTCATGCCTCCATTGCCAGTGCGAAAGGGGCCCTGGAGGGATTGACCCGCTCGCTGGCCGCCGAGTTTGCCCCGAAGATCCGGGTCAATGCCATCGCCCCGTCGCTGACCGACACCAATCTGGCCAAAACACTGCTTGTCCGATGACGGCAAGCGATCCGCCGCTGCGGATCGGCATCCGCTCAAACGGTTTGGAAATCCCGGGGATATCGCGGCTGCAGCGACATTTCTGCTTGAGGATTCATCCTCATGGGTTACCGGCCAGGTGATTGCGGTGGATGGAGGCATGGGGGCGTTGCGGACATTCAAGTAACCGGTCTTTAGGGTAAGGAGTCTTCATGGTCACTTCAGCCGACAGGCAATCCCGTAAAAAAGGGGCAATCCTGGGCATGTACGTTGGTGATGCCCTGGCTATGCCGGTGCACTGGTATTACGATCGACAGGCACTTGCGCGGGATTACGGTCGGGTGACCGACTATATGGTTCCGAAAAATCCGCATCCCGACAGTATCCTGTGGCGCTCCGCATACACGCCGGTCAACACGAAGGCCGACATTCTCCACGACCAAGCCCAGTTCTGGGGGCGCCCGGGTGTACACTACCACCAGTTTCTCGAGGCCGGTGAAAACACGTTGAACCTGAAGCTCTGCACACTGTTGCTCAACCACCTTTTGGATAACGACGGCTACGACCCCGATGCTTACTTGGCCGGATACATCGCATTCATGACCACCCCCGGCAGTCACAAGGATACCTATGCAGAGGAGTATCACCGCCATTTTTTCAACAACTATGCGTCCGGAAAGCCGCCACGGGCCTGCGGAATAATTGAAAAGCACGTCAGCGGTATTATCGGCATGATTCCGCTGGCCGTCTATCATGCCGACGACCCCGACCTGGCCAGGCGGACGGCCTTCGACCATCTTGGCCATACCCATTTGGGTGCGCGCATGCAGGCGGCCGGTGAGTTGCTCATGGATGTGCTGCTTCCGGTTCTGGGCGGTGAAAACATCGTTGACGTGATTGCCGAGAAGGTCCGGCGGCAGGACAATCCGCTGCTGGGCCACCCGTTGATGCGATGGCTTGACGATCCCGATGAAATCGTCGTGGGCCGACGCCTCAGCAGCGCCTGCTACGTGGAAGATGCGCTGCCGGCCACCGCCTACCTGGCGTTGAAGTATCACGAAGACGTGGCCCGGGGCCTGGTCGCCAACACCAACCTGGGTGGCGACAACGCCGGCCGGGGAGCGGTGTTGGGCGCCCTGTTGGGGGCGGCCAACGGCCTTGGCGCTTTTCCCGAATCATGGGTAAAGGGACTTCGTCACCCGCCACCGGAACTGTTCAGTCGCTGAACGGGTGGCCATGAGAATGAAATGCCGCAGTTTGCTGGTTTAGGTATAGAATCGAAGCGATGACCAATTCATCTGCGCTTTGGATTCATCTATAATAGAGAAAGGAAAGAATTATGAACACTGAAAATTCGGAAACTTTATACGTGAAGGTCAAAGATATGGCGGGCAACGATTTTGTGTGTCCCCTGGACGAACTAAAAGACCCGAAAAGTATCAGCGATGCGGAATTGGAAAATTGCGTCGAGGACGCGGTGGTTGGTCGGTATGCAGGCCAGATGAAAATTGTCGATCCGGCACATTGAGACCCAGTTAACCCGATTACCGATATAGAAAAGCGCCGTGAGCTGCTGCCCACGGCGCTTTTTGATTCATCGTGAATTCCTTTCCGCCAATATCAGCACATGTTGATGATAAGTAGGTATATGAGCAACTTTCAACGGTACAGGGCAACAACGTATTGCTGTTTTTCCAGCGACCTCAATCGGCAGCCAAATGGCTACATGCCCGAAAGGACTTCATTGAAAAAGTAGGTCATGTGCTGCCAGGAGCGCTTGTCCGCCGATTGATTGTAGGCCAGGGCATCCATGCTCCGCTTGTCGGCATCCGGGTTGGTGAAGCTGTGGCGGGCGCCGCCGTAGACAATCAGCTGCCAGTCGATGGTTGAAGCGTTCATGGCATTGACATAGGAGGTCAATGTCTCGGGCGCGTTCATGGGATCTTCGGCGCCGTGACAGATCAGGATTTTGGCCCGGGTCTTTGCGGCCTGCTCGGCCGAGACCGGAATCAAGGAACCGTGGAAACTGACCACCCCTTGGAGATCCGTACCCCCATAGGCCAGCACCTGAACCGTGGCGCCCCCGAAGCAGTAGCCGATGGCCGCCATCCGACTGGTGTCCACACGGGGCTGTTTCTTGAGCACCTCCAATCCTGCTGTGGCCCGTTTAAGCCATTGGTCCATATTGGCGTTGATCTCTTTCATCCAGGCAGCGGCCTGGTCCGGGTGCTCGGTGGATTTGCCTTTATAGTTAGGTAGGAATTGAAGAAAATCAAGGTGGCAGATGTTAAGCTTTAGGCAATCATGAACGTGTGTCCAAGATGGGTGAGAAAAAAACCGACCAGGAACATAAGGGTTCCTGATCGGTTTATACCTTGTCGCTATATTGCCGGCGGGTTGTCACCGCCCTGATTTTAGGGAGTCGGGGACGGCGTAATCAGCACATCGATCCGTCGGTTCATGGCACGGCCTTCGGTGGTCGTATTGGGGGCCAGCGGCCTGTCCGGTCCATAGCCGGCAGCCCGGATGCGGTTCGCCGGCAGGGTCTTGTTGGCCACCAGGTAGGTTTTGACCGCCTCGGCCCGTTTCTGGGAAAGTTCCTGGTTCGTCTGGGCGGAACCGGTGCTGTCGGTATGCCCCTCGACGGTCACGGTCGGCTGACCGAATGTCGCGATGGCCTGCTGCACTTTGCTCAGCAGGGTGTAGTTGTCCGGGCTCAGCGTCGCCTGTCCTACCGGGAACTGAATGCCGCGCATGCGAATGACCAACTGGTTGCCCTGTTTGTAAACCTCTGCTTCGTCAGGTCGAAAATAGCGCTGAACCTTGTTAAACTGTTCATTGAACGCGCGTTCGGCGGCGAGTTTATCTTTGGCCGTCTCCTGCGCTTTCGAATAGCCTTTCAGACCGCTGAGCTGCTGTTCCAGGCTGGCAATCCGGGCCTGGTAGGATTGATTGTCCTTTTCAATAGACTGATTTTTTTGTGTCAGGGATTCGACCGAACTGATCATCCCGTTGAGTTGTCCGTCGATGCGCTGATCTCGTAAATCGCCGGCGTTCATGCTTTTTTCCAGGCGGGCGAGCAGGCCCTCCACGTAAAGGGCGGACGCTTCCGGTGTCATCTCCTTAAACTTCATACCGCTCTCGTTGATGCTCATCATCCGCCGGGCCATGAATTCGGCATGGGCGGCCTTTTGGCTGATGGTGTCTGCCGCGTATGGGTTCTGGCCGATATAGGCGTCGGCCTCGTTCAAGGCCTGGAGGGCATCGTTATAGGCCATTGGGGCGATTTTCTGAACCCTGGCCTTATCGGCGTCGGCCATCATCTTGCGCGCATTGCCGATGGCACTGTTTTTAATGGCCATGATTTCCACATCCCGGAAAGCTGCCTGAACGCCTGCGGCATTTTCCTGCGCGTAGCTCAAATTGTCCCTCTCGATGGCCGTTGTGAGCTTCAGGTATTGGTTTTCCACCTTATCATAGGGTTCGCCAAGTTTGTCAGCACCCACCTTGAGGGCGTTGTCCCTGGCTTGGTTCGTTTCACCCAGAATCGTCCGGGAGACTTGGGCGATCTCTTCGGCTTTCTTCAAACTGGCGCGTCCTTCGGCGACATATTCCTGGATATCACTCAGTTTGGCACCTCTGTCCAGGGCCTGGTTGCCCTTCATGAATGCGGATTGGGCGTCGTTGAACAAGCCCGGCGCAAGAACGTCCACCTGATTAGATCGTGCACGGGTCAATTCTGTTTCAAACTGCTTGACCAGCTCGCCTGGATTGCCGGTTGGCATGCTCCCGGTTTGCGGCGTGGCGCAGGCGCCTGCAAACGCAAGAACGAAACCCAATAACAGAAACCTAAACGCTTTGTTCATCGTGTCCTCCTCTTGATCATTTGTTGATGCCATTGCTTGCCATACAATGAAACCGTGTTCTTCTATTTCCGCCCAATGGCGATGGGTCTGAATGAAGGTAAATCCGGTTGTTTTAAGAGCCTTCCCCGGCAATCGTGATGTCTTCATCCATTTGGTTCGTTTCTTAGAAGAGACAGTGAGATCGGAACAATAATCATGGAATATTACATGGCAAGAGCGGCATTTTTATTGAGTAAGAATACATCAAACAAAAACCAGGAGCAATAAAAAATATGCTGTTGGCGAAGGGGGTAGCGGCGCTGAGCGCGATTCGATCTGTTCATCGACGGTGCTTTATCTAAAGCCGAAAACGAGGTGATATTTGTTTGTCCTACATAGCCAGGAAAACTGAACGGCAAGCCAACGGTAAGGTGACAAATGAACCCTGATTGATAAGCGTCGATGTCATATTTTTGCCTGTTTCCGGGCTGAAATTGACGGGTGGCAGGGCGGCATCAGAATAAACCATCACCCATCTCATCGTTTTTTAAACCGATTTGATCTTCCCGGAGTTGGTATAAAAATTGTATTATTCCTTGTTCGGAGAATCTATACGAGCGGGGTAACCATGATACTGAAAACCAGTATGACGATCGATGCATATCTGCAGAATGCGGGACTCAAGTCAGCCGGCACGACACGCCGCAAGCAATTCATTCCCCTTAAAACCGAACCCAACCCGTCCTTTTCAGCAGATCTCGCATCGGTGAGATCGTCGATCCCACCAGAATCATTAGAAAAAAAAACAGGGCTGACGATCGCGGACTATCTGAATCAGGCCTCCACCGCTACATCGAGGGGTTTTTTCAGAAACTCGACCCTCCGGGACGGTTCCATTCACCCCGGTCGACTGAATAGATTCAACCATTCGCCCGTACCGTCAAATCAAGTACCCCCGCCGCCGCTTCAGCGGCCCAAGGCCTTACAATGAAACCCGATACCGATGCCACTGCCCCTCTGGATGGCAAGGCGCTGATCGCCGACAGCATCAAAAGCGCGGCCAGGCGCTACCATCTGCCGGAGAAACTCATCGCCAGTGTGATTCAGGCCGAATCCAACTTCCAGGTGGATGCCGTATCAACGGCGGGCGCCCAGGGACTGATGCAGCTCATGCCGGCAACGGCCAGGGAACTGGGTGTGGACGACCCCTTTGATGTTCGGCAGAATATCAACGGCGGCGCCGGCTATCTCCGGCAAATGCTGGATCGTTTCGGGGGAGATGTGAGACTGGCCCTGGCCGCCTACAATGCAGGCCCGGGAACGGTGGAGAAATATAACGGGGACGTTCCCTACCGGGAGACGCAAGATTACATCGAACGGGTGCTCAAGCGGGTTTCGGCCTGACCGGGATGCTCCGGGCACTCCGGGGAACAGCCATTTCCGGTGAAACGGCTACAGATCCAAACCACATTTGTTCAGCGTCACCATGCCGCCCTGCACGCTGACCGGATCGGTCAAACCCATGTCCCTCAGGTTGAGCTGGGCTTCATAGGAGCGTACACCGGTATTGCAGATCAGGATCAGATCTTTGTCTGCCGGGATTTCGCCAATGCGCCGGCGCAGTTCATCCTGGGGAATGTTGATCCAGCGTTCAGGATATTTTTTTGCATAGGCGTCGCCATCCTGCCGGGCGCGGCAGTCGAGGATCAACAGGTTGCCGTTCCCGTTGACCCATTTTTCGGCAAAGCCGTCCGCGTCGATGGGTTTGAATCGGCCGTCCAGCATGTTTTCAGCCGCATTGGCCAGGGCGTTGAGAACGTCCATGGCCGATGAAAATGGCGGCGAATAGGCCAATTCCAGGTTGCTGAGCCGATCGATGGTGGGACGGTCTTCCAATATTGCGGCCACCATATTGATGCGCCCAACCACGGCGTCCCCTTCCTCCCCGAAACCTTGTATCCCCAGAATGCGTCGGGATTTTCTCTCCACGACCAATTCCAGGTGAACCATGGCTTTGTCCGGGTAAAAGTGGGCGCGGTCCAGTTGTGCCACCTGGACGCTGACCGCATCGAATCCGGCCCTGCGGGCGCTTTCCAGGCTCAATCCAGTTCCGGCCAGGGCCGCCTCGAAGGTCTTGATCACAAAGGAGCCGACTGCGCCCTTGAACACGGCGCTTCCCCCGGCAAGGTTGGTGCCGATCACCCGGCCCTGTCGATTGGCCATGGAGCCCAAGGGATAGTAGCCGGGTTGGCCGGTCACCAGATTGCGGATCTCCGCACAATCCCCGCCGGAGTAAATCGCCGGGTCGGAGGTGCGCATGTGCTCGTCCACAACAATAGCCCCGGTTGGGCCGATCCGCAGCCCGCCTGCCCGGGCCAGTTCCACATTGGGGGCGGCCCCGATGGCGATGATAACCAGGTCAGCCTCCAAACGGCGTTTGTTGGTCACCACGGCCTCGACGGTGTCGATGCCTTCGATGGCCTGCACCTCTTCGTCGAGGAAAAAGCGGACACCGTGTTTTTCCATCTGCCGCTGGGCCATGCGCGCGAACTGGGGCCCCACGAAACCGGGCATGATCTGGCTGAAATATTCCACAACCGTGGTATCCACCTCCCACATGTCGGCCAGGGCTTCGGCCATCTCAAGTCCGATAAAACCGCCGCCGACGATAACCGCCCGTTCCACCTGACCTTTGGTGACCAGCTCCTTGATCGCCTGAGCGTCGTTCAGGTTGGCGGAGGTATGAACCATGGGAAGGTCGGCGCCGGGTATGATTAGACGCCGGGGACGGCTGCCGGTTCCCAGTACCAGCTGGTCATAGGCCAGGGTGTCGGTGGTGTCGTCCAGTCGACGGATATGCAGCTGTTTGTTCTCCCGGTCGATCCGTTCCGCGCGGGTCTGGGTGAGCACCTCGATATCTTTGCAATCCCGAAAAAAGGCTTCGTCCCGCAGCATGTGGAAACTCGTTTTGCGCAGATCGTTGACATCACTGACATCCCCGGAAACAAAAAAGGGAATTCCGCACCCCCCGTAGGATACGAAGCGGTCCTGATCGATGATGGTAACGCGGGAGCGCGGTTCCAGACGTTTAAATCGGCAGGCGGCCTTGGATCCGAGGGCGACGCCGCCAACGATGATGATGTTCTGGGCCATGTTGAACCTCTCGTTTAACCGGTTTTCAATGATCTGACCTTCAGATCAGGGTTATTTTTCAAATGTTGTGGGCGATGCCGCGTGCGGACATCCGCCCGGCGCACCGGCGTCCACCGTATCGAGATAACGCGCATAAGAGAGTATAAATGGTCTCTTTTTTTTTGTTTGTCAAGGCTCGGTAAAGCAGAAGAATCAATCCCGTCGGACCAGCCGCAGGGTATTGCCGATGACGGTCAGGCTGGAGAGCAGCATGGCCGTCGCGGCCACCAGGGGGGTCAGCAGCCCGTTCATGGCGATGGGGATGCTGATCAGGTTGTAGATCCAGGCGCACCAGAGATTCTGAGCGACGCTGCGGTTGACCTGCCGGGACAAAGGGAAAAAGTCCAGCAGTTGGGCGGGGTCTCCGCGCATGAGGGTGATGTGTGCGGCTTCCCTGGCCAACCCCTGCCCGGAATGAACGGCCACGGCCAGATGGGCCCGGGCCATGGCTGCCGCATCGTTGATGCCGTCGCCCACCATGGCCACCTGTCGTCCCTGCGCGTCCACCGTATCGATGTAGTCCGCCTTGTCTGACGGCAACAAATTGCCCTTGGCTTGATTCAGACCGATGGCCCGGGCCACTTCACGGGTGGCGGCGTCTCCATCCCCGGAGACGAGGTGAATGTCCCGAGACGCCCGTTTCAGCGCGTCAATCATCGGTGGTACGGTCGGCCGGATGGTATCGCCGAAGATCAGGGTTGCCGCCGGACGGTTGTCGACGCTGAGAAAGACGCGGGAGGTCAGTGCCGCCTCGGATTCCTCCGTTACGTCGCCAGCAGGCGACCCCTCGCCCCAGGCGAACCCCCGATTGCCGATATGTAGGATTCTATCGTCCAGCCGTCCCTGCACCCCATCCGGATGGACGATGATGTCCCTTGCCGTTGCCGGCTTGATCGCCTGAGCGCGGGCATAGGTGTCGATGGCCCGGGCAATTTCGTGATCTGACGACAGCTCCAGACCGGCGGCCCAGGCGGCGATGGTCGCCGAATCGTATCCCGGTTGGCATTCGATATGCCTCAGACGCCAGCGGCCGTAGGTCAGTGTGCCGGTTTTATCGAAAACAACGGTGTCGATGGAATCGGCCCGTTCGAAGGCTTCGATTTCCCGAACCAGAATTCCCCGGCGGGCGGCCAGGGAAATACCGGCCAGGCGTGCCATGGGGATGGCCACACCCAGGGCACAGGGGCATGAAATGACCATTACGGTCACCGCCCGCACCGCGGCCTGGTTTACGGGCAGGCCGGCCATGGCACAGAACAGTCCCGTTCCTCCGGCAAGTGCGATGATGATGGGGACGAACCACCTGAGCAATCGATCTGTGTGGCCTTCGAATGCGCTTTTCTGCTCCAGGCTGTGGGTCATGATGGCGATCATCTGGCCCAGCACCGTATCATCGCCCACCTTTTCAACCTTTGCGGTCACCCGGCCGTCGATCACCCGGGCACCGCTTTTAATGGGGGCGCCGGTTTTTACCCCTACCGGCCTGGGTTCGCCGGTCAGCGAGGATTCGTCGAGCGTGGCGGTGCCGGATTCCACCCGGCCGTCCGCCGGCACGATCTCATCCGACGCGACGGCAAAGCGGTCTCCCGCTGCCAGCTGCCCGATGGCCACATAGCGTCCCGTGGGCGAGGTGTCGGTGATCAGGCGCACCTTGGTGGGTTGCAGGGCGAAGAAACTGTCCAGATCCCGGCGGACACGGCTTTTGGCTTGCTGTTCGAGAATCTTTCCCAACAACACCAGGGTGATCAGCATACAGGCCGTGTCGAAGTACAAATGGATGCTGCCGGTCAGCCAGTTATACAGGCTGTAAACGAAGGCACATCCCGCAGCCATGCCCACCAGGGTTTCCATGCCCGGTGCCCGATGGATCAGGCCGAACCATGCTTTGCGCAGCATGGGGCCGCCGCCATAGACCATTACCAGCGCCGCCATGGCCACGATGGGCAGGGAGATTTTGGATACGGCATCGCTGGTCAGGCTGGTGAAAAAGCCGGCGTAAAGGGCCCAGGAGAGCATCATGACGTTGGCGGACAGCAGGCCGGTGATGGTCAGCCGGACCCACTCCCTGCGCTGAGCGTGCTGTCCCGCTGCGTCCGTATCGGCTTCCCGGATGCCATAGCCCAGACGCTTGACGGACGCACGGATCTGATCGGGAGCCACCCTGTCCGGACGATAGCGGCAGCGCATGCGGTCCGTTGAAAAATGGCAGGTTACCTCCTCGACGCCGGTCAGTCGGTTCACCGTCTTCTCGATCACCCAGGCGCAGGCAGCACACCACATGCCGTCGACGATCAGGTCCACGGCCAGGGTGTCTGATGGATCCGACGTCGCCTTCACACCCTCGATCGACGCTTCCGTGGCGTGGGTCTCCTGTTTTTCCCGCTGGGCAATGCGCCGCAGATCCTCCTCGCCGGCCGGGATCACCCCGGCGGCCACACACTGCCGGTATAGATCGGTCTCCTTGAACCGTTCCGGATCACCCGCCTCGGCGGATTCCAGCAGCATGCTGTAGACCATCCGGCAGCCCTGGCAGCAGAATCTCAGCGCATGACCGTCGATGCAATCAGCAACGGCGCCATAGCGCATTGGAAGACCACAAAGATGACAGATGGATTCATTCACGGGGGTACGCCGGCGCTATGGAGGCGGGAAATGGATCGTTGGCAGCCTGTTGCCGGATCAGTTGCGCAGACCCAGGCTTTTGACGAAGGCGATGGCCTGCCAGCGTTCGTCGACCGTCATCGTCGTGGCCAGGGCCGGCTGGCGTCCGTCGGGGATGCCGTAGCTGATCTCCTTGAATAGCATGCCTGCGGCCATGGATTGGATCTTTGCGCTGCGAAGATCGCCGGGCGGCGGCGCAAAACTCTGGCCCACGGTGCCGTAACCGTCAAAGTTCTGGCCGTGGCACTGTATACAATAGCGCTGGTAGGCGGTTTTACCCGCGGCGATGGCTGCCGGTTCGGTGAGCAAAAAGGTAGGTGTGATCGTTTCTGCAGCTGCAGCACGGTAGAGCGCCTCGCCACCGGCAAGGGGCATACTGCCGTCCGCCATTACCGGGATGGGCTTCTCATAGGGCTTGATGGCTGGGGTTTGCCACATGCGTCCGACAGAGAGGTTATAGTCATAGAGCGTAATCACACCAACGGCGATGAGAGCAACGGTGGACACGATCAGGCCGAGGACTAATATTCGTTTCATTTACTCCCCCTTTGCGCCGCGAACATGCTGGGGAAAGGGCAGGCTGGGATAGTAGGCATATTCCGACTCGCCGGGCACATCCTTAACCGGTCGGTAATCCCAATCGGGTTGTCCCAGATCTCCAATGACAAAGTAGGCCAACCCACCTTTGAACAAGATAAAAACGACCAACATCAGGACAATCAACCACGCCTTGAAGGCACTGTGGCTGTGTTCGGTTTCGGCATCGGTGCTCATATTTTGACTCCCAATACACCATAAAAGATGATGTACAATACCCCCCATATAACGGTCCCGCCAATGATCAGAACCAGGACCAGCGGAAAGGGGGCGTTACGCTCCTCTATCCCACCGACATAAGTGGTATGGACCTGTTGCATGCGCATATCGTCATCCTCACGGTGAAAATGGATTCGCGCCAGGCCGATGGCGAAGATGAGTACGCCCAACACCGCCGGCAGCAGATACAGAACGAAGTGCTGGATGTTGCGCAGTTCGAAATAGTGCATAATCGTCTATCCCTTCCGATGGACCGGCATTACTCGACCCGCAGCAGCGCGAAAATAACCACCGCAAAACTGCTGCACAACCCCACACAGGCCAGGCCGAACAGGGTGTAAACCTCAATGCGGCTGATCCGGGTCGCCCTGGCGCTTTTCTGTTGCGGGGCATCAAAGAGCGGCAGAAAGCGCGCACGCTGCTGATCCCGGAATTGATGGTTTTTCATTGCCCAGGCAAAGACCAGCAGCGCGATGAACAGGCCGGCCAGCATATAACTGATGAAATAAGGGTAATACATAGATTCTGACCAATTATGAATTGTTAATTTTTAGTTTTGAATGAAGGTGTTCTATCATTTTTTAACAGTCAGCAACCATCAATTCAAAATTAAACATTCCAAATTAATCATTGCATCCTACCTATGGCTCGTTGGCCGCATCGATGCCTCTTGGCTCCGTGTTGGCGTCGCTGTCGTTGATAAAGTATTCGGCGACGTAATTGCCAACTTCCCAGATCTTCTGGGATTCGAGTTCATGCTTGAAATAGGGCATGGCCGTGCCGGTGATGCCGTTCATCAGCTGATAGTAGATGATGCCGCCGGAGATCTCGCGGCCCTTTAAAATCGTGAAATTCAGCGGCGGCGGGTAGATCCATGGCTGGGCCGGTCCCATGCCGTCGCCCACCGGACCGTGGCAGCCGATACAAAATTGCTGGTAGACCACATGGCCGCGCTGCAGGCCGGCGTCGCTGGTCGGGTATGGATTGGGCAGGTCGCGCCATCCCTGGGGGACGATCTCCGCCAGCCAGCGGGCATTGGCATCCGGCCCGGCCTCATAGGCTTTGATGGATTCAGCTTTCCAATAGCGCTGCCGGTCCATGCGTTGGTCGGCGCCCTTAAGCCCCAGGCTCTGCACGTAGCGCGTCAGGGTGCCGATGCGTTCCTCGCCCAGCCACCTGAAGGGTGGCATGATCGAATTCGGGCGGGTATAGCGCGGGTTGACGAAATGGGCGACATGCCAGTCATCCGGGTGCTCGCCGCCCTCCTGGGACAAATCGACACCCGTGCGTGCGGACCCCAGTTGGATCGGGCTGTCGCCGACGTAGTCACCGGACTGGGCGATACGATGGGCGCCGTGACCCCAGTCAAAGGCACGTATCGACTGGCTGTGGCAGTACACGCAGCCGTTTTGAAGGTAGATCTTGAAGCCGGCTTTTTCGACGTCCGTCCGTTCACGGTAGATTTCAGAAGGGGTCATGTCCGCGGTGGAATAGGGCCAGGCGACCATCAACAAGACGATAACGGTCAAAATAACCAGGGCGCCACCGATCACCACTGTGGGGGTCATTTTCATTCTGTTGCTGCTCCGGGATTGAAAAAAAGCGTTCGAACGATATTATACAATCCGAGATACGCGCCGGCGAGAATAAATAATCCTGCCGATGCGCGAATCACATAGTAAAGATGGACCTGGGGCAGTACCCGATAGATGGTTTCACCGTTTAGCCAGGCATTGCCCTGCAGCAGGCCGACAATGGTCAGATCGATAATCATCACGGAGACGCCGATGAGGATCAGCCAGTACTGCAGATCGGCCAGATAGCGGCTGTAAAGCGGTTTTTTGGTAATTTTGGGGAGAATAAAATAGAGCCCCCCCAAGGCGGTGATGCCCGCAAAGGCAAAAACGCCGAGGTGGGCATGTCCCACCACCCAGTTGTTAAAATGGGTGATCCGCTGAACCTGGGGCAGGGCCATGAAGCTGCCCTGGATATTGGCGAAAAAGTACATGATGGTGCCCGTGAAAACAAACTTGGCACCGATGTCGGCATGAATGTCGCCCAACTTGCCCTTGACCGTGAACCAGATGTTGATCAGAAAGACCATTACCGGGATGACCATGCCCACGCTGTCGACAATGGAGATGGCTTTCAGCCAGGTGGGCACCGGAACCTGCAGCAGATGATGGGTCCCCACATGGGTGTAGACCACAATCAACGACCAGAAACCGATCAGGCTTAGGGTGTGGCTGTACAGTGGACTGCGCGTGGCCAGAGGCAGTACATAATAGGCCACTCCCAAGGCCAGGGGCGTCAACAGGAGACCAAAAATGTTGTGGCCGTAAAACCACAGCAGAATCGCGTCCGGAATGCCCAGCAGGGCGCCGCTGTCCGGTTTCCAGATCACGTTGCCCAGGCAGTATCCCACGGCCGTCAATATCACCGCGGCACAGGCATACCAGATGGACACGTATAGGATTGGCTCCTGGCGCCGATGCACGGTCATAAAGAGATTAAAAATGATCAACCCGAACAGGCCGGCGATCATCATGTCCACCGCCCAAGGCAATTCGGCGTATTCACGGCCTTGGCTGTAGCCCATGCCCAGGCTGACGACACCAATGACCAGGGTCAGATTCCATAAAATGGCCGTGATCACCCCCAACCGCTGGCTGTACAAGTCGGTCCGCAGCAGCCGGGGCGCATAATACAGGGCCGCGGCCAGCAGACCGGGGGTGACGAAACCGAACAGCACCAGGTTGACATGGATGGGTCGGACGCGCCCGAATTGGAAAAATTCGATATTGGCCAAGAAGTCGGGTGCAATCAGATAGCCGGCTGCGATCATGCCAAAGCTGGTGGCAAAGGCAAACCACACCGCAGAAGTCAAGGTAAACGCTTTTGCAGCCGCCTGGCTGCCGAGTTGCTCAGTGATGGTGACGGTGGATGCCATTGGATTCCTCATTCATACATGGTGCTTTAACTGTGGCAGGACAGCCAGCAATCCAGGTTGACCTTTTTTTCGCGGTGGCATTGGATACAAAAGCCCATATAGAAGCGCTTGCCTTGCAGGCGGTCCATCTGGCGGACCTCTCCGTGGCATGCCTCGCAGGCGATCTCTTTTCTGATATGCCGCTGGT
This sequence comes from uncultured delta proteobacterium, assembly GCA_963705435.1. Lineage (GTDB taxonomy): Bacteria > Desulfobacterota > Desulfobacteria > Desulfobacterales > Desulfosarcinaceae > Desulfosarcina. Next base: position 46,057 of record CAVPJR010000021.1, on the reverse strand, counting down.
GATTGAACAGCACATGTTCAGCCACTTTGTACACTTTTACCCATGGCGTGGGTGTGTTGGTGTTGTAGTAGTTATGCTCTTTAAGGATCTGCGGGTGGTTGGCGATGATGTAATTGTGGCAGTGCAGGCATTTTTCCACCGGTGGCAGGCCCGGGTTTATCGAGCGACCCACATAGGAGTGGCAATAGTAGCAATCGATGGCCTTCACTCCCGCGTGCAATTGATGGCTGAACGGGATGGGCTGCTCCGGATAGATCCGACTCCCCGGTGTAGCATAGAACAAAAAGAGCAATCCAAGCACTAAGAATACAGAAAGGCCGGTCAAGACCAGCGGCCCTCGGTTGGTCCACATGCGCCATAGGGTATCGCCGAAGGCCGTAAAAAAGCGCATGGGACGGCCACGGGTGCCGATGAGGATGGCGATCACCACAAGGGTTAGCAGAGCAAAGGAAGTTATCAGGATTTCCATAATGAGGGCTCGGATATATAGGAGTTTAGACTGAAGGTATAAGGCATAAGGGCCCGCATAGACCGCCTGTTATCGGGTTTAACCATCATTTCGACAATCCCACAATCATGATCTCAACCTTTCTATATTCAGTCGATCAATTGCTCCTGTCGTGACACCAGCAATTCTGGAAACTGTTTAAAATAAACGGTGACGGCAGCGGCCAGCAGACCGAAAAAACCGACGGCCACGGCGGCTTCCACCCAGCCCAGGGGAATGTGTTGGGCATGGTGATGGAAGGAGGGGCCCAAGAGCAGGTAGTGCTCCAGCCAGATACCGGTCATGACCGCCAGACAGATCACCGTCATGGCCCTGGGCATGGTTTTGATCCGCCGGTTGAGCAGGATCAGAAATGGGGCTATGAAACAGCCGAAGAAAACGGTCCAGGCCAGCACGTTCCAGGGGGCGGCCATGGTGCGCTCGATCACATAGGCGGTCTCTTCGGGGATGTTGCCGTACCAGATCACCACGAACTGGGCATAGAAGAAATCGGCCCACACCAGGCAGAACGCGAAAAAGAGTTTGCCGATATCGTGAAACTGGTTCTCCTCGACATGGTAGCCGTTTCTACTGCTCAGGTGTAAAATTGAACTCAGCACGATCAGGGCCCCGAAGCCGATAAAGACGGCTTTAACAAAGGTGTAGGCGCCGAAAAGGGTCGAATACCAGTGCGGGTCGGTGGCCATCACCAGATCGTAGCCGACCAGGGAGAGGACCAGGGCAAAGGCCAGCAGGTAGAGGATGCCGAAAACGGTCATGCGGCTGGCCAGGCGCTTCTCATCCGGTGGATGTTGATCCCAGCGCGCCAGCAGCCAACGGCCGAAGGGACCCGAGGCGCCCCGGTCTTTCAGGGTAAAATAGAGCCGATGGTACAAAAAGGCCAGGCCGAGGCCATACAGCAGGCACAGCCCGAAAAGATCCCGGCCGAACATGAAAGGCACGTTGAGCCAGACCTCCTTGCCGTGCAGGTCTTCGTGGAGCCAGGGAAAGATGTGCTGCTGGCCCAGAAACAGGATGACGAACAGGACCAGGGAAACCGGGAAGAAGGCGGTAAAGGATTCGGCCACGTCCGTTAGTGGTCCGCTCCAGCGGGCTTTTACCGTGTGCATGAGGGCCGAGAAGAGCACGGCACCCTGGGCGATGGCCGAGAAAAACAGAAAGTTCAGCAGGTAGGCCTGCCAGGCCCGGGCTGGGTTGCCGACAAGGGCCACCGTGATGAAAATCAGAAACCCGGCGGCGGTCAGGCCGTAAAAGATCTTCATCAACGGCAGTGGATTTTCCTGGTTTTTTGATGGGTGCGTAGACATGCTCACCTTTCCATCATCTCTTAACGCCTTTAAACATCATTTGTTTTAATTTCGGCACCGTTTGTCTCGAAGAAACGGGTCAGTTCGTCCTGCTCGTCTTCACTGCAACAGGCCAGAACTCCGAATCGATCCCCGGAAAAGCGCTCATCGTAGTGCGCCGGGGTTTCAAAACGCGGTAGGCGCGCCTGGGAGATCAGCCCGAGCACGTTACCCAAGACAGCGAACAAAATGGTGAATTCGAATCCCACGATGAAAAAGGGAACCAGCGCCACCACCGGTTTGCCGCCGACGATCAATGACCAGCGCAGGGAGGTGAAGGCGGCCAGGAAGAATCCGGTGAAGAACCCGATGATACCGCCGGCCAGGGTAAACCAGCCCACCCGGCTCTTGGGGGGTTCCAGGGCGTGTTCGATGACGTGGCTGGGAATGGGGCTGTAAACCTGCTCGATGGTCCAGGGCGTCTCGCGCAGCTCGTCGATGGCCAAAGCGGCACGTTGTTCGCTGGAAAAAATGCCCATGATGGAAACCGTATCAGCCGGCATGGGATTCTCCTTCCTGCAGGGTTTCTTTCATCTCTGTCATGGAGACCGACGGCATGTGCTTGACAAACAGGACGAAGAGGAAAAAGAAGAGGCAAAAGGCACCGATCATGATGCCGAATTCGACCAGGCTCGGCGCATAGAGCCCCCAGGCGTGGGGCAGAAAATCGTGGGCCACTGAACCGATGATGATCACGAAGCGCTCATACCACATGCCCACGTTGACGATCAGGGAGATGACAAAGAGGAAACGGATATTCGTGCGTATTTTTTTAAAGAGAAGCAGCAACGGGATGATGGTGTTGCAGACCACCATGATCCAGTATTCCAGGGCGTAGTCGCCGAAGGCCCGCCAGCGGAAGGATTCCACTTCAATGGGGTTGTGGCTGTACCAGGCGATAAAGATCTCGGTGGCGTAGGCAAAACCCACGATGAGGCCGGTGAAGACGATGGTCTTGGCAACGCTTTCCAGCACGCGCGTGGTGATGATGGCCTCGTACTTGAAGATGATGCGCAGGGGGATCATCAGCGTAAGCACCATGGCCAGGCCCGAATGGATGGCTCCGGCCACGAAATAGGGGGCAAAGATGGTGGTGTGCCATCCGGGGATGACACTCAGGGCGAAATCCCAGGAGACCACGCTGTGCACCGAGATGACCAGGGGGGTGGCCAAGGCGGCGAAAAAAAGGTAGCCGCGGGTGTAGTGGCGCCAGATTTCCCACTCACCGGTCCAGCCCAGGGAGATCACCTTGAAGATCTTGTGCCGCAGCCCGTGGCTCCGGTCGCGGATGGTGGCCAGGTCCGGCAGCATGCCGGTGTACCAGAACAGGCTGCTGACCGTCAGGTAGGTGGAAATGGCCACCACGTCGAACATCAGCGGCGACTGGAAGTTGGGCCACAGGGTGCGTTGATTGGGAACCGGCAGCATGTAGTAGACCATCCAGACCCGTCCCAGGTGGATGAAGGGAAACAAGCCGGCGGTACACACGGCAAAGACGGTCATGGTCTCGGCCGCCCGGGCGATGGGGTTGCGCCACCCGGCCCGGAACAGGTGCAGGATGGCCGAAATCAGCGTGCCCGAATGGGCGATTCCCACCCAGAAGACAAAGTTGATCAGGTAGGTTCCCCAAAACACGGGGTTGTTCTGGCCGCCGACACCGATGCCCACCAGGATCTGGTAGGTCCAGCATCCCGCACCCAGAAGGATCCCGGCAAAGAGCAGAGCAACCAGCACCCAGTAGCTGCGTTGGGGCGGTGTCAGGGTATCCAGGACCGTGTCGTCTATGGTTCGGTAGGTGAGTGTTTGTTCCATCGATACCTTTGTCCTATCCAGATGACTATGAATCTACAAATCACAAGCACCAAATCTCAAATAAATTCCAAATTCGAATATCCAAATCTCAACCAGCACACTAACCAACGCTTTGGCGTTTTGGTCATTATGATTTGTCTTTCCTCTTTTGACAAAAAAAACATGCATTTCAGGATTGAGATTAAACTGTTTGTGTCACTTTCTTAAGGTAAATCACCGCCGGTTTGGTGTTCAGGTAGCCCAGCACCTGGTAGGCCCGCGGATCCTTGATCAGTTGGCTCACCCGGCTGGTCTTGTCCATGAGGCTGCCGAAGGTCAGGGCGCCGGTGGGACAGGTCTGGGCGCAGGCCGGCACCACCTCGCCGTCGCGGATGGCGCGGTTTTCGTTTTTGGCCACGTTGTGGGCATCCTTGATCCGTTGGATGCAAAATGAGCACTTCTCCATCACGCCCTTGCTGCGAACGGTGACGTTGGGGTTGAGCTGCATCGGAAGAGGCTCGGGTCGCTCCCAGTCGAACCAGTTGAAGCGTCGCACCTTGTAGGGACAGTTCTGGCCACAGAAACGGGTGCCGATGCAGCGGTTGTAGATCTGGTTGTTGAGCCCCTCCTTGGAGTGGTGGGGTGCATAGACCGGGCAGACCGCCTCGCAGGGGGCATTGTCGCAGTGCTGGCACATCATGGGCAAAAAGGTGATCCGGGCCATGTTGGCCGGGTCATGGTAGCGCTGGATCTGCAGCCAGGCCATCTCCCGGCCTTCCAGGATTCGCTTCTCACCGACCATACCGATGTTGTTTTCCGCGTAGCAGGCCCCCACGCAGGCGCTGCAACCGATGCAGCGGTCCATGTCTACGATCATGGCCCAGCGGTAGCCGTCATGGTCGTGGGGGGGGTAGAGATCCCGTTTGGGATCGTAGCCTTGGGGCAACGGCGGCGTCAGCGGGAAGCTGTCCATGGTCAGTCCCGGTTTGTCGTGGCTGTCCCGGTGGCCGATCTGGTCAATGGCTACCGTGGGTGCTATTTTACGGCCCAGGGCCACGCGGTGGCCCGAGGTCGTGGCTAGCGCCACGCGTCGGCCGCTTTTCTCCAGGCTCGCCAGCGGTGTGGCAAACGACGGTACTCCGGCGTCGGCGTTGACCGATGGATCCAGTATGGCCAGGGGATTGACGCCCTGGCCGCTGCCCCAGCGGCCGAACACGCTGTGGCCCTGCCCGGCAGACACCACGACGGTTCCAGGGAAAACGCCCGCATAGGCTTTAACCGGAGCTTGAATGTTCCCGCTCTGGGTGGTCATGGTAACGATATCGCCATCCTGCATGCCGTCGGCGGTCATGCTGTCCGGATTGATCAGGGCCGTGGTTTGCCAGGGGATCTGGGTCAGGGGATCCGGGGTTTCGATCAACCAGGGACGGTTGGCACCCCGGCCGTCGAAAAAGCGGATGGAGGGCGGCGCCATGAGCACATATTCATCCGATGGCTCCGGCAGGGTCGCCAGGTAGGTTTTCAAGTTTGCCGCGGCTCTCAGGTTGGCCTTGGGGCCACCGCTCGTGGCGCGGTCGTCGGCGAACCGTCCGCCTTTCTGGATCGTCTTCAGCCAGGTGGTGGCGGTTTGACGCTCCTGGCCGGCCAGCACGGTTCGGGTCACCAGGGACTGGTAGTCGGCCGCCGGCCGCTGGTCGGGCGGGAGCAGATTGAGCAGCAGGTCCCCCAATGCCGGGGCCTGGGTGATCTTTCCCATGGTGGGCTGCTGGGTGGACAAGGTGGTGCTGTTGCTTTCATAGGCGTCCCAGGTTTCCAGGGCCACCTGTACCGGCACGATCAGATCGGCGGTGGCGGCTGTCTCGTCCATGAAATTGGAAAAGGCCACCACGAAGCGCTTTTTGTGGCCGAGGGTTTTAGCGATGCGGTTGCCGCCGGGGATGGAGAAGACCGGATTGACGTTGTTGAGCAGGACCAGATCCACGGATTTTTTATCCATGGCATCGAACGCGTCCAGGACGGTGGACCGACGATCGGCGATCTCCACCCGGTGACGGTTGTTGTAGTCGAAGAGGGATAGTTCAGGGTCCAGGGCCAGGTTGAGAAAAAGGGCGGCCAGTTCTGCGGCAACTGCATGGCTACTGGCACTGCCGGCGCCCGTGCCCAGAACCAGGGGCCGTTTTGCCGCCAGCAATCTCCGGCCGACAGCGGCCTGGTCTTCAGCGCTGACGCCCGAGATGCGGGCCACCGCTTCGGGATTGAAGGTCTCGGTTGCGACGGCCAGGGCATCGCGCAGGTTGCGGTTCACATTCCGACCGTTCTCGTCGCCGATCACCGTGCGGATCAGCCCCATGATCACTGCGGCCTCGGTGCCCGGCCGGCAACCGATCCAGCGGTCGGCATTGGCGCCGGTCAGGGACTGGAACGGACTGACCTGGACAAACAGGCCCTTGTTGCCGTTGCTCAACATGTGCATGGCTTTGAACTTGCGGGCGTATTCCACCGGAGAAAGCCAGGTTTCCAGAAAGTCGGCGCCAAACCCGACCAGCACATCCGCCTGGTCCATGTGCAGCACAGGCAGGGCGGGACTGCCAAAAATCTGCTGGTGGGCAAATTTGAGCGCTTCATGGGCAAGGGGTTCGAAGACAAGGGGTGGTGCGCTGTTGAATGTTTGTAACACCGTGGCGAACAGGTCCAGTTGGGTCTGGCCGACGACCTCGGTGACCATGGAGATACGGCCGGTTCCGCGATTGGCTGCCGTCCTGGCTTTTTGCCGGATCAAGGCCTCGGCTTTATCGAAGGTGATCTCCTGCCACCCATCCTCCGTCTTCAGCCGAGGCATCCACAGCCGGTCGGGATTATAGAGCCCCTGCAGGGCCGCCTGGCCCCGGATGCAGAGGGTTCCTCGGTTGACCGGGTGCAGGTGGTTTCCTTCCAGCTTGATCGCCCGGCCCTCACGGTTTTTGGCCAGCACGCCGCAGCCGGCCGGGCATTCCCGGCAGGTGGATGCATACCAGGCTTCTTTGCCGGTGACCATGTCTTCCGTGGCCCGGACCATGGTGAATAGATTGTCTTCGGATTTGGCTGAACAGCCGGCGGCAACGGCGACGCTGCCCATGGATGCAATCTTGAGAAATGTTCTGCGATTCATGCGTGATGCCCGTTCGTGCCAGGTTTCCCATGCCGATGACATGGGTGGATTGAGTCCTGCACCCATCCTGCTGCCGATGGATGGCATATTGTCAGTGAAAGTTACAATCCGCCGCAAGTGCTGCGGTTATGCTGCTGGTGAACGTCGGGGTAAAAATGATTTGGAGCGAAACTATCGCCACGATAGCAAAAGGCTGATAGGGTGTCAATCGCGTAAAGTGAGAGGCAGAGGCTATCGGTAGAAGATCGGTATGCAGGGGAATGACCACTTGTGAGGTATTGACGGATTAAGGCGTTGGGGATTATCGGTTTAAAAGGGGACTACCATCGTCGAGGTTAATTATCCTCATTGTCGTTTCTCAATTTTGGCCAGCGTGGATCAGGGAGAACCATTGAGCCAGGTGCCGGTGCGCAGGCGCCAGGCGATGGCCGGTCCAGCAGTCAGAAGCGTGAAAACCATCACGGTTGTCACGATACGCCAGGCGGACCGTCGGATGCGTCTGACGGCCGGATTGTTCAGGACCGGGTATCTGCAGCGGGTGTGCGCGGCCAGCCATAGGGCGATGCTTTCCATGACGACGATGGCCATGCACCCGAAGATGATGAACCCGGCACCATGGTAATCCGGCAGAAACAGACACCAGGGGCAGGGGTGGGAGAGGACCTGGTAGTAATAGGCTGACCACACCTGCTTTACGGCAACCATTGCTGCGATACTCCAAAGGGTCGCGATGATGGCCATTATAGCGCCTGACGTGCGAACCGGGGATCGAATTGCTGACACCGCCAGGGCCAGCAGTGCCGCACTGCCCACCAGGCTGAACCCGAGACAGACCGGCACGAGCGTTTTGATGACCGTTGATTCGGACGCGCCGGTCAGTACCTGATCGTATACCGCCGCGCAGCAACTGACCGGTGGGACGTTCTCAACCCGCATCAGGGCCTGCCAGGAGAAGCAGACGGCCAGGACGAAAAAGGGGGAGGCGCTGAGCATTACCCGTGCTCCGGCCTGGGTCAATACCCCCTGGGGGTGGTGACTGTCCAGGCCGTCCAGCACTCGCCAGCCATATAGGATCAGCAGGGTGAGGCCCCAGAAAATCATGCCCCGGCTGCCGTCCGTTCCCATGGCTTGCAGGACGCCGGTTCCGCACATGGCACCGGGAACCATCCGGTGCCAGACCGCGGCAATGCCCACGAGACCCAGCAAACCAGCAGCTGCCAGGCAGCCCAGGGACCACCGACCCAGAAGCACGGCCGTTTCCGCACGGTGTTCCCGCCTCAGCTGATCCATGTCCGCGCTCGCCGGGGTCCAGTCGAGCATCACATCCACAGCCTGAACGGCAGCCGTTGCATAGAGCAATCCGCCGGTTGCCGCCGCCACCCAAAATGCCCAGACGAGGGGGTGCCAGATCATGGGGATTCCCGATTTGCGGAGCTCTCGGTCAATGTCGCCGAGGCCAGATGATACCGCCGGTCGATCTCATCGGATGCCCGCAGCCGTGGGTCGTGGGAGCAGATGACGACCACCGCCCCTTCGCGGGCGGCGTGGCAAAGCTGCGTGCCTATCTGGGCTGCATGGTGGTCATCCTGGAAGGCTGTCGGCTCATCGGCCAGGATGAACCGGGGGCGGGCCACCAGTGCCCGGGCGATGGCCAGGCGCTGGCGCTGCCCGCCGGACAGGGCGCTTGTGGGGGTGTCGGCCAGCGCCGACAGGTCGGCGTCAGCCAGCTGCCGGAGAATTTCCTCCTGCATGCGGGACCAGGCGATCTGCCTGGGGATCATGCGCAAAAGGAGGTTCTCCGCAACGGTGAGGTCCGGTATCACTGCGAGGTGCTGAAACACGATGCCGGTCTGCTGCCGCCAGGGATCGCGGTGGCGGGACGGCCAACGGGAGACCGGCAGGCCGTCGGCCCACACCTCGCCTGCCGTGGGGCGCAGCAGGCCGGCCAGCAGATGCAGCAGGGTGCTCTTGCCGCTGCCGGTATCTCCGGTCACCAGGCTGACCGTGCCCGGAGAGAAAACCGCCTCTACCGATTTCAGCACGAGCGCTTCATCGGTGCGTCTTCCGGGCCACCTGAAATTCAGCCGGCGGCAGGCCAGCCCCGCATTCAGTTCCATGGATCCGCCTGCAGCATGGTCCAGGGGGAGCGGGCTGCCGTCCGAACGCTGGTGAGAAAAACGGCGGCCAGAAAGGGCAAGCCCACCAGCGCGGCGATCTCCAGCATGATAACAGCGGCGCCGCTGCTCCCCAGGGTCAATGCCGCCAGGTGCTGGCCTCCCGTGATCCAAAAAGCGGTGACACCGGCAGCGGGCGGATAGAAGACGGCTGCGTAGGCCGAGGCCAGACCCAGCATCACCGCCGGAACTCCCACGATCATCGCCCGGTTGACTTGAAGCCGCACAATGTCCGCGGTGGTCCAGCCTAAGGATTTGAGCAGGCCCCAATGGGCCCGTTGGCCGGTATTGTCCACGATCGTTGCCGTGATGATCAACAGCAGGGCCAGCAGGGCCGGGATGCCGGCGACCACCGCGATGCCGCCCGATCGAACGGCCCGGGTGTGATGGCGCAGGGCGCTGGCAGTGCGGTCGGTGATGTGCACGGGCCAGGGAAAGGCGGCGGTGAGATCAGCCTGGATGGCCTGCTCCTCTTCGCTCCGGAACAGATAAACGGCCAGGTCGCTGGCCTGGCCCGGCGCCAGGCCCAGCAGGTGGCGCGCATCCTCCGGGGTGATCCAGACCAGGTCATGGGTGGCCAGACCCGTGTCGGCCGGGAAGATATCTACAACGTTGACGGTCAACGATTGGCGGCTGCCCAGGTTCAATCGGCTGTCCGACAAAGCGCGGGCTACGCCCTGGCCCACCACGGCCTGGCCGGTCATAGGGGGCTTTATTCCGTTCAATACGTTTTCGGGGACCACGGCGACGGAGGCCACCACCGTAACGGGGCCCTCGGGGCCCGGTACCACACCCCACAGACGGGGGGTCGGGTCGAGCACGCCGGGAATGCGTGTCGCAAAGGCCACCGCGTCTTCGGCTGGGATGGGCGCCCACCCGCCGCCGTCGATGCGCCGGATCACCAGGTCCGGGGCCCGGTCCAGGAGGCGCGCCCAGGTCGCGTCCAGCGCCTGGCTGAACAGCAGGGCCGTGGCGATCAGGAAAACCAGGCTGGCCAGGCAGGCGAACAGGAGCATGGATCGGCCGGCATGCCGCTGGACCTCCCGTGCGGCCCAGATGGCCATGGGCGGAAATCGCGTTTCCGGGATCATGGGGCGGTCACCAGGCCGGCGGAAAACCGTAAATCCACTCCCGGATGCACCGTCTCGGGGTGGCGCTGGGGACTGCCGGCGGTCCACAGTGCCGGTGCGGACAGGGTCATCGCTTTCATCCATGCGCTGGCGCCGCCGTCATCCTGGGGGGCAACCCGCAGCAACAGATCGGCGGCGGTGGCGAGCACGAGCAGCATGCTGGCACTAACGGCGACCATCAACAGGCGCCGGGCGCCGCGGCACGGTGCCGGCTGAGGATGGTTTTTTTCTTCAGGCGTGATTTGCATGGTAAGGTTCAGGGTCCAGAGGTTCAGGGTTCAGAGGTTCAGGGTTCAGGGTTTACCGAAAATCTCAGCCAAAGTTACCATTAACGGTGAACGCTGAACGGGTGAACGATTTCCGCCGGTTCAATCCGTTTTTTCCGCCGGCAGCTCGCGGCGGCTGATTGTTTTCCACAGCGCGTCATCGACCTGATCGAAGGTGAATACGGTTTTGCCGCCATGGCGGTTTTTGAAGGTGGCCAGTTGGGCGGCATCGCCCAGGGCGATGATGGCCGGCCCCATGGGGCCCACCACATCCGACCCGGCCACCCACGTGGCCGTGCGCCCGTCGATGGGCTGGCCGGTAAAGTAGTCCCGGACCACCAGGCGTTCGATCTCCATCTGCGGTTTGCCCAGGTAGACCGTCGGCCGAAGCCAGGTCCTGAGCAGGCAGCCGTTTCCGCAAAAGTAAAAGGTTTCGCCGCTTTTCAGGGTCATGGCGGCGGCCGCCTGGGGGCGCCGGGCGGGAAACATGGCGCAGACCGGACAGCGGTCGGATTCGCTGAGGGCCATCTGCCCGTCGGCCGAAAATGATTTCAGTGCCGGTATCGGTCCGCCATCGGCTGATTGAGCGGTCGTTGAAACCAGAATCAGCGCAGCCGTCACGAGGATTGACGTCAACCATCGTTTTGCGTGGGATGAGAATTTCAAACCAATGCCTCCTTTTTGGGTTAAAAAGTTTATCAAGACGTTAATTTGAATGAAACCGCTGTTTGCAACCGATTGGGAATGAAAAAAAGAGCGTATAAATATAACTGCTTTTGTGCGAAACTGCAAGATCGTGTCATCCAGAAACAGCATCTTGAGGCCCATATCTGCGTTCTCGTGTTTTGGAAATCCTCGACGTAGCGATGCTACGCCTGCGTTTTCCAAAACCCTGCGGCCTTGATCTGGACCTCAACCTACCATTTCTGGAAAAACACGTAGATATGGAATAGCGAATTGAAGAACGGGGGAGAGGATGACAACGCCAATCGATACGATTGCCCTTTTCATGTTGGGCCTATTGGGCACCGGCCATTGCATCGGCATGTGCGGGCCCCTTGTGGTGGTCCTGCCCGGTCAGACCGGGCGATTGTCGGCTCACCTGGCCTACCATGCCGGCCGATTGATCACCTACAGTGTCATCGGTGCATTGATGGGCGCTGCCGGCGGCGGATTGATTGGCCTGGCCGCGGCCGTCGGTGGGAACCCGATGGTCTGGATAACCCGCGTGCAGATGGGTATCAGCGTTCTGGCCGGCCTGTTTCTGCTGTTTTTCGGCCTTTCCCGCCTGGGATTTGTCGCCGAACCCCGGTGGCTGGCCATAGCCGTTCCGAATCGGATGCCCGGTTGGCGGCGCCTCATGTCTCGGAATGCCGCCCAGCGAAGCAATCTGGATCTTTTGCTCATGGGATTGTTCATGGGGGGGTTGCCCTGCGGGCTCTCCTATGCCGCCTTTGCCAAAGCGCTTTCCGGCGCCCAGATGCTTTCCGGCGCCCAGATGGCCCTGATCTTCGGTTTGGGCACCCTGCCGGGGCTGCTGGCCGTGGGGATCGGGGCGGCCGTTTTTTTGAATCGATTCAGGCAGCAGGCGGATATTCTGGCCGGGCTGATCATGATCGGCATGGCGGCGACCCTTATCGTCAAGGCCTTTGAGACGGTATTATAAGGCCGGATTCCAACAACCGGATGTATTTCAAAAAGTTAAGGGGTTGGTCTCCGGTTCAACCCTCAATCATGCAGTCCCGCCTCCCGCAGCAACGGCAGCAGGTGGGCTAGGCTATCCTTGCCGGCCGCTTCGGGGCGATCCGTATAGGGGTAGAGCTCCAGACTCATGTCATACGGGTAACCTGACCGCTTCATGGCAGTAAAAACCGATGGAAAGTCGATGGCGCCCAGGCCGGCGATGAGATGATTGTGTTCGCGGGTGGGGGCGATGTCTTCGATGTGAATGTGGCCGACCCAGGGGTAAAGCTCTTCGAAGGCGGTGGCCGGGTCTTCGCCGGCGCAGTAGAAGTGGCCGATATCGAAGTTGATGCCCACCGCCGGCGCCTGGATCTCGGAAACGAAGGGTTTAATCTCCGAGGTTCGCTCCATGAGCAGGTTCGGCTCGGGTTCGATGAGCAGCTGCACCCCCAGTTCCTGTGCTTTGGGGATGACCAGGTCCATTCCCTGATGGAACAGGCGCAGGGCCTCCTTGCGGGTCATGTTTTCCGGCAGCGGTCCTCCCGGCGGCACCGAGATATTGCGGCATCCGATGAATGCGGCAATCTCCAGGCAGGCCAGGGTGTGGTCCACACGGATCTGTCGGCGTTCGGCCTCCGGCTCGATCCAGGACGGCAGGTAGGTGTCGCCCACCGCAAAAAGCGTGAAGCTGTTCAGGTTGGTGGGCTTCAGTCCGTTTTTCTCCAGCGAGGCCTTTACTTTTTTCAACTCGGCGTGGTCATATTCGGGCGGGTAAAGGTGGGGCTGGTCGCACATGATCTCCACACCGGCAAAGCCCAGCCGGGCAATCATGTCAAAGGAATCCAGCAGGGAATATTTCACGAAGGCGTTGGTGCTGTATCCGAAAACCATGGGTTTGATCCTCTCTTTCTAACGCGGTGACGTCCTTATCCGTCTCCGTGAGATTTTTCGGCGATGCGGGATTCGATCCGGGATTCCAGGCTTTCCAGGGCGGCGAGCTGGTCTTCGAAGGTCAGTGGCGCGATGTCCCCCACGGGTTTTTTGAAATAAAAACCCAACTCGGGAACGGGGCCGGCGAATCCGGCGACCTGAAGGGCGGCGGCCCAGCGGGCCAGGTCCAGGGTCATGGGGGCGGCCAGGATGGAGTCCCGGCCCTGCAGGTTGAGGCGAAGGCTCATGGGCATGCCGAAAATTCCCCTGACGTCGATGACGTCCCAGGCCTCTTTGGCGTCGCCCCGAGGCGGGTAGTAGTCGATGTGCACCTTGTGGGCCGAGCGGCCGTATCGTTCTCCCACCGAATATCCGAGGAGATCGTCCAACAGAGTGGTCTTGTTGTTCAGCTTGCCGCAGGCATGGTCCGGGTCCATCAGGTTCAGCCCATCGGCGTTGCCCAGAATGTTAAGGCTGTACCAACCGTCCACATATAGCCCCCGGGCCTTCAGGGCAGAGGCCAGGACCACCTTGAAATAGGTCTGGCCGGTCTTGCCGTCGCGTCCGGCGAGGGGAACGCCGTTGGCCTCGGCAAGGCTGCAGATGGGGGGTAGTTCCACCGTGTTGGGGGTGAAGTTGACCACCGGGATGCCGGCGTCGACGGCCGCGATTACGTAGGCCAGATCGGGCAGGATGCCCGCACCGGGTTGGCTGAGGAGTTGGTCGACAGACGTGAAACGCGCCGGATCGGAAATGTCGCAGGTTGCCGGAAGCAGATTGACCAATATGGGACGGGCATCCGGAAAACGCTCGCGGCATTGCTGGATATCCGCCTGCAACTGCTTGACCTGGCCTGCAATGGAGAGCACCGTCTCGGGGGAATCAAAAACGGATATCTGCGCCAGACGGGATTCATAGGGTCGCCACATGCCCTCGGGCAGCACACCGTGACGGGTGATGGCGCCGGTGATGTCATCCGCGGACAAATCCCAACCGGCCATGGCGACGGAGGGAGGGCCGCCCAGAATAACAAACTTCTCGGCGGTGGTGAGTCCGGATAGAATCAGCGAGGGGTTTTCCTGCATGGCGGCAACGGCAGCCGCCAGCGTGGTGCCGATGGCCCCTTTGACGCCGGCCACCAGCAACAGCAATTGGGGCGTGCGATCTGACGGTTTGTCCATTGATATCGGTATTCCTTATCGGCAGGCCCGCGGGCCTGTATTTTTGAACCGTCGTACCATAAAGGGAAGGCCGTACAAAGTCAAGGCAGTGGCGCCATTTGGCGGATGTCGAAACAGATATGACCCCTCGGGAAAAAAGATGCCGGTTGGTGGGCCTTTCCCGAGGATGGAAAAGGGCTGCCGGCATGCGTGGGTGGTTCAATTCTCCGCCAACATCTCCTGGAACGTTGCCATGTGTTTTTTCTCTTCGAGAATGATCTGTTCCAGTTGCGCGGCGATGGCCGTGTCGTCGATAAAGGTATTCAGAACTTCGTAAAATGCGATGGTATCTTCTTCGAACCCGATAAAGGTGCGGAGCATGTTGTCGGGGCTGTCGATGGTTTCGAAATCGACATCCTGCAGGGAAAATGCCTGCCCCTGGACCACATCCTCCACCAGGGCCCGGCTCAGTTCCGCCATCAGATGGTGATCCTCACCCTGGGTCAATCGGTTTTTCAACTCGGTAAACCAGCGGGCGTGATCGTGCTCTTCCTGGGCGATCCATGCCAGAAGGGTCTTTAACGCATCATCCGATATATGCAGCCGGGCATCCCGGTAGGTTCTCTCGCCGTTTTTTTCCAGCCGTATGGCAATGTCCAGAATATCCTGGGCGGTAAACATAAACACTCCTCATCGTTCGCGTGGGTTCATTTCCTGCTCAATTTTACTCTCCATGGGCGCATTCTCCTGCCACCGCTAAACTGTCGACACTAAATGGATGCCCGGATTCGGGTTGCTGTCTCTCAGGTTAAATTAAATCCGGTTTGATGTAAAGACGGGGACCGACTCGGTAATCCCGAAGGCTGGTCACGTCACTAATGCCTTTTCTCGTTATATAATCGATTGGTTGGTCGTTTACCCAACCTACAGGGATGTCCAGTCGATGGTGTCCACCTTTGTTTCACGCCGGATCGTACAATTGAGCAAGGTGCTTGCAGGCTGTCAGGCGGGTCGGGCTGTTTTTTTCAGGTGCAGTTCAAACTGCTCCACCAGCAGGGAGCAGACCAGGCAGATCACGAAGTAGATGGCCAGGATCGTGATCCATACCTCGAAGGTGAGAAAGGTGGCGGCCATGAGTTCCATGCCCTGGAAGGTCAGTTCCTGGATGGAGATCACCGAGACGATGGCCGAATCCTTGATGGTGGAGATGAACTGGCCGGCCAGGGGTGGCATAATTCGGCGAAGGGCCTGGGGTAAGATGACATACCGTAGCTGCTGGGTACGGGTGAAGCCGAGGCCGGACGAGGCCTCCCATTGGCCCTTGTCGATGGATTGGATGCCGGCCCTGAAGATCTCGGTGATGTAGGCTCCTTCGTAAACCGCCAGGGCCACGGCTCCGGAGATGAAAATCGGCGCCCGGGAGGGCTGGGCCACGAATAGACGCATGATGCCGGAGAGCGGGCCATCGTCCATGAATGTCCCCCGGCCGATGCCGATGGCAGGCAGGAGGCGGTCCCCGATGAAATAGTAGAAAATAAAGATCCACACCAGTACCGGGATGTTGCGGATCAACTCCACATAACCGGTTCCGATCATGCGGCGGTAGCGGCTGCAGCTGGTCCTGAACAGCCCCATGATCGTGCCGATGAAAAGGGCCATTAGTGTGGCCCAGAAACTCAATCGCAAGGTAACCAGCACGCCCTGAAGGATCAGGCCGGGTACCCAGCGGCCGCTCTGTGCATCCAGGCGCAGCAGGTACTGAGGCATGGCCTGCCAGTTCCATCTGTACTGGGCCTGTACGGTGGCCTGGTAGAGCAGCCAGACCACCGCCACGCCCACCCCGGCCAGCAGGATCAGGTCCGTGGCGGTGATTCGGGTCTTTTTTCCGATCACTGGATCTGCGATTCCCAGTCTTTGGTTTCAAACCAGTAGGTCTTTCGTTCCTTTAGCCAGCCTTCGGCAGCCACATAACCGATCCAGTTGTTGAAGAAGTTCAAGGTGTCCACATCCCCCTTGCGCACGGCAAAGCCAATGGGTTCGCGCGTAAATGTGCCCTCGATGGGCGGAAAGAGCTTATCCGGGTACTTGATGGCTTGAAAGGCGGGTGTGGGGGCCGACCCGACCACGGCATGCACGCGTCCGTTGATCACTTCCTGGTAAGCCTGGGCCTCGTCGTCGAACATGCGGATTTCCGCATTGGGCAGGTATTTTTTGGTGGCTGTGACTGCGGTGGAGCCCAGGCGGACCGCGATGATGACGCCGGGTTTGTTGAATGCCTCGATGCCCGTCATGCCGGCGGCCATATTCTGGCTGGCTACCATGGACATGCCCGTAAAATCATAGGGGTCGGTGAAGTTGACCTTCAGGTTCCGGCTTGGCAGAATGCCCATTCCGCCGATAATGACATCGAACTTGCCGGTAAGCAGCGCCGGGATGATACCGGACCACTTGGTGGGAACGAATTCGACCTTGACACCCATGTCCTCGGCCAGACGGGTGGCCACGTCGATTTCAAAGCCGATGAGCTTGCCGGTTTTATCTTTCATGGCCCAGGGTACAAAGGTGGACATGCCCACCCGCAGCACCCCGCGCTGGATCACCTGCTCTACGACACTGTCCTGACTGTCGGCGGCCTTTGCGCCAGGTATGCCGGCCAGGGTGAAAACCAGGACGACCAGTAAAAGCAACCGGGTCCTACCTGTCACGATTTTCATACATAGACTCCTTTCCTTGATTAAAATGATTTTCAGCATCACCATAAACCTTCTCAATCTGTCAGGGCCAGCCGCCTTTCCATGGCTTGGGTGGCCAGTGACAAGGATAGGGTCAATATCAGGTAAATGGCCGCGATGGTAAACCAGAGTTCAAAGACCAGATAGGTCTCAGCGATGATCTCCTGGCCCTTCATGGTCAGATCGTAGATGGCGATGGTGCTCACCAAGGCCGAGTCTTTGATCAAAGAGACGGCCTGGCTTACCAGTGGCGGGGTCATGTGGCGAAGGGCCTGGGGCAGAACGACGTGCCGGTAGATACGATACCGGCCCAGTCCAATGCTTTTGGCCGCCTCCCACTGGCCCTGGGGAACCGCCAGGATGCCCGCGCGGATGATCTCCGACGCATAGGCCCCTTCGAACAGGCTCAATGCCAGAACCGCCGATGCAAAGCGGCTGAGATCCACCATGGGCGAAAACACGAAGTAGATAAAAAACAGCTGCACCAGCAGCGGGGTGTTGCGGATCAACTCCAGATAGGCCCGGGCAATGGCGCGGGCGGCAAAGGACCCGGACAATCGGCAGACCGCCGTGATCAGGCCGAGCAGACTGGAGAGCACCAACGAGACGGCAGAAACCTTAAGCGTCACCACCAACCCCTTGAGCAGGGGACCGGCCAGAAAATGGCCTTCCGAGAAGGTATACAGATAGCGCGGTACCCGATACCACTGCCAATTGTATCCCAATTCCGAACCGCCTGCATAGACGAACCAGACCAGCAGGCCGGCGGTGGCAATTACCCCGAACCAGTCGAAGGCGAGTTTCCTCCAGCTGGGCCGGGCGCTGTCGCCTGGTATAAGGTAATCACAAGCTTTCATGGATAAACGATAAACACAATGCGTCTAACGGGCGTTGGCTTTCGAGGCGCACAATGACCGCCTTCCGGCTATTGTCTCTTCTCACCACGAGATACCCAGCGGTGCAAGTAGGCTTTGTCTAATTTGCCCATTAATATGTGCCATTTTGCACAAAAATCAAGTTTTTGTGGGTGAAGGGTTATGATTAAATGCCAAGAAAGTAACCAATGCCCGCATCTTGAAGAATCTGTTTCATGTATTATTATTTATTGGTACACAATTGTATCGTTCTTCAAATTACGAACACTGAGGCCGGTAACGTTGACGAAAGTGCGTGATGAATGCAGCCCCAGCACAGCGGTGGCTGAGCCGTAACCATCCTTAAATGATGAATTTTTTTTTGATGTGTGCGATCAGTTTGGCCTGCGGGCGGTATTGGCATGCTTCTGGCTTCATATTAGTCCAACAGATTAAGAATCACAACCGTTAATCCGACCGGCCGGGTGCCGGAGTATTTAACGTTCAGGAGTGCCGACATGATGAACCTTGAGGAGATCAAACGCAACACGGATCTGGTTAATTCCATCGACTGGGAAATGACCCCCGAAGAGGCCGTTCGCCTTTACCTGGAATGGGGTAACAACTGGACCCGGGGAAATTACGTGATTCGCTCGAAAGATGATGTGTCTCACTATTTTGTGGTCAACACGTGGAAAGAGGAGCCGGTGATCTACTTTATCCGCCGGAACAGTGACGAAGCGGTGGAACTGGCTGAAATTAGGATGCCCAGTGACTTGAAAAAACGCTACCTGCACGCCTTGGGCAGGCACAAAGGCGTGTGGGCTCTCGAAGGCGAGGTCAAATCCTGGCTCAAACGAAAGCTCGATGTTCAATAGCAGGGTCTGCTAAACATCTTGAGCACAGGCAAGGCAAAGTAAAATTTAGAGGCGTCACTCCGTTTAGTTTGCCGAAGCGTATTGTGAACCAAAAGTTAAGGCCGCATATTTGAGACCTGTCGTTTTCGACAGCCGCTCTATCATTCAGGGCACCTTTTTTACCTGAGACCGGTGTTTTTTTCCAAGCACACCGGTCTTTTTACTTGAATCAACCTGAGGCGAAGTGCTCCTGTTCGTAAATACGATAATTCATCGGCAATCGAACGCCATTGTAGACGTTAACAGGGGCATAAAAGCGTTGCAGTCACAGAGGACTTCGTGCATGGATCAAGGTTCCCTGAGTGGGTGGACGGCCTATTTCAACTCCTCCTCGATATCAATCGAAGGCGCTGCCCGGTTTGAGACCCAAAGGTTTGAGAATCTTCGCCAGCGGACAGAATCCGGTAAAACTGGACTGCAGCAGGTTGGCACCGACAAAAGCGGTGAACCACAGCCAGTAGATGCTGTGAACCTGAGACAGAAGCAGGGAAATCAGGATCATGGATCCGGCAACAGCGAGAATCATGCGGTCAATGTTCATTTTACACCTCCTGAAGCGGGTTTGACGATGGGTTGTTCTGGGCTATAGAGCTCCGGTGGCACTGAATTGTTACAACTTATTTGATCACCCTTGTACAGTGGAGCCGATTGGGTCCGCTATCAAAAAAACCAATGGCATGTTAGTTGCTTTTTTAGTATGTTCCTGCGTATCCACAGGTTTAATTGCGAACCGGCTGTCGCGCAAGCGAAAGATATAAGCCGTTTCTTAAATTCCGTTTCATCGATTTCCATTTTCCGTATCAAGGGGGTAGTATGAATTTCAATTCCTTCGAAGAGATCCTCGATTTTGCCATTGAAAGGGAAATACAGGCGGTCAGTTTTTACCAGAAACTGGTCGACAGGGAAACCTTTCCGGCATCCAAACAGACCCTTGCCGAATTTGTTGAAGAGGAGAGAAAGCACCAGGTTCTTTTAGAGGAGTTCAAGAAGGGCAATCGGTCCGTGGTGGAGTACGATTATGTGTGGATTCCGGATATCAAACGCAGTGACTACATCGTGGACATGAAGTACGAACCGGGCATGGACTTCGCCGAAATCCTCCGGCTGGCCATGAAGCGCGAGGAAAAGGCCCTGCGGCTTTACAACGCGCTGGCCACCAAAACTGACGATGCGGACTGCATCAGGCTTTTCAAAATGCTGGCCCAGGAAGAGGCCAAGCATAAACAGACGTTCGAAACCCTATACGACGATCACATGGCCCAGTTGGGAGATTGATGACAAGAACGCGTTGCTTTGGATTGGATGCGTGTGGCCTTAGTCATGCACCGGTGGGTGATTGCCAGACGGTTCGTCCGCGTTTCGGAGGGTGAGATGATTGACTATATTTCTCAGTTCAACCCTATTACCCAGGCCCTGCTGGCCACCTTGTTCACCTGGGGCGTGACGTCCCTGGGTGCCGCTATCGTCGTGTTCACCAAGCGGGTCAGCCCGCTGCTGATGGACACCTCCTTAGGGTTTGCCGGCGGTGTGATGATTGCCGCCAGTTACTGGTCCCTGCTGGCGCCGGCCATCGAGATGGCGGAGGAGGCCGGCTCGATTCCCTGGCTGCCGGCAGCTGTAGGCTTTTTGGGCGGGGCCCTGTTCATGCGCCTGGTGGACATGATACTGCCTCACCTGCATCTGGGCCTTCCCGTCAGCGAAGCCGAGGGTCCGAAGACCTCCTGGCAGCGTTCGACGCTGCTGGTGACGGCCATCACCCTGCACAACATCCCGGAGGGGCTGGCGGTCGGTGTCGCTTTCGGAGCCGTAGCATCCGGCGTGGGATCGGCAACCGTGGGGGCCGCCGTGGCCCTGGCCATCGGCATCGGTCTTCAGAATTTTCCCGAAGGCATGGCGGTGTCGCTTCCGCTGAGACGAGAAGGCATGTCCCGGCGCAAGGCCCTTTGGTATGGACAGTTATCCGGCATGGTGGAACCGGTGGCCGGCGTGTTGGGGGCGGCGGCGGTCATGTTTTTCTACCCGATGCTTCCCTATGCCCTGGCCTTTGCCGCCGGGGCCATGATTTTCGTGGTGATCGAAGAGGTGATTCCCGAATCCCAGCGGGGCAACAACGGCGACATCGCCAGTATCGGTACCGTGCTGGGCTTTACCACCATGATGATCCTGGATGTGGCCCTGGGTTAACCCGCGGGCACGCTTGTTTGAAACTTCTTGACATGACAATAAAATAGAATCGTTTTCGGCATTCAACGTTTTTCGGGAGTGACTATGCTGCCTCAAATAAAAAATATTCTCTATGCCACCGATCTGTCTGAAAATGCACGCTACGCTTACAATTACGCTGCCAGTTTAGGTCAGCAGTACAGTGCGCGCATCACCATTCTCCACGTCATTGAAAAACTCACCGCGGAAACCTTTCTGCAGATTCATGGATATGTGGGTGAAGAGAAATGGAAAAAGCTCCAGGAGGAAAAACAGGCCGACTTCATCTCCACCATCAAGGGCCGGCTGAGCAACTTCTGTGATGAAATCAGCAACGAAGTGGATGCCTGCACCTTTCAGGTGGACAAGATCATCGTCAAGGAGGGCATCGCCGCCGACGAGATTCTTCATCAGGCAGATCTAAACGACGCGGACCTCATCATCATGGGCACCCGGGGCTTCGGCATGTTCAAGGAGGCCCTCATGGGCGGAACGGCCCGTCGGGTCGTGAGAAGAAGCACCATCCCGGTGATGGTGGTCAGGCTGCCGGAATAAACCCGATCGATCCAACCACGACCGGGTTAGCTGTGTCTGCACCCAGATAACTTTTCATTGATATACTGACCGGCGCAGTCAGGAAGACTTGTATGCCAAGACCCGAATAATGCCGATCGTCCCATCTTCACCGGTGGTACAGGTGTCTGAGACAGATATGACTGATTCCACACTGGTTTCCAGAATGAAGCGATTGACTCGCGTATCCAGGTCGTCCAATGCCTTCATGGTATGCAAGGCTTTCAGTTCATTGGTGAAAGTTTTGACTTTGATCATGGTGACAGCTCCTTGTTTAATCGACTTTTTTTATCCTGATCGATCCCGCCGGTAATCCAAGTCCGACCGATTTTCCATTAACAGCGCCATATAATCTTCCTCTAGGCGGATCATCGGCTGGTCATTTTTGCGCAACCATTCACTGAGCCAGGCAAAGCGGATGGCCAGCATCAGGTCCGGCAGGGCCTTCCAGCTCGCGTCGGAAAAGATGTTCGATCGTCTAAGCCGGCTGACCAGACGGTGCACGAAAGGTCCACCCAGGCTCTGCGGATCTTCCATGCCCAGGCATCCCAGCAGGTTGGCTAGATCGTAGATCTCAGGCTTGATACCGCAAAACTCCCAGTCGATGACCGCACGAATGGACCGGTCCCCCCATATGATGTTGATGGGATGCACGTCTCCGTGGCAAAAACCCGTGCGAAGCCCCTCGGCAACCGGGAACAGGCGATCATTCAAGTGCGACATGAACGGGCGATAGCGGTCGGCAATTGCCGGTTCCCTGGTGGACAGCGTTGTGAACAGCTCCAGGGTGTAGGCGGCGATGGAAAACGACGATGGTTCCAAGGCCATTGGGGCTTGCCTGCTGGTGACGATAAACTGGATCAGAAAATCCGCTGCCGCATCACCCCGCCAGCTGTCCATGACGTAGGCGGGCCGGTCCAGAACGACCCCGCCGACGTAGGGGCACAACTGCCACAAACCGTGATTGATCAAGTGGATGAATTCGCCGCCGGCATCCGGCAGGTAAGCGACAACCTGCTGCACACCCCGGTCAGACAGCTGTTGGAGAATGGCGGCTATTCGACGCTTGCCGCCGTAAAATTTCGAGGGAATCCGCTCCAATACAAACAGTCGCCCGTCGCTGGTTTCCACCACGCTTCGCCATGCGGTGCGTTCCGGGCTGCCGGCGAGGGAAAGTTCCCCACGCAAGCGGACGAAGGGCATTTCCCATCTCCGGGATATCGCCGCCAGCAGGTCTGGTTCGTTGAACTGGTATTGCACGAGGTTTGATCTGTCCGACCGGGTTCTGTCGAGAATTAATCAGGAGGTGCCTGACAGGCTTCCGGGTCTGTCCGGCAGGAGGTTTCACGGCTTTTCTCAGCCAGGCGAACCCGGCGCCGGGCCTGAGCCTGGCGGTTGCGCCGCCGTTCTTCATCGGTTTCCAGGATCAGTGGGGGAACGGGTCGGGGGCGGAACTGGTCGTCCAGGGCCACAAAGGTCAGGTAGGCCGATGCGGTATGCCGGATTTCTCCGGTTTTCAGGTCTTCGGACTCCACCCGCACCCCTACTTCCATGGAGCTGGTACCCACCAGGTTCAAGCTGGCCTTCAGGCTTAGCAGGTTGCCGATGAAGGCCGGGTTGTGAAAGTCCAGGCGGTCGATCGAAGCGGTGACCACATTGCAGCGGGTATGCCGCAGGGCCACCACCCCGGCGGCGTCATCGATGTGCTTCATGACCACGCCGCCGTGGACGATGCCTGCCGGATTGGTGTCCTGGGGCAGCATCATGTGGCACATGGTCACCCGGCTGTATCCCGCCGTTTTGGGCGGGTGCGGGGCCCCGGTTTTGGAACACCCGGTCATTATTTTTTCCAGTAGGGATTGATGATGTCTTCGAAAATGGCCAGGGCCGCTTCTGACCCATAGCCGGCCGCGGTGACGATCTGTTTGAAGCCGCCGGCCACATCCCCGGCCACGTAGATTCCCGGGATATTGGTGCGAAACTCTTTGTGTTTGATGTAGCCCTCCTCGGTGAGTTCCAGCCCCACTTTCTTGGCCAGGTCAACGGCCGGATCGTATCCGATGGCCATAAAGACGCCGTCGGCCGGTTTTGTGGCCGTCTCGCCGGTGGCGTTGTCCAGCAGCACCACTTCCGTGACCCGATTCTCGCCCCGGATCTCCTTGACTTCGGTGTTGAAGAGGATGGGAATGTTGCTGTCGATCAGCTTTTGAACCAGCACCTCCTGGGCCTTCAGACGATCCCGGCGGTGGACCAGAAGGACGTCCACGCCCATATTCTTCAGGTGCAGGGCTTCGGTCGCGGCGCTGTTGCCACCGCCCACCATGTAGACCCGTTTGCCCTTGAACAGCGGCCCGTCGCAGGTGGCACAGTAGCTGACCCCACGGCCGGAGAAGCGGTTCTCTCCCGGAACGCCCAGATGCCGATGGGAGGCGCCAGTGGAGAAGAGCACGGCCTGGGTCTTGAACTTTCTGCGGGAGGTCTGGACAATGTGCGGTTCGCCGGGGATGATGTCCACCACCTCTTCGCCGGGAAAAATCTGCACGTATTCCAGGGCGTGGGTGACCATGATGTCCACCAGGGTCTTGCCGCCCACCTCCTTCATGCCGGGATAGTTTTCCACCACCGGGGTCAGGGCCACCTGTCCGCCCAGGACACCTTTTTCGACCACTACGGATTTAAGGCCGCTGCGGGCCGCATAGATACCGGCAGTCAGGCCGGCCGGGCCGCCGCCGATAATCACCAACTGGCACTCCACCTCCTCCGCGTCGCTTTCGGGGATGAAGATGGTCTGCTGGGTCATCTTGTCCAGGGAGGTCATAAACAGCTCTTCGGTCTGGGCGCCCATGGCGGTGAGTACATCGTTGGCAAAGGTCTGGGGCACCGAGTGGGCGCCGTATTGATCGGCCAGGTCGGCGTTGGCCTGTATGTCGATGATTTCCAGGGAAACCATCTCCGGCCGTGCCACGGCCGCCTTGAGGGCATTCAACGCCTGCTGGGGGCAGTAGGGGCACGATGCGCTGACGAAGACTTTCACCTGACGGGGCTGATCGATTTTTTTCAATACGGCCATGGCCGCCTCGTTCAGGTCGCTTTTGCCGGTGCCGATGCGCAGCAGGACCTCAAGGAAGATGCGGCCCTCCTCACCCAATGGCGCGCCCAGCCAGCGGACGTTGTAGCGGTCCGGATCAAAGACCAAGGTGGGCGAGTGGTCAATGCCCATCTGCTTGGCCTTGTCATGGGTCAGGTCAAATTCCCGCAGGACGATCTTATCGGTCAATTGCCTGAAAAACCGCAGGGCTTGCCGGGCGGCATCGTTGAAGACGTCGTTTTTGCCCACCTGGGTGAACAGGAATATGGGTATTTCATGCTTAAGGCCGCTGAGAATGCGGGTCAGCTCCAACTGGACTTGCTGCATTTGTGCTTCGTCAATATCGTGTGCCTGATTCATTGCTTGGTTCTCCTTATCAGTCTCTAAATACCAGCTTTCCGCCGTACCATCCGGCGATGCTAGCCGCACCCAGCATAATAAGGTTGATCATGAAAAAGGCAACCCGGGAGGCGTGGGGGGTGGTGACCACCGCCGGGTTGACCAGCAGCCAGATGAAAAGAAACCAGGCGGTGACCGTGACGATGATGCCGCAGGCGATCTTCACGATAAAAATATCGGTGATGGCGCCGTTGAAACGGTTCTGCCAGTCCACCCATCCGAGAAACAGAACCAGCGGCATGGACAGGGCTACCGCACCCAGGTTGTAGGTGGCAGCGGTGGTCATCCCCTTGATGCTGAACAGGGCAGAAAGAATAATGAAAAGGATGGTAACGGGCAGTAGTCCATTGGGAATATGGACCGAAATGGGGTGCCCGTGGTATTTGGTCATCATTTCGAACACCCGGCGGTAGCGTGAATCCTTGAATGGCGAAACCGGCTCGGGTGCTGCCGTTTTGGCTGCTGTCACCGGTGGGGATGGTTCCGGTGAATCCGCTGCTGGTTGGGTTTCGGGGGCTGCGGGCGGAGCATGCTTCGGCGCCGGGGCCTCCGGTTCGGTGACGTCGATGAACTGGCTTTTGGGGGCCCCGCAGACCGGGCATTTCTCAGGCGGTTCATCGCCGGTGTGAATGTAGCCGCAGACCAAGCATTTCCATTTTTTCATCTTCAGTGTCGAGCCTCGTGCTAAGGGTTGAGTAAATCTGGGGGAAATTATCGCTCATCCATGGGAACGAACGCGCATTCGTCGGGTCCGCAGTAGTCGCCGACATAGTCGGATTCCGGCCGGTACAAGGTCGGCTTTGCCGCGGCCCCGCCGAACTGCTCTTCAATCACATGGGCCGACCACCCGGCGATGCGGGAGATGGCGAAGATGGGGGAAAACAGATCCACGGCGATACCCATATAATAATAGAGGGAAGCGCTGTAAAAATCGACGTTGACGAAAATGTCCCTGCCTTTTTTCTTTTTAAAGGCGGCCTTGCCTTTGACCTCCAGTGCCTTGGAAAGATCGTACCAGCGAGTGTCGCCGGCCCTTTTCCCCAGGGTCAGGCACATGGGTTCGAGGATGCGCGCCCGGGGGTCGTCCACCTGGTAGACGGCATGGCCCAGGCCCATGATCACACCGCCGGTGTCGAGGATCTTGGTGACGTAATCGTCGACTTTGTCCACCTCGCCGATTGCCAGCAGCATCTGCATCACCCGCGTGTTGGCGCCGCCGTGAAGGGGGCCGGAGAGGGAGCCGACGGCGGCGGCCACCGCCGCGTAGAGGTGGGCCTTGGTTGAGGCCACCTCCCGAGCGGCAAAGGTGGAGGCATTGAAGGAGTGCTCGGCGTGGAGCACCAGGGCGGTGTCCATAAAACCGGCCAGTTCATCATCGGGAACCTCGCCGTTGAGCATGTACAGAAAGTTGGCTGCCTGGCTCAGGCCTGGATCCGGGGCGACGGGGTCCTTGCCGTTGCGAATCCGGTCCCAGGCCGCCACGATGGTGGCGAACCTGGCAATCAGTCGAACGGCCATTCGGGTGGTGCTGTCGATGTCTGTCTTGCGGATATCCGGGTCATGGTTCGCCATCATGGGGACGGCGGCCTGGAGCACATCCATGGGCAGCGAATCCTTGGGCATGGCCTTCATGGCGGTGAGAATCTCCTCGGGAACCGCACGCTGTTCGGCGATCTGCCGCTTGAAGTCCACCAATGCCTCCTTGTCAGGCAGCCGTTCGAACAGCAGCAGGTAGACCACTTCCTCGAATGAGATTTTACCGGCCAGGTCCTTGACCCGGTATCCCCGGTAGACCAGTTTGCCTTCGGCACCCTTGACATCGCTGATTTTCGTACTGGCGATGGTTACGCCCCTTAATCCTGTGTTTAGAACTGGTTTGCACGCTTCCATGGGCCACCTCTTTTATGTCTGGGGTGAAAGGTCAATCGTTACGGCGTTTCGGGCCGGATATCTTACATAATACAACCATCTGGAATAAAAGGATATTGCGCGATTCGGATCCGGCCTAACTGGCCGTTTGCTGCTGATTCTGTTGCCTGGAGCACTGGGGGCACAGTCCGGTGAATTCCAGATTGTGGCCAATGATCTCAAATACGGTGGTGCCGTAGAGATCATCTTCCAGTTCGTTGAGCGGTGCGATGGGCGCATCGTCAACGCGGCCACAGCATACGCAGCGGATATGGTAGTGTTTTTTGGGAATGCCGTCGAACCGTTTCGTGGCGCCGGAGAGCTCCAGACGTTGGATTTCTCCCAATTCACAAAGCACATCGAGGTTTCGATACACGGTGCCCAAACTGATCCGGGGCAGCCGTTTTCGGACCCGCTCGTAAATTTCATCGGCGGCTGGATGGTTGTTGATTCTGCGGATCTCTTTCAGAATGACCCGCCGCTGTCGGGTCATCCTCGTTTTTTTATCGATTTCCACGGCCATAATCTCCGGAAAAAAGTCTGCTCTTTTCCTAAGATGAAATCGAGCATATGTCAAGGGGAGCTGTTCCCCGTTGCAGCATGATCAACAATCATCGCTGCAGGCTCCGATTCAGGGCCGGGAAGGATTCACAGCTTGCAGATCCAGTTAATACGTGTCAAAGTAACTGCTTAAAATTTTGCCAGGCAAGGCCGAGCATCAAAAGTCGCGCATATGTGCGGGGCATCATGTCTCTATGGTATGAATGTTGCTTATGGCCATAGGCGAGCAAATGGGTGCGGTCGGCGGATCCGGTTGGATAAAACCGCGGCCCGGTTCCTTATTCTGAAACGATGTCACCCCGATTACCGGTTTGACGGAGGATGTTTCCAGTTCATTAATTCTGCACTCTGTGTGCCACTACCAAGGTTAACCAAATGAATGCCATACACCTCAAAAAGGGATTTTCGATCAGGATTGCCGGAGCCCCCGAACGGTACCTGCACCATCTGGATAAGCCGCGCCATGTGGGCATGGTTCCCGAACAGATCCCTTTTGTCAAACCCCGGCTGCTGGTGGAAGAGGGAGATGCGGTGTCCATCGGCACCCCCCTGTTTGAGGACAAACGTGATACGCGCATTCGTTTTCTCTCTCCCGGCGGCGGCCGGGTGGAGCGCATTGTTTTCGGTCCACGGCGGATTATTCGGCAGATCATCATCGCCTTGGACAAGGATGAACCGTGTGAAGCCTTTGATGTGCCAGCGGTCGATCAACTGGATGCAATCCCGCGGCAGGCATTGGTGGACACCCTGCTCACCGGCGGAATGTGGCCGTTTTTCAGAACACTGCCCTTCATGGATCTGGCTGACCCCGACATCTTTCCACCGGCCATTTTCGTGCGTCTGGGCAACGACGAGCCCTTTGGTCCGGAGCCGGTGGTATACCTTAAAGACAGGGAAGACCATTTTGGTCTCGGCATGGCTGTGCTGGACAAACTGTGCGACCGGGTGGTGGTCAACCTTACCGGTGACGAATCGGTATTGTCGGCCCTACCAGACCGGGCCGTGGTTCAGCGGTATACCGGGTGCTACCCGGCGGGCAATCCCAGCGTTCAGCTTTACCGTATCCGGACCGGATCGGAGCAGAACCGAACCTGGTTCATCGATGGTCAGGACGTGATCCTGATGGGCGACTTTTTGCGCACCGGCCGCTATCCCGTGCAACGGATCATGACGGTGGGCGGGAGTCTTGCACCCGCCGCCGAACACGTATCGACCCGCGCCGGTGTTCCGTTGCGGCTGCTGTGCAATGGCGGCCTGGCGGGCGAACCGGCTGCCCGAACCATCGTGGGGGGCGTGTTCACCGGGTTTGCCGGCAGCCCCGACGGCTTCATGGGGTTTTACCAGAATGCGCTGAATCTGATCGACGACGGCGATCGGGAAGAGCCCTTCGGTTTCATTCGCCCGGGCGCCAACAAGCCCAGCTACTCCACGGCCTTTTTGTCCGCCTTTCGCCGCAAGCCCTTTCCCATGGATTGCGGGCAGCACGGGGAGGTGCGGGCCTGCGTCAACTGTGGGACCTGTGCTCGGATCTGTCCGGTGGACATTCTTCCCCAGTTTACCATGAAGTGTCTGGTGGCCGATGAGGTGGAAGAAGCCCTTGCCCATGGCCTGCTCGACTGTGCCGAGTGCGGCTTGTGCACCTATGCCTGTCCTTCCAAGATTCAATTGCGCGAAGTGCTTCAAGCTGCAAAGGCCCAATACTACAAGGAGATTTCCTGAACCCCGGAAGGCATCGGCGAGGATGACCCGGCGCCAGAGAATGGAAAATGATGAAAGCGCTCAAACGGTTGTTCGACACCACCCGGCCCCATTTTGAATCCGGTGGCCGCCTGGAGAAACTTCACCCCCTGTTCGACGCCATCGAAACGGTGGCCTTCACCCCTGCGCTGACCACTCGTTCCGACGTCCATGTGCGCGACAGCCTGGACCTGAAGCGGTACATGACCTTCGTGATCATTGCACTCATGCCGCCCTTCTTCTTCGGCATCTACAATACCGGCTACCAAAGCCACCTGGCGTCGGGGTTGAATCTGGGCTTCGTTTCCGTGATGATCCAAGGTGCCTGGGTGGTGCTGCCCATGCTGATGGTCTCCTATGCCGTGGGGCTGTTTTGGGAGGTCCTGTTCGCTTCGATTCGCAAGCACAATATCAGCGAGGGCTTTCTGGTGACCGGCCTGCTGTTTCCCATGACGCTGCCGCCGACGACCCCCCTGTGGCAGGTGGCTGTGGGCATCTCCTTTGGTGTGGTGATCGGCAAGGAAATTTTCGGCGGTACGGGCAGGAACATTCTCAACCCGGCGCTGACAGCCCGGGCGTTCATCTTTTTCGCTTACCCGGCAAACATGTCCGGCGACCGGGTCTGGACCCTGGTCGAACAAAGCGGGCAGCAGGCTGTGGACGCGGTGACGGCGGCCACTCCGCTGGCCCTGTTGCCCCTGGCGACCGCCGGTGAGTCGGCTTCCCGCATCCTGGGTGACGCCGGCTACACCTTCCAGCGGCTTTTTATCGGCAACATTCCCGGCAGTGTTTGCGAGACGTCGGCCCTCATGTGCCTGCTCGGCGCCGTTTTCCTGGTGCTGACGGGGGTGGGTAATTACCGGAACATGCTCGGTGGCGTTCTCGGTGTGCTGGCAGTGGCTTATCCCGGCTATTTGATCTACCTCTCGTCCGGCGGGCAGACGGCCACCATGTTCTCCGTGAATCCGGTCTGGCACCTGGTCATGGGCAGTTTTGCCTTCGGTATCGTATACATGGCAACCGATCCGGTGTCCGGGCCGGGCATGAATCTCTCCCGCTGGCTGTACGGTTTTGCCATTGGTGCACTGACCGTGATGATCCGGGTGTTCAACCCGGCCTACCCGGAAGGGGTGATGCTGGCTATCTTGTTCATGAATCTCTTTGCCCCGCTGATGGACCATTTCGTAATTAAGGCGCGGCTGAGAAAAAGGGTGCCCAATGTCTGATCAATTAAAATCGGTTGCCTTCACCGTTGTGATCGCCCTGGTGTGCAGCCTGCTGCTTACCGGCGCCGCCACCGGGCTCAAGGAAAGAAAATTGCGCAATGTGGCCGTTGACCGGCAGAAAAACATTTTGAAGGCCGTGGGACTCCTCGATCCTGACCGGCAGGCCACCGTTGCGCAGATCGAGCAGTTGTATCAGGACAGCATCCGCTGCGATGCCATGGACGGCACCGGCCGCATCGTCGCAGGTGATTCAGGTGCAGAAGTGCTGCCGGTTTGCTTCTACGTCAAGGATAGCCAGCCGGCCGCCTATATCCTGCCGGTGGACTCCCGCGGCCTGTGGGGAAGGATCCGCGGCTACATGGCCATCGAAAGAGACGGCAAGACCGTAGCCGGATTTTCCGTATACAGCCACAACGAGACCCCCGGACTGGGCGGCGAGATCGAAAAGCCCTGGTTCCAGAAAAACTTCGTGGGCAAGCGGATCGTGGACGAGGCGGGGGAATTTGCTGCCGTGGGTATCGTCAAGGGCAAGGTGGCCGATGCCATCGCTGCGGACCGGCAGGCCAACTATGTAGACGGGATTTCCGGTGCCACGCTCACCGGCAAGTTCCTCACCGGTGGCCTCAAGGCGGTCCTGCTGGACTACGAACCCCTGTCCGAACAGTTCCGGGCCGGTCCGGTCTCCCTGCCGGCTGGCGGCTGAGGGGACAGCCGGTAAGCTGGTAAGCTGATAAGCCAAAATGATTTTTCGTCCTTTTGGCTCAACAGCTCAAATCAAGTTTGGATGCACACAATATCCGTCAACGAGTGAATCAACTACCATGAAACTAACCCAATCACTGACATTCCGGGCCTTTTCCGAGCCATTGGCCAAGAACAACCCGGTCTTCATCCAAAGTCTGGGGATCTGCTCGGCCCTGGCTGTTACGGTGCAGCTCAATACTGCCATCGTCATGGCCCTGGCCATGACCTTTGTCACGGCTTTTTCCAGCCTGACCATTTCGGCCATGCGCAACGTGATTCCCAGGAATGTGCGCATGATCGTGGAGCTGTCCGTGATCGCCTCGCTGGTGATCCTCGCCGACGAGGTGCTGCGGGCCTACTTTTACGACATCAGCAAACAGCTTTCCGTGTTTGTCGGGCTGATTATCACCAACTGCATTGTCATGGGGAGGGCGGAAACGTATGCCCTGGGCAACCCGCCGCTCCAGTCGTTTATGGACGGGCTGGGCAACGGTGCCGGCTATGGATTGGTACTGGTGACCGTGGCCTTTATCCGAGAGCTGCTCGGCGCCGGCAAGCTCTTCGGATTTTCAGTGGTTCCCCAGGCCTTTTACGACCACGGATACATGAATATGGGATTCATGCAGTTGGCACCCGCGGCCTTTATTATTATCGGGTTGCTGGTGTGGCTGCAGAAAAGCCTCATGAAAGGTTAAGCGAGTATGGAAAACCTGATCGGTTTATTTCTCAATTCGGTATTCGTGGGCAACATCCTGCTCTCTTATTTTTTGGGGATGTGCTCCTTTGTGGCGGTATCCAAAAACATGGACACGGCCATCGGTCTGGGTTTTGCCGTGGTGTTCGTGCTCTCCATCACCGCGCCGGTGAACTGGCTGGTTTTCCAGTACCTGCTTTCGCCCGGGGCCCTGCGCTGGGCCGGCCTTGAGTCCATCGACCTGAGTTTTTTAAAATTAATCACCTTCATCGCCGTGATCGCCGCCATCGTCCAGATGGTGGAGATGGTGATCGACCGCTATTCGCCGACGCTGTATATGGCGCTGGGGGTGTTCCTGCCGCTGATCGCGGTCAACTGCGCCATTTTGGGTGCGTCGCTGTTTATGGTGGAGCGCGACTACACCTTCATCGAAACGGTGGTCTTCGGTTTCGGTGCCGGCGTGGGGTGGCTCATGGCCATCGTCTCCATGGCCGCCATCCGGATCAAGATGCGCTACGCCAACGTACCCGAAGGCCTGGAGGGGTTCGGCATCACCATGATCATGACCGGGCTGATGGCCATGGGGTTTATGCTTTTCTCGGGTATCACGTTATGAGAAGGAGTTACCCTTGATATACCTCGTAGGAACCGCTGTTTTTGTCTCGATGATCCTGATTCTGGTGGGACTGCTGCTTTTTGTCGAGGGCAAGGTGGTTCAGAAGGGCAAGAACCGGGTCATCATCAACGACGACGAGGAAAAGGGCATCGACGCGCCGTCGGGCAGGACACTGCTGTCCGCCTTGTCGACCAACGGCATCTTTATCCCTTCCGGCTGTGGGGGCGGCGGGGCCTGCGGCATGTGCAAGTGCAAGGTGGAGGAAGGCTCGCGGGGTCCGCTTCCCACCGAACTGGCCCATCTGTCACGCCAGGAGAGAAAGAGCAACATTCGCCTGGCCTGCCAGTTGAAGGTCAAAGAGGATCTGAAGATCCGCATCCCCGATGAAATCTTATCGGTTAAAAAATATACGGCCACGGTGGTTTCCAACGAAAACGTGGCCACCTTCATCAAGGATCTGATTTTGGAACTGGACGATGATGAACACCTGAATTTTACGGCCGGCGCCTACATCCAGATCGATATCCCGGAATACGAGATCCCGTTCGAGCATTTCCGGATTCGGGTGGCCGAGCGGTTCCGGCCCGACTGGGATCGATTCAACCTGTGGGGACTGCGGGGCAAGAATCTGGCACCGGTCTTCCGGGCCTATTCGCTGGCCAATCCGCCCATGGAAGCGACCCGGCTGCGTTTCACCATCCGCATCGCCACGCCGCCGCCGGGGGCCAAGAACCTGCCGCCGGGGACCGGCTCCACATTCATCTTCAACCTTCAACCCGGGGACAAGGTGACCCTGAGCGGACCGTTCGGCGAGTTTGCCGTCAGGGAGACCGACAGAGAGATGTGCTTTGTGGGCGGCGGCGCCGGCATGGCGCCCCTGCGCAGTCAGATCCTGGACCAGCTGCTGGGTGTGAAAACCGACCGCAGGCTCTCATTCTGGTATGGCGCCCGTTCCAAACTGGAATTGTTTTTCGATGAGGAGTTCAAGGGACTGGCCGAAAAATTTCCCAATTTTTCCTATCACGTCGCCTTGTCCAATCCCATGCCCGAAGACAAGTGGGAGGGGATGACCGGCTTTATCCATCAGCGCCTGCAAGACACCTATCTGGCCACACACAAGGATCCCACGGAAATCGAGTACTACA
This sequence comes from uncultured delta proteobacterium, assembly GCA_963705435.1. Classification (GTDB taxonomy): domain Bacteria; phylum Desulfobacterota; class Desulfobacteria; order Desulfobacterales; family Desulfosarcinaceae; genus Desulfosarcina. Next base: position 12,525 of record CAVPJR010000021.1, on the reverse strand, counting down.
TGTGCGGGCCGCCCATGATGGTCCAGGCCGTGGAGGAGATGCTGGACAGCCTGGGGGTGGAGCCGGAGATGATCGCCTACGACAAGTTTTCTTGACTACAAGAACATCTTTTCAGGCGGACGTCTTTCCGGCACGTATTCCTGCGCGATCTTACCTTCATTCCATTCTCTGGAAACGTAAAGATTGCAGTAACAGGAGCCAAATTCGGCCACATCGGGCTCACGGTAATCGCAAGGGCAGATGATGTCCCTGTCATTATCCCGGTCACCTGAGGCCAGTCTGCAGGGGCAGACCATGTAGCCGTATCGCGCCTTGTTCACGAGCAGGGCATCCATCAGTTCCATGACCCGCTCCTGGTTGTTGCTGAAGTAATAGCCTTTGGGCTCGTGGATTTTTTTCAGTTTTTCGAAAAGTTCACTGGTATCCATCACAGTCCCAGCGCCTCCTTGATTTTATCTAACTTATAGCCGACGATGACATTGTCACCGATGATAACCGTGGGAAATGAACATCTGGGGTTGAATTTCTTCACATCGGCAAGAATGGCCTTGCGTTCATCCCCATCCAATAGATCGACATCCACGAATTCGTATTTAACGGTGCATTCATCCAAAAAACGTTTGGTGGATTTGCAGTGGCTGCACGTGCTCAGCGAAAACACCTTTACAGGTTTATCAGACATGATCCTATCCTTTCCATGAAAAAAGGGGCACGGGCAAGCTTTCCTCCCCGGCCCGATCCACGTGGGGCCTGTCCAAAACAATGGGCACCAACTTAAACCACTGAGTTTCAGACGATCCCTAAAAGCGATGGCAAGCGTCCTTACATTAAAGGTCCACCGGTAGTCGGTCAAGGAAAATCAGTTATACCGGAATACAATCTCGTCATCGGTTATGCGCCACTTGGCAGCCGCCAGGGATCGATGTCGATCAAAATAGCAATCAAAAACGAAACAAATCTTGACAGGAGCGCAATAATTATTTATTTGAATTAGTAACCATTCCTGATAAGGAATATAGGTGATGACATTACACTTCAATCAGAGCTCGCCACAACTTGATTTCAAATCGCACATGCGTGTCCGAAATATTCACGCCATATAGTCAGATTACACTAACCGTAATCATATAACCCACGCGTTATCTTTCCACGAAGGAGGGAACATGGTCGACAAGAAAGTTGGTAAAAAAGAAAATGAATACGAAATCAAGGATGTCACCACCTGTGAGGCCACGCAGCAGATGCTGACAAAGGCCCGGCTTGACGGTGTCGAAACCCATTTTGACCGGGCGGTCAACATGAAGGCCTGCCCTATCGGTGCCGATTCTGCCTGCTGCAAAAATTGTTTCATGGGACCCTGCCGGATGAATACCAAGGATCCTTATGGCAAGGTGGGCATCTGCGGGGCCACCATCGATACCATCCAGGCGCGCAACTTCGGCCGCATGGTTGCCACCGGATCGGCCTGCCACAACGACCACGGCATGGCCATGCTGGACATTTTCCGCGATGTGGTCCAGGGCAAGATCAAGGACTACCGCATCAAGGATGTCGGCAAACTGGAATCGATCTCCAAGGAGATCGGCATCGAGACCGAGGGGCGCAGTGTCGAGGACATTGCCATGGACCTGTATCATGAGTTGGAAAAAACCTATACCCAGGTGGAGGGTGAAATCCCCTTTGCCAAGCGCGTCCCGCCCAAAACCCTGGAAATGTGGCGCAAACACGGCATCGTTCCCCGGGGCGCCATGCGTGAGATCATGGAGATGATGAGCCGCACCCACATCGGTATGGATCAGGATCCCAACAACCTTATCAAACAGATCAGCCGCACCGCCCTGGCCGATGGTTGGGGAGGCTCAATGGTTGCCACCGAGATCAGTGACATCCTCTTTGGCACCCCGTCGCCGGTCAGCGTTGAAGTCAATATGGGCGTTTTGAAGGAAGACCAGGTCAACATCATCGTGCATGGGCATGAACCCAACCTGTTTGAATCCATGCTGGCCTCGGTCAACGCGCCCTCGCTGGTCGAGTCGGCCAAGGAGGCCGGTGCCAAGGGCATCAACCTGGTGGGCATGTGCTGCTCCGGTGCGGAGGTGATGTCGCGCCACGGTATCCCCCATGCCGGCAACTTTTCATCCACCGAGCCGGTTATCGTGACCGGTGCCGTGGATGCCATGGCCGTCGACGTCCAATGCATTCAGCAGGGCCTGGTCAAGGTGGCCGAGTGTTACGAGACCGCATTGTTCACCACCAACCCGCGCTGCCACCTTGAGGGTGCCACCCACATCGAACTGGATGAACACAATCCGATGGCCTGTACCGATGAGATCGTCGTTAAAGCGATCAGCCGATTCAAAAACCGCAAATTCCCCGTTGAGATTCCTAAGCAAGTGGGGGTCGGTGTTCACGGCTTCTCCCATGAATACATCAACTACATGCTGGGCGGCTCTTTCCGTGCTTCGTATACCCCGCTCAACGAGAACATCATCAACGGCCGCATCCGCGGCGTGGCCGGTGTGGTGGGCTGCACCAACCCCCGTGTAAAACAGGATTATGTGCATGTGGAGCTGGTCAAAGAGTTGATTAAAAACGACGTGCTGGTGGTTCAGACAGGCTGTTCGCAGATCGCGCTGGCCAAAGCCGGTCTAACCTCGCCCGAAGCCGCGGTCCTTGCCGGTGATGGCTTGCGCGAGGTATGCGAAACCGTGGGCATGCCGCCCGTACTGGGTCTGGGGTCCTGCGTGGACAACACCCGCATCCTCATCGCCTGTTCCGAAATGGTAAAAACCGGTGGTCTGGGAGACAGCATCGCCGATCTGCCGGTGGCCGGCGCCGCTCCTGAATACATGAGCGAAAAGGCCATCGCCATCGGCCAGTACTTCGTGGCCTCCGGTGTGTATACCGTGTTCGGCGTCACTTTCCCGGTCACCAAGGGCACCAAGTTCGAAAAACTGCTCTTCGAGGGACTGGAGGAGATGGGCATGGGCAAATGGGGTTTTAACCCCGATCCCCACGAGATGGCCAAAATGATGATCGCCCACATCGACAAGAAGCGCAAGGCCCTGGGTATCGACAAAGCCCGGGATCGCGTGCTCATGGATATGTCCGACCGGCGGAGTATCGAAGCCGCTTAACGGTCATTACGCATTCGAAAAAAAAGGGGGCTCGGTATCGAGCCCCTTTTTTGTTGGAATCAGATGTTTATTGGATCCTACCCGGGAAGGGGGGCTACTTGTCAGTCAGCACGTGGGGATGATCACCCAGAAACCGGTATAAGGTGGCACGGCCGACGCCCAGGATTTTTGCGGCCCGGGCCTTGTTTCCGCCGGTCTTCGTCAGTGCCGCCTTGACCATCCCTGCGTCCAGTTTGCGCAGCGGTCCCCGTTTGGGCTTTTCGAGTATAATGTCCCTCAACTCCAGGGGCAGGTCTTCCGGCCGGATCACTTTCCCCTTGCAGCGGACGATGGAAAATTGGACGGCGTTTTGAAGCTCCCGCACATTGCCCGGCCAGGCATAGTCCATGAGCATGTTAAGGGCTTCCTGGGCGATTCGGGCCGGCCGCTGTCCATGAATGATCGGCGCTTTGGACAGAAAGTGCTCCACCAGCCGGGGAATGTCGGATTTGCGTTCGCGGATGGGGGGGATGTGGATGGGAATGACGTTGAGACGGTAGAACAGGTCTTCCCGGAAATTTCCCTTTTTGACCTCTTTTTTAAGATCTTTGTTGCTGGCGCTGATCACGCGTACATCCACCGATACCGTTTTTTCCCCGCCGACTTTCTCAAATGTGCCTTCCTGGAGGAATCGCAGCAGTTTTACCTGCAGCAACTTGGGCAGTTCGGCGATTTCATCGAGAAGGATGGTGCCTTTGTCAGCCAGTTCGAAGCGGCCCTTCTTTTCCCGGATAGCGCCGGAAAAGGCCCCTTTTACATGGCCGAACAGTTCGCTTTCGATCAGGCCTTCGGGCAGCGCGCCGCAGTTGATAGGCACAAACGGGTTGCCGGCGCGCAGGCTTTCGTTGTGAATGGCATTGGCAACGAGTTCTTTGCCGGTGCCGGTTTCGCCGAAGAGGTGGACAGGGTAGTCGTAGCCGGAGACATCCTTGATTTGCCGAAACACGTCGACCATCTTGTCATCGCAGCCGATGATGTTGCAAAATCCGTTCATTTCCTTGGCTTTGACTCTCAGTTCAAAAAGGTCGGTGACATCCCTGAAGGTGGCCAGCACGCCGACTTCCCTGTCGTTTTCGTCCCGCATCATGGTGGCCGTCATTTCCAGGCGACGCGGTTCCCCTGACCGGGTGATGGTGTTGACCGGGTACTCGGCAGTTTCGAGAAAGATGGGCTGGTCTCCGCAAAAGGAACAGCGGCTGCCGCAAAAGGGACCGCCCAGGGCTTCATGGCAATCTTTGCCGATGACATCTTCCCGGCGGTATCCGGTAATCTCTTCGGCCTTCCTGTTGAAGTAAAAAATGCGTCGGTCCAGATCATGGGCGATGATGCCATCTTTCATATTGTCCAGAATCCGTTCCAGGTTTTTCCGGTTGGATAATATGTTGTCGATGGTCAGCGTGCTCATTTTTACTCTAAATTGGGTCTGAGAATTGGGATGCTGGAAATCGAGGTGGTGCCTGTCCACGATCGGGCTGCCTGCGTCAGGCGAGCGTAAGATAGCATCAATGGTCGAAATGTTCAATCATTCAATCCGTCCATTTTTTGGAGAAATCGTCGATATCCGCATCGGTGAGCAACTGGGCAAAGCGCTGACCGCGGGTACTCCGTGATTTGTAGAAAGCCAGAAAGTCTTTGATCATGCGTACCACCGTCTGTTGATCGTGAATGCCCGGCAGTTCCCTGGCCAGTCGGGGATGGCGGCCCAGCTTGCCGCCGATCAGCACCCGGTAGCCTTTTTTGCCTGCTTCCAATGTGCCGGTGGGGCAGGCGGCCACGCAACTGCCGCAGTGGATGCAGCGCCTAAAGTCGATGGCACGGGCTTCGCCGTTTTCAGACAGCACCACCGCATCTTCCTTGCAGGCCTCGGTGCAGGCACCGCAGGCGCTGCAGGGAATCTTTGTCAACCCGGGCGTTGCGGCGCCGAGGATGCCCACATCCTTGATCTGGGGCTGGGAGCAGGCATTGGGGCAGTCGGCGATGCTGATGCGAAACTCGTGGTGAAACTTCAGATCGCCCTGTACCCGGGACGTTAAGAATCCCAACAGGTCGGCATCCGCCATAACCCGTTCGATTTTTTCCACCAGTTCCTCGGTGGCCATGGCCCGGTGGGGGCATCCGCCGCTGCCGAAGCAGGCATCCAACTGGTAGCCTTTGACTTCGCTGCTCATTTTATTGAGGTATCGGGCCTGGGTGGCTTTGACATCGGAAAGGCTCACGCTGGCTTTACCGGCATCGGCGGCCTCCTTCTCCACCCGGTTGCGTACCTTCTTGCGGACGAAAAAAGGCACCTTTTTTACCGCCGCTTCGGCGTCGTCGGTCCATTGCATCGTTAAGGGTTTCCTTTTATCAACCGGTTGCTCGCATACGGAAAAGTTGATTCAAGTCAATGATCGGGTGAACCGAACCGGGATAACCTCTGTCGTCGCCGACCGTCAGCTGTCCATGGGTAATTACAGGGTGTTAGAAAGTATGTCCAGTATTTCATTTTACGCTTTTTTAACTGGCGATTTTCTGTCAAAATAACCGTTCGGCTCAATGAGCCGCTTTACATTGCCAGCTACGGGAATTAGTTTTTATATCCTTTTGAAGCCGGTTTTGGAAAGCCTGAAGCCGTTTGTTGTGCAAAAATATTGTTGACGCCGCCACCGGCTGACCGGACACAGGTGGCCCATGGCCCGATCAATCGCTGCCCATCATGAGGAGTTTTTATTGAAGAACGCGAATCCACTGTGGAAATTTTTCTGCTCCGTCACCCTGACCATTGTACTGCTGCTCTCTTTGGCGATTACATCGATCATCGGCACTGTTATTCCCCAGAATGAAAGTCCGGATGCCTATCTGCATGCCTATGGGGCCTTCCGCTACCAACTGCTCAGCGCCCTGGGTATTTTCGATATGTATCACTCCTGGTGGTTCCAGGGTCTCCTTTTGATTTTGACCATCAATATCGTGGTCTGTTCCATCGACCGGCTCAGCGGCAGTTGGAAGCTGATTTTTACCCGGAGACCCAAGATCCGTCCCGAGCGGTTCACCAACCGATCAGACGCCAGGACCTTGACCGACAAGCGAAATGCCGAGGAACTGGTCAGCGTCTATGAGCCGATTGTTGCCCGCCGATACGCTTTTTGCAAGGTTACCCGCTCGAATGATGGGGCGGTGATATACGGTGAGAAGGGCCGACTGTCCCGATTAGGCGTTTATATCGTTCACCTGAGCGTGATTTTATTGCTCATCGGCGGCCTGGCGGGCTCTTTTTTCGGCTTCGAGGGGTATGTCAATATCGCCGAAGGCGAGGCGACGGATACCATCCGTATCCGTAACACGGGGCAAATTCACCGCCTGGATTTTCAGATCCGGTGTGATGACTTCAGCCTGACGCTTTACGAAACCGGCGCACCCAAGGAATACCGATCCGCCTTGACCATCTTAGAGGACGGCCAAGCGGTGAAACAAAAGGACATCATCGTCAACGATCCCTTGCGCTATCGGGGCATCAATATCTTTCAATCCAGCTATGGCAAACTTCAACCCGAGAAGACGCCCCGGCCGGAGACAACGGTCGCGGGACCGGCGGAGGCTTACACCCTCAATTTCACCAGCCGCGCCTCGGGGATGAACTATGCCGTATCGGCCAAGGTGGGTGTCCCCGTTGATATCCCCGAAGGGCTGGGCAAGTTTGTCCTCATGGCCTACGAGGCCGAGACCGCCTTTCGCGGAATGGACGTCGGGGCGTCCCTGAAAGGTATTCTTACCCCAACAGAGGGGGAACCGGTGGAAGTGCTGCTTCCCTTGAAGTTTGCCAACTTCGACAAAATGCGCGGCGGGGATGTGATGATCGCCGTGGCCAATCAGCCGCAGGAGAAATTCACCCCCCAGCAGCCCGCCGAAGAGCGTTATTACACAGGCCTCCAGGTGACTAACGATCCCGGCGTGTGGCTGGTCTATACCGGATTCATCCTGATGATCGCCGGCTGCTTCGTGGCCTTTTATCTGTCTCACCAGCAGGTGTGCATCGTAATCGAACAGCTTCGAAAAAACAGCCGCGTGACTTTTGCCGGAACGACCAACCGGAACAAACTGGCCATGAAGAATACCACCGAGAAGATGTTTAAAGCCATGACCGACAGTTAACCCCGACGGCCACCGCCGGCTGTTGGGTGGAAAAGGAGTAAAACGAAGCCCATGAGCAGTTCACACTTACTCTCCATTTCGACCTTTGTCTTTGCCCTGGCCGCCTTTTTATACCTGGCGGCGCTGATTTTTAAAAAACCCCGATTGACGTTGCCGGCGCGTTGGACCGTGGTGGCCGCAGTCGTTGCGACCACGGCGGGATGACTCCTGCGGTGGGTGGAGTCCTACCAGATGGGAATCGGGCATGCCCCGTTGTCCAACCTTTACGAATCCCTGGTTTTTTTTGCCTGGACCGCTGGCGTGATTTATCTCTTCGTGGAGTTTAAATACAAAAACGCACTGATCGGCGCCTTTGTCACCCCCATCGCCTTTCTGGCCATGGCATACGCGTCAATGTCGCCCAATATCAGCGACCGCATCCAGCCACTGGTACCGGCCCTGAAAAGCAACTGGCTCATCGCCCACGTGGCCACCTGCTTTTTCGGCTATGCCGCCTTTGCCATCGCTTTCGGGATGAGCATCATGTATCTGATCAAGGCGAGGAGTCCCGAAAAAATCGAGGGGATTATAGGTCATATTCCCAAGCTGGACCTGCTGGACGAACTCACCCACCGGATGGTCCTGTTCGGCTTCCTCTTTCTCACCGGGGGGATCATCACCGGTGCCGTGTGGGCCAACTCGGCCTGGGGCAGTTACTGGTCATGGGACCCCAAGGAGACCTGGTCCCTGATCACCTGGTTTGTCTACGCGACCCTGCTGCACGCGCGCCTCATGCGCGGCTGGGAAGGCAAGCAGATCGCCTATCTGTCCATTCTGGGGTTTGCGGCAGTGCTGTTTACCTATTTCGGCGTCAATCTGCTGCCGGGGCTGCACAGTTATGGAAAAGTATAGGGATAAAAATGGACAGAATGGACAAAACGATTCTCAATCGCATTCAGACGCGATTCCCACTGGCCCCACGGCCCTTCGAATCGATTGCCAAGGAGCTGGGAACGACGGAGGCCGAGGTGTTGACGCGGGTGTCGAGGCTCAAGGAAACGGGCATTATCCGGCGGATCGGCGGAAATTTCGTGCCGGGCAAGGTGGGATTCGTGAGCACCTTGTGCACAGCCCAGGTGCCCGAAGAGAAGGTGGAATTATTTGCCCGGACAGTCAATACCTTTTCCGGGGTGACCCACAATTACCTCCGGGAAAATTCATTCAACGTGTGGTTTACGTTTATCGCGCCTTCCATGGATGTGATCCGGGACAATTTGGCCCGGATTGCTGAAAAAACAGGTGTCAAGCGGATCCTTAATCTACCTGCCACCCATGTCTTCAAGATCAAGGCGAAGTTTGATCTTTAGCCCTTTAGAATTTTTTGTATTTTGGCTGAGAGGTCGGCGACTTGGTAGGGTTTCTGGATGACTGAACTGGGCTGCATGTCGCCGAATTGACTGGTCACCTGGTCGATGGCCAGGCCGCTGGCAATGATTATCGGCAGGTCGGGGCTCAGCTTCCGCAACCGCTTGAAAGTTGCCAGGCCATCCATGCCGGGCATGGTCAGGTCCAGTACGACACAACCGATGGCTTCCCGATGCTGGCCGAATCGATCCAGGGCCTCCTCACCGCTTGCTGCGATAATGACCGCATTTCCCAGGCGCTGCAAAATGGCCTTTCCGACCTCAAGCACCATTTTTTCATCATCAACCAGAAGCACCGTATGGCCGTTCATTGAATTGTCGGGGGCATCAGTGTTCATCCTTGCGTCCTCATTCTTGTTCACAACTGCCGCGTCCTTTGTGCTGACCGATGACGAGACATTTCCGGATCGAGTTTCATGGGGTTTTTTTGAAATACTATTCATACCTATTATGATAGGGTAAAAAGTAAAGGATATCGGAACCTGAAATTTTATCGTGCCGGTATCGGTGCGTTGGGGTTGTCCCTTTGGTACCTGATTTTTCCTCCATCAGGAGCGTGTCAAACCACCATCATGGACAATGGCTGCCGAGGCATCTCCCAGCTGAATGCCCGGGCGAGATTAAAGAAGAGAAAAAACTGGGCGACAGTGAAGCGTATGATGTGGTGATCGTGGGTGCCGGACCAGCCGGACTTCAGGCAGCTATTCATGCAGCCCGTAAAAAAGTATCGGTTGGTGCTGGCAAGGAGAACAAAGACAGCTGTTCCGGCCGACGTGGACAATATGTGCAGCCTGTTCAACGCCACCGGCTAATCAGCCGCCCCGAGACCGGACGACGGCAGGCGGAAAATTTCGGCAGCCGGTTTCTCGATCCGGATATCCTTAAAATTGCAGCGGAGGGGGACAGTTTGCCCTCGATACGGAGAGTGGAATTCAACTGACATGCAAGGCCTTGATCGGCCACCGGCACCGCCCGGAATAAGCTGCGGGTCAGGGGAGAAGGAACTGGTTGGCAAGGGGGTGAGCTATCGCGTGGATCGTGATGGAAATTTTTACCGGGGCGAGGAGGTGGCCGTGGTGGGTGGTGAGAGTGCTGCTGCCGATGGTGCGTTGACCCTGGCCGAGATCGCCGGTGACCCGTTTCACCCGATTTGCGACGACCTGAAGATTTCCGATGCACTGCTCGGCAAACTGGAAAACAGCCGGGTGGTAGTCCACCGGGATGCCCAAGGTCCGTGAGATCGCCGGTGAGGAACAGGTCAGCGCCCTGGTTCTCGATGACGGTACCACCTTGTCGGTTTCACCACCGGTGTTTTCATCGACTTCGGCGCCAAGGGGCTCATGGAACTGGCCACCTCCCTTGGCGTTGCGCTGGATGACGACATGCGCTTTATTCAAACCGATAAGGGCCAGCGCACCAGGCGTATGCCGGGCTCTTTCGCCGCCGGCGGATATCTGTGGGCCGCCCGGCAGGTGGCCAGTGGGAGGGGTGTGTGGCCGGTCTCCATGTCGCCGATTATGCCAAGAAACGCAAGAAGCCGTGATGACCAGTAGAAGTTTGGGGGGCTTATTTTTTCGGCGGTTCCAGCTCACAGGGTACCGGATGGTTCAGTCGGATGGCGTTGAGGTCGATGGAGACATCATATACGATGATCTCGACACCATGTCGTGATGCCTGACGAAGTTTTTTACCGTATTCAGGATCAATGTGATCGGCGGGGGCAAAGTTGAACGGAAAATTCCATGCGCTGGATCAGAAACAACATGGCGCATCGTACAACCCGAGGCCACGAGTCTTGCAATTCCATTAAATGCTTCTGGCCCGCAGGGAACGCATCGGGAAAGAGTGGCCACGTCGTCGACGCCAGCGTGCAGTTTTTTACCTCCACATAACAGGGGCGGCGATCCGGTGACGCCAGCAGGATGTCAATCCGTGAGTGGCTGCCCGCCTTGACTTCCCGTCTGAGCGTTTCATACCCATTTAATTCCGCCACATCGCCCGATGCAGAGCCGGGCATGAGCCGTCAGGCGGTTGGGCACCTGGGTGTTGACGCCCCACCCATGAGCCGGGCATGTGGATCAGCTCCCAGGTACTCTAACTTTCTTTCAGGGTTGTCGTGAAGGAGAGGTAGACTGGCCGGCCGGACTGGCAGCAGGTCTTCATGCTTCCCGAATTGGGACAGTGGGCGGTAACGGTTTCCCCGTTTGCCAGCCGGACATCCGCCACAACGCTTGAAGCGTCCGATCAGCGTGCCGGGGATTAGTCCGGCCAGGGGATGATTCCATTCCTGACAGGGTTGTGGTTGCGCCATCGACCGTCTTTCGGTTGGTATGGTTGATATTCCGAGGATAAAAGCGTTCGCATAACCCAGAGGCCGGAAGAAACCCTTCATCGATGGCCACCACATAGCAGAAGGCGATTCGATTGACCATCACCCATTGACAACCTGTTTTTTTGGGATAGGGGGTAGTTTATGTTAACGTTGCCAACATGGCCGTGCTCCATGGCCGGGAAAAAAGTCCGCACGGATCGACAGGTGCGCCAAGAAAGAGACATGAGGAGGGTTATCCATGCTGTTTAATCCGAAAAAAGCGGGGTTCGACCACTGGACCCGCGATCAGGGAAATCATGCAAAAACATCGATTTCTTTGAGGCCAAGGGCAAGAAACAACTCAAGCAGAGACGATCACGAGCGGGTCTGGTACGACGATTTTCTTGGGTTCCTCAAAGAGGAGGGTATTCTTTCAGCCTGCTCACCCACCTCGACGGTGAGGGATGCCGGTGGGACACCTTTCGCAATATGGATTTCATGAGATCCTCGGTTTTTACAGCCTAGCCGACCGGACACTGGCAGGACATTTTGGCTGCGGGCTGATCTGGATGGGGAATGAAGCCGTCAAGCAAAAGACGGCCGAGACTGCTGGGCAGACGGCGGAATTTTCGCCTTTGGGCTTTCTGAGAAGAGCATGGGGCGGACCCGTACGCCGACGACATGGCCCGACTCCCATGGGGGACGGTCAGTACCGCTCGTCATGGGGCAAATACTACATCGGAACGGCGACGAAGAGCGCCCTGGTTTCCACCTTCGCCAAGAATTCGGAAACCGACGAGTATGTCTTCTTTGCCGTGGATTCCAACATGAAAATTACGAATGCGTCCCTGAATTGAGCCAATGCCTCGATGTACGTTTCCGAGTACGCTCTGATGGCCACCCCATCACCGACGACGACATCCTCACCACGGGCATGAGGCTGGCATCCTCGCTGAACACGATCAACGTGGGCAAGCAACCTGGGCTGGGCTTCCATCGGCATCTGCACCCACGCCTTCTACGAGGCCATCGACCACGCGGCCGGGCGTTTTCTGTTCAAGCATTATGTGACCGACTTCCCCGATTTGCCAGCTGTTCGTGGATGCCTATACCCGGCTGTGCGCCATGCGAATGTTCGCTGCGTGCGGGGGATTACTTGCGCATTGCTCTTGCCGACGACCGTGACCGTTACAACCCCATGGTGAAGATGAAAGTGACCACCCAGGGCGAGGAGGTGATCAACCTGCTGTGGGACGTGATTGCGGCCAAAGGTTTTAGTAGGACTACTTTGATGGCGGCCCGGGACATCCGTGCCTGGCTCAGCTGAGGGCACTGTCCACGTGAACATGGCCCTGATCGTCAAGTTCATGGCCAACTATTTCTTTATCTTGTATATTTCTGTGATCGGAAAATGGACGCTGCTGTTAATTATGACTTCCTGTTCAGCCAGCTAACCCCTACCGGGTGGCTGGTATTCATTCACTACTACCAGCTTGCCTACAAC
>CAVPJR010000020.1:0-120771 GCA_963705435.1 uncultured delta proteobacterium | reverse complement strand
TTTATTAACCGGCTGTCGGCTTTTTTGCCCAACGCACCGGTTTCCAACGACGAAATCGAAGCGGTGCTGGGACAGGTGGATCAAGTGCCGTCGCGTGCGAAACGAATTGTGCTGAAAAACAACGGAATAGTGAAACGCTACTACGCCGTGGACCGGCAGACCCAGGCCCTGACCCACACCAACGCCCAATTGGCTGCCGAGGCCGTGCGAGGCCTGGCGGGCGGGGAAGGATTCAGCCTTGATGATATCCAGTGCCTGTGCTGCGGCACCACCAGCCCGGACCTGCTTTTTCCGGGCCACGCGCTCATGGTGCTGGGTGAATTGGGCCTGCCGCCGGTAGAGGCAGTTACCACCGCTGGAATTTGTATTTCCGGCATGACTGCCTTCAAATATGCCGCCATGAATGTGGCCACCGGAATGACCACCAATGCAGTCAGCGTTGGCTCTGAGCTTTCCGCCTCCTTCATGCGATCCAACTTTTTCAAACCGTCGGAGAACCCGGATGCAGATGTGGCCAGGCGCCCCACCCTGGCCTTCGACACCGACTTCCTGCGCTGGATGCTCTCCGACGGGGCCGGCGCCGCCCTGTTGGGCGATGCACCCAACCCTCACGGGCTCTCCTTGCAGGTAGACTGGATTGACAACCTCTCCTATGCCGGCGAGCTGGGGACCTGCATGTACGGCGGCGGCATCAAGGGAGACGATGGCAAGGTTTCCGGCTGGCGCGTGGTGGAGGAAATCCAACCGAAGAATGAAAAGTGCCTCATGGCCGTCAAGCAGGACATCCGTCTTCTGGAAGTCAACATCGTCTCCACCATGCAGCGCGCCCTGCAGACCAGCATGGACAAACACGGGCTGCGATCGCAAGACGTGGACTGGTTTCTGCCCCATTACTCATCGGCCTATTTCCGGGACAAGTTTTACACGGGCATGGCGGCCATCGGATTCGAGGTTCCCTACGACCGCTGGTTCACCAATCTCGCACAAACGGGCAATACAGGCAGTGCAGCCATCTATATCATTCTGGACGCGCTGTTTTCCTCGGGCAAACTGAGGCCCGGCCACCGGCTGTTGTGCTTCATTCCGGAAAGCGGTCGTTTTTCCCACTGTTTCATGCACTTGACCGTCGTCTGAGGATCTGAACCCATGAAAATCGATGAAGTCCCCCAGGACCGGGGCATGATGAACGATCACCGCAGGGAGGTGTGCTACGCAGTGGATGACCAGGGCAATTATGTGCTGATCGGCAGCGCGGGCTGGGATCCCAAAAATATCGCCAACGGCCAGGCCTGGGAATTGATCGACAAGGCCGCCGTCGCCGCTCTGAAAACGGTCCACCGCGGTCAGGCGAGTCCCCTGTCCTACCACATGGCCAGGCACCAGATGAGCGTGGGCCTGTTGGCCAAGTATGCGGGTGTCGGCCGGCTCAAGGTCTGGCTGCACCTGAAGCCCGGACCGTTCAGCCGCCTGGCACCCGCTGCGCTGAAACGCTACGCCGAGGTTTTCGACATCTCCGTCCGGGAGCTGAAAACGGTCCCGGAAACCCACGTTTCAGGATCCCGAAGCGTTTGACCCATTAGATATATAGGGTGGTCGGCGCCTTTGGGCCCCACCGCACAGGAATATATGAAGATTGATTTTGCCCATAGACAATCGGCCCACTGCGAAAGCGGCGTTTGTTCGAACCTGCTCCACCACCACGGCATCGACATCAGTGAAGCCATGGCCTTTGGCATGGGCTCCGGCATGTTTTTCGGATATCTGCCGTTCATCCGCGTCAACAAGCTTCCCCTGACCACATACCGCTGCGAGATGGGAGGTATCTTCAAGCGCGTCACCAAGCGGTTGGGATGCCGGGTGCACTGGCAGAAATTCAGGAGCCCGGACAAGGCGATGGCCGCGCTGGATGAACGGCTGGACCAAGGCATCCCGGTGGCCTGCCGCACCGGTGGGTATTGGCTGCCCTATTTTCCACCGGCGTTTCGATTTCACTTTAATATGCACAACCTTGTGGTCTATGGCAAAGAAGGGGATGACTACATCATCAGCGATCCGGTCTTTCCGGGTCCCGAGCGCTGTTCCCATCGCGACCTGCTCAAGGCCCGGTTCGCCAAGGGTGCCATGGCCCCCAAGGGAACCATGTACTATTTGAAGCAGGTGCCCCGGCAGGTGGACCTGGCGCCTGCGGCGCGCAAGGGCATCCGGGAAGTGTGCCGACGCATGCTGAGCACACCGGGTCCGGTGATCGGCGTACGCGGTATTCGCTTCCTTGCCGGTCAGGTCAGGAAGTGGCCCAAAAAACTGGGCGAAAAGCGGGCGATTCTGTATGTGGGGCAGCTGATCCGCATGCAGGAGGAACTGGGCACGGGGGGTGCCGGCTTCAGGTTCATGTTTGCCGCGTTTCTTCAGGAAGCCGCCACCCTTTTGGAAACCCCACACCTGGTGGAACTGTCCCGCACCATGACCGAGGTCGGCGACCGCTGGCGTAAATTTGCCGTGATCGGCGGTCGCATCTGCAAGGGAAGGGCATCGGGAGACGATACCTACGAGGCCATGGCCACACTCCTGAACGACTGTGCCGACGGGGAGTCCACCGTCTATCGGGAGTTGTTGCAGATCGTTTGAGAAAATGGCGCAAACCAGATAATCAAGATCACCTTTTTACTTTCGGTTATAATACCGATACGATGTGAAGGCAGTCGAGGAGAAACCCGATACCATGACGATACAACGGCGGCTCAAGGAGATCCTGGTGGTCGAACTCAACCTCGAAGATTTCACACCGGAAACGATCGACGACGACGAAGCGCTGTTTGGCGGGCGGCTGGGATTGGATTCCATCGACGCGCTGGAAATCGTCTACCAGGTGGAACAGAATTTCAACATTCCCATGAAGGAAATGAACGAAGCGCGTGCGGCCTTTCAGTCCATCAACACCCTGGCGGCCTTCATCGAGGCCCGGTTGCAGGGCTGAGCCATGAACCCCGTGGCCATAGCCGGTGTGGGATGCATCTGTGCGCTGGGCGCCTCTTACGATGGCTGCATGCAGGCCTTGTACGCAGGCAGGCGCAACTTCGGCCGTCCCAGCCGGTTTCCGATCCACTGTGAGACCTCACAACCGGTATTCGAAGTCCCCGATCGATTCCTGGACCCATGGCCGTTTTCCCGAACCCTGCCGCGCACCTGTCGGATGACCCTCATCGCCACCGAACAGGCCATGGCCCAGGCGCATTTGAAGGCCGGTGACCTGACGCGACCGCGGGTGGGGGTTTGCGTTGGCACCAACATCGGCGTCACTGCCGGATATGAAATCGGACAGGCCGAAACCGACTCGTTTCTGCTGCCGCGGGACCGGTTCCTGGCCACCAACCCCACCAGCCTGGTGGCAAATACCCTCGACCTGTCCGGTCCTCAACAGACCGTTGCCAATGCCTGCTCGGCCGGCTCAGATGCCATCGGCATCGCCGCAGCATGGATCACTTCAGGAACCTGCGATGCCGTAATCGCCGGGGGCACCGACGAACTCACCCCGCGGGTTTACTATGGATTCAAGTCCCTTTTTATCAACGATGAACACCCCTGCCGGCCCTTTGACCGAAATCGAAAAGGGCTGAACCTGGGGGAGGGGGCCGCCGTTTTCCTCCTGGCATCGGAAACCTTCTGCCGCTCTCGGCAGATTGATCCATTGGGATACATCCTGGGTTACGGCGCCGCCGCCGACGCCCACCACTTTACCCAGCCGCGGTCCGACGGCCTGGGACTGCGGCTGGCCATTGACGAAGCACTCGCCTCCGCCGATGTCACCACCGATCAGGTCTGTTTCGTCAATGCCCACGGCACCGGGACGCCCGACAACGACCTGGTGGAAAGCCAAGTCATTGCCGACCTTTTTCCAGGAAAACCTTTTCTCTCCACCAAGGGCTACACCGGACATGCCCTGGGTGCCGCCGGGCCCATCGAAGCGGCACTCACCCTGGGATGCCTGACACGCGGCGCCCTGCCCGCCACAGCCGGTTATGAGACCCCGGACCCGCAGATATCGGCCCATCCCGTGGCAGTCCCGACAAACGTCGACGGAAAGGTGGCGGTAACCCAGACTCTGGCCTTCGGTGGCAGCAATTCGGTGCTGGTCATCGGATCGAACGGGTGCCTGTCATGAAGGCGTCCATTTGCGGCATCGGTGTGGTGGGCGGCTTCGGCAACGGGTTGCCCGCTCTGGAAAAGGCCCTCGATGGCGCCCGCGTTGCAACGAGGGACGTTTCCATACCGACTCGGGAAGGTCCCCTTCGGGTGCCGTGCCTGATGGCCGACACCGCTCCACTGGCCGACTATGTACCCACACGGGTTCTTCGCCGCATGGACCACTATATCCGACTGGGGCTGTTGGCGGCTTTCGAGGCCATGATCGACGCCGGCATCTTAGACAATCGCCGGCGTGGACGTATGGGTATCATCGTGGCCACCGGCAGCGGGGCCACCGGCAACAATTACGATTTTCAATACCCCTTCGAAGACAAGGAAGAGATCTGCGGATCACCCATCCGCTTTTCAAATTCGGTTCATAATGCGGCTGCCGCCTACATATCCATCGCACTGGAGGAGATGGGTCCCAATCATTCCATTACCCACGAAGATCTCTCCTTTCCTTCGGCACTGATGACCGCGGTTACATGGCTGCAGCAAGGTCGGGTGGATGCCGTGCTGGTGGGCGGCGTGGACCAATTGTGCCATGCCCATGCCTTTGCCTGGCATGTTCATATGCAGGCACAGGGAACTGTGCAAGCGGCGGATAAAAGAGAACGGCCGGTACCCGTGGCGGGTGAAGGGGCCTGCTTTTTTGTCCTCAAAGGGGCCGATACGGAGGCCACCCCTTACACCGTCATCCGAAAAACGGCGCTGGGGCGTATCAGTGCCGGTCCGCTTCCCCGACCCATAGGGGACTTTTATATTCTCGGAGAAGGTGGCCTTGCCGCCACCCGTGCGGATTACGGGAAATGGGTTTTGCCAGACGCCTGTACCGCCTGCTACGCCCATGTTTACGGTGATCTGGCCATCGACAGCGCCTTTGACACCGCCATTGCCGCCCTCAGCCGCAGAAACAACCGGATTTACCCCGCTGGCAGCCTGGCCCATGCGGCACAGCCCTTGGAACTGATGGACGACAATCCGATCGTCTGCCTCAAACTGGGCGTGGGAAAAACCTACGGCTGGACTATTTTGGATTGACCGGCTCGCAATCATGATAACCCAAAGCACCCATTTTGCATCCACCCCGATTGTCCTTGAGGCGAAAGGGCTGACCCATCACTATCCGGGAAATCCGCTTCCGTCGCTGGATGGACTGGATTTGCATCTCCATGAAGGCGAGGTGTTTGGACTGCTGGGACCCAACGGCGCCGGCAAGACCACTGCTATTGCGATCCTGAGCACGATCCTGACCCCCGGATCGGGTTCGGTGGTCATCAAGGGTCACGACTTGCGGCGTCAAAAACGCGCCGTGCGCCGGATCATTGGCCTGGTCCCCCAGGAAATCGCCCTTTATCCGACACTCACCACGCGGGAGAACCTGCGTTTTTTCGGTAAACTCCACGGCTTGGGAGGCCCGCTTCTAATCCGGCGGATCGAGGAGACCCTGACGGCGGTGGGCCTGGAAACCCGGGCCGACCAGCAGATCGGCACCTTTTCCGGCGGAATGAAGCGCCGGGCAAACCTGGCGGTGGGGATTCTTCACCACCCGCAGATTCTTTTCCTGGACGAACCCACGGTGGGCATCGATGCCCAGTCGCGCAACCTGATCCTGGATAGAATCGAAACGCTGAGAGACCGGGGCATCACGGTACTGTATACCACCCATTACATGGAAGAGGCCCAGCGGCTGTGTTCACGGGTCGCCATCATGGACCAGGGACGGATCCTGACCGAAGGAAGTCTGGACCAACTGCTGGCCCAGGGTCCAGCCGGCAGTGATCTTGGCCAACTGTTTCTTCACCTGACCGGTAACCAGTTAAGGGATGGGTAATATGCGTCAACTGATCGCCGTCATTCATAAAGAACTCCTGCTCCTCGCCCGGGATCGAGCGGGGCTGCTGGTGCTCTTCGTCATGCCGGCGGTGCTGGTGGTGGTGATCACCTTGGTCCAGGAAAACGCCATGATATCAATCGGGGAAAGCCAGACCCGCATCTTGCTGATCGACGGTGATGGGCAGGCCTTGGGCCGGCAGATCGCAGACGTCCTGAAGGCCACAGAAGGGGTGATAGTGACCGAGGCTATAGACGGCAGGACACCGGATCGGCAACAGGCCTTGGAACGCGTGGCAAAAGGTGCCTATCAATTCTGCCTGATCATTCCTCCCGGAATGACCGGCACGGTAAAGGACCGCGCCCGGCAGAGCGCCCTGGAGAGCTTGTCCGTAGAGGGGGCAGGAGAGGCCGTGGCCCCGGCACCAAGGGTCGACATTTATTTCGACCCGACCGTTCTGGGAAGTTACCGCTCGGCGGTGCGACATCTTTTGGATCTGATGATCTTCAGGCTGGAAGTGAGCGAAAAGATGACCGCCTTGGCCCGGATACTGCCCGAACACATCAACCGGTCAATCGCCGGCGCCTTCGAGCCCGTTGCCGAGTTGATTGTCCAGCCGCCGCAGGTAGAACTTCAGCTGAAGTGGTCCGGCCTCCCTTTGCTGCAGATTGAAGACCACGAGGCGCTGGCGGGCCGGATGACGGTAATCCCCACGTCGGTGCAGCAGAACGTACCGGCATGGTCCCTGTTCGGCATCTTTTTCATCGTTCTGCCCATGGCCGGCGCCTTCATCCAGGAACGCACCAACGGGACCCACCAGCGCCTTCTGGCCATGCCCGTGAGTTACCTGACCCTGGTTTCCGGAAGGATATTCGCCTATATGGGGATTGGTGTGGTGCAATGCGCCTTGATCGGATGCATCGGCAAATGGATTCTACCGTTGTGGGGAACCCCTGCTCTGGAGATGGGCGGCGCCCCCCTGGCCCTTTTGGTGGTAACCGCCAGCGCCATCCTGGCCGCCACGGGATACGGCATTTTACTGGGGACGGTAGTGGACACCTACGAGCAGGCCTCCATGTTCGGTCCCATCTCTATCGTCATCGCAGCCGCCATCGGGGGGATCATGGTGCCGGTGTATGCCATGCCGGCCTTCATGCAGTCAATCAGCGTCGCCTCCCCGTTGGCCTGGGGATTGAATGGCAGCCTCGACGTATTCGTCAGGGGCGGGGGCCTGGTGGATGTGCTGCCTGAAACCGCTGCGCTGACCGCTTTTTTTGTGATTTGTGTCTTGATCGCATGGCTGTGGCAGCGGCGCCGGAGTTTTAGCGGCAACGTTGCCTAGCATGCCTATCGATCAGCGTTCCCGTAAGTGACCAGGACATTGCCCGTGCGGGTTTCAAGCTCCACCCAGGCCTGGCGCAGGGCGACCAGGGCCAGGACCAGATTGCTCTGGGCCGTGGTCAAATCTCTCTGGGCTTCGTTGAGGCGGACCAGAGACCCCTGGCCGGCGTTATATTCGTTTTCCACCAAATCCCGGGTACGTTGCACCAGATCCACATTTTCACGCTGGAGGGCCACCTGGGTTTGGGCCGTCGTGACCAACGCAACGGAGCTGCGGATGTCCGAGGTGGCTGAAAGCACCAGTTCATCCAGACGTTTTTCCAGCTCTACCCTGCGATGCCGCACCTCGCGGACCTTTGCCCGGGTGAAGCCACCGGCAAACAGGTTGTAGGAAAGGCCCACCTGGACCCGATTGCCGAAATCATCCTCCCCGAAACCCGGGTCATCGACCCGTTCACCGTCCAGGCTGCCGGCCAGGACAACCGTTGGATAATAGTCGGCCTGGGCAATCTTAACCTGAGCCTCGGTCTGTTTGATACTCCACTGGGCCTGCTGGATATCCGGACGATGATCCATGGCCTTGGCGATCAGCTCATCCACCGGCGGACTGGAAAGTTCCGGAGCCGTCTCCGGGGAGAGGCGACCCAGAACGACATGGGCCGGCATCCGCGAATCGGGAAGTCCCAGCAAGGCGGCCAACCCGTATAGGGCGATCTCGAGCTGATATTCCTGGTTGATGCGGGTGGTCTTGGCCTGGTTTTTTCGTACCTGGAAGTTAAGCACATCGCTCAGCGCACCCGTTCCCACCCGCTGGCGAGCCTCGGCGTCGGCCAGCTGACGCTGGTTGAATTCCTCATCGGCCTTGGCAATCGAAATGTTCTCCACGGCCAACTGGGCTGAAAAATAGGATAACGCCACGGCGGAAATCAGGAGCCGGCGGGCGTCATTCAATGCGGCGGTGCTGGATTGTTCTCCATACCGGGCCGAGGCATTGGAAAATTGGCGTTCGAATCCGTCGAACAGCGTCCAGGATGCGGTCAAATCGGCGTTGTAGTAATCCTGCGGGTCATCAATGGCGGCGGCAGGATTCAGCAGCCGGGCGGCGGCAAGATTCTGCTGGTAGCTGTTTTCTGCCAAATCCACCCGTGCCCCCGAGGCATTGGCGTCGAGCCGGGGCCAGTAGGTGGAGCGCGCCTGATCCACCTGGGCCTTGGCCTGGCGGACACGAGCGGCGGCGGCTTCTAATCCAGGGTTGCCCGCCAGGGCGATCTCCACTGCGGTTTCAAGGTCCAGGGTCGACATGGCGGCCCAGTCGACCCCGACGGCACCCATCGGACGCAGTTCCACGGATGTTTCCGAGACGGTGGTTGCCTGGGCGATGCCCGCCGATGGCAGGACAGCACTCCAGCAGAGCAAGGGCAGAATGAACCAACTGACACGTCTTTTCATTTTTTCACGCTTTCTTTTTTTCAATCAAGATAGTCACTGTCCAATTAAAACCGACTGCTTGGGTTTCAGGCCAAGGCAGTCAGATACCATTGATGGGCGGACACTAGCTGCAAACATCCACGGATGGCGAGGGCAGTTGCCCCTGATCGTCGGCCAGGGGATCCTCGTGCCGGTTTCTGGCCGGTTCCACGTCCAGACGCTTGGGCCAATGGCCGTGTTTGAGACGGTGCACCACCAGCCTCAGGTCATTCAGGATGGCCAGCAGGCTGGGAATGAGCACCAGCGTAAGAATGGTGGCAAACGCCACGCCGGCAGCGATGGACAGCGCCATGGGGATAAGGAATTTGGCTTGAAAATCAGTCTCCAGAATCAAGGGCGCCAAGCCGCCCACCGTACTCAAGGTGGTCAGGAAAATGGCCCTGAAGCGCCGGGTCCCGCCCTGAAGGATCGCCTCAAAAAACGGCATCCCGCAGGCAAAATTCTCATTGATGCGCTCGATTAGAACAATCGCGTCGTTGACCACCACGCCGGTAAGCGCCACCATGCCGAAGATGCTCATGATGGACAGATCGTAGCCCATCAGCAGGTGGCCGAATACGGCGCCGATAATACCGAAAGGCACGGTAAACATGATCACAAAAGGCTGTACATAGGAACGGAACATGGTGGCGATGACAATAAAGATGCCCAGCACCGCCAACGGAAATCCGATGAAGAGGCTGCCGAATGATTCGCGCATCTTCTTCTGCTCTCCCTGAAGGGCCACGAACATTCCGGGATGGCGTTTCTTCAACTCGGGAAAGTAGTTGGCCGACAGTTCGGCGAAGATTTCGTTGGCATTGGCTTTATGGGTGTCCACACCGGCACTCACGGCCACCCTGCGCATGCCGTCGGTGCGGGTAATGGTAGAAAATCCGGGGGTAAAGGTAACATCGGCGACGGACATGAGCGGCACCTCAAATCCACCTTTGGTGCGGATGCGAACCTGGTCCAGGTCAGACAGACGGCTGCGTTCCCCGGCGGTGTAGCGCACCTTTACCCGGATGTCGTCCCGGCCCCGTTGAAGCCGGAGCGCTTCGTCGCCATAATAACCGGCGTAGATCTGACGGGCCAGATCCTCCACGGTGAGTCCCAGCGCCCGGGCTTCCGGTTTGAGGCTCAGGCGCATCTCGTTCTTGCCGAGAGAGAAGTCGGTGCGGATCTGGTACACGCCGTCGAATTTTCTCAGCCGCTGCATCAACTCGTCGGCGGCCAGCAGAATATCGTCCATGTCATGGCCCTGGAGCCAGACCTCGATGGGATCGCCGGGCGGACCGGCCTCCATGCCGGCAAAGGTGAGCGATTTGATGCCGGGCAGGGTACCGATCTCCTTCTCCCAGAGCACCATCAGCTCCTCGGTATGGATGCCCCGGGCATCGGAATCAAGAAGAATCGCCTGGACGGAACCATAATGCGGTCCCACCTGTGGCATGTCGCTCAGGGTCTGGCCCACAAGGGTCAGGCGATCCCGAACCAACGGATCGCCGGACCGCGTCTGAATGGTTTTTTCCAGCCGCGCCAGGGATGCCTCGATCGCTTCAATGGCCCGCCGAGTGACTTCAGGCGGGGTGCCGCTGGGAAACTCAGCCGTGGCGGTCATTACAAAGCCGTCCAGTTTGGGAAAAACCTCGAACTTGATGATGCCGCTGCGCACCAGGCCGACGGTGAGCATGAGCACGGTGATGGCCGTGGCCAGGGATATGTAGCGCCAGTGCAGTGCCTTGCTGAGAAAGGGCATGTACACGCGGGCCACAAACAGCTCCATCCAGCGGGAGGTGTTCTGTTGGACGCGGGATAGTCGACGGATCAGCCTGTTTTCCTGATCGTCGGGCCGGTTGGGGGGCGGCAGATGGCTCAAATGGGCCGGCAGCAGAAAGAGGCACTCGACCAGCGACACCACCAGGCAGGCGATCACCACGGCGGGCAGGATAGAGATGAATTTTCCCATGATACCGCCCACGTAAAACAAGGGCATAAAGGCCACAATGGTGGTAAGCACGGCGGCAATCACCGGCATGCCCACCTCCGAGACCCCGTCGACTGCGGCTTTCAGGGCTGTCTTGCCCTGAATGCGGTGCACGTAGATGGCCTCGCCCACCACGATGGCGTCGTCCACCACGATGCCCAGCACCATGATCAGGCCGAAAAGAGAGATCATGTTGATGGTACCGCCCATGGCCCAGAGGATAACCAGGGCACCGGCAATCGAAATGGGGATGCCCATGCCGGCCCAGAAGGAGAGCCGCGCATTGAGAAAGCACCACAGCAGCAAAAAGACAATGCACAGGCCGATGAGGCCGTTTCTCATCAACAGGTCGATCCGCGCCTTGAGCATGTCGGTGTTGTCGTAAAGAATTTCAATATTGGCGCCCTGTGGGATCTGCTGCTGCTTTTCGTCGATGTACCACTGGATGGTTTTCGAGATCACCAGGGCATCTTCTTCGGGCGTTTTGTAGACAATCAATAGAACGGCCGGCTCACCGTTGATGGTGGCGGCAATGGGGTCCTCGGTAAATCCGTCGTCGATATGGGCCAGCCGGCCCAAAGTGACCACATCTCCCTCCGGACGCGCCATCACCACGACCGAGGCCAACTCCTCACCCGTATATTTGCGCCCCATGGTGCGCACGCGGATCTCCTCTTCGCGGGTCCGGATGGTGCCGCCGGCCAGGTTGAGGCTGCTGCGGCGGACGGCATCGGTCACGTCGGAAAAGGCGAGGCCGTATTGGCGCAGCCGCTCCTCGGAGACTTCGATGGCGATTTCATAATCGCGCGCACCGAATGTTTCCACCTGCGATATATTGGGCAGCTGCTGTATTTCGTCCTTGACCTGCTCGGACCACTCCTTGATCCGCCGTTCGGACATATCGCCGGACAGGTAGAGCAGCGTCACCACATCCTTGAGCAGCAACTCGCCGATCACCGGCTTTTCCGCGTCCACCGGAAAAGTGGAGATGGCATTGACCTTGGTGCGAACCCGGTCGAGCACCTCGTCCACATCGTAGTCCTCGCGGATTTCAATATTGGCCGAACCCAGCCCCTCGGACGATTGGGTGGTGTACTGCTTGATGCCCTCCAAACCTTCGATAGCCTCTTCGATCTTGCGGCTGATCCCCTCTTCAACCTCTTCCGGATCGGCTCCGGGATAGGGCACCGAGATGGTGATCATGTCCAGGGAGAACTCCGGAAAGGTTTCACGGATCATGTTGGCCGTGGCGATGTAGCCGGCGATAAAAACCATCACCAGGATGATGTTGGCGAACACGGTGTTCCTGGCAAATGCGGCAAGTACCCGTTTCATGTTGCGGACTCCCCGTTGGCCGAATCATCGGCAAATTCAAGCAGTGCATTTTCAAGTGGGTCGATGAGCCGGGTGAGAATCACCGTGTCACCCGGGTTGAGCCCCTGGCCGACGTACACATACTCGCCTTCGATGCGTTCCACGCGCACATCCACCGTTTTGAGCCGGTTATCGGCATTGACCAGATAGGCCTTGTTTTCAAAGCTTACCGCCTGGCGGGGCAACCGGTATACGGCGCGCATGGTCCATCCGGGTATGTCGACCGTGCAGAACATCCCTTCCACCAGCGGCAGGGATCGGGGGCCGTCACCCATGGCCGATTGAGCGTTGACCCGCACGGCCACGGTGAGGGTCCGCGTCTGCTGGTTGAACGTCACCACCCGGTTCAGGATGCCGGTCCACCCCGTTCCGGATTTATCTTCGGTCCAGCGAATGGTGCATTCGACAGGTGAAAGATTCCCGAACCATGCTGTTGGCTGTCCTTCGCTGGCCGGTTCAAACTGCAGCCAGTTGCGGGCATCGCGGCTGTCGAGAGAAACCTGAATTTCCAGCACGCTGTCGTCGACCAGGGTCAGGACATTCTGCCCGGGGGAGACAAACTGGCCGGTCTCCAGGGTTACGGATTGGATCCGGGCATTGAAGGGCGAGGTGATCGTACAGCGGGACAGGTTGGTTTCAGCCACCGAGAGACGCGCCCGGGTCGCCGACAGGCTGCTCTCGGCCTCCCGAATCTGCAGGGGATAGAGGCTCACGGCCTGAGATATCTGATCCGCCTGATCCAAGGCGTTGTTGTAAGCGCGCTCGGCCTGATCGATCCCGGATTGGGTTCCCACACGGTCTGCCTCGAACAACCGCTTGATTCGCTCGAACTCAGTCTTGGCCAGTTGGGCGCTTCTTTCAAGGGTTTTCAACCGCTGGCTGTCGATGGCATACTGTTTTTTCAACCGCGCCACGATAGCCTGCCACTGGGTCACCCCGGCCCTGGCCTCCTGGAGGCCGGCCTCATAATCTGACGGGTCGACGCGGAACAAGGTGTCGCCAGCGGGAATGATCTGCCCGGCCTTAAGGGTGGGGTGCGTGTAGACCACCCGACCGGAGACTTCCGGAGCAACCGTCACCTGGGTCAGTGCCCTGGCTTCACCATAGCCGGTGATGATTACCGGATAGTCCCGGGGTTGAGCCGTCGTGGTTTTTACCTTGATGGGTCGTTCGTCGGTTTTCGCCTCGGCGGGAGGCTCCTTAAGGCTGGCCAGTCCGTTCATTCCCACCCAACCCGACACAAGAATCAGCAGGCAGATGCCAATACGGATCATGACGTGCTTTTTCGGCTGGTTATCTCCCTTGCTAGTCATTTTGATACCCTTGAATTAGGCTGAAAGTGATTTGTTTTCCAGGACCTGCTTGATTTGTTGGAGGACCTCGCACCACTTCTGCGTGGTTTCCGGCCCTACCGCCTCGACCAGTTCGACAAACGCACCCAGGACCATCTCCTCCACCCGGGCGATGTCCTCCAGCGCCTCGGGAGAAACCCGGATCACCACCTTGCGCCGATCCTGATCACTGGCAACGCGGGTCAGCAGCCCCCGCTCCACAAGCCGGTCCACCATGGTGGAGACCGACGGCGGGGATACGTTCAACAGTGCTGCCAATTCCGTAACGGACACCGTTTGGCGAACCCGGATCATCATCAGCATGTTCATCTGCGGTGCAGACAGCTCCCCGAAACGGTTATCCTTGTTGGTACCCATGCAGGCACCGGTGGAGATCCGCATCATCCTGTCGTGGACCATCCTGCCCGTGGTAAATATGTAGCGGGCATGGTTCAACACATCTTGATCGGTCATGGACGCCTCCAAATAGTTATGAGCGCCTTATAATAAGTAAGTCTAATTTTTTGTCAACAAACAATTTAATGAATCTAATTAAAAGGTATCAATCCGTTCCGCGTATGCGCACCCCCTCGTTCCCGCCTGCGAATACGTCCCCTAATGGTTTTTATCGATAGCGCATATTAAAGAAAGGCCATCGGCGGCCGATAATGTGGGAGACAGTTCAATTAACCCATAATGTGTCTTACATGGAAAAAACATGGCCCCGAGCAAGAAGACGCCGCGTATCCTTTGCGTGACCAGCGGCAAAGGCGGTGTGGGCAAGACCAGTTTCACCGTGAATTTCGCCATCGCCCTGACCCGGACCAACAGCCGCGTTTTGGTCATAGACGGCGACATGGGACTGGCCAACGTGGACGTGCTGCTGAGGCTGTCGGTAAAAAGCAATATTCGGGATCTTTTGGAAAGCGGCGCCGATCCAAGGCAGGCACTGATTTTCGCCCGCCCCAACCTGGCCATCCTGCCGGGCAGTTCCGGTGTTCCGGAGATGGTATCGCTGGGGGAGAAACAGCAGGAACGGCTGGCCGGCTTCATAAAGGATGTCTCATCGGATTTCGACTACGTCATCATCGACACGGCAGCTGGCATCGGTTCTTCGGTGTTGTGGTACAACCGGTTTTCCGACCATAACATTTTCATCCTGAGCCCGGACCCCACATCCATGACCGATGCATACGCCCTGATCAAACTGCTGTCCCGGGACCACGGGATCAACCGGTTCAACCTGGTGCTCAATTCCGTTCGCGGGGTCAACGAAGGCAAACACACGGTAAATACCATCCAACGGGTGACGCAGCGGTTTCTGCACCTGGAGTTGTTCCATTTTGGCAGCATCCCGGAAGACAAGGCGGTCCAACGGGCGGTCCTCGACCAGGTGCCTTTTATCGAACAGACACCGGGCAGCCAAGCGGCCCGAGCCGTCCGTGACCTGTCCCAACGGGTTCATACGCTGATCTGATGACTTCCAGACACCCCTTCCCCAACCGCGGCATGATGATCGGCTGCAGCCGCTGCGGAGCCTCAGCCTTGACGGTGGCCGCCTTACCAGCCCATGCCGCAGTCAGCGGCTGTCCACCGCAGGGGTGCATTTTTTGGGTGTTATTGGGGGCAATCGTATTGCTGGTGGCCATTTTTCTCGGCTATCTCCAGCAAAACCGGATGATCCGACGTAGAACCGCCGAATTGAGACGGGAGCTCTTCGAGAGGCAGATGGCCGAAAAAGAGCTGCTTGCCTCGGATCAGCATTTGCGGCAGTCGCTGGCGGAAAAGGAGTCATTGCTCAAGGAGATCCACCACCGGGTTAAAAACAACCTGCAGATCGTCTCCAGCCTGCTCTACCTTCAGGAGGATTATATGAAGGATGCCAAAGGCGCAGAAATTCTGCGGGAAAGCCAAAACCGAGTCAAATCCATGGCCTTGATCCACGAGCAGCTATACGGCTCGTCAGACCTGGCAAAAATCGATTTCGGCCGCTATGTCCAGGGATTGACCGCCAACCTGTTCGACGCCTACGGGATCGATCCGGTCCGCATCCGGCTCAGTGTCCACGCCGATAACATCGCCTTGGGGGTGGACATGGCCGTGCCATGCGGCCTGATCATCAACGAGTTGGTGTCCAATGCCCTCAAGCATGCCTTCTTACCCGAGGCCGGCGGGACGATTGACATCGCCATCCGGACCCTGAATGCCGGCCGAATTGAAATCGTGGTGGCCGACGACGGCATCGGTCTGGTCGAACCGCCGGCGGATGCTGAAAAAAAATCGCTGGGCCTGCGGCTCATCGATACACTCACCACTCAGTTGGGTGGCACCCTTGCCCTCACAACGGAAAATGGAACCCGGTTCACCATCACGCTGACCGCCCCCGAACAACCCAATAAGGAGTTCTGACATGATAGAGGCGAGGATCCTGGTTGTGGAAGACGAAGGCATTGTGGCCCAGGAAATCAAAAGCCGTTTGGAAAAATCCGGTTATTCGGTGTGTGCCGTGGTCCATGATGGTCGCACAGCCATCGCCCATGCCGGGGAGATGCGACCGGACCTGGTGCTCATGGACATCAAACTCAAAGGCGAGATGGACGGTATCGAAGCCGCCGGAGTGATCCGGGACCGGTTCAACCTACCCGTCGTCTACCTCACCGCCTACACAGATCCGGCCACCCTGGAGCGGGCCAAAGTCATGGAGCCCTTCGGTTACGTGGTCAAACCCTTCGAAACCCGCAGCTTGATGGTTTCCATCGAAATTGCCCTACATCGCCACCGCAGTGAATCCGAGCGTATCTACCGGGAAAAACTCCAGGCGGTGCTGGAAACCGTAGGCGCCATCTGCCATGAGTTGAACCAGCCCATGATGGCCATCTCCG
Source organism: uncultured delta proteobacterium (assembly GCA_963705435.1). Classification (GTDB taxonomy): domain Bacteria; phylum Desulfobacterota; class Desulfobacteria; order Desulfobacterales; family Desulfosarcinaceae; genus Desulfosarcina. Next base: position 104,370 of record CAVPJR010000020.1, on the reverse strand, counting down.
GCCACACGGAATTGCTCATGGGCACCCTCGATCAGGATGACCCCGTCTACCCCAAAATCGCCAAAATCAAATCCCAGGTGGAACGCATGGGTGCCATTACCCAAAAGCTCATGGGCATCACCCGCTACGAAACCAAGAATTATGTGCAGGGCGAGCGCATCGTGGACATCGAGAAGTCTTCTTTGACCTTCGATTGACAGGGTGTTGAAAAAATCCTTGTCAAGGCTGGGTATGGCGCTGGCCACGCCGGCGCGATGCGGTCCCGAATCAACCGCGACAGGTGCCGATAGTAGTAAAAACTGCCCACGATCAGGGCGCCGCCAATGGCGGTGTAGGCGACGGCCAAAAAATGTTTCGGGATCGATGAGTGCCGCAGGGTAACCCCAAGGGCAATCATGACCATGATGATCAGATAGCTCTTCCAGGCCTGAAATGCAAAAAAGCAGCCCCGATCCGGCAGACGCCGCAGACGCTGGATATTTTTTTGGGCGATGTCGCCAAACCCCCAGCGAACAGACAGCATGGCCAACATCAGTCCCGCCGTCGCCAAGGCCATCCCCGACCCATTCCACCGTCTGTCAGCCAGCCGATCGCGGTGGCACACATCATGATGCCCACGGCGCTCCACATCACTCCCGAGGCCGCAAACAGCCAACACTTAGGCACCGTCGGTTTGAGATGGGAAAGGGTCATTGCCAATCCTCCCACCGGCATGGCGGCACAGGAGCCACCCCCGAAAACCCCCTGGCACTATCGGCAGATGACATCTACCGCTTCACCGGCCAGCCACTGGTTGATAAAATGGACGGTCACCCGAACGTCGGTTCCGGTTTTTAGTGCCAGCGATTCCAACCGTCCCAGGTTCTCCAGCACCTTTGCCTGGTTTTCCAGCAGGGCATAAATTTTGATACTTCGATCCAGGCAATCCAGTGCGGCTTCGTCCTCACCCAGGCGTTCGTGAATGCCTGCCATCGCAGAGAGATCGTCGGCCATCCCGCGGGTGAATCCGGCTTGGCGGTCCAATTCGAGGGCATGCTGAAAAAGGCTCATGGCTTCCGCATAATTTCCGTTTTTCATCATCAACCGCCCTCGTGTGAAACGGATGGCCGCATCGGCATTGAATCCATCGCCGACAGCTGCAGCGTCCGCCTGATCCAAAAGCGTTACAGCTTCATCGGTCCGATTCGCCATCATCAACAGCACGGCACGATGGTTCAGGACCATGGCGTATACCGGGCCGGTTTCCCGGGCCAGCAGTTGTGCCTCATCCAGAAGCACCTCGGCTCCGGCCAGATCATCCGCCTCAATAAGAATCGCCGCTTTATTGGACAGCGCCTGGGCCACTATCCGCTGGTCGTCGCAACGCCTGGCGGCGGCAATGGCGGCATCGTAAAACAGCCGTGCGTCTTCGGCTTTACCCGCGTGCCGATAGCCATTGGCGATGCTGTTGAGGCTGCGTGCCACACCCGCCTGCTGATCGGTGAGGGAGTAGTGTTCGTGGGCGGCAAGAAAATGCTCCATGGCCTTGCGGGCACACCCCTTCTGATACCAATAGATACCCCGTTTCAGCTCCCGATCCCCTTCGTCGGAGCCCTCGGCAAACGAGGTCGCCGGTGGCGAGGCGGCACAGGCACCGATCCCCAAAATTGCCAGGACCAGTATAGGGACAAAGGCTTTTTTCATCCTGAACCTTTCATTTTCAAGTTATGTTAGACGGATACGACAGCATCTGGCCACCTGGGTTCTTTGACCAGCGGCCGGTCAATATCCGCTGCTGCGTCGATCAGGGTCCAACCAGCCGGTAATAGAGAATGCCGATGTATTCGTGGAGAGCATCGGCAGAGGTATGCAAGGCGCCGGCCCGGGGCAACAGGAGGCGCCAGGAGTTAGGGATGTTCCTGGACCCCAGAAAATAAGCCGGAAACGGAATCACCCGCATACCCGCGGCATCGAATGCCATCCGGGCTCGTGTCAGGTGGTAGGCCGCGGTGAGAAGGATCGGTTTGGAAAAACCCTGCTGCCTGCAGATGGCGGCAGTCAGTCGGGCATTTTGTGCCGTATCTCGGGCCCGGTCTTCCACGGTGATTATTTTTTCCGGCACACCCAGGTCCATCAGAAAACGTTTGGCGATTGTCGCTACGGCAGGATCAGCATCATCGTATACCCGGCCACCGGTGACGATAATGGGGAGCCCCAACCGCCGGTAAAGCCTCACGGCGGTGACGATCCGGCCCATCGTTGACGGCGATGGCGTCGACGTACCGGTGAGGTCCGGCACGCCCTCGATCAACCCGCCGCCCAGCAGGATGATTACGTCTCCCGACGGATTGGCCGGGATGGAATAACCCGACTCCAACCCTTGAATCAAAAAATTGGCCAGCGGAACGGTGGAAAGGGCCCATAGCATCAGCCCCACGATCAGGTTCGCCAGCCCCAGTTTCCATCGTTTGCGGTAAACCATCACCAATGAAACCAATACGATCGCCAGGATGAAAATACCCGGCGGCAGGATAAACGGGGTGATCGTTTTTTTGAGCGCAAACATGGCTTTCTCTTTCTCATTCCCATGGATCGGAGGACATCGGAGGCGATGTCGCTATGGGGCGGTTATACCGCGTTTCGAATTCCCGGGTCAAATGCATCGATGATCTTCAGAATCGTTGACAGTTCAACGACGCTGTGGGAGTCTTTATAAGATCTCCAGACGTTTGAAAAACCACTGCTTTTACGGCCAAGAGGATGAATTGACGGATTTTGACGCTATCGTGGTAGGCAGCGGTGCTGGCGGCCTCAGCACTGCCTTGCGGTTGGCCCAGCAGAAGGTGTCGGTTCTGGTCCTCGAGGCCATGCCGGCATTCGGCGGGTATATCAACCCGTTTGTCCGCAACGGCTATCGGTTCGACACCGGTGTCCATTACCTGGGGAAACTGGGCCATGGCGGAACATTTCGGCAGCTTCTGGAACTGCTGGAAATCGATGACCAGTTGGATTTCGTCGAACTAGATCCAGACGGCTTCGACCGTTACGTGTTTCCGGATTTTGAACTCAGGCTCTGCAAAGGAAAGCAGCGTTACCAAGCGCGGTTGCAGCGTCTTTTCCCCCAAGAATCCAAGGCGATCAGCCGATATTTCAATTTAATTGACCGTTTGCTCAACGCCTTCGCCGATCCTCATGGTCCGCCCAAGAACCTGTTGGATCGCTTGCGCTATGCCTTCCGGCATCCGGTTCTGATAAAATATCACCGCGCCACCTACCAGCAGATGCTCAACGATATCACCCGCAACCCGCGCCTGCAGGCGGCCTTGTCGGCCCACTGCGGCAACAGCGGGCTGCCCCCCGATCGCGCGTCGGCCTTTTTGTGTATGATGCTGCTGGATCATTATCTGGACGGGGCCTACTATCCCAGAGGCGGCAGCGCCGCCCTGCGGGATGCACTTGTGGCGGCGATAAGAAAAAATAACGGTATCCTGAAGAACCTGACCCCGGTGACCGGAATCCGCCGGACCGGCGCCGAATTTATCGTTTCCAGCCGATCCGGCGACACATTTACGGCAAGAACGGTGATCAGCAATGTAGATCCCCTGATCGCATTCCGGCAGTTGATTGATCCAGAAATGATCCCCCGACCGATCAAAAAAAAGGTGGCGGGCCTGCAGCCATCCGGCGGGTCGTTTTATGCATTTATCGGAACGCGAATGGACCCGACCGCGGCCGGCCTGACAGACGCCAATATCATCCATTTTGAGTACACGGATGTAAATCGGACCTTTGCCGCCGTTGCCGATCGTCAGGCGTCGGACCCGTTTCCGTATTATTTCGTGACCTCGCCATCGTTGAAAGATCCGGACCATCGATACGCCCCGGACGGTTGCCACACCCTCGAAATCATCAGTGGCCTGGGTTATGAACACCCCTTCACACCCTGGTCCGGCACCCAGAGCCGCAGGCGCGGCGACGACTATTCCCGGCTAAAGAATCAGATTGGGATGAGCCTCGTCCGGTCTGCCGAACGCTATATCCCCGATCTTGGCAGCAACCTCGATTATGTCGAATTCGCCACACCGCTCTCCAATGAATACTGGGTCAACAGTGTCAGCGGAGGAAATTTCGGGCCCGAACAGACCCCGGCGCAATTCGGACCCGGGCGCTTTTTCGATTGCACGGCAGGCATCCAAGGGCTTTTTGTGGTTGGGGCAGGCGCCATCAGCGCAGGCGTGTTGAGCTGCATCGCCTCAGGTGTCTGGGCCGCCAATCAAGCCGTCGAGTTTCTCGAGGGCAACATCGACAGATAAATCGATCCCTGAATTCTTTCCGGGGCCCTTAAATCGTAATCACCTTGTCGGCCAGCTGCATGGCGGTGACGATGTCCAGCATGTTGGTGGTCTGGCCCACCTGTTTTTTCTCCAGCAGGTTGTAGTAATCCAGGCAGGTGCCGCAAACCAGGATGGTGAGGCCCTCTGCTTCCAACCCCTTCAGGTCTGCCAAGGTACCGGCGCCGTCGATGGACAGCTTCACCCCACTGTTGACGAAAACCAGGCGCCACAATTCGCCACCCATTTCCTTGAGGGTTTTGATGAAGTTGATCATCAATTTGGCGCCCAGCACATCGTCTCCGCTGCCCATACGGTCCGCCGCCACCATCACCATGATCTTTCCCCCAGCGACGGCCGACGCAGTCACAGTCGGTTGTGGCTCAGGAGCACCCCTCCCGCCGGTGCCGATGACCGTGTATCGCTCGCCCGCTTGTTCGACGCGGGTACGATAGCCTTGTGATTCCAGATAACGGGCCACATTCTGCCGGGCCGGTTCATTGTCCACCAGCACGTCGATGTGCTGGGGGTGACTGTTCTCCACAGCCGCCTTGGTCTCCAGTACCGGCGCCGGACAGGACAACCCGCTTGCGTCAATCTTGGTCAATTCACAATCCTCCATATGCTCAATTCGTCATTAAACGATCTGGATGATTCCTGCCGGGTAGTCCACCACCTCGCCGATGATGGCCGCATGTTCCACACCTTCGCTTTGCAGATGGTCCACCAACCCCTCTGCCGATGTCGGTGCAACGGCAATGCACAGCCCCCCGGAGGTCTGGGGATCGTAGATGATGTCCTGCATGGCTGGATCCACGCCCTCGTCCATGTCCACCATGGGCGCACGGAAACTCCGGTTCTTGTGAGTCCCGCCCGGAACCATGCCCATGGCTGCAAACCCGAGCGCCACGTCGATGATGGGCAGTTTTTCCAGGAAGATCTTCAATCCCAGGCCGGTTCCCTGCATCATCTCGGCCAGATGGCCGATGAGCCCGAAACCGGTGATGTCCGTACAGGCATGCACCGGATATTCTCTCATCACCGTGGCGGCAGTCCGGTTCAGGGTCGCCATGATGGCCGTTACCTTCCGGGTGATCTCCCCGGAGGCCAAATTACCTTTGATGGCCGTGTTGACGATGCCCGTACCCAACGGTTTGGTGAGCACCAGTCGGTCGCCCACGTTAAGCCCTTGTTTGGTCAGAATCCGGTTGGGATGGATAAAACCAGTCACGGAAAGCCCGTATTTGAGTTCATCGTCCTCCACGCTGTGGCCGCCCAGCAGCACCACACCCGCCTCCCTGACCTTGTCGATCCCTCCCTGGATCACCTCTCTCAAGACGGACAGGTCCATCCGCTTCAGGGGAAAGCCAACCAGGTTCATGGCCGTTTTGGGCTCCCCGCCCATGGCATATACATCGCTCAGGGCATTGGCCGCGGCGATCTGCCCAAACCAATAGGGATCGTCCACCACCGGTGTAAAAAAATCCACCGTCTGAATCAAGGCCAGGTCGTCGGACACCTTGTAAACCCCGGCATCATCCATCCTGGACAGGCCAACCAGCACATTGGGGTCGGTTGGAAAGTCCAGCCCGCACAACGCTTTCTCCAGGTCCCCTGGAGGCAGTTTGGACGCTCAGCCGGCCCCTCTGACTGTTTCGGTCAGGCGAAGGGGTTTCAACGATGGGTTTTTCTCGATCATTTTTTTTCTCCCGTTTTCAGACATATCTGCTCCTGAAAGCCACGGTTAAGATTAATCGCCTTCGTTTGACAAATCAAATTGCAATAAACGATAAGGCAGCTAAGATCTATAGAAAAATACTATTTTACACTACACGAACGATGGCGGAAGCCGGATAAAAAATCCGCCGATTTCAAAACGCACAGGAAAACCCCGAGTCGCAGGGATGACCATCCATCATGCAGCGCTTTTGTTTTTCAATTCATCCCACGCCCGCATGGCCCGGCGCTGGTGGGGGATGGTAATCGTACCCCCCACGATGAGACCGATGAACAGGGCCTCTTCCAGCTCTTCACTGGAGACGCCCTCTTCATGGCAGCGGATCACATGGTACATGATGCAGTCATCGCAGCGCAGCACGAAACTGGCCACCAGGCCCAGCAGTTCCTTGGTCTTGACCGGCAGCACCCCTTCCCGGTATGCCTGCGAGTCAAGACTGTAATACCGCTTGGTGGCCAGCCCGGCATATTTCATTACCAGTTCGTTGAGCGCTTGCCGTTCCTGCTGGAATTTTTCTATTTCCCCCATATACCACTCCTTTCTTTAGGCAAATCACAATACTCAAAAAACCAAATTACAGACAAATCACAATGGCCAAGACTTCAAACTCAAAACCATGTGAAATAATGAGCTTGTGTTTAAGATTTGGATATTGAATTTTGGAATTTATTTGATTTTTGGGATGTGTTGTTTGGAATTTTCTTTCCGGTTCCGGAAAAAGCGGATCACATAATTGATGTGATTTTTCATGGTCCGGTAGGCCGCTTCGGCGTCACCATTGCAAATGGCCTGATAGATGGCCTTGTGCTGCTTAAGAATCTCGACGATGTTATCCGGATCTTCGTACAGGTGCAGCAGGTTTTCCCGGATTCCCAGGTGCAGAAAGTCCGAGACATTCTTCATGATGTAAACCTGCAGGGGGTTTTTGGTCGCCCAGGCGATGGCCATGTGGAATGAGAGATCCCCCTCGGTGCCCAGCCCACCAGCGCAGGTATCTGCTTCCATATCCGCGATGGACTTTTCAATGGCATTCAGATCCGCCGGGTTGGCCCGCTGGGCCGCCAGCGATGCGGCCGTACACTCGATTCCCATGCGCATTTCCAGCAGGTCGATAAGACTGGCATCCTGGACCTCCATAACCATGGCCAGCGGTATTTTCACGGCTTCGTCCATCGAACGCACGAAGGTGCCCTGGCCCTGGCGCTGCTCCAAGAAACGTAAGGTGACCAACTTGTTGATCGCCTCGCGCACGCTGTTGCGGCTGACATTCAGGGCGGCGGCGAGTTCCTGCTCGGTCATGATTTTTTGGCCGGGTTGGTAGTCGCCGCGAAAGATCAGCTCCCGCAGTTGGTCGAAGACCTGTTCGGAAATGCGTTTGGGGCTGATGGGTTTGAGCCGGATTTTCATGCATCCAGGGCTTGCGCCAGCAATTCGATGGGATGCCGCACGGCAATTTTCGCACCGGCCTGGGAGAGCATGTCCGAGATCTGGATCATGCAGGCCGGACATCCCGTGGCCAGCACGTCGGCACCCGTATCTTTAATCTGAGCCGCCTTTTTCATGCCGATACCTTTGGAAATATCGTAGTACTGAAGGTTGAAACTCCCACCCATGCCGCAGCACCAATCGGGTTCGGCCATCTCCGTCAGCTTGCATCCAGGAGTGGCTTCGATCACGGCACGGGGTTCGTTGAACACCTTCAGGCTTTTCTTCAAATGGCACGGGTCGTGGTAGGTGACGGTACAGGCGGTGCCTGTTGAATTTGTCAACGGCTGAAGGTGGGTCTCCTTGACCAGGAACTGATTGATGTCCATGGTCCGCCTGGCCAGTTGGGTGGCCGCGTCGCGGTTGCGCGCGTCCGCCATCTTCGGCCAAACCTCATGGATGGTGGATGTGCAGGTGGCACAGGCGGTGACCAAGAAGTCGAATCCACCCGCATTGAAGCGTTCCAGGCTATGGCTCAGCAATTTTTGAAAGGTGGGCAGATCACCGCTGGACAGGGCCGGAATACCGCAGCATCCCTGGTTTTCAGGCAGGAACATCCCAACCCCTAAATGATCCAAAACCTTGATGGTGCTCTGGGCAATGGCGGGGAACATCTTGTCGATGAGGCACCCGGTGAAAATGGCCACCTTGAGTCCCGACTTTCCGGCCGGGCGATCGATAAAAGGCACCTGTCGATGAAAAGGCAACGGGGCCAGCGTCCTGAAATGGCGGTCCTGGATCAGCGGCGACATCACCCGGGCGCAGGAAGTCCCGACGATGTCGTTGACCGGACGGGTAAAAATTTTCTGGAACCGGGCCCCCCACTCGGTCAATCGATCGAAAAGCTTTGGGTTGGCCAGCATCCCTTTCAGAATCAACCGCTTGGCCGGCGACAGGCCCATGTAGCCGGTGAGGATGGCCCGTGCCTTGAGAAAGATCTCCTGAACACTGACCCCGCTGGGGCAGTTGGCCGCGCAAGATCCGCACAGCAGGCAACGGTTGAGCCGCTGGTAAACCCCTTGGGGATCGTCGAACATCTGTTCCATCAAGCCGTTTAGCAGGGCCAGCTTGCCCCGGGCCACGTCGGCCTCTCGTCCGGTCTGATCGAAGACCGGGCAAACGGACTGGCACATGCCGCAGCGCATGCAAACCACCAGTTGATCTTCCAGTTCCCGCATGAGGCGAGCGAGTGCTTCCATTGATGCCATGATCGGCGCTACACTTTCGCGGCGATAATTTTGCCGGGGTTGAGAATATTCTTGGGATCCAGGGCCCGTTTGAGCCGCGAAGAAAAAAGAATGGTTCCGGCGCTGGTCTCTTTTTCCAGGTAACGGCATTTGGCCAGACCGGTGCCGTGTTCGCCGGAAAGCGTACCCCCCATTTTCAGCGCTTCATCGAAGATGTCGTCGATGGCCTTCTCCACGCGCTCCCATTCGGTATGGTTGCGCTTGTCGGTCAGTATCGTCGGGTGAAGGTTGCCGTCGCCGGCGTGGCCGAAGGTGCCGATGGTCAGGTCATAGCGTTTGGCGATCTGCTGGATGGCGACGACCATCTCCGGGAGGCGGCTGCGGGGCACCGTGGCGTCTTCCAGCACCAGGGTCGGTTTTAGTTGGGCCAATGCGGAAAGGGCCGCACGGCGCGCAGCCCACACCCGGTCCCGTTCGGCCGCATCCTGGGCCACGCGAACCGAGGTAGCCCCCATGGACCGGCAAAGCGCCTCCACGCGGGCGGCGTCTTCTTCCACCTGCGCCGCATGGCCGTCCAGTTCTACCAGCAGCATGGCCGCGGCGTCTCTGGGCAGGCCGGCCTTGCTGAAGTCTTCCACCGCCCGGATCGTAAAATTGTCGAGAAACTCCAGGGTGGCCGGAACGATCCGAGCGGCAATAATGGCGGCGACGGTTTCAGAGGCCCTTTCAAGGGATTCGAAAACGGCCATCATGGCCTTGCGGTGGGCCGGCAGCGGGATCAGTTTGAGGATGATTTCGGCAAACACGCCCAGGGTTCCTTCGGACCCGACCATCAGCCCGGTGAGGTTGTACCCGGTGGCACACTTGACCGTCCGGGATCCTGATTTGACCAGGTTGCCCTCCACATCGAAGAAGCTCACGCCCATCACATAATCCCGGGTGACGCCGTATTTCAGACCACGCAGGCCGCCGGCGTTTTCAGCCACGTTGCCGCCGATCGTCGAAACGGCCTGGCTGCCGGGATCGGGCGGATAGAACAGGCCTTTGGCTTCCACGGCGGCAGCCAGTTTGGCCGTGACCACACCGGGCTGGACCACGGCATACATATCGGCCTCGTTGATCTCAAGGATGGCTTTCATGCCGTTGGTGAGGATGACCACACCGCCGGGAATGGGCACGGTACCGCCGCTCAGGTTGGTGCCGGCACCCCGGACGGTCAGGGGCAAGCCGTTGTCGTTGCACAGGCGCACCGTTTTTCCCAGTGCCTCGATTGTGGTGGGGCGCACGATCAGCCCGGGTTGAACCGGATCGACGACCGCGGCATCGTAGGAGTAGGTGTGCAGATCGGCGGCATCGGTCCACGCGTTATCGTCACCCACGATGGTTTTGAATTGACGGACAAGCGAATCAGCGATCATGGTGAATTACCTTTTATTTCCGTATCAGCAGGACCAGTTCTTTGGGTCCGTGGACCCCGAAAACCAGGGTAAACTCGATGTCGGCGGTCTTGGACGGGCCGGATATCAACAGGGCGTTGGTGGGCATACCGTCAGCCCATCGTTCAACGGCCATCATCTCCGCCAGCGAGTTGTAAATCGTGTCGGCATCGAGCACCGCCACGTGTACCGGCGGCACCAGGGACATCAGCCGGGGTTCGTATGATGTGGGCCAGAGGACCACGGCGCCGGTTTCGGCCACCCCTGCGCGGACGCTGGTGATCCCGGCATCGATCTGAAAGAGGTCCTCCTTGAAGGTCTCCACCGGCTCGCGGTAGGCGACCAGCTCCGGGAGTCCGCCATTCTCGGCTGGCCAGGCCGTTTCGATTGCCGGGCCGACAGGTCCGTCCGGACCATACAGGAGCCGCTTCCAGCCCTTCTCCCGGGCCAGTTCCTTGAGCCTGTCAATCCAGTTGTCGAGGTCCACGATGTGAATCTCGGTGCGCATGGCCGTCATCATTGCTGCCAGGCGGTCGATCTTCGCCTCCCGATCGAGCGACAATTCCGGCGGCAGGGGCACCTCCGGAACCGTCGTCAGTTCCGTGCCTGAAGCATGCAGGCGGGCCAATATCCGATCACGGGCATTCTGGTGGCTACTCATCTTTCACCCCTTCGTTGCGTGCGCGTTCGTGGAGGCTGGTACGGGCCACTTTGGGCGACGTGCGAACACGCGTCCATTTTTTAAGCGGACCAACCTTGGGCATACGCTTGCCGACCTTTCCAGCCAAACGGGTACCAATGCTATTGAGCAGCGGCGAGCGGTTGGCCAGTTCCCAGCCTTTCCATACTAACGTTTCGGCCAGGTTTTTCTTGTAACCGCCGCCCTCGACCACGGCGCTGCCGTCCTGATCGTAGCTTTCGTTGCGCAGGCGGCGGATTAAATCTGGAATCGGGATTCGAACGGGACACACTTCACCGCAGGCTCCGCAAAGGCTGGATGCCGTGGCCAGCACGCCGGCCTGATTGAGCCCCTCCATCTGAGGGGTCAGGATCTTGCCGATGGGGCCTGGATAGACATGGCCGTAGGCATGGCCGCCGATGCGAACGTAGACCGGGCAGTGGTTGAGGCAGGTGCCGCAGCGGATACAAAGCAGGGTCTGACGCAGTTCCGGATCGGCCAGCATACGGGAGCGCCCGTTGTCCAAAATGACCAGGTGCACCTCCTTGGGGCCGTCCTTTTCACCGGAACGGCGTGGGGAAGTGATCATGTTGACATAGGTGGTGATCATCTGCCCGGTGGCCGATCCAGTCAACAGCCTCAGCAAGGGTGGTACGTCGGACAGCTTTTCGATGACCTTTTCCAGGCCCATCACGGCCACGTGCACCTCTGGGACGGTGGTACACATGCGGCCGTTGCCCTCGTTTTCCACCAGGAGAAGCGTTCCGGTCTCGGCAATGGCGAAATTGACACCGGAAAGTCCCACCTTGGCCGCAGCAAAGCGCTTGCGCAGCACTCGTCTGGCAATGGCGGTCAGCTCCTCCACGTTTTCCGTGTAAGGCGTGTCCGGAATTTTGTCGTGGAAGATGGCAGCCACTTCGTCCTTGTTCTTGTGAATGGCCGGTACGATGATGTGCGAGGGGGTCTCGTGGTTGAGCTGGATGATGAATTCGCCTAGATCGGTCTCAACGGCTTCAATACCCCGCTCATCGAGAAAATGGTTGAGGTGCATCTCTTCGGAGACCATCGATTTGCCTTTAACGATGGCAGGCGCATCGTGGCGTTGCATGATATCCAGTACGATCCGGTTGGCCTCGTTCGTATCTTCAGCCCAATGGACCTGGATACCGTTTTTGGTGCAGTTGGCTTCAAGCTGCTCCAGCAGGCGGGGCAGCTGCTTCAGTGCACGGCGCTTGACGGCGTTGCCGGCCGAGCGCAGTTGTTCGAGATAGGTGCTGTCCGGGAAAACCGTGCGGCGCTTGTCGACCAGAATATCCATCGCCTTGCGCAGGTTTTTTCGGAGCTGATCGTCTTTTAGCGCACCGTCGATATTGGCTTCGAAGTCGAACGTCGTCTTATTGCCCATTGGTTCTCTCCCACAGGAATTCCGCCAGGTGTTTGCCGGCAATCGCCACACCGCCGTGTTCCATGGCGCCGATGATGTTCATCAGGCACCCACAGTCGCCGGCCACAAGGGTCGTGGCCCCGGTTCGACGGATATCGTCCACCTTGTCCTTGACCATGGCGGCCGATATGGCCGCCTGCTTGACGGCGAAGGTGCCACCGAACCCGCAGCATTCCGTTTCGCGCTGCAGTTCCACCAGGGTCACGTTTTTCAACTGCCGGATCAAGGCCTTGGAATGCCGGATCACATCCATCTCGCGCAGGGCGTGACAGGAGCTGTGCCAGGTGATCGTCAGCGGATCCCCCCGGTCTTCCAGCTTCACCCCCAGCACCGTGGCCAGGTACTCGGACCATTCATAGACCCGTTCGGAAAAACGGCGCGCAGCGACTTCATCGGGGGTGCCGGCGAACAAGGGCGGGTAGTGATGCTTCATCATGCCGGCACAGGAGCCGGAAGGCACGATGATGGGATAGGGTTTTGAAAACACGCGAATCTGCTTGCGGGCGACGGACCTTGCCTCCCGGGTAAAACCGGAATTATATGCCGGTTGACCGCAGCAGCTCTGGTCCGGGGGAAACACAACCTTGACGCCCAGAGTCTCGAGCATGCGGATGGCGGCCATCCCAGCATCGGGATAGACGGCATCCATCAGGCAGGTGCCGAAAAAATAAACCGTATCGGACAGGTTGGAATCGTTGTGGGTCTTCATGGTCCTCACTTCCCGGGATACCTCGGTAATGGTCATGCTGTTCGCTGCAGGCAGCGGACGGACGAGTTTTAAAAACAACCCAACGCTCTTGTGCATCCTCCTCGTATGTTCCTACAAGGAGAATGCAATTGCGTCAGCCTCCAAAAAACAGCGACGGCAGCCAGGTGATCAATCCCGGGAACACCGTCATGATGACCAAGCCAATGAGCTGCAGGATCACAAAGGGTAAAATACCTCTGTAAATATGCATCATGGTGTATTCCGGAGGAGCCACGCCGGCAAAGTAAAACAAGGCATAGCCAAAGGGAGGGGTGACGAATGAGGTCTGCAGGTTGATGCACATGAGCAGACTGAACCACAGCGGATCGAAGCCGATTTCCATGGCAATGGGCATGAACACCGGCACCGTGATCAGCAGGATGGCAGCCCAGTCGATGAACATGCCCATCATGAAGACGATGAACATCATGATCGCCAGCACGATCCAGCGGTTCAGACCGCTGCCGATCATCAGGTCGGCCACCACGTCACCGCCGCCCATGCCCAGAAACACCGTGCTGAAAAAGGTCCCGCCGGTAAAGAGCATCATGACCATGGCCGTGGTTTTCATCGTGGCGAAGGCCGAATCCCGAAGAACCGGCCAGTTCAGTTTGCCGTTGAACAGCGCCAGCAGCAGGGCGCCGAGGGCGCCCAGACCGGCCGCTTCGGTGGGGGTGGCGATGCCGGCAAGAATGGTTCCCATGACCGCCAGAATCAGGGCCAGCGGTGGAATCAGCGATTTGAGGGTCATGCCCCATTTCTGCGCCGCACTCCACTTGCCGGCCTCTTCCTTGGAAATGGGGGGACCCAGCAGGGGATTGATGTTGCACCGAATAAAAATGTAGAGGAAATACAAGCTCGCCAGGATCAACCCGGGCAGGATGGCCCCCGCAAACAGATTGCCCACCGAGGTCTCCTTCATGCCGGTGAGTCCGCCGTAGATCACCAGCATAATGCTCGGTGGAATGAGTATGCCCAAGGTGCCTGCCGAACAGATGATTCCGGCGGAAAGCTCTTTCTGGTATCCTTTACTCATCAGTGCTGGAGTCGCCAGCAGCCCCATGGCCACGACGGAGGCACCGATGATGCCGGTGGTGGCGGCAAACACCGTGCAGACCACCACGACGGCCAGCCCCAAACCACCCTTGACGCTTCCCAGCACGATATAAAGGGCCTCGAAGAGCGCTTCGGCGACTTTGGACCGATCCAGGAGCTGGGCCATCAGAATGAACAGGGGAATGGCAACCAGCACGTAGTTGTCCATCAGCCCCCAGATGTTGTTGGCGAACATGTCGAAGAGCGCCATCACATTGAATCCGTTGTCGATCAGCCCAAACAACGCGGCGACGCCGGCCAGACAGAAAGCCAAGGGCAGACCGCTGGCGATCACCACAATCAGGGTGAGAAACATGACAATGGTCATTAATTCGATATTCATGAATTTACCTCGATCCGAAGAAGCATGCGCTTAGGTCGGCTGCCCGCCGGTGAGCGTCCGCAGGTGTTTGAGTAATGTCGACAGCCCCTGCACCAAAAGGAGGAAGAAACTCAGGGCCATGAAAATTTTGATCGGCCAAATCGGCGGCGCCCAGCTGGTGGAGTTGAGTTCCTGGGCCACCGTCGAAACATAGGCATACTTGCAGGCCGATACAGTCATCAGGGTATAGACGGGTACGAAAATCACCAGATAGGTCAGCAGCCCAAGGACGGATTGGACTTTTGGCGACAACCGGGAAGCCAAAATGTCCACACGGACGTGCCCAGAATGCCTTTCCATATAGGACAATCCCAGCATGAAGTGCAATCCGTAGGCGAAACTGGTGGCTTCGAATCCCCAGCTGGTGGGGGCGTTGAAGGCGTAACGCATGATGACTTCGAAAATCACGATGATCAACAAGGGATAGATCAGAAACGAACTCAGCCGCCCCTGTTTCTCGATCAGAAAATCAATGGCGTTAATTATGGAATTCAGCATCTTGATTATTTCTCCTACCTATCCGGAGGGCAAAGGTGGTGGAACAGCGGAAACGACCGTTCCACCACCCGTTATACCGGCCCTGTTGAAACACGATTATTCAGTGGTGCGTCCGTTGATGAAGGTTTCATAAGGCCAGGCGGCAACTCCGGAGCGAGCGGAGCGCCAGTCGGCAAAGGATTCCAAAAACGCTTCCTGGGAGTCCATCACCTTCTTCACATCGGGATCTTTGGCTTTCAGGGCATCAATGTACTGCTTGGTGGTTTTGCGGAATTCGATGATGGTGTCCTTGTCCATCATAACGATCTCGATCTTTTCCTTGAAGCGGCGGATGGCATCTGCATTCAGGGCGTTGACCCAGTTGTAAGCCCACAATTGGGTTTCCCGGGCGGCGATGTCGATGATCCATTTCAGATCGTCGGGCAGCTTGTCGTAAGCATCCTTGTTGAAGAACAGGGCGCACTGGATACCCGGTTGATGCACCCCGGGCTGGATGGCGTATTTGGTGATTTCATCAAATCCCATGGGGTAGTTGATGGCGGGTGAGGAAAACTCGGCCGCATCGATGACGCCACGTTCCAGGGCCAGGTATACTTCACCGCCGGGCAGGGGGCTGACGGAGGAACCGAGAATGTTCATAATGTCCATGTACCAGCCGGGAGTACGCACCCGCAGGCCCTTGAAGTCTTCCATCTTTGTAGCGCGTTTGTTGGAAAACAGGCCCATCTCCTGGCCGCACTGGCCGCCAGGCAGGGCATACACATTGTAGCGGCCGTAGAGTTCCTGCATCATTTCAAGCCCGCCTTTTTCATAGAGCCAGATATTGTATCCTTCGGCATCCAGACCGAAGGGCACTGAGGCGAAGGCCACGAAGGCTTCATTTTTGCCTTTCCAGTAGCCGGGCCAGTCGTGACCGGCCTGGGCAGAGCCCTGGGTCACGGCGTCGAGGGTCTGCATTGCCGGAACCAGTTCTCCTGCGGAAAACGGCTTGATGTCCAGGCGGCCGGCGGATGCCAGGCGCACGCTGTCGCAGAAATGGGCGGCAATATCATAGAACAGCAAGCCCTTGCTCCAGGGCATGACCATTTTCCAGCGGATTTTTTCGGTGGACGGTTTGAAGCTGACCCGTTTGGCGATGTCGGATCTTTTGTCGACGCCGAATTTTTCACGTTTTTCGGCCGCGAATGAAGTGGTGGTGAGAAAGCATAGAGCCAGGGCGATGCAAAGCACACTGATAAACGCTTTTTTCATGACGGTTTTCCTCCCTCTAATTCAAATAGGTTTTGGGCGCCTAAACGCATAGAAAGGTTTGTCGGCCCTTGGCCGATCGGGTGCTTGAGCTCACCTCCTTTCATGGGTTCTTATTAACGTATGGCTAAAGGTACTATGTTTAATGAATGATTGGTCATACCAATAATCATTTTGATTATTATAGAACATTGACCAAGTCAAGAAAAATTTGGGATCCAATCGCTAAATAATGTTCATTTTCTATCAGCCGCTGCCCGTCATGGACTGATTGGTAGGGGTGGGTGGCGGTACCAATCTGAACACATTCCCACGGCCAACAAACGGTCCGCAAATACAGGACCCATTGCTCATCAGGCCCGGTATTGTGTTTGTCTGATTATGATCAGATCGACAATACCATTTCGGTGGAGCGGGGGTTGCTTTTTCTTTGGTAGACGCAGCTTCAAAGAAGGTGTATCCATATAGAGACATGGATCAATATTGCGACATAAATCACCCGAAGTGGATAATCACTCCCGCATGAAGAAAAATCCCTACACCGACGAACACGCAGATATCCAGCAGGTAAAAAGACAGCTGGAGCTATTTCATCTAATTTTCGACAGCATTTACAACGGTGCCATGGTAACGGATGCCAACGGTCTCGTGACCCATTTAAATAAACCCTATGCGCGGTTTCTCGGCCTCGATGCAGACGAAAGCATCGGAAAACATTGCACGGAAGTCGTGGAAAACAGCCGGATGCACATTGTTGCCCGGACGGGCAAGCCCGAAATCAACCATACCCAGACCATTCGCGGCCAGAACATCGTGGTGCACCGCATTCCCATCAAAAAAGAGAACCGCGTTATCGCCGTGTTCGGCCTGGTGATGTTTCAGGATGTTGGCGAAGTGGTTAAACTGGCAAAAAAATTGCGCCATCTCGAGTCTCAGGTCAAGCGATACAAGAAGGAACTGATGACGCTGCGCTCCACCCGATACACGCTGGACAGCATCATCGGCAACAGCCGGGCGATGGCCGACCTGAAACAGGAGGCGCTGGTGGCTGCGGCCAACACCTACCCGGTGCTGATCGTCGGTGAAAGTGGAACCGGCAAAGAACTTTTCGCCCAGAGCATTCACCACGCCAGTTCAAGAGGCATTCATCCGTTTGTCCAGATCAATTGCGCGGCCATTCCAAAAGACCTGCTGGAGTCCGAGCTTTTCGGATACGACCGCGGTGCATTTACCGGCGCCCGGTCAGCAGGCAAGCCCGGCAAATTCGAACTGGCCCATCGAGGAACCATATTCCTAGACGAAATCGGTGACTTGCCACTGGAGATGCAGCCAAAGTTATTGCGGGTTTTAGAAGAAAAAGTATTTGAGCGCGTGGGTGGAAATAACCTGATTGTATCCGATTTCAGGCTGATTGCCGCCACCAACCAGAACCTGGAACGGCTGATTGACAGCGGGCGTTTCCGCAAGGATCTGTATTACCGACTCAATGTCATTTCGTTGAATATCCCGCCGCTGAGAGAGCGGACGGAAGACATTATCCCCATCGCCCGCCATCTGCTCCGGCAGGCCAACCCGGGCGCCACCAGCGACGAAATCCGACTCAGCCCGGAGGCGATCAATGCGCTGTTGGCCCACGCCTGGCAGGGAAATGTTCGCGAACTGTCCAATATGCTGGACCGTGCACTGTCCACCATGAGTGGGGATGTGATCGAACTAATCAGGTGTCCGATTGGTTCCCTCCCCCCTTAAGGGCAAGCTTCGCCTCCTCCCGGCTTTCATAGATGTGAGGCGCCATCTTTCGCTCCTTGAGCGCATCACCGATTTTCATGCGCAGGAAGGCGCTGGTGGTGTAGCGGGTAACGCCGGTGTAATAGCGATCCACCAGCGCTTTGACCATATCGGTATAGGGCCCCACCAATTCCGGCAAAATGCTGAAATTGTCATAGTTGACCACCGCATAGACACGGTGGCCCACAGTATCTAAAACTTTTCCGACGGCGGTCCGGACCTCCTCGATATCCCCGGTGCTGCGAATCGCGTAGCCTTCGAAGTTGACGAAAAACAGGTTTTCGCGCTGGTCATAGACCAGGCGTTTTTCAAGGGAGACGGCGAACAGATCCTCCTTCAACCCCATGGGCCCGGGACTGAAAATCCGTTCGTCCATGAGCGCCGGTGTGCCCTTGATCACCGGTTTGAAATCCATGTGCGTTAAAATGTCTTTTTCGATGTCAATCCCCGGAGCGACTTCGATCAGTTCCATCCCGTCCGATGTCAGCCGGAAAACGCACCGTTCGGTGACATAACGCACGGGCTGGTTTTTGGATACGGCATAGGCACCGGAAAAGGTGACGTGCTCCACCTGTTTGACGAACTTTTTCACCTTGCCTTCCCGGTCGATAATCAACGTGCCATTTTGGACGGAAATCTTCAGGCCACCGGCGGTAAACGTTCCCACGAAGACAACCCGCTTTGCGGACTGGCTGATGTTGATAAAACCGCCGGCACCGGCCAGCTTGGGCCCAAACTTGCTCACATTGAGATTGCCGGCTTCGTCGGCCTGCGCCAGGCCGAGAAAGGCCAGGTCCAGCCCGCCGCCGTCGTAGAAATCGAACTGGGACGGCTGATCGATGAGGGCCTCCGTGTTGACGGCGGCACCGAAATTGAGGCCGCCCGCCGGCAGTCCGCCGATGACGCCCGGCTCTGCCGTCAGGGTCAAAAATTCGATGATCTTTTCCTCGTTGGCCACATTGGACACCCCTTCGGGCATGCCGATCCCCAGATTCACCACACTATTGGGCACAAGCTCGAAGGCTGCCCGCCTGGCGATTATTTTGCGGTCGCCCATCTCCATGGGCGGCAGCGATTGAATCGGCACCTTGATTTCGCTGCTGAACGAGGGGTCATACTGGGTGCCGAAGGTCTGCCAGTGGTGCTCGGGTGAAGAAACCACTACACAGTCCACCATGATTCCGGGAATCTTAACCTGGCGGGCATTCAAGGTCCCCCTGCCGGCCACCCGTTCCACCTGGACGATGA
Source organism: uncultured delta proteobacterium (assembly GCA_963705435.1). Taxonomy (GTDB): domain Bacteria; phylum Desulfobacterota; class Desulfobacteria; order Desulfobacterales; family Desulfosarcinaceae; genus Desulfosarcina. Next base: position 85,084 of record CAVPJR010000020.1, on the reverse strand, counting down.
CGAAGCCGCCGGAATTGCGGGCGGCCGTGGCGATGGCCAGCGCTTCGAGGGTCAGGGCTTCCTTCTCCATGGTGATGTTGCCGTCGGTATCGGCGGTGGTGCCCCGCAGGATGGCCACGTTGATGGGAAAGGTTTTGTAGGCCAGGTAGTCATTGCCATCGAACTGAATCCGTTCCACCAGGTCTTCGGTCGTGACGTCGTTAATTTTTCCACCGCCGTTGAGTGGATCGACGAAAGTACCCAGGCCGACCGTGGTGATGGTGCGCGGTTTGTGGGCGGCAATGTCCCGGTACATGTGAGAAATGACCCCTTGGGGCAGGTTGTATCCTTCGATTTTATTGTCCAGAGCCAGCCGCTGGAGCTTGGGAACCAATCCCCAGTGGCCGCCGACCACCCGCTTGACCAGGCCCAGATGCCCAAGATGATTCAGCCCCCGATCCTTGCCGTCTCCCTGGCCGGCAGCATAAACCAGGGTGAGGCCCCGGGGACGACCGTGCGCCAGAAAAAACGATTCCAGGGCAATGGCAATCTGTTCGGGAAACCCAATGCCCACAAAGCCTCCGGTGGCGACGGTATCTCCGTCCCGAATAATGCGAACGGCCTCTTCAGCGGACACAACCTTTCCTTTTTTGGCTCGGTCCGGAGTCAACGGGGATAGCATGGGATGCGCAGATGTGGGCGAGGTGGCTTTCTTTTCCATGGCGGTACTCCTGGTTTTATTTATCGCGGCTGGAAGCCGCGCCTACAAAAAAGAATGGTCAATCAATCCCGTTGGCACAGCTCCACCAGCACGCCATTGGTGGCCTTGGGATGCAGAAAGGCGATCTTGGCACCGCCGGCGCCGATTCTGGGCTGCTGGTCAATCAGCTGCACACCCTTTTCTTTTAACTCGGCCAGGGCCTCGTCAATGTTTTCGACCCGGAAGGCCACATGCTGGATGCCCTGCCCCCGTTTTTCGATATATTTGGCCACCGGGCCATCCGGAGCGGTGGATTCCAGCAACTCCACTTCGCTTTCACCCACCGGGAAAAAAGCCGTGGTGACCTTTTGTTCGGCGACGGTTTCCGCGCCTTCGAAATTCAGTCCCAACACGCCTGACCAGAAATCCTTGCCGTCGTCGATACTGTTCACCGCAATGCCCAAATGATCGATTTTTAAAATTTTCATCCATCGCTCCTTTCAAATATATTTTTGCATGACCTTGTTAAACCCCGGCAAGGCATTGATGATGGTCTGGTCATCAACGCAAAAGGCAATACGAAAATGTCCCGGCCCCGCAAAGCCGCTGCCCGGAACCACCAGAATCAACTCCTGCTGCAGCTCTTTGACAAAGGCCACATCATCGGCGACGGGCGTTCGCGGAAAGAGGTAAAAGGCCCCCGGCGGCGTGATGAAATCATAGCCGGCATCGGCAAGGCCGTCACAGAGCAGGTCTCTTTTGCGTTTGTACTCGCCGATGTCCACGCTCATCCCCTGCATACAGGACACCACCCGCTGCATCAGGGCCGGTGCATTGACAAAGCCCAGAATCCGGTTGGTCAGCGCCATGCCGGCCATCAGCTCCTTTTTGTGGGTGGCGGCGGGATTCACCGCCGCAAAGCCGATGCGTTCGCCGGGAATGGAGATATCTTTGGAGTAGGACGTGGCGATAATACTCTGGTCGTAGCATTGAAAAATGGACGGCACCTGTGCATCGTCGAAGACAATCTTCCGATAGGGCTCGTCCGAAACCAGGTAGATGATGCGGCCATACTCACGGCCTTTTTCAGCCAGCAGTTTCCCCAGCGCATCCAAACTGGACTTGCTGTATATCTGGCCGGTGGGGTTGTTGGGAGAATTGATCAGCACCACTTTGGTTTTCTCGGTGATGGCGTCCCCCAGCGCGTCAAGATCGAGGGTGAAGTCCGGCCGGGTGCCCACCATTTTCAGGACGCCGCCATGATTGTCCGCATAAAACCGATATTCCACAAAACACGGCGAGGGCGTCAACACTTCATCTCCCGGATCCAGCAAGGCCTTGAAGATGACATTCAGCGCGCCGGCAGCCCCGCAGGTCATGATGATTTCATCGCAGCTGATGCCAACACCCTGCTCCTTGGCCAGGTAATCGGCAATGGAGACGCACACCTGGGGATAGCCGGCCTGGGGCATGTAGCAGTGGTCGCCCAGCCCGCATGAATCCACTGTGTCCCTGAGAATCTCATTGAATTTTTCCGGCGGCGGAAGCACGGGGTTGCCCAGACTGAAATCGAACACCTTTTCTGCACCGTGCTCGGCCTTGAGTCTGGTTCCTTCTTCGAACATTTTGCGAATCCAAGACGATTTGGCCATGATGTCGTTGATCTTGCGTGCAACGGTCATCGGTCTTTTCTCCTATTCCTTCGGCAGGTATATGGGCGCTAATATTGAGTGGGCCATACGCAGTCGCATGGCGAAAAAATAACTTATGGAGATCCTGAAGAAAATTCAAGCCATAATTTGAACCCTCCCCGCGGTTTGCCGCGGAGAGGGTTCACCGTAAGGATAATATAAATTATACATTTTTGTGCCTTTCGACAAAAACCAAGGTTTTCCCGAGCAGGTGCAACAGCCCTTGAGTCCTGATCCAACGGTTATCGTTGTCCCGATGAATCAGCATTTACCTGCGTCCAGTCACCGCACACAGTTGTCACGCGACAATACCAAAACGCATAATTTAATAATTACAAAAATGTATTAATAATTACATTTTTTACTAAATTTGTATTTTAAATTTCGATTAAATTACATAAATGTTCTGCAACAATACGGGCGGGATGGCGGCCAAATAGCTAAAATTTTGAATTATTACAGATTCTTAAATTACACGCCGGCAATCATGGCACAGCGGTTGCTCAATAATCATTCAAACAACAGCCAATAACCAGGTTCGATCAACCTTATTAGTCAACAGGAGACGTCATCAATGAAAAAAATTGAGTCGATTATCAAGCCGTTCAAACTGGACGATGTGAAAGACGCCTTAAACCGCATCGGCGTGTCGGGCATGACCATCAGCGAGGTCAAAGGATTCGGGCGTCAGCGCGGCCACAAGGAGATCTATCGCGGGGCCGAATACCAGACCGACTTTGTTCCCAAGGTCAAAATCGACCTGATTGTGGATTCCGACATGGTGGACCAAGTGGTTTCCACGATCACCGAGACCGCCAATACCGGCAGTGTGGGAGACGGCAAGATCTTCGTCATGCCCATCGAAGGGGCCTACCGCATACGTACCGGTGAGTCGGGAAAGGATGCGGTTTAGTACCTCTAAGCGGCTCAACCATTTCGCCACGATTACCTTACAAGGAGAGAAAAATGAAACTGAAAGCGATTATCCTGCTGATACTGGTTGCCCTGACGATTGCCCCCATCGCCTTGGCAGCCGAACCCGATCCCACCGTATTGACCAACAAGGAAGCTATCGACCTGGTTCAGACCCACGCCAACTACCTGTGGACGCTGGTGGCTGCCGCGCTGGTGTTTTTCATGCAGGCCGGTTTTGCCATGGTTGAGGCGGGTTTCACCCGAGCCAAGAATTCGATCAACATCATGATGAAAAACCTGATGGATTTTTCCATCGGCTCCATCGCCTTCTGGGCCGTCGGCTTCGGGCTCATGTTCGGTGCATCATCCACCGGCTGGTTCGGCACCACCGGTTTTTTCCTCAGCGACTTTACACCCGACGGAGATCCATGGGTGCTGGCCTTCTGGATGTTCCAGGTGGTGTTTGCCGCCACTGCCGCCACCATCGTTTCCGGCGCCATGGCCGAGCGGACAAAGTTCACCGGGTACATCCTTTACAGCATTGTTGTTTCCGGTCTGATCTATCCGGTCTTTGGTTCCTGGGCCTGGGGCAGCCTGCTCAATGGCAGCGGCTGGCTGGAAGGCTTCGGCTTCATCGATTTTGCCGGCTCCACCGTGGTTCACTCGGTCGGCGGTTGGGCAGCCCTGGCCGGCGCCATCGTGCTCGGCCCCCGTCTGGGCAAGTACACCAAAGACGGCAAAATCAAACCCATCATGGGACATAACATCCCCCTGGCGGCTTTAGGTGTGTTCATTCTCTGGCTGGGGTGGTTCGGATTCAATCCCGGCTCCACCACAACGGCGGACACCTCCATTGCCATGATATTTGTCAACACCAATCTGGCCGCCGCTGCCGGGGCCGTCCTGGCCATGATCGTCTCCTGGATGAAATTCGGCAAACCCGAAGTGGGCATGAGCCTCAACGGCGCCCTGGCCGGTCTCGTGGGCATCACCGCAGGATGTGCCAATGTGTCGCCCACCAGCGCCATCATTATCGGGGCAGCCGCCGGCGTCATCGTGGTCTTCTCGGTCATTTTCTTCGACAAAATCAAGGTCGACGACCCTGTGGGTGCCGTCTCGGTTCACGGCGTCTGCGGTGCCTGGGGCACGCTGGCCGCCGGCATCTTCAACATAGGCGGGACATCCGCCGGCATCATCGGTGTACAACTACTGGGTATCACCGCCTGTTTTCTCTGGACCTTCCCCGCGGCCCTCGTGATGTTCAAACTGATCGACAAGACCATCGGCCTGCGGGTTTCAGCGGAAGAAGAGCTGGAGGGACTGGACTACGCCGAACACGGCGGCATCGCCTATCCGGATTTCGGTGTGTCCACGCACGGCGGCATTTCATCCATTTCCGGGCCGCCCTCATCAGGGATTCCCAGCTACGTTGGATCCGCTAGCCCGGCAACCCAATCCTGATCGAAACCGTTGGGTAACGTTTGAACCCTCCCCGCGGCAAGCGGCGGGGAATGCGCTCGCTACTGCGGTTCAAAAAACTGATAATTTCCGTTCCTCCTCTGAATGCCCCTTGAAGCGGCTGGTCCCGCTGCTTCAAGGGGCATTTTCAGTCATCATTGCCGAGTCGGCGTCAATTTTCGTTTTCAATCCCACAATTCCAATTTTGTAATTTATTTGTAAATATTATTACATTTTTGAAATGCATTTTCAAATTCAAAGCACTACAAATACAAGTATAAAATACTGTTATTAATTGATAATAAACAAAACACACCGGCTGGCACGCCGGTTGCTCTGTGTAATCCCTGTCATAAAATGCGAAGGATATGGATGTGACCGATACGGCCCCTCAAAACCTTTACACCGATGTCTCCCTGGCCCTGAAAAACGGTCGGACACGGCTCATCGATAAACTCCTGGCGGGAAAAGCGCCTGATTTTCTGGATGACAATGCCCGGCTCATCGACGACTATTTTCGTCAACGCTACGAAAAAAGCATCGTGGGTCCGAAAATGGACATCGCCAAGAACCCTTATGCGCTAGTGGCTTTGGGCGGATATGGCCGGGCGGAGCAATGCGTTTACTCGGATGTGGACCTGCTGTTTCTATTCGAAAAAAAGGTTCCCCGGGTGGCCGAGGATCTGGTGCGTGAGATCGTCTACCCGTTGTGGGACATGGGGCTGGATGTGGGGCATGCCACGCGCTCCATCAAAGAGTGTGTCACCATGGCACGCAAAGATTTCGAGGTGCTGACCGCCATTTTGGATGCCCGGTTCATCTGCGGCATGTCTCCGCTGTTCGTGAAGTTGATGGACCAGATCCGCACCAAATTCATCAATCTCAAACCCGACACGATCATCACCTGGCTGGTGGAAACCAACCGGGAACGGCACCGACGTTTCGGTGACTCCTCCTACCTGCTGGAACCCAACTTCAAGGAGGGCCAAGGGGGGTTGCGTGACTACCACACCATGCTGTGGATCGCTAAGATCAAATCCGGCCTCAAACAGCGGCGTGACCTGGAGTACTATGGCTATTTTTCCCATGATGATTTCACGCGCCTGTCCGAGGCCCTTGCCTTCATCTGGAACGTGAGAAACCGGTTTCATTTGATGATGGACCGAAAATGCGATCAAATTCATCTGGAGCAGCAGCGAAAGCTGGCGGAAGTCATGGGCGTTAAACCTGTCAACGGCCACCTGCCGGTGGAGCACCTGTTGGGCGAACTTCACGGTCATATGGAATATGTGAAGCAGCAGCACGAGATGTTCCTCTACGAGATGGAACAGAAAAAACGTCTCCAAAGAAAGAACAAAGGGCTGAAGACCACCCATGTCAAAGGGCTTAAATTCAACCGGGGTATGCTCAACTTCATTTCGCCGGAAAAAATCCTCAACAATCCGGGTCTGTTGGTAGATATCTTTGCAGAGAGCGCCATTCATCGGGCGCCGTTGAACAGCGAAGCCAAACGGCTGGTAAAAGATTTCGCCCATCTGGTGGACGAACCATTCAGACGTGATCCTACCGTGGTTCAACAGTTCGAGCGTATCCTGATCCGCTCCAACCGGGCCTTCGATGTGCTCAACCAGATGTTGTACACCGGTTTTCTGGTCCGATTTATTCCGGAGTTCAAATCGGTGGCCAACCGGATCCAGTTCGACCAGTACCACCTTTACCCGGTAGCCAGACACCTGCTTTACACCATAAAAATTTTACGTGGCTTCGATACGGATGCGGGGGCCAAGGCAGACCCCCTCGCCCACAACTTGTACAAGGAATTAAAAAAAAAGAAGGTCGTGTTGTGGGCCGCCCTGCTTCATGACATCGGCAAAGGAGAACCCAAAAGCGGCCACTCCGAGCGCGGCGCAGTCCTGGCTGAAAAAATCCTTCTGGAGAAAGGCGCCAATCCGGTAGATGCCAAAACCGTTGCCTTTCTCGTTGAGCATCATCTGCTACTGGTTCTGACGGCCACACGAAGAGACATCAACGACGAGGAGACGGCCATCGCCATGGCCCGGATCATCAAGAAGGCCGACGTATTGAAAATGCTCTATCTGCTCACCGTCGCCGACTCCATGGCCACCGGCCCCAAGGCCTGGAATGACTGGACCGCTTCGCTGCTCAAAAATCTTTTTTTTAAAGTACTCAATGTTCTCGAGCACGGCGAACTGGCCACCGGCCGCGCAGTGAGAACCGTCGAGAAAAAGCGGCAGGCAGTGGTTGAGGCCATGACTGCGGAAATGGCGTCGGACCCGTTGGACCGGTTGTTCGGCTTTATGTCTCCCCGGTACATGCTCTACACCCCGGTCGGCAATATCCCGAAGCACCTGCAGCTCTACGCCGAGATCGGCGACCGGCCCTTTGTCTGGCACGTCGAACGTTCCCCGGGTGCGGATACCCGAACGGTGACCATTTGCGCCAAAGACAGACCCGGTCTTATTTCCAGGATTGCCGGCGTTTTCACCCTGAACAACATCGATATCCTCGACGTTCAGATTTTTACCTGGCGCAACAACATTGCGCTGGACGTTTTTGAAGTCAATCCACCACCGGATCCGATCTTCGAAGATGAGCGATGGGAGCGGGCGCGACGGAACCTTGAGGATGCGTTGGCAGACCGGCTGGATCTGGGCGATAAACTGGTCCGTAAAAAAAACGATGCGACACCGATCCGGCCGTACACGGCCGAACGACCCACAGAGATCGTCGTGGACAATGAAACATCCAGCTTTTTTACGATTGTCGAGGTGGTAACATTTGACTTTCCCGGCCTGTTGTTCCGGGTGACCGATGCGCTTTTCAAATGCGGCTTGGATATTTGGGTCGCCAAGATCGCCACCAAGGTGGACCAGGTGGTGGATGTGTTTTACGTGAGGGATTTTGACGGCCAGAAGGTGGACGCACCGCAGCAGGTAGCAGCCGTCAAGGCAGCCATCCAGGAAATTCTCCCGGGTGAAGATCCGATCCATGGCTAACCGCGGCCTTCACGAATATTCTACCGTCTGGAATGGCCTGAATGGCATTCCCCAAACGAGGAAAAGGCAATAATGAAACTGAAATCGATTTGGCTTGTATTGATACTCGGATTGATCGCTACCCCTGCATTTGCTGAAGACGTTCTGGATACCGGCAACACCGCCTGGATGATCGTCTCGACAGCGTTGGTGATGATGATGACCCCTGCGGGACTGGCTCTGTTTTACGGAGGCATGTCACGATACAAAAACCTGCTTAACACCTTGGCCATGACCTTCGTGTCCTATTGCCTGGCCAGTGTCATCTGGATGATGTGGGGGTATACCCTGGCCTTCGGCTCAAGCAAAGGCGGTATCATCGGCGGATTCGACTATTTTTTCATGAGTGGCATCGGTGTGGACAGCCTGTCCGGAAGTATTCCCACTTATGTGTTCGCCCTGTTCCAGATGACCTTTGCCGGCATCACCGTGGCCCTGGTACTGGGCTCCATCGTCGACCGGATGAAATTTTCCTCCTGGATCGTGTTCACCATATTGTGGATCACCTTCATCTACTGCCCCATCGCCCATTGGGTATGGGGCGGCGGCTGGATGGGAGCAATGGGCGCCCTTGACTTTGCCGGTGGCAATGTGGTTCATATCAACGCCGGTGTGGCCGGCCTGGTTCTTTCGCTGGTGCTGGGCAAGCGCGTCGGCTATGGTAAAGAAGCCATGTTCCCCTCCAGCATCGCGCTGACCGCGTTAGGAGCTGCCCTGTTGTGGTTCGGCTGGTTCGGATTCAACGCGGGCAGTCAACTGGCCGCCGACGGGGTTGCCGCCTCGGCCTTTTTGGTGACCAACACCTCTGCCGCCACGGCGGCCCTGGTGTGGATGTTCGGCGAATGGATTGCTACCGGCAAACCGACGGTATTGGGCATCGCTTCCGGGGTGGTCGCCGGGCTGGTGGCCATCACGCCGGCAGCCGGGTTTGTCAATCTTCCCGCCGCACTGTTTATCGGATTGGTTTCCGGGGCATTGGGCTACTTTTCCGTTGCCGTGCTCAAACAGAAAATCGGTTACGACGATTCGCTGGACGCCTTCGGTGTGCACGGTATGTGCGGCATCTGGGGCGCCCTGGCCACGGGCCTTTTCGCCAACCCCGCCATCACCGAAGGGGCCACTGGCTTGTTTTACGGCAACCCCAGGCAGCTGTGGATCCAGATCGTCTCAATTGTCGCCACCGCGGTGTTCACGGCTGTGGGCACTCTGATTGTCATCACCGTCACCAAAGTGCTGACCGGCGGTCTGCGCGTGGAACGCGATGATGAGGTTCAGGGCCTGGACAATGCCCTTCATGGTGAACGTGGTTTTGAAATTGCTGAGATTTAACATTCGGAGAGACGTCCATCGCTCTCTCGGCCATAAACAACAGGAGGTTGAAAAATGAAGAAGATCGAGGCCATCGTCAAACCCTTCAAATTGGACGATGTGAAAGAAGCCCTCAACGAGATCGGCATCCAGGGGATGACCATCTCGGAGGTCAAAGGCTATGGTCGCCAGAAAGGGCACAAGGAGATCTACCGTGGCGCCGAGTATGTGGTGGACTTCATCCCCAAGGTTAAGATCGAGATTATCGTGGACACCGAGCGTGCCGCCCAGGTGGTAGAGACGATTCAAAAGGCCGCCAACACCGGCAAAATCGGCGATGGCAAAATTTTCGTGTTCTCCGTGGAAGAGGTCATCCGGGTACGTACCGGTGAAACAGGAACAGATGCCATTTAATCGGAAGAATTAATATTAATTACATTTAGTTACCTATTCAGCAGAATCAGGAGGAAATGATGACCCCAGAACAAGTATTGGCAATGGCAAAAGAGAACGGTGTAAAGGTTGTAGATTTGCGTTTCATGGATTTCCCGGGTATGTGGCAGCACTTTACTGTCCCCATCGGTGAACTGACCGCGGAAAGCTTCGAAGACGGCTTCGGCTTCGACGGCTCCAGCATCCGGGGATGGCAGCCCATCAACGCCAGCGACATGCTGGTGATTCCCGATGCGTCCACCGCGAAAATCGATCCCTTCTTCAAGGTGCCCACCTTGGTACTCATCTGCGATATCGCCGATCCGATCACCCGCGAGGCCTATACCCGTGATCCGCGCAACATCGCCAAAAAAGTCGAAGCCTATCTCAAGAGCACCGGCATCGGCGACACCGCCTTCATCGGCCCTGAAGCCGAATTTTTCATTTTTGACGACATTCGCTATGAAAGCCAGACAAACGGCGCCTTCTATGCCATCGATTCTGTGGAAGGGACCTGGAACACGGGCCGGTGTGAAGAGCCCAACCTGGGATACAAGCCGCGCCATAAGGAAGGCTACTTTCCCGTACCGCCATCAGACAAGTTCCAGGACCTGCGTTCCGACATGCTGCTGACCCTCGAGAGCCTGGGCATTGACGTGGAGTGCCAGCACCATGAGGTGGCCACTGCCGGTCAGGCCGAGATTGACATGCGCTTCAAGCCCCTGCTGCAAATGGCCGATCAGCTCATGTGGTTCAAGTATGTACTGAAAAACGTGGCCAACAACGCCGGCCACACAGTCACCTTTATGCCCAAACCATTGTACGGCGACAACGGCACCGGCATGCACACCCATGTGAGCATCTGGAAAGAGGGCAAGCCCCTTTTCGCCGGGGACAAGTATGCCGGCGTCTCCCAGGAAGCCCTCTGGGCCATGGGCGGCATCCTCAAGCACTGCCGGGCCCTGTGCGCCTTCACCAACCCCACCACCAACTCATACAAACGGCTGGTTCCGGGGTTCGAAGCGCCGGTGAACCTGGCTTACTCCAGCCGCAACCGCAGCGCGGCCATCCGTATCCCCATGTATTCGGCGTCGCCCAAGGCCAAGCGCATCGAATTTAGAACCCCCGATCCGTCCTGCAACGGTTACCTGGCCTTCTCCGCCATCATGATGGCAGTCCTCGACGGCATTCAGAACAAGATCGACCCGGGCGATCCGCTGGATAAGAACATCTATGACCTGCCGCCCGAGGAACTGGCAGAGATCCCGTCTGCGCCGGGTTCCCTGGACGAGGCGCTGGCCGCCCTGGCCGAGGACAACGCTTTCCTGCTCAAGGGCGATGTCTTTACCAAGGACGTCATCGACATGTGGATCGACTACAAGACCGCCAATGAAGTCAACCCCGTGAAGCTGCGTCCGCATCCTCACGAGTTCCACCTGTATTACGACATCTGATTTGAACCTTTTTGATGGTGTGACCGATTCCTCCCGAAGACAATCGGTCCTTCCCGAAAACGGCAGCCTGCTATACCAAGCAGCGGGCTGCCGTTTTTTTTAATGCGTCTGCCAAATTCGACTATCTTCTGCCATGTCGCCGGGGAAGGACCTCGATGACTATTTCCGCAACGGGATTCAGCCAGCGGTGAATGGTGCTGTCCAGATCGCTGAAACCGCCTTGGGGTTCGGTGTCGCCGAAAACACCCCGATGAATGTGAACTGTCAAATTTTTATCGGCGCCGGTTGCACCGCTGCCGCCGGTACCGGCATTGCCACCGGGGTCGCCAGGAATTCCCGGAACACCTGGATCTCCGCCGCCGGTGATAAGTTCATCATTGGCCTCGGTGCCGGCATCGTAGCCGACCAGGTAGTAGCGGTAGGTGCCCGGGATGCGGGGAATGCGCAACGAATCGAGGCCCACGAAACCGTCGTTGGTGGGTAAAAGCATGGCGGTCAACGACAAGTATCTGTTTCGTGTTTGGTTGGTGTTAAAATAGATGTTGCTGACGATGCCCCCGGGCGCCAGCCCACCAGCCGGATTCGCCTTCGTGTCCCGGTCCTCGCCGCCTACCATGGCGAGCAGCTTGGAAAAATCGCCCCCCTCGGCCATGGCCTGCAGTGCCGGTGATGCCGGCGAACCGGTTTCGAAAAGATGGGTGTTCCCGTCGTGGGCGGTGATCAGCAGTGGGGTGAAATAGATCCCGTGGGTCAGGTTCTTCACCGTGACGGTGAATTCAGCGGCCATTGCCTGGCCAAGGGGCAAAACCATCCCGACCATCAACGCTAAGAATGTTTTGAACAACAGTTTTGTCATGACAATCTCCTTTACCGAAAAGGGGTTGAAGGGTGAACAGGGCTTCGGATCAACAAACCCTGTTGGCTCTGTTCAAACGATAACCCCTGGCTGTAAGCCTTGGGTAACGATCGGATAAAGATTCGGTAAAGATTGGTTGGGGACAATCCGAATGATGGAGGAGCGACACGGCGTCAATTCGCCGGTTGTAAAGGCGGCCACCCATCTCCCCGCATCAGGGATGGTAGGTTCTTCGGTAGATTCTGCCGGCATCGTCGTCCGAGACCAGCAAGGAACCGTCTTCGAGGATCTCCAGAACGATCGTTTGCTCTGCCCTGAAATCCCCGTCCCGATCCACGAGTGCATATACCCGGCCGGCCTTTCGCGTTCCCACGAAGAGTATTCCGTCAGGACCTGAGGCCATGGACCGGGCGATGGGAAGGTGTTCCGCGAAAAGGGAGATTTGGAAGCCGGGGGCAGGGAGAGGACCGTCGGAGAAAACGGCGCACCGCTCCATGCCGGCCAGGCAAAGCCGACCAGAAGCAGGACAAGCGATATGGCGGTCAATCGGTTCATGGCATGGCACAGATGTGCTGGGTCAGCAGCAAGCCCGGTCGGCAACCGATCTGAAAATTGCATACAGGTTGGCGTTTACCTCTTTCGGGTCACTTCCAGCGTGATGAGCACATCCACCTCTTTTCCCACCACACCCATATCGGCAAACTTGCCGCCACCCACGTGATAGGCCAGGCGATCGATGGTCATGCGGGCTTCGAAGCCGGCCACTTCCGATTTGTCGTCGAACGGGTTGACCGTGACGCCAAGAAGCGTAAAAGGCACGGAAACCGTCTCGCTCACGTCCTTGACCGTCATTTTCCCTTCGACCAGGTACTGGTTGTCATTGACATGTTTGACGGCAGTGCTTTTAAAACTCATGGTCGGGAACTTCTTGGAATCAAAGAAGTCCGCTGAATTGAGGTGGCCGTCCCGCTTACTGTTGCCGGTATTGATGCTTTTTACATCCACCTCGAAGTCGAAGCGACTGCCTGCCAGGTCATCGGGTGAAAACATCACCGTGCCTTTAAAATCTTCGAAATAGCCCCGTACGGTAGAATAGATGTGATCAATACCGAAGTAGATGCTGGAGTGGGCCGGGTCCAGTTCCCATTTCGGTGCTGCTGCAACAGCTGATGTGGAAAAAATTAGAACCAATAGAAAAACGGCCGAGAGTTTTAAAAATGGTTTCATAAAATGCCTCCTGTTCGCAAATTGTTGACCGACCCATGGTAAGCCCCGGGGGTGGTCTTTTCTGGCTGAACTGCGGGGTCTATAAACCGAACGCTTCGGTAAATATAGAACGGGCGGGGAATGCGAGCGTTTTAAGGTCTGTTCTTATCTGCCTCATCATCTGTGGGGGACCACAGACAAAGATCGCTGAGCTGCGACTGCAACCGCTGAGTATCTTCTCAAACGACTTGCGATCCAATCTGCCGGACCGCTCCCCGCCTTCCGCATTACGGGTAAGGATAGGAATCATGCGCAGACCTGTCAATTTGGCCGCCAGGTCATCTATCTCATCGGCGAACACCACGTTTTCTTTGCTGCGGTTGCTCCAGATCAGGGTGACCGGGCGGCGGTCGCCATGGTCAGCCATAAAGCGCAGCATGCTGAGCAGGGGCGTGATGCCGATGCCGCCGGCGATCATGATCAACGCCCGATCAGGGTCGGTGTACAGGTGGCAGAATCGGCCAAAGGGGCCTTGAATGAAGGCACGGTCTCCGATTGAAAGCCCCCCCACGGTACGGGTCCAGTCAACGCATGCGCGGATGGTGAATTGCAGCATCCCGGGACGGCTGGGCGTGGAGGAGAGGGTAAAGGCATGCGCTTCCGGCAGGACCGTTGCCGACGCAAACGATACCCAGGCGAACTGGCCGGGGACGTATGAGAATAAGGGTTGCCTGGCCGGGGTTAATTCGACGCAGGTGCAATCGGAGCCGGTGGGTTCGACACGCGAAACCAGAAACGGTTTCCTTCGCATCCGCAGCCAGGCGCTGCGCACCCACAACCCTAACAGCAAAAAAGCAGCGGCGGCACCGATCATCGCCAGCCTCGGCACGCCGTCTTCGCTGAATGACTCGCTGACATACAGGACCTGCACAACCAGCAGACCGGCGATGCGGTGAAACCGCAACCAGGTGTGAAAGGCGATGCCCAATGATTGACGCCATTGGCTGACAACAAACTGGCTCAAAATAAAGACCAGCAGCCCCACCCCGATCCACTCGGGCCAACAGCGCATCTCCAGTGGGACGATAAGCTTACCTTAGGGAAGCAGCACGCATAGGGGTTGTATCAATGCAAGAATGGCAATCGCCCAGGCATGCATGCGGTGCTGGCGGATCAAACCGGGCAGGGAGAAAATCCGGTCCAGAAATTTGAGTCGCCCGGCCAGGGGCAGCTCCAAAAAAATAAGCAGGCAGGCCGAAAGGCCGAGCATTTTCCCGGTGCGCAGGCTAATCTTTTCGATGCCGAATTTATACCACATGGACGGCGATTCGAAGGCAAAGGGGATTGTCAGCGCACCGGCCAGCGTCAGAAAGAGCAACGCAACAATAGCTGCGGGCAACAAGACACGCATTCCCTGCGGAATGATTGTTCCGATTGAAGGCAGATCGTTTCTATCTATGGGCGTTGACACCGGTCTGTTCCGTATGGGTTGATCGCATTACAGGCGTTCAGTTTCGCCGAGGCGGCAGTGATGACTCCGATGGGTCTATTGATGGCCGACTGCCGGAGGACTTCAACCTATTTGCCTTTATCTTTATCCTTCATCATCCCCTTCAAAGCGGCAAAGGGATTGTGGAAGAAATCGGAATCGGTTGTCGCCGTCGACGACGAGCTGCCGTCGTATGCCTCGGCCACTTCCAGGCGCCCGTGTTCGTTGTCGTGACAGTAAATGCAGAGCAGCTCCCAGTTGCTGCCGTCGGGCGGGTTGTTGTCGTGGTTGTGGTCCCGGTGGTGGACGGTGAGTTCTTTGAGCTGCTTTCCACTGAACTCCCGTGCACAGCGGCCACAGACGTGCGGATACATCTTCATGGCCTTCTCGCGGTAGGTCTTTTCGCGATCCTTCATGTGGCGGCGGGCGTCGGCCACCACCTGTGAGAGTTTGTCCGGACCTTTTTTTTGGTCGTTGGCGGACATGCGTTGCCCCCTTTTAAATTTCCATGGCCAGCCGGGCGCCCTGGTCGATGGCCCGCTGGGCATCCAGTTCGGCAGCCTTGTCCGCACCGCCGATGATGTGCACCGACATGCCCCCGCCGGTCAGTTCATCGGCCAATGTCCTCAAAGGCTCCTGGCCGGCACAGACAATGATCGTGTCGGCGGGAATCGTCTGGCGGCTGTCGTTCTTGACGATATGCAGACCGCCGTCGTCGATTTTTTCATAGGCCACACCGTTGATCATCTCCACCCCGCGCTTTTTTAGGGTGGCCCGATGGATCCAGCCGGTGGTTTTGCCCAGCCCGGCACCCATCTTGGAGGCCTTGCGCTGCAACATGGTGACGCGCCGGGAAGATGGCTGTGTTTCCGAATCGGACGCCAAAAGCCCGCCCGGTCGCCGATACTCCCGATCCACGCCCCACTCCTCTAAAAACAGGTCGCGGTCGAGGCTGGTCGATGTGCCGACGTGGGTGATAAGAACGGCGGTGTCGAAGCCGATGCCGCCGGCGCCGATAATGGCCACGGTTTCTCCGACGGGTTTCGAGCCCAGGATGGCATCGATGTAGGTGATCACCTTGGGATGGTCCACGCCGGGAATGTTCAACCGGCGCGGCCGGACGCCGGTGGATACCACCACTGCGTCGAAGGACTCACCGGCCAGGCGATCCGCATCCACGGGAGTATTCAGTCTCACCGTGACCCCCAGCAATGCCAGTTGGCGACGGAAGTATCTCAGGGTTTCGGCAAACTCTTCCTTGCCGGGAATCCGTACCGACAGGTTCAGCTGTCCGCCGATGCGGTCCTGCTGGTCATAAAGGGTCACCCGATGGCCCCGCGATGCCGCGGTCACGGCAAAGGAGAGGCCGGCCGGCCCGGCGCCCACCACGGCAATGCGTTTGGGGGCAGGGGTTGGCGAAATGACGAACTCCGTTTCCCGGCAGGCGCGGGGATTGACTAGACAGCTGGCCACCTTACCTTGGAAGATATAGTCCAGGCAGGCCTGGTTGCAGCCGATGCAGGTATTGATCTCATCGGCGCGGCCCTCTGCGGCCTTTTTGACAAATGCCGGGTCCGCCAGAAAGGGGCGGGCCATGGAAATCAGATCCGCATGACCGGCGGCCAGGGTCTGTTCAATGGTCTCAGGCGTGTTGATCCGGTTGCTGGTCACCAGCGGGATGGACACCGCACCCTTTAGCCGGCCGGTGACCCAGGTGAAGGCCGCCCGGGGAACCATGCTGGCGATGGTGGGTATCCGGGCCTCGTGCCAACCGATGCCCGTGTTGATGATGGTGGCCCCGGCGGCTTCCACCTCTCGGGCCAAAACCACCACCTGGTCCCAGGAACTTCCGCCTTCGACCAGATCCAGCATGGACAGCCGGTAGATGATGATAAAGTCTGGTCCCACACGATTTCGGACCTGGCGGACAATCTCCAGGGGAAAGCGGATCCGGTTCTCGTATGTCCCGCCCCAGCGGTCGCTGCGTCGGTTGGTGGCCGGGGCGATAAACTGGTTGATCAGGTAGCCTTCCGATCCCATGATTTCCACCCCGTCATAACCGGCCTGCCGGGCCAGACCGGCGCAGCGGGCAAAATCCTCGATCTGCCGGAGAATTTCGTCTTCGGAAAGTTCCCTGGGTTTGAAGATGTTGATCGGCGCCTGTAGGGGAGAAGCGCCCACAAGACGTTTGTGAAACCCGTACCGGCCGGTGTGCAGGATCTGCAGGGCGATCTTGCCGCCGCTTTGATGAACCGCCGACGTGACAATCCGGTGACGATCAACCGCTTCTGGCGTGCTCAGCTGTGCGGTGTGGTCCGCCACGCAGCCCTCCACGTTGGGAGAAAATCCGCCGGTGACGATCAGCCCCACCTCGCCCGCGGCCCGTTCGGCAAAATAGGCGGCCAGGCGTTCAAATCCGTCCGGGGCCTCCTCTAAACCGGTGTGCATGGACCCCATGATCACCCGGTTCTTTAGGGTGGCAAAACCAAGGTCCAAGGGTTTGAATAGATGCGGGTACGGATGATTCTTCATCTACGTCTCCTAATTTGGGGGGCAGGGTGGAACGGTCTTCAAGTCGGAACGTTGTTGCCGGGTCAAGTCCTCTTGAAGGACGGTAAGACCATATCATCAACTATTTTGCCTTACGGTAAATCATCTCATAAACAGGTGGTTGATTCAAGAGCACCGTGGTTCTGCGTTTCAACCCGCAGGCAAACTCGGGTTGGAATAATCGATAACCTGCTGTTCTCCACTGGGGCGATCTTCTTTATTTTCCGGGGTAATGTTATCCGAAGGCAAACTGGATGGAGCGATCATGGGAGATCGCCCGCAGTGGCCGCACCAGTTCGGCTACACTCAACCGCTGCATATTGATGGTATAGCTGCCCAACGCCACCAGCAGGATCCCGGCAAAGCCTTGTGGGCTGATCGCTTCGTTCAGAACAAAATTGTATTAAGTTTATCGACAATCTTTCAACTATGTAACGTTCTCCTGATATCCCTTTGCAGGGATGAAAATCTTAACACACCTTAAAAATTAAATATTTTTACAATAGGGGACTTCTTTTGCATTCGGCCTCAATTTTGCTTCATCTTAAACTTGACAGCACCATAAAGACACAGCTTTCTGCTTGTTGTCTTCCTGCGGCGCAGTTCTTGGGCCTCGGCATTTCATTCAACCGGTGCCGTATATACGATACCGTTCACCGGAAATAGGTCAGGGTTCATCAAACCGGATGTGAAAGGAGAATTGACATGGAAGGTATGGTCGAAAAGAGGCCGTTGAACACCGGCGAAGAGGCGATTTTTTCGGGCCGCTGCAGCCAGTGCGGTGGTGTCATCCACACTGGAAGGGAATTGGTGTTGGATGACAATCAGATTCTGTGTGAAGGATGCTACCGGTTCATGGTCAATCCGGATACCGGGGGTGATATCCCATCAAAATGGTTCTAACCGTCGATCGAGGAATTGCCCGACCGTCCCTGTAGGTTCCTCGCGAATCATGCATCCTGCTGCCGGAGCAGCTGATCCTTGAACCTGGATGGGCTTTGCATATACAGTGCTAAGGCCTTTTGGAATCCGAGGTTCTCTACCAGTTGAATACCCCGGTCCCGGTATCGGTACTGATGGAGGGACGGCAAGGGTTCCCCCGGATCACTGGGGATGCAGGCCGGTACCGCCATATGGTGCTGGCTGCAATAGCTCTCCAGCAGACGGTTCACCAATCCACCCACCACCGACTCTTCTACGGCCATCCACGCTTCCGCCAGGCGCTGCGCTGCGGACAGGCTCTCCGGCGGATGGTTCTTCATGGATGCCGCAATTTCATGGTCCGTTGCCTTTCCCAACTGATAATGCAGGGTTTCTTCCACCGGTATCGACATGAGGGTATACAGGTTATCGGTATTGTTTTGCCAAATCGTGAAGGCTCTGCGCGATAATCCGAACTGCCCAGGGGCGATCGATTGGATCTCAAGGTCCACCGCGCCCAGATGGTTGGAGAATATGGCACCGGAGGCTTTGTACTTCAGGCTACGGCCGGATTCTGCGGTAAATCGGCAGATCGCCCGGTAGTCTTTTGCCAGGCGATGGACCAAGAAGGCCGATATTCCGTTCTGCGATAGCGGCGGGTAGCTCTCATTCGGCCTGGAGATGGCCGCGTAGCAGTTGTCCATCTGGTTCATCTCGAAGAGATACGCGGTGATGTCCCGGCAATAGCGATGGTAAGCGTCCGCATAATCTTCCTGCAACTGGGGGACGAACATCAGGCGGACCTGAATGTCTTCCACCGCCAGTCTGACCTTTTTTTCAAGCCCGATTTTTTTCCTCAGCAGATCCAACATATCCTTCCGCCGGCCCAGCTGACGTCGGATGTGCTGCTCCACCTCGAGGTCCGGATCAGCGACAAAGTCCCGAAATACCAGCATAGGGCCTTCCCGTTCCGCCATATGGGGGATGGTCGAGACCAACTCAAGGTCATCCTGCAAGGCTGCGGAAGCAATCCGGACCGGAGAGAGCATCCAGCCGGCCAGACCCATGACGCCCAGACGCATCACCTGACGCCGGGTCATCCTTCCGTTTACCATAACTCCTTTGTTCAGTTGGTTCATGAATCCGCTATCGGCATTTTTTGCTGATCCATAAATCAGGATCCGCTGGCATGAGCGGATCGATTGTCTTTTTCCCAAGTTATTCATTCTTCTGGCCCATTTAGGATCAGCAGGCCACAGGCGCCCTGTGGCTGGGCAATTTAGGGATTTCGGGTGCAAAAAATGAAACGGGCTGGAACCGAACGGCATATCAAAAAGATCAACAATTTATATAAAAACGGATAGTTATTTGGTATGAGAGTAATCAACGTGGTTACCATGGAGGAGGTAACGGAATAAGGGCTCCAAAACCAATGTGCAGCCCTGGGGACAAAGAACCTCGAGGCAGCTGAATGGACGCAGTCACCTGCATCCGGCAAGGGCCCCGACCGGATGCGGAACTATGGAATCAAAGAATATATTCAGGGACGGTTGCTGAAAAGCGGCTTTCCCTGCTTTTTTTGTGGACCCCATTGTCCCGTCCTTGCATGTGTGGCCTTTTGAGTTACCTTACCCCTATCGACCATTTTTGAAGGTTTTGATTTAAGGGGAGGTTAAGCATGCCCAATGCGATTTACTCCATAGACCCACCTGCCAATGAACCGATTCTCGAATACCGGCCCGGCAGCCATGAGCGCGGCCGAATCAAAAAAGAGCTCCGACGGCTCAGGAACTCGGAAATGGAAATTCCGCTGATTATCGGCGGGAGGCCCGTGAAAACCGGAAACCTGGGCCGCTGCATCATCCCCCATGACCATGGCCACCCGCTAGCCATCTTTCACCAGGCCGGCGAGAAAGAGGTGTCAATGGCCATCGAAGCAGCCGCATCGGCCGCCGGAAAATGGGCGGCCATGGACTGGGACGACCGACTGGCCATTTTTTCCCGGGCGGCCGATCTCATCGCCGGCCCCCGGCGCATGATCCTCAACGCTGCTACCATGCTCGGCCAGGGCAAAAACGTTTACCAGGCCGAAATCGATTCTGCATGTGAAATCATCGACTTTCTTCGCTTCAACGCCTTTTACGCCACCCAAATCTACCGGCAGCAGCCCCAATCCGGTCCGGCCGAATGGAATCACCTGGAATACCGCCCCCTGGAGGGCTTCGTGTTTGCCGTCACCCCCTTCAACTTCACCGCCATCGGCGGAAATCTGCCGTCGGCACCGGCCATGCTGGGCAACACCGTATTGTGGAAGCCGGCTTCCTCGGCCGTATACGCCGCCTGGATGCTCATGCAGACCTTCTTGGAAGCCGGGCTGCCACCGGGAGTGATCAATTTCATCCCGGGGTCCGGTGCCCAGGTGGGCAATCCCGTTCTGGCCAGCCCGGCCTTGGCCGGCATTCACTTCACCGGATCCACATCGGTTTTTCAGGGCATGTGGAAAACCGTCGCCGACAACCTGAGCCGCTACCGCACCTACCCGCGCATCGTCGGCGAAACCGGAGGAAAAGATTTTATCTTCGCTCATCCCAGTGCCGACCCTGATGCCGTGGTCACTGGCCTGATCCGGGGCGCCTTCGAATACCAGGGACAGAAATGCTCGGCCGTCTCCCGGGCCTATCTCCCCAAATCACTCTGGACGCATCTGAAGGGGAAACTGACGATGGCCATGGGCACCGTCAAGGTTGGACCGCCGGAGGACTTCTCCACTTTTGTCAATGCGGTCATCGACCGGGCCGCTTTTGACACGATTACCGCTTATATCGAGTATGCCAGGGGTCACGAAGCGGCAGAAATTATCGCCGGCGGCGACTATGACAGCTCCTCCGGCTATTTCATCGACCCGACGGTGATCCTGACGACCGACCCCCTTTTTAAAACCATGCAGGAAGAGATCTTCGGACCCGTGCTTACGATTTATGTCTATGCCGACGAGGACTTCGAAGCGACCCTGGACCTGTGCGACCGGACCTCGCCCTACGCGCTCACCGGCGCCATTTTCGCCAGGGATCGTGCCGCGGTGGCGACAGCCAGGCGCCGGCTGGTCCATGCGGCCGGCAACTTCTACATCAATGACAAACCCACCGGTGCCGTGGTGGGACGCCAACCCTTCGGCGGTGGACGGATGTCGGGCACCAACGACAAGGCGGGCAGCATTCTCAACCTCTACCGCTGGGTCAGCCCGCGAACCATCAAAGAGAACTTTTTGCCTGCCACCGACTACCGTTACCCGTTCATGGATACCGAGTAGCCCATCCTGACTTTTTGAACGTAACATTGGATTGGAAGAATTAGACTTCTTTGAGAGAGAAAAACATGGATTTTTTAAAGACGCTGGGCATTGAAAAAGAGAACCGCGGCGTGTCAACAGGACTGAACTGGCAGGGTGGAGGAGATGGGCCGAAGATAGCGGTGGTCTCCCCGGTGAACGGCAGGGTTGTCGCCAGCGTCTTCAGCGCCACTGAGGCCGAATATGATCGGGTGGCCCACACTGCCCACAAAGCCTTCTTGAGGTGGCGGCAGGTGCCGGCACCCAGGCGGGGAGAAGTCGTTCGCCGGATCGGCCGTCAGCTCAGGGCTTACAAGGAGCCACTGGGCACCCTGGTCTCCTACGAAATGGGCAAGTCCCTCCAGGAAGGATTGGGCGAAGTCCAGGAGATGATCGACATTTGCGATTTTGCCGTGGGGCAATCCCGGCAGCTTTACGGGTACACCATGCATTCGGAGCGACCGGAACACCGCATGTACGACCAGTACCACCCCCTGGGCGTGGTGGGCATCGTCAGTGCATTCAACTTCCCGGTGGCCGTCTGGTCATGGAATGCCATGCTTTCGGCGGCATGCGGCAATGCCAGCCTCTGGAAGCCTTCATCCAAGGCGCCGCTGTCGGCCATCGCCGTGCAACATGTTCTTGCCGACGTGCTGCGAGACGATGCCGATGTGATCCCTGAAGGGCTCTTCTCACTGGTGGTGGGCAGCGGACGCACCGTGGGCCAGGGCCTACTGGAGGATAAGCGGGTGCCGCTGGTGTCGATCACCGGCTCCACACGGGTCGGCCGCCATGCCGCCCAAGTCGTGGCCAGCCGCTTCGGGCGGGCAATTCTGGAATTGGGAGGAAACAACGCCATCATCGTCACCCCTGCAGCCGATCTGGCCATGGCGGTCACGGCCATCGTCTTCGGCGCCGTCGGCACCGCCGGCCAGCGATGCACCTCCACCCGGCGGGTGATCATCCACGAATCCATTTTCGACCCGGTGGTCACGTCCCTGACAAAGGCCTACGAAAGCCTGCGTGTCGGCACGCCCCTGGATTCGGTCAACCATATGGGACCGCTCATCGACACCGCAGCCGTGGCAGACTACCGCCATGCACTGACACAGGTGGCAGCCCAGGGAGGAAAGATTATTTTTGGCGGCCAGGTGCTCGAAGGCCCAGCGTATGCATCCGGCTGCTATGTTCAGCCCACGTTGTGCGTGGTGGAAAACGACTATGCCATCGTTCAGGACGAGACCTTCGCACCCATACTCTATCTGATCCGATACACCGGCGATGTCTCTCGTGCCATCGCCATCCAGAACGATGTTCCCCAGGGACTCTCGTCGGCCATCTTCACCAACGATTTGCGCGAGGCCGAGGCGTTCCTCTCCGCAACCGGGTCAGACTGTGGTATTGCCAACGTCAATATCGGCACCTCCGGTGCAGAAATCGGCGGTGCCTTCGGCGGCGAGAAAGAGACCGGCGGCGGCCGGGAGTCCGGATCCGATGCCTGGAAGGGGTATATGCGCCGGCAGACCAACACCATCAACTATGGCCGCAGCCTGCCCCTGGCCCAGGGAATCGTCTTCGACATATAGCCGGGTATATCGTTTCTACAACGTCTGTCCCAAATAAAAACCTCACTTTTCCGACCATCCGAGGGTCACCCCGCTGTGCCGGCAACTGCTCATTTTTCCCCTTGCTGACGCTTCTTTTGCCTGCTATCCTTTTTGTGTTATCGGTACCCGTGCCCGGATGACAGGAGGTGAGATGGCCGCCAAAACCAAAAAAGTCAGTGTCAAATCGAAGGTTTGGCTGGAGGATCGCCATGGACGGATCATTTTTGGTCTGGGCCGTATGCGGATTTTAAGCGCCATTGAAAAATGCGGGTCCCTCAACGCGGCGGCCAAGGACCTCAAAATGAGCTATCGGGCGGTCTGGGGCAAGATCAAGGTGACCGAGGAGGCACTGGGCAAGCCACTGCTGGTGAAAAACCAGGGCGGCAGTGCCGGCGGCGGTTCCACCCTCACTCCCTATGCCCACACCCTCATGGAACGCTACCTGGCCCTTTCCCGCATCATCGACACCCAGGCCGACGAACTGTTCGACTCCGGATTCATAGATCCGCAGTAGCCATCTTCTCTTGGAAATGCTATATTCCGGGGTGTGGACAGCAATTGCGCCGTCCGTTCAGAGACCGTTTCTCACACCACGCCTTTCGAACTTAAAACGACATGCACCGAACAGGAAAAACCAACGGGTTGACCGATGTTCCCGGCATTTGGGTGGGACATTATACCCATAGGGCGGCGGCCTCCGGAACGACCGTGGTGATGTGTCCGGATGGGGCGGTGGGCGGCGTCGATGTTCGGGGGGCGGCGCCGGGCACCCGGGAAACCGACCTGCTGGCCCCTGAAAATTTGGTGGAGGAGATCCAGGCCGTCTGTCTATCGGGCGGATCGGTCTACGGGTTGGCCGCGGCGGACGGTGTGGTGCGACATCTGGAATCCAGGGCAATCGGCTTCCCGCTGGATGGCACCCACGTGGCCCCCATCGTTCCGTCGGCCGTGCTCTTCGATCTGGGGCGCGGTCTTGAATTCAGACCGCCGGTGGACAGCAGTTGGGGTGACCTGGCTTGCCGTGCCGCCGGCCCGGGCCCCGTCAATACCGGCTGCGTGGGTGCCGGTACGGGCGCCATGTCCGGCGGCATCAAGGGGGGCGTAGGCAGTGCCAGCCTCCTTCTGGACACGGGCATTACCGTGGCCGCCCTGGTGGCGGTCAACTCCCTGGGAACGACCGTTGATCCGGCCACGGGGACGTTCTGGGAGGCCCGTCTTGAAACCGGAAAAGAATTTGCCGGGCGTATTCGCCCTCGGGTGATGCTGCCTGCGACGCCCACCGGTGCGCCGGGCGAGAACACCACCCTGGCTGTTGTGGCCACCGACGCGATCCTCACCAAACCGCAGGCAAAAAAGATCGCCATGATGGCCCATGACGGGATGGCTCGGGCCATCCGGCCGGCCCATACCATGTTCGACGGGGATATCGTCTATTGCCTGGCCACAGGCAAACAGCCCCTGCCGGGAAAGTCCGGTTTTTTTGCGGCGCCGGTCGCCCAGGCCATCAACAAAATGGGTCATGCCGCTGCCGACTGCCTGGCGCGGGCCATTATTCGGGGGATTCTCGATGCAACAAGCGCTTATGGCCTGACGGCCTACCGGGATCTTGAGCACGTGTAATTGAAAAAGCAGTTCTCCACCCCATCATCACCGAAAGGAGAATAGATGAAAAATGCCTTGTATTCCCTTTTCCTGATCCTCTCCTTGGTTGTCGTCAGCGCCGCTTTTTCACAGGCGCCGGTCAGAGGCGGCACGTTGACGGTCTGCCAACCGGCTGAACCGCCGGGACTGGATCCCACGACCCATACCGCAGCAGCCATTGACCGGGTTGTTTACGCCAACATCTACGAAGGACTGGTCAAGGTGGACAGCGGGGGCGGATTTCTGCCCGGCCTGGCCAATGGGTGGGACATCTCGGCCGACGGCATGGTTTACACCTTCAACCTGAGAAAAGGGGTGCGCTTTCACAACGGGGAAGCCTTCGATGCGGCGGTGGCAAAATGGAATCTGGAGCAGGCTGCCCTGACTGAGAAGGGCAATCCCCACCCCGAATATTTCAACGATATCGAGACCATCGAAACGCCGGACAGCCACACCCTGACCATCCGGCTAAAATCCGTGGACGCCCTGTTCATCGCCCACATGGCCGAAGGGGATGCAGTCATGCGGCCCATGAAGGGCGATGCAGATGCCAAATCCAATCCCATTGGTACCGGCCCCTTCAAATTCGTCAAATGGGTCAGGGGGGACCGGGTGGAAATGGTTCGCTTCGACGATTACTGGAATCCCTTTCTGCCCTATCTGGACCGGGTGGTCTTCCGCTTCATCAGTGATCCAGCCGCCCAGATCGCCGCGCTCAAGGCCGGCGACATCGACGTGATCGGCTCCATCGCCGCGCCCGAGTCGGCCATGATGCTCGAAAAAGACAAGCGCTTCAAGGTCTATGCCGGCACCACCACCGGCGAGGTGATCATGTCGACCAACAACCAGGCCGCCCCCTTCGACAACCGGATGGTCCGCCAGGCCATGGCCCACGCCATCGATCGCCAGGCGGTCGTGGATCTGGTCATGTTCGGCTACGGCACCCCCATCGGCTCTCACTGGTCACCCTCGACCCCCTACTACAAGGATCTTACCGGGCGATATCCGTACGATCCTGAAAAGGCCAAGGCCCTGCTGAAGGAGGCCGGCTACCCGAACGGCTTTTCGGCTACCATCAAGCTGCCGGCCATCTACTCCTACTCCAGACGGGCCGGTGAGGTGATCGCCGACATGCTCACTAAAGTGGGCATCGACCTGACCATCGAAATCGTGGAATGGGGTCAGTGGATCGATCGAATTTTCAAGAAGAAAGAATACCAGCTGACCATGATCGGCCACGTGGAGGCATGGGACATCGGCATTTACGCCAAACCGGACTACTACTTCCAGTATGACTCCCAGGCGTTCCGGGATGCCTATGCCAAGGCCCTCAAGGCCCCGGACGAAACAGGCAAGGCAAAGTGGTTCGGCCGCTGCCAGGAAATCATCGCCGACGATGCGGTCAATGGATTTCTCTTTTCCGCTCCCAGCCTGGCGGTGATGAAGGCCAATGTCATGGGATGGTGGGAGAACTACCCGACCATCGCCCTGGACTGCACCGCGGTGTGGTGGAAGCAATAATCATGACGCTCAGGCACCCATGACCAGTTACCTGATAAAAAAAATGGTCAGCCTGGCGGCCGTACTTTTTTTAGTCTCCCTCACCGTCTTTTCGGTGCTCTTCGTGCTGCCGGGCGACCCGGCCCAGATCATCCTGGGGATCAATGCCTCGCCGGAAACCCTGGCGGCCCTTCGGGCGCGGCTGGGACTGGATCAGCCGTTCTGGGCCCAGTATGGCAGCTGGATCGGCAGCCTGCTAAAAGGCACCGGCGGCCACTCCATTACCTATGACATGGCCGTGTTCGAACTTCTCGGATCCCGCCTGGCGGTCACCGGCCCCCTGGCGCTCATGGCCATGGCCATTGCCGTGGTCCTGGCTCTGCCCCTGGGTATCTTCGCCGCGCGCCATCAGAACCGCCCCGCCGATGCCGCCGTGATGGCCGGTACCCAGCTGGGACTGGCAGTGCCCGAATTCTGGCTGGGCATCCTGCTGATGCTGCTTTTTTCCGTTCACTGGGGAATTTTCAGTGCCGGCGGGTTTCCCGGCTGGGATGAAGACGTCTGGGGCTCCCTGAAGGCCCTGTTCCTGCCGGCCCTGGCCCTGGGGCTGATCCGGACGGCCATTCTTACCCGGCTGACCCGATCGTCGATGCTGGAGGTGCTGCGGGAAGACTATGTGCGCACGGCCCGGGCCAAGGGGCTGAAGGAACGCACCGTGGTTTACGGCCACGCCCTGAAAAACGCACTGATCCCGGTGCTGACCATTTTGGGTCTGCAAATGGGGCAGCTGCTGGCTGGGGCCATCATCATCGAAAACGTATTCTCCCTGCCCGGACTGGGGCGACTGGTGTTCCAGGCCATTGGCCAGCGGGATCTGCCCGTGGTGCGGGAGGTGGTACTCTTCATGGCCGCCGCCGTTGTGGTCGTCAACTTTCTCGTGGATCTCTCCTACGCGGCCGTTGACCCGCGGATTCGGCTGGAGGGCCAATAGAGGATACAGAATAGATGACCATGAGGCGCTATTTTAAAAACCTGAATTTTTCGCTGGGGGTTGTCCTGTCCACCGTGGTGCTGGCCATGGCCCTGGTCAGCCTCTTCTGGACGCCATACGGCCCCAACACCATGGACGCGCGCCACCGTATGGAGGCGCCCTCCACGGTCCACCCTTTAGGCACAGACCAGTATGGCCGGGACCTGCTCTCCCGCGTGATGGTCGGCGCGGTGAATTCCATCATCGTCGGGTTGATCACCGTGGCCATCGGCATGGGGGCGGGAGTCGTCCTGGGGTTGATCAGCGTGTGGGGCGGCCGGCTGACCGATGAGGTCATCATGCGCTTTTCAGACCTGCTCTTCGGCTTCCCGGCGGTGCTGTCGGCCATTCTGATGACCGCGGTCTTGGGGCCGTCGGCGGTCAACACCATGCTGGCCATCGGCATCTTCTATATTCCGGTATTTGCCCGGCTCACCCGGGCATCGGCCCTGACGGTGAAAGGACTGGACTACATTGCCGCGGCCCGGGCGGCCGGGCAGGCAGAAGTAACCATCATCCGACGACACGTGCTGCCCAACATTCTCTCACCGCTGATCATCCAGGCCACCATCCAGTTCGCCGTCGCCATTCTGGCCGAAGCCAGTCTGAGCTACCTGGGGCTGGGTGCCCAGCCCCCGCACCCCTCCTGGGGACGGATGCTTTACGAGGCCCAGACCTTCATGGCGCTTACCCCGTGGATGGCGTTGTTCCCGGGCATGGCCATCGCCTGGACGGTGCTTGGCTTCAACCTTCTGGGAGACGGGCTGCGCGATATTCTGGATCCGCGCTTGCGGTGAAAAAAATGATACCCGAATCCGTTATTGAAAAGGTGCTCAACCAGGTCGACCCCGAAGCGGTGATCGACCTCACCGCCCGTTTGGTGCGATGCAACTCGGTGTGGGACCCGCAGGCAGGCACCAGTGAAGCCGAAGCGGCTGGTCTGGCAGCGCAATGGGCCCGTGAAAGGGGCTTCGATGTGGCTGTGGAAAACGTGGCCCCGGACCGGCCCAATGTGATCATCCGATGGACTGCCGGTCCTGGCCCCCGAACGCTGATGTTCGAGGGGCATACGGATGTGGTCACGCCCGGCAACCTGAGCCGGTGGCGATACGATCCCTTTGGTGCCCAAATCGAAAAGGGTCGCATGTTCGGCCGTGGCACCAATGACACCAAGGGAAACCTGGCCGCCATGCTGGTGGCCATGGCGGCCCTGAAAACGTCGGGCATCCCCTTGGCCGGGTCAATCGTGGGTGGTGTATTGTGCGACGAAGAGGGCATGATGACTGGTGTGCAGCATTTCATCGCCCGCGGCCATGCCGATCCGGTGACCGCCGCGGTGGTCTGCGAACCCCAGGACGGACTGGTCTGCATCGCCCAGAAAGGTGCGGTGCGGGCCCGGTTTGCCGTCCACGGACGCATGAGTCATGGGGCCATGCCCCTGTCCGGTATCAACCCGGCCCCGGCCGTGGCCCGGATCATCGATGGACTGGCCGGCCTGGAAGCCGAAGCGATCCAGACCGTCGGCAGGGATCCCCTGCTGGGCTGGCCCAGTTTCACCCCGACGGTGGTCCAGGCGCCCTCCCAGGGGCCGCCCCAGCTCAACGTCGTGCCTGGCGAGGCGGAAATCCTGGTGGATGTGCGCACCCTCCCCGATCAGAACCACGACGCCATCCACAAGGCCCTGTCTGCACTGGTGCGGCAGACCGTCAGGGAAGTCAACCAGCGCTACCGGGAGACCGACAGGCAGCTGGGCATCCAGCGGCCCTGGGAACTGGACGTGACGGTTCAATTTCTTTCCGACCGGCCCTGCACCCATACCGACCGGGGTGACCCGGTGGTCGCGTCCGCCGTTTGGGCCAGCCGGCAGGTCAGCGGCAGTCAACCTGATTTCGCCGGTGTGCCGGGCGCCACCGACGGCACCTTTCTCTGGGCACTGAAGGACATACCCATCGTCACCATGGGCGCCGGGGATCGCCAGGTGCCCCACCAGGTGGACGAATGGGTTGATCTGGACCAGCTGGTGGACACGGCCCGCATCTATGCCCTCACGGCCCTGCACTACCTCTATCCCGGAGCCCCCCGTTGAGCGATGCGCTGCTGGACATCCGGGGCTTGTCGGTCCACTTCTTTACCCCCGAAGGGATCGGCCGTGCCGTCGAAGCGGTGGATTTGTGCATCGCCCCCGGTGAAACCTTGGGACTGGTGGGCGAATCAGGCTGCGGAAAAAGTGTCACCACCCTGGCCGTGGTGGGTCTGGTGCCATCGCCACCGGGCCGAGTCGTGGCGGGAGAGGTCCGCTTTGTGGGCAGGGACCTGCTGCAAGCCGATCCAGAGACCCTGCGTCGCATCCGGGGCCGTGAAATCGGCATGATTTTTCAGGAACCCATGACCGCCTTGAACCCCGTGCTGACCATCGGCCGGCAGGTCGCCGAACCCCTGGTGGCCCACCTGGGGATGTCTCGCACCGATGCGCTGAAGCAAGCGGCCAGGTGGCTGGATCGGGTGCGTATCCCATCGGCGCAAAAACGGCTGGGCAGCTACCCCCACGAGCTGTCCGGCGGCATGCGCCAGCGGGTGATGATTGCCATGGCCATGATCTGCCGGCCGCGCCTGCTGGTAGCCGACGAACCCACCACGGCCCTGGACGTGACGCTGCAGCGCCAGGTACTGTCACTGATGGGGGAGCTGAGAGCCGAACTGGACACCGCCATGCTGCTGATTACCCACGATCTAGGGGTGGTGGCCCAGACCGCTAGCCGGGTGGCGGTGATGTATGCGGGTCGGGTGGTGGAGACCGCCGATGTCGGCCCCCTGTTTGCAGACCCCCTGCACCCTTACACCCAGGGGCTGCTTAGATCCATGCCGCTGCTGGGAGCAGGCCGTGGGCGGCTGCATGAAATTCGCGGCACGGTACCGGCGGCCACGGATCCCATCCGCGGCTGCCCCTTTGCCGGACGCTGTCCGTCCGCGTTCGACCGATGTCGGCACGAGGCACCCGCGATGGAAACGGTCCGGCCGAAGAGGAAGGTTAGCTGTTGGTTGTACCGGGATTAGGACATTGAGGAATTTAGGAATTCGGAATTGAAAATATAATGCCCTTACGCACTAAAAACCACCAATCTCCCAATTCAACTGCGTCCGGGTTGCCCAATTTCAATGGATCGCGGAAACGAGAAGCAACCGGATGAATCCATCACCCCTGCTCGAGGTCACGGATCTCGCCAAGCACTTTCCCTTTGACCGCGGCTTTTTTTCACGCCCCACGGGTTGGGTCAAGGCGGTCAACGGTCTCAGCTTTTACATCCGTCGGGGGGAGAGCCTGGGGCTGGTGGGCGAATCGGGGTGCGGCAAGAGCACCCTGGCCAGGCTGGTGGTGAGGCTGCTGACACCCACCGACGGATCCATTCGGTTCGGCGGCCTGGAGATCGGTGCCCTGGATCGACACGCGATGCGGCCACTGAGGAAGCGGATGCAGATCATCTTCCAGGACCCTTACGCCAGCCTGGATCCACGCATGACCGTGGCCGCCAGTGTCACCGAACCGCTGCTCAACGGAAGCACGTTTTCTAAACGCGAACAGCGCGCACTTGCCGGTGATCTTCTTTCAACCGTCGGTCTGCGGATCAGTGACCTGGACCGCTACCCCCACGAGTTTTCCGGTGGTCAGCGCCAGCGCATCGGCATTGCCCGGGCCCTTTGCGTGCGGCCTGAACTGGTGGTTGCTGACGAGCCGGTCAGCGCCCTGGACGTCTCCATCCAGGCCCAGATTCTCAATCTGATGAAGGATCTTCAACAGCAGTTCGAGCTTGCCTATCTCTTCATCTCTCACGATATCAGCATTGTGGAACATTTTAGCGATCGGATTACCGTCATGTACGCCGGCCAATTGGTGGAGACCGCCGGTGCCGAGGGATTTCACAGCGCCTGCAGGCATCCCTACACCCGGGCACTGGTGGCCGCCGTGCCCCGACCCGACCCGCAGGTGGCCCTGCCGCCGGTGCCCGTGGAGGGCGAGCCACCGGATCCGACCGCATTGCCGCCCGGGTGCGCGTATCATCCCCGCTGTCCCCACGCATTCGATCCGTGCCAGGACCATCGTCCGCCGCTAGTTGAGGCGGGCGGAAACCATCAGGTGGCCTGCTGGCTCAACCGGGGAAAAGGACTGAACAAAGGAGAACGATGAACATCACAGTGATCGGCGCCGGCGCCATGGGCAGCCTTTTTGGCGCCCTGCTGGCCGAAGCCGGCAAAACGGTAACCCTGCTGGATATCCGCCGGGAGCATGTGGATGCAGTCAACGCAAACGGTCTATCAATCGAGAAGGCGGGTGCCCGACGCATCGTCCCGATTCAGGCCACCACCGATCCGGATCGGATCAGGTCAACCGATTTGTCCATCGTGTTCGTCAAGTCCCCCCACACCGCAGCGGCAGCGGAAACGGCCGCTCGTCTGTCCGGCAAAACGGGCTTGGTGTTGACGTTGCAAAATGGCATGGGCAATACTGATACGCTCGCTGAGACCCTCGCGCCATCTCAAGTCATCGCCGGCACGACGTCCCACGGCGCCACCTTTCTTGGGCCGGGCACCATCCGCCACGCCGGCGAGGGCGAGACAGTCATCGGTCCCTGGTCAACAGCCGGGATGGCCGGTGCCAAAAAGGTGGCCGAGGTGTTCCACCGGGCGAACATCGTCACCCGGGTGGTGGTCGATGTGCGCACCGTCCTGTGGGAAAAACTGTTGATCAACGTGGGCATTAATGCCATCACGGCCCTGGCCGGAATCAAAAACGGCCAGATTCTGGAACTGGAATGGAGTCGGCAGCTTTCCCGCGAGGCCGTGGAAGAGGCCATGGCCGTGGCCCGTGCTATGGGCGTTGCCATCGATGGCGACCCGGTGGAAAAGGTTTTTCAGGTGGCGGCTGCCACTGGACCCAACCGTTCTTCCATGGGCCAGGATGTGGACAACTGCCGGCTCACGGAGATTGCCGCCATCAATGGTTTTATCGTTAAAATGGCGGAGAAGGCCGGCGCACCGGTACCGGTGAATCGAACGCTTACGGCGCTGGTGGAGACGCTGCAGGCTCATTACTAAATTTAACAGGAGGCGATCCATGGCCGATGGCAAAGTGAGCGTACTGGAGATCATTCAGGCAAAAAAAGACGGCCGGAAACTGGTCATGGTCACCGCCTACGACTACGCCTTCGGTCTGATGGCAGACGAGGCCGGGGTGGACATGGCGCTGGTGGGAGATTCGCTGGGCATGGTGGTTTTGGGTCTGGACAACACCGTACCCGTGACGCTGGAGATGATGATCCATCACATCCAGGCGGTGGTACGCGGATGCAAACGGGCCATGGTCATCGGTGACATGCCATTTATGAGCTACAACACCGGTACCCGGGATGCCATCATCAATGCCGGACGGCTGATGAAGGAGGGCGGCTGCGATGCAATCAAGTTGGAGGGGGGGGTGGATTTCGCCCCGGTGGTCAGAGCCATCGTCAAAGCCGGCATCCCCGTCCAAGGCCATGTGGGCCTCACCCCTCAGACGGCCAGCGCATTAGGTGGCTTCAAGATGCAGGGCAGGGATGCGGAGGCAGCCCGGAAAATCATCGACGATGCCAAGGCTCTCGAGGTGGCCGGCGCATTCTCCATCGTCGCCGAGGCTGTCCCGGCGCCGTTGGGCCGGCTGCTCTCCGAGGCGGTGACCGTGCCGGTCATCGGCATCGGTGCCGGGGTGGATGTGGATGGCCAGGTACTGGTCACCCATGATATGGTGGGCCTGTTCGACCGATTCGTGCCCAAGTTTGTTAAACAATACACAATGGTCCGTCCCACGATCATCGATGCCATCAAGGCCTATGGAAAGGATGTTCGGGCATCGGCATTCCCCGCTTCTGAACACAGCTTCGACATGTCCGAAGCGGCCCTGGTGGCTCTAAAAGCCTCTCTGAAGGAAAAATGAAACACAACACGAAGAGGAACGTCGATGGGTATATCGATCAATGACCAGGAGGCCCGAGTGCTGGGTTGCCTAATGGAAAAAGCCATGGCCACGCCGGAGTATTATCCGTTGTCCTTAAATGCCCTGACCAATGCCTGCAACCAGAAGTCCAACCGGGACCCCGTGGTGAGTTGGGACGAGCGGACCGTTGAGGATGCCGTGGACGGCCTTGAAAAAATCGGACTGGTTAACCGGAGCACGGTCGGCCGTGTCCCCAAGTACGAGGAGCTCTTCTCCCGGCAGCACAATATGGTGGCGTCCGAGGCCGCCGTGCTCTGCGTGCTTTTGCTCCGCGGCCCCCAGACACCGGGCGCAATCCGCAGCCGCACCGACCGCCTGCATGCTTTTGAAAGCCTGGACGCATTACAGGAAACGCTGGAGCGGTTATGCGAATGGGGCCACGTCTATCGTTTGGAGCGACTGCCCGGCCACAAAGAGTGCCGTTACATGCACCGGCTTTCCGGTGAACCGGATGACGACGTCGATAGCGCTGAAATGACCGAACCGGCTGTGCCATCCGATGACAGCGATCGGCTGATGGGACTGGATGCCGACATTCAATCCCTGAAAGATGAATTGGCAGATCTCAGGTCCGAATTTGAATCCTTTCGCCAGCAGTTTGAATGAGGTGCTGCGACCTGTCGACAACAAGTCAAAAAACCATTGCCCCATGCACCCGAGTGTATGTTAAAGAATCGGTGAAGATAACCGAACATAAAAAAGAGGGTCACGGATTTAGCTGGAACCCACAGGCATTCAGAATGAGGGTCTCTGATTATGGGGGAAGCGGGAAAAGTCCAGGGTGAAAAACTCGCCGAACTGTTCAACGAACTGGTTGCAAAGAGAATTATCATCTCCATGAATGTGGTCGGGGCCGGTTTTGATCGGCTCACCTGCATCATCGGGGTCACGACGGATGCAGACGGCAGCTACTTGCTTGTCGACCCGCCGGATGATTTCGAAGGGGCTGCCGCCGTCAAGGACCTATGGCACCTTCGGTTCAACTTCAACGGACCGGATCAGCTGGAGTACATCTTCAGCACCCGGGGCGGCGAATTTTGCGAGCAAGGACTGAAAATACCCTTTCCCGAGCACGTGGAACGGCTGCAGCGCCGCCGGAATTTCCGGGTAAACACCCTGACCGGGACCCAGATGCATTTCCAATTGAAAAAAATCCAGGGCGTGATGGATCTGATTAATGTCAGCCTTGGCGGCGTTTACGGGGTTCTTACCAAGCACAATTTCAAGTTCATGCGCGGGCCGGTATTGAAAATGGACCAGCAGATCTATGATGTCAGCCTGGTATTTCCGGGCGATCATGATCGGCCGGGCAGCACCGTTTACGTGAAAAAGGCCGAAGTCAAGCGTGTCGAACACGACCAGGACCGCGGATTTTACCGTTTCGCTTTCGAATTCGCTGAAATGGAAAAGCAAGAGCAGAATAAGCTCACCCAGGTCATCTATGACCTTCAGAGATGGTATCTCCAACGCAGAAAGTAAACCCCCGATAACCATCGATTCTTAGCAATCGGCAAACCATAAGGAGCGCAGATCATGGCCGTTATTACCAAGTATGTGGTGGTTCGAAATGGTGTGGAACTGGACCGAGAGTTCCTGGTCAAGAAAGAGGCCGAAGCCTACGACAAGATGCTTGATGCGGCCGAAAATCTGGCCGCTTATATCAAGGATGCCGGGCTGGAGATCGACCTGGACGGCAAGGCCATCGATGCCCTTTCCGTCTTTCTGGCCAAAAACGGACCCGAAGTCACCCGCATCCTCAAAGGCCTGAAACCCGCTGTTCCGTCTGTGCGGACGCCGGGTGAAGAAAAGAAGGACGATGCCCCGGCAGCGCAGCCAAAAAAGAAAGCCCCGGCAGCCAAAGCGAAACCCAAGGGCAAATAAACCTTCCCATGGCCATATCCAAAAAAGAAGCCGACGCTTGGGACCGTGTGCTCGATGCCGCCGCGGGCCTGTCGGAATTGATCGAATCCAGCGGAATTGAGATCGACGAGTACGATCTTGAGGAGTTGACGATCTTTCTGGCCACGCACGGGTATGCCGTGCGCAACATGCTCAAGCATCTGAAACGGTCATGGCCGGCGGATTGACCGATCCGATTGAACCCTCCCCGCGGCCTCGATGAGCGGGATCTCTGCTTCGCTCCGACAAGCCGCGGGGAATGCTCACCGTGCAGCGTACGCCGGTTCGGATTCCCCGACACCGTGCACACTGCCTACGACCAGAAAATGAATCGTTACGCCTTTCTCATGGTAAATTGATCCTATGAATACACCGCTGAACAGCAAACACCTGCAAGCGTTCATCGACACCCACCGCCTGGCGGCCGTCATCCTGCCCATGGACGCCCACACCGCTACGGTCGACGATGCGGCCAGGGCGTTGGGTGTAAACACAGACAGAATCATCAAATCCCTGCTGTTCATGGCCGGAGAGCAGCCGATCCTGGTGGTCAACAACGGCTTGGCCCGGGTAGACTGCAAGAAACTGGCCGCCTATCTCGGCATGAATCGCAAACGCGTCAAATTTGCCCGTGCCGAGCAGGCCCTGGCGGTCACCGGGTATAGGGTGGGCAGCATGCCGCCGTTTGGCCACCGGAAAAATCTGCGAACCCTGGTAGACGCCGCCACGGCTATGCTTGATACCGTATACGGCGGCGGCGGGAACATCGATGCCATGATGCAACTCTCATTGTCGGAACTGCTCAAGGTGACCCATGCAGAAGTGGCCGATTTTTCCGAATGACTGCCCTACAGCGGATAAACACGGGCAACCCCAATTCGAGAGACCATATGCCCAAAAGCCATACAAAGGAGGCGACCCATGCTGGACACCACCACCGTCGGCAGTCTGCCGAAACCCGACTACCTGGCTGAAACCGAGAGGCTCTGGCCGGCCTGGCGCCTTGCGGGTCAGGCCCTGGAAAGCGCCAAGGAGCGCGCGGCGGCGGAGTGGCTGCGCCACCAGGCGGCTGCCGATATACAGATCGTCACCGCCGGTGAACAGCACCGCATTCATTTTGTTCATGGCTTCTTGGAGCACATTGAAGGCATCGACTGGGCCAAAAAAACGCCCATGGGTATCCGGGACAACCGCTACACCGTGGATGTGCCCACGGTCACCGGGCAGGTTTCACGGCCGAAACCTGTCCACGTGAACGAGGTACGTTTCACCCGGGCGCAAACGGATCGGCGCCTTAAATTCACCCTGCCCGGCCCCATGACCATCTGCGACACCATCGCCAACGTCCATTATGCCACCCGTGCGGACATGGCAATGGCCTTTGCCGACATCCTCAACACCGAGGCCAGGGAACTGGAGGCGGCCGGAATCGATCTGATCCAGTTCGACGAGCCGGCCTTCAATGTCTTCATGAAAGACGTCAAGGAGTGGGGCATCGATGCGCTCCACCGGGCTATCGATGGTCTTTCATGCCCCACCGCCGTGCACATCTGCTACGGCTACGGGATCGACGAGAACCTGCGGTGGAAGGAGACCCTGGGCCGCGAGTGGCGGCAGTACGAAGAAATCTTCCCGGCACTCAACGCCAGCCGCATCGACCAGGTCTCACTGGAGTGCGCCGACTCGCACGTGCCCCTATCCTTGATGAAACTGCTCAAGGATAAGGGGCTGATGGTGGGTGTGGTTGCCGTCACCCGGGATCGTGTGGAAACGCCGGATGAAGTGGCCGCCACCATCCGTTCCGCCATGGCACACGTAGCGCCGGAACGGCTCTACCCGTGCACCAACTGCGGCATGGCGCCCTTGCCCTATGACCTGGCCCTGAATAAGATCCGCAGCCTGGCCGCCGGCGCGGCCCGGGTAAGAAAAACCTTGTAAGCATGACATGAAAGGTCATTCGAATTGCGGTGGGCCGGTCTGGAGCAGCCAGCTCTCCATGTCTGACTGGTAGCGCCACGACTGCTCATACTCGATCTTTTTTACAATATAACGATCAACAAAATAGTATTCCGTTTCAACAGTCTGGGTCACTTCCAGCTTGTCTTCGGACACGTTGACCCCAAGCACATCATGACTGACGATCTTCACGTTCTCATATTGCCTTAAACAATCCTTTCGACCTATTTCAGCCGGGTCGACATACTTGCAGACGTCGTTGAAATTCGACAGCCGCATGGCGGTCTGGTAGGAATCCATGGTCCGTCCATATGCTTCCATTTTCGCTTGCTCCGCAATGGACGCACACCCCAGCGGAAGACAAATGAGAACGGCGATGATCATGTTTTTCATGCGATGCACCCTATGGAGGTTTAGATTGGCGTTGCCGACGGGTATAAAAACACAGTTTCTTCCATCGATCAACCACTGCCTCACATGCTTGCGTTGCGGTGAATCCAAGAAACGATTCTGCCCCAATTTGCGCATTGACATCCGTTCTGTTTTGTAGGCATTTGGCCAGATCTTACAACCACCTTTGGATCGCCCGGCTGTTAGGCAATCCATCATTAAAACGAAGGAGCTTGAATGACGGCACCCGGCAAACCCATGACCGATGAACAAAAGGCCCGTTTCAACAAGTTGAACCAGGAAAATCTCGAATTTCTCATGGACCGCTATAACCGGGTCAACCGATGGGTCATCGCGGACATGATCCGGCGAACCGCCTACCACTTTCCGGACAAAACGGCCATCATTTTCGGTGAAACCTCGCTCAGCTACGCCCAACTGGAGGCGGCCGCCAATCGGACGGCCAACGCGCTTGCCGGCCTGGGGGTGAACAAATACGACCGCGTGGCCATCCTTGCCCACAACACCATCCACCACGTATTGACCTGGCTGGGCTGCTGCAAGATCGGCGCAGTGTACCTGGCCATCAACTACCTGCTGCGCGGCCCGGACATCACCTATTGCATAAACCATTCGGAAAGCAAGGTGTTCATCGTTGAGGACACCCTTTTCGGGTTGGTGGAAGGGGTGCTGGGCGAGATGCCCACGGTGAACACCTTGATCTGGTCCGACCAGGGGGGTGGCCAACCGGCGGCGGACGACCGCTTCTTGGTCTTCGACGCTTGGATGGAGGCCGCCCCGAACACGGAGCCGGACGTGATCCTGCACATCGAAGATCCCTGCCAGATGACCTACACCAGCGGCACCGAGTCCCTTCCCAAAGGGGTGATCATCAGCAACCAGGCCCTCATGGCCCAGTACATGGGGGCCATTATCGACGGCGGCTACGACAGCGGAGACATCAATGTCAACGCCCTACCCATCTACCACTGTGCCCAGCGGGACGTGTTCCTCAATCCTGTTTTCTGGGTAGGCGGCACCAATATTCTCATGACGCCGGACATCGGCATGATTTTAAAAACCATTGACCGCTTCCGGGCCAACATGTTCTTCGCCCCGCCCACAGTGTGGATAGGCATTCTGCGCCACCCGGATTTCGAGCGCTACGATCTCTCCTGCCTCACCAAGTGCTACTATGGAGCATCCATCATGCCTGTGGAGGTGCTCAAAGAGCTTATGGCGCGGTTGCCCGGTTGCAGGATTTACAACTACTATGGCCAGACCGAACTGGCCCCCTACCACACCATCCTGAAGGCCGAAGACGCCCTGGAAAAGCTGGGGTCGGCCGGCATGGCGGGCCTGAACATGGAATCCCGGCTGGAAGATGAGGATTCCCAGGCCATTGACGTGGCGGGCATCCCCGGGGAGATATGCGGCAAGGGCCCCCACGCCATGATTATGTATTTCAAAGAGCCGGAAAAGACCGAGGCAGCCATGCACGGCGGGTGGTTCCACTCCGGGGACATCGGCGTGCTGGACAACGATCGCTACATCGCGGTGGTGGACCGCAAAAAGGACATGATCAAAACCGGCGGCGAGAATGTCTCCACACGCGAGGTGGAAGAGGCCATCTACCTGGACAAACGCGTGGAGGAGGTGGCCGTCATCGGTACGCCTCACCCCAAGTGGGTGGAGGCGGTTACGGCTGTGGTGGTGCCCCGCAAAGGGGAAACCATCACCGAGGTCGAAATCATTGACCTGTGCAGAAAGGAACTGGCCGCCTTCAAAGTACCTAAAGCCGTGGTCTTCGTGGACGCCCTGCCCAAGACCCCCACCGGAAAAATTCTCAAACGCGACATGCGCAATACTTACCGTGAGTTGAACCGCTGAATGCTGACCCTCTCAGGTGCGGCTTTCGCCCGGAAATGGGGCGGGGGATAGGCAAAAAACCAAAAATAGCGTTATCCTGCGCAAAGCGCCGACATGGATGACCATGATTGGAAATATGAACCCCCGCAGTGATGCAACCGACAAACCGGTTTCGGTCATGCTCAGCGACACCGAATTTCGAGGTCTGCTCGAACACCGCAACCGGCCATGGGCCGGCTACCGCAAGGTGCGCAAGGGGGTGATCAAACGCCTTCGTCGTCACATGCAGGAACTGGGCTGTTCAACTGTTGAACAATACCTTGCCCAGTTGGCGCGCCTGCCCCAGGCAAAGGCTGCCCATGAGCAGTGCCTCAGGGTGACCATCAGCCGTTTTTTCAGGGATCGACATCTGTGGCAAACCCTCCAGAGACGCAGTCTTCCCGATTTGGTGGAGCGGTTTTGCTCGCCGGTACGGATCTGGTCCGCCGGCTGTGCCAACGGAGAAGAGCCCTATAGCCTGGCCATGCTGTGGAACGAACTGAGGGATTCGCCGGCCCTGAACCTCCTGGCCACGGATGCCGGTGAGGCCTGCCTGGCGCGTGCCCGAGAGGGCGCCTACAGCCGAAGCAGCCTCAAGGAGGTGCCGGATGAAATGCGGAAAAGATACTTCGATTCAGGCAAGGGCGGCCGACGGTTTCTCGTCCAATCCCACCGGATGACACCCATCCGTTGGCGGCAGCACGATCTGCTCGGCTCCCTGCCCGATAGCGGCCCCTTTCACATGATCCTGCTGCGCAACAACCTGCTGACGTACTACCAGGGCCCAGATCTCCAGGCCGCTTTCACGCGGATCGTTGCGGCCCTGGCGCCGGGCGGTTGGCTGGTGACTGGCGCCCATGAACGCCTTCCCGTGTCAGCGTTTAAACTGATCAGGGACAAGGATTGCCCGTGGGTATACAGGCTGGACACCATTGAACCGCGAATCGATACCGATGCGAGAAAAAAGACACCCCATTCGGGATTGTCTTGTCGACAAGGGTAAGGTGTTACCCCACCGGGTATACGATTCCGTGCGCCCCCGTTTCCGATATTCCTTCGCGCTGCTGTTGACGGGTCTCAAGAAAATGAGGGTAATGAGCAAATCCAGGAGTAATTCGATCAATAGCGCCGACCACCCCCGCCGCCCGGTCCACCGCCGCGCCTGCCTCTGTCTCCCTGACCGCCGCCGCCGTGACGTCCGCCGCCACGGCCTCCTTCGGGCTTGGGACGGGCTTCATTGACATTCATGGCCCGACCTTTGAAGTCTTTCCCGTTCATCGCCTCAATGGCCTTCTTGGCTTCCTCTCCTGAGGGCATCTCCACAAATCCGAATCCTTTGGGCCGTCCGCTGTCACGGTCTTTGATAATGTTGACGGCATCTACCTTGCCGAAGGCTTCGAACGCCGAACGTAAATCTTTTTCTGTGGCATCGAATGACAAATTTCCTACATAGATGTTCATTTGAATCTCCTGTATTGAAGTTAGAAACCACACATCCGGTTGATGGTTCTTTTAACAGAGCCAGGCAGGTCATCCTCTTGGTATGAGTCCGCGCCAACGATCGGCAAATTGAACCCTCCCCGCGGCCCCGATGAGCGGGATCTCTGCTTCGCTCCGACAAGCCGCGGGGGGCACCTTAAGGATGAAGATCAATTGCCAGCTCGCTCGCCACCGCGGTTCAACACGTCTCGCACCGCCCTGGCAATGGCTTCAAGCCGATA
This sequence comes from uncultured delta proteobacterium, assembly GCA_963705435.1. GTDB lineage: Bacteria > Desulfobacterota > Desulfobacteria > Desulfobacterales > Desulfosarcinaceae > Desulfosarcina. The sequence continues at coordinate 44,064 of CAVPJR010000020.1, read as the reverse complement.
GGGTTTTTTCACATATATGCCGGCTCCCAGCTTGCGGGCCGCGTGCACCCGGTCAGATTCGGAGAACCCGCTGGTGATCACGGCTCGCTGGCCGGGATGGATGTTGATGATGCGCCGGTAAGTTTCCAGGCCGTCGATGCCGGGATCCATGATCATGTCCAGCACCAGCAGATCGACCCGGTGTCGCCTGACATAATCAACGGCTGCTTCGCCGCTGGAAACGCTTGCCACGTCATAGCCCAGTCGGGTGAGCATTCCCGTGGCGATTTCGCGCTGTTCCTTGACATCGTCGACCACAAGGATCCGCTCACCGTTACCGATCAGATTATCAACGAGTTCCGGTGCACGCGTCTGCATGCGGTGCTCTTTGGTGGAGGGAAGGTAAATGGTTGCCGTGGTGCCATGCTCCGGTGCACTCTGGATGTCGATGTACCCACGGTGATCCTTGACGGTTCCCCACACCACCGCCATGCCCAGGCCGGTGCCGCTTCGGCCCATCACTTTTTTGGTGTAAAACGGCTCAAAAATCCGGTCGATGTCCTCGTGCGAAATGCCGATGCCGTTGTCCCTAACCGTCAGCACCACATAATCGCCCTCTTCGATGTCGTCATAGCCTTTGATGGGGCTATCGATATATCGGTTTTCCGTTTCGATGTGGATACGTCCGGCATGCACCGTCGCTTCCGCGGCATTGGAAATCAGGTTCATCACTGTTTTTGCGAGGTGGACCGGGGAGCCGGAAATATCCAGAAGGTCGTCAGCCAGGTCCGTTTCCAGTTGAAAATCCGGGTGATGATTCCGCAGGTTGTCGTATTCAGGGCTTTTCAGGTACTCGTGGATCACCTGGTTCAGGTTGAGCACCTCTGCGACCGACACCCCTCGGCGGGCCAGCGTCAATAGATCCTGAACGATATTGGCGGCGCGTTCACCGGAGCGCTGGATGGTGCGGATGGGCTTCTGAAGAGGGCTTTCTTCCGGCAGGTCCATGAGAATCAACTCCGGATAACTGACCAGGCCCGACAAGACATTGTTCAGATCGTGGGCGACCCCGCCGGCCAGCATGCCGATGGCTTCCATTTTCTGGGCCCGCTGGAGCTGTTCCAGCAGTCGTTTCTTTTCCAGCGCAGCGGTCACCCGCTCAGAGATGTTTCTCACCATGCCCAGCGCCAGGTCGTCAGACACCGCCACCAGCCGGCATTCGTAGTACTTGACGACGTCCTCGATCAAAAGATCGTACTCGAACACCATCAACCCCCTGGTCTCGAATGTCCGGGCGAGTTGCTTCCGAAAAACCCGTGAAATATGGCTGGGCAAGACATGCTCGATTTTCCGCCCAATGCATTGATCAGGGGGTGCCGCAAGGTCTCCCGAATCGCCCCGTAGATCGACGAACCGGCCGTCGCGATCGAACTGGAACATGACATCAGGGATGGCATCCAGGATGGCCAGGGTCCTGGCCTCGCTCTGCCTGCTTTTATCCTCCGCCCGTTTGCGCTCGACGACCTCTTTCTGCAGCGATTGTTCACGTTCGCGTATCTCCTCAGCCATCTTGCTGAATCGTCGAGCGATATCGGCCAGTTCATCATGGTGCACCTCATCGAACCGGTAATCATAGTCACCCCGGGCCACCTGGTCCATCCCCTGGCGGAGAATGGCCAGGGGCCTGCGCATGAGCACCCGCAGCACCACGCCTGTAGCAATGACAATGACCACCAGCGATACCGCCATCAACAGAATCGCTGTGTTGCGAAGCCATGTCAGGTCTTGGCGATAGGCGTCCAGTGACAACGCAAAGCTGACCTGGCCGATCGGTTTTCCGATATATAAAATCGGCGCCTCACGGCTGATCGGGTTCTCGGCGGTATCCCGATTGAATTCATAATAGACGTTCCCATCGATGTCGCGGATAAGGATGGTTGTGACGATGTCGTTGCGGACGAATCCATCCCCGATCCGCCGAATCTGTTCATCATCCAGATCCCAAATAGGGACCGCCAGGGTTTCGGAGAGGTTGACGGCATACTCGTCCGCTTTTAGCTGCAACTGTCGGTATAGATAGTCGGCCTGCCGGTGATATATCAAAATCAGCAGGACCCCCTCCACCAGAAACACCAGCAGCACGAGACTGATGGCCAGTTCGATGGAGATGGAACGCCGTCTCAGCGATCCATAACCACGCACTTTGGGGCCTGGTGAACTGGGCTTGGCCAAGCTTTTTCTGACTGGGTCCACGTGCGAGGCGTCCTTGTAAGTCGTCTGTTATTCCGGCACATAGTCGTATTTACGGCAGATCCGCCGGTAGCTGCCGTCCGATTTCATTTCATCCAGCACCGCCTGCCACAGCCGGATGACATGGGGTGATGTTTCTTTTGAAAATGCGATATAATTGCCTACGGTATGGAAGGCGTAAGCCAGCGCCAACTGATCAGGCGACGCACCGGCTTGCCTGGCCAGGTAGGGCATGTTGAAATCCGAACTGACCCACAAATCGATATTCCCCCGCTGCAGATGGGTCACATTGGTGATGTTCTTATTGGTGGGAACCAGGTTTTCAAACCCCAATGCCTGCAGGTATTGCATTTTGGCGTCCTGGCGGTAGGTGCCGATGCGTTTGACCTGTTTGGCCGCTTCGGTATCCGCAATGCGGATTGGGCTCGCATGCCACCGGTAAAAACCCCAGCGTTGCCGGTAGAGCGGTCCCACCCATGAAAACATGGCTTCACGCTGGGGGAGCCGGGTGGTTGAGAAAAGGGCCGTATCGGCTTCGGATTGGGCCAATTGGTACCCCCTGGCCCACGGCACCAGCGCGATGGTATCCGGCTGGCCGATCCGGCGCAGGATCTCCCGGACAATGTCGACCGACAGCCCATTGATCCGGCCATTTCCGTCGTAGGAAGAGGGCGGTGAATCCTCCGTGTACAACTTTAAAAAAAATGGCCTGTCGGTGTGGGTCTGGCGTTCGGACACCCGGATCGCGTCAGGCGGCAGCCATTTGCGCATCAACCACCAGAAGGTGCCGTCCGCTTTCATTTCATCCAGGGTCGCCTGCCACTGCTGCACGATGGCAGGTGAGGTTGGTTTGGAAATGGCGATATAGGATATCTGCTTCTGGAGCGTTAATACCGCTTTAATTTCCTGTGGATCGATCCCGGCCTCACGGGCCACCTGTTGGACGCCGACATTGCTGAAAACCCACAGGTCCACCCGACCGGACATCAGTTTGCGAATGTCACTGAGCGGGCTGTTGGAACTGTCCAGGTTGGTGAACCCGAGAGATTTCAATATCTGCTCTCTGACATCGTCCTTGTAGGTGGCAATGGCGCCCACCTGCATGGCCGCTTCAATGGAATCGATCTGTCGCTGGTCGCTTTTTCTGGCATACAGTTCGATCCGCGCAGAATGGAGCGGACCGACCCAATGGAACAGCGATTCGCGCGCCTCGGTCCTGGCGGTGGTAAAGAGGACGGTATTGGGTTCGGTAAGCAGCCGCTTGTATCCACGGGCCCATGGCATGACTTGAATGTCGTTGGCAATACCCAAGCGCCGGGTGATTTCCCGCACCACATCCGTCATGGCCCCGGTCAGTTTGCCGTCCTCCGTGAAATTTAATGGGGGGAATTCCTCAGTGATGATCGTCAATTCAGCCGCTGCTGGGCACGTCACGGCAAGGTGAAGGAAAACAACCAAAAAATAGATTGCGCTAGTGTGTTTCAAAAGCCCCTCCTTACCCACATTGATCAACTTGCCAGATCAATCCACTGTGACATGTTCCGAAAGATCCGACAAGTTAATCTCCTGTTCGCCTGATTTTTCAACTTTCAAGGCCCGATTGCGGAAATCGCCGCCGTCAATTTTGGCCTTTATCCATTGATGCCAGACATCCTTCCGGGAAGCAACAATGGCATTGAAATCCTTGGATGGATCGAACCGGCTCAAGGCATCATCCGAGATCCAGACGCAGTAGTTGCATTTTTTCTGACCACTTTCGAGAACTTTGAAAAAATAGCGAAAGGTTTTACTGCCGGGCTTCAAGCCTTCTTGAATCTCAAAGTTTTTGTAAGTCCACGCGTTTTGCATGTTTCCCCCATTTAATGGCTATTGTTAAAAACACAAAGTATAAGCCCGCGGTGTGGATTTACAACAATTGCATGGCTGATTCGACTTGCGGCATTGACCGGAATAGTGAAAGGCGCCTTGGTGTCGACACCCTTGCCGCCCCCGGAATAATGCTTACCATGCCCACCAATGAGAGCGCCCGACAGGGTAAGGGCAAAAACAATAAGGATCCACAAATAATGAGCGACAACAATAAATATATTGAGGTGCCGGTATTGACGGTCAGCGAAGCCGCACGATTTATCGGCGTAGGCAAGAAAATGATTTATCAACTGATCGAGTTTGACGAAATTCGCGCGATGCGCGAGCACGGCAACGTGATGATCGACAAGAGCAGCCTGGTCGCTTTTCACAACAGCGGCAAGCGTCCCTGAGTGGGTTTTGGAAGGATATTGAAAAAGGATCGCTAAAAACCGACAGAGCGCACGGTTGCGCCGGGTCCCAGGGCGTGATAGGAATAAACATATCGATTCGCGGCGTTGCTATACCGGCGTTGTGCCCAAACCGGTCAACGCCTGAAATACCATATATCGAAACCGGCACGCGCGGTCTCAATCGGTGACACGCGAACCAACTTGCATGGATGTTGAAAAGGAGGCTGCTATGAAGAAAACCTGCCTGAAGCTGATACTCGTCATGGTTCTGGCGGTCGTGTTCAGCGCACCGTCCTGCTGGGCCAAAGAAAACGGCTACTGCTATATCGTTGGTTACTCCATGCAAGAAAAGACCGCCTACACCACCCCGGTGTTCATAGCAGAGGTCTCCGGTGCGACATACAGCGAAGAGGAATTTGTCGCTGACGTTGTCTTGATCCGCAAAATGGAGAATCAATTTCAGAACTACCTGGCCGGACAGGGCATCAACACCGTTGATTTTGTCATCAGCGCCAGGGTGGCCTATCGGTCCCAGGCTATCGCCGGCATCCGTTTAGCCGATGAAAAAAAAGATTTCACCGGCAGGGGATATACCATAAAAGACGCCGACAAATTTATCTTTAAGGATTAAGCCCAACCGTCTCGTTTATCGCCCACAAGCCGACGTTTCGCCGGACAGGTACAGTCTTGATTGCTGCAGATTACACCATATTGATCGTCATGGGAGTTGCCATGGTGATTGCCGCCGGCTCATTTTCAATCATCGCCCGATACCTGTTCGACCGCGGCCTGGCAGACCGCAACACGCTGGCACCGAATATCATTGGCCTCTACAAAACCTATATCGCAGATACGAAGAAAAAGACCGGACGGATCGGTGTCGCATTCTGGGTCCACAGTGTGTCCGCAGGGATATTCATCTCCACCGGGGTGTGTTATACGATCGGCCGGTTCATTCTGCCCCGCATTTTTTAGCCGTAACCCCGTTTCCGCAACCCTTCACAACAATCAATGGAGATCAGTATGACCGCTCCCATTACACCGATGGAATATCAGCTCACCATCGAGCCGGATCTTGACCGCTTTACCTTTGCCGGCCGGATGACCCTTTCCGCCGACGCCGACGAACCCACAGACACCCTCGTTCTCCATTGTGCGGAACTGGCCATCTGGCACTGCCGCATTGAACCCTCCCCGCGGCAAGCGGCGAGGAATGCGCTCGCTACAGCGGTTCAACCGGATGGACCCGATGAAAAGCGCATCGACTGTCCGTTTACGCTGGATCCGGCCAAGACCAGCCTGGCCATCCATCTTCCCGACGCCATTTCCGGTCCGTTTCAGTTGACCATCGACTACACCGGTAAAATCAACGACCGCATGGCCGGTTTCTACCGCAGCCGGATCAAAGCCGGCAAGCGCCCGAAATATATTGCCGTGACCCAGTTTCAGGAAAGCGATGCCCGGCGCGCCTTTCCCTGCCTGGACCATCCCGCGCAGAAGGCGGTTTTTACAGTTGAGATGGTCATCGACGGAAACCTGACCGCCATTTCCAACACCGACGTAAAAACGATCACGGAACTGGAAGACGGGAGGCGGCGGGTCGCTTTCCACCCGACGCCCAAAATGTCCACCTATCTGTTATTTTTCGGTGTGGGTCCCTTTGAAATCCATGAAGATGCCGACGACCGCCGGGTGCGTGCCGTCTGCCTGCCGGGGATGGGAGACCAGACCGCTTTCGGGCGGGAATTTGGCCGCAAGGCACTGGCTTACGGTGAAGATTACTATGCCATCGACTATCCGTTGACCAAACTGGATCTGATTGCCGTGCCGGATTTCGCCTTCGGGGCCATGGAAAACTGGGGGGCGATCACTTTCCGCGAGAACCTGCTGTTAAACATACCCGGCGTGACATCACGGGAAGCGCTGGCACGCATCTGCGAAGTCATTGCCCACGAAATCGCCCATCAATGGTTCGGCAATCTGGTAACGCCCGAGGATTGGAAGTACCTCTGGCTCAACGAAAGTTTTGCCACCTACTTCGGTTACGGCATGGTGGACCACCACTATCCTGAATGGGAGATCTGGGATCAGTTTGTCAGGAGCCAGACCGAGACGGCAATGGCCCGAGACGCACTGAACGAAACCTTTGCCATCGAAATGCCGGGCGGCGCCCAGGTGGCCATCACCACCAGCACGGCGCCCATCATCTACAGCAAAGGAGGCAGTATTTTACGACAGCTGGAGGCCTGGATCGGGCCCGTTCATTTTAAAGCCGGCCTCCGGCGCTATCTGACGGACTTCGCCTATGGCAACGCCGCCAGCCAGCATTTGTGGGAATCGCTGTCGACCGCATCCGGCATGCCGGTGGCCGAACTCATGCGCAGTTGGGTCACCCAGCCGGGCTTTCCCGTGATCACCGCCCAACGCAACAACAACACGCTCAGCTTGCGCCAGCGGCGTTTTACCTACCTGCCCAACGATGCGGCACAGACATGGCTGGTACCGGTATCGATCACCGCCTACACCGCCAACGGCACGGCAGACACCCAAACGATCCTGCTCAAAAAAAAACAAACCGACGTCACCCTGCCGCCGGACACCACCGCTTACCAGGTCAACCCCGGTCAGACCGGATTTTACCACGCCTGCTACAACGATGCCGAAAATCTGACCCGGTTGGGCGATATGGTCGCTGGTCAACAATTGACGCCCATGGATCGCTGGGGCCTGCAGAACGATCTGTTTGCGCTGGTCAAAGCCGGGCTCGTCTCTATGGAGACCTTTCTGGACATGGCCGACAACTTTCGCAGTGAGCAGGCCTATCCTTCCCCTTTCCGGTCTGGACAGCCATCTGTTCGAAGCCGTGTTGGTGCTCCGGGGCGAGATCCGGACCCGGACGACCCAGACGGCAGTGACCTTGATGAACGCGGCCCTGGACGCCATCGGTGGTCTGCCCAGTCCGGATGAATCGCAGACCACGGCCATGTTGCGCGACCAGCTCTTTGTCCACGGCGCCTTGATCGGCAACTCACAGGCCCTCAATTTCCTGACCGATCAGTTTAACGCATTTTTAAGCGGTTCCACCATCGCCCCCGACATTTTTAGGGGAGTGATGACCGCCGGAGCCGTTTCGGGCGGGCGGGCGGCCCTGGAAGCCATGATTCGCCGTTTCGACGTGAGTGGGGTCGAGCATGAGCGCATGACCCTTGCCGGCGCTTTGGGCTGTTTCGACCCATGGCCCCTGCTTGAGGAAGCGTTGGCTTTCACATTGGAAAAGGTGCCCGATCGAATTCGCTTCATGCCCCTGGTGGCGGCCGCCGGCAATCCGGCAGCAGCGGATCGCCTGTGGCCCTGGTTTGTCGACAATTTGCCGCGCATTGAACGGATGCACCCCCTTTTATTCGAACGGGTGGTGGCCGCCTTCGTACCCGGTCCCGGCCTGCAGGACCCGGATCGCACGGAAGCCTTCTGTTTGAAATTGAGACAGAAACAGCCCCGATTAGCAGACGTGATCGCGCTTTCGCTGGAGCGTCTGGCGGTCAATGCCGCTTTTCGTCAGCGCGAAAAATAGATCGGTTACCTGGCCTTGTGCCGCTCAATGGCCCTGACGACATACGGATAGACGGTCTCCACGATGCGGGTATAGCCGTCAGCCGTGGGATGCATCTTGTCCGGCTGATTGAGGTGGGCCTCGCCGGCGACGCCTTCTAGGAAAAAGGGAATGAAGATAACCCCGTATTTCTCTGCAATGTTCGGGTAGATGTCCGAAAAAGCCCGGGTGTATTCCGGACCCAGGTTGGGCAGCATGAGCATGCCAGCCACGATCACCTGGATCTTGTGCGCCGTTAATGTGCTGACCAGCCGGTCCAGGTTGGTCTTCAATAGATCGGGATCCAGACCCCGCAGACCGTCATTGGCGCCGGTTTCCAGGATGACGATGTCCGGACGCAGGCTGGATATCACCCACTCGATGCGCGAAAGGGCACCGCTGCTGGTCTCGCCGCTCACACCGGCATTGATCACTTGATAGTTGACCCCCCCGGCCTGCAGCCGGCGGGCCAGCTGGGCAGGATAGGCCTGGTCTTCGGCCACGCCCAACCCGGCGGTTAGGCTGTCGCCCACAGCCACGATCGTGCCCGCATAGGCCGGGGCCGGCGGTTGGGTCACCACGACGGCGGTTTCAACCGGCGACTCCTGGCTGCAGCCGGATAGTATCAAGCTGATGCCTATCAGCAGGGCCACCCCCTTAGTCTGCCATAGACAAAATGGGTTGTTTTTTATGGAAGACACCTTGAAGTACGCATTCTGGTTCAAGGTCAAGGCGGGGGCATGCTTCAAACCGCAGGCATACTGCAGTATGTCGAGGATTTGAAGCATGACCCCAACGCAGAGATTGGACCAGAAAGCGCACTTCAAGCATTTATTCATTTTGCTGCTCCCTGAGATACGCAACCGGTTTCTTGGCCATAATCGACCTTGAGGCGATCATGCCCACCGTGACGGTCAGCACCACGGTGGCCGCCAGCATTAACAGCGACACCGACAGAAACGGCCGATAGCCGATATTGAATTTCACCGTACACACCCAGTATGCGCCAGTCTGGGCCATGACCAGGGCCAGGACGCTGCTGAGCAGACCAACCAACATATTCTCCAGGGCGAAGACGGTAAAGACGAACCGCCTTCCCGCCCCCAGGATCTTGTAGTAGACCGACTCGACCACCCGCTCGGCCCGGGTGGCGAACACCGCACTCACCAGGATCAACAGGCCTGCCGCAATGCTGAAGAGGCTGAAAACACGCACGATCCGCGACAGGCGAGCCATAAGCCGGGCCAGAATGCCGATGGTCTGGGACATATCGATGACGCTGATGTTGGGAAACCGGGAGACAATCGACGTTTGAAGCGGCCCCATCTGTCCGGGAATCACCGTCAGGGCGGCAAACAGGGTGTGCGGGGCCTGCTTCATTATCGCCTCCGGAAACACGAAGTAAAAAAAAGGGCTCAATGATCGGCTGTCGCGGGTGCGGATGCTGGATATGCGCGCGGTCAGGGGAACCCCCTGAATCTTGAAGCTGATGCGGTCGCCGATGTTCATGGGCCGCATCTCCACCACGGTATCCATGATTGACACCTGAGGCTCAGGCCAGTCGTTGCGAAAGAGCGTGTCGCCGTCGATCAAGGTTTCATCGTCCAGCAACGTTTCCCGGTAAGTCAGGTTGAATACCCGCGTCAGGTTGTCGCGCCGTTTTTGGCCCTCCCGACCACGGTCGATGGCCTCGCCGTTCACCGACGTGATTCGGGCCCGCACGATGGGATAGAATTGAACCGGATGGCCGATGGCGGCTGAAAACGCCTCGGTCTGGTCGGGCTGAATGTCCAAGAAAAAGGCGTTGGGTGAATCGGCAGGGAAGGACTGCACGAAGGTGGCATTCAGGTTTTTTTCGATGAGATGGTCCCCGAAGATCACAGACAGGGAAACCGTCAGGGTGATCATGATGGCCCGGGTGGCATTGCCCCGTCGAAACAGGCCCCGTATAGCCTGGCGCAGGGCCAGCGGACGAACGGGCAGGCGTCTCATCGTCCACAGCGCCAGTTGGGCCAAAAGGGTCGCAGCCAGGATCAGGGCGACGACAGCGCCGACGAAATAGAAGCCAAAGCGAATGTCGCGCATGTGCCACAGCACCAGGGCAAGAAAAAAGAGCAGGACCATCAAGCCGGAGAGGAAATAGGGCCAGCGGGCGATGCCGACGGACGGCAGGCGGTTGAAAATGGCCACCGGGCGCATCTCCCTGAGCCGGTAAAGGGGCAGGAACGAAAACAGGGCGACCACGGTAAGCCCCAGCATGACGGCCTCGGCCACCCCGGACCAGGCGATGGTCAGATTTAGGCCCTCGGGCAACAGCGGGCCCAGCATCCAGGCCAGGCCGCCCTGAACTGCCGCACCGGCCAGAATGCCAACGCCGGTTCCCGCGGCGCCCAGCACAAGGACCATGAGCATGAAATGCGTATTGATAAAGCGACCGCTGGCGCCCACGGTTTTCATCACAGCAATGGTGCGCTGTTTTTCGTTAAACAGGGCCGTGAGGGTGCTCTGAATACCCAATCCGGCCACAATCAGGATAAAAAGCCCCACCAGTTTGAGGAAGAAAAGGAAATTGTCCAGAAACCGTTTAACCACGGACCCGGAGGTGAGGTACGTGTCGACGCTTTCCCCATCGAAGGGGGAGGCTTGTTTCAACCCGGCGGCAATCGCATCCACCTGAAGCGGGTCCATGACCTTGAGCAGCACCAGACGGTGGATGCGGCTGCCGGTGGTCAGCAGGCCCAGGGCATCCAGGTCCGAACTGTGGATGAATACCCGGGGGCCAAATGCAAACAGATCAAGCGGGCGATCCGGCTCGGCCGTGACCACGTCGTCAATCGTCAGGGTGGTGTAGCCGACCTGCAACCGGTCGCCCACCTTCAGGTCGATACGATCCAGCAGGGTCTGCTCGACGATGCAGGCACCGGGTGCCAGCACCTGCTGGAAGGGGCGGCCCGATTTCAACGTGACCTGGCCGTAAAAGGGGTAGCCCGCTTCCACCACTTTCAGCCTGGACAGCACGGAAGCCTTTTCGTCAGGCGCGCGCACCACGCTGTAAAATTCGTGAACGTTGGCCTGCACGATCCGGCCCTGGTCCACCAGCCTGTCAACAGCTTGCACCAGGGGGGCGGAAATGGGGTCGTGGGATCGGATGATAATGTCGGCGGCGTGCAGCGTGCGGGCGTCGTCCAGCAGGGCACGGCTCACGCTTCTGGCAAATCCGGAAAAAGCGGTCAGGGTGGCCAGGGAAAGGGCTACGCAGAGCACGAACAGGCCGGCCTGCCGATAGGAGCGGCGCACCTGGCGCAGAATCATTGGTATGTGACGCATGGGCGGCTATCCGATCAGGTGTCCATCTTTTAGGGAAATCACCCGATCGGCGGCCCGGGCGATTTCAGGGTTGTGTGTCACCAGCACTAGGGTGGCCCCATGTTCGTTTTTCAGATCGATGAGCTGGGCGAGCACGATCTTGCCGTTCTCCGAATCCAGGTTGCCGGTGGGCTCGTCGGCAAAAAGCAGCTTGGGCCGGTTGATCAGGGCACGGCACAGGGCAATGCGCTGCTTTTCGCCCCCGGACAGCTGGCTGGGCAGATTGTCCGCCCGGGCCGACAGGCCCACCCGTGCCAACAATTGTCCGGCGCGACCATCCGCGTCGTGATCGCCCCTCAGCTCGGCTGGGAACATGATATTTTCCTTGGCCGTCATCGACGGCACCAGGTGAAAGGATTGAAATACGAAACCGATCGTCCGGTTGCGCAGCGGTGCCAGATCTTCTTCGGAGGCATGCGTGATCTCCCGATCGTCGATAAAGACCTGTCCCGACGTGGGGTGATCCAGCCCGGAAAGCAGGGTCAACAAGGTGGTTTTGCCGCTGCCGCTGCTGCCGGCAATGACAATGAATTCCCCTTTTTCGGCAGACAGGGAAACATTCTCCAGCACGGTGATGGCGCGGTGATCCACGGTATAGGTTTTGACAAGGTTTCGTGCTTCCAGCAGGGCCATGGTCGTTGCGTCTCCCCCTCACGGGTTCAAAGGTTCAGGGTTCAGCGGTTCAAGATTCATCGAAAATCTCAGCCCAAATAACCATTAACGGTAAACGCTGAACCTGTGAACGTTTACGGAGAAAGATAAGGCATCATCCCGGATTTTCAAATCGGGAGGAAGGCGGCGGCAAAAAATGGAACGGAACCGATCGACCGTTGTCGCTTTCACCATCGGCCTCGCACGCGCCGCGGGAAAACCAAAAAAAGAAGCACCGGTCTTGCCATTTTTGAGCGCCGGGGCTATTCACACCCAACCCTTTCGACCAACCAGACAAGAACAAGGACCCGCAGCATGCCCACTGACAACGACTCTCAACCGGATCCAGACGTGCTGCTACAAAAACGGTATGCATTCACAGGCTCAGGCTTAGGCAAAAAAGCAACCCTGAACCGTTGAACCCTGAACCCGTGAACGGTTACCAGAAAGGAAACCGGCCTTGAGCACGTCCCTACCACTGATCATCATCGCGGCCGCCGGCGGCGTGGCCGTCACCCTGCAGGCACAATTCATGGGATTGATGGATAAACAGATCGGCACGCTGGAAAGCGTGTTCATCACCTATGGTGGCGGCGGGCTGCTGGTCGGCCTGGCCATGCTGCTGAGCCGGGGCGGGAACCTGGCCGCCTGGCAGACGGTGCCCTGGTATGCGCTGTCCGCCGGCGCGCTGGGCCTGGTGATTGTCGGCGCCATTGGATATGGCACCGCACGACTGGGCCTGGTGACGGCGATGACGATCATCATTGCCGCCCAGTTTATCAGCGGCGCCGTCATCGATCATTTCGGCCTGCTCGGTGCGGATCTGAAACCCCTTGACCTATACCGCCTTTCCGGCGTTGGATTGATGCTGATGGGAACCTGGCTGATCGTTCGATGATCGTTACACCAAGTATAAGGAGCCTTAGCCATGCCAGCGATTCGAAACATATCAATTGTGGGAGCCGGCGCCATGGGCGCGGCCTACGCGGCCATGTTCACGGACGCCGTGGATTTTTCCGTCTCCTTTGTGGCACGGGGCAAGCGCTACGAGGGCTTGAAAAACAGAACCTTCACCATTAACGACAAGCTGTACCATGTCCCAGTGATTCACGCGGACAAGGTGGTTGAACCGGCCGACTTGATCATCGTGGCCCTGAAGCATCATCACCTGGCCGGGGCCGTCGGCGACATTGCCGCCCTGACAGGATCCGATACCGCTATCCTGTCGGTGATGAACGGCCTGGAAAGCGAAAAAATCATCGGGGCCACCTGCGGCATGGACAAGATGGTCTACGCCATCGCCGTGGGTATCGATGCCATGCGTGAAAACGATCGGTTCACCTATGCCAATCCCGGAAAAATCATTTTCGGTCTGGTGGGCAATGGGGACCACGGTCCACGATTGGACCGCATCCAGGAAGCGTTGAACCGGGCTGGAATCCCCAACGAGGTCCCGGTGGACATGATGCGCGCCATGTGGTGGAAGTTCATGATCAACGTGGGCATCAACCAAGCGTCGGCCGTGCTTCGCGCACCGTATGGCGTCTTTCAATCGTCGCCTGAGGCCCGGGCGTTGATTCGGTCGCTGATGGAAGAGGTCGTCAACCTGGCCAAGAAAGCCGGCATCGGTCTGACTGAAGCAGACATCGATGAATGGGACATCATTATGAAAAAGCTTTCGCCGACAGGAAAAACCTCCATGCTCCAGGATGTGGAAGCTGGAAGAAAAACAGAGGTGGAGATTTTTGCCGGCAAGGTGGTATCCCTGGGGAAAGAATATGATTTGCCTACGCCCGTCAACGCAACCATACGTCGAATCATCAAGGTCATCGAAAGCCGCAGCGGGGTTTGAGGCTGTTGCGTTGGTTGCCTTGGTTGATTTCTATTTTTCGATCTGATCCCCTTTTCAACGCGTTGCCGGCCGCTTCAGCTTGAAACGGATCCGCAGGACGCCGTTTTCATATCCGGACGATGTGATCCGGAACGCCCCGATCTCTCCAGTCGAAGACACATGCGGCCCGATGCAAGGGCAGTGGTCGTAATCACCGACCGTCACGATCCGGATACGGTCCCCGGCATCATCAGGCAGTCGCGACAAATTGTAAGCCTTGCAAGCGCTGTCAAGGGATATAAACTGTTCCGAAACCTCCAGGTCGGCCTGGATCACGCCATTGACTTCCTTCTCCAGCGATTTCAATTCTTCGTCGGTCAGCGACCGGTCGAATCGGTAGTCGCATTTGGATTTTTTGCGCTCGATATGTGCGCTGAAGCACCGGTCACAAGCGAACAGGCGCCCCATGGCCTGGTTGAGGATGTGCTCGGCACTGTGCATGGATCGATCAACCAGCTTTTTCATTGCCGCCTCCGGTTCAGGTGTTGGTTTCCTTTCCAATCAACTATTGCCTGAAAAAATTCGTTCGTACCATACCCCATCGTCCGCCAAAGAAAAACCGTTCAGTCGACTGGGCAAGGCGTGTGGGCGCGTTTCGATCGCGTGGGGAGGCCCAAAAATTTCAAGCTGGTCCGGCAATCTTTATCGAATCTTTACAGCAAGGTCGTCCATTCGTGGTTATGGTTTGGCTGTATCGGTGATAGGCGGGCGGTTCTGCGCCTTTCACCGAAAAAAACGGATAGGCAGAAAGAGAGGCACCGCACGATGAAAAAAAGATGCTGCACAACCGGCAAATGGTGTTTGTTGTTTACCGGTATACTGTCGTTGCTGCTGGCCTGCTCCCCAACGATGGACACACAGGCAGGTCAAGATTCGAAGACAACGGAGGCGGATATGAACCTTGCATATCAAATAAAGACCGACCCACTGGCAATCCCGGCCATCGATGCGGCGGCACCCGCGATATTCGAGACTGCATCCTTCGGCCTGGGGTGATTCTGGGGAATCGAATCCCGGTTCGGGATCATCGAGGGCGTAATTCGCACCCGTGTGGGCTATGCCGGCGGATTGAAAGACAATCCGGACTACCACCATATCGGCGACCATACGGAAACGGTGCAAGTGGATTACGACCCCCAGCGCATCACCTACCCGCAGCTGCTCGACGTATTCTGGCAGAGCCACAACCCGACCAGCCAGTCATGGTCGCGGCAGTACAAGCATGCCGTGTTCACCCATGACGAGCGACAAAAACAACTGGCCACGGCATCCAAAGCGGAGATGGAGAAGAAAATCGGTCGCACGGTAAAGAGCGAGATCGCTCCGCTGAACGCGTTCACGTTGGCCGAAGACTACCACCAGAAGTATATTCTCAAACAGGATTACGATTTGAACGCCGAAATGTCACGCATCTATCCGCTTCACCGGGATTTCGTGGATTCCACCGCCGTATCGCGCCTCAACGGATACGCGAGCGGGCACGGCGACAAGGATCAACTGGCGAGAGAGATCGACCGTCTCGGGCTGACTGATGCGGGAAAAAGGGCCCTGACGGATAGGCTGAAGCGGAAGTGGAAGTATGATCGTCAATAGCCGAATTACTCGACAATGACCCTAACGGCATGTTCATCGATGCCATTATTACCGTAACCAAGAAAATTCCATCGGGCGGTTTCCGGCTGCCGTCCGCCCTGGCCGTCCGTGGCCCGTGCTTTAATCGTGTATTCACCGGCCTGGCCTGCCCGCCAGACATACTGCCATTGCCGCCAGGCAAAGGGCTCATTCGGTCCGATAAATTCGGCCGCCTGCCAGGTGGCACCGTCATCGACGGACACCTCGACCTGTTCCACGCGCCCTTCGCCGGCATAGGCGGCGCCCAGCACAACAATCGTGCCCTTTTCCAGGCGATCACCGGTCAAGGGCTGGGTGATAATGGATTTCAGGGCGATGGCGGTGACCGCATCACCAGTCGCGGGCTTCTCTCCTTTTTGAAAAACCCGGTAAACCTGGTCCATGAAGAACCCTTCGAATGGCTTTTCCATGACCGTAATTCGATTGAGCCACTTCACGCAGTTGGCCCCGGTCCACCCCAAGGCCAGTGCCCGCAGCGGGTAGCCGTGCTTTAAGGGCAGGGGGTCCCCATTCATTTCATAAGCCAGCAGGGTGGATGACATCGCCTTTTCGATGGGGATGCTGCGCACGAATTTAATCTGCGCCTTGCCAAGGGGGGTGTCCATTCCCTCGAATGCGACATGGGCGGCCCGGTCGGCCAGCCCCGCGTCGTTCAACAGATCACGGAGCCAGACGCCGCCCCATACGGCATTGCCGACACCGCCGATGGTCCACGGGTTGCCGGACGCCTTCTTTTCGAGCAGGGACCGACTGTTGCCCGAGCACTCCATGGTATTGGACACAATGGTTTTGGGGAGGCGTTGGATCTGGACCAGGTGCAGACCAAGCTTTTTCTTGACCATCCCATCGACGGTCAAGGCCCACTTGTCCAAATCGATCGGTGCTTCCGGTATCTTGCCCTGGTTGCGGGCGAAAAAAACCGCATTGGGTGTAATCCAGGAACGCAGGCGCTCGGCCGGCGTTTCGGCGTTCAGCGGGCTTTCGGTCATGATACGCATGGAATCTTTCATCGGCCAGGCCCCCTTGTTCGGGTTGAGGTTGCTTCTTTGAGAGTCGATCTTACCGCCGGGAAACGATCCGTTCAGGCCATGCATTCGGTTGGCTCGCGGACGTGCGCGGGAGACGGCATAGTCGCCGGAACGAACGAATGGGATGGGTATCACCCATTATATGAGCCGTGTGCGGCCGGCGTCAATGGATTAACGCAGCAAAGGGTCAACCGTCCGCCATGTGTGGCACCTTTTTCACCTTGCCGATGTCGTACCCCTCCTGCTCCAAAAACTGAAGCATCTTCAGGTAATCCTCGTCGGGAATCGAAGGCGTGCGGGCCATGATCCAGACATAATCCCTTTTGGTTCGGCCTACTACCGTTTGGGAATAGTCGGCTGCCAGGAAGATGATGCGGTACTCGGCTTTGAAGGGCCAGACGAACTGCATGTCCCAGACCGCGTTGGATGCGGTGTCGCGCACGACTGCCCGCGGGGTGTAGGTTTTAAGCGGGCCTTGATAGCCGCCCTTGTTGAAGGTGAACGTGGTGTGGATGGACCCGTCTTCGGCCAGGCGGTAGGTTTCCATGGCGTTGAAGGCCGCTTTTTCGATAAATGTGGGTATGTTGGCAATCACGTACCAGTCGCCCATGAACCGCTCCAGGTCCACCTGCGCCACGGTGTGGATCGGCGGCATGGACTGGCATCCAACCAGGGTCGACAGCATGGCTCCCGCCAGGGTCATGATTATGGATTTCATATCGCTTTTCCTTTCTCATTGAGATGTGGCCGACACCATCGGTATGGAAGATCGGAATAATCGACGCTTGCCGGACAGCCGCGGCAACCCGATGGTGACGCAGCCATGACAGGTATAGACAAAAGGGCTCAATTCCTCGGGGCAAAGGAGGCCAATATTCGCTGCTGCCAACGCTCGTTATAGCCGTCGGCCTCCGGGATTTTGCCGGCCGAACGCGCATGGGGGAAGTGGACTCGCACAAAGTCCCTGAAGCGCTTGTCCACCACTTGCTGCAAGGCTTGGCATAAACCGTCATGCACCGGGTCGTCGACTTCGCTGAAATCGAAGAAAATGGCCAGGTGGTTGATCAGGCTGTTTCTGGTGTCCGTGGTTGCGCCCTGGACATCAAGGGCGTTCATCAGACGGTTGGCGATGTCCACCAGCGCCAGACGAATCCGTTGCCGGATCTGTTTTTTGCGTTCGCCTGTCCAGAAAATTCGGTTGCGGTCCATGCTTAGTTCGCACTTGTCGCGGCCCTTGAGGTTGATCCGGCCCACCACATGCTGGCGGGCGCCCTCCGGCAGCAGCAGATCATCCTGGGTCACGAAGATGCCGTCCTGAAAGACGGAAACACCGCCAGCGGCCGATTCCAGTGCAAAGATACGCGAATCGTGCATTTTTACGCCCAGATAGATGAAACCCTCGGCGTCGTCAAAGGTCACCGAGGCGACAAAGTCGGAATCGGCGTTCTTGACAGCGGCATAGGATAAGGGTTCGTTGCCGAGGATGGTGGAATCTCCCCGTTCGTCGGTAAACCTGACCGGAATCTGCAGGAACCGGATATTGGTCTTCAAGTAGCCGGCGAATTCTATGCTGCGGCAGTAGTTGATCTTGGACGGCTTCAGGTGAAGGGTCACCTCCGTCCCGGCGGGTGCATCGTCGCCCAGAGGGCGCACGTCGAAGTAATCCTTCAGGCTGGTGATGGTAATCAACAGCCCTGGCGAGGCGCCCTTGCGGGTCCTGATGACGATTTTTTCCGCCACCAGGAAACTGGACAGAAAGCCGATCCCAAACTGGCTGATGAAGCCAATGTCGATGCGCGGATCCTGATTGACGGTTTTAACCTCATCGGACTGATAAAAGGAGATGCCGATGGAGAGAAAGTATTTTTCAAGCCATTGCCGGTCCATGCCGATGCCGTTGTCTCGAATAGTGATGCGGCTGATGTCGTCGTTGAAGGCAATCGAAATGGCCGGCACATAGGCCTTGTCGGCCAGTTTGCGCATGCTGCAGGCGTCTACCGCATTCTGGATGAGTTCACGCAGAAAGACGCGCTTGTCCGCGTAAAGCCGGTTGCCCATGAACAGTTGCAGGGCCGCGGAGGTGTCAACGGTATACCTCAGGTCCACCGGTTGATACCCCGCCGGTTCGATTTCATAGATCAGGTCGGCAAACAGAAATCGCGGACGAACCCGCCGATTGATGTCCTGGAGCCGCTCCTGTATGGCACGCTCGTGGCGCTTCAGGGCCCGGTGGAGTTCCGGGTCGCGGCATTTGATTTTTACGCGGATGGTGGCCGACAGGTACGGGTGCGGCCCGACGACGTCGACGTCGAAGGCCTCCATCCAGGACGCCGATGGGGCGTGCGAATCGCCGGGCTGATAGGCGAGAATGGCCAAAAAGGGGGCAGGTGACTTCAGATCTAACGCTCTGGCGAGGTAGACGCAGGCGGCAATCAGATGCGTATTGATCCGGGTGCCGGCAACGTGGGCGGGTCCGGAACCGGCAGGCGCGGGATCAAGGTCGCTTACGTCCTGCATCTGCAGGCATATCAGGGCCATAATCCCGGCGCACTCAGCATCCTTGATCCCAAGCATCGGCCAGTTCCGTTGAATCCAGTCGTGGGAGCGCCGCGCCACGCTGCTGTCGACGGACACGCCGCTGCCGTCCATCAGACCGATGTCGCACAGACAGGCGGCAGCATGCAGAAAAAAAGCCTGCCGCGGATGGTCGCACACCGCCTGCTTCTGTTCGTCATCCAGCAACCAATGCGCCAGCCGTTGCAGGATACGATCCGCCTGCGTCACGAGTGTCATCGGCCTCGGCAGACCAAGCGTGGGTGCATCAATCGCGATGCGGCGAATGGACTGGCGGAGGGTTTCTAACTCCGCCTTCATGTCATCATCGAACGGCTGGGTGAGCATATCCATTGGCCGGCATCCTTTGCAAAGGTCGGTACGATGTTACAAATATGGGCAGCAAAGGCAAGCGCGTCAAGGTGGGTAACAGTTCTGGATCGGATGATCCAGGACTGAAATCATGGCAGGGTTTTGGTCAGGTTCAATCTATCGGCCTGGCCTTTCTGACTAACAGGTTCAGCCACTTTTCATTTTCCCTGCCAGGCCTCAGGTCACTGGTTTTCCAGCATCTGATGACAGCGAGTTCAGGATGCAGCCTGATCAGTTCATCACAACCGTCCTCATCAAGATCAACAAAGAGTCTCCCATTACGATCATGTTCACCTTTACCATGCTTGAATGACGCATACAGGATGCCATCCACCTTCATCGATCTTGACAGCTTGAAAATAGCATCATGCATTTCATCCATCGGCACATGAATCAGAGAGGAGCAAGCCCAGACACCATTAAACTGGTTCTCAAACACAAGGTCCTGAAAGGACAGGTTCAGCACCTCCTGCCCTGTCAGTTTGGTGGCCAGCTTCACCAAAGCTGGTGAATAGTCGAATGCGGTAACCTGGTATCCCCGGCTGGCAAAATACAAGGTGTCTCTACCAGATCCACAGCCGGCATCCAGAATGGATGCATACGTTGGCATGTAGGTCAGAAAGGGGGTGTACAGCACCGTCATGTTGGTGTTCACGGTGCCATCGTAATACTGTTTGGCATTGCCCTCATAGAAGGCGAGGGTTGTATCCTGTGTCACGTTACCGTCTTGGTGCCTAATGGCAAATCGTCCTTCTGGATTCGATTCAGACATGTCCACCCCCAGTACTTGATCAAAGAGTGATGGCCGTCGATATGAGATGCTGTATAGGTATCAGAGCCACTCTGAACCGTCAATGGACGCATACCCGCAAGGCTCTTGGTGCAATATTGGCTCCATGACCTATTCAACAAATTGACCAACCTCAGTTTCAATGATCTATTCAAAAACAAGTGGCGTGATGGATCTGAAAAAAGAAGGTATCCAGATCGGTAGTCGTGACTTCTGGTTCAAGGTCGTTGATTTCCTTCAACGGAACTGGGCTTTGATTGACGCTGATATGGCTCCTGCCCCATCACCTTGGAAAGGGCTGCTATGGAAGGGTTGGTTTGAGAGCTACGTTTATGTTATCTGTAGTTTTGCGAAGCTGGGAATGGTCTCAATATATCTGCAATCATGCAACTCGAAAAATATTGGCTCGTTGCACGAAACCTATTTGTTGCAGCACTTCAATTAAATCTTTATCTATTGTCTTCCCTTAATTATTACAGTATTTCTATGTAATCAATGCCATATTAAGAAACGATTTACCTACTACATTGTGTCATTTATTTTGGCGAAAGGTATTAACATATTGTATTATATTTAATTTATTAAAATTTTTGAATTAAAATTCCCCGCACAAATTTTGCATACATCAAACTGAATTCCCAACCACAATTGATAAAGAAAAAGCCAAACCCGGTGTAAAACGGGGACGGAAAACCACGGGTCTCATAGGGGCAAGCGCCACAGACCTCGTCGTGAGAAAGCCGAGTTGCCTTGGATGGTGACTTGGCTTTTCTATTTGAAAGGAGTGGTGAAGATGAAAGAAAATCAGAATTATTTTAAATCTATTTTAGGTTTTATGGCAACTGCTTTTACCGTAGTTTTTTTTATTATAGCTACTCAAGCATTAGCATTAGCAGTGCAACCTATGGTGGCCGCTGGTGGGGCTCATACCGTGGGTTTGAAATCCGACGGTACGGTGGTGGCGGTGGGTAATAATGTTTCTCTCCAGTGCGAGGTCAGCTCCTGGACGGATATCATACAGGTGGCCGCTGGTGGGGCTCATACCGTAGGATTGAAATCCGACGGTACGGTGGTGGCGGTGGGTAATAATGTTTCTCTCCAGTGCGAGGTCAGCTCCTGGACGGATATCATACAGGTGGCCGCTGGTTCCTATCATACCGTGGGTTTGAAATCCGACGGCACGGTGGTGGCGGTGGGAGGTCATGAATATGACCAGATCAACGTCGACGACTGGGAGGGCATCATACAGGTGGACGCTGGTTATATAAATACCGTAGGTTTGAAATCCGACGGCACGGTGGTGGCGGTGGGAAGTAATTGGGATCTCCAGTGCGAGGTCAGCTCCTGGACGGATATCACACAGGTGGCCTCTGGTTATAAATATACCGTAGGTTTGAAATCCGACGGTACGGTGGTGGCGGTGGGAAGAAATTATTCTGGCGAGTGCAATGTTAGCTCCTGGACGAACATCATACAGGTGGCCGCTTTTAGGTATTATACCGTGGGTTTGAAATCCGACGGTACGGTGGTGGCGGTGGGAGATAATGGTTCTCTCCAGTGCGAGGTCAGCTCCTGGACGGATATCATACAGGTGGCCGCTGGTTATTATCATACCGTGGGTTTGACATCTGACGGTACGGTTGTGGCGGTGGGAAGTAATTCTTCAGGCGAGTGCAAATGCGATGGCCGCATCTGGACGGATATCACACAGGTGGCCGCTGGTGATATCCACACCGTGGGTTTGAAATCCGTCGGTACGGTGGTGGCGGTGGGATGGAATGGTTCTGGCCAGTGTGATGTCAACGACTGGGAGCAAATTGAGCTGGTGGCCGCTGGTCATGGTCATACCGTGGGTCAGAAATGGGACAACAGGGTGGTGGCGGTGGGAGATAATACGGATCACCAGTGCGATATCTACTACCAAGGTGGTGGCATTGTACAGGTGGCTGCTGGCGGGAATCATACCGTAACTCGTCTACCCATCGGAGAGGTCATTGTGTGGGGAAATAATGATTATCATCAATGCGATGTCGACGAATGGACGGACATCTGTGAGGTGGCTGCTGGTTCGCATGATACCGTGGGATTAAGATATAACGGTACGGTTGCGATAGCTGGATCGGCTTTTGGCTATTTTGAGGTCATAAATTGGACGGACATCAAAACGTCTGGGCCTAATAATGTAGCCGCTGGTTTGTATCATACCGTGGGTGTGAAAACCGATGGCTCGGTTGTGGCGGCGGGATGTGGTGAATATGAAATGTATAATAAAGGCCAGTGCGATGTCGACGACTGGACAGACATCATAAAGGTCGCTGCTGGTGGGTTTCATACCGTGGGATTAAAATCCGACGGTAGCGTGGTGGCGGTGGGAGATAGTAGTCAAGGCCAGACTGAGGTCACTGACTGGAGCGGCATCATACAGGTGGCCGCTGGTGCGTATCATACTGTGGGTTTGAAAGGTGACGGCACGGTTGTGGCGGTGGGAGATGATTTTTATGGCCAATGTGATATAGGTTGGCACCTATTCACTGATTCTGGAGGATTAGAAGTCGAAGGCGATTGCCCTATAGATTTAGAGGTAACTGATCCCGAGGGATTTGTTATAAATAAGCAGATGAACGAAATTTTAGCCGCAATTTATATTGAAGATGATATCAATGGCGATGGTGATCCGGATGATCAGATCAAAATTGCAGTTCCAAAGATGGGAAACTACCAGATAACAGTGATCCCTGAAACTGATGCTGAACCTACAGATACATACACACTTCGGGTTTCAATAGGTGGTGTAACTATTATTCCGGCCGAAAATGTTTCAATTAGCGACATTCCGACCCATCCATACATAATTGTCTCAACTGACGAGGGTATACATGTTGATAATGATGTTGACGGAATCTCGGATGATGTTGACAATTGCCCAGAATCAAATCTTGAGCAAACCATTAAAATAGATGGTTGTGACAGTGGAGTGGAAAATTTTCTGTTTGAAGACGGATGCACAATGAGCGATTTAATTGCTGAGTGCGCCGACAGTGCAAAGAATCACGGAAAATTTGTTAGCTGTGTATCCCATCTTACGAATAATTGGAAAAAAGAGAAGTTGATAAAAGGAAAAGATAAAGGTTCAATTCAAAGATGTGCAGCACATGCAAATATTCCCTAATAAAGGCTTAGTATAGCAGATAAAAAAACAAATAATTCCAAAAGAGGCAGGGTCATTTGGCCCTGCCTTTTTAGTATCCTAACTTTGAATATCTGCTATAGAGCAGAAGTCCGACCATGCGGAAATATTCTGTGTCCAAAATATATATCTGAAAAAAAAGCAAAGTGTAGATCACTAATGGTGAGCACAGGATTCTTAAACGTTTTGAAACCTGCACTATCTCCAACGACCATGCAGATATCAGGACCTTCATTTTCCTGCGATTCTGGAAAATAATCACAGCAGACCAAATCTTGCCAAGAGGGGAACGCAGATGGTACCATGGGGATCACCATAACATATCAGGGGGATTCCCATAATTTCCAATTGGCCAGGTGATCTCAATAAATCACCACCTCGCCCGCCCACATGAATCGCAGTCACCTTTGAATAAAAACACCACAATGTGGTACTAAACCATTATTTTTACATAGGATATTGTTTGACATCCCCTCCGGTCCTAAGTAACATGATATCTTAATCCCCCACGCATGTAGCGCTTGAAGCGCAAGTCCAGTCTGATCTTTATGTGAAATTTGCACCTACTCTTAAGTCTCATATTGGTTGCTCAGGCTCTAATTTTTCTTTCCTGCTGAAACTAACACTGTTTTCCCTTGAAGTGGACCATGAAAATCAGGTGAAAAATCAATGGAGACCCCCCTCAAATTGTGCATACATTGCTTTCGTTAGAAAGTCATTGCGCGTCTGTGACCCAAACCAATTGAATGAAAAATGCCAAATCAGTTTGGAAAAACAAAATTATTTTTTAAGAAACTATGAGCCTAAAAATGGTGGTGAAGTTTTATCTAAAGGGTGATGAATAAACCCAAAGGGATACTTTCTTTAACGAATTGTATTGATGATACCCAATTTAAAATAGAAGTTTGATTGCTCCATAAAATTGGGAGTTAGTTTCATTAAAAAGTCTTCAAGGAGGTTAATGATGAAAAAGTTTATTCTAAGTTATTCTTTAGCTTATATTTTATTATCATGTCTATTAATAATTCCCTCAGTCAGTGCTTATCATTTAGAAAGTATAGAAAGACAACTCACAACGGATCAAGAGGATCAATTTGATCCGTCTATCTCAGGAGGGATTACTGTCTACACCGACAAGAGGAATGCCGACGCTGATATTTATTATTATGACATCGATAATAACCAAGAAGTGCAAATCACTGAGGGTAGCGGTGACCAGTTCTTTAATGATATTTCAGGTAACTTAGTAGCTTATACAGACTTTGGTGCTGATGACGCAAATATTTATATCTATAATATCGCGGATGGATCAACCCAACCCATTACTGATCTTACATATAATCAGCGGAATCCATCTATTAGCGGCAATTTAGTTGTATATGAAGATGATCGTAATGGGAACTATGACATCTATCTATATAATTTGGTTTCTGGGATAGAAACCCGCTTAACAGTTGATGATAACCAGCAAATTAATCCAGATATTAGTGGGACAATAGTTGTTTGGGAGGACTACAGAAATGGATCGGCGGATATTTTTATGGTGGATGTAAGTGCTGAGAATCCTGCAATAAATGTAACCAAAGGTGTTGCAGCTCACGATAGAGAACCATCCATTGACGGAAACATTATCGCTTTTAGTTCAAATAGGGCCAGCTTAGGTGATATTTATCTATATCGAATCACCGATGACATTACCGAACAGATCACGTTCGGATCAGACTATGAGAGAAACCCAGAAGTATCTGGGAATTATTTGGCTTATGAAAGTTATGCTGGGGGTGATGCTGATATTTGGCTTTACAATATCTCTCTTGGCGTAAGTGAGCAGGCTACAATTCATCCTACAGAACAATATTTGCACGCTATATCATCAAACCGCCTGGTTTACACCGACAATCGTAATGATAATTTGGATATTTACCTGCTTGAGTTTCAATTTATTTCAGACATTGATGTTTCGCCTTTATCTTACGACTTCGGAGACGTCTGTTCCTGGTCGTGATAAATTGAGCCAAAAATGGTCGTTTAAAAGTGAGCCACTTTGAAAGTGGACCAGGAGGGGATAGAAAAAGCCTCCCGGTTCGGCAACCTTGGCTTGGCGACTCCGGTGGTGTTTAGCTTAAAGGGAAAAAACCTAAGCAAACGCCACAGGAGGTCGCATTCAAAACGAAGGAGACCATTTTGGACATACTATCGTTGCACCATAAGGGCCTAAAGCAGCGGGCAATCGCCCGGAAGCTCGGCATCAGCCGGAATACCGTCAAAAAATATATCGAAGATCCGGAGTTGGTTCTTTCCCCGGCAGCGCCCAGGCAGCGCAAAAGCCTGCTCGATCCGTTTCATGACAACATCGAGGCATGGCTCAACGATGACGACTATACCGCCACCTGGATTTACGATCGACTCGTCAACATGGGATTCGCCGGCAGCTATGAAATCGTCAAGCGGCGGGTTTCTCAAGCTAAAGGGCAGCGCCAGCAGGTCGCCTACATACGCTTTGAAACCGAGCCCGGTTATCAGGCTCAGGTCGATTTCGCCGAGTTCCAGATCACCCGTACCGATGGGAAAGTCGAGAAACGATTCCTGTTCTCGATGATCCTGGGCTACTCGCGAAAAATTTATGCCGAACTGATCCGGCACTGTGATCTGCCGACCTTTCTGGATTGCCATATCCGGGCTTTCGACCACTTCGGTGGCGTTCCCAGCGAAATTTTGTATGACCGGATGAAAAATGTCTACATCGGCCGCCTGGCTGGGAACCCAAAATTCAATGACACCCTGGTCGGCTTTGCCCTGCATTACGGATTCATACCGCGGGTTGCGCCGTCTTATGCGGCTTGGGTGAAAGGAAAGGTCGAGAGGCCTTACACCTTCATCCGTGAAGGGTTCTGGCGCGGTTACGGATACTTTTGTCTCGACACGGCCAACCGCGATCTGGGCAGCTGGTTGAAGATGAAAGATCAGCGGGTACACGGTACCACCCATGAAGTCATCGCCACCCGGTTCGAAAGAGAACGGCCGCATCTGGGATCGCTCCCGCAGCAACCTTTCGATACTGCCTACCGGATTTTCCGGAAGGTCCACAAGGATTGTACGGTTCGTTTCGAAGGCAACAGCTTTGTCGTCCCACACCCGCTGGTGGGTAGAAGCATCGTCCTAAGAGTCAAAGAACGTATCATGCGCATCTTCGATGATGACCGCCTGGTGGTCACCTATGAAATTCCATCGACCAAAGGCAATCTTGTTCAGGACAAGCGTTTTTATGCGGCCCTGAAAAAAGACCGCGACATGAACCGGCGTAAATATGGACGCCCCAAGCCGGGTAAAGGCCGTGCCAAGCGAACCATCAGTCCGAGCAAGCCCCGGTATGACATGCTGGTGGATGTCCGTTCCATCGACGTTTACGACCAGTTTGTCCTGGAGGTGCAGCCATGACCGATACGCTGGTTAGCGAACGGATCGAAGCGAATCTGGCCCGGCTGCGACTGCCCCGGATACGGGAAATCCTGGACCGTATCATTGAATCGGCAGAGCAAAAGAGCCAAAGCTATCTGAGTTTCCTGGACGACCTGCTTGAAGAGGAAGTTGCTCAAAAAGAGCAGCGCCGGATCGAAACGGCGTTAAAAATTTCCGGTCTGCCGTTCATCAAGGGCATCGATGAGTTCGATTTTACCTTCCAGCCCAAGCTGGATCGTCAGAAGGTCATGTCGCTGTTCGATCTGACCTTTATCCGCCAAAAGGGTAATGTACTCTTTCTCGGTCCTCCCGGTGTCGGCAAAACCCACCTGGCTGTGGCATTGGCGCTGAAAGCATGTCAGGCGGGACTGAGTATTTATTTTACTACCATGCCGGACCTGATCATCAAGTTGAAAAAAGATCATGAGGCCGGTCGTCCGGGTAAGGGCCGAAGCTACTATAAGTCCGCATTGGTGATCGTGGACGAGGTGGGCTATACGCCCATTAACCGTGACGAGTGCAATCTGTTTTTCCAATTTGTGGCCAAACGATATGAAAAGGCAAGTACCGTGATCACTTCGAACAAGGCCTTTTCAGACTGGGCAGAATTACTGCAGGACCCGATCATTGTTACCGCTATACTGGACAGATTGCTTCACCACAGCGCGGTAATCAATATCAAAGGCAATAGCTATCGACTTAAAGGAAAGTCGATGAATGCCGTTCAGTAGATAAGGGAATGTGGCTCAATTTCCACGACCCAAAATGGCTCACTTTTAAAAGACCGTTGACAACGTCGAAGTTGGTTCCTCGAGCTCACAGATTGTTACTATTACTAATACAGGCAATGAAACTTGCATTTTTTCAATTGGTTTAAAATCAGGCAGCAGCTCGGATTTTAATATCACTTCTGACGCCAGTGGTTTTAGTGTTGAGCCAAATGAGACAGTAGATGTAGAAATTACCTTTTCCCCAATTTCTGAAGGATTTTCAGTTGCTATTCTTGAGATTATTAGTAACATCCCTAACCCGACGGTAGATGTACAGCTCAGTGGTAATGGAGTAGCGGATACACCCGTACCTATTACTATGGACGACATTATCGCTTTCTTTGATGCGTCTGTTGAAGCAGGCACACTATGGGGAAAAGGCGATTTTCCATGGATTGCCAATAAGCGATTGAAAGCATTCAGGTGCATGTTGGTGGCTGCTGGCACACTTATTGATCAGGGCTACTTTGGATGGGGATGCTTAACTTTGGAGCGCATCTATAGGCGAAGTGACGGTTATCTAAGACCTCCGGATTTTATCGTAGGAGACGCACGTGAAGAGTTAGTGGTTATGATATTACAGCTTAAAACTGACCTTGGGTGTGAATGAACAATTCGACAATATTAAACATGACTGAGCACTGAGCAGATAAGGCAGAGTCAGCAATGGCTCTGTCTTTGATAACAGCTATGTACAAAACGTCCTGGGTAAAATTGAGCGGCCACAAGATCTGGGGGTGGCGGGTTGAGGCATATTAGCTGACTTTCAATTTGCTATCATAGGGGAAAAACGGTCGCAGATTTCTTGGATAACCTAAGCATATCAGGGAGATTCTCATAATTTCCTATTGGCAAGGTGATCTCAATGTATCACCACATTGTCCACCCATAAGAATCGCATTCATCTTTGAATTAAATCACTACAATGTGGTACTAAACCATCATTTTTACAAAGGATATCGTTTGGCATCCCTTATGGCACTAATTTACATAATATTTTAATCACCCCACGCATGTGGCGCTTGAAGCGCAAGCTCATCTTATTATTCAAATAAAATTAATAGCATATCCGATTGATCATATCTGTCCGACAGTTTCTACGCTTCTTTCCTGCTGAATCTGACATTGGTTTACCTTAAGATTTAACATGCAAAACACATAAACTGCTTTTTACTTTTTATTAATCTGACTGCTGTCAAACAAGTATTAAGTATTCACAGTAAAGTCTTTTTTCTCTGATGCGATTGGGTCAACCCTATCAGGAGTAAAAAATTATGAAATGGAAAGCAATAGTTACAGTATGTATGGTTATTGTTTATGCAGTTCTTACCGGTTGTTCCTCAACTGCTGTATTTAAAAGTTTAGATACTAACAGAGAGGGGGAACAGCAAATCCTTAAAGGGCAATTAACCAAACCAGCTGGCGATGGCCCTTTTCCGGCAATTGTGTTGTTGCATGGCAGTTCTGGGCCACAATCCCACTATTCTGATTGGATTGACAGGCTTCAACGTTGGGGTTTTGTGTCCTTAATGGTAAATAGTTTTGGGCCACGGGGGGTATATAATATAAGCAAGCCTGGACAGTATCGCATTGTTTCACCTCATCGACGCGCTAAAGACGCGCATGGAGCAAAAATATATCTGGAGAGCCTACCTTTTGTAGATCCAAATAGAATTGCCGTCATGGGATGGTCTCACGGTGGTGAGACAACATTGCATGCTGCACAAATTAATGTGCCATCTGGTACTCCTTTTAATGCGGCAATAGCCTATTACCCTTATTGTTCGAATTTGTATATTCTCAATTCCCCTCTTCTGGTAATGATTGGTGAAAAAGATGATTGGACTCCGGCAAATCTATGTAAATTTTATATAAAACCGAAAGAAGGCTGGCCAGAGATCATCTTGAAAGTATACCCAGATGCCCACCATTGCTTTGACCAGCCGTTTAAGCTTACTTACTATTTGGGCCACAAGGTCGGGCGCAATTCGTCTGCAGCCGTTGATTCATATGAAATGGTTAGGGCATTTCTTGAAAAATACTTGGTAAATAAATGACTATCCTTTCAAGTTTCAAGATACCTCCAACACATCAACGGTATCGGTGGCTTCTGAAAAATTATGATATCATATTGTCAAGCGTAGTATTGATTTCACTTCAGTTTTTTCAGTTCAAGTATAGGTCAGGACAGATAACTGACCTGACGCTTCCTCTTGAGCCACCTGGGACAACCCTGTCGATTAGATTGAACGCGGGTCACTCTTCCGAATGGAAGCTGCGAATGATGTACCCGCCGGACTTTTCGTCCGATTCCAGCTCCATGAGTCCGCGGCTGGCCGCTTCGTCCAGCAGGCGCTTAAACGAACGGAACCCGTAGTAAGACTCGTTGAATCCAGGGCGGCGGCGCTTGAGTGTCTGCTTGACCATGGACCCCCAGATTTTATCCTCCGACCCGCGCTCTTCGGCCAGGGCCTCCAGGGTCTCCATCACCAAATCCAGCGCAGCTTGAATCCGCGTTTCTGCATCCTCTATGGGGGTGGTCCCGGAAGCCGGTGTTTTAGGCCCCTTGGCCGCTGGTTTGCGGGCCGCTTTTTTGGCCTTTTTCTTCTTTCTAACCAGGTCGTCGTAGTAGATGAATTCGTCGCAGTTAGCGATCAACAGGTCTGAACTGGAGTTCTTCACCCCTACGCCGATGACGTTTTTGTTGTTCTCGCGCAACTTGCTGACCAGCGGTGAGAAATCTGAATCCCCGCTGACGATCACAAAGGTATCCACATGTGATTTGGTGTAACACAAGTCCAGGGCGTCGACCACCATACGGA
Source organism: uncultured delta proteobacterium (assembly GCA_963705435.1). Lineage (GTDB taxonomy): Bacteria > Desulfobacterota > Desulfobacteria > Desulfobacterales > Desulfosarcinaceae > Desulfosarcina. The sequence continues at coordinate 13,464 of CAVPJR010000020.1, read as the reverse complement.
TGTCGGCGGAATTCTTGCCCGACTGGCGCACGTGGGGGATCTCGATGAGTTCGAAGGCCGCCTCGTGCATGGCCGCTTTGAACTCCTTGTAACGTTCCCAGTCGCAATAGGCTTTCTTGACCACGATGCTGCCCTTGAGCAGCAACCGTTCGAGCACCTTGCTGATGTCGAACTGGGCAAAGCGGGCATCCCGCACTCCGAGGGCCACATTTTCGAAGTCGCAGAATACGGCCAGGTTGGTCGCTTCAAGTATCTTGCTCATGTTTTCCTTCTCGTATTTTCAATGGTTTTCGAAAAACAATCATACCCCGATTGCCCAAAAAAAGAAACGATGTTGCACCGCGCCAGCAAGACCTTGATTTACAAATGCCCAAGGCTTCTTATTTTGATTGCATTATTCGTCTGAAAGGAAAGGATATACCGATGGCTGAACTTAGAGCAACAAATGAATATACCCGGGATACGGTAACGATGAATGTCGAGGACGCCGACCTGGACCTGTCGACAGCTCGTGACATGGCCAAAACAAAAGCCCGTGACATTGACAGCAATGCCATGATGCTCTCCTACCACAGCGGAAAAACCGGCGAATTCTGGCCCACTTACGATTGCGGCGGTGGCGGTCGGCCACCCTGGATTGTGTTTGCCGAGGCCAGGGGCTACAACCTGAAGATCGATATCAACAACGGCGAGTATGAGTTTTTCTATTTGCGTTTTTAGCCCGCTGATCTACCTGCGGTGTCCGTACGTAATTCTCTTGTAGCCGGAGATCGCGCATCGGGCTGTATCGATGAATAAAAAACCGGCCCGCAACACGATATAACACCCTTTGCGACAGATCCCCTCGCGCCGAGCGAGATCATTTGAGCGCGTCACTGTGGCATTTTATGCAACCGGTGAATTGGGGGTGAGACGTCGGCGGCCCCGTGGGGTTCATGTCCGGGTGGTGACAGCTCAGACACTCGGCATCGTCGGATACCCCTTTGTGGATGTCGGGCGTGTTGAGCACTGACGGGCCATGTACGCCCAGGTAATGCCGATACGCACACCCACCCAAAACCACCAGGGCGATACTGCAGAGGATGATTCGCTTGACTGTCTTCATGTGTCCTCCCTTATAATCTGTCCGTCTTTCAAACCAATAACCGGGTCCGCGGTATCGGTGATCTCCCTATCGTGGGTGGCCATAATGATCGTGCAGCCGTAATCCTTTCCCAGGTCCCGCATAAGTTGAACGACCCGCTGCCCGGTTGCCGTATCCAGACTGGCAGTGGGTTCGTCGGCTAAAAGAAGCTTCGGGTGATGTGCAATCGCCCGGGCCAAGCTCACCCGCTGGGTCTCGCCGCCCGACAGTTCATGGGGGAGAGCCATCGCCGCCGGTTTGAGATCGATATCGGCCAGCAGCGCCTCAATCCTTTTGTCGCGGGCCGTCCCTGCAATACCGTTCAAGGTCAATGGCAAACCGATATTCTCGGCCACCGTGAGGTATGAGAGCAGGTTGCCCCGCTGGAAAATGAAGCCCAGGTGGCGACGCTGGAAAAGGCTCAGCTTTGCGGCCGTCAGCCGGTAAATCGACGTACCGAAACAGAGCACCTCGCCTCGATCCGGCGTTTCGAGCCCGCCGATGCAGTGAAGCAGCGTGGACTTGCCGGAGCCGGAAACGCCCTCGATCGCGGCAAACCGGCCTGTGTCTACCGACAGGGAGACATCGGCGATGGCTTTCACCTGGCCGCGACCGGATTGAAAGGATTTGGTGATGTGGGAGAGTTGAATCATGGGCTTAAATCAGTCTCAAAATATCCGCGGCTTTTTTTCGGGCGACCATCGCCGCCGGCCAGACGGCCGCAAGCAGGCTGAACAGCACCGACGTCGCCGGTGGTGCCCACAGTGAAAAAGCCGTCAACCGCGGAACGATCACACCGGATACGGCAAAATAGCGGTTGTGGGAGGTATACGCGGAAATGTCGATGCCACCCGAATGGGCCACCGCCAGGACGGACAGGACCCCGATGAAAAGACCCGCAACGCAGGCGATGAGATTCATCAGGGCCACCTTGGCCACGATGAGCGTCGACATTTCAGCGGTAGTTACCCCCATGGCCTTCATGATGCCGTATTCACTCATGTTACGGATGATGAAGATCACGAAAGAGCAGGCAATGCCAATGGCGACGACACCGAAGACGAGGAGAATAACGATCAGCATGGAAATGACCTCCAGGTCGATGAGCTGCCGCAGGTCCGGCATCTGAGTCTCCCAGGATTCGAAGCGAACCGTTTCCGGCCAATCCTTGCGGTAGATCTCCAGGATGGTGTCAGCCGTGACACCGGTTTCCAGGAATACGGCGGCGGACCATGGAACGCCTCTGGTGGGCATCATTTCCAATGGACTGAAAGCGATGCCGCGATCCAATGCGTCAAGGCCGGTATGGTAAAGCCCCGACACTGAATATTCAATGAGACTGCCCCCGGGCTGAAAAGAGAACCGCAGCCGATCGCCGATCCGGACGCGAAGCGCCTGCGCGACATCACGGCTGATCAGGATTTCTGCCTGGCCGGGCAGGGGATATCGTCCCTCCCTGATTTTGTTTTTCAAGGCGGTCTGACCGGCTTCCCGGACAGGATCGATCCCGCAAAGCACCAGCGGTTGGGCCAGATCGCCCCCCGAAAGAACACCCGTCAGATAGACCCGTTTCAGGACGGTTTCGACACCCTGGACCATAAGGTCTTCCGTTTGTATCGATTCAGGCAGATCGTAGCCGGTGACGTGCCCGGAAAACAACCCCACGGTGTTGCGCAGCATGGCGTCCTTGACGCCGACAGCCAGGGCTGAGAGAAAGATCAGCGCCGCCACCGCCGTCACCACCATGACGGACAGCGTGACCGTAGCACGGCCGGAACGGACGAGGAAGAGATAAGCGATCCGGGTCCAATAGGCGGGGCCGCCGGGTTTCATGGCTCCGCCTCCTTGATCAGGTGAAGCACACCGATGCTCTTTTCCAGAAAACGGATGGCCGGCAAGACCAGTGCTTGGTGCTCGTTTGAAAAAAGCGTTCCGAGACCGTCTTTCAACAGCTGCTGGGAAATTTTCAATGCCTGTCTGATCGCCTCTGGAAAGCAGTTGCCGTAAAATGGCCCCCCGTCCCCGATGCGTTTCAGGTTCATCATCTTGCTGAGCCTGTCTTTCTCGACCGGGTTTGGCCCGTGGTGAATCAGGGAGACCACGTAGTTGTGCCGGCGCGCCTGAATATCGCCGACCATATCCACGATGTCGTCCATGATCTGGCAGCCGATGCCGATCCGGTAAAGCCCCTCCAGCAGCGGTGCCTGATCTTTATCGTCAGCCGTTTCGATGGTCAGGGGAATGTCCCATGGGCATTGAAACAGGATGCCGGTTTTAAAATGGTGGATCGATTGAAGGATTTCATCAGGTTTCAAGATCGCCGTAATGCCCGCTTCCTCCGCAGCCTCCTCCACACCGCTGCGGGTCATCGTCTTCATGGATGCCGTTGCCGCTGCCAGAACTCGATCGCTGGCGATCTCCTGCCGGGTGGCCGCATCCATGAGAATCTGGAAGAGCACCCGGTCGGAAACCATGATGTCCATGACCGAACGGAAGCGATACCCGGTGGCGGGGATATCGGTGTCGAGGGTTTGTTTATATTCGTCATCCAGCAGATTGTCGCAGCCGGTGACCATGCCCCTCAGGCACTGAAGGGTGGCGGCATATAGAATACGTCGGGATCGGGCGATTCCCGCCCGCTGATAGGAGTAGAGAAACAACAGCGAAAAGAAGTTTTTCTGTAATGAAAAGGTGGCTTCCGTGGGTACTTTGAGCGATACGCCACACTGCCTGAGGATCTGGTCCGCAGCCTCCCAGAAAAGCAGAATCCCGGATTTCAACTCTGCCATCAAGGCCGCTAACAGCGGGACCCGTTCCATCTGGGTGATGGGATCGGACAGGATATCGTCGATGCTCATTTTCACGCTTCTGGTTTGCGGGTATTGAACAGGGCGATGTACCCGAAATAGGTGGCAACGATCTCCGGGTTAAGAAATCCGGCACCGGCAATGACATCGGGCAGGATCCCGCGGATATTTTCACCAATCTGGGGCTGCATGAAGAACCATCGGGAAACGTGGGACACCAGGGCGCCCATCCAGGTGGTTGGGACGTGCATGTCCGCGATGACCAGCCGCCCCCCCGGTTTCAGTACCCGGAAGGCTTCGGCCAGCGCTTTTTCTTTGAGGTCCACCTGCACGTGGTGAAAAAAAAGACTGGAGACCACCGCATCGAAAGAGTGCTCCTCGAAGGCAAGGCTTTCAGCCGCCATCACCTCAAACCGGCAGTTGTCCGATGCACGCTTTTTACGGGCAACAGCGATCATCTTGGCCGCCGCATCGATACCGACGCTCTCCCCACCCGCAGCGGCAGCCAGCCGGTCGCCGATCATCCGGGTGAGCACGCCGGTACCGCAGCCTAGATCCAGAACACGGTCCGAATTGGTCAGTTTCAACAGAGAAAGGAGATGTCGATCGTATTCCGCCTGTTTCCCCAGCAGCAGTATCGGTTCGAGGGTGTCATATACAAACGCGGCATGATCCAGTGTTCGACCCCGGGTGGGGGCTGATTTAAGTTTCATTGTCGTTCACCGTTTCCGATGATGAAAAGCTCTGCACGGGCAACGATCACCAGGTCTAACCAGGCCAGCCAGCGTCACGGGACGGAAGTCAAAGGAAGGCCTTGCGGCGGTTCGACTGGGTAAGCACGCATGTCCGACACTCCGCGATTTGTGAAAACATTATCAATAACTTGTCCATGATGCAAGATGCGATCGGCATGACCGCTCATGTCATTACTATTGACAGGTGTTTGGTATCGACTCAATAATAGTGGATGTCTCAGACGTCCGGCAACTGTCTCTTATCGGGCAGCCATCGATGCCTGTCTACGGGTTCTTGCCAACCGAACTGCCGGACGCACAGCGGCCGCCTTCCATGATTATTCACAACCTAAGGAAAGGAACGTGCGCATGCCCCACGAAGATGCCGACACCATTGCCCGGGAGATCGCCTTGGAAAACCGGGAGTGGATCGAAAGCCTGGACTATGTGTACGAAAACCAGGGACCCGCACGCATTTTAGAGCTGCTGCGTCACCTTCAGGTGCGAGCTCAGCAGCGCGGCGTTCAGATCCATTTTTCCGCCAACACACCCTACATCAACACCATACCGGCGATCAGCCAGCCCGCCTTTCCGGGCAGTCGGGAGATCGAGCGCCGCATCAAGAGCATCATCCGCTGGAATGCCATGGCCATGGTGGTGCGTGCCAACCGCCAGCACTCGGGCATTGGCGGCCACATCTCCACGTTTGCCTCCAGCGCCACCCTCTACGAGGTGGGATTCAACCATTTCTTCCGGGCCAAAGGCGCCGGCCATCCCGGGGACATCGTCTTTTTCCAGGGACACGCAGCGCCGGGCATTTACGCCCGCGCCTTTTTAGAGGGCCGCATCAGCGAGACGCAGATGGAAAATTTCCGACGCGAAATGGCCGACGGCGGGGGCTTGAGCTCCTATCCCCACCCGTACCTGATGCCCGACTTCTGGCAATTCCCCACCGTCTCCATGGGCCTGTCACCGATCATGGCCATCTACCAGGCCCGCTTCAACCGTTACATGGAGGACCGGGGCATCCAACCACCTGACGACCGGCGGGTGTGGGCTTTTTTGGGCGACGGCGAAACCGACGAGCCTGAAACCTTAGGCGCCATCACGCTGGCATCCCGGGAGCGATTGGACAACCTGGTTTTTGTGATCAACTGCAACCTCCAGCGCCTGGACGGGCCGGTGCGCGGCAACGGCAAGATCATCCAGGAACTGGAGGCGGCCTTTCGCGGGGCCGGATGGAATGCCATCAAGGTGATCTGGGGAAACGACTGGGATCCGCTGCTGGCCCAGGATGATCAGGGCCTGCTGGCCAAGCGCATGGAAGAGGTGCCCGACGGACAATACCAGATGTACTCGGTCGCCGGCGGCGAATACATTCGCCAGGATTTCTTCGGCCGCTATCCACAGCTGGCCCGCATGGTGGAAGGCTACACCGACGAGCAGTTGCAGAAGCTGCGCCGCGGCGGTCACGACCCCCAAAAGGTATACGCGGCCTATCAGGCGGCAGTGACGCACAAGGGCGCCCCCACGGTGATCCTGGCCAAAACCATCAAGGGCTATGGTCTGGGAGAAGCGGGAGAGGGGCGCAACGTCACCCACCAGCAGAAAAAACTCAACGAACAGGAGCTGCGGCATTTCAGAAGCCGCTTCGGCATCCCCATCCCGGATGACCAGATCCAGGATGCCCCCTTTTACCGGCCCGATGAAGAGAGCGAAGAGATCCGCTACCTGAAGGAACGGCGGCGGGCCCTGGGCGGCTACTTGCCGGCGCGCAGCGTATCGGTGCCCATTTTCCGGCCGCCGCCAAAAAACCTGTACGCTGAATTTTTAAAGGGGTCGGGTGACCGGGAGGTGGCCACCACCATGGTCATGGTTACCCTGCTGGCCAAGCTGCTGGCGGACAAGCAAATCGGGCGCTATATCGTCCCCATCGTGCCCGACGAGGCTCGCACCTTCGGCATGGAGAGCCTGTTTCGCAAAATCGGCATCTACTCCCATGTGGGCCAGAACTACGAACCGGTGGACAAGAGCAGCCTACTCTATTACAAAGAGGCCACCGATGGTCAGATATTGGAGGAGGGCATCACCGAAGCCGGATCCATGGCCTCGTTCATCGCCGCCGGCACGGCCTACTCCACATTTGACATCAACATGGTGCCCTTCTTTTTTTTCTACTCCATGTTCGGGTTCCAGCGCATCGGCGACATGATCTGGGCCGCCGGTGACATCCAGGCCCGGGGCTTTTTGCTGGGTGGCACGGCCGGGCGCACGACCCTGGCAGGAGAAGGACTGCAGCACCAGGACGGCAACAGCCACATCCTGGCCCTGCCCAACCCGTCGCTTTTGGCATACGATCCGGCATTTGCCTTTGAAATCGCCGTCATCGTTCGTGAGGGGCTTCGCCGGATGCTGGAAGAGGGTGAGAACCTGGTCTACTACCTCACCATCACCAACGAATTCTACCCCATGCCCGAAATGCCGGCCGGTGCAGAAGAAGGCATTCTCAAAGGCCTTTACCCGTTTTCATCATCTTCTCTAAAAAAACCCAAAGCCAGGGTCCATTTGCTGGGCAGCGGTGCCATCTTCAACGAATGCCTCAAGGCCCGGGACATATTGGAATCGGACTACGGTATCGCCGCCGATTTGTGGAGCGTCACCAGTTACAAGAATCTCTACTGGGATGCTCAGGACACCGACCGCTGGAACCGACTCAACCCGGAGAAAAAACCCCGCCCATCTTTTTTGCAGCAGCAGACCGCCGGTGCCTCCGGGGTATTCGTTGCAGCCAGCGACTACCTCAAGGCCCTGCCGGAAACGATTGCCCGCCACCTGCCCGGTCCGGTGGTCATGTTGGGCACAGACGGCTATGGCCGCAGCGAAACCCGTGAGGCGCTGCGCGACTTTTTCGAGGTGGACGCCCGGCACATTGCCTTTGCGGCCCTTTCCGCCCTGGCCAGAGAAAACGCCATCCCCATGGCCACGGTAAAAAAAGCCCGAACGACCTTGAAGATCGACCCCGATCGCATCAATCCCTTGTTCGCTTAGAAGAAGGAGACCCCATGATACAGGCAATAAAAGTTCCGGAAATTGGCGAAAATGTCGAATCGGGCGTCGTGGTGGCCGTCCACATCAAATCCGGAGACACGGTGGCGGTGGACGACACCGTGATCGAACTGGAGACGGACAAAGCCCTGGTAGAAATTCCATCTCCGTTTGCCGGCCGGGTAACTGAAGTGCTTGCCGAGGCCGGTGCCCAGATCAACGTAGGCGATGTGATCGCCAGGGTGGAGACCGACGGTGAGGCAGCCACGGCGAAGGACGATGCGCCGGCGCGAATTCCCGAGACACAGGGCCCTGCATCCGAAACCGGGAGCAGCGCCGAAGAGACGTCTCCGACACCAGCGCCACCGGCCCCAGATACGGAAACGGAAGAGATTTCACCGGTGCCCGAGAGCAGCGCAAAGGAACCTTCATCTGCACCGGCGCCACCCTCTTCACGCGCCGCAGCACCGGCAGCGCCTTCGATCCGGCGCCTGGCACGGGAGCTTGGCGTGGACATCGTCGACATCAGCGGAAGCGGCCCCGGCGGCCGCATCACCGAAGCGGACATCAAAACCCATGTTCGACAGCGACAATCGGGCGATTCAATGACGGCCGGTCCCCCCACCGTAACCGGAACGCCGGCGATGCCCGATTTTAGCCGCTGGGGGAAGATCGACATCGAGGAGATGGAAACGGTCCGGCGGCTGACGGCCCTGAGCACGGCGGCCTCCTGGACGACCATCCCCCATGTCACCCAGTTTGATGAGGCGGACATCACCAGTGTGATGGCATTCATCGAAAAAAATGCTCCACAAGTGGAAAAGGCCGGGGCCAAGCTGACCGTAACGGCCGTCATCACCCGCGTCTGCGCCGAAGCCCTGAAACGGTTTCCGCGGTTCAACGCCAGCGTTGACGTCGCCAACCGACGCATCATCCTCAAGCAATACGTGCATATCGGCATCGCTGCCGATACCCCGCGGGGCCTGTTGGTGCCGGTGATACGCGATGCCGACCAGAGAAGCATCGTCGACCTGGCCAAAGCCATCGGGGACCTGGCCGAACGTGCCCGCAACAAAAAGGTCAAGCCCGACGAGCTGGAGGGCGGCACCTTCAGCATTTCCAACCAGGGAGGCATCGGCGGGGTGGGGTTTACCCCCATTGTGTTATGGCCCCAGGTGGCCATCCTGGGCGTGAGCCGATCCGCCGTCAAACCGGTTTTTGTGAATGACCGCTTCGAACCGAGAACCGTGCTGCCCCTTTCGCTCTCCTACGACCACCGCATCATCGACGGGGCTGACGCGGCGCGTTTCCTGCGCTGGATTTGCGATGGACTGGAACAACCCATGACCCTTTTTCTCGATTGACCCGCTGATTTTCGATTTATCTGAAAAGCAGAAAAAGCGGAAATTTTGATATTTAAAAGTGTCCTTCCACAAAGGGTGGATTTTGGTTCAGGCCAAGGCCGCAGCGATGGTGAAACCGCAGGCGTAGCAGCGCTACGTCGAGGATATCACCAGAGTGAGAACGCCGGCCTGGGCCAAAAGATGCCATTTGTGGGAGGACACTGGAAAGCGAGTATCATCCATGGCTGACAACAACACACAAGTGGCTGTCATCGGTGCCGGCCCCGGCGGTTACGCGGCCGCCTTTCTGGCCGCGGATATGGGCCTGACCGTCACCCTTATCGATCCGGCGGAAAACCCTGGCGGTGTCTGCCTTTACCGCGGATGCATTCCCTCCAAGGCCCTGTTGCACATCGCCCGGCTGATTCACGAAGCGGCCGATGCCGACGCCTGGGGGGTCTCTTTCGGCAAACCCAAAATAGACATCGACCGGATGCGGCAATGGAAAATGGATGTGGTCAACGGGCTCACCGACGGGCTGGGACGGTTGGTGGTCCAGCGCAAAATTACCCACATCCGGTCCACTGCCGTGTTCTCGGACGACCGAACCCTGTCGCTGACGGATGCTGACGGAAAAACAAGCACACTGGGTTTCGAGCACGCCATCCTGGCCACGGGCTCCCGTTCATCAGAAATTTCGATGTTTCCAACCAACGACGACCACATCTGGAACTCGAAAAAAGCCCTGGATCTGGAATCGGTGCCCACGACGCTGCTGGTGGTGGGCGGTGGCTACATCGGCTTGGAGTTGGGAAGCGTGTATGCGGCTTTAGGGTCGGAAGTGACGGTTGTGGAGATGCTGCCCCACCTGCTGGCCGGTGCCGACCGCGATTTGGTGCGCTTCCTTACCAAGAACCTGACCGACCGGTTCAAAGCGATCCTGCTGAACACCACGGTGGCAGCGGCCAAAATCCAGAAAAACGGCGTCAAGGTGACCTTCCAGGGGCAGGATGAAACGCCCCGAACCCAACTGTTCCAGCGGGTGCTCGTGGCGGTGGGCCGCCGGCCCAACGTCGCCGGCCTTGCCTTGGAAAAAGCAGGGGTGTCGCTGGATGAAAACGGGTTTGTCCAAACGGACAACCGCTGCCGGACCACAGCGGCAGCGGTCTTTGCCATCGGCGACGTGGCCGGGCAGCCCATGCTGGCCCACAAGGCCGCCTACGAAGCACGAATCGCCGTGGAAAACATCGCTGGAAAAAATGTGATCGCTGATCCCGCAGCCATCCCGGCAGTGGTCTTCACCGACCCGGAGATCGCCTGGACAGGCCTCACCGAAGGGGCTGCCAAAGCCAACGGGCTGGCTGTCGCAGTGACCCGGTTTCCCTGGGCGGCATCTGGCCGCGCCGTTACCTTGGGCCGCAGTGACGGGCTCACCAAGCTGATCATCGATCCGGACACCGAGCGCCTGCTGGGTGCAGGTATCGTGGGACCCGGCGCCGGGGAGTTGATCGCCGAGGCAACCCTGGCGCTGGAGATGGGCGCCAATGCCACCGATGTGGGGTTGACGATTCATCCCCATCCCACCCTGTCCGAAACGTTCAAGGAGGCTGCCGACATCTTTCACGGCACGGCCACCCATTATTACCGGCCGAAGCGGACCAAGAAATAATACCGATTGGACACTTTTTACACATTCGTAATATTAGACTTGCATTTATCGTTATGCATGATATGGTTTGAAAGTCATAAAGGACTGCCGGTGTTGGCGGTCCGGTTTCTTTCTCAGGGGTTGATCCATTTGTCTAAGTGGCACCTGAAGTTTGAAGCAATGATTAATTTTTTTTTATTCGTAGGAGGATGTTAGCATGGCAAATGGTATCGTGAAGTGGTTCAATGACAGCAAGGGGTTTGGTTTCATCGAGCAGGAAGACGGTCCGGATGTATTTGTTCACCATTCGGCAATCAATTCCAGTGGGTTCAGATCTCTCAGCGAAGGAGACCGGGTTAGCTTTGAAATCGAGCAGGGTCCCAAGGGACCTGCCGCAGCTAACGTGACTGTGGTCTAACGCTTCGTTTTCCAATTTTTAAATGGCCTTCCGTGTTAACCGGAAGGCCATTTTTTTCCTTCGAGACGCCATTGACAATTCTCCGCCGCAACCGACGGGGACCGCGCTCGCTATTGCGGTTCACAACCACTTCTTGCGCCTGAAAAAGACAAGCATGCCTGCGATAATAATCAGGATGATGATCCACACAAACAGATAGCCCCAGCGCCAGGTCAGCTCGGGCATGTGGGTAAAGTTCATGCCGTAGATACCGGCGACGAAGGTGATGGGGATGAAGATGGTGGCAATGATGGTAAGCACCTTCATCACCTCGTTCATGCGGTTGCTGATGATGGACAGGTAAAGATCCTGCATGCCGGACAGGATATCGCGGAAGGACTCGATGGTATCGATGGTCTGGATGGTGTGATCGTAAACGTCACGCATGAAAAGACGGGTGGCTGCACCAATGAAATCAACGTCGTCTTTGAGGAAATGCGCGATAATCTCCCGCAGTGGCCAAACCTGCTTTCTCAGGTAGATCAACTCCCGCCTGATGTGGTGAATATCTGCTAAAATCCCGGCATCGGGATGGTCGTCAATGGCCTCTTCCAGAATTTCCAGCCGCTCACCCAGTTTTTCCAGAATTACAAAATAGTTGTCTACAATGGCATCGATGAGCGCGTATGCCAAATAATCGCTGCCACCGGTGCGGATCCGTCCTTTGCCTTTCCTGATCCGCTCCCTGACCGGCTCGAACACATCGCCGGTTGACTCTTGGAAAGAGAGCAGGACATTTTTTTTCAGAATCAGGCTGATCTGCTCCGAAGCGATAAGATTTTTTTTTGCATCATGGTGGAGCATTTTCATCACGACAAAGAGATAGTCGTCGAAGGCCTCGGCTTTGGGCCGTTGGGAGGTGTTCAGCACATCTTCCAGAGTCAGCGGATGAAGGCCGAAATGCCTGCCGATATGCTCCATGACGGCGATGTCGTGAATGCCGTCGATATTGATCCAGGTGGTGGTCGCGGGCTTCAGACTGGGCAACGCCGCTTCAACCCGGTCCAAGGATCTCTCCAGCAGCGTTTCCGCGTCATAGTGCAGCATGGAAAGACGGATGTCGTCCGTTTTTTTTTCTCCCACGTGGACCAGGGTTCCGGGAGAACTTCCGGCCTTTTTTGACGATTTTCGAGTGAATCGGGACATTGGCGATCCTTTGAACGGGCAGGTAACATGGCACCGGTGGATGAGCAGCAAACCTGGCCCACAGGCCCAGTCTCTTTGGGTTGAACCGCGATAGCCAGCGCATTCCTCGCCGCTTGTCGGAGCGAAGCAGAGATCCCGCTCATCGGGGAGGCGGGGAGGGTTCAACTAAAAAAGTGTAGCGCAAATCACGCGGTTTGTAAATTTTGTTGTCGATCTGGGGCCATGTCTGCGCATCCCTTCTTATCACCCGGTAAAAAAGGCTGACACCCGGGGCGGTAGACCGGTCCGAATTACTTCATAACCATCTCGTTAATATATGTAATTTTTTACCACTGAATTGGTATTTTTCTTGCTTTGTATGCGTGGCAGGCAAACCGCGATAGCCAGCGCTCGGCCCGTCCCTTGCGGCGGGGTTGGCGAGCGAACGGGGAATCGAAAAAAGGAAGGAGCCGTCCATGAAATGCAATGTAGGCAAGACCGACCGGATCATCCGCATCGTCGCCAGTCTGGCGTTCATAGCCCTTGGCGCCGGCTGGTGGAAAGGCTTTTATGTGACGGGCGCCGCTGTTTTCCTAACGGCCGTGATTGCCTGGTGTCCCCTCACTGCCGCACTGGGAATCTCCACCTGCAGGGAAGAGGAGCGAGAAGAGTATACCCGCAGACACGGTGAGTACCGACAAGGACAAGCTGATTCGAGAGCGCCGGTTCAAATGAGAACACCCCCTTGCCGCAACATACAATATGAGCCTTGCCTCCTCTTTTTAAATAACACGTCCGAAAACGACTTGTCAGCCGGCTAAAAACATCCGAAGATGGCGCAACACATAAAGGGAAATGGTTTTTAGGACAATGCCGGAATTCCGCCACCATGACTAAGTGCTAAAGATGAATACTCTTTTAGACCGTGCTGTCTGTGATCGTGCCAGGCTGGCCCGGGACCCGCGCTTTGACGGCCTCTTTTGCATCGGCGTGAAGAGCACGGGCATCTATCGCCGACCCATCCGCCCGGCCCGGTCACCCCGGCCGGGAAACATCGTCTACTATCCCACGGCAGCCGGCAGCCGCATCGGCCGGCCTGCGCCCGACGCCCGCGCCGCCGGCCTGAAACGGCCCCTGACACACCGGCTTGGAACGGCACATCTGCCACCGTCGCCAGGGCCA
>CAVPJR010000019.1:0-94549 GCA_963705435.1 uncultured delta proteobacterium | reverse complement strand
GTCGATCCAAAGACATGCAAACACCTGTGAAACGATATCTGAAAAGCCCACACGGGTCAACACAGGGGATGCATCATCTCAATCATTCACATACTGTATGAAATTCATCTTTTATGCTTGACATTAATCGTTCTTTTTCTCTATTCTTTTCTGGCGGTTTGACCTGTCGACCACTGAAAGGCTGCCGAACGACCACAGGCGGTTATCCCCGAAACCGCGTCATCCGGAGAAATACCGGAGCCGATGGATCCAGGATATCACAGTCACCATGCAACGGTGTTTCCCTTCTATATTTTAACCAACGGCAAAAGGAGGCCACATGACCAATCCCTATCAAGCTGCATTTGAACAGTCGATCAACGATCCGAACGGATTCTGGGCGAAGGCGGCGGAGGACTGCCACTGGTACAAGCGCTGGGACAAGGTGCTTGACGACAGCAACAAGCCCTTTTACCGCTGGTTCACAGGGGGCCAGATCAATACCTGTTACAATGCCCTGGACCATCACATCGACCAGGGGCGGGGCGACCAGCTGGCCCTGATCTACGACAGCCCGGTCACCGACACGATCAAGAAATACACCTACAGCCAGCTTCGCGACGAAGTGGCCCGTTTTGCCGGCGTACTAAAAGCCCAGGGGGTAGAAAAAGGCGACCGGGTGCTGATCTACATGCCCATGATCGCCGAAGCGGCCATGGCCATGCTGGCCTGCGCCCGCATCGGTGCGGTGCACTCGGTGGTTTTCGGTGGATTTGCGGCCAAGGAGCTGGCCACGCGCATCAACGATGCCAAGCCCAAGGTGATCGTGACGGCCTCATGCGGCATCGAGGTGAAGAAGGTCATCGCCTACAAGCCCTTGTTGGACAGGGCCATCGACATGAGCACCAGCAAGCCGGGCAAGTGCATCATCCTTCAGCGGCCCATGGAAAAGGCGTCCATGATCGCCGGCCGGGACGTGGACTGGGTGGAGGCCATGTCCGCGGCGGCGCCGGCAGAGTGCGTGCCGGTGGCGGCGACGGATCCGCTCTACATCCTTTACACCTCGGGCACCACGGGCCAGCCAAAAGGCGTCGTTCGCGACAACGGCGGCCATGTGGTGGCGCTGAAATGGACCATGAAGAACATTTACAATGTGGATGCGGGGGATGTCTACTGGGCGGCTTCTGACGTGGGCTGGGTGGTGGGTCACAGCTACATCGTCTACGGCCCGCTGTTCAAGGGCTGCACGACGATCCTGTTCGAAGGCAAGCCGGTGGGTACGCCGGATGCCGGTGTGTTCTGGCGGGTGATCGGCGAGCACAAGGTCAAGGCCATGTTCACCGCACCGACAGCCTTTCGGGCGATCAAGCGCGAGGATCCCAAGGCCGAACTGATGAAAAAGTACGACCTGTCCCACTTCAAGACCCTGTTCCTGGCCGGTGAGCGCCTGGATCCGAACACCCTGCACTGGGCCGAAGAGGCCCTGAAGGTGCCGGTGGTGGATCACTGGTGGCAGACGGAAACGGGATGGGCCATCTGCGCCAACTGCATGGGCCTGCACGTCTTTCCGGTCAAGGAGGGCTCACCCACCAAGCCGGCGCCGGGATGGAACCTGCAGGTCGTGGACGAGAACAACAAGCAGGTGGCGCCGGGCGAGATCGGCGCCCTGGTGGTCAAGCTGCCGCTGCCCCCGGGCACGCTGCCGACGCTGTGGCAGAACGATGCGCGCTACGTGGAGTCCTACCTGGAAGAGTTCCCCGGCTACTACAAGACCGCCGACGCGGGGTACATCGATGCGGAGGGCTACGCCTACATCATGAGCCGCACCGACGACATCATCAACGTGGCCGGTCACCGGCTCTCCACGGGGGCCATGGAGGAGGTGCTTTCGGACCATCCGGACGTGGCCGAGTGTGCGGTGCTGGGCGTGGATGACGACCTCAAGGGCCAGGTGCCGGTGGGTTTTGTGGTGCTCAAGGCCGGGGTGACCAAGGCCGAAGGCGAGATCGTCAAAGAGGTGGTCCAGATGGTGCGCGAGCGCATCGGCCCGGTGGCGGCCTTCAAGACGGCCACGGTGGTCAAGCGGCTGCCCAAGACGCGTTCGGGCAAGATCCTGCGCGGCACGATCCAGAAGATTGCCGACAACAAGGAATACAATGTGCCGGCCACCATCGATGACCCGACCATCCTGGGTGAAATGGAAGAGGCCCTCAAAGGCATCGGGTATGCCGGCGCCAGGAAATCGTGATGGTTGATCCGTCCTGAGCGATCGATATAAGCGTGACAAGAAAACGCCGGGTGCATCTGTTGAAGACGCCCCGGCGTTTTCATTTTTGCATGGGTTCCGCCGGATGCGTTGGATGTCGAATAAGCGCTTTCGCCCCCGTTTTTCAACCCGATGGCTAAATGGCAACGACCTGATTCCTCCCCTGGCTTTTGGCCTGGTACAAGGCTTTGTCAGCCTGGTCCACCAGCTGCCTGCCGGTGATAATACCGCCGGCGGGCCGGGCAGCGACACCCACGCTGGCGGTGATGTGAAGGGTCAGCGCCTCGTAGGTGAATTCGTGCGCCTTCACCCGCTCCCGAAACCGCTCGCACAGGGCTGACGCCTTATCCAGCGAGGTGTCCGGGAGAATGACGGCAAACTCCTCGCCGCCGTAGCGACAGCCCACATCATATTTGCGGATGCTGTCATTCAGCAACCGCCCGAACTCCTGGAGGACGCGGTCCCCGCACAGATGTCCGTGGTTATCATTGACCCGTTTGAAATGGTCCAGATCGATCATGCACAGCGCCAGCCCGTGACCGTAGCGTTGCGCACCGGAGATTTCCCGTTCCAGTGCTTCCCGAAAATAGCGCCGGTTGAACATGCCGGTCAATTCATCGCGCACGGACATCTCTGCCAGCTTCTCCTGAGCCATGCGCATCTCCCGCTTCAATCCGGCCTTTTCCAGGGCATTGGAAATGATACGCAGCAGCGCCTTGCCGCTCACCTTGGCCTTGGGGAGATAGTCGTAGGCACCGGCCTGGATGATCCGAGAGGCGATCAGCTCGTCTCCCTGGCCGGTAATAACCACCACCGGTGTCTCCATCCCCTTGTTGTTGATGGCTTCAAGAAAGTCCAGGCCGGTGCCGTCGGGGAGCAGGTAATCCAGAAAGATGAGATCGAACCTATCCTTGTCCAGACGGCCGAATGCCTCGCGGATGGATTTTACCCGGGTCAGTGTAAGTTGATGGTGATCCCGCAGGATCTTTCTGACTTTTTTGAAATCATTGTCTTTTTCCTCAATGGCCAGGATAGAGACATGCTGGTCCAGGTTGAGGATGGTTTTCCCGCCGGCGTAGGTTTTGGGTTGGTCGTGGCGGAGGGTCTGAATCTTCTTGACCGTGTCGGAAATCCGGTTGGCGGCTTCGGTAATTTTACTCACCCGGCCGGCCAAGTGGGCCGGGATGTTGCCATCCATTTCCATCAGCTGGACATTTCCCATCAGAATCATCAACGGCTGGTTCAGTTCGTGAGCCGTGGCACCGGCCATCTGAAGCAGAACTTTCAGGCGCTCCTCCTCGATCACCGATTTTTGCTGCTCACGGATCTGAAGGTTGACGGCTTCCAGTTCCGCCACCGCACGGCTCAACGCCAAATTGCTCTGCTGAAGCTTTATTCGCTGTTGAAACAATTCGACAAAGACATTGACCTTGCTTCTGAGGATGAGCGGGTCCAGTGGCTTGAACAGGTAGTCCACCGCACCTTTCTCGTAGCCGGTAAAGACGTGGGTGTCGTCTTTGCTGATGGCCGTGAGGAAAATAATGGGGATATGGCGGCTTTTTTCGCTGCCCCGCATCAGTTCAGCCACCTCAAAGCCGTCCATGCCCGGCATCTGGACATCCAGGAGAATCAGGGCGAAGGTGTGTTCCAAAACCAGTCCTAGGGCTTCGTTTCCGGAGGTGGCGGTAATGATGGACAGCTCCGGTCGCTCAAGGACGCCTTCGATGGCCATTAGATTCTCGGGCCGGTCGTCCACAACCAGGATTTTTATCTTTTCATCTGATGACATGGTCGCGTCCCGTGGGTTCAATCAATGGAGGACGATGCACCGATGCGCTCCGGATCGGTGGTTTGCGGGGTTATCCAGATTTTAAGCATGGACGTCAGTTTATCCAGGTTCACCGGTTTGGCCAGGTAATCGTCGGCGCCGGCTTCGATGCACTTGGCCCGGTCTCCCTGCATGGCTTTTGCCGTCAGGGCGACAATGGGAAGGGTTTTGTAGCGATCCCGGTTTCGAATCTCCCGAATGGCCTGGTAACCGTCCACTTCGGATATCATGACATCCATTAGAACGAGATCAATGTCCGGAAACCGGTCCAGTTTGTCAAGACTTTCCTTGCCCGATTTTCCGGTGAACACTTCGGCTCCCTGGTCCTCCAGAACATTGGATACGGCAAATACCGTTCGCATGTCGTCATCTACCAGAAGTACTTTGCGACCCTTTAACCCGGGAAGGCGGTTGTCCACGGCCAGCAGCCGCTCGCGATGGGGCTCGTCCAGTGCTGCAGGCAGCAGGTGAAGACGCGAAACCAGCGCCAGCAGCAGCTGCTCCGGCGCGTCGATTGCCTTGAGGTTCACCACAGCCGAAAATGGGTCGACAGCGCCAGCAGGCTGGATGTCCAGTGACGTCCCCGGGTACAGAAACACCGGCATTGGATCGTGTTGCAGGCTGGTTAAAAAACTGCGCAGTTCGGCGGCACTCAAGGCTGGATGTACGATCACGGCATGGACGACTTTTGTTTTCAGGACCGTTTTTGCCTCGACAGCAGTGGCTGCCGCCATGATGCGGATCGTTTTGCCGCCGACAGCGTCGGTGATCTGGGCAATGGCGTCCGAATCCGGGGCGACCACGAGGATCGTTCGATCTTCGGTCGATTGCAGATGGTCGATCCGCTGAAATGAAGCTTCCAGGTGACGGGCCGTGACCGGTTCGATCACATGGCCTGCTGCCCCGTGAACCGCTGCGTCGAAGTCATCTGCCTGCAAAGAGAAAGTGAAAACGGGGATGTGCCGGCTACTGGGGTTGGCTTTGATTCGGTGAACCATCGTCCAGCCGTTCGCATCGGTCAGCCCCAGGTTTACGAAAATGGCGGCAGGGAGATAGTAATCGGCAAAATGAAGGCCGGTCTGGAATTGCTCGGCCACCAGTACTTTATAGCCATTTTGGTGAGCATATGCCTTGATGGGTTCGGTCGTACCTGGATCTGAGTCGATGATGAGAATACATCTGTCTCCGGGTGTCAGCCGATTGCGATCATCCGGAACCGGATCCACTCCCGGGATCGCTTCGGTCTCATCCGCCGAGAACGGCGACGCAGCTGCCCGGGTGGCGGTTCGCTCGAAAGTATCGCTGCGGATCATCGCCGGTTCATTCTCGGGCAGCGGGATGATGGGCAGGTGAAGCGTAAACCGGCTGCCCTGGTCATCTTCGCTCTCGAGCGTAATGATACCGCCCAGCATTCGGGCCAGTTCCCGTGAAATGGAAAGGCCCAATCCGGTGCCGCCATACTTGCGCCGGGTGGAGCCGTCTACCTGCTGGAAAGCCTCAAACACCATCTGTTGCTTGGCCGCTGGAATGCCGATTCCCGTGTCCACAACACTGATGGCCAGACAGCCATGGTCACCCGTGTCGTCGGCACCCCGACAGATGACCCGTTCGCGGGAAACCGTGATTTCCAGGCGGATGGTTCCCCTGGCGGTGAACTTGAAGGCATTGGAGAGAAAATTTTTGACGATCTGTTCGACGCGCTTGCGGTCGGTGATCAGTCGTTCCGGCACGTTCGGTGCCACATGGATGGCAAACCGGATACCGCGCTGCTCGGCCAGGGGCGCAAAGCTTACCTGAATGGCGTCGGCAATGGATTGGACCCGTACCGCTTGAAGCGCCACCTCCATTTTCCCCGATTCCACTTTGGCCAGATCCAGAATTTCGTTGATCAGGTTCAGCAGGTCTTCTCCCGCCGAATGGATGGTGTGGGCGAACTCGGACTGCCGGGTGGTCAAGTTTTTTTCCTTATTCTCCAGAAGCAGCCGGGAAAGCAGCAGGATGCTGTTGAGCGGGGTTCGGAGTTCATGGGACATGTTGGCCATGAACTCCGTTTTGTAGCGGCCTGAAATCTCAAGCTGCCGGGCTTTTTCCGCCAGTTCCAGGTGGGCTTTTTCCAACTCGGTATTTTGTCTCTCCATGTCCAATTTCTGTGTTTCCAGGATGGCCATGTGAGCTTCGAGATCGGCAGCGTTTTTCACCATCTGTGCATTGGCGGCTTCCAACTCCATCTGTTTGAGTTGAAGCTTCTCCTCGGACGTTTGAAAAGCCCGGCGCTGCACCTGCAGTTGGCGTGTGCTTTCTTCGAGCGATGCTTCACGCGCCTTCAATCGCTGAGCCTGTTTCCGGGTCCGTTCCAGCAGTGCCTCCTCCTGCTGCCGGGTTGATGCGGCGTCGACGGCAACGGCAATGACCGTCGACGCCGCTTCTACGAAATGATAATCATATCGGCTGAATACGCCTGTTTTCGACAGCTCCAGAACCCCTATGGCGGTTTGCCGCCACATCAAGGGAGCCGCGATCAGATTGGCCAGGTCAGGCGTGGAAACAGGCGACACCAAGCCGCTGATCGCCTCCCTGTGAAACATCGCGAGGGTTTCCACTTGGGCCGCCTGACCGACCCGCCCCTCTTTCGGGTCGAAAACCGGTTGCCGCTCACCATTGGGATGGCCTGGGAACCGGCTGATGCATTTCAGCTCGCCGGCGTCATCCATGATAAAAAAGTCTGCCTGACCCAGATCGAGAAAGTCGGAAAGAAATTCGAGCGAATTGAGAGACAGCTCCCCCAGCTCCTGTCCATCGCCGACCAACCGGTGCAGGTTGGCCAGGCCGGATATGAACCGCGACCGGGTGTTGTTTTGTGTTTTGAGATGGTGGATCATGCTGTTGAAGGATGCTGCCAGTTCTCCGATCTCATGGTTAGCGGTGACATGCATGTCATGGTCAAAGCGACCTTGTGCTACCATCGATGTCTGTCGGTAAAGATCGCGCACCGGTTCAACGATCGTTCGTGCCAAGATCGCGGAAGCCACCAGTGCCACCACGCCCGTCAGGATCAAGATGGTGAAGATTACCGCCCGCAGCGGATGGATGGCAGCAAACGCTGCCGCCGTTTCAATTTCCACAATCAAGGCATAAGGGGTATCGCCCAGGCGTATCTGTGCGTAGGTGCCGATGACCGGATTGCCGCCCGGTCCTTGCATAAGCAAAAGGTTCTTCCAGGGACGTCTGGGAGCCTTTACCGGTTAGGTTTTCCCGCCATAACCGTGTTTGCGCGGTCTCTATCCTGGCACCGCTGTTAAGATGCGGCGATCGGGTGGTGCCGGCCAGCAGTGTCAGGTCGGAATCCACCAGATACAGCTGCGAATCCGTCCCGATTTCCGCGGATGCCTCCAGCATCTGATGGATGGTGCCGAGGGGAATTTTAAAAGCGATAACCCCAGTGGACTGGCTGTCTTCACCGCGAATGGGGGCGGTCACGAAGGCCGTTTCGATTTCGCCGGCCGGGGAATAGCGTTCAAAACCGGCAAATCCGGGATTCCCTGATTCAAGGGTTCTGCGAAAGGCGTCGGCAAAGCGGGTTTTTGCCAATCCACCCTGATTCAGGTTTTCCGCCAGGTCTTTCTGCCTGGCGCTGGAGAACAGAATATTCCCGGCTGGATCGATCATCAGAATATCACTGTAGCCATGGAGGTTGGCATGCAGTTCCATGTCGGATCCGTAGGCGGAGGCAGCCATGGCCCATGGGACACTGCGTACAAATTCGGAGACCGTTGTTTCAGCCGCTGCATATTTCCTGACCAGGGTGTTGAAAAAAGACACCGTGGTGCCTTCACGACCCTGCTTGTCGGCGTCAGCCAGCCGGTCATCGAAAAACAGTTGAAGCTGGTGGCTTTTCAATTCGGCGGTGATGCGGATGTTCTGGTGGACTTCCTGCTCCAGGCGTGGGTAGGCTGTTTGGTAGCTGATCCATCCAACCAGGGCCATGGGTACCATGGAAAGGCCCAAACAAAAAAACAGCAGCTGCCGACCCAAGCCCCGGCGAAACACCAGCCTCAAGTTGAAGGGCAACAACGGATCACGGGACCTGTCTTGCATGGCAAAGGCCTTTTTTTAATCTAACGTCTGCTGCCAGAAGCGCCGAACCAGATCCCTCAGGTGCTCGAACCGATGGCAATCGACCAGGGGGGAGCGCTCCTGCAGATTGAGCCGGTGAACCACAGCCCTGAAAATCAGGTAGGCCTGCCGGAGCCGGTAGGCCGTCACCCCGTCAACGATACCGGTTTCGGCCAGTGCCTGCAGCAGGCGAACATTGTCTGTCCAGCGGCAGATTTCCGGATGGTTGGCTGCGTGCTGCAATACCAGGTGCTGGACCAAAAACTCGATATCCACCATCGCACCGATGTCCTCTTTGATGTCGAACTGGTCCGGTCCGGCCGACAGGCGGTTTTCGCGCATGCGTTCACGCATTTCCCGTACGGATGCCTTCAGTTTTTTCGGTTCCCGGTTCAGGCAGAGCACCTGGCGCCGAATGCTGGAAAAGGCCGCTTTGAGCACACCGTCCCCGGTGATGGGACGGGCCCGGATCAGGGCCTGGTGCTCCCAGGTCCACGCCTCGTTCATCTGGTAGGCGTTGAATCCGTTTACATGGCTGACCAACAGCCCCGAAGCGCCGTTGGGCCTCAGTCGCATATCGATCTCGTAAAGGCTGCCGGCGGCCGTGTGGGTTGAAAGCATATGAACCACCCGTTGACCCAGGCGGGAAAAAAAGTGGGCGTTGTCGATCGGACGCTTGCCGCCGACGGTTTCACCAGGGTCGGCCGCGTGGAGAAAGACCAGATCCAGGTCCGATCCGTATCCCAGCTCGATCCCCCCCAGTTTGCCGTAACCGATGACGGCAAACCCCCGTTCGCAGGCCTGGCCCTTCAGGGTGCATGACGGGCGGCCATGTTTTTCAACCAGATGGTTCCAGGAGATCTCCACCACCTTGTCGAGGATCGTTTCGGCAATCCAGGAGAGATGATCGCTGACCTTCATCAATGGCAGCACATTGGTGATGTCCGACGCCGCCACTCTCAGGGTGTTGATCTGGCGGAAGATGCACAAGGCCTCTATCTGGTACTCCGGATCGTCATCCGGCACGGTGGCCAGCTGACGTGCAAGGTTGTTGCGCAGGGCATCGGGCCCGGGGGGGGCGTACAGGGTGCGTGAATCCAACAGTTCATCCAGCACCACCGGGTGGCGGCTCAAGAAAGCGGCGATCCACGGGCTGGCGCTGACCAGTCGAATCAGATGGGTCAGCGCGTCGGGGTATTCGAGGAGCAGGGAGAGGTAGCTGATCCGTTGTTGAATGCTCCTGAGCAGCTGCAGAACGCGATCCAAGACGGTCTCGGGGTCGTCACAGCCACCGGCTGCCTTCAATACCCGCGGGATCAGGCGGTCTAAGCGACGCTTCCCCGAGCTGCTCAGGGATCGGGTGGCCGGTTCGGATTTAAAGTTTTCCAGAAGGGTGGCGGCGGCATCACTAGCCTTAAAGCCTGCCGTTTCGAGGAGCCGTCGGCGCTCACCCGTTGTCATGGAAAAGGACCAGGCATCGGCCATATCCGTTGCCGCCTGGCTGGCACCTCCGTCGCTGGTCGCTTTGGCCTCGGGTTCCAACAGGCCGTCGAAATGCGAGCGAACCCGCTCGCGATGGCCATCCAGGACCTGCACGTAGCTACCCCACGTGTCGAATCCCATGGACCGGGCCAGCCGCAACCGGGCGAGCGGGTCCGACGGCAGCGCATGGGTCTGCTGGTCGTGGGTCTCCTGGAGACGGTGTTCGGTTTTTCTGAAAAAGCGGTACGCGTGGGTGAGTTCCCGACAAACTGGCTGCGGCACAAACCCCTCTTTGCCCAGCGTGTCCAGCACGGTCTGGATTGCCGGTTGCTGGAGCGCCGGCAGAACACCGCCCCGGATCAACTGGAACATCTGTCCAAAAAACTCGATTTCCCGAATGCCGCCGCTGCCCAGCTTGATGTTGTCGTGAAGTTTCTTTCTGCGAACCTCGGCGGTGATCTTTTGCTTCATCTCCCTCAACGACTCAAACACGCCGAAATCGAGGTACCGCCGATAGATGAACGGCCGCAGGCGTCGGAGCAGCTTTTGGCCGGCATCCTGGTCTCCGGCTACCACGTCGGCCTTGATCAGGGCGTAGCGCTCCCACTCACGGCCCTGGAACTGGTAATAGTCTTCCATATGGTCAAACGTCATGACCAGCGGGCCGCCGTCGCCGTAGGGCCGCAGTCGGGTATCCACCCTGAAGACAAAGCCGTCGGCGGTGTTTTCACCGATGGCCTGGATCAGGTATCGACACAGCCGGGTAAAAAAAACCTCGTTGGACAGGGGACGTTGGCCGCCCCGGGTTTCACCGCTGGCCGGGAAGGTGAAAATCAGATCCACATCGGACGAGAAATTGAGTTCACCGGCACCCAGTTTTCCCATGCCGATAACGACTAATCCTTGGCCGTTCCCGTCGTCGTCCTCGGGAACACCGTCGGTTGCGCACATGCGGTCAAACAGCAAACCCAGGGCTCCATCAATGGCCGCCGCGGCCAGGGCGGAAAGATCGGCCATGGTGTCGTCCAGGTCGCAGATGCCGGCCAGATCCCTTACGGCGATGCGTACCATCTCCTGCCGCCGGAATTTACGCAGGGCGGTTTTCAGCAATGTCAGCAGGCCGTCCATGGGAATGTCCGGAGCTGCTTTTTTCACCGGCAGGAGCAGCGGCGCCAGGCGGCCGGCCATGTGGCCGTCGTCATACGGTTCGAACAGATCGTCGCTGTCGATCAGATCCAAGGCCACTTGCGGGTGACGAATGCAGCTGGTGGAAACGAATTCACTGAAGTTAAAGGCTGTCGCCAGAGCCTTTGCACCGGCCGAGGCGGGGGAAAAAGCCTTGCCGGTGGCCCGGGCTTCTTGACAGAAAATAAGCCATTGTTCCTTTTGATGTCGGTCCAGGAATTCGGTGGGGGGGGTGTTCATGGTATGGGAGATATCCTATTTCGGATAAACCGGAAACAACACATTGCATGCACCGAATCTTAAATTACAAACTACAAAAAACAAATCTCAAATAAACTTCAAATTACAATGTCAAAATCTCAAGCACGAATTAATTGAGATATAAATAACTGTTTCGCCAAGCTTGCATGAAAGGTAGCAGCTTTCCCAAAATTTGCCAAGATCAGTATTTTTTCGATAGGTTACGATTCCCTCTGGAGGGCGGTCCTAGAATTTACAATATTGTCATTTGACGCTAAATTAAATTGCAGTAATGTAAAAAATTGCCTTACCGGCATTGATGTACCCGATTCGCCAGGTTAATATGCAATTGGATTTCAGTGAGTTTTATATTGTGGTATACAACTTGCTGTTTCGTTCCATCCCGGTCCGTCATTGACAGGTCAATGGCGGCCTTTTTTACCACGGCAGCCAAAGGAGTGTATCAACCATGTGCCGACTGTTTGCCATGACCAGTGAGACCCCCGTCTCTCCCATGATCGCCCTGGAAGCCATGGACGTCATGCGGGAGGGCCACGATGGATCCGGTGTCGGTTTGTTTCTGCGTGACCTTGGAGGACCCTTCGAGGAAATCAAGGACGCACCCATCCTGTCCGGAATATTCAGCGAAGCGGGACTGCGGCGTCTGGATACCTTCATGATGGATGTCGGGTTCATGACCAAATACAAGATTACCATCAAGGTCCCCAAAAACCCGCCCCCCGGTGTCCCCAAGCGGGACATCTACCTGATTCGCGCCTATGAATACCCCGAAGAGTGGGATGACTATACCCAGGCGGCGCTTTATGAAAAGCTGTTGGAGATTCGCCTCCGGCTGCGGGCCATGGGCGAGGAGAAGCATGATATGATCGTTTTCTCCTTCTGGCCGGACGTGATCATGCTCAAAGAGATCGGCGACCCGCTCCAGGTGGCCAACTACCTGAAGCTGGACCGCAAGGAGCTGCACGCCCGGGTCATTATGGCCCAGGGCCGGCAGAACACCAACTATGCCATCAACCTGTATGCCTGCCACCCGTTTTTCATCCAGGGCTATGCCTCCATGACCAACGGTGAATGCACGGCATTCACCCCTATCCGGGAGTTTCTGCTGTCGCGCCACTTTCCCGGGTACTCGGGCTACCAGAGCGACTCTGAGGTTTTCACCCACATCCTTCACTACACCCAGACGCGGCTGGGACTGGATATTTCGGCTTACAAACATGTGATTACGCCGCTGCAGGATGCCGACATCGCGAACCACCCCAACGCCGACCTGTTGACCCAACTCAAGCAGTCGTGCCGTCGTTTGATCATCGACGGGCCCAACTGTGTGATCGGATGTCTGCCGGACCATAGTCTCTTCATGGTCCAGGACCGCAAGAAACTGCGCCCCGGCGTGGTGGGCGGCCGGCCCGGTCGATACGCCTTCTCTTCTGAAATCTGCGGCCTGGACTTCGCGGTTCCCGATCGGGACAAGAGCAAAGACTTTCAACCCATGCATCTGGACACGGTCGTTGTCGGACCGGCGCGCCAGGAGGTTTCAATATGCAGCCAAACGCAACCATTAGCCCTTCTACACTGAGCGTAAAGGATCTGCCCTGGCAGATCCTCTGGCACAAAGACAAGTGCACCCTGTGCGGCCGTTGCACGGCGGTATGCCCGGTGAATGCCATCCAACTGGGCGTGTTCCGCAAGCGGCACGTCGAGGTTTCCTTGGCGCCCCAGGGGAATCCAGCCAGCAGTTTCGAGGTATACCACGGCATCCGTCAGAAGACTGACCCGGCTTATGCCTGTGTGGGTTGCGCCACCTGCAGTCTGGTGTGCCCCAACGACGCCATTTTCCCCATGCGGTCCGACGAAGCGGACAAGCTGCGGTACCATATCAACCGCGGCGGCCAGCCCCGCAGTCGCGGCGGCCGGCGCAACGCACCCGGTGGCATTCTGGACCAGATCAAGTTCATCCGCATCTCCATGCTCACCGACCCGGCCCTGGATGCCGGCCGTCACGAATTTGAAATGCGGACTCTGTTGGGCAGGATCCTGCCTCCGGAGCAGAACCTGAAGTTCGTGAAGGAAAATGGATGGATCCCACCGGTTCGGGAGATCTACCCCCTGATCATCGGCGGCATGAGCTTCGGCGCGCTTTCCCCCAATATGTGGGAGGGGCTGCAGATGGGGGTGGCCTACCTCAATGAGGAAATGGGCATGCCCGTGCGCATGTGCACCGGTGAAGGCGGCTGTCCGCCGCGCCTGCTCAGAAGCCCCTTTCTGAAATACGTGATCCTGCAGATCGCCAGCGGTTATTTCGGCTGGGACGAGATCATCCACGCCATACCCGAGATGGTGGAAGATCCCTGCGCCATCGAGATCAAGTACGGTCAGGGCGCCAAGCCCGGTGACGGGGGCTTGCTCATGTGGCATAAAGTCAATCGATTGATCGCCGCCATCCGCGGTGTGCCGGCGGGGGTCAGCCTACCCAGCCCGCCCACCCACCAGACCCAATACTCCATTGAAGAGTCGGTGGCCAAGATGATTCAATCCATGTGCATGGCCTGGGGCTTCCGGGTCCCGGTATATCCTAAGATTTCAGCCACATCTACGGCCATGGCGGTACTCAACAACCTGACCCGGAATCCCTATGCCGCCGGTCTGGCCATCGATGGGGAGGACGGAGGCACCGGAGCCGCCTACAACGTCTCCATGGACCACATGGGCCACCCCATCGCCACCAACGTCCGGGACGGCTACCTGAACCTGGTCCAAGTGGGCATGCAGAACGAGATCCCCATCTTTGCCGGGGGCGGCGTTGGAAAAAGTGGCAATCTGGCTGCCAATGCCGCCGCCCTGATCATGCTGGGGGCCAGCGGCGTCCAGACCGGGAAATACATCATGCAGGCCGCCGCCGGCTGCCTGGGATCGGAGACGGATCGCTGCAACATTTGCAATATCGGCCGTTGTCCCCGGGGAATCACCTCCCAGGATCCGCGCCTTTACCGTCGCCTGGATGTGGAACAGGTGGCCGAACGGGTGGTGGATCTTTTTCTGGCCTTTGACACGGAACTGAAAAAAATTGTGGCTCCGCTGGGCCGGTCCACGGCACTGCCCATCGGCATGTCGGACGCCCTGGGCATCAGCGATTACCACGCCGCCCAGCGGCTTGATATCAAGTATGTGGTGTAATTTTTTGCCGGAGAAGATGTGATGACGGAAAACAGACAACCGTTTAATATACTGGGAAAGCGTGACGGCGAGCGCCTGGACTCACGGGTTCTCGAAGAACAGATTCAACAGGCCGTGCAGGCGGGCCATCGTCAGCTGGTCATTCACGCCTATGGCCAGCACGGCATCGGCGGCCGGCTCTGGCGGTCGGATGGCGAGCCCGTGCATATCACAATCGACGGCCATGCCGGCCAGCGGCTGGGATCCCTGGGGTACCCGGGTACGTTCATCGAAGTGCTGGGGCCGGCCTCGGACGATGTGGGCTGGCTCAACGCCGGTGCGACGATTACCGTGTACGGTCACGCGTCCAACGGCGTGGCCAATGGGATGGCCCAGGGGCAGGTATACATTGCCGGCAACATCGGCGCCCGGGGCATGACCATGACCAAGTTCAACCCCCGCTTTGAACCGCCCCAGCTCTGGGTGCTGGGGTCTGCGGGGGACTATTTTGCCGAATTCATGGCCGGTGGCGTGGCCGTGATCTGCGGCCATGAGCCCCAGAATCCTGGAAATGTATTGGGACACCGCCCCATGGTGGGCATGGTGGGCGGTCGCGTGCTGTTTCGCGGTCCGCATCAGGGCTTCAGTCATGCCGACGCCAAGATGATGCCCATCGATGGCGACACCTGGAAATGGCTGACCGACGGGCTTGAACGCTTTCTGGCGGCCATCGACCGATCGGAATTGTTCGAGCGCCTGAGTGTCCGTGAAGAATGGCAATTGATCGCCGCCCGGTCGCCCCAGGACAAGAAGGGCGTCGAAAGGCGCTCCATGGCCGATTTCAGGAAAAACGTCTGGGATGTCAAACTGGGCAAAGGCGGCATCGTCGGCGATCTCACCGACCTTGACCGCAGCGCCATTCCGCTGATCACCCACGGTGACCTGCGGCGCTTCGTTCCCGTGTGGGAAAACCGAAAATTCAAGGCCCCCTGTGAATCCACCTGCCCGTCAGGGATTCCGGTGCAGGAGCGCTGGCGGCTGGTGCGTGAGGGGCGGGTGGATGAGGCGGTGGACCTGGCGCTGGCCTTCACCCCTTTTCCGGCCTCCGTGTGCGGCTACCTGTGTCCCCACCCCTGCATGACCGCCTGTACCAAAGGGTCGGCCTTTATGACCCCGGTAGACGTGTCTCAACTGGGCCGGGCCAGCATCAAGGCCAGGATGCCGGAGCTGCCGCCGCTTTCCGGTAAACGCATCGCCGTGGTCGGCGGCGGTCCTGCCGGCATCTCCACGGCCTGGCAGCTGCGGCGGTTGGGCCATGAGGCGGTGGTGTTCGACAACGCCCCCACGCTGGGCGGCAAGATTGCGTCGGTGATCCCCAACAGCCGAATTCCCGCCGACGTGGTGGGCAAA
Organism: uncultured delta proteobacterium; assembly: GCA_963705435.1. GTDB lineage: Bacteria > Desulfobacterota > Desulfobacteria > Desulfobacterales > Desulfosarcinaceae > Desulfosarcina. Next base: position 78,869 of record CAVPJR010000019.1, on the reverse strand, counting down.
GAACTGGCACGGGCGGCTGAGGCGATTCCCCATGTTCACCTCCATCAGCGGCTGAACCAGCGCGATATGGCCCAACTGATCGCCGATTACGATTTTGTGATCGTGGCTGCCGGTGCCCAAAAGGCGAGGACCCTGCCCGTTCCGGGCAAGGAACGTTTAATCACGGCCATGGATTTTCTATCCGATGCCAAGCGCGACCGGGCCAAACCGGGCGACCGGGTGGTGATTATCGGTGCGGGCAACGTGGGCTGCGACGTGGCCACCGAGGCGGCCCGCCTGGGCGCCAGGCAGATTACCCTGCTGGACGTTCAGGAGCCGGCCAGCTTCGGTAAGGAGCGTGAAGACGCCGAGGCGGCGGGCGCCATGTTCCGTTGGCCGGTGTTTACCCGCCAGATCACCGACCAGGGCGTGGAACTGGAATCCGGGGAGTTGATCCCCGCCGACACGGTGGTCGTCTCCATCGGCGATGCGCCGGATCTCGACTTTCTGCCGGGCGACGTGGCGACGGAGCGTGGCTTCCTGGCCGTCAACGAAGATTACCAGACATCCAACCCCAACGTGTATGCCATCGGTGACGCGGTGCGGCCCGGACTGCTTACCGATGCCATTGGTGCCGGGCGGCGAGCAGCCGAAACCATCTCGGAGATCCTGGCCGGCAAGCGGCCCGGCGCGGACCGAAAGATGGTTATCGACATCAACCGCATTTCCCTGGAATATCTGGATCCCCGGATCGTCCAGTATGAGGATATGGACCAGTGCGGTTCCCAGTGCTCCTCCTGCGGCACCTGCCGGGACTGCGGCATCTGCGTGGCCATGTGTCCGGAGGCGGCCATCAGCCGCGAAGCCCTGGGGGACGTCGCCTTCGAATATGTGGTGGACCCGGACCGCTGCATCGGCTGCGGATTTTGTGCCGGTGCCTGCCCCTGTGGCATCTGGGATCTGGTGGAAAACACCCCCATCGGTTAATGCCGGTTTCACCTGTGTCGGCAGAATAAGGCAGGCCCGCGGGCCTGCCTTTTTTAGGGGGTTGATTTGCCGATCAGATGTGATAATTGACCACAGAACGTTGACCGCTTTATCAATATTAGGTACAGCGGCGAGTCCAACCCGCGAAAAAAATAGACCGTATGCAAGCATTGTTAGCACTTGAAGATGGCCGCACGTTTCCCTGCCGATCCTTTACCGGTCCGGGGGAAGCCAGTGGCGAGGTGGTGTTCAACACCAGCATGACCGGTTATCAGGAGGTGCTCACCGACCCGTCCTACAGCGGCCAGATGGTCACCATGACCTACCCGCTGATCGGCAACTACGGCGTCAACGACGAAGATGTGGAGTCCGCACGGATCCAGGTGGCCGCTTTTCTGGTCAAGGAGTACCAGCCGTTTCCCAGCAACTTCAGATCCACGCAATCGCTTGCCGACTACCTTGCCGGTCAGGGTGTGCTGGGTATCGAGGGACTGGATACCCGTGCCCTGACCCGCCATATCCGCAATGGCGGCGCCATGCGCGCCATTGTTTCCACCTCTGACCTGGATTCCGAATCCCTGACACGGCGTGCCAATGCCATTGCCAGCATGGTGGGTATGGACCTGGCCCGGGAAGTTACGACCGCTCGGCCTTACCGCTGGAACGGCGGCAAGCCCGAAACGCTGGCCGACGACTTGACATTGAATGCCGGCATCTGGCAGCACCGGGGGGCGCGCCCATCGGTGGTGGCCATTGATTTCGGCCTCAAGTACAATATTGCCCGATGCCTGGAACGCGTCGGGTTCGAGGTGATGGTCGTGCCGGCCGCAACCGATGCATCGGCCATTATGGCCATGGCGCCGGACGGCCTCTTTCTCTCCAATGGTCCCGGCGACCCGGAACCGGTCGTCTACGGCGTCCAGACGGTCAAGGACCTGCTGGGCCGGCTGCCCATCTTCGGCATCTGTCTGGGCAACCAGATCCTGGGCCTGGCTCTGGGTGGGCGTACCTACAAATTGAAATTCGGTCACCGCGGCACCAATCAGCCGGTCAAGAATCTGACGACCGGCAAGGTGGAGATCACCTCCCAGAATCATGGATTCGCCGTGGACATGGATAGCCTGGGCGCCGATGCCGTCGACGTCACCCATATCAACCTGAACGACAACACCGTGGAAGGCATCCGGCATCGCCGGCTGCCGGCCTTTTCAGTCCAGTACCACCCGGAGGCGTCGCCGGGGCCGCACGACGCGGCCTACCTGTTCGACCAGTTTAGAGACATGATGAAAACCGCTTAATCATATGCCCAAACGCACGGACATCCATAAAATCCTGATCATCGGTGCCGGCCCCATCATCATCGGCCAGGCCTGTGAGTTCGACTACTCGGGCACCCAGGCCTGCAAGGCCCTCAAAGAAGAGGGCTACGAGGTGGTGCTGGTGAATTCCAACCCGGCCACCATCATGACCGACCCGGAAACGGCCGATCGCACCTACATCGAACCGGTCACCGCGGAAGCCGTGGCCAAGATCATCGAAAAGGAGCGTCCCGATGCCCTGCTGCCCACCCTGGGGGGGCAGACCGGGTTGAACACCGCCGTGGAAGTGGCCCGGCAAGGGGTTCTGGAACGCTTCAACGTGGAACTCATCGGTGCCTCGCTGGATGCCATTGAAAAAGCCGAATCCCGGGATCGCTTCCGTGAAGCCATGCACCGCATCGGCCTGCGCATTCCCCACAGCGGCATCGCCAACACCATGGAAGCGGCCCGCACCATTGCCGACGACATCGGCTTTCCGCTGATCATCCGGCCCAGCTATACCTTGGGCGGCACCGGCGGAGGCGTGGCCTACAATCCCGAGGATCTGGAAAACATCGCCAAATCGGGGATGGACGCCAGTCTGACCCATCAGGTCATGCTGGAAGAGTCGGTGCTGGGGTGGAAGGAGTACGAACTGGAGGTGATGCGGGATCACGCCGACAACGTGGTGATCATCTGCTCCATCGAAAATTTTGACCCCATGGGCGTACACACCGGAGACTCCATCACCGTGGCCCCGGCCCAGACCCTCTCGGACCGTGAGTACCAGGCCATGCGGGATGCCTCCCTGGCCATCATGCGCGAGATCGGGGTGGATACCGGCGGCTCCAATGTCCAGTTTGCCGTCAATCCGCAAAACGGGGATATGATCGTCGTGGAGATGAACCCGCGGGTGTCGCGGAGCAGCGCCCTGGCCTCCAAGGCCACGGGCTTTCCCATCGCCAAAATCGCCGCCAAGCTGGCCGTGGGGTACACCCTGGACGAAATCCCCAATGACATCACCGGCGAGACCCTGGCTTCCTTCGAGCCGACCCTGGATTATTGCGTGGTTAAAATTCCCCGGTGGACGTTCGAAAAATTTCCGGAAACCCAGGATCTGCTGACCACCGCCATGAAGTCGGTGGGTGAAACCATGGCCATCGGCCGGACCTTCAAAGAGGCCTTTCAAAAGGGCCTGCGCTCACTGGAAATCGGTCGCTTCGGTTTCGGTGCCGACGGCAGGGATCGACCCGAGGCGGATGGCGCGCCACCCTCCCTGGACGAGATCGAACAGAAGCTGGTCATCCCCAACTCCCAGCGGTTGTTTTACCTGCGTTATGCCCTTCAGGCGGGCATGTCCATCGAGTCGATTTACCAGATGACCGCCATCGATCCCTGGTTTCTCTTCCAGTTGGAGCAGATTTTCCGTATGGAGCAGGACCTGGTTCAGGCGGCCGGGACCGCAGGCCGGTCGGGCACCCCGCCAGAGGACGGTTTGTTCGCCCTCACCGCCGACCGACTGGCCCGGGCCAAGGCCTTCGGGTTCTCCGACGTCCAGATCGCCCATCTCGTCGGCAGTACGGAAAAAGAGGTGGAGCGGACACGCAAAGACTTGGGCATCCGGCCCGTATATAAGCTGGTGGACACCTGCGCGGCGGAATTCCGGGCCGCCACCCCCTACTACTATTCCACCTACGAAACCGAATGCGAAGCCCGGGTCTCGGATCGTAAAAAAGTGATGATTCTGGGCGGCGGACCCAACCGCATCGGTCAGGGCATCGAGTTCGACTACTGCTGTGTGCACGCTTCCTTTGCCCTGCGAGAGATGGGCGTGGAGAGCATTATGGTCAACAGCAACCCGGAAACGGTGAGCACCGACTACGATACATCGGACAAGCTCTATTTCGAGCCGCTGACTCGCGAGGACGTGCTGCACATCGTGGAGAAGGAAAAGCCGGCCGGCATCATCGTCCAGTTCGGCGGGCAGACCCCACTGAATCTCTCCACGCCGCTTCATCAGGAGGGTGTTCCCATTCTGGGCACGCAGCCGGAGAGCATCGACCGGGCCGAAGACCGGGAGCTGTTTCAGGCCATGCTCAAAAAGCTGGACCTCATGCAGCCGGCCAACGGCACGGCCCTGTCCATCGCCGAGGCGCTGGCGATCGCCGATACCATCGGCTATCCGGTGATCGTGCGCCCCTCCTTCGTCCTGGGTGGGCGGGCCATGAAGATTGTTTACGATCCCAAGGATATTGAGACGTTTACCCGGCTGGCCATCCTGGCCTCCCCGGGGCACCCGGTGCTCATCGACAAGTTTCTTGAAGCCGCCATGGAGGTGGATGTGGACGCCATTTGTGACGGGTCCACCACCATTATCGGCGGCATCATGGAACACATCGAAGCGGCCGGGGTCCACAGCGGCGACTCCGCCTGCGTGCTGCCCCCCTACAGCATCGGCAGCGAGATGATCGCCCAGATCACCGTGGCCACCAAAGCCATGGCCGCCGAACTGAAGGTGGTGGGGCTGATGAACGTCCAGTACGCCATCAAAGACAACCAACTCTATGTGATCGAGGTCAACCCCCGGGCTTCCCGCACCATTCCCTTCGTCAGCAAGGCCACCGGCATCCCTTTGGCCAAGCTGGCCACCAAGGTCATGCTGGGCAAAACACTTGCCGAACTGGGACTCACCCAAGAGGTGGTCCCCCGGCACCAGTCGGTGAAGGAGGCGGTGCTTCCCTTTGATCGCTTTCCGGATGTGGATACCCTGTTGGGACCGGAGATGAAATCCACCGGAGAGGTGATGGGCATCGGGACCGATTTCGGCCTGGCCTATGCCAAGGCGCAGCTGGCGGCCGGTCAGCGCCTGCCCCTGTCCGGAACGGTCTTCATCAGTGTGGGCGACGAAGACAAGGCGGCCATTCTGGCTGTGGCCAGGCAATTCTTCCATATGCGCTTCGATATCCTGGCCACCGACGGCACATGGTCCCACCTTTGTGCCAACGGCATCCCGGCCGAACGGATCAACAAGGTGTCCCAGGGCCAACCCCATGCCGCCGATGCAATCAAGAACGGCCGGATACAGCTGATCATCAACACCGGCACCGGTGACGAACCGCGCCGCGACGGCTACACCATCCGCCGGGCGGCCCTCAAATTCAAGGTGCCATACGCCACCACCGCCGCCGGCGCGCTGGCGGTGTGCCGGGCGGTCGATGCCTTGAGAGAAAAACCCTTTGAAGTCAAGGCCATTCAAGATTACCATGGGTAGCGGGCCATGCCGGTCTCCCACCTAAAACCTCCAGCCCTGCAAGGCAAACGACCATGAAACCATCACCGATCATTAGCCGGGACTTCCTTGGCGATGACAAACCCCGCGAAGCCTGCGGCCTTTTTGGGGCGTTCAATCACCCGGATGCCGCGAAAATGTGTTATTTCGGACTATACGCCCTCCAGCACCGCGGCCAGGAGAGCGCCGGCATCGCCGTTGCCGAGGCTGGCGCCATCGATGAATACAAGGGCATGGGGCTGGTTCCCGACGTCTTCGATATGGACATCCTGGAAGGCCTTAGCGGCCCCAGCGCCATCGGACACGTGCGCTACTCCACCACGGGCAGCTCGGTGGTGGCCAACGCCCAACCCCTTGTGGCGCGCCACCGCAAGCGGGCCTATGCCGTGGCCCACAACGGCAACCTGGTCAATGCTCACCATTTGAAAGCGGAGCTGGAGGATACCGGTTCCATCTTCCAGACCACCATGGACAGCGAGGTGTTTCTGCACCTGTTTGTCCGCAACCTGAATCTGGGTTTCGAGGAGGCGCTCAAAGCCTCTGTGGCCCGGATGAAAGGGGCCTTCTCCATGGTGGTGCTCACCAGCCGGGGCGAAATTATCGGCATCAAGGATCCCCACGGCTTTCGCCCCTTGTGTCTGGGAAAACTCAACGGCACGTGGGTGCTGGCATCGGAAACCTGCGCCCTGGATCTGGTGCAGGCGGAATTCGTCCGGGAACTGGATCCGGGTGAGATCGTCATCATCAGCAGCGAGGGGATCAAAAGCATCCACACCAAAACCCCCAAGCGCCGTTCATTCTGCATTTTCGAGTTCATCTACTTTGCTCGACCGGACAGCACCTTTTTCGGCCACAACGTCTACCTCACCAGAAAGGCCCACGGCCGGCGGCTGGCCGAAGAGTCCCCGGTGGAGGCGGACCTGGTCATGCCCTTTCCCGATTCCGGCACCTATTCGGCCCTGGGCTATTCGGAAGCCTGCGGCATCCCCTTCGAGACGGGCATGATCCGCAATCACTACGTGGGGCGAACATTCATCCAACCCACCCAGAGCATGCGGGATTTCGGGGTCCGGGTAAAACTCAATCCCATCAAGGAACTGCTCAAGGGCAAGGACATCATCATCATCGAAGATTCGATCATCCGGGGCACGACGGTCAAAACCCGGGTCAAGGCCCTGCGAGAGCTGGGCGTCAAGCGGGTGCATCTGCGGGTAAGCGGACCGGCACACCGGTTTCCCTGCCATTACGGCATCGATTTCTCCACCAAGGGGGAACTGATCGCGGCCAGAATGAGCGTGGAGGAACTCCGCACGCATTTGGGGCTGGACACCCTGAAATACCTGAGTTTGGAGGGATTGCTCTCATCCACCGGCATCGAAAACCCCGAGGCGCATTTCTGCAAGGCCTGCTTCGACGGGTGCTATCCGGTCCAGTTCGACGAGAACCTGTCCAAGCATTGCATGGAGACCCAATAAAGACGCATCGTTTCAGATCTGGGTTTTGACAGTTGGCTTGTGTTCCGCTAATGATGACGATGAGGCTTGCCTTTCTTTTGCCGTCACATTAGAATACGTTGCATGGGACCATCAACGAATTGTAGACGCCCCGGGGGATTTCATGATCGAGTCTAAATATCTGAAGGAAAATATTGAAAATATTCAGCGACTCATGTCCATCTCGGCGCTGAAGCATTTCGAAACCCGCAATCTGGGAAAGCTGCTTCGCCTCAGCAAAATCCGCCAGTACGAAGACGGTGAAACCATTATCCAGGAAGGCGACCTGGATCCCTGGCTCTACTTTCTGCTGTCCGGAAAAATCCGGATCACCAAAGAAGGCGAGGAGATCAGTGCCCTCAGCAAAAAAGGTGAGATCTTCGGTGAAATGCGCATCATCGACGACCAGACGCGCAGCGCAACGGTGCTGTCCGATGGCAAGACCATCTGCCTGGCCGTGGACACCTCGGCCGGCAACCGGCTTTCCACGTCCGAGCAAAAAGACGAGCGCCTGGATTTTTTGCTGCTGCTCTACCGGATTTTCGCCGAATATATGACCTACCGCCTGCGCCTGACCAACGAAGAGCTGATCCGGGCCAAAAAAGAGGTGCGGCGCTTGGGCGGCAAAGCCAGTCCGAGTACGGATACGGACGACGATGCCGACCTTGATAATTTCATGAAATCGATGTAGGGCGGGCCGTGATCCTATGCGGAAAACCGTTTCTTTTACCCGTCATTCAGCCAACATCTTCTTCCATCTCCTTACCCGCTGTAATCTTCGCTGCCGCCATTGCTACATCAATCCCGATCAACACGGTCGGAATACGCTTGACATCGATACCATCGACCAGTGGCTGACGCTGTTTTCCCATCGGCATCCCTCATCCAACGTCATTTTTCTGGGGGGTGAACCCACCTTGCACCCGGATTTGTCCGTCGCCGTTAAACGGTCCAGACAGCTGGGCTATGCATCGGTGACCATCGACACCAACGGCTACCTGTTTCACGACATCCTGAACCGAGTGACGCCCAAGGAGGTGGATTACTTCAGCTTCAGCCTGGACGGACCCAGCCCGACGGTCAACGACCCCCTGCGCGGCGACGGCAGTTTCAAGCAGTGCACCCAAGGCGTAGTGGCAGCCAAAAAGCATGGTTTTTCCGTCAGCCTGATCTATACGGTGAGTCAGGCCAACATCGATCATCTGCAGCGCATGCCGCGCCTGCTGGAAAAACTGGGCGTGGACCGCTTTTTCATTCAGGTCATCGGCGTTCGGGGGCAGTGGACCCAAGATGCCCAGCGCGTTAAGCGCCTTGCACAGGTGGATCGAGACACCTGGCTGAAAGTGATCCCGCCAGTGGCCGAAGCCGTCGCTCGACGGGGAATTGCCGTCACTTTTCCCAAGGTGTTTCTGGGCCCAGACGAGTCCTTCGAATGTGCGGGGTTGGTGGCGGACAACTACTTTATCTTCCCCAATGGCCGGGTCTATCGGTGCCCCCTGTGCGAGGATTACGCCCTGCACAGCCTTGAAATACGTAATGACCGACTGGTGGAGACCCCCAAGGTCAACGAGTCGGACCTGTTTCCCCTGTTGATCCCCGAAGGATGTGTCATGAACCGCATCATCCAGCCGCGCAACCTTCCCCCTGCCGCGGATGGCAAACCGCCTTATAAAATTGCCTGCTGTATGCTAAAAGAAGAGCTCACTGCATCGTTGCAAAAGCCGGAGGACTCCACCGTCGGCGTTGCCAAGGACTCGCAGTAGAATGACTACGGCTTCACCCTTGGCGCCTTGGCTCTGAAGCCCTCCGGCTTTCGCGACCCCATTGACGTCGGCCTAAGTCGGTGCTGCCCGGTTCAAGTTACGGCCCGAATAAATGACATTTCCATTTGTTGCCGAAATCCTTTAATATCGTGGAGGGTCTGCTGTATCATCTGCATCTCCATCGGTTCTTTTCGCAGGCGTTGGGTCTGTGCCGGGCACAGGTACCACGTGCAGACAAAGGGGCGCTGGAGGCGATCCAGTCGACAGCCGTCAGGGCTTCCATAGCGGCAGTGGTCCCCCTGTCGGCCGAGCAGCTGCCGATGGGGCACTGGGATGCCGTCCAGGTGGAGGAAGAGGAGGTCCTTGAAATCGGCCCACACCCATGCCCGCTGGCAGCAGATGTCCCTGCAGTCGGTACAGGTTCCCCGGCACAAGCGGTCCATCAGGGGAAAAATCGATTCAAGGCGGCGGCGCATCCGGTGGGCCTGCCGGTGGGATTCAGCGAGCACCGATTGGTTTTGCCGCATGGTGTGCGCCAGGCAGGTGTTGGCCTCCTGCCACAGGGCGCACGTGTGCCAGGGAGCCGATGAAAGGCGGGAATCCATAACCGACGCATAGCCCGTTACCATCGGTTTTTCAAATTCCCGGCCTTATTTGTTGCCTTGACGGATGGATAGGGATATGCGAAGGCCAAAATTGGAACCTATTTCGAAAAGCTATAAAAAAACGGATATATCAACCGTACCGGAACCAGGAGTACTATAACCATGAGACTCGGCATCATCGGCTTACCCCAGTCGGGCAAAACCACTGTTTTCGAAGCGTTGACCCGCAGCGTCGCCGCTGACGGCAACCGCCAGGAAAGCCGTATCGGCACGATCACCGTTCCGGACAAGCGGGTAGAAATCTTAAGCGAGATGTACAATCCACGCAAAACCATCTTCACCCAGGTGGAGTATTTCCTGCCTGGCAAGGGGGATCACGGTGGGGCCGCCAAGAAGGACCAGAGCATCTGGACCCAGGTGCGCGACTGCGACGCCCTGATTCATGCGGTGCGCCATTTCAGCGGCTACGGCTTCGATGCACCCACGCCCAGGCAAGATGTGGCGGCCATCGACCAGGAATTGATCATATCCGACCTGGTCGTGGTCGAAAAACGCCTGGAACGCCTGGCCCTTGACGAGCGAAGGGGAAAAAAACCCAATCCCGAGGAGATTGCGCTGCTGGAACGCTGCAAGGCCTATCTGGACAATGAGACTCCCCTTCGTCGGTTTCCCGAACTCGCCACGGCCAAACTGCTGCGCGGTTTTGCCTTTCTTTCCGCCAAACCCATGCTGATCCTCATTAACAACGAGGATGAGGACGATGCCCTGCCCGGCGCTGATGCCCTGCCCGAAGGGGAGGAATGCATGCTTATCCGGGCCAAACTGGAACAGGAACTGGCCCAGATGTCCGACGACGAAGCACAGGAGTTCCTGACCGAGTTCAACATCACTGCATCGGCCACGGACCGGGTCATCGTGCGCTCCTACGACCTGATGGGGCTGATCTCTTTTTTCACCGTGGGCGAAGACGAAGTGCGGGCCTGGACCATCGGCCGGGATACCGAGGCCGTGGATGCGGCCGAGGTGATTCACTCGGACATCAAAAAGGGGTTCATCCGGGCCGAGGTGCTGGCCTACGATGACCTCATGGATGCCGGAACCTATGCCGAGGCCCGTAAAAAAGGGACCGTCCGGCTGGAGGGCAAGACCTACAAGGTCTGTGACGGGGATATCATCAACTTCCGCTTCAACGTATGATATCAGAACCAGGAGCGATGGCTCCAGATGTCCGCTTCGAGGCTTTTCTTGTCTTCTTGGAGTTTCAGGTACATGGAGGCGTTCTGGATGGCCAGGCCCCCATGGTGGGCCAGCGCCTCCACCATCACCATCATATCCGCCGGGAATTCACGCTGGACATCGCTGTATAGACGCATTACGCCGATGACCTTGTCGCGGGCCAGAATGGGGGTCACGATCATGGAGACGATGCCTTCGCTTTTCATGGCATCTTTGAACCGGATGCGCTTGTCCGTAGTGGCGTCGCTGATGACCATGGTCTCCCCTTTCAGGGCGCGTGCCGCGGTTTCCGTGGTAGTGATGGCGCCCTTTTCGAGAAAATCCGGGCTGAGGCCATGGCTGGCCATCAGTTTCAGCGAACCGGTGTCTTCGTCCAACAGGCGGATGAGTGCCCCCTTCATTCCCAGGGTGTCGCAGATGTTCTCCGTCAGGTTGCTGAGCACCTTCTGGATGTCCAGAGAGGAGTTGATGTTGGAGGCCAACTCCAAAAACAGCATGGTGTTTTTTTGCATGCGCCGGAGCAGGCGGTTGTGTTCGATGGCGATCCCCCCCTGTTCGGCCAATGCGCGCAAAAATTCAATCTCATCGGGTTTGAACTCGCGCCGGGAACCGGTATACAGTGACAACACCCCGATGGTGCGGTCATTCACCGTAATGGGAACCGTCAGCAGCGAGGCAATCCCCTCAGCCTTCTTGGCCGCGTGGTTTTCCAGACGAGGGTCACTGGTGGCATCTGGAAACGCCAGGTAGCCTTCTTTCTCTGAAGCGGCGACGATTTTGCGGGCCTTCAACGGGCTGGCGTGCAGGTAGTTGTCCGACAATCCGGTCTGGGCCGTCGGGACGAAGATCCCCTGACGTTCGTCTGCCAGGAACAGGCAGGCGGCTTTGCCCGCCAGGGAGTCTACCGCACTCTCCACTATCAGGTTCAGCAACTCATTTCTCGTCGCGGTGGTGCCAAAGGCTTTACTGATCTTGCAAAAGGTTTTGAAATAGTCCATCTCCCTGGTCATCGGGTTCCTCCTACTGATGTGGTTTATCCGCATTACCCATTGGTCGCTTTAGATGCAGTTCTGGATCGGGGTGGTTTTGGCTTGGCCACCGGTTGGGTCTTTTTTTTATTGGAATTGGCTTTCCGCACGGTTTTTTTCAACCCGGCAGAAGGTTTGTTCGCCGTCTTTTTCTTGCTCGGTGGCTTTAATGTGGGAATCTGATCGCGTTCCTTGAGCCAACCGGCGATTTTGGGGGCAAAGGCCTCCTGAAACTTCGAGCTGACATAGATGCCGATATGTCCGGTGTCCAGGCAGATGTCTTCGGTATCCGTGCTGCCCACCTGCTTAACCAACTTATCGCAGGCCTCGGGCGGCACCAGGTGATCGTATTTACCGTAGATATTGAGCAGCGGCATGGTCAGCTTCTTCAGATCAACCCGTTTGCCATCGACCTCGAGCTTGCTCTGGATCAGCTTGTTGCCCTGGTAGCAGTCCTTGATGAATTGACGAAACACTTCACCCGGCAGGTCGGGGCTGTCAAAAATCCATTTTTCCATGCGCACGAAATTTTCGACGAACTGCTTGTTGTCCATGTTCTCCATGAAGCCGACGTATTTGTCGATCATCAAGCGGGCGGGGTTGAGCAGCAGAAAACCCAAATTCATCATGTCGGCCGGCAGATTGCCGTAGGTGTCCACCACGCGGTCCACATCGAGATGTTCCATCCACACGTGCAGCAGGCCCTTTTTGGTGTCAAAATTGGTGGGCGTCACCGTGGTGACCAGATTTTTTATCTTATCCGGGTGCAGGGCGGAATAGATCACGCTGAAAGTGCCCCCCATGCAGATACCCATCAGGTTGATTTTTTCAAGCGCGTGTTTTTCACGGATGAAATCGATGACATTATCCATATAGCCGTTGATGTGATCGTCAAAGCCCAGGAAACGGTCTTTGCGTGTGGGGTAGCCCCAGTCGATCATGTACAGATCGATGCCGGCCGCCAGAAAACGCTCGACCACGCTGCGTCCGGGCTGCAGGTCCAGCATGGTTTCGCGGTTGATCAAGGCATAGGTCACTAGCAGAGGCGTCTGGTAGCGGATCTCGGTGCGGGGCAGGTAATGCTTCAGTTTGACCCGGTCTTCCTGGTAGACGACCTCATAGGCGGTTTGGGCTATCTCGGTATCCAGATCGTCCAACAATACTTCCGATGCTTTATGGGCGCGGGACTGTGCCTTCTCGGCATCTTCGGCCAATTTCGACAGAATCAGATCCACAGGAATTTTGGTTTGCGACATGCACTACCCCCTTACTTGTGTGCTTTTTCAAGCCGTCGAAGGCGCTTTTTCAATTCAAAGAGTTCCCGGGCCATGTCGTCCATCTCGGTCTTTTTGGCCACGGGCAGCGCACTGAGCATATCTTCGAGGGCCGCATTCCGGGCGGCCGAAAAATCAGCCAGGGCATTGACGGTGCGGGTCAGCGTCTCCACATATTCGGGTGTTTGAAAAAGGGTCATAAAATGCCCCTCCAGCACCTTGACCCACATGTTGTAATAGACCTTGGTGTCATCGCTCAGTTCGCCGCTTTCGGCCATTTCACCCAGTTTTTGCTGCATGACCTGCATGGATCGGCTGAAGGGCATGCCCAACAAATTCAAAAATTCAGACAGGGTGGACTGAAACAGGTTGTATTTATCGGCCGCCTGATTGCTCTTTTCCTGATAGGTGCGCATCAGCCCCAGTTGCGGGATCTTAAAGAACTGCTGAAACTCCTTTTGATAAATGTCGGTCCACACGCGGAACAGGTTCTCATCGATGTCCTGGAATTGATAGGCCTCCACCGATTGACCCATCCGGCCCAGGCGCTGGAGCACGTTTTGCTGCAGGTCGACTAAACTGCCCATGGAGGTCTGAGCCAGCTTGAGCAACACCTCCGGCATGGCCCCGCTGCCTTTAAAAAGCGCGGTCATGGATTCCGGCGCCGCCATGGCACCGGCCATGGATTGCCAGTTCTTGAGGGCCGCGGCCATGGCCGCCTGGGTTTTGGGGCTGGCGCCAAGGCCCGCCTTTGCGCCGGCCTGCTGCTGCATTGGGGCGGCACCCCATTGACCGGCCATGCCCCCCCAAAGGTCACCCATGGATTTCATCCAGGTGTTGAGCATCGTCGCCATTCCCAAAGGATCTTCGTTTTTCTGGTTCATGGAAAGCCTCTTCCCCATGATTGTCCGACGCATGCCAGCCAGCAGGCGCCTATCCCTATTCACTGGCACCCGGTCGGCACTGCGTCATGGTTGTGATGTTTATTAACGCTTAGGATTTGTCATTAAAGGCGCTGTGAATGCTTTTCATGAACGCCTGGAACTGATCACTTTGCTCTTTGAGGGCCCCTTGCATATGTTGCAGCAACTCGGTCGATCCGAGTCCCTTCTGGGCCAGCAGACCCCGCAGCTGTTGAACGGTGTTCTGCTGCGCCTGAACCTGTTTCTCAAGGGCGGCGCATTTTTCAAGCACCTGCTGATGCTCCGCTTGGGGCACCCATCCCCATTGGGCGGCAAATTGGGCGAAGGTGTTTTGAAATTCGGCAACGGCTTCCTGCCAGGCTTGCTTGTCTTGAACGCCGTCCGGCGCGCCCAGGCCGTAACACTGCCGGAAGAGGGCAGACAGATCATCTGCGCCGGCAAAGCCTTGTTTCATCCAGACCGACATATCTTCGATCTGCTTTTGCCCCTGGGCAACATGGGTCAGGAAGTTACCCCAGAATTCATAAAACTGGCTGTTCATTGCTTCACCTTACCTTCACGGGCATCGTCCCGATCCAAGGCTAAATGCTAATTCCGTTTACTTCCCCCGCGGGGACTGGCCGGCTTAGTGGTCTTGGTACGGGATGCAGTGGTTCTTTTTGTTTTTGCCGGAGCCGCCTTGGCCCTTGGTTTGGGCTTCTTTTTTGCCGCCGGTGCGGCTTTGGCCGGTTTTTTGGCAGCGCCCGTCGCTTTGCGCGGTGTTGTTTTACGGGCGGCTGCGGTCTTTTTGGCCGGTTTGGGTGCGGCACTCCCGGCCGCTGGCTGGGCGGATGCTATCGGTTGCGTCTCGGATGCGCTGGCCGCCTTGTGCTTGGCTTCGTCGATGGCCGCATCCAGGTCCATGTGATAGCGCACCGGGCCGCGATAATTGCCGTCGCCAAAGCGTGTGTGCAGGGCGCAGGCGGACTGCGGAGAGGACCAGGAGGTGGCGATGGCCACATGTCCTTTGGGAAAGGGCGTCACCTCGGCGTCAACATGGTCAAGGGGCGCCAGGGCGGTCTCTTTCTCCACTAGGTCGTCATGGGTGCCGTAGCAGATCAACCAGGGGATATTTTTTTCTTTGAGGCGTTTCAGATTCAGCTTGCCGCCGAACAGGCGTACCGGTAGGGTTCCATCTGCGGTGATGGGGGTGTTGTAGGAGGCAAAGCTGATGCGCGTGATCTCCAGGGGCAGATCGTTGCGTTCGTTCTGGAGCCAATAGTTCAGTGCGGCGGCGGTTTTGCTGATCTGTCGATCTCCGTTTTTTTGGCGGGCGAACATCATCAGGTCGCGGTAAAAGGCCGCTGCAGGAATTTCCTGCTCGATGCTCTTGAGTTTATAGACCCATCCCATCAACTTTCCGTCGGCCACCTGATTGCCGTTGGGCAGGGTTTTGGTGCCATAGTCCAGATCATTGAACCGTTGGGGCAGGCGCGCGAGAAAGCTGGCCAACCCTTTGCTGCGGGTGCCGTCCATGGGGGACACACAGGTGATGAAGGCGTCCACCAGATCGTCCAATTTTCCGCTGAGCAAGTTGCACAGGGCATTGTAACCGCCCTGGCAGTATCCGTTCAGCGTCACCCGTTTGCCATGGGCCTTTAAGATGGTCTGGCAAAAGCGCTGGGTGTCCAAGGCATCGTCCTCCCCGCTCATGGTCTGCAGGGCAGGCGTGGTGTCGATCTCCTTGAGGATACGGATGTAGGTGGGAAACCCCTGATTGGCGAAACAGTGGGCGTAACTGCGCTGCTCACCAGGCAAAAAACCCAAGATATTGGCGCCCAGCACATAGGGCGGCAAGATCAGGACCGGTTTGGCGTCGCTGCGTGTTTTCACGCCTGGCAATGACGGGGCCACCCGGTAGAGGAAAAATCGATCCGTTTCATCCGCCAGTGCATGTTCGCCGCGCTCGAAATGAAAGCCATACTCGGGTGCGATGGCCTCGATGGCCTTCGGGTAGACATTGACCACCAGGTCCAGCAATTCAGCCTGCCGTGCGGTAAATTCTGCCAGCTTGGTGGGGTTTAATTCAAAGAAACTCTGCTGCAGGGCCTCGGCCAGATCGTCGGCCTCATTTTGGGCATAGGCTTCCAGCATCCGGGCGCTGCCGCGCAAGCTGCGCGCCATCAGTTCGATATTGTTCTCCAGCAGACCCATGTAGGCCTCGGCGCTGTCCGCCGGCGGGTTTTCCGACAAACGCAGCGCCTCTGCCTGCTGAAAATACTGGGTCGCCAGCAGATAGGGGGTGTAAAAGCTGTCGGTATAGTTCAGCAATCCGCTCAGATAGGTTTGAGATGCGGACAAGATGTTTTGCAAAACAGAAAGACCGCCGCAAAACCGGTCATCAGTGGCAGTGGCCTCAGTGGGTTGTTTTTTAACGCCCGGCATACGGTCCTCCTTATGGCTGTCCTTTTCTATTAAGCATCGGGGCCGCACAGCAGCGGTGCGGCCCCGTCGTGCCGATGATCGATCAGACCTTGTCAAAAAAGGAGTCAACCTTGGCGTAGTTGTCATCCATTAGTTTCTTGAAATCATTGCAGCCGGTGCGATAGGCCGACACCCATTTTTGGATGGCCGCTTTGCCCTCTTCCGGCAGCCATGTCGCCTGGGTGAAGAAGGTTTCGAACATTTTTTCATTCTGCTCGACCACCATTGTCATGGCCTTGAAACTGTTGTCGAAGACCGCCTTGTTGAACTGGATCATTTGTTTGGCGATTTGCTTGTTGTCCATCATCATTCCCTCCATTGTAATTGTTGATTTTTAAGTTACGACATATAATCGTGGACTGCAACCATCAGCGACGCCGAGATGCGGCCGTGTGGGTGTTACACCGGTCTCTCAGCCACAAAGGAAACCCATCATTCATCCGCTCAAAAGCAGGGCTTGAAGGGCCTTGGCTTCGCTGTGGGAACCGCCCCTCCGCCGGAGCGCGCATGTCCGTCAGTGTTCATTATAAGTCGCCGGGCAGCCTTGTCAATAATAAAATGTTGCAATGCACAAATCAGGCGGCAACCCAGCGTTGCGTCCCAATCTAATTTTTATAAACGGACGCTGACTCTGCGATCCAAAGCAATCATTCGTTGTAACGGTCATCATCCCGCCGGCATTTTTCACGGCGATCCATCCAACCGACCATCTCTATATAACAATAGCCTTCGCATTTTCGGCTGCGCCGCTCAGTTTTGCGCTGGCAATTGTCGACGACAGCGCCATCCTCATCCACACAAGGTTGCTTCTCTTTCTGCTGGTCTTTCATGTTATAATCCCTCGCACCGGTCCGGTCGTGAGCACCCGGACGGGTAGTGCGCCCACCATGGCTAATTTTTATTTACGGCAACCGTGGACCTCACAGGTGCTTGGTCGGTCCACGACCAAATGGGCATCGAAAAGTGACCGTGGTATAAAAGATCACCACCCACGGAAAGATGGCAAACTGTCGGTTCTGCTGGCGTTCGTTCATTGTGGAGGTGAGGCGGCAGTATGGTATAACAGGGAGAAGCCGAAACCGGGTAATACAGCAAAATGGGCAGCGTGCTGTATTTAACCTTAGCGCATCGGGCTGCAGCACGCAAGCCTAAAAACATTGGCGCGGGAGCGGTCCTCCTGCCGGCGCCTCCACTTGCTCCACGGCTATGTGCAGCTTGATCAGTTGTCTTCCATAATTATGTTGCAATGCAAAAAAATACTTGACATCCAATAAAAAATAGCAAATATGTGGACGTAAATGGTGCAAATAATTATTTCGCGATGCACAATAACCCTTGCTTAATCAACCGGAGGAGGAAAAAAATGATGGAACCCTTGAACGTCACCCGACAGATGCTTGATTTTCAAAAACAAGCCGTCAACAATTTTCAGAACATGTGGGATCTTGCACAGACACAAACGTCCACGACCGTAGACCGGTTGATGGACCAGGCTGCGTGGATACCCCAGGAAAGCCGTCAAGCCTTTGAAAACTGGCGCACGCTCATGAAACAGGAACGTGAACGGTTCAGCGCTTATGTCGACCAGTGTTTTGTCGTTTATGAAAAAATGCTGGATGCACCCCAGGCGGCGGCACCCGCCAAAACCAAAAAAACCAACGACAACAAATAAGGAGGCTCCAAGTGGACCAGAAAAACGTCATTCCGCAAATGATCAAATTCAATCAAACGCTTTTTAACACGGCCTTTGAAACCGCGGTGCAGTTCCAGGACCAGGTTGAGAAGATCGGCAACACCATGATTGAAAAGGCTGACTGGATGCCCGGCGAAAGCCGAAAAATCTACGACAGCTGCGTCGACGCATACAAGACCAGCCGCAACAATTTCAAGTCTTATGTCGATGAAGGTTTCCAGCAGGGCGTAAAACTGTTCAAATAGCCGTCCAGCCGCTTTACTTGAGATCGCCCACCCCCTGATACGGCGAGCCGCATCGGGGAGTGGGCGCCTCGATTTCCGTTGACGTTCTCCGTTTACATTAAAAATCGTTGACACCCAAATTCGGGTTCGCTATGGGTGGATTCGTTTGATCCTAAATTTGATCAAATTTAGGATAATATATTTTGCGGAGGGTTGAAATGGCATTGAGTTTCATCGAGGGCAATGAGGCGGTGGCGCTGGGGGCCCTGGCTGCAGGCTGCCGGTTTTTTGCCGGCTACCCCATCACACCGGCTACCACCGTCTATAACGCCATGCTCAAATACCTGCCCCCGGAAGGCGGCGTCTGCCTTCAGGGTGAGGATGAGATCGCGTCCATCGGCTACTGCCTGGGGGCATCCATGGCGGGCAACAAAGTGCTCACCGCTACGTCGGGGCCGGGCATCAGCCTGTACAGCGAACAGATCTCCTTTGCCATCGGCAGCGAGATTCCCCTGGTCATTGTCAACGTCCAGCGGCTGGGGCCCTCTACCGGGTCCGCCACCAAAGGGGCCGACGGTGACATCCAGTTCATGCGCTGGGGCTCCAGCTCCGGCCTGCCGGTGGTCGTATTGGCGCCGGTGGACGTGGCCGACTGCTATCGGCTCACCGTCCACGCCTTCAACCTGGCCGAGCAGTATCGCTGCCCGGTATTTTTAGCCTCCAACAAAGAGATCGCCATGACGCGCGAAAGCGTCGATCTCGATGCCGCCGAACTGCCGGATATCATCACCCGCAAAACGGCAGACCGGGATAAACCGTTTCTGCCCTTTGCGACCCCCAACGACCACACCACCCCTGATTTTTTACCGATCGGCGATCCGACATTGGTGCGTCAAACCTCCTCAACACACGGGGTCAACGGATACATCACCGTGGATCCTGAGGAAATCCAGGCCTTCCAGATCCGGTTGGAGAAGAAGCTGAAAGCCCATGTCGATGAATTCACCCTTTTCGAACGGGATCTGGACCCGCGGGCCAAGACCCTGGTGGTGGCTTACGGCGTCACCGCCCGTGCCGCACGGGTGGCGGTGGCCGCGTCCAGAGCGGCCGGCAAGCCGGTTTCCCTGCTGATTCCCAAGACCCTGTGGCCGGTACCGGAACGGCTGATCGTCGATACGGCGGCCGCTTACGAACGGGTCGTGGTGGTGGAGATGAACATGGGGCAGTACGTGCGGGAGATCCAGCGGCTCCTGCCCGGCAAGACGGTCAGTTTTTTGGGCCAGATGAACGGCAACCTGATCAAACCGGAACAGATCAGGGAGGTGATATAAATGCGCAGCCTGATCAATACCAGCCGCCCCCCGGTCTTCTGCCCGGGATGCAGTCATGAACGCATCGTCCATACCCTGGACAAGGCCCTTGAGCGGATGGGCCTGAACGGCGACCAGGTGGTCATCGTCAGCGATATCGGATGCTCGGGGCTGTTCGACACCTTTTTCAATACGCACGCCTTCCACGGTCTTCACGGCCGGGCCCTGACCTACGCCATGGGGCTGAAGATGGCCCGTCCGGACCTGAAAGTGATCGTCACCATGGGCGACGGGGGGTTGGGCATCGGCGGCGCCCATGTGCTCTCCACCTGCCGCCGCAACATCGACCTAACCCTTCTGATTCTAAACAATTTCAATTACGGCATGACCGGCGGGCAGTGTTCCTCGACCACTCCTCAGGAGGCCGTGGTGGGGTCCGGGTTTCTCAACCAGCTGGAAAAACCGGTAGACATCTGCCAGCTTGCCGCAGCGGCCGGCGCCGCCTTCGTGACCCGCACCTCCTCGTATGCTTCGGAGCTGGTGGATGAGATGGTCGCCGCCATCAGCTTTGACGGGTTTTCCGTCGTCGACATCTGGGGCATGTGTCCGGGTCGCTATACCAAGCGCAATAAAATCACGCCCAAGAGTATCGACGCCGACCTGGCCAAACTGCCCCGCTTCCAGGGTCCGGTGCCTGAAAATCAGCGCAAAGAATACGGCAGCGGCTACCGGGAAGTTGCCGCCGGGCTGCCCACACCGGCCCGGCCGGCTAAAATAGAGGCGCGCTTCCAGCCGCCGGCCGGCGGCCGCCAGGAGGTCCTCATTCTGGGCAGCGCCGGACAGCGCATCGTCACCGCCGGTGAGGTTCTCTGCCTGGCCGGTATGACCGGCGGATGGCATGCCACCTTGAAAAACGACTACCCCATCACCGTGCTTCGCGGCCATTCCGTCAGCGAGATGGTGCTGTCCCCACAGCCGGTGGACTATACCGGCATCGAGCGGCCCAATGTGGTGGTGGCCCTTGCCGACGAGGGGGTGGGGCGGCGCAAAAAAATGCTGGCCCGGCTGGGCGGCGACACCCTGATCATCAAGGCTGCCGGGGTCACGCTTCCCGAAACCGGCGCCACGGTGCAGGAGGTGGATTTCAAGGCCCAGAAAATCAAAACCCAGGACTGGGCGCTGGCCAGTCTGGCCTTGCTGGCCAGTAAAGACCGGGTGATCTCAATGGACATGCTCAAGGCGGCGCTGGCCGTCCGGTTTAAAAAAGCCATTCTGGAAGCAGCCGTGGAGCTGGTTGATCGTGTCACCGATTAACCGAAACAACATCAACGCAAAGAGATAAAGGAGACCCCATGGATTTTCAGCCCACCAAGGAACTGGAGATGCTGCGCAAAGCGGTGCGCGAGTTTGCCACCAAGCGGATCGCGCCCAACGCGGACCAGTGGGACAAGGACCACTACTTTCCCTACGAGGAGGCCATCAAGCCCATGGGTCAGCTGGGTTTTTTCGGCACGGTGATCCCTGAGGAATACGAAGGCGAGGACATGGGCTGGATGGCGGCCATGATCGTCACCGAGGAGATCGCCCGGGCGGCCAGTTCGCTGCGGGTGCAGGTGAACATGCAGGTGCTGGGCTGCGCCTTCACCATCTTCACCTACGGCACAGAGGCGTTGAAAAAGAAGTACATACCGGGGCTGTGCACGGCCGATCTGATCGGCGGGTTCGGCATCACCGAGCCGGACGCCGGCTCGGATGTCATGGCCATGACATCCACGGCCGTGGACAAGGGGGATCACTGGCTGATCAACGGCTCCAAGACCTGGATTTCCAACGCGGACGTGGCCGACGTGCTGATCTACTATGCCTACACCGACGCGGATGCGGGATCCAGGGGGCTGTCGGCTTTTGTGATCGAGCCTAAGCATTTCAACGGCATCAAGACGACGCGGCTGGACAAGATGGGGTCCTTTTCGTCGCCCACCGGGGAGGTGTTTCTGGACAACACGCGGGTGCCCAAGGAGAACATCCTGGGCAAGCCCGGTGACGGTGCCAAGATCGTCTTCGGGTCGTTGAACCAGACCCGGCTCAGTGCGGCCGCCGGGGCCGTGGGGGTTGCCCAGGCCTGCCTGGACGTGTCGGTCAAGTACTGCAACGAGCGCAAGCAGTTCGGCAAGCCCATCGGGCAGTACCAGATGAACCAGGACATGATCGCCCAGATGGCCACGGAGATCGAGGCGTCGCGGCTGTTGGTGTACAAGGCGGCCTGGGCCAAGGACCAGGGCCGGTTGAACAACGGGCTGGACGTGGCCATGGCCAAATACTTTGCCGGCGAGACGGTGAACAAGGCGTCCAACTATGCCATGCGCATCCTGGGGGCTTACGGTTACTCGACCGAGTATCCGGTGGCGCGGTTTTACCGGGACACGCCGACGTATTACATGGTGGAGGGGTCGGCCAACATCTGCAAGTGGATCATCGCCCTGGACCAGCTGGGGTATAGAAAGGCCAACCGCTAAATGTCCATCCAGAAATGGCCCTTTTTCCGCCGAGCGGCGTTCTCCGCGGGTTGCCGGCTGCGGCGTACGGCCAGTACGCCTCACCGTAAACCCTTGTGCGGCCTTGCTCGACGAAAAAACGGCTCATTTCTGAATTGGACATTGATTTAAACATCACCAACTGATTGACAGACACAATACAGACATCAGGGATTGGGAAAACAGCCGGTATCGATTGTTTCTCGATCCCTTTTTTAGTTTATCGTTGTGCTTTGCGGCATTCAATTTTAAAATACATGTTTACGTGAATGTCCAGACGCCTTCGATTCGGATAAAAAAAACAAAGCAGACCATGAGGGAAAGATGAGAATCGTTAAGCATGTGGAAGAAATCGTCAACGCGTCGCTGCTGCCGCCGGGCAGCCGGATTTACGCGTCGGGGAACGCGGCCACGCCCCAGGTGATGTTCAGGCAGTTGGCCGCCGATGAATCGATTCGGGAGGTGGAGCTGATCGGCGTCCTTTTTCTCGGGGATGTGGCTGACCTGTTTGCCAAAGCGGTCTGCGATCGAATCACCCACCGTATCATTTTTAACAGCCACCACACCCGGGAGCCCGCCAACAAGGGATGGGCCAAATACCAGCTCATGCACCTGGGTGACATCCCCATGCAGGTCCGCGAATACCTGAAACCCAACGTGGCCATGCTGAGCGTCGCCGGGCCCGACAACGGCGGCAACTACAGCCTGGGCACCACCATGGAGGGGGTGATGGCGGCCATTGAAACGGTCAGGGCCAACAACGGTCTGGTGGTCGCCGAACGCAACGCCCAGATGCCCTTCGTGCTGGGAGACACCGTCCCCAGTGCCTGGATCGACTACCTGCTGGACACCGACTACCCCCTGCCCGTCAGCCCGGTTCAGCCGCCGGACCAGCCGGCCCGCAGGATCGGAAGGATCATTGCCGGTCTGTTCGTCAAGGACCGCAGCACCATCCAGTACGGAATCGGCCAGGTTCCCGAGGCGGTTACCGATGCCATCCTGGAAAAGGGTGTCAAGGACCTGGGCATCCACACCGAGCTTTTTGCCGATGCCATGCGCCGGCTGGTGGATGAAGGGGTGGTGACCAACCGCTTTACCAGCACCCGCAACAAGTTCAGTATTGCCTCAATTTTTTTAGCCGGCAGCCAAGCGGGTTACGACTGGCTCGACTACAACTCCGCCGTTCAAATCCGACCTGCGGACTATACCAACAGTATCCTCACCATTGCCGATCAACCCAACATGGTTTCCATCAACAGCGCCATCGGCGTGGATCTGCACGGGAATATCTGGGCCGACTCCATGAAAGCCAGACAGATCTACAGCGGGGTAGGCGGCCAGTGCGATTTCATCCGCGGCGCCAACCTTTCCAGCGGCGGGGTGCCGATCATCGCCCTTAAATCGTTCACGGCCAAGGGTCTCTCGAAAATCGTGGACATGTGTCCGGAAGGCATCACCACCACGGCCATCGCGGCCGATCCTGTGGTTATCGTCACCGAAAACGGGGCTTTCGATCCCCGGGGATTGAGCCTTTCCGAACGGGCCGTGGGCATGGCCCATCTGGCATCCCCCGGGTTCAAGGAAGGCCTGTTGAAAAAAATATACGACAGCCCCGAATTCCACCATGCGAAGGGGGCGCTGACCGATGGTGTCCCCAAAGGATTCCATCCATACGAAACCATATGAAGGAGAACCTGGTCACAAGAGCCGCTTTGAGATGGTGCGCCCAGGAAACCGGGCCGGCGTTGAGGAATGAACGAGGGCGGATCAGCGTGTGCGGTGAGAAAAAAAGAGGGCACCCCGGACAAAGGGGTGCCCTTTCAATCTGAAGTGAACCCTATTTGGCAGGCCTCAGATTGACGGCCTGCTTCCCTTTGGCCGTTTCCCTGATTTCGAATTCCACAGGGTCATCGCGCTGAAGGCCGAAATGGCCGTACTCCTTGATGCCCGACACATGCAGGAAAATATCTTCGTTTTCCTGGGTGGTGACAAACCCGAAACGTTTTTTTTCGTCGTACCATTTAATATGACCTTCCATCAGAAGCCTCTCTTTTGTTAGTGTCCTTGCGCAGTGACTCAGGATATTTACCGAGGCATGCACAAATCCGAGGATTGACCCTTTCGTGGTGTTCACTGGCCCAGCGGCGGTGAACCCTCCGGTTTTTTCTCCGATGTGCCCGGCTGCCGGTCTGTCGCCGCCGTCCACGCCGCCGAGCATGAATGAAGATAAGACCATCATAGGCCATTTTCCAGTGGATTGCACGCGGTTTTCCTTACAGACCAAGGATGGTTTGCCATTTCGCCCGAAGGAAGGTATGGCTTCCTCAAACCTTTTCAAAGCGAACGGACGGTAATGAATCTCAATCCTCAGGGTCGCATCTTCCCGACAATCTCCTTGACGTATAAAAGGCCTGTGCTATTCTTTTAATAAGCATCTGACACGTTGAAGGCTTTCCCTTTTTTCATTTCTGCGGCCCCATTTGCCAGCGACGCCAGTCGATTCTCGGACACGTGACCATCCACTGCCTGACAGTGGCTTGAATGACCTGCCTCCTCCTGTATCCAGGGCTGTGTTCCAGCATACCAACGAAAAAGATGCCATAACCGGCTGCCACATGCGTCATGAGCGCTTCAGAACGGTAGCGACACAATGGGGGTGATCCATGGAATGGGAGAAAATGCGGGTGCCCGTAGACGCCGTTTTCGAGCGGATGCGCCCCGGCATGAGCGTCTTGCTCTCCACCGGCGCGGCGGAGCCCCGAACACTGGTTAAACACCTGATGGCGGCCCGCAGTGCCAAGCTCCAGGATCTCGAGCTGATTCAGATTGTCAGTTTTGCCGATGCCATTTCGTTGAAAAATCTGCAGAGCCAGAAATTCAGATTGAAAACCTTTTTTTCCGGTTGGGTGGCCGACGAAGCGATCACCGCCGGTCATGTGGACCTGATCCCCTGTTACCTGTCACGGATTCCCGAACTAATAGAAAAGCGGAAGGTCCGGGTGGATGCGGTTTTTGTCCAGATCACCCCCCCGGACAAGGATGGCTACAGCAGCCTGGGGGTGTCCGTGGACGTCGCCCGACTGGCCATGGAACAGGCCAGCCTCGTGGTTGGAGAGATAAACACCCAGGTGCCGCGCACGTTGGGCGATACGTTTGTTCAGATTTCCGAGTTCGACATGCTGGTCCAATCGGACGAACCGCCGGTCTACTTTGAACGGTGGCCTGCCATACCGGTCTACGATCTGATCGCCGCCAATATCGAAACCCTGATTGAAGATCAAAGCTGCATCGCCTTTTCCATAGGTCCCTTGTTTGAAGCCGTGGGTCGCGCGCTGACCCGCAAGCGGCATCTTGGCATCCACTCGCCGTTTTTCAGCGACGCACTGATGGATCTGGTGAAAAGCGGCGCGGTCACCAACCGCTACAAAGAGCTGTTCAAAAGAAAATCAATTACTTCCTATGCATGCGGTACGCCACAGCTGCTTGATTGGCTGGACCAGAACCCCGGGGTTGAATTCCAGCCGATAGACAAGGTCTTCGACCCGTTGAGCATCGGCCGGAATCCTCGTTTTGTGGCCCTTATTTCCGCCAGGCGCGCGGATATCACCGGAAGAATCGCGCTGCACACGGGCCTTGGCAATGTGGTGGCCGGGCCGGCCGAGGTTCTCGCATTTTTGAATGGCGCCCAGATCTCGGAAGGGGGGTTTACGGTATTCGGGCTTCCCAGCCGCAGCCGCCGGGGCGCTGCCAACATCACAGTCT
Source organism: uncultured delta proteobacterium (assembly GCA_963705435.1). Taxonomy (GTDB): domain Bacteria; phylum Desulfobacterota; class Desulfobacteria; order Desulfobacterales; family Desulfosarcinaceae; genus Desulfosarcina. The sequence continues at coordinate 53,008 of CAVPJR010000019.1, read as the reverse complement.
CCATTGAAGGGTTTAAAAACCGGGTCGATTTCAGAGAAGCCGTGGACTATGTGGTGACGGAATTCGGTGTGGCCAGTCTCAAGGGCCTCACGCTCCGGGAACGGGCACAGGCATTGATTGAAATCGCCCACCCCGACGATCGCGTCGGATTGATCGCCGAGGCAAAGAGAGAAAATATTCTCTATCGGGATCAGATTTACCTGGCGGAAAGCGCCCACCACTATCCTTCACAGATCAAAGAACGTCAACGGTTCAAGGGCGATATAGAGATCCGGTTCAGGCCCATCCGGCCATCGGATGAAGAAGAGATGAGGCGGCTTTTTTACCGGTTTTCAGATGAATCGGTGTACTATCGGTATTTCTCCTCTCTCAAGGCCATGCCGCATACCCGCATGCAGACCTACGTCAACGTCGACTGGAACGATGTGATGTCCATCGTCGGTGTTGTCGGCAAGCCCGGGCATGGGTCTATCGTTGCCGAAGCGCGATACCTCCTGGATCCAGATGGTGGTTGGGCCGAGATGGCATTTGTCGTGGACGAGTCCTATCAGCGGATGGGCATTTCCACTTTTGTTTTTAGCCTTCTCGTCAGACTGGCCAGGGAGAGGGGCATCAAGGGGTTTTGGGCGGATGTACTGGTTTCCAACAGCGCCATGATGAAAGTTTTCAATAAAAGCGGCCTGCCGGTTCACACGGAAATGGAAGATAATGTCTATCATGTCCGCATACCCTTTGATCCGCCATAGACGGTGGCGTCCGGCCATCGGTCCGTGCAACACTAAAGGAGGTGTCCTATGTTTATCAGTCGATTCATGACCAAAGCGGTGGTTACCCTGGGCAGGGAATCCGATATCACCGAGGCGAAGCAGCTCATGGTCCGCTATCGGATCCGCCATCTTCCGGTGGCGCAACCGGACGGCACACTCATCGGCATCGTCAGCGACCGCGATATTCGCAGTGCCATGCCGTCTAAGTTTTTTCACGACGGCGGAATCGATGAGATGGAGACGGAGAATCTCACCGGTGTCCTGGTTCAGGAAATCATGACCAAGAATCCTGTCTCCGTTTCATTGTCTTCAACCCTTCAGGATGCACTCCTGCTGATCGAAAAAGCGAGGGTGGGGGCCTTTCCGGTGGTGGATGAAAATCTCAAGGTGGTGGGCATCGTTTCGGACAGGGATCTGTTGAACGCGTTTATCCATGTGCTGGGTATCAAGGAGCCGGGCGCCCTGCTGGGCATTGTGGTCGATGAGAATATCGCAGAAATGGAGCGCATCATTCACGCCCTGGTTTCGGAGAACATTACCTTCGGGTCCATTCTCGTATACAGAAACTGGAGTCCCGGAAAACGAGCCGTGTTTCCATATCTGTTGACCAAAAACGTGGTCAACCTCAAAAAGAAACTGCGTAGTATGGGCTATGAGATTCTGGATCCCATCGATTGGTACATCAATCAGCGGCAATGATGGCTTTTATTCAGCCGCTGCGAACCTGATCCGAGCTGCCAGGGTGCTTTCATCGTTCACAGGCGCCGGAAGCGGGATGGCAGATGCGGACAATGGAAAGGGCTACCCATCCTTTGGCAGGCAGCCCTATCTCACAGCGCTTCAATCGGATATTTTTTATCGCCTGAAAGGGTCGGGTTTCAATCCGTCGCCGTCAGATGTCCAGCCAGATATCCGCCTCGCCGCCGCAGTGGCTGCAGACGGCATGGCCTTCCGTTTTGCCCTCGCCTTCGGGTACGACATGAGGTGTCGCGGTGACCGTCTTATCTTCTTCCAATGAACAGGTGATAACCATCTCAGCCTCGTTGCCGCAGTTTTTACACTCGCACACCTGCTTGAATTTCTTTTCCGTCATGGGATTTCCTCCTGAATGATCGGGTTGGGGCCCAGCGGCCCCGATTCCCGATATTATACGATTGTCGATCGGGCGAGGTCGAAGCGGTCGAGGTTCATTACCTTGTCCCACGCCGCTACGAAGTCGTGCACGAACTTCTTCTGAGAGTCCTCACACCCGTAAACTTCCGCCAAGGCCCGGAGCTGGGAGTTCGAACCGAAGATCAGGTCGACACGGGTGCCGGTCCACTTGCGTTCGCCGGTCGCCCGATCACGCCCCTCGAACACGTCTGCGTCTTGTGCGGTTGGCTTCCACGCCGTGCGCATGTCGAGCAGATTCACGAAGAAGTCATTGGTGAGCGCCTCCGGCCGCTTGGTGAAGACGCCGTGCTGGGACTGTCCGACGTTGGCATTCAAGGCGCGCATGCCGCCAACCAGAACCGTCATTTCAGGCGCGGTCAGCGTCAGCAGTTGCGCCCGATCAACCAGCAGTTCCTCTGCCGATACGGCGTACTTGGTCTTCTGGTAGTTGCGAAACCCGTCTGCCTTCGGTTCGAGCACGGCGAAGGAGACCGCGTCGGTTTGCTCCTCAGACGCATCGGTGCGTCCGGGCGTGAAGGGAACGGTCATCTCGTGACCGGCATTCTTGGCGGCTTGCTCGACGCCGGCGCAACCACCCAGAACAATCACGTCAGCGAGCGACACCCGCTTCCCGCCGGACTGCGCGTTGTTGAACGCCTTTTGGGTCTCCTCGAGGGTCCCCAGCACCGTCTTTAGCTGCTCGGGCTGGTTGACTTCCCAATCCTTTTGCGGGGCGAGCCGGATGCGCGCCCCGTTGGCCCCACCGCGCATGTCGGAACCGCGGAAGGTGGATGCCGAGGCCCAGGCGGTCGAGACCAGTTGGGAGACCGACAGACCGGAGGCAAGGATCTTGCCCTTGAGGGCGGCGATGTCCTGTGCGTCGATCAGCTCATGGTCGACGGCGGGCATCGGGTCTTGCCAGATCAATTCCTCCGCCGGGACCTCCGGACCGAGATAGCGTGACACGGGGGCCCATGTCGCGGTGGGTCAGCTTGAACCACGCCCGGGCAAAGGCATCTGCGAATTCCTCGGGGTTCTCCAGGTAGCGCCTCGAGATCGGCTCGTAGATCGGGTCGAACTTCAGCGAGAGGTCCGCCGTGGTCATCATCGGCCGGTGCTTCTTCGACGGGTCGTGGGCGTCGACTACCATGTCCGCTTCGTCCACGTCCTTGGCCAGCCACTGATTGGCGCCGGCCGGGCTCTTGACCAGCTCCCACTCGTATTTGAACAGCACCTTCAGATAGCCCATGTCCCATTGGGTCGGGTTCGGCTTCCAGGCGCCCTCGATGCCGCTGCTGATTGTGTCGCCGCCTTTGCCGCTGCCGAAGCCGCTCTTCCAGCCGAGGCCCTGCGCTTCGATTCCGGCGCTCTCTGGCTCGGGACCCACATGTGCCGCATCACCCGCACCGTGACACTTGCCGAAAGTATGCCCGCCGGCGACCAACGCGACGGTCTCTTCGTCGTTCATGGCCATGCGAGCGAAGGTCTCGCGGACGTCACGGCCGGAGGCGACCGGATCCGGGTTGCCGTCCGGGCCTTCCGGGTTCACGTAGATCAGCCCCATCTGCACGGCGGCGAGGGGGTTTTCCAGATCCCGGTCTCCGCTATAACGGCTCTTGGGCTTGTCGCTCGTAGCCAGCCATTCATCTTCGGCACCCCAGTAGATGTCTTCTTCGGGCTCCCAGATGTCCTCGCGCCCGCCGCCGAAGCCGAAGGTCTTGAATCCCATCGACTCGAGTGCGCAGTTGCCGGCGAGGATCATCAGGTCGGCCCAGGAGATTTTCCGACCGTATTTCTGTTTGATCGGCCAGAGCAGACGGCGCGCCTTGTCCAGGTTGACGTTGTCGGGCCAGCTGTTGAGGGGCGCAAAGCGCTGGTTGCCGGACCCCCCGCCGCCGCGGCCGTCGCCCATGCGGTAGGTGCCTGCGCTGTGCCACGCCATGCGGATGAAGAGCCCCCCGTAGTGACCGTAATCGGCCGGCCACCACTCCTGCGAGTCGGTCATCAGCGCATAGAGGTCCTTTTTCAGAGCCTCCAGGTCGAGACGCTTGAATTCCTCAGCGTAGTTGAACGCCTCGCCCATGGGATTGCTTTTAGGCGAGTGCTGATGAAGAATCTTGAGGTTCAACTGGTTCGGCCACCAGTCCCGGTTCGACGTGCCACCACCAGCTACTTTACTGAACGTTCGGCCCGTTACTGGGCACTTGCTGTCTTCATTCATAATGTTTCCTCCTTTTTTTGTTTTTTTGGATAAGGTCCGGATCAGATGGCCCATGTTGCTTCCTGCCGATAGACATGATGGGTCCCGGTAGCAGCACATTCGTATGAACTCACCGTCACAGGGTTCTCCACACTCGCTGAGGCGCTTCAGCAGAATAATAAGAATGAAGGAATCGATGTTGATGAGGCAGAGGCAGCCAATTGACGGGTTTCCCATTGATCGGCTTGCAGGTTCCTTCTACCAAATCCGCGTTGCGTCCTCAAGCAATATATGTATCGGCAACTCAGTAGTTTAGGTATTTAAAGAAAATTGTTTTCGCTTGCACAAGATAAATCAATATGTTCGTGCCACCACAGTCGGTTTGAAAAGAAAATCATTGATCCTGTCCCAAAACACGATTCATATTATTTCAAGCAGCTGGATCCATAACTGCCAGTCATACAATGGGAACGGGGATGGCCGGGGCATCGCTTTTATGGATGGCCGGCCTCAGATTTTATGATGAATATAGGAATCAAACCTAAAGGATAATAATTATCAAATAGATGATTTTCAATCAGAGGTCAACTGCATATTTATACACCGAGAAAACGATCGGCATCACTGATGACCATGTCGCCATGCCCGATCAGCCGATCGACTGTTTGTTTTGATAAATCGTCCCGCAGTGAGGTGCCACATTTACCAGGGGATCTCTTCATCGAAGTGAAAAAATCTACCTGTGGGGCCGTCCGGGCCGATGATCGCCAGGCGAACGGCGGTTTTTGCGCCGTCCTCCACTTCCATGGGTGCCCGCTGGGAGCCCAAATCAGTTTTCACCCAACCGGGATGCGCGGCGTTGACCTTGATGGGCGTCTTGTTCAGCGACGCAGCCAGGTGCACCGTAAACTGGTTCAGCGCTGTTTTGGAGGCATCATAGGCCAGGGGCTTCACCTGGGTAACCTGGGACGATTTATCGCTGTGGAGGGTCAGTGACCCTAAAATGCTGGAGACGTTGACGATGCGGCCGGCCGAACTTTTTTTAATCAGCGGCAACAGTGCCTGGGTCAGTGCCACCTGGCCGAAAAAATTGACCTCGAAGGTTTCCCTCAAAGTTTGAAGGGAGACCTGCTCCGCGCTGTTGGCAAACATCGGTTCATCCGGGTGAATCATGCCCGCATTGTTCACCAGGATGTCCAGCCGACCAAAGCGGGTCTCGATGAAGGCCACCACCTGTGCGATGTGGTCGGCCCGGGTCACATCCAGTTGAACCGGTTCGACCGTCATGCCCTCGGATTTCAATCCGTCCGCAGCCTCCCGTCCACTTTTCAAGTCCCTTGCCCCCATCAGCACGGTCATTTTAAGACGGGCCAACTGCCGGCAGGTTTCCAATCCGAGACCTTTGTTGGCGCCGGTCACCAATGCGATTGCCTGTTCGGTCATCCTGTGCCTCCCCTCACCTATCGATAAAAAAGGCAGAGCCTCGATGAGGCTCTGCCTGGTTTGCCTGTCTATATCTGGTTAGCGTCCTTAACCGGCGACATCAATTCCCGGATCACATCCCAGATTTTTATCGGGTTTTTCACACTCGAAATTATTCTTGCGGGTATCTACATGTCCGCGCTCTCTCTCTTTTTCACTTTCGATGTAGTTTTCTTCCTTTTTCTCAGCCATGATTTACCTCTTTCTGTTTGCAAGATTGATTGCATTTTAATTTTTTGCCCATGTTACTCGAAACTCTGCCTTCCACATCCATAAGGTAAGAATAGGTGCCAATAGCGCAATGTGAACCGTATCAGAGCTAAATGGGGGTAAAAACCTATCATAACGGCAATGTGGTGATGGGCAGCCGGGAGCGCCGGACCACGCCAGGCCTTGGGCCTTATCGCAAACCGTCAAACATGATTGCGCAACTGAAGATCCAACGGGTGGGGATTCAGGTAAGTCTGAACGGAAAGATAGGGTTGGCTGTATTTGCGCACAAAATGGTTCAACAGGGTGACGGGAACGATCAGCGGCAGGTGGCCGCCGCGATAATTTCCGATCAATTCCAGGACCTCCTGTTTTTCGTCGCCGGAAAGCTGCTTTTTGAAGTAACCCATGACGTGCATGAGGACGTTGGTGTGTTTGCTGACCGTTGCACGAAGACCCAGTGCTTCCGTCAGCATGCCTTCGTAACGGTCGTAGAGATCCGACACGTTGAGTCTCTTTCCATCGGCCACCAGTCGCCCCATATCACGGTAGTGTTTCGGGCTGTGGGCCATGAAAAGCAGTTTTTCGCGGGTGTGAAAATCCACCAATTTGCCCATGGTCTTCTTTTCGGCCAACACGTCACGCCAGCGCTTCAAGGCGAAGACCTGTTCGATGAAATTTTCCCTCAAGACCGGGTCGTGGAGACGGCCCTCCTCCTCCACCGGAATGCGAGGAAAGCGGGCGGTGAATGCGGCGGCGAAAAGTCCTCTGCCGGTTTTTACGGGCTGGCCTTTGTCATTGTAAACCTTGACGCGGTAAAGGCCGCTGCTGGGCGAATCCTTTTTGAAAATGAAACCGCACAGATCTTCCTTTTCCAGGGCAACCAGCCGTCCCGCAGCCCAGGAAAGCATTCTATCGGTGTGGTCGATGCGGGTTTTGTTGGTCACCAGACGTGGCCTGTCCACCTCACCCACCAGGCGCATGGCTTCCCTGGGAATGCCCAGGCCACACTCGCTTTCCGGGCACACGGGTACAAACTCAAAGAACTGCCCCAGGGTCTGGGTGATATAGCGGTTGTGTTTGTGTCCGCCGTCGAATCGAACCTTCTCTCCCAACAGGCAGGTACTGACGCCGATCTTAATCGAAGTGGTCATATTGATCCTAAGCTTGGGCCTTCAGTTGGCGTTGATCGATTGTAGCAGGTGTCAAGGGAACGATTAATACCGATCATCAACTTATTCAGGCGACTGGCCGGCGCCGATCAGCGGGAGTTCCTTATCGGTCTTAAAAATTACCAGATACCTTACCGCTTCAGGGTTGTCGTAGATTTTGCATCGCCGGCAAAGCTCTTTGACCAGCGGTGTTCCGCTCTCTTCGTGGGTTTTTGTCAAGTGAAGGCGAATGCCTTTGTATCCGGGACCTTCTTCTCGGAACAGATAGGCGGCGCGGGGGTTGGATTGGAGGTTGCTGTGAGACAGGCGGTCTCGCATGACAAACGCCAGCATCCCATCGTCCATCACATGCGGTCGCGCATACACGGCGGCATTGACTCGGCCTTCTCCGTCAGCGGTCGATAGGACACCCATCCCCTTGGTTTCTTCAAAATAGGTTTTCAGATTCATCGGTTACTCCTCTTATTGTAATTTTGTTCCCCACACCGCGTATACGGGATCCGACAGGGCCAGTTCACCTGCGTATTTGTCGTTTCGCGGTCGGGGCAGCCCACGCATGGAATAGGTGCCCAAACTGTTGAATGCATCACTTCTCAGAAAGTATTCCATGACCAACCCCACCCGCTCGAACTCATGAATCTGCTCCCATATGCGAACGACCTTGGGTGGAAACCAGCGGTTTGAGAAAGTGACCACAAAGGTTCCGTCGGGCTTGAGCACACGACCCACCTCGGCGAACACCTCCAGGGGCCGAGTCAAGTATTCCACGGAAACACTGCATATGGCAACATCGAAAGAGTCATTTTCGTAGGGCAGAAGCGGGGCGGCATTCAGGTCGTGGACCTGGATGTCAGTCAGGCGCGGGTTGTGCTCCATTTCGGTGCGGTTCATGCCCAAGCCGCTGACCCGTCCGGGGTTTACCTCCTTGGGGAGATGAGAAACCCAGCTGCTCATGAGATCCAATACATGTACGCCGTCTTTGACATAGCGTTTATACAGGTTTGCCACCATGTCCCGAGCGGTTTCGTCGATATGATGCACCAGACGGGGATTGTCGTAGAACCGGTCATCGGTTTGTTCATCCCGGCGGGCAAAGGGGTTGTCGCTGAAAAAATCCGTAGGTCTTCCCTGCCAGCGGGCCTGCATGCCCGGGCCCTCTGTGAGCAGACCCACCCAGTCCACGCTGCTTCCGCCTCGCTCGCTCTCTTTGGCTGAAACCTGTCCGACCGTCATGGAAAGGGAGAGCGGTTGAAGAGACAAGGGGTGGTCGAGGTCCACCTCCATATGGCCATTGTTGACCCCCACGCAGCGAATCGGCTGCATGTTCTGAGGAAATACGCCGGGAAGGTCGTTCAGGCAGCCTTTGGGATAAAACCGACCCGCTTTTGGATTCCTGGAAAATTGCTTGCGGGTAATTTTCAGATGATCGCCATCGCTTCCGAAAAGCTCTCCCGGTGAAAAGCCGACGGCGGTATTTTCCCAGGACCGTTTGCCGATCAATGACCGCCTGACGTTGTCCGGAAGCCAGTCCCGCCAGAGATTGACACCCCGTGCGGCATAGCACTCATTGTGAGCGGCCTGTTGGCTGTTCCACTTTAGCTGGAAAACGATATCGGCCACACTATCCATATCGATTATGTCCATGGTTCCCTCCACGAAGGTTGAAATTAAATTTTGCATTTACATTAGTAACCTAACCATAAACCGTTGCGCGAACCATGTGAATCGCTTAGCAGGTGAGTGGGAGGCAATACCTGTCAATCGGGTCTCTGGTTTGTTGATTGTGGGTGGTCGGGCCTGGATTTGACTGGACAGGGGCCAAAATCCCGTATTCCGTGTCTATCGATAAGCGTTCAGGGTTGAAGAGGGAGGCTTAAGTCCTCGATCCCCACGGTAGACGTGACAGCATTTTGTCAGGAAATGGAAATCAGATAACTTCTCAGGTTGGTCTGGCTGTTGCTCAAGCCAAATTTTCGACGTAGGTTTTTGCGATGGAAATGAACGGTGGTTTCAGACACGTTCAAAATGCCGGCGATTTCTTTGCTAGCCTTGCCGTCCTTGACCAGGGATGCCACCTGGATCTCCTGGGGGGTGAGGATGATGCTGGCGTTGGCCAGTTTCTGCATCATCGGCGAGATGATGTCATTCAGGTGGGAGTCGATGATGTCGACCACCGTCTTATCCTTGGGCTTCAAATTGACCCGTTTGAGTTTTTCCAGGTAGGGCAACACCATCTGTTTGACATTGGTGATCACCTTCTGCTCTAATTCGGATTTGTCCCCCTCGCGCTGCTTGAGCAGTACTTTCAAGGCGATGTTGGATTCTTCCAGCTCAACCTTCTGCTGTTTCAGTTGCTCCTCGCTTTTGCGCAGGGCCTCCTCGGAAAGCTTCAGGGCCGTGATCTCTTCATGGCTGACGACCACGCGCAGTGGGCCCTCGCCGGACATTCTGATGGCGCGCATGTAATACCAGTGGGGGCCGTCATCGCTGTGGCAGGGATAATCATAGAGAAATTCATCCACACCGCCGTCGATCACCTCGCGGATGCCGGCGGCCACCGTCCGGGCATCGGCACGATCTTTTCCATCGCTTGCATCGCAGATGGCGAGATAGTTGTCTCCGATGGCGTCGTAGCCCTCGGGCATGCCGCTTTTTACCGCAAAGTCGCGCCAGGCGAAGTTGGTATCCAGGATTACGCCGGTTTCATCCATGATGGCAATGTGGGCGGAAAGGGAATCCAGCACGGTCCGGGCCTCTTCGCTGGAATAGCACAAGGGCGATTCATTTTTTTTTGATTGAGCGTTTGTGTCGGGCATGGCTGGCACCGTTGGTTGAAATTAACCAGGAGAGGAGTAAACTAAATTTTGGAATATTTATCATATGGGGTAGACGATAGCAATAGTTTTGACCTACCAGCGACCCTCAAGCGCAGTAATCTCTATTTTCACAGTTGCATCAGCGGTCCATGGCTACCCAGTATCGGGTCAGCCGGTGCCGGTACGGAGCGGGTATTTGCATCATTGCGCGGGTGCTCTCCGCGCCGGCCGTCGTTCATGTCGCAAGGGCTACTGACGATAGATGAAGGTGCCCACGTGCTCGCCGTTCATGGCTCGGGTGATGTTGCCCGGAACCAGGCCGTTGATGATCTGGCCCCGATCGATCACCTCGCTGTTCTGAATGATTTCTAAACAGGGGCGCTCGATGACCAGGTCAACAGGGTTCTTTTCATAGCTAACGATTTCATCAGATGGATTCACAGACTGAAAATAAAAACCATCCGGTTGCTAAATGTATGTTGATTGTGTTTAAGAAACAATCACATTATCGCATAGGACATGGCGGGATTAATTGGTTTTTCTAATATTCATGAGGGTATTGAGATGCTGTTTCCAGTATCGGGGGTATCGGTTAATCCGCTGGTTCCCTTTGCCGTGGCTTTTCTGGTTTCCTTTTTTACGTCAATGGGAGGCGTGTCCGGTGCTTTTTTGCTGTTACCTTTTCAGATGAGTTTTCTTGGATACACAGCCCCTTCTGTAAGCGCCACCAATCATGTTTTCAATATCGTTGCCATCCCCAGTGGGGTGTATCGATACATCAGTGAAGGAAGGATGCTGTGGCCGCTGACATGGGCCGTGATCGTCGGCACCCTTCCGGGCGTATTTATCGGTGCATGGGTGCGTATCGTCTATCTTCCTGATTCCAAAAATTTCAAGCTATTTGTAGGAATGGTGATGTTTTATATCGGATGGCGCTTGCTGCGCGATGTGGTGATCGATCACACTCTTTCGCGGTCACCACCCAAGTCGGATAAACCCGGCCAGATGCACACTGTTCGAGTAACGACTACCTCATTTTCCCGAGTTTGTTTTGACTATAACGGATTGAATTATTCGTTTTCACCGGTTGTTGTTTACGGCATTTGCTTTCTGGTCGGAATCATCGGTGGGGTTTACGGTATTGGCGGCGGCTCCATTGTTGCGCCTTTTTTCGTAACGATTGTCGGCTTGCCTGTTTTCACGATTGCCGGTGCGGCATTGATGGGAACGTTCGTAACATCGGTCGCTGGTGTGGCATTTTACCAGCTGCTATCTGTTTTCTATCCGCACATGTCGGTAGAACCGGATTGGTTGCTTGGCCTGCTTTTTGGTGCCGGTGGGATGTTGGGGATGTATCTCGGCGCACGTGCCCAAAAATGGGTCTCCGGGCGTGTTATTAAAGGAATATTGACCTTCTGCGTTCTCTTTGCTGCGCTTAAATATATCGTTGGCTTTTTTTAGACCTGCGTAATTCAGCCTGCTCATTTTAACGCCATTTCTTCCTTGACGATGGTGCCTCCATCCCGATAGTATTTCTCGGAAGCGTTCCTTTCTGATATCCACCGGGGTACCATAGCATCTGCCTTTTTCTAGCGTCCATTCATGCAGCGCCGACCAGGAGGCGTCCAATGAAACACGTGATTATCGGTAACGGCATTGCCGGCGTATGTGCGGCCGAGGCGATTCGAATGCTGGATGCGACGGCCGACATTACCCTCATCGGTGACGAAACCTTTCCACCTTACAGCCGACCCATGATCAGCCATGTGCTGGACGGCTCCCAGCCGCACGGCAAACTTCCCATCCGTTCCGCGCATTTCTACGACGATCAGAAGATCTCCGCGTTGCTCGGCAGGCGGGCCGGCGGCATCGATGTGGCCAACCGCCAGGTCATGCTGGCCGACGACACCCGCATCGATTTCGATCGACTGTTGATCGCCACCGGTGCCGACCCCAGACCGCTGAGCGTCGAGGGGATGGATCTCAAAAACGTCTTTTACATGCGCACCCAGGACCATGCGAAAAAACAGGTGGCCGCGTTGGATGGCGCCCGCCGGGCAGTGGTCCTGGGCGGCGGTCTGGTGGGGTTCAAAGCCGCATACGGCCTGCTCAAGCGTGGCCTTGCGGTCACCATGCTGATCACCTCGGGGTATCCCCTGTCCATGCAGGTGGACGAGACCGCCGGGCATATGATTCTGAACGAGCTGGTTCGCCACGGCCTGACGGTCGAGGTGGGTGTCAGTGTTTGCGCATTCGAGGGCAACGGCTCGGTCCAGGCAGCCGTCACCGATGTCGGTACCCGTCTGCCCTGCGACATGGTGATCATCGGCAAGGGGGTACTGCCGGCCTGCCGGTTTATCCCCAGAGCACAAATTGACGTGGATCTGGGCGTGGTAGTGGACGAACACCTGCAGTCCTGTGTGCCGGGCATTTATGCCGCCGGAGACGTGGCGGAAATGGTGGACATTGCCAGGGGTTGCCCATGGGTCAACGCCCTGTGGCCGGAAGCCGCCTGTCAGGGTCGCGTGGCCGGCCTTAACATGGCCGGGCGGCCGGTGGCCTATCCGGGCAGCCTCAGCCGCAATGTCATGCGCGTCTTCGACTTGGATGTACTCACTGTGGGAAACGCCAATCCGCGAGAAGATGCGGGGTGCCGCGTCCTGCAGGCCGGCGGTGCCGCGCAAGGGTGCTACCGGCGCCTGGTGCTCAGAGACGACGTCCTGGTGGGGGCGGTGATGATTAACCGTGTCGAACAGGGGGGTGTGCTGCGGGCATTGATCGAGAACCGCATGGCCATCCGCGTGTCTCCCGAGAGCCTGATGACACCCGGATTCAACTTCGGCCGGCTGCTTTTATAAAATAAGGAGGAACCATGAAACAAGTCGTTGTTCACCCGGAACGATGCGTGGGCTGCATGCAGTGCATGCTGGCCTGCGCCACGGCCCACTCGCGCAGCCTGACGCTGTTTGCCGCGGTGCAGGAGACCCCGCAGCCCAAACCGAGGATCCACGTGGGGGCTGGACGCTTCAACGAGGGTTTTCCCAACCGCTGCCGCCACTGCGATCCGGCACCCTGCCAGGTGGCCTGCCTGGCCGGGGCTATCTATCGGCGCGACAGCGTGGGCACCGTGACGATCAATCCGGACCGCTGTATCAACTGCGCTTCCTGTGCCATGGCCTGCCCTTATGGGGTGATTCGCTTTCACGAGGACCCGCTGGGTCCGCCCGGTCACGCGATTGCCGTGAAATGCGACAACTGCAGCGCCCGGGTGGCCAAGGGCCAGGCGCCCGCCTGCGTGGAGATTTGCAAGGCCGGTGCCCTGACCTACGAGGAGATGGATGTGGCCATGCGCCGTAAAACCCGGGAGGTGTCCCGCAGCATGTCAACGGATGCGGACCAGCCGGCCATACCGGCCGGTGTGGCCCTATTGAAGTCCATCAAACAATCTGAATTGCAGCTCAGCGGCAGCTGAAGCCACATCAAGGAGGACGCCATGTTTGATCCCAGAGAGAGTTTGTCGGTCACCCAGGATGGGGACCGGCTTGTTGCCAAGGCCCGGCAGGACGGTGTCGAGACCGTGTGGGAACGGCACGAGGCTCAGCAGCCCCAGTGCGGTTTCTGCGACATGGGACTGTCCTGCCGCATCTGCATCATGGGGCCGTGCCGGGTGGATCCGTTCGGCGAGGGACCCCAGGCCGGTGTCTGCGGGGCCGATGCCGACATCATCGTGGCCCGCAACCTGTGCCGCATGATTGCCGCCGGCGCCGCCTCCCACTCCGACCACGGCCGGGACCTGGTGGAGGTGCTGGCCGGCGTGGCCGACGGCAGCGCCATCGGATACAAGATCCGCGACGAGGCCAAGCTCAAGCGATTGGCCGAGGAGTATGGCATTGCCACCCAAGACAAAAAACCGCTGGTCATCGCTGGAGAACTGGCCCAGGCCATGATGGAAGACTACGGCATGCGCCAGAAGGCCGTGAAGATGGTCGCACGCGCCCCCAAAAAGCGACAGGCGGTGTGGGAAAAGTTCGGCCTGACCCCGCGGGGCATCGACCGCGAGACCTCGGAGATGATGCACCGCACCCACATGGGGGTGGACAACAACTGGCAGAGCCTGCTGCTGCAGGCCATGCGCAACTCCCTGTCCGACGGCTGGGGCGGCTCCATGATCGCCACCGAAGTCTCCGACATCCTTTTCGGTGTGCCCACCCCGCGGCCCACAACGGTCAACGCCGGTGTGCTGAAGGAGGACCTGGTTAACATCGTGGTTCATGGGCACAACCCGGTGGTGTCGGAAATGGTCTCCAAGGCCTGCCTGTCCAAGGATCTCGTCGACCTGGCCAAGGCTAAGGGTGCCGGGGGAATCAACCTGGTGGGGGTCTGCTGCACGGGCAACGAACTGCTCATGCGCCGGGGCATCGCCATGGCGGGCAACCACCTGATGACCGAACTGATCCTCTCCACCGGCGCCGTGGACATGATGATCGTGGACTACCAGTGCATCATGCCGTCGCTGGGCAAGGTGGCCGCCTGCTACCACACCAAGATGGTCAGCACCAGCGACAAGGCCAAGTTCCCCCACATGGCGCATCACGAATTTCACCCGCACAATGCCGAGAAGAAAGCCGTGGAAGTGGTCCGCGCAGCGGTTGAAAATTACGTCAACCGTGGCAAGGTGCTTATCCCGGTGGCGTCCCAGGAGGCGGTCGGCGGTTTTTCGGTGGAAGCCATCGTGGGCGCGTTGGGCGGCACACCGGAGCCGCTGATCGAGGCCATCAAAGCGGGTAAAATCCGCGGGGCCGTAGGCATCGTGGGGTGCAACAACCCCAAGATCAAGCACGACTACGGCCATGTGACCCTGACCCGGCGGCTCATCGAGAACGATATCCTGGTGGTGGACACGGGCTGTGTGGCCGTGGCCACCGCCAAGGCCGGCTTCAAAGTGCCGGCGGCAGCCGACATGGCCGGGCCTGGGCTCAAGGCCATCTGCAACGCGTTGGGCATCCCGCCGGTGCTGCACATGGGCAGCTGTGTGGACAACGTGCGCATCCTCGTGCTGGTGTCGGCTCTGGCCGATGCTCTGGGCGTAGATATCAGCGATCTGCCCGTGGCCGGATCGGCGCCGGAGTGGTATTCGGAAAAGGCAGTGACCATCGGCACCTATTTCGTCGCCTCGGGCGTCACCACTCATCTGGGCCCCATGCCGCCCATCACCGGCAGCATGAACGTGGTCAACCTGCTTACATCCGGTCTCGAGGATGTCGTTGGCGCCACCTTTGCCGTGGAGCCTGACCCCGAAAAGGCTGCCGTCTTCCTGCGACGGACCATCGAAGGCAAACGCAAGGCCCTGGGGCTGGACGCCCGCAGTGTAGACTAAACGATTCCCAAAACCATGACGGCCCGCGTCCTGAGACAATCAAGCGCGGGCCGTTTAGGTTTAAGACAAACCAAAGCGATCTCAAAAACTGGATTCTGGTTCAAGTTCGAGGCGGACCCTGCGCAAAGCAAAAGGACCCGGCCCGCCCACACCGTTTTATGCGGCTTTTTTTCTGCGCACCACCACGACGAAGAGCAGAACGACAACGATGCCCACAAGGGGCCCGAAGATCTGAAGATTGGCCGCAATGAACATAGCCTTTGAGATAGCGGCCGTCGTGCGTGCCGTAGCCTAAGGCTTTGGTCTGGGCATGGCAGGAGGTGCACTCACGGGCCCGCCAGTCCACGGTATGGGGGGCCGCCGGTGCCATGTTCAGACTCCGTTGCCCCTGGTCTCCGCCGCCTTCCACGCCTGCGGCCGTGCGCCAGATCTTGTTGTTCACCAGCACTTCGCCATCCGGGGCAATCACGGTGGTGATCTGTTGGCAGCCGGCGCATCCCATGCCCCGGCAGTCGCCGCGTTTGTCACGACCCTTGACCCCCACATGGCAGCGCTGACAATCGGTGCGGACATAGGTAAAGATGGCCTCCCACGGATTTTCCTTCAGGTTGTCCACGTTGGTTGCAGGCACCTGAACGAGCGATGGCGGAAAATTGTCCGGGAACTGCTTCATGAGGGCCTGGGTATAATCCTTTCCGAGTGGCACTGACCGCAGGTCTTCTCGTTGACCCAGACCGATCCGGCATGCACGACGAATTCGCTCAGCAGGCTTCCTCCGGGGGCGCCGGTGTGGGCGATCTTGGCCTCTTTTTCCTCCTTGGGATTGCCGCCGTGGCACACCACACAGCCGTTGGGATCGCCCTGTTTGGCACCCATGTCGTATATCTGCCGGGCCATCTCCGAGTCGTGTGCGCGGATCGGTTCGACACCGGAGTGGCATTTGCCCGGCGCCAGGCAACCCGTTTTCGGTGCGGGGTATCCGGCCGGATCCATCCCCGGTATAGGGGCGGCATGGCTCGAGGGTGTGCAACAATAGAGACCGACGCCGCAGCCCAGCGTGGCCAGCCCGATCCAAAGGCCCTTGAATGATAAATTCGGCATGTGCCCTCCTCGGCGAATCGAAAAAAGGTTATCGGCAACAGGTTTGCCTGCACGCGTCCGACTGAAAGCGAAAGATAGAAAATCAAGGGTGTGAATGAGATTCAATAAACAGATAAAAGATAGAACTCCCAGATTACCACACTGCCGAAAAATGCAGTAAAAACATGAAGGAGCATGCCGGTGCTTAGGCGGTAGCGGGTGATGAGGGATTCCTTGAGCAGCACGATGATGAGTACCGAGAATGCGGTGAGACCATACTTCACGAGAAGAAATACCTCTGGCCCGTGGCTGAGGTAATACTGCATCACCGGATTGAGTTCCCTGGCCCCCTGGGCGATCAGGATCAAGGTGAGCAGCGCATCCAGCAGGCTCAGGCACAGGACAACCATTATGCCGACGAAAAGGGATGGGTGGTAATGATCCAAAGCCACGACCCGTTGGCGGTCCTCGTCCCGCCTGACGGATGCGCGCATCCCCTTGAAATATAATTTATTGAACACAGGGAGCCCGCGCTCGCGGCGATCTTGCCCGGAGCGTCTTTCAAAGCCGGCGAATCGTGTCATTGTTGATCTTTCCCGTTCAGTCCATATTCGATCGAATTCATTAGATGCCGACGCGCTGCGTAGCCATTGGGCCTCGCTGAAGACGGTTGCCGGACCCCCCTGGCCGGTGTTGATACCTATAGGACAAGCAAAAATCATGCAAATTTCTAAAATTAAATATTATCATTATGTTGAGATTAAATAAAAGAAACAGATGGGATGATCGGGTGGAGAAATACCCAATATTTAAGAATTATTTTTCCTATTTTCAGGCGATGTTGAGACCACCCCTTGTCCCCCATCGATAGTCGTGCGTGAGATTGGCGAACAGGCCATCGTTCAGGTGGGCAAGGGTTGTCATCCACACTTTTTCACTATATGTCTACATCTTGACTGACCTGTGACTAGCGATGTCGGGATGGTCTTGTAGCCAGCCGGAAGCATCGTCCGGGCAAGGCTGCTTATCACCGACGATGGGGCTATGGTTACCAGATCAGTGACTTCTCACTTTGCTGAGATTTGACCGCGAGAGACACGATGGAAAAAATTGTCATCATCGGGGGTGGAATCGGCGGTGCGATCGCCCACGATTTATCCCTCAGGGGGTTTCCGGTCGTGGTGATGGAAAAAGGTGAACTGTGCTGCGGCAGCACCGGCAGACACCATGGCCTGCTGCACAGCGGCGCCCGCTATGCGCTTCACGATGTCGCCACGGCGGCCGAGTGCATGGCAGAAAACCGCATTCTGCGGGCCATCGCACCTCAGGCTATGGAGCAAAATGACGGCTTGTTTGTTGCCCTCGACAATGCAGACATGAAACACTATGGACAGCTCATCCGCAACTGCCGCGCTGCCAAAATTCCCTGCCGTGAGCTGAGCGCCGTCGACGCACGGCGCATGGAACCCGAATTGTCACCCACCATCAAGGCGGCGGTCCAGGTGCCCGACGCCACCATGGACGCCTGGCGCTTGGCGATGCACTTTTTCGCCTCGGCCCGGGCCAACGGTGCCGACATCCGCACTTTTTCAGAAGTCGTAGGTTTGCTTGTCAAGGATGGGGCAATCACCGGTGTGGAGGTCAGGGATCATCAGCGCCATGCGACCTATATCGAAAAAGCGGATATGGTAATCAACGCGACGGGCCCGTGGGCTGGCAAAATCGCCGCGCTGCTCGACATTCATCTACCCATGAAGCCATCACCGGGTGTCATGGTCAGCATGCAGCCGAGGCTGACCGGCATGGTGATCAATCGACTTCATCCCGCCGGCGAAGGGGACATTGTCGTTCCCCAGCGCAACCAGAACATTTTAGGAACATCCGCCTGGATCGCGGATGACCCTGATCGGGTGACGCCGCCCGCCGACCATGTCCGGCAGATGATCGATCTGTGTTCGCGGATGCTGCCGAAGCTCGCCCACCTGCCGGTGGTTGCGGCCTGGAGCGCTTCCCGCCCCTTGCTGATCAGCGATTCCGAAGCGGACCCGACCAGGATCAGCCGTGCGTCCCAGGTCATCGATCATGCGCCAGCCGATGGGGTTGAAGGGCTGCTGTCGGTGGTTGGCGGGAAAGCCACCACCATGCGGGCGATGGCCAAGAAAGTGGTCGATCGGGTGTGCGTCAAAACCGGTCGGCAGATTCCCTGCACGACCGAGCACACGGTCTTGCATCACTATCGACGATTTTTTAAATAATCGATTCTCATGCACATCCTTCAAATCAAAATATCACGATTCAAGTCGAATATCATCGACCCGCCGGCATTTACTACTTATGAATTGACACCGGCTCCCGATTGGACCGTTTTGGATGCGCTGGAGCAGATCCGCATCCATCAAGAGCCCTCATTGATGTATCGGCGCGCCTGCCATCATGCCTCATGCGGCACATGTGCGTGTACCATCAACGGTGTGGAGCGCCTGGCCTGCAAAACCAAACTCGCTGATTTAGGGACGCAGACCATCACCCTGGAGCCGCTGCACTGTTTTCAGCGTATCGGTGACCTGGTGACGGTGCGCAGCACGCTGTTTCAATTCATGCAACCCGATTGGTCCTGCCTGCAGCCGGACGAAAAAAGGGATGATCATGAATTCCTCTTGAGCGGCCAGGGCCGACCGATTACCCGATTTGAAAACTGCATCGAGTGTGGATGCTGTGTTTCCGCTTGTCCGGTGGTGCGCAAAAACAGCCGTTTTCTGGGGCCCGCCGTTCTCTCGGCCGTCAACCAGGAGATGAAAAAAAATCCATCCACACAAAGCGACCTGCTGACCCTCGCGGCCGCGCCGGATGGCGAAGCCTTATGCCGGCGCGCCCTGGCCTGCAGCCGGGTCTGCCCCACTGGGGTATATCCGGCCAGGCACATCAAAGAGTTGAGGGATCAGCGCAAGCGCACGGGGAACACGCCTTAAATCGACAGGCCTCCATATGGTGGAGGAAAAAACAGGGCGCCCGTCTTCATTGCGGCTATTCAAGCCAGCTTTTTCTGCTGGCTGATGGCTCCTCCGGTTGATAAATACCAGTCCCCGTTTATCTTAAGGCAATGAAACGCTATATTCTGATAATCTTGCTCCTGGTCGGGGTCTCTGGGTGCGGTCTTCGAATGACCTACCCTAATCTGGACTGGCTGATCCCCTGGTACGTGGACGACTATATCACCTTGAACCAGGAACAGCGCCGTTTGCTGGAAGAACGCCTGATACACGCGTTGGACTGGCACTGCCATACCCAGCTTCCGGCGTATAGCCAAACGCTGAAGGACCTGGCCTACGATTTAGACGATCCCCGCCTGCCGCTGAGTGTCGAGCGATTCCACGCCTATGCTGACCAGTTGGAAATTCTTTGGCGGGCGATAAAGAGACAGATCGGGCCGGAAGTGGCGGACATATTGGCAACCGCATCCGATGAACAGCTCGCTGAGCTGTTTGAAAATTTGGAGCAGCGAAGCAACACCTTCAAAGCGGAATACGTGGATATCCCGTTGGACCAGCTGGAACAAAAGCGCAGAAAAAAAATGATCAAGCGCCTCAACCGATGGTTTTCCGAGATCACTCCGGCGCAGAAGCAGGCGGCAGTTGACTGGAGTGCTGAAATCAGGCCCTTGGCCGCAGACGGATTGGTCCATCGGCAGCGCGTCACGGCTGAATTGAAAAACTTGCTGACAAGGCGTGGGGACCCGGATTTTAGAGACGCGTTCATAGACCTGCTGGTGAATATCGATCAACGCAGATCCGCGCATTACCAAAACAATATCGACGTCAACACGGATCTTACCCTCATGCTGCTGGCAAAAATAGAACGCTCACTGACGGCCACCCAGCGGTCATACCTGCGGGGACGCATCAATGCGCTTTCGGCAGATTTTGATAAACTGAACTGCGATCCGGCAACCGCCCGTCTATCGACTCAAGAAACCGTTTCAATCCAGGTATCTGGAAAAGATGCGTTTTTGTCTGGGTTCAACCAAGCATCTCCTCAACCAACCGCCGCCACTCCGCTTCAAGCGGGATGTCGGGGCGCTGCCGCCCGGCGCGTGAATACCAGTAGTCCGCGTTCCACAAGACACCCTCTTCGCGATGCAGGTAGGCATGCACGGCGCTGCCCTGGACAGTTGGAATCTCCTGGGCGATGGCATGGGCTTTGTCCCAGTCCCCCTTTTTATCCCACCACAAGGATGTGAGCGTTTCTGATAGCTGGGGTGATGGTCTTTCAGCGGCGACACTTTTTGCAAAATCGTCAAGGGTCATCGTCCCTCCGTTTCCGGGTATTGTGATTGTTTCAACCGCTGCGGCCCGCTGCTGGTTGATACCTGCGAAAAGTATGCGTCAAGTTCCGAACTGTCAAACGACAAGGGTACGTCGTCTTCTCGTTTACAACCTTATTTGACAACATTTGCCGAACATTAAATGGCCGCGCCTGCTTTTACTGACTCGTTTGTCCACCGCGCATTTACAGACAGATGCCGAATGGTTAGGGTACGGCTACTACCATTAACCTTCAAAATCAATCACCGTGAGATATGGGTTAAAATAATGAGACAGAATATCGGCACCGGCTGGTGGGCATATGTACGCTATGACGATGAACGCGATCGCCCTCAGATCAGTTGGACCCTGCTGCGACGCGTGTGGGGGTACGCCAAGCCCTATCAACTGAAAGTCCTGGGGTTATTGGCGACCATCTTTGCCATTACCGGATTAAGCCTTATCCCCCCCTTGCTCTATCGGGACCTGATCGACAACGCCATCATCAACGCCGACACGACCCGCCTCAACTGGCTGGCAGCCGGCATGATCGGCGTACCTCTTCTCAGCGCGGCCATCGGCTTCGGGCAGCGTTATTTAAGCGCGACCATCGGCGAGGGCCTGATCGCCGATCTGCGCAATGCCCTGTTCAATCACATGCAACGGATGGGCCTGCGCTTTTTTACCCACACCAAAACAGGGGCGCTGATCAGCCGGCTCAACAACGATGTGGTGGGCGCCCAGCGGGCCCTGACGGGTACGTTTATTAACATCGTCACGAACATCGTCACCGTTATCGCCACCGTGAGCATCATGTTCTCGTTGGAGTGGCGCCTGACCCTCTTGAGCATTGCCATCGTGCCCTTGTTTCTGGCGCCCACCCGGCGGGTCGGACGAAAGTTGCGCCACATCCGCCGGCAGAGCATGGAGTTGAACGCCAGGATGAATGTCCTGATGCAAGAGACCCTCAACATCGACGGGGCCCTGCTGGTCAAGCTGTTTGGACGACAACGCGACGAAGGAAACCGGTTCCGCCGGCGCAGCGCGGCCGTGGCCGACATCGGCGTTCGATCGGCCATGGTGGGGCGATGGTTTTTCATGGGCTTGGGCCTGATCAGCGCCGTCGGAACCGCCATGGTGTTCTGGCTGGGTGGGCACATGATTTTGCGGGGTGTTTTCACTGTGGGGACGATTGTGGCCTTCGGCGCCTACCTGACCCAACTCTATGGCCCGCTGAGTTCCATCAGCAATGCCCATGTCGAGTTTGCCACCAGCATGGTCAGCTTCGAGCGCGTCTTCGAGGTGCTGGACCTCCCGGTCGAAATTCAGGACAAGCCTGATGCGATCGCGCTGCCAGACGTCACGGGGGCGGTCGCCTTTGAGGATGTCAGCTTCAGCTACACGGCAGATGGAAATGGCACCTCGGGTTTATTGGAGAATAAAAGAGATCGACAGACCGTCGCATCTGCCCCAGCGGCATCGATTGCAGACGAACAGCCAAGCCGCCAAATGGCACTGGAGGCCGTGAGCTTTGCGATTCGGCCTGGTGAGTTGGCGGCCCTGGTCGGGCCAAGCGGTGCCGGAAAAACCACCATCACCTACCTGCTGCCACGGCTCTACGATCCAACGGCCGGCACGATTCGTCTGGACGGGCACGATCTGCGAGGCGTGTCTCTGGTCTCTCTGGCCGGCGCCATCGGGATGGTCACCCAGGAACCCTATCTCTTTAACGATACGCTCAGGACAAACCTTCTATATGCGGCACCCCACGCCTCCCATGCCGAAATCGAAGCTGCCTGTCGGACGGCCAATATTCACCATTTCATTGCCGGCCTGCCGGATGGATACGACACGGTGGTGGGTGCCAGGGGCTATCGGTTGAGCGGCGGTGAAAAGCAACGGATTGCCATTGCCCGGGTCATTCTCAAAAACCCGCGAATCCTGGTGCTGGACGAAGCCACCAGCAGTCTCGACAGCCAGAGCGAGGCCCTGATCCAGGAGGCCCTGCAAAGGATCATGAAGGGGCGCACCAGCCTGGTGATTGCCCACCGGCTCAGCACCATCCTGGATGCGGATGTCATCCTGGTGTTGGACCATGGCCGTATCGTCGAAAAGGCCCACCGCTTTGATAACCGTTCTGCTCACGAGCAGCTCCTGGAACAGGACGGACTGTATGCGCGCCTCTATCACACTCAATTCCGGGATGCGGGCCCTTGCCCGGCTTCTCCAGGCTCGTGAGCAGGCAGCACCGCTTGTCGTGGGTGGGGAAAACGTCCCGGGTGCGACGTGTTTATTCCAATATCCTAAGCCCTTATCGTTCGACTGACTAGAACCTATCTCAAAAAAAAGGATCAGGGTTCAGAGCAAGGCATGCAACGGCGAAAAAGCGGAGCATACATGAAGTATGTGAGTATTTTAAGCCGTTGCATAACGTTGCCGTGGGCCCTTAGACTATTTTTGAAATGGGTTATAGTGACTTTGCTGGAAAAGGATTTTGAGTTGGAAAATGAGTTGGGATGTGGTAACAGGTCGCTATATACGGCTGGCGATGGATAATTAATATCGAAGGCCGTTTCAGATAGACCCCACCTGGATGATTAAGCACACGATTTCAGATAGATACAACTCAACCCATTGAGCTTTCTTGGAGGCAACATGCGAAAATTTTATCGGTTGGCAGTGGTTTCTCTTGGAATTATTTTATGCTCATGTGGTGGTCTTTTATACAATGCTCAAATTGGAAATATAGAGCGTATGGAGCAGTCGTTGGAACATGGCGTTTCGATCGAAACGACGAATCAAGCAGGAAGCACGGCACTGATCGTAGCAGCTTTCAGTGGACAAACCGAAGCGGTCGAGTATCTTTGCGAAAAGGGTGCAAATGTGAATGCCCAGAATAACAATGGCGTTACCGCGCTGATTCATGCTGCATACTACAATTTGTATAGTGTAGCCGAAATCCTGGTAAATTATGATGCAGATAAAACGATCAAAGATAAATATGGAAAGACAGCCTTAGATTACGCTGAGCGATTTGAATTTACACGAATGATCGCCCTGTTGAAAAATGAGTAAAAGGACGACCTCGAAACACTCCTTCCAGAGATATTATCAGGGTGTTGAAATCAGCCGCCCGCTTCAAGGTCTACCGTGAAAGTGGACGGCTGGATCAGTTTTCTTCCAGGAGCAACAGCGTCTTGCGCGGGATATGGCGGCAATTATTGCATTGACAGGAAAGGCCGTTCTTCCTAAACTTTCTTCCACGACCAGTCGTTTATTATCAAGTCAGGTGCGCTACTGATACAGCGCCTCTCAAAAATAGCCTGAGTGACCATGGCAGCGTTTTGAAACGACTCAACATTTTCGCAACCTGCCTCATCGCTGCGCTTTTTCATTGTTTCATGCCTTGCCCTGCACCCTGATCTTTATTTTTGAGATGTCTGATAACCCGTTTGCTAAACCAGAAGATGGGGGTTGCTCAGTATGGTGGGAACAGAAATAGATATCTGCCCGCACTGCAGTGGTATGCCGCGGGGAGGGTTCAATGATAATGACACTTTAAGCAGACGGGCAATGAGATAATGAAACCATGACCAGCGTGAAAGAGCATTATGACAATCTGCTTGCTCCACTTTATGCGTGGATATCCGGCGGGCTCGAGCTAAAAATAGAGGAAAACCAAAAATTTTTCGAATCTCATGGTATACGTCCAACTCGATCGGGTATAGCATTAGACTTGGGTGCCGGTCCCGGATTTCAGTCGATACCGCTGTCTCAATCCGGATTTAAGGTCATCGCAATGGATTTGAGCCGGGACCTGCTGGCGCAACTCAATTCAAATGCCGCGGGATTGCCCATCGTGGCAATAGAAGACGATCTTTCGAACTTTAGTGAACACATCCACCAACGTGTGGAACTTATCGTATGCATGGGCGACACCATTACCCACCTTACGAGTCTGAAAAAAGTTAACACCCTGATTGAAGATGCCAGTCATCTCTTGGAAGACAATGGCCGTCTGATTATCGGATTCAGGGATTTGACGGCTGAATTGAAAGGCCTGGACCGTTTCATCCCGGTGCGAAGTAACTCGGAAAGAATATTTACCTGCTTTTTGGAATATGAAAAAACCCATGTTAACGTACATGACATTGTTCATGAAAAAGCCGGTGACCGTTGGGTTATAAAAAAAAGCGCTTTTCGAAAGCTGCGTATCTCTGCCCAGTGGATGGCGGCGTGTATGCAAAAAACAGGCTTTACCATCGAAAACGTCGATAATGATAAGGGCATGATAACGATCATTGCGCATAAATAGTCCGCTCAACGGAATTCATTGTCATAGCTGCCTGCCTCGCTGTCATTAATCAACTGAAAATTGACCGCCTGGTTAAATTATGGCCGAACCCTTCCAGTATATTTCGTTGGCGCTGTATGTGATGGCGCTGTTTGCCTTGTTTACCTACGGCATGAACTGCTATTTGCTCATGGTGTGTTACCGCCTGAAGCGTTCCCAATCCCTCCAGCAGCATGCTGAGGTAAACGAGCATTTCTATCGGCATTATCCTGTCGATCGCTGGCCCATGGTCACCATCCAGCTTCCGATCTTTAACGAACGCTATGTCGTCGAGCGATTGATTAAATCGATTTGCCGGCTTGATTATCCAAAAGCGCTGCTCGACATCCAGGTTCTGGACGACTCTACCGATGACACCGTCACTATCGCAAGGACATTGGTCGACCAGATGCAAGAACGAGGTTTTGGTATTCACTATGTTCATCGAGACAACCGCACCGGTTACAAAGCCGGGGCTTTGAAAGAAGGGCTCAACACAGCTAAAGGCGAGCTTGTCGGGATTTTTGATGCCGATTTTATCCCCCAGCCGGAATTTCTAAAAGAGACCGTTCCTTATTTCATTGATCCAAAAATCGGATTGATCCAAACCCGCTGGGGGCATATCAACGCCGATTATTCAATGCTGACCAGGGCCCAGTCGATTGGCATTGACGGTCATTTTGGGGTAGAGCAGGCCGCGCGAGCCTGGAGCGGCTTTTTTATGAATTTCAACGGTACGGCAGGTGTATGGCGCAAAAAAACCATTGAAGATGCCGGCGGATGGCAGGCCGACACCCTGACTGAAGATCTCGATTTAAGCTATCGGGCGCAACTCAAGGGCTGGAAATTAGCATTTTTAACCCATGTGGTCTGTCCGGCAGAAGTGCCGGTGACCATTACCGCCTTTAAATCCCAGCAGCATCGTTGGGCCAAGGGGTCCATCCAGACGGCAAAAAAGAACCTGGGCAAACTCTTCACATCAGATCTTCCCCTCCTGGTTAAAATCCAGGCCTTCCTGCACCTTACCCACTACATGGTCCATCCGATGATGCTCCTGGTGGTGCTGACATCCATTCCGATGCTCTATTCTCAATGGTTTTTTGACAGCCTCTATTTTCCGATCATGATCTTCACCCTGCTGTGTTTGGCTACGTTCGGCCCTTCATCCATGTACATGTTTTCTCAGAAAATTCTTTATGGCGACTGGAAATCCAGGATTAAGTTTCTACCCTTTCTTATGTGTCTGGGAACCGGAATTGCGGTGAATAACACCAAGGCGGTCCTCGAAGCCCTGCTGAACGTAAAGACCGGATTTGTCCGGACCCCCAAATACGGCATCAAGAAGCAGGAGGACGGCTGGCAAGGCAAATGCTATTCGATTCCGCTAAGTGCGATTTCGTTTCTCGAATTCATTTTAGGGGTCTATTCACTGACAGGGTTGCTGATGTTTCTCTTTTTCAGCAAATATTTGGTCAGCCCCTTCCTGCTCATATACACCTCGGGCTTTTTTTACGTTTTTTTTCTGTCATTAAAACACGGATATGGAAAGACGCGATCATAAATCTACGACCAACTTCAGGTTTTGGGCCGTATTTGCCGCCATGCTCACCTTGGGGTTGCTGTCCGCTGCGATCTATTGGCTAAATTTTAAAATCGATGCGGTCGTGCCGATTTTTAATAAATTATTGGGAATTCAACGCTATGTGATCATTTTTCTTTTCTTGAGCGCCCTCTATTTTACCAGTGTCCTAATTGTTTTGAAGATAATACCGGCGAAGGCTAAATCCCGGCGGTTGACCGGCATGATTCTATTTTTCGCGGTTATTTTCAGGATCGGTCTGATTTCGCCGGACCCGGCAGTACTGTCCAAAGACATGTACCGCTACATGTGGGACGGTCGCGTGCAGCAAAACGGCATCAATCCTTACCTGCACCCCCCAAGGGCCAATGAATTGTATGGTCTGAGGGATGCAAAGATTTATCCGAATATCAACCGCAAAGATTATCCCACCCTCTACCCGGCAGGCGCCCAGATTTTTTTCCGGGGTTTTTATTCCCTGGTGGGAGACAGCGTCACCGGCTTCAAGGCCATAATGGTGCTTTTCGATATATTGACGCTGCTGGTGCTGGCCGCCCTGCTTCGCAGCTGGGGATTGAATACAGCGCGGCTGATCATCTATGCTTGGAATCCTTTGGTCATATTTGAAATATCGTACAGCGGCCACCTCGAAGGGATTACGGTATTTTTAATGACAGCAGCGCTATATTTGCACGCCGCTCGAAAGAACGTGGCGGCCATTTTTATGCTGGCACTATCGGCTGCGGTCAAACTCTATCCGGCGCTGATACTTGCGGCCTTTTTAAATCGTGGAAGCCGACTAAAGGGAAGCATCATTTTTTCGTCTACCATCACACTGCTCTATCTGCCATTTATCAGTGCGGGAACCCACCTATCCGGATTTTTACCGGTGTATCTGAATAATCCCTATGAGAGTTTCAATTTGGGATTTAAGTATCTTTTGATGGGGTTGATGCCCGGGCTCGAGTACCGCGTTCTGTCCTGGCTGTTTATCGTCGCACTGGCGATTGCTGGGCTGGTTGTCTTTTTGAAACACAAAGAAACCATTCAGACGGTGCGATATGGTTATATTCTAACCGGGCTGTTGATGATTCTGATGCCGGCCTCGCTGCATCCCTGGTATGTTATTTTATTGATCCCATTTCTGGTGATTTATCCCAACCCTGCCTGGTTGTTATTTACGTGCACCGTGAGCCTGTCTTACCTAAAGTATACCTCACCCCAGGGTATTATGCCCACGTGGGTTCTGCTGGCGGAATATCTGCCGCTTTTTGTAATGTTGAGCGCCGAATGTGTACTAAGTAGGAACCAGGGCCGTGGTAAACCGGCCGATACTGATGCGACCTGCCGCAATGGTGAAATAATGGAGATACGACAATGATCAAGAATCACATAAATTTGGCTGTTTCATTATTAATAATCGTCACTTTTTTCCCCTCGTTTGCCGCCGCTGATTTTGATCACTCTAATTTCGATCAGGCGCTCAACACCTATGTCGACGGCAAAGGGCTGGTCGATTACAACGGCATCGCCGGGGATCGAGCCTTTAAGGATTATATACAATCGCTGCAATCCGCCGATTTGGAGTCGATGTCCCGCGACGGGCAGCTGGCTTTCTGGATCAACGCATACAACGCGGTGACGATCGACAAAGTCATCCGGTTCAAACCCAAAAAAAGCGTGCGCGAGACACTTATCCCGGGCATTTGGACCGGCACCAAATTTTTTACCACCCGGGAACACAGTGTCGCCGGCAATCGGTTGAGTCAGGATGATATCGAGCACGAATTTTTGCGTAAGCAGTTCAAGGATCCCAGAATCCATTTTGCCATTATTTGTGCATCCTCCGGTTGCCCGCCGTTGCCGCGGTTTGCCTACACGGAAAAAAATGTGCAGGCAAAGCTGGAAGCGGAGACCCGCAAATACATCAATTCGCAGCGCGGGACGCGGATCGATGATGCGGAAAACACGCTCTATCTTTCAAAATTGTTCGACTGGTTCGCCGGAGATTTTGAGTTCAAATCCGGATCGGTGTTGGAATATATAAAACCCTACCTGGAGGAAGAGACCCGCAACTTCTTGAATAGAAATCCCACGATCGCTTATTTGGATTACGACTGGTCGCTGAATGCACAGGCGCCGTTGAAATAGCTGCCGGATCCGCTGAGAATCAATGAAAATATCCGTGATCATACCGACGTTGAACGAGGAAGCGGCCATCGGAGGCGTGGTTCGGGCCGTGCCTGTCGACCGTGTTCACGAGGTTATTGTCGTCGACAACGGGTCCACGGATAACACCGCAGACATAGCGGCTTCCGCCGGCGCCAGGGTAATTGTTGAACCCCGTGCCGGCTACGGATCGGCCTGTCTGGCAGGTGCAAAGGCCGCTGCCGACGCCGATATCCTTGTGTTTATGGACGGCGATCGCAGCGACGACCCGAGGGAGCTTTTAATCGTGTTGGATCCTGTCCTAAACGGCCGGGCGGATCTGGTGATCGGCAGTCGTCTCAAAGGCAACCTGGAAACCGGCGCGATGCCGCTCCACGGCCGCATGGGAAATCGCTTTATCGTGTTATTGTTGCAGTTGCTATACGGCGTCAATATCACCGATATCGGTTCGTTTCGCGCCATCAAAACCCAAACTTTATTCAGTCTGAAGATGGAACAAATGACCTATGGGTGGCCGGTGGAAATGGTGGTTAAAGCCGCCCGCAAAGGGCTTAGGATGCTAAGCGTTCCGGTGACGTACCAGCGACGCATCGGCAAATCCAAAGTCACCGGAACCATCCGGGGCACCATCCTGGCTACCTATTTTCTGGTCTTTGTGCCGTTGAAATACCTTTTTGAAGCCAACCACAACCGAAAAGGGTAGCAACATGATTTCTCTCGGTATTGGTCTGACCAGCAATTGTAATCTGCGCTGCGCCCATTGCTATCGCGATCAAGAACGAATTGATAATTTGACGCTGGGAGATGTTCAAAACGTGTGCAACAGCCTTGAGATCGGGTCTATCGGTTTTGGGACCGGTGAAAATGGCCTCAACCCCGATTTTTTTCAGATTGTAGACGACCTGCACCATCGTGGCATCGACATGACCCTGGCTTCCAACGGGTACACGCTCTCGATCATGCCCGATGATAAGCTAAAGTATTTTAAGGATGTCGAGTTCTCGGTCGATTTTCCGGATCAATCCCGGCATGATCGTTTTCGAGGCGATGGTAACTGGAACACCGTGATGGCGGGCATTGAAAGGTGTCAGCGGCTGGGTATTCGTGTATCGATTTTGGCGGTTCTGATGAACCTTAACCACAAAGACCTGGGCGCGCTTGCCCGGCTGGCTGCTTCGTTTGGCGCCGATTTCCGTGTAAACGCCTATCAGCCCATGTACACCAAAAAATTCATGCCGAGTTTTGAGCAGTACTGGGAAGCGTATAAAATTCTTTTCGATCAGAATGAAGTCATCTCCGTCAGCGAACCGCTGGTGAACACGTTTTTGGGGCTGAACAGCTTAAGCGGCACGCCTTGCGGCGGCCGCAGCATGCGGGTGACACCGGACGGAAAATTAAAAGCATGCGTTTACTGGCCTGAATCGGATCTGACCATAGCGGACCTGGTGGAAAAAAGAGAAGCTGTTTTTGAGTCACCCTATTTCCAGGCCACCCATCACACACCACAATTTTGTTTGAGCTGCGCGCATGTCGGCAACTGCGGGGGCGGGTGCGCCGCCCGGCGAAAGCTGCGAGGGCGTCTGGAAGCGCCCGATGAGTATTGCCCAATTTATGCCGGCAAACCGTTAAAACTGACCGGAAAGCAGTCCCCGCTTGCCAAACCACTGCGCACGGGGAGCATTTGCACAACAATCGTCAAAGGCGCCTGAGCAAATGGTGACAGAAGCATTAAGGCCCAATCTCTCAAAAGGATCCTTTTATAGTGGGTGACAATGCAGCAGATCGAAACCTGGGTCTTCCAAGGATATTGTACCTTGAGACGACCAATCGGTGCAATCTCAGATGTAAAGGATGCATTTTATATCGTGGGAGTTGGGAAACCGATCGGGATGTTTCTTTAAATGAACTCGTGACGATTACCGACCAATTGCCGGAACTCGAGCGGGTCTTTCTGCATGGAATCGGAGAACCGCTGCTAAATAAAGCGCTGTTCGAAATGATTCGATACCTCAAACAGCGCCGTGTGTATGTGCTGTTTAATTCAAATGGGGTCCTTCTCGACAAACGCAAGCAGCAGGACCTCATCCAGGCTGGTTTGGATGAATTGCGCATCTCGCTGGATGCCGCTTCTGTGCGGGGATATCGCAACATTCGCAACAGTGACCAATTCGAGCAAGTTGTCGAAAACCTCAAATCCTTCATATCGCTTCAAACCCGGCGACAGGCGGCCCACCCGAAGCTGTCCTTGTGGTTCCTGGGTACCACGGAAAACATCGCCGAGCTTCCGGGCCTGGTAGATCTCGCTGCCGAGATTGGCATAAGAGACGTGTACCTTCAACGGCTGGTGTATTTCCAGGATAATAAGGGATACGGCATCGCCCGAAAGGCCAGCACCCTTCGGGGCGCAACCGATGGTTCGCTGGCGCTGATTCAAAAAAGCCAGGATATGGCGGCGCGGCAGGGAATCCGATTCAATGCGTCCGGACTGTCAACGCCTGTTGAGAGCCTGCGTGGCGAGGCTGGCGATCGACGGCCGTGGGACAAGTGCTATCGACCTTTTTCGCTGATGTACATCACCGCCAACGGAAATGTATTGCCGTGCTGTGTTTCTCCATTTTCCAGTGTCGATTACCCTTCCATTATTCTGGGAAACGTATTCGAAAGCCCGCTGGAAAAAATTTGGACAGGCGCCAGATACAATAACTTCAGAGAACGGCATCAAACAGCAACACCGCCGAAATGCTGTCGGGGCTGCGGTGTTCAATGGAGTCTTTAATGGCCACAGAACGGGAAAAATTGCTGTTGGTCGTGGTTGCCAAGGCACCGGTGCCGGGTACGGTCAAGACCCGCCTGATTCCCCACCTGTCGCCGAAAGAAGCGACCGACCTGTATCGATGTTTTCTGCAGGATCGAATCGCGACGATTCAAACCCTGACGTGTGTAGCGACGGCCATTGCATATACACCGGCAGATGCCCGAAACGCATTCGTCCATTTCAGTGGCAATGGCCTGCGTCTTTTCCCCCAGAAAGGCCGGAATCTGGGAGAACGGCTGAACAACATCTTTCTGGAAAAACTTGCTGAAGAATTCGACGCTGTCTCCATCATCGACAGCGACACCCCGGACCTGCCGGTATCGGTCGTTCAGGAATCGTTTGCCCGGTTGATGTCCGATCAAACCGATGTGGTCTTCGGGCCCTGTTATGACGGCGGATACTACCTGGTAGGAATGCGCAGGCCTCATCCGGGACTGTTTGTTAATATCCCCTGGAGCACGGACAAGGTGCTGGCAAACACCCTTCAACGGGCCCGAGAACTTGGCGTCAAGGCGGATTTGCTTCCCCGGTGGAATGATCTGGATACCATCGACGATCTAATTGCGTTCTATGCGGCACACAAGAACCAGGCCGCACAAAAGGGGTGGGCGGGGGAGACGACGTTTAACTACCTGGCCCGCATGGAAGCCAAGGGACTGCGTCTTTCTTCCATCGAATAAAATGATCAAAGGATAAAGGTCGATTGACAATATTGCATCGCAAGATTGACCTGACCAGACAGCCGCAGATTATGGTATCTGTAATCACACCAAGCCAGTGATGATCTCAATCGGTAATCGGTCAAAAACTGAGATAGGGTATTGGTATCTGTACTGAGGCCCTGAAGGATGTCGGATCACTGGATTTTGAATATCTGTAATCACGGCTGACTGGTGCATAGTTGGAGATTGTAGGGTATTTCGCACAAGGTGTTTAAAATGAAAATGCGAATGTGACTTCCGGATAAAAATTATCGCATGATGTGCCAACGCTATCATCACAATCTAAATATGATTCATAAACCGCCCCGACGCCGAAGGACATGTTGCGGGAAGAGATGAAATAAACACCGCCGCGAGCGCCTGCAGAATTTTGATCATCAAAGCCGTCGAGAAATGTCCGGCGATAAAACGCACCTGCATAGGGTCGAATCTTTGACTGTAGCGGCAGTACATATTTCACCTGAGGACTCAGTTTGTAAATATCCGGATCTCCTCCCAACCAAGCCTCACCATCAAGACCGACCTCCAATCCGTCCACAACAAAATATCCGACTCCCAGCCCTATAACCGCATAGTTGTCATCAAATGAACGGCCGGAACCTGCAACCAGAGAAAACCGCATGCTGCCGGCTTGAAAAGAATCAGCTTGGATGTCAACCTCAGAAGCGAGCACCAACGAGCATACGAGCAAAAAATACATAGTGATCGACGTCATGGCCTTTGCGTTTACCGAGACGCCTTTTGTCTTTTTAGAAATCATTCGCTCAATCCTCCATATATTACTTGAATTTTGCATGCAAAGAGTTGTCTTTGGACAGCACGATGGGAATTCAATATGCCACAAATATTATCGAGTCGGTTTGTTTTCGTTCCAATGTGCATGTGTTTCTGTCGCTTTCACCATACTCAATCAAACAGGCAAATACAAGGAAATGGCAAATTTAACTATAATGTTAGGGAGATACCGCAGTATTGCGGTATTTCTGCATTACTTTTAATTTTGTGAAAGTGACTCATTTATATGCCATATTGGGATGTTATATAGAGGGTTCGTTTTTATTCCTGCAGCTGATGAGTTGACCTAAAAACTCCGTAACATTCTGTTAAATTATTTTTTTTAACTCGCGATGAGAATGATCTAATAATAATTCCTGCCCCATTTGGTCTAATTTTCGTGTCCACTACAGGGTATTTAATTACAGAGCTTTGCAAAAAGGCTGGCGAAAAATACAAAGCATAACATCTATATGGCATCCGCTTGTCAAGGTAAAACTTCTTCTGTAGATCGGAAAAATGAATGATTTTCTCTTCCGCCTTTATACCCGGATTCCTTGACAAGCGATTCGTTTATTCCGGCTTTCGTCTTCGGTCGCGAGTGTCAGTGCGTTTGGGTTTACACAACGGCCCCGTTTCTTAGGGAGGCCATAACTAGTATCATGTCTTTCAAGCGGGACTCACTAAAGTGCGCCCCCTTAACTTTACGTTCTACACTTTATATCAGAGGCAATATGTATGGAGGGACAATTGTCTTCAATCCACTTTCTTTTGGTAGATGATGAAAAAGTTCTTATTGAAACCATTGCCGAGCGGCTTCGGTTAAAAGGGTTCATTGTTGATTGTGCTTTATCAGGAAATGAAGCCCTAATCCAATTGAGTAATAGTGACACAATTGATATCGTTGTACTTGATATTCAAATGCCTGATTTAGATGGCATGAGTATCTTAGAAATATTTAAAGCAAAGCATCCTCTCGTTGAAGTTATCATGCTTACTGGACACGCTACGATTCAGTCGGCAGTCGAAGCATTGAAGTTTGGCGCTTACGATTATTTATTAAAGCCATGTGATTTTATTGATCTCATTTCTAAGGCTAACAAAGCTATTTTAAGAAAGAGAGAGCGTGAAGGGAAAATTCTTAACGTAAAGTTAAAACCATACATTTCTGACAGAGAACGAGAAGAACTGATATCAAATATCATGAAAGAATAATGTTGGTTAAATTGAATTGCTGGCTTAGGTCAGTTGATTTCACATAACCCCTGTACTGCAGCCGACCGCAAAACAAAGACGATCTCAATAAATCACTACTCTGAAAAATGACACAATGAGGAACAAAATTGTGAACGATTTAATTTGTTACTGTTTCGGATATTCCGTTGATGATATCCAAAAAGATTATCAAGATAACGGCAAATCCACCATAATGGAAAAAATTCAAACAGAAAAGAAATTTGGAAATTGCCAATGCGGAATAAAAAATCCAAAGGGGAAATGATGTTTAGAAGATGTCCGCCAGGTGGTGGACAAAGTGAAAAGCAAAATGTAAAACATTTACCCTGTTTGGTATCAAACGATCATTGGATTTACCATGGTCCGCAGAACAGCGATTATCTCAATGTATCTCAACCCACCAGAAAAACATGATATTTAAAGAACCTGGAATGTACTCACCAGAAAGATGGCATCCGTCTTGACCCCAACATATTGATACCGCCACTACACTCGGATAGGGTGTCGAATATGGCAAAAAACCCAGGTTTCAACAACCGATTCTTCGTAAGATTCACGCAACAAAGTTTAATTCGGTCTGTTGTACATTGTGTGGTGAATTGTTGTTACCCCTTGACCCCCGCAGCAAATTCATTCTATGCATAGATATTAGCGTTTGTTCACACTTCACTTCCTTTTCTGATATCACAGCGATCCTCGCGAAACCTTGCATCTGACCGCAGTGGCCAACGGTTCACCCAACTCAAATAGGCCTTTCGTATTCGAAGGTATAACTAACAAAAATATTGTATAAAATCGTTTATTCGCTTTCCTGTATTAAGGAGGGATAGACCATGAAACAATCGATTGCAGACCGTAATGATATCGACTTCGTTCTGTATGAACAGATAGACGTAGAGGCCTTGATCAGCAATTCGAAATTCAAGAATCTTAACCGCAAAACCATTAATTTGATTATTAACGAAGCACGCAACTTGGCTATAAAGGAGATTCTGCCTACCCTTGCCGAAGGAGATCGGACAGGGGTTAAATTCGAAAAAGATCATGTTCAAGTCCCTGCATGCTACCATCGCCCCTACCGGTTAATGCAGGAAGGCGAGTGGACTGCCATGACAGCCGACACTGCGCTGGGAGGGCAGGGTTTACCCCATTGCGTAGCCTTGGCAGCATCCGAGTATCTCGTTGGTGCGAATAGCGCCTTTACCTTATATGCTTATGTCGGTCATCTTGCCGGAGAATTAATCGAACTTTTCGGCACCGAAAAGCAAAAGCGTCTGTATCTGAAAAATATGTACACCGGCAAATGGTGCGGAACCATGTTGTTGACCGAGCCCCAGGCAGGTTCGGACGTCGGGGCGCTGACAACCACAGCAGTCAAGAATGCCGACGGCACCTATTCACTCACCGGCAATAAGATTTTCATCACTGCCGGTGACCATGACCTGACCGAAAACATCATTCACCCGGTTTTGGCCCGGATAGAAGGTGCCCCTTCAGGCACCAAAGGCATTTCATTATTCCTGGTCCCCAAGATCCTGGTCAACGATGATGGCAGTCTCGGAGATCCAAACGATATTGTCTGCACCGGGATCATCGATAAAATGGGTTTTCATGGCAGCGCAACATGCTCAATGGCGTTGGGGACCAGGGGCAGTTGCCGGGGTTATCTGCTTGGCGAAGCGGAAAGTGGTATGCACATCATGTTTCGCATGATGAATACCAGCCGTCTGGCCATTGGCGTCATCGGATTTACCTGTGCCTCACATGCGTTCTTGGTCGCTCTGAATTATGCTGGAGAGCGACTGCAGGGTAAAGACATCGAACGCCTCCATGATCCGGAGGCACCACAAGTGCCGATCATCCGGCACCCGGATGTCCGACGCATGCTTTTGTGGATGAAGTCCCACGTGGAGGGTATGCGAAGCTTAACTTACTATACTCACCGTGCAATGGACCTTGCAATGCTGTCTACCGATAAGGAAAAACAGACCTATTACCAGGATCTGGTAGATCTACTGACGCCGGTAGTCAAAGCCTATTTTACTGACCGTGGGTTCGATGTCTGTGTCGAGGCCATGCAGGTCATGGGCGGCTATGGTTACACCCAAGACTACCCACTTGAGCAACTGCTTAGGGATTGCAAGGTGACCTCAATTTACGAGGGCACCAACGGAATTCAAGCGATGGATTTACTGGGCCGCAAGCTGGGTCTGAAACAGGGGACAGTGTTCATGAATCTTTTGAGCGAAATGCAGATGACTATTGAAAGCAGCCGTAAGATTCCTCTGCTTAAGCCTCTTGCAACTGAGCTTGAAAGGGTAGCCAACCTCTTGGGCAAGACCGCCTTGCACCTCGGTACAACGGCGAGGTCACCGAAACTGAGAGAGGCCTTTGCCTATGCCAAACCCTTTCTTGATGTTGTGGGAGATGTGTGTTTGGCATGGATGCATGTCTGGCGGGCAACTATCGCCGCCACCCAGATGGAAAAAATTGTTGGAAGTCTTGATCCAGCGGAAAGGATTCAACAAGCGGCGGTAAACAAGGAGGTCGCCTTCTACGAGGGTGTGCTTCAGACTGCGACGTTTTTCATGAATGTTGTGGTTCCGATCACGCTTGGTAAAATGACTGGCATCAATTCAGGCGATACCGCGATTATAGATATACCTGAAGCGTCATTGGGTATTGGTTGATCAAATCTCGGTAATAAAATAATAGCTCTGAAGGTGGGTGTGATGGGAATCAGGGTTGGCATCATTTTTTAGTTTGGTATGTACCATCATTATCAACGTGATCTTGTTTTCAAAGGAGGCGCAGCATGAGTCTTCCTGACCGTACCAATCCTTATTCGTTTGAAACATTCTTAAATCAGGTGCATGGTTTCGACTATTATGCCGACGACCCTTTTCTGCAAAAGACGCTCAAGTATTACTCAGGCGACGAATTTATGGAACTGGATGGCAAATTGCGGGAGTTTTCACCCAAGGTCTCCTACCGATGGCGTCCCTTGTCAGACAAAGGCGGCAAGCCTGACAAATTGCCATATATCGAACACTACGATGCCTACAATCGACGTATTGATCGCATTGTTCGTTCGTCAGAAACCTTGCAGTTGGAAAAGGAGGTTTTCAGCGAGGGCCTTTTTTCCTCCAAGGTCACCGCATGGGAGTGTCTGGCCAAGCGCTATCTCTTGCACCAGTTGGGTGAATTCGGAGTGATGTGCCCGATTGCCTGCACCGAGGGTCTAATAACTCTAATTAAACAATTTCCTGAAGATCACATCCCTGATGTGAAGGTCATTCTTGAGCATTGTGCAGAAGGTCTGAACGGTGAATACGGCATCGGTGCCCAATTCGTTACCGAGATCCAAGGGGGATCGAACATACCTGCCAACCTTTTGGAGGCTGTACCGGAAGGTTCCAATTATCGACTTTATGGCTCTAAATTTTTCACTTCAGCGGTCCATGCTGATTATGCCGTGGTCACTGCGAAGGTTTCGGGGAGCGAGGATGTTGGCACCTTTGTGGTTCCTGCCTGGATGCCAGGTAACAAGGAAAAAGAAATTCGCAATAATTTTCGAATTAACCGTATCAAATGGAAAATGGGCACCGCCGAAGTGCCGACAGCCGAGTTGGAATACGACGGTGCGACCTGCTATCAGATTGGTCCTACGAATCGGGGTGTTGCGAACGTGGTTGGCATTGTATTGAGCCTGTCGCGCATTGCGGCAGCTATTAACAATGCCGCAGGCATGACCCGAGCTTCTCGCGAGGCTCAACTATATTCTGAGTTTCGTGACGTATTCGGTACCAAGATTGGTGAATGGGCCCTGGCTAACCAACAAGTGCGTGACCTGGTGCACGAGGCGCAACGCTGTCTGGCCGGGTTGTTCAAGATGTTTGCTCTATTTCAGTCACTTGGCGGGCGTCTTCAGCCGGGGTTGGTCTCAGATGAACCACTGGAGTTACAGCGTAGGCGCTTTCTCTTCCGAGAATTGATTATCATCCAGAAGTTGGTTACTTCCCATGATGCAGTGAATATTATCCGCAAAGGCATCAGTATCTTCGGCGGTCACGGAGTTATCGAAGATTTCAGTGCACTTCCACGTATTTTCCGGGATGCTATGGTCAATGAGTTGTGGGAAGGTCCACGCAACGTGCTCTTGATGCAGGTATTCCGCGATATCTCCAGGGCAGCTGAATTTTATCCTCCTGAAACTTTTTTAAATGACCTTTTATCAGGCGCTCCTGAAAAGGAAATTGAAGAAATGAGTCGCCGTTCAGTCCGGTTTGCTACCAAACCACCATTCCAGAAACTGGACAAAGACTCCCGCCTTCAGGCGGTGGCCTGGGAAGAGCTCATCATGGACATATTTCGTGTCTACCAGGAAACGGCGCTGCGTGAGGTCGGACCTGAGCCTATAGTAGGATCAACTAAAATGAGTATGCCTGAAATTTGGAAATAGTGGTATGGAATCACCGGCCGAACGGTATCCCGGTGGGCCACAATATCTTGATACCGCCTGTTCATTCGGATTTGATGTTAAAGTTGGCAGAAAGCTAAGGTTTCGGAAGCTGATTTTTCGGGAGATCCACGCAACAAATTAGGTACTCCAACACATCAATAGTCCTGATGGCTCCCGGAAGTGTGTCATAGCATGTTGTCAGAAATAGTCCTGGCTCGCTTTCCAGTATTATCCATTCAAGTATGGGTCCGGACAAATAAATTCCAACGGCAGCCCGCGGACGCAGTCTTAAAAACTGCTGGCAGAGCGTTTTAACTGCATAACCTGACTGTCCTCTTCGATGCTTAAAAGTGGATTCCGTTTCAGGCATTCTTTACTGTTGTTTCAAATCAACATCACCTTAGCTTGTTGCTGATTCGAGTGGGTCATTCATAACACATGTACTTTTTTACTTCATCTGCGACAGAACGTCCCATTAAACATTCCATTAACAAATATACCACTTCGAGTGACGAGCCGGGTCCCCTGCACGAAATGATTCGATTGTCCAATACGACATTTCTGACCTGTGCAATGGCCCCATTGATTTTAAGTCGGTTGAAATTTTCATGATTTCTCGTACCCTGCTCTTCTCAATTCATATGGATGATTCGATCGTGTTTAATTGATTGTCGAACGATAGGTTCTGCCTTCCACCGTTTTCAAGTACTCAAGCAGTTCTCGCTCCAGTTGGCCTGCCAGCGCCGGTTTTTCGGTCAACAGGTTGATTTTTTCCTCGGGATCATTGGCCACATTGAACAATTGCAAGAGATCGAATTCGGCAAAATAGACCAGCTTCCATTCCCAATTGCGATACAGAAAATAGCGACGCTTGAATGAGGCCCTTCCGGCCACATCCCTGTTCAAGTAGCGCTGATCCTTTTTTTCCAGGATAAGGGGAAGCAGGGAAATGCCCATGCGGGGATCATCGTACGGCGGATCGACCGCATAGCCTGCCAGATCGGCAAGGGTCGGAACGATGTCCGCGGCGATTGCCGGAATGGCTTCAAATCGCTTCTGGAGGCTGTGCGTGACCAGAATCAGGGGGATCCTGATTTCTTCTTCGTAAACGGTATGCCCGTGAAGACTGGCGCCGTGTTCCCAGAACTGCTCGCCATGGTCGGCCGTAAACAAGATGACCGTGCGATCGTAAATGCCTTCGTGTTTGAGCCAGGCCACAAACCGGGCAAAAGCCCGATCGATATAGGATAAATTATTGTCGTACAGATCCCGCGGCGAATCTCCGAAGTCCAGGCCGTCATCTTTCTTCCACAGGTCGTTATGAACATCCATGAGTTGCAGAAAACACAGAAACCGCTCGCCCCCCGGCATCGCACCGATGGCATTGCGGGCTGCGCCGAACACTTCATCCGCGGTTGCCGATTGCCGATCGCTGACCGCACGCGGGATGGCCAACTCGGTGACCGCCAGGTCAGGGGGATAGAGGTGTCGTGGGCCGAAATCCTTCATCAGCATGTAATGCTGAATTCCCTCCGCCTGTGCGATTTTGTAATACAGATTTTCCCGATGCAAACCGGGGCCGTAGAGTTCGAAACGGCTCCGGCCGGCAACCAGGAGCGGAAAAGCGGCGAAAGACCCGCCGCCCTGACTGTATGCCCGCCGAAACGATATCGCCTCCTGCCCGGCCCAACGGTCCAGAAAGGGTGTCAGGTTGCGATGATAGCCGGCGGAATGAAACGCATCCCCTCGCAGGGCATCCGCGACAATGATCAGCAGATTGAAGTCTTCAGGCAAACGTGAAGGGTTGATCTTTTTCAGTTCCCATGGCTGGGGCCACGGGTGTGGATTTTGATTCTGGGAGGGGCGCTGGCCGAGTCGAATCCATTGATCAAGCCGCAAAACGCGGGCTAACTCTCGGGCAAATGTGGTATCCACCCGGGTGAGCTCGTTGAATTGAAGCACGGCGGCTTTGATCTCCGGCTTTGTTGTCAGCCCAAAAAAAGGCAGAAATCCAAAAATGGCTGTGATCGCCAGGGCAACCCCCTGCCGGCGGAAGCGAAACGGCGCATCGATCCGCCGGAGAAACGCCTTCTCTATCAAAAGCGCAGCGGATCCTGCGGCTGCAACGGATACAATTTTTATGATTGCGCCTTTGAGATAGGAAAATGCCGAAAACCAGGGATTAAATATTTCACCGAAAAGCATTAAATACCCAATGGCGATGCAGGCGCCGATGGCGGCTGTGGGAATCAGGATCCAGCTGGTTTTGGTGGCAGGCCGCAGGGTAAAGAGCCAGGTAAGCGGGAAAATCAGGGTTGCGCCAATGGTCAGCGAAACGACACTGATCATACTGCTTTGTTGCGGTCGGGGGATACGAGGAATGAGGCTGAAAAAAACACGTGTCAAAAAAAGGCCGCCCGCCACGCTCAAAAAGACAACCAGTTGCCAGATGGTCGTTCTTAAGTGCAGTTGATCGATCTGCCAGGCTATCGCATAATAAAGCGTCACAAATAGGAAAGCTGAAAAAGCGGCGATCAAAGAAAAGAATATCGGGAAATAAGGTGCCCAAGGAAATCTCTTAGCCACATCTGAAGTATTGCACAGGTGCATAAGGCCGGTAACAAGGATGATCATGCCGATTCCGAACCAGACATTGATTGTCCCCGATAAGATAGAGGGGAAAATATATCGTAAGCGAACGTCCCACTTTGAGTCCAGCACGACCTGGTCAGCCAATCGGTGCCAGGACGGCTCAATAAATGAGACGGAGGCACCCAAAATAAACAGCAGCAAAAGAAAGATTCCCGTATTTGCTGAATCCTGTCGGAAATGAAATGAGCGCTGTTCGATACTGCGATGGCCGGAATGCCGGAATGCGATAATCCCCTGTGCGAGAACAGATATCATCAACACGGTCCAGACCGGGAGCAGATAAGCCGTCTTCGCGAAAACAATCGACATCCCGATCACGCCGATGCCGAGTATTTCAAGGAAAATCCAAAGCGGCAACCATCTGTTGGTGATATAGGAAGATTGCCGCATGTGTCGGATTTGGATCCATCCCACCCAAAGAAGATAAGCCAGACCAATGGAAATGCATGGGATTAAATTGTCCCGAATCCAGGAAAAGCCCGGGCTCTCGCCGGCTGAAATTTCCCTGCCCAGAGGGCTGTGGATTGCCGAAAAAAGTGCGTTGCATACAACGACGACGAGGGCCCCCACGCAGTGGAGCCATGGCAGGATATGATAAGGCGCTGAGTTGTTGTTGTCCTTCAAATGCACACGCATAGAATTTATGTGAAAAAGTTAAGACTTTCCCGGACAAGTTGTATGAGGGTCATCCCCAGCCCGGTAGAGGCCGGGTATGGCGCACGGTCGTCTTATTGGGTATTATTTGTTTTCCCCAAACATTTAATCCGAAGGAGGACCCAATGACCGCATCAACCAAGTTAGCACAAAAACGCCTGATCCTGCTACAGGTGGCTGAAAAGCTGGGCAGCGTCACTATGGATCTCTTGTGTGAAAT
Source organism: uncultured delta proteobacterium (assembly GCA_963705435.1). Classification (GTDB taxonomy): domain Bacteria; phylum Desulfobacterota; class Desulfobacteria; order Desulfobacterales; family Desulfosarcinaceae; genus Desulfosarcina. The sequence goes on along the minus strand of CAVPJR010000019.1, from coordinate 10,835 downwards.
GATCCGGTAGCGTTTATAATCTAATAAAAGAGACTAATCTGACCTTCCTTGAGGGATCTAATTGAGGAAATTCTGAAAGGGCCAACGATGAACGGCTAAAGACGCACACTGGTGGGTAAAACCTGTGAGCGGGTGAAATGGCGAGACAGCGTCCGTCCGATGGCGCTGCCGGGTTTGGGAGGATCCGAAGGGAGTGGTTGCATGCAGGGGGCTCCCATTGTCCGCTTTGCCGCTTGAGTCTTCAGATGTCCCGTTTCAAATGACCCACCACGCGTCCAAACAGGTGGATCGATCACGAGCCATACGCGTATACTTTTGGCAGGATTAACATGGAAGGGGCATTAATCGGATTTGAACAATCCACCACTCCGCCGCATGAGTGCACGGGCCTCGGCTTCACGGATTCGCGCCACCTGGGCGTCCCGCTGCTTGCGGGCGGCCTCCAGCTTGCCGGTCAGGTCGTCAAAATCGGCCGGCTTCAGCAGATAGTCGAAGGCCCCTGACTTCAGTCCCTTCACCGCCGTATCGACCGCACCGTGCCCGGTGAGCAGAATGACTTCGACGACGGGGTACCTGGCTTTGATCAGCTTGAGGGTCTCGATCCCGTCCATGCCCGGCATTTTGATGTCGAGAACAACCACATCGACATCCGGCAGAGCTTCCGGGTCGGTCTCGGCCAGGACGGACAGGGCTTCTTTTCCGCTGTAGGCCGCTCGGACCCGGTGACCGGCGTCGGTCAGGCGCAGGGAGAGGACTTCGACGAAGTCACGCTCGTCATCGACAATGAGTATGTTGATCGGCAAATTAAGCATTGAATTTTCTCCCTGTCGGCTGACCTCCGCTGCCGACAAATACTCGATTTGATTGTGTTTCCCGGGCTATCCATGTTAAGCAGCGGCAACCGCCGTCTCTTCGCTGCAGCCCGCCTTCGCTTTTAGACCAAGCCCAACACATTCCACCACAGGGCGCTGACCAGGATCATGACGGCCAGCATCACGGGCGTGGCCACCAGTCCGGCCCGGGTCAGGTCCCAGGATTTGAACTGGCGATAGGAGTAGGCGATGGCGTTGGGCGGGCAGCCGATAACCAGCAGCATGGCAAAAGACGTGGCCATGCCCATACAAAGCGCCAGCACCCGCGGGTCAACCCCCTCCAACTGGGCCAGGGGGATAACAATCGGCAGAATCAAGGCCGCCGCCGCCACGTTGGCCATGGCGTTGGTGACCACCGCCCCGAATACGGCCACCCCGGCGAACATGACCAACCAGCCGGTCCCCTTGAACAGGGGGAAAAACAAGTTTGCAAAATAGCGCGCCGCCCCGGAGGTGTCCATGCCCAAACCCAGCGAGATGCCCCCGCCAAAGATAAACAGCACCGTGCCCCACTCCAGGTGTTTGTGGATGTCCTCCCAGTCGAGCACGCCGGTGATGATCAGGGCTCCGATTGCCAGGACGCCGGTGATGGAATAGTCGAGGCCGTGGACACCTTTGGTCAGCCAGAGCCCGAAAGCGATGGTCAGGATGGCGGTGGTCTTTTTCTCCAGCGGCGTCCACGGCCCCATCTGCCCGTCGAACTTGGGCAGTTTGAAGCTGGGGTCCGGCCGGTAAACGAAGTAGAGGATGGCCACAACCAACGGCACGCAGACCAGTCCGGCCGGAGCGGCAAATTTCATCCAGTCGAAAAAGGTGAGCTCCATGCCGGTGAACTCTTTCAAAAACGCCGCTGAAACCATGTTCCGCCCACCGCCGACCAGGGTGATCATGCCTCCGGCCGAAGCGGCAAAGGGCACCGACAGCATCATGAACTTTGCGGTGCGGGTGTGCGGTTCGATGCCTGCCGCCCGCATCAGGGGCAGCATGGTGGCAATGCCGATGGCCGCCGCCGCCGCGTCGTGCATCACTCCGGAGGCATAACCGAGCCCCACTGAGAGCAGAAAGGTGAACCGGATGACGCTGTCACCGGCCTTGCGGGCGATGGCCTGGCCGAGGCGCTGGGTCAGGCCGGCCTTTTCCAGCGAGATGGCGAAAACGAGGCAGCACATGATGAAGACCACGACCGGATGCATATAGGGCGCCCAGGCTCCCTTGACATCGGCCACACCGGTTAGAATCATCAGCACCCCGATGAACATGGCAGTCAATTCCAAAGGAATCGGCTCGAATATGAACAGAAAGACAATGAACGCGAGGGTGGCTAGAAACCGTTTGGCCGTGGGCGACAACCCGTCCACGTACGCCACCCGGACATCGGTCAACTCCAGGCGGGCAGCCTCATCCGCGAGCCAGGCAGCCGTCGCCCGGGGTTGTCCCGGGTTGATCGCCCTTAAGACATACCCATTGGTTTTCTGTCCACCATTGTCGTCGATGGCAAAATCACCGCCTACGTGGGTTAACATCTTTTTGTCACCGTCGCCTGTTATTTCGAACTTGGTCCCCTCCGGTCGCGGAAGCAGCATGACGATCACACCAAACCCCAGGCCAATACACAGCTGCACCATTTTATTCTTCAGCAGCATATCCTCTCCCCGCACATGACAGGTTGTTCCCACCACAAGCCGTGAACGATCGACCGCTATTCTAACCAACCAGTCAAGCGCAACTTCAATGCCATGTTGCAGGCGATCGATCTGCCGAAAGCCGGAAGCTGCTATAGCTTAATGGTATCATGGGGAAATAAGCGCGTCTGGAAATATAGGAGTGCGAAAACCCACCCCACTGAAGGCGGCGCAGGTGTAAAAAAACCTTACAATCTGATAAATTTATTTTTATCAGTCCGCTGGGGATCGGGTGTATTCAATGCAATCACATACGAAAAGAGCCGCAGGAATACCGACATCCTGCCAGCCATGCACAACCACAACGTGCTTGACGCTCAGTTTAAACCGACCAGAGCCGTGAGAAGCCCGTACGTGTTCATCAACACCGAGGGGCAAAAAGGTTTACAGCGGTTTACCGAATATCTCCAAGTGGACCGATTTTGTCACACGCCCAACCGAACTCTATGCATAAAGCCACACTTTTACTTCCAAAATAAAAGTTACTGGCGCTTATTGTCCAGTCAGTCGGGCAACTCCGTCCCTTGATTCATGATTTCCAGATATCCTGTGTAACTGAAAACCCGATTGCGCTTGCGGGAGGTCAGTTCACGGACAATCCCTAACCGTTGCAGATGTTCCAGGGATTTGTTGATCGTGGCCGGCGTGATACCTGTTTTTTCCACCAGCCACCTGGAAGCCGTGATTGGGCGACCCATCAGGGTTTGATGCACCCGCAGGGATGACGCTGCCGCCCGGCCAAGTCCACTGATTCTGTCTCGGTCTTCATTGGCAAGATTAACGAGTTGCCTGGCGGTGTCCACCGCCTGGGTAGCAGTGATGATGACCGCTTCGGCGAAGAAATCGAGCCAGGCTTCCCAGTTTCCGCTTATACGAATTTCATTGAGCAGTTCATAATAATATTGACGGTGTGTTTTGAAATATAGGCTAAGATAAAGCATCGGCTCCCGAAGCATTTTTTGTTCGCACAATAGCAGTGTGATTAACAGGCGGCCTAAACGACCGTTGCCATCTAAAAACGGATGGATGGTTTCAAACTGCACATGGGCCAGTGCGGCCTTGAGCAAGGCAGGGGTAGGTTCCGGCTGGTCATGCAGAAACAACTCCAATTTACCCAAACAATCCAACACCTGTTCAGCTGGCGGTGGAACAAAGGCAGCATTACCGGGTCGGGTACCTCCGATCCAATTCTGGGCTCTACGAAATTGACCAGGTGTCTGTTTGGAGCCCCGCCCTTTAGATAGCAACACCGCATGCATTTCTTTAATCAAACGGAGGGACAAGGGAAACCCTTCGGCAAGTCGCTTTAGTCCGAAATCCAGGGCAGCCACATAATTGCTAACCTCACGTACATCGTTCAGCGGCACACCGGGCTCCATATCCAGTTCAAAAAGCAAGAGATCGGAAAGTGTCGACTGGGTCCCCTCGATCATGGAGGAAAAAACGGCTTCTTTACGAACATACATATAAAGAAATAGGGAAATGTCTGGTAAAAAGGTCGAGATGCTGTCCAGCCTACCGAGCGCGAGAAGCGCATGGTCGAACTTGCTGCGCAACTCCGGCGTCCACTCAATGGAAGGATTCGGCGGCAGTGGAGCAGGGATAAAGGCCCGGGCCTTCTCTCCCACTGTTGAAATCGTAACGTATTGTCCCTGGAGCTCTCGTTTCATTGATTGAAACTGTCCTAAAATAAGAATTCTCGTTATTTTAACATAATGCTTTAAACTAAAATATTAAAAAGCGAGGCAGGAGTCAAGCGATTTGACTAAAATAGCAACCTCGAGCATTTTAGCTTGGCCCTTCTTGCTAAAATAAGGCGCATAAAAACAAGGTAGGTCATTCACACGATTTTATCCAGCAGCCTCAGCAAATCCCATTCGGATGTCATCCATAGCAAGTATGCTATGGAACCGACGGGTATAAACCAAATTTAATGGATTTAGGAGGTGCCGAATGATAGCATTCGATAATCCATTCCTTATCAATACAAAAAGCAAACCTATAAAAGAGGTTTGCTTTCTTTTCACCGAACGGATTTTATTTAGTTAATAACTAATTGATATTATAATTTTTTAATGGTGGAGGCGGCGGGAATCGAACCCAAGTACCCCCACGGCTGGCGCGGGTTTACGAGCGTCTGGGCCACATGGGGGCCACAGTGGGCCACAAACTCATTGGCTTTCAGCAACCGAAAGTGCCTACCTGGATCCGTTTACATAAAACAATCTGAATTCGTCCATTATTATTGAATCGGCAATCTAACAATCGATTTTCAATTACCAACTTCTAAAAATGTCCACGACCACAACATGTTGATGTAGCCTCTGATGGCCCTATATTCCAGCTTTTGGCAAGAAAGCACACGAATCGGTGAGGTCCGTTTTTGTGGGATAGCCATAACGTACTTGCCTGGTCAATTAGATTTTGGCCACTGGCCCGAAACCTGTCTATCCCATGCTTTGACCTTGGTCGCCGTCGTGGTAGTATCTCAATTTATCTTTACTTTATTGGTATCTTGATTTCTGTCCAGTAAAAACAACTCTGAGGGTATAAACCTAAGTCCAAAGGAGACATATTGAAACAGGAACCTTGGAACCCTCTGAAACCAGGGGAGCATATGTCTTCCATGATTACCTTTATCAAACTGACTGCTCATGTCATGTTATTAAAGAATCTTTATATTTAGTGTTTCTATGTTTTCTTGATTTTGGGACTGCCGTTCCTATGCTTTGCACAGGAGCTGGAGCCCCGTCGATGGAGCCACCTTCCGACGGCAAAGAACTTTGTCGGCGGAGGTTATTCATGCCTATATGGCGGATAAAAAACCCTTTAGAAATATATGAGATATCCGGCCGATACCGAGTTATATGGACTACCGAACTCTTGATGTCTTGAAAGACGAATCCGCACACCACTTTGGGGCGTCAGGTCTATTGCCTGTTCCAGTGCGATGTCATAGGTAAGGTCTGTGCTGCCCACCATAAAGGCAAGTGAGCGGGCAAAGAACGCCATTCGCCAGTGTTCCGTCAGCTCAAAAATGATCCCGCCGCTCGGACCTGCCCCCAAGGCCAGCATTTCGTCAAAACGATCACTGATGACCATCATCGCTTCGGCAAAAAAGAAGATCGTTGAGCCCTGCAAAATATCGTAACTGACCCCAGCTCCGAAATTGCCTTGACCGGTGATAGGTCGGTCATCATCATCGAAGAGCATCCGTTTCAGCCCTGCATTTCCTTTCCAGGAAAACGGTTTTATAAAACGGTTTCGAGTCGGAATTGACACGATGTCGACAAAATCCAAATATTCCAGTACCAGTCTGTTGTCGCTTGCATAGTATCGCCCTGCTGCATCTAAAAATTCGAGCTGGGCGCCATCGATATAGCCTCCTGGTGGATCAATCAAATCGTGCAGCACAGGTCTCAGGCTCAGTTGGATAAAATGCTGGTCATTTTCATAGCCGTAGCTGAGTTCAGCACGGCTGCTTTTATGCCCCTGATCCGGCCTTTTTGACGGCTTTTCAATCCGTGGTGTTTGCGGCGGTATATCCAGATTGCTTCTCGCCTTTAAAATGTGCATCAACCGGGGGTCATTTTCTGCAGTATCTTCTTTTTCCTCAGCGTACCGATAGCCCACATATTCCATCGCTAATTCAAGGATCTTTGACTGATCCAAGGGTGAAAGCCCTTTTCGGGAAACAGAACCAACCGGGCATTGGTCGTCTCCAATGCATTTGGCGATGTTCTGCAATTCGGGTTCTAGGTTCCTTGTCCGTTCCTGAAAGCACCGTTCTTCTGGATGGACGAAATGTCACAGATGATGTCAGATCCTCTACACCGGTGACGGCCCGGATGGTATCTGCCGGAACCGCCCAGAGTCCAAATTGATCCAGCAGGTGCAAAGACGGACGGGCGGCCTCCAAGAGGGAGAGTAACTGATAAGAGCAGTTTTCATCTATAAAGTAGTAATCAAATTTTGCAGATTTGAGTTCCCACGCATGCATCATCATGCGAAGGACTTCTTCGTAGGACAGGGTTAGGCGGTATTCCCAGATGTCGCGATTTTCCAGATCCCCATACCTTTTCACCTGAGCATAATAAGGTGCAACGGAAAAGCTACCGTGATAGCCGCCGAACAGCCCCTTCATAGCAAATGTAAATCCGCGTTCTTGCTGGGTGCTGGCGGCATAATTGACGGTATAGTCGAGCAAACGTGTTTGCTCGTTCCTTGTTCTCGAGTCGATGCGAAGGAGCGTATGCCCGAACATGGAAGCGGGATTATTGAGATAGGCCGCCGGAAAAATGAGCGTAACCGCGTCCGGATTCATCTCGGCCAACCAGTCGTTAAATTGGGGGCAAGCGTATTCCGGAAGGCAGGCGGGATCAAAGCCAAGTTCCTGCTTCAACCAGTCGTATCGCGCAATGAATGCACACTGGGAATGCTCAGTACCCTCTTCCTTTACAGAGGGTGCAAAAAAGCTTGAAAGCGTGGCTTCGAGTTCGGCCCGGGGATCGAATTTGCCTGAAGGGCTTAAAAAAAAGATGGGTCGTCAACCTGGCTTTTTACGCCTGTGCCAAAAAGGCGTGGTTGATAGTGCATCAACACCTGCCATTGACGACGCTCCCACAGCCGCTTTTCTTGGGCCGACTTTTGAAGCTGAAGCAGGTAGGCATCGTCGCCGTTTGTCGCGGCTATGGAAAATGGCAAGTGCGAACAAAGCAAAAACATGTTGAGAAAAACATGACTGATGATCAAAATTGCCTTGTATGAGAATGAAAATCTCACGGGCCACGTTCGCATATGGCCCTTTCGGTGCTGCTGCACAGGCTATCTGAACAGCTTGGGATTGGCGTTTAGTTCATCGTCGAGCCTCGCCAGCAGCTCCTCGGCGGATGTCTGATCGGAACTGAACAGAATGCTGAAATTCGATTTTGTTAGCGCGAAAAATTCCTGTTGGTTGTAAGCTCGGAATCTCCAGCAATGTTGCCAGCGAGGTAAGATGCTCGCCTCCTCCCACGGCCATATCGGTTTTGATGCGCTCGAGATTCATTTTCGAAAAAACCAATGCTTGTTCTTTTTTAGCAGAATCAGATGAATCTGAACCCGGGCTGGTACTTGAGGTAAATTTGCTTGATGCATCGGTCGTATTTTGAAAGGTTTGGGATGACGATTCTGTGGAACTATTTGTAACCGCACAGGCATAAATGAAACATAGAACACCCATCACGGCTACCGCACGGAAAAAAGAATAGATTGTAGTTCCCATAATACTCTCCTTTAAGGTTAAAAAGGTTTTGATTTAAAGGGCTCAAAGAAAGTCTGTTGCCGGCAAGCGCACCGAGGTTATTGATTATCTCATAATTTATTTATTGCGTAAACGATTAACACCAGTCGTGACTCAAAACAGATGAATGACCGTCATCATCTGGAGCGTGTTAAACGATTGCGGCGGTCCATCGCTACCCGTATCGCGCCGGCATTGCCGAGCAGCGGTTATGATAAATTATGATTTGTGTCTGTATGAAATAAACGATTTCGAGAGCCTATTAAACCTGATGGTAGGGAACGATGCGGCGGCTGTGATCCCTACTCTCACGCTGTTAAAAATGGCAACTCTGGAATATTAGTTAATTTCAAATGGCTTTTCCACCGGCGAAGCAGTTCGTCTTTTAGGTCTTGGTTGAAGTATTCATTTGCCATAGGAATACTTCCTGCAGCGCGTTCAGCATGTCCCCCACCTGAGCCTAAATCTGAAGTCAGGGCCTCAGCAAGTTCTCCTGCATGCCAGCCAGGCTTTCGACTGCGCACGGTGATAAAGTAATCGTTCCCTATGGGTGCCGTTATCAAGACGGTAGTCAATCCTTCACAACGGGCGATGAAATCGGCCAATACAGCCATGTCTGCAGGTGAATCGACAACTGCTCCAAAGCAAATTGCTGTGTCACCGATCACCCGGGTTAACTGGAGCGCGTCGCTGAGCCTCCGATAGAGTTTTCGCGGATACGGTGCGTTTTGAATGGCCAGCACGAGATTAAAATCCACATCCCGTATTATGAAACGGGAAGCCCGCTGATCCGAAGAAGTCAAAATGGGTTGTTTGGCGATGTCTGTGGATGTGCCTAAAAAGAGCGCCGTCGCCAGTTTGGTATCCGGTCGGATTGATTGTTCTCGGAGATAATCGGCGATTATTGTTGAGCAGGATGCCGAACGTGGACGAACATCGCGGAAAAGGCATTTATAAGGTTTTTTTACATGCGGATGATGATCAATTACCGCTGCCGCCTCAGTTGCTTGGTTTCTTAGCAGGTGGTTGCCCGCTGTGGGTTGGCAATCTACGAAAATAATTTTGTCATTGACATCAGGGTGATACGCAACCACGAGGTCAAGAGGTGGGCAAAGCATTTCAATAAATTTGATATTTTCAGCGTGAAGCACGTCCCCTCCCGCGATAACGCGGCACGGTATTCGAACCGACGTCTCGATCAAGGTTTTCAGGCCCCAGGCAGATGCCATGGCATCCGGATCGGGAAAACTATGGGTCAATATGACCATACTTTCAAACCCCTTAAGCGTTTCCAAAAACCTCTCCGAGCGTTTCATGTAGCAACATCCCCTTACTCAAAAACACCCGCTATGAATGCTTTTAGGTAGTTCATGCAGAAGTTGTCCCGGCCGGCCAAATCATCTTCTGCGATGATGTCATATTTATCAGCCATCTATTTACATCATCAGGAAACCAGGAATTGATTGAAACGAAAGCACTTTTACGGGCGCGGATGGTTACGCTTCAATGCCTGGTTAATGAAAATTGCTCCTTAACGTCAGCATAATCGCATCTCCCCTGAATTCAGCCCGTGCTTATATCAAATAGCTTTTCATGCAGAACGAATTAATCGAAAAAGGTAAAGGTTTTCAGCGTCAATAAAACAGCCTCAGATAGAGCTGCACGCCGGCATAGTTGAACTCGACATTGCCCTTCAAGTCGATTCCCGGCCAGTCCTCACCATCCGCTTCCAACCGAAACCCAAATGTATCAAAGCCCACCCCGATGCCCACATGCTTCCAGGGATTGTATTCCAGGGCGGTCCGAAACTCTAAGATCGAACCGGTAAAATTATCGTATTCCAGATAAAACACCTGGGCGCCGCTGCGGATGAACCATTTGGGGGTCAAGGCGACATCCATACGCAATCCGAAGACCGGCAGGGGGGCGGTGAACTTCTCTGACCCTTCTTCATCCAGCAATCCGCTGACTTTGATGCCGAAATCGATGGGCATGACGTAGACGCCGATGCCGACAGCCAGATCGATTCGCTCATCCTGAAAAAACGAATAGCTATAGGCCAATTGATAAATATCCAGGTTGAAGAACGTTTCGATCGTCGTGCCGGATTCAATGGTGATCGTGTTGCCATCGTCATCCTCGATGGTGATGTCTTCTATAATCCGTCGATTGCCGTCACGCCTGAATGAAAACCAGGTTAAATCCAGCCGATGACGCCGATTGTTGGTGAAGCGCCACAATGCGCCGGCGCGAAAGACCGTATTGGTCGAATCCAGATCCAGCGCTTTCTCCACATCGATGTCCACACCGATCCCACTGCCAAGGCGAATGTTGCTGTCCAAGCCGGCCAGAAATACGCCAAGGTCAACGCCGAACTTTTCCCAGGGTTTTTCCTCCAGGTTCCATTCCTCGGCGATGGCTGCCTGAGATACTAAAATAACACCGAGGGTTGTGGTCAAGGCCAAAAAACCGCGAATAAATGCGTTCATCCGTGTCTCCTTTCGATGGGTGAAAAATAGGGTCGGTGCAGTTATAATTTCCGGTAAACAAAGCCAGTCTTGGGCGCGTTCATGTTGTTGCGATGCGATGCCGGTTGTCTCGGCGATCATTCGAGGAACGATTCGACATCTCCAACCGGTCGGCAGCCGCCGCCAGCGTCACTTGCGGGAGGATCACCGACGATGGCGATTTATGAGAATTAGATTCCATCCGGTGCCCGGGCAGTCCGCTACTTAATTTTATCGGAATCCTGAATTCTGTTATCCTTGGAAGCACTTTTCATCCCCCGACCCAATACATCGCGCAGGATGGACCAGCGGGGCGTCTTACGCTCCGCATCTTTTCCCAAAATCCAATGATTGTACAAGGTGTCGAATTGGCCGATAGACTGCTTGAGCACAATCCACTGGCTGATAAAGTCGGCAAACTGACGGTCTCGATTGGAGACTGGATATGCAAGGGGTATTTTGCCGATTCCCGGTCTTGGCACCACCACCTTGA
>CAVPJR010000018.1:0-167490 GCA_963705435.1 uncultured delta proteobacterium | reverse complement strand
CTGGTGTTGAAGCCACCGGACGGCCATCCGTCGACCGCAAGCAGTGAAGTCACGTCCCACAAGCAGGGTTAAAAGAACCGTATCTTATCCGACGGTACACCCACACCTTTGATATCCTTTAAAACAGTTGCATGGTTGTCCACGAGGGTGACCAGAATGGCGTCATAGTCAGCTTGTCGAAGCCGTGATGCTGTTTTCACGATGAAATCGGCAAACATCTCTCCTGCCTTCGTCGGGTCTACGACATCTATCAACCGTACACCCGTTCCGGCCATTGAAAGGAACGCAATGTCAGCCAGTTCACCGGCGCCATAGAAAACGACCCGGGTCGCACCTTCGCTAAGCAAGTTCGAATAGAGGTCTTCCACTCTGTTTTTGGCAGCCTTAAAATAGTGATACGAACTTGAAATGTACTCATAGGTCAGGCGTGTTTTTTCCATCGCCCCCGCAGGCGTCAGCATGTATTTGACACGATTTTTAGGTACGGTCGTTATCTTGCAGTACCCTTTTTTTACCAGCCGTTTGATGAATGAATTCACCAGCCCCAAGGATATTTGCAGGATGTCCGACAATTCACGCTGTGAAGTCGGCTTATCTGCAGCGATGACTTCCAAAAGCTGCAATGTTTTAAGATTTTTCGATTCCATTATACGCTGATGGCCTATAGCTCCGCCGCGTGGATTACATCTACCGATGTGCCTTTGGGGGGGAGGAAAAAACGAAATGAAATTGGCAAGGTCGTTGACGCGTTCATCTATTGAACATAAAAGCAGGCGGGAGTCAATCGGAAAGATAGCAAATTTAGTCCTGCAGCTTGAAATGGCCTGCTTGCCCGGCCATCAACGGAAGGGCAAGCAGGCCTGACTGCATCATATGATTCGACAATCGTGGACCAAGGTTGCAAGGTTAACAGAAAAAATCGAAAGGCGGGTCTCAGACGACAATTCGGTCTTTGTTGGCCTCCCAGGTTTTCTTGCCGATACCCTTGACGTTCATGATATCTTCAGGCGCTTTGAACGGACCGTTCTTTTCCCGGTATTCAACGATTCGTTGGGCATATTTCTCGCCCACCCGGTCAAGTTCACTCAATTGTTCAACAGGAGCGGTATTGATGTTGACTTTTTCCATTGCGTTTACATAGCATGTACCGGTTAGGATGACGGCAATCGTAACCAGAACAACCACATAGACATTCTTCTTGAAACGGTTCATAACACCTCCGAATTTAAAAGGTTCTTGTGTGCCCATCCCACACGAAAGGATGGACGGTTGTTGGTTTTGCCATGCCAATCATGGCAAAACGCAAATGAAATATCCTTATTCGTTCGCCGCCCCTACCCTGCCAACCATCGGAACCAATGCTTGATGTCGACAAACTACGGGCAACGGGATCGCCTGATTGATTTAAAAACGTACGATGGTAATTGCTAAAGGAGGTCAGTTCAGGTCAGAAATGAGAATGCCGTTCAGATGTATGCCAATTCAGTTTGCGAACAGCCAAAAACTGGATGACAGTCATTGCATGTTCAATACCAGGCAGACAAAAAATATTAATACACGGTTCTTTTGGTACCTTGACTTTCTTTTGATGTTCATGACATAAATTGATATATTTAATTTACCTATTAATAATAGAAAGTTGTATGTATTTATAGATAAAGTGGAGATAATTTTGGCCCACCGGATGAGTCTGCATGAACTGTCTACAAATTTGACCACACACTTTAAAAATTTATGAAAAATTATAAAATACTCTTCGTTGACGATGACCCACAGATTCTGTCCATTGTTGAACAGTTTTTAAGCCGCTGCGGATTTAACGTTACCACTGAGTCAAACGGTCAAAAGGCAATCGACATGGTTCGAGACAACCATTTCTGTGTTGTCTTTACCGACCTGAACATGCCCGAGATCAGTGGCATGGAGTTGCTGAAGCAGATCAAAGCCGTCTCTTCCGAGACGGAGGTCATCATCGTCTCCGGCTATGGCACCATCGAAACAGCCATCCAAGCGATGAAATTGGGCAGCTACGATTTCCTTCAAAAGCCAATTAATTTCGACCGCTTCAAAAGCCTGATCGATCGTATCATCGAAAAACAAAAGCTCAAGGAAGAGAATCAACTGATTCGGAACCGACTTAAAGAGCGATACAAATATGATGAACTGGTGGGCATGTCCCCAAAAATGCAAAACATATACAAAATCATCGATCGAATAAGCTTCGGCAGCCCAACGGTGCTGATCGAAGGAGAAAGCGGGACCGGAAAAGAACTGACGGCCAACGTCATTCACAACAACAGCGACCGATCGGAAGGCCCTTTTATTCCCGTCAACTGCGGTGCTATCGCGGAAAGCCTCCTGGAAAGTGAACTTTTCGGGCACCTAAAAGGCTCATTTACCGGTGCATCGAAAGATTCCATTGGGCTGTTCAAGGCCGCTGATGGGGGAACTATTTTCCTGGACGAGATTGGGGAGGTTTCAACGGCGGTTCAAGTCAGTTTGCTTCGGGTATTGCAGGAAAAAAAGGTCCGTCCTGTTGGAGATACCCGGGAAACAGAGGTCAATGTGCGCGTGATTGCCGCCACCAACAAGAAATTGGAAGAAGCAATAAAAAATAAAACCTTCAGAGAAGACCTGTATTACCGGCTCAATGTCATTTCCATTACGATGCCTCCCTTGCGGGAAATTCGGGAAGACATCCCATTGCTGATCAGCCACCTTGTCAAGAAACACAGGCGTAAAAGCTCTACCATTGTACCGGAGGTCAGCCCGGAAGCGATGGCTTTGTTGATGGGGTATCGCTGGCCCGGAAATGTCAGACAACTTGAAAACGTTTTTGAAAGAGCCTTTGCACTGGGCGTCAAAGATGTGCTTCAAGTGAAGGACCTGCCCAATGAAATCGCTCAACAATCAAAGACATGGATGCCTGCGGATGTGAATTGCAATTTAAAAGAGATCGAGGAAAAAACTATCCGACACGCGCTTCAAAAAGCAGGGGGAAACAAGGCAGAAGCGGCTAAACTGCTCGGCATCAATACAACAACGGTCTATCGTAAGATGGCAAAGTACAATATTATAGAGACATAGATGGAGGATAACAAAAAATGCCTGAAGGATTGGATGTAATCGTCGTTGATGACGACCCGGATGTTTGTGAACTGGTTTCCAAGACGATCAAGCGGTTTTATACCTGGGGGAACGTGCTGTCATTCACAGACTCCGAGGCGGCTGCGACCTATTGCCTCGGCAGGGATATCGGGGTAGCCATTTTCGTGGTGGATGTTTTTCTTGGCGGTGAAAGCGGCTTTTTTTTCCTTGACGCCATTGATAAAAAATTCCCCACGGCCCATGCGGATGCCATTATCATCACAGGCAACGCCAGTGACGACATTGTGAACATGTGCGTGGCGTCCGACGTCAATCATCTGCTGGAAAAACCTGTCAAACCGTATGCGCTGCAACTGGCCGTTCGTGCCATTGCCGAGAAATACTTGAAATTTGCCAAACGGATATTTAACGACCCGGAGTTCGCCAAAAGTATTGCCAACATTTAACCGCTTGCCTGTGAAACCGGTGGCAGCGTCAACCCCAGTTCAACCGTCGTTATAGAATCCGCTGTTGAATTTGGCGATCTCCATCGATGCGAGCGTCAACGACTGATCGACGATTGCTTTCAACCTGTTTTGCCCCTCCACGGCGGTTGATGCAGCGCTGAGGGATTCACTTTCAGTGGCTATCTGTTGAACCAGCGATTGGATGTCTTTTAACGTAGCGCCGCTGTCTATCAGTTTTTGCTGATAGACGCCCATCGTATCGATCAACCGCTGGACCCGGTCAACGAGCCTTTTTTCTAACGGTAACGATTCAGATGAAAATTGAGCTGGACGAATATCTGAAAGAAATGGTGCCGATTCCGTCTTAGGGCGCTTGCATTCAGTTGAATCAACCGCTTGTCGAAAAATCGCATCAAATTCGCCTTTCTCTACCTTCGGTCGACTTTCTGCCTTATTGTGTCCGGTGACATTCACAATCGGTTTGTTGGGATCAATGGTTTCCACGAGACCCTCCTGATGTTTAGTTTGTTCTTATTCAAAGCAATGATCATGCAAAAAATAAAAAAAACATGCAGCTTCGATATTTTTTTTGACATCCATGTGTACACATCCGTTCACGACAATGATCTTATTTGGAATAATATTTAATTTATACTGTATAACTATCTGTTAATTTTAGGATTATTATGACATCTCCAGACCGTTCCATCCGGCCCGTCCGTCGACGCTGAAATCTACCAAATTGAAGACCCGCCTGAAACAACCCACCCACCGTTTATGGTTAATCGGCGATTAACAAACCCCTTCATGTCCCTATCCGGCAAGTATTAACTCCCTCATCGGCAGTTTTTGCCATCTGATGGCGACGCGTGCCATTCTTTGTGAACACCGCACGATTCAACCCTCCCCACGGCAAGTCGCGGGGAATCTTCACCGTTTTTCGTTTTCCGCCTTCATGAAATCATAAAAATGCCGATAGTCAAATAGTGTCAACCCAGCATGGTAACAGCGCACCGCAATCCAGTCAGCCGGCAGCAGACATTGGAGCTGAGAAAGGATAATTGAGCATTTGAATTTATACACCCGCCTACACCGCACAGCAATTCTGGCCGCTTTGGCCTTTCCTTTGGTGGTAACTGCGTTCAGCAGTTTATCAATCGCTGAGACAAACACGGATGGTTTCAACGCATTATACATTCCGCCGCACAAGATAACTCAACGCACGTTTGATGAAATCGTCCATTACGCCGCCTTAACACCGGTCAATGCGGTCGTGTTGCACGTCAAAAGCCCCAAAGGAAAATTGTCCTGGCTGTCTGAGAATGCCATGGCCATTGAGTTGGGTGTCGGAGCCAATCACTCAGGATTGGAGAAGCACGTGGCCAGGCTGAAAAAAGACAATATACACACCATTGCCAAACTGGATGTTTTTGCGGATCATCAACTGGCGGCGATGTTGCCGGAGTTAAGTGTGATGGACAGTTCTTCCGATACACCCTGGACAGACGCCAACAACCTTCACTGGGCCAATCCGAGTGACCGTCGGGTCTGGGACTACAACATTGCCCTTTCCAAAGAATTGGCCGGCATGGGATTCGATGAGATTCAGTTTGACTACGTTCGTTTTCCCAGTGATGGAGACCTTTCCATCATCAGCTACCCGAACACCCTGCCCGGTTTTTCTAAATCCGACTGCATTGGGTCCTTCCTCGAAATGGCACAAGATGAATTAAAACCCCTGGGGGTGAGCATCTCGGCAGACATTTTCGGGTTGACTGCCTGGAAAACCGATGACTTCGGTGTCGGGCAGGTTTTAGAGAAAATGGCCCCTCATCTGGACGTCATCTGCCCCATGTTTTATCCGTCCCATTTTCCCCGCGGTTTTCTGGGCAAACAATCGCCTGGGGAATTCCCTGAAATGATCATGGAATCCAGCATGCGCAGCATGATGAATCGCACAGGCAAGCCGATTCGGCCATGGATTCAAGGATTCTGGTATTCACCGCAACAAATCGTGGCCCAGATCGATGGGATTGAGAACGCATCGGGCAGCAGTTGGTCGATATGGAGTCCAACAGGGCGCTACGGCTTGTCATACAAAGCCATGGCGGCTCGATCCGGTGTATCGTTGCCCAGACCCACGTTTTATCCTTCGGGGACGGATCTTGTGTCGCAAGAAGATCGATCGATACGCGGGATAAAGGCGATCGTCAACTACACCAGTTTTAAAATGGGCTATTCCATTCTCTCCCTCGAAGCATCTGAAAAAGGCAAACGTTCACGCTATTCCTCTCCGGATGCCATCTTGGCCACCCTCGAGGAAGGCATCATGGATCTTATCCTGGCAAAAAGAGCCATCCCCTTTAACCCCGATGCCGAACCTTACACGAAACGCAGGCTTCTCAGCGAGCTGCTGTGCAGCGATCTGGGAAAAGATGCCCGCCGGATGCGCCCCGGGCCCATCCATATCGATTGGGTTCAGGATTGCACCTTTTCCGCCAAGGGTATCCCAACGGCACGGTTGGACAAGTATGCGCAGGCAGAACGGCGGCCCGATGAAAAAAAACTCGCCGGTGTTTCATCGCCTGAACCCATCAACATCGCAACGATCTCTGAAAGTATTTTCGGTGTTTCGCTCAACCCGGTCATCCGCGCAACAACTTCACTGTCTTCCCAGTGATGAAAAACGATTGATTCGAACCCACGCGACGCGCTTGATGTAGCGGTGGAAACGTTTTTCCCGTTAAATCATTGCTTACACGTAAAGACACCTCGACATCGCCAATCTTCTCCCTTCCGGCCAAAGCAGTATGCCAACTCCGAGTCATGCCGATCCAGATACTGATATTCCACGACTGAAAATTAACCCAGGCATCTGCAGGTTTTACCCTCTGACTTCCCCTTGACCGACGGACGATGTTCATTTTAATAGTTATCCTTAACGTTTTAAAGCTCATCCTCCGGGGAAGGCGATTTGAAAAAGGAGAAAACGATGTTTGACCATCTATTGTCGGCTGAAGCCAAAGCGTTTCGTGAGGAAGTCAGAGATCTGGTAAAATGGGTTCCCCGGCAGATGATTCTGGACATGGATCAGGACCGCATTCAATTTCCCAAGGCGTTTTTGAAGGAAGCCGGCATGCGCAACCTCATGGGCTGTCGGTATCCCACACAATGGGGCGGCCGGGATATGGATTGGGTGACAACCGCCATGGCCATGGAGGAGGTGGGAACCCTGGGATACATTTTTGCCTGTGTATTCGGTGTCGGCGCTGAACTGGTCTGCGACGCCATTATTCGCCATGGCAGCCATGACCAGAAGGAAAGATACGTCAAGCCGCTGCTCAAAGGCGAGTTGTTTGCCGCTGAATGCCTCACCGAGCCGCGGGGTGGATCCGATTTTTTTGGTACCACCACCTCAGCCGTCGAAGATGGAGACTGTTTTCTTATCAATGGCCAGAAACGCTTTATCGTTGGGGCGGAAGGAGCCGATTTCTTTCTGGTGTATGCGAAGACGGACCCTGATGCCCAACCCCACGAAGCAATCACCTGCTTCATCATCGATCGGGGTCCGGGGGTGGAAACCAAATATCTCTACGGTCTCATGGGCTGCCGAGGCGGTGGCGCCGGCCGGATCGTATTCAAGGATGTGCGGGTTCCCAGAAGCAATGTGGTGGGAACCATCAACGGCGCCTATGCGGTCTTCAACACGATGATGATTCCTGAAAGACTGGGAACGGCCGCCATGACCATCGGCGCCGCCAGACCGGCCCTGGATGTGGCTACCGGCTATTCCAGTCGAAGAAAAGCCTTTGGCGCGACCATCAACTCCTTTCAGGGCGTCAGTTTCCAGATCGCCGAGGCAGCCATGCTGTTGGATGCATCGCGT
Source organism: uncultured delta proteobacterium (assembly GCA_963705435.1). Taxonomy (GTDB): domain Bacteria; phylum Desulfobacterota; class Desulfobacteria; order Desulfobacterales; family Desulfosarcinaceae; genus Desulfosarcina. Next base: position 160,050 of record CAVPJR010000018.1, on the reverse strand, counting down.
GCGATGGTTTATGCGACCTGTAAGGCGGTCGATTGCGGCGAATCTCATGCTACGATTCGGCGGATGGTCTCCCAAACCAAGAAATTTGTTACCGAATCCTGCCAACGGGTGGCCCACAATGCCATGCAGGTCATGGGTGGCATTGGGTACACCAATGTCTTTCCCGTGGAACGCATCGTCCGTGATCTGCGGCTGGCTTCCATCTGGACCGGCACCAACGAAATCATGTCCATGATCATTGCCAATGAATGGTACCGCAGCCATGCCAGCAAAAAGGCGGGCGGTGATGCCCGAAACTGGGAACTGGACGCGGCCCAGGCGGATGCGGTGGACGAAAAGATTTATGAATAGCAATGGCCGATCATAAAGGGCGAAAACGGCTGGCTTTTTTCCGGCGACCTTTACCTGGGAGACCGGATCGAGTTTTTCAGGTCCGATGAAAAAATCGATCAACAAATCCAGTCCCTTCAAATCGTGCTGCAACACGATTCGATCCGCCATCCGTGCTATTTGATACCCCGGGCGGTTTTGACCTGCTCCCATGCTTCCTGAATTTCACGAAATTTATCATGGGCGAAGCGGGTAAACTCGTCGGGCAGTCCCTTTGCGGCGATCTTGTCCGGATGGTACTCCTGGGCCCGCTGGCGGTAGCAGCGTTTTACCTGATCGTCGTCATCGTTCGGGCTGCAGCCCAGCACCGCGTAAGCCTTATCCGCAGTGCGGATATACTGAGACTTCATCTGCTCGTAACGATCGGTGCTGAAATTAAATGTGTTTACGGCGGAAAGGATCAGCGATTCCTCTCCCTGGGCGAGACTGCCGTCAGACACCGCGACCCGCAACAGGATGTCGATCATGAGTTCCAGCATCTGAGGCTGATGATGGAACTGTCCGTAAAACTGGCGCGCAAAATCGGCAAAGGTTCCCGGTGCATTCAAGGCCGTTCGAAAAATATTTACGGCGGCATTCCGGCTCTCCGCGTTCAGCCTCAGATCCTTCTCCATGAAACTCTCGATGGAATCAACCTCTTCCCGGGTCACCCGTCCATCCGCCTGGGCCAGCTTAGCCAACATGGAAAACGCCGCCACAAAAAATGTCAGCTGATGCTGCTCGACCGTTGACAACCGTGGACGATTGCCGGTCGTATCGAGCTCGGATCCCGTATCAAAGGCATGCCCGAAGGCCGCTCCGAATATCGCGCCCAGCGGCCCGCCGAGTGCAAACCCGATGGTTCCGCCAACCAGTTTTCCCATCCATCCCATGAAGCGGTTCTCCTGTTGCAGTTCGTTTTCTCGGTCCCTATTCATCATCGATACTGAAGGTCTACACCCCGTAGCACATTACATCAGGGTTGCCAACTGTTGGACGGTTGGAGGTAAAAGCCGTGGAACGGTCAGAAAGGGCTTGAATTATATTCATTTTCTTTGTAATATCCATCTTCAAAGCTCCCTGCGTATTTTTCCCACTACCATTCCACGAAAGGCTTTCGCGTATGCTATCCTGGTGGACCAACATGGAATCGGTTGCTGCACTGAACGGCTGGATGCTGACGGCGACGCTGGTTTTTGCAGCGCTGACGGGCTTCATGGTTTTCCTGACCGTCGGAAAATCAAAAAAACTCGTCAGCGGGCTATCCGAAGACCTCGAAACCTCTCACAAACGAGTCAAAGCCCTTGAAAAAACGGCTGAAGAAATCCGCAGAGAGCTGCTTCAAACCCAGCAACACCAGGATATCAATCAACTCAAATTAAAATTGAGCAAGTCGTCTACCAAGGAGCTGACCCAGGCCCTGTTAGATGCCAGAAAGCGGATGGAAATTGCCGAAGCCGCCATTAAGGCCCACCGGGAAGAGGAGAAAAAAAGTGGTGACACATCGGAAACCACTGAATACCTCGATCTGGAACTGGAACCGGAGGGCGGCCTTTCGGAAAGCCAGCGCGAACAGCTGATCGATCTGCTCGACCCGGGTCCGAAAGGGAATGTAGATGTCTTCTGCGTGATGGATGATGAAATGTCTGAAATGACCGCCAAGCAGTTGGATGAGGTCCTGACTGCAGATGGCTGGAAGACCAACGGTGTGGCCCAAAGCGCATTTTCCAACCCGCCACAAGGTCTCGTGCTGGTTGTGAACAGCAAGGAGACGGCACCTTCATACGCTTCTTTCTTACAGCGTGTCTTTTCTACCGTAGGCTTAGAGGTATCAGCCATAATGGACAATAAATACAGGGAATGGTCCTTGACCATCATCGTGGGTACCATCGAGGGCTGAACGATCGCAACCCAACATCGACCTTGATATCAACTCAAAAATTCGGGAAAGCGCCAATGACCACTGCTGCTATCGCCACTCAGAACAAACAAACCGGTTCCAGCACCATGTTGCATACGCTTACCCTGGCATTTGCCGCACTGACGCTGATGTTCGCGTTACTTTCAATAATTCTTGGCAACCGGCTTTCCACCCTGCAAACCAAGTTCCTGACGGCGAAAATAGCAGCTTCCACATCCGAAGCGGCGTCGATCCAAGGCATGGAAGCCACGCTTAAAACGGCCATGGATAAGCTTGAAACCTCACAGAAGCGTTTGGACGAAGAAAAAGCAGCGGCAGAACGGCTCCGTCGACAGCTTGCCGGAGTCATGAAGGATCTTGAAAAGGCCAAGGCTGATTTTGCCAGCGCGAACCAGACCATCTCTAAACTAAAATCAACGGTTCCGGTGCAACCAACACCAACCATGGCAACACCCGAACCGGTCATCTCACCGGTAGTTGCGCCATCCCCGGAAACCGTCTCACCCCAAGCTTCCCCGTCTCCATCTATCCCGCAACAAAGCGAATCTTCCATGGCGCCGCCGACACCCATCCCCGCACCGACAGACACACCGGCCACGATCGTACCGGAATCTTCAGCGACACAGACGCCGACACCGCCTACCGTGAAGCCCGACAAACCGGTCGTCACGACAACGCTCCCTGCATCTGGCCCTTCGCCTCCCGACAACACTCCCACGGTGACCGAAGAGACCATCACTGACTCACCTGAGGCACCTGCGGCACCGGCTGCGCCAGCCGCCGATTAGTTGGTGTCCATCCATAAACGGCTATTTTGCCCGATATCTGCGTTGCGCGAACGCTTTTATCCTCGGAATATCAACCATATGCACCCCAAGGGCACTTCCTTCGGGGCGCCTGCGGTAAAATTTTTCGCGCGCCTTGATTTCGACCAAAATCCCTCTTTTCTGGACGAACACCAGTTAAACCATCTCAACGGATCAATTCGATAATTGCCGCATCCACCGCTCAGGTTTTACCAATCACAGCCGATACTAACACCAAATCTGCCAATTAAATAAGGAGAAACGGCCGATGAAAGCTGACAACCTGGTTTTTCTGGAGAATCTGGAATGGTTTGATGAAAGTGGCAAGGAACTGGTCCATCGACTGCCTGAAAAAGGGTCCGGGGAGATTAAATGGGGGGCACAACTCACCGTCCGGGAAAGTCAGGCGGGGGTCTTTTTTTACAAAGGCAAGGCGGTCGAAGCTTTCGGGGCCGGCCGTCATACGCTGAAAACCGGCAACATTCCCATTCTCACCAAAATCGTCAGTTTGCCCTGGGGCATGACCAGTCCGCTGAGGGCCGAAATGTATTTCGTCAACATGAAGGTCTTCACCAACCTGAAATGGGGAACTCGTGATCCGGTCGCCTTCAAGGATACCGAACTGGGGCTGATCCGACTGCGGGCCTTTGGCGTCTTCAACCTGCGGGTGGTCCAGCCGGTACTGTTCATCAACACCATGGTGGGCACCCAGGGCATGTTCACGACCGAAGCGATCGAGGAGTACCTGAACCGGGTCATCGTTTCCCGATTTAACGACTTCATGGGCGAAACCATAGACTCAATCCTTAACCTGCCGGCCAAATACGATGAACTTTCCGAAGGTCTGTCCAAACGGCTCCAGGACGATTTCAGACATTTCGGCCTGGGCCTGACCCATCTTTACATGAATGCCATCACCCCACCGCCGGAGGTGCAAAAAGCCATCGATGACCGCAGCCGCATGGGGGTTATCGACGACATGAACAAGCTCATGCAAATGAAGTCTGCCATGGCTATGGAAAAGGCATCGGAAGCCGAGGGCGATGGCAGCATGGGCATGGGCACCAGTCTGGGATTGATGATGCCGGCCATGTTTGCCCAGTATTTCAATGCGTCGGGCAACAGTCAGCAGGCAGGTGGAACGCCTGGGCCTGAGGCAGAACAGGCGACCTGCCGGGAGTGCCAATGCAACATCCCGATGTCGGCCAAGTTCTGCCCCATGTGCGGTCACCAGCAGTTGGTTTTTATCGAATGCGGCCATTGTGGAAAAAACCTGGCGCCCAATGCGAAATTCTGTTCCCGCTGCGGTCATCCGGCTGAAGAAAAGCCCAAACCCGTTTTTTGCGCAAAATGCGGTGCCGAAAATCTGGCCGGGTCCAAATTCTGCACCCAGTGTGGAGAAAAATATTAATTTTCTCATCGATCATCAATGCCCTCAGTGCGGTGCACCGGCAGCGCTCAGCGAAACGGATCGGCTGTTTCAGTGTGCTTTCTGCAAAGTGAATTCCTATCTCATGGAACGCAGCTACTTTCGTTATTTGCTGCCCCACCATGCCCCCGAGAACCAGGAACTGGTTTACTTTCCCTATTGGCGGTTCAAGGGCATGATTTTTTCCTGTCTGCCGACCGGCATTCAGAATCGATTTCTGGATGTCAGCCGGCAGGCCGTGCAATCGGCGCATTTCCCCGTATCTGTCGGTCTTCGCAGCCAGGCCATGAAGTTGCGTTTTGTCAGCCCGGAGACCAAGGGGTATTTCATCAAGCCAACCCTGCCCTTTCGTCAACTGATGGAAACGTTTCTCACCCGCTTCAACCGCGATATGCCCGGGCCAATTCTCCACCAAAGTCACATCGGTGAATCCCTGAGCCTGATCTACGCCCCCTTTTACATCGGCAAACGGATCATGGATGCTGTACTCAATCAACCGGCGTCCGGAGCACTGGATGAATCCTTTGAATTAAGCCGGTTCTCCGGTGGACCGGCGGACTGGCGCATCCGCTTCATCCCCACGCTTTGCCCGAACTGTGGTTGGGACATGCAGGGACGTCGGGATGCCTTGGTCCTTCACTGCAAAAATTGTCAGTCCATGTGGCAGGCGTCAAAACAGGGTATGTCACGGGTTAACGTGGCCCATCTGCCGAATCCTGAAGATGAGGACATTATTTACCTGCCCTTCTGGCGTATCAAGGCCGAGGTGTCCGGCATCGATCTCAACAGTTATGCCGATCTGGTGCAAGCGGCGAATCTACCCAAAGCGATCCAACCCGGATGGGACCGGATCCCCTTCCACTTCTGGGGCCCGGCTTTCAAGATCCGCCCTCGCAGTTTTCTGCGTTTAACCCACCACCTCACCCTTTCCCAGCCTCGGAATCATCTGATTGCCCAAGTGCCAAAAGGAAGCATGCATCCGGTGAACCTGCCGGTATCCGAATCCGTCGAGGCCCTGAAACTGAATCTGGCCGGACTCCTGCGCCCTAAAAAAATAGTGGCAGATCGTATAGCCCAAATTCAGGTCAAACCATGTCGCTATCAGCTGGCTTATCTTCCCTTTGAAATACGCCACCATGACCTGGTCCAGCCGACCTTCAATATCGCCGTCAACCAGAACCAGCTTGGATTGGCGGGCAATCTGTAATTCTCATACAGGCGGATCCACCATCGATCGATGAGCGGTTTTTCCCTTGAAACCACTCTTTTTTCATGGTTGAATTATGTCGCCACCCGTTAGCATTTTTCCAGCAACCAAAGGAGCAGATATGGCCTCACCTCTACCCAATCAATTGCTGCGGCGGTCTTTCGTCAAAACCATCCTGCGCCGCCTGATCGCCCTGATCACGTCGGTCGGGTTGATCTACGGCATGATTGCCCTCGTCTATGCCACCAAAACCATCTTTAAGGTCAAGATGAATTATGCGGTTGTATTGGAACGATTCGGCGGGGTCCGACAGGCGGTTACCGATGTGGGCTGGCATGCCCGCCTGCCCTATTTCACACGCATCGAGCAGGAGGTGCCGCTGATGAACCAGACCCTCCAACTGGGCGGCACGCCGGCGCCCATGCGAATCATCTCCAAAGGCAACGTGGCCCTGTGGACCTCCGGGGTGCTCACCTATCGGATCCGCGACCTCAATACGTGGGCCATTGAGAACCTGAACCCCCTGGATTTGTTGCAGGGCGACTACGACGGCATCGCCAAAGACATTCTACAGGCCCAGGAGGTTGATCGGCTGATCAGTGACCGTGAAACCATCAAGGAGGTGATCTTCACGGCATTGAAATCGCGACCCATCAATATCGGCGGCCCCACCATCGAAAAAAAATACGGCGTTGAAGTCGTCAGCTTCGTGCTCAAGGAGACCCGCTTCGGCGACAAACTGGTCGAGGCATCCGAAGAGAAAAAGCGCCGCGAAATGATTGCCGAAGCCGACAACTATGCAGCGGACCAGGAGGCCAGCCGCATCCGCAAACTCTATGCCGCCTATATGGGTGGTATTCAGGACCTTCAACGTGCGCTGGGTCGTGAGGATGGCTCCACCGATACCGCGCTGCTTGAGTTCCTCACCCAGCAAAAATGGGCCACCGCCTATGAAAAGCACCAGCTGGGACAAAACACCGTGGTCATTCAAAACACCCAGGGAAACACACCGGCAATCGCCCTTCCCGCATTCAATTCCGCCAACCGATCGGAGGGAGGAAAAGATGGCCAGACGGCTGACTAGAGAGATCACCTACGTCCAACTGCCGGAAAGCCGGATCCGAGAGATCAAAGACCTTGTGGCCGCCTGGCCCCAGGAAACCAAAGCCTTCATGCGCGCACGCCTCAATCAATATCGCCCGCCCATGGGCCTGATTAACAGCGTTCTGGAGACGGCCCTCTCCTTTTTCATGGATGCTCCTGAAAAACGTTTCAACGTCCTTAAAGACCCGGATATCCTCACGGACTGGCAAAAGCGGTTTGAAATTTCGGGCCACGCCAATCCTCAGGATGCCTGGAACAAAATACTGGAAAAGGAGGTCTCCGCCAAAGATTACCGGTATCTGCTCTCTCTTCTTGAAAAGGAGCTGGTAGACGTACACATTCCCATCGAACTCCACGATCTCTTCGAAAAAGTGTATCGTGCCCACCTGCGAAAAGAGTACATTTCGGACGCCAGCGTTCCCAAGGCGTCATTGCTCCTATTTGTCGGCCCGTCCGGAAGTGGCAAGACCTCCACCGTGTCCCATGCCATTGAGCGCATCATCTTCGGCAATGATGTACAACCGGAGGTGGATCTTCATCGCAAAAAAGAGGAAGTCCTCGCCGGGGAACCGTTTTGGAAAACCATTGAAGAGATCAGTCCCACGCTTGCCATCGAAATGTCCCGACGGAAAAAAGTGAGGTTTTACAAGCGGCTCAATAGAATCCCGCTGGTGCGGCGGGTCCTGAAAAAAAAGATCGGTCAGAGCCTCTCCAAATTGGAGGAGCAGGGCATCTGGGTTGACTACGCCATGGTCACCCCCAATGATTTCCAGACCGCTCTGGCCGGGGAACCGGGCAATTATTTTAAAAAAGCCCTGGGCGATCCGCGCAGGACCGCCATCCGGCACATCGAAGAGGCCCACAGTGCTTTCGGCAAAGCCACCGGTCGCGACTCCGGCGTGACCCGTCAGCAGCGGACCCTGGTGGACACGTCCAATATCGTTCTGGATGAGATCATCAACGGGAAGCGGGACTGCCTGCTTATCGCAACGACGGATCAGCCCGAGCGCTTCGATGCCGCCGTTTATCGTCGGTTTGTGGAAAAGGGCAGCATCATCAACATTTCCGACTACTGGACCAACCCGGAAAACCTGAAGGAAGTGGTCCGACTGGAACTCCTGCGCAACGACATCCTGTTGCTGTCCGAACAGAACGAAAACGTATGCGGATCCGTCAAATGCCTGCACTCGGACGATGTGTCGACGACGGTGGATGAACTCTATTCGATTTTCAAAGAGCGTGCCCTGAAGGTGTTACCCTCCTACGTGCGCAAACTGATCCACTCCATCGTCCAGATCAAGGGTGATTTTGTATCCGCCTACCTGGATGACGCCATGCTGGTGAGAAAAGCCTTCGAGCTGGTCGCCCAGAATTCCTATGGCGATCTTTATAAGAAGGTGGTCGGCCGCATGGACCGGGATGTCAAATGGGAAGCATACGTGGGGAGCATCAAGGATGTCTTTTCGGAGATGACCAACAATTGCCTTTACTATAACGTGAGCGAGGAAAAAGGGGTCGTGCTCAATGGTCCGCCGGGAAGCGGAAAAACCTTTCTGGCGCGCACCTGGCTCAGTGAAAACACCGACGTCCACGATATCGCCACCAGTGCCAGCGCCCTGCAGGACCCGTCCAATCCGGTCGACGGCGCCGTGGACAACCTGGAAAAAGTTTACGATATCGCCAAAATGATCGCCCCTGCAGTGGTTTTCTTCGACGAAGGGGATGCCTTGGCACCCAAGCGCAGCGGCGCCGGAGGGAATCCCTCGGACAAGCTGACCAATAAGTTTTTAAATCTGATCGATGGTGAAACGCCGCTGCACAAGGTGTTCACCGTGCTTACGACCAACCGGCTGGACATTCTGGACCCGGCCCTGATCCGGTCCAAGCGCCTCAAGGTTTTGGAAATAAAGGGGATGCTGAAAAAAGAAGATATCGTTCAGATTGTCGATAACGCGCTGGCGGATATTCCCCTGTCCGCGGATCTGACCACCGACAGCATCGTGGAAGCGGCCAAAGGCGTCTGCAATACACCGGCGGATTATGCCGCCTTTGTCGAAAAGGCCCGGTCGCTTAGAAATACGGAATTCGAAGTGATTTTGCGCCTTCGTCAGATCCGCCATGACTCCGTTAAAAGGCGAGAGAACTTTATCAAATTCAATTTCAAGACCCTCATGGGTATCCTGGAGGCCTTAGACGATCAAAACCATTTGAAAACCGACGTTCGGGGCGCTCCCGATCGATTTATGGAACACTATGAAGCGGTTTTAAAGCTACTGGAACCCATTCAGCAGCCGGACGATTATCCCATGGTGGCCAGTCACCTCAAGTCGGCCCGCCACGAAATATCGGAGAGCCCCACCAAAAAAGGCAAGGTGGTGCTGGATGAGTTTCTGGAGGCGGAGCTGAGCCAGGAACCCCAGGTGGGGTTCATCATCGGCGTCGGGGCCAACGATGTCACCGGCGTTCTCCTGCCCATCGCCACCAGCCTGACCTACAGCCTGTCTTCAGAGAAAGTGATGGTCACCGGTGCGGTGTCATCGTCGTCCTCGGCCGGTGCCCAAATGGAGATGGCGGTCCAAATGACCCAGCAGAGCGCCCATGAGGCGTTGACCATGGTCAAAAACTACCTGCAGGATATGGACCCCAAGGTCAGCGCCGCGCGTCTGCTGGGCGAGTTTCTGGACAAGTATACCATTCATCACCAACTGCTCTCCGCTTCATACAGTGTGGGCGGGCCGTCAGCCGGATACGCCCTGGCCATCAACACCCTGTCCGCACTGATGCACATTCCCGTGTACAATGATTTCGGCATCACGGGTGCGCCCTGGACCAAAGGGGTCAAGCGCGGGGAGGTCGGCGGTTCGGTGATCATCGGCGGGCAGCGCAAAAAAACGGAAAAGGTGCTCATGTACCTTAGGCGGATGTATATGCCGCTAAAAAACTATCTGGACCTGGAAAAGGAATTTCTGGTGGGCTACTGGACCCAGGACAAGGACATTTTAGGGGTTACCCATTTCGGAGATCTGGTTCCGGAGGTGATCTGCCTGGACCCTGAATATGAGCAGGTGCTGCAGGATCTCATTTTCATCCGAATCCGCTACAAACTGGACAAATACCAGGGAAAACCGCCAGACGAGGCGATCAAAGAGGACATCCTGAGAAAAAAAGAGATTCTTAGACTCCGGGCGGAAAAAGAGATCAAAAACCGGCTGGTTGCCCTGCGTCGCTACCTGAGAAGCCCGGCAAAAGACCCTCACATTTCGCTGGAAGAGATTTTTCGCCAACGCGAATCCAGCCTGACCCTGATGACCGACCCGCTGAAGCGCCTGCTTCAGAAAGTGCGCTCCCGCAAAAACAGGCCCGCAAAAGACCCGGAATCCTAAACCGGCGATAGGTGGCCCTTCAGAAGGCTGCGTCCGAATCAATAACACGTCCCTCGACCACCCGGTGAACAATCTGATGGAGCGCCTCGGGCACGTGTTGTGGAGGGGCCTTCACAGCAAGAAAATCTGCCCGCATCCCCGGGGCAATTGCCCCCCTGTCAGACAGCCCCATGAGCCGTGCCCCGTGATGACTGGCGCATTGAATGGCTTCCTCCACACTGAATCCGGCGGAGACGAATAGCTGAAGCTCCTCTTTGACCGACAGCCCGTGATGCACGCCCGGACTGCCGGCATCGGTCCCCACGGCAAGGGTCACCCCCAGATGCCGAGCTGTGCTGATCTGCTCCAGCTGGTGTTCCAGATTTTTCCGGGACACCTCCGAAAAAGACGGATCGCTGCGGTGCCCTTGAGTCTTCAGGTAATCGCCGTAGGCTTTCATGGTCACGGCCGTGGGCACCCAGACAACACCGTGATCGGCCATACGGTGCATGTTTTCCCGGCCCATGAAAAAGCCATGCTCGATGCTGTCACATCCTGCATCAATGGCCAGTTTCACCGGCAGGTGACCATTGGCGTGGACCATGGTAGGCTGGCCGCGCCTATGGGCTGTCCTAATTACGGTAGCCAGTTCGTTTTTATCAAACTGCGGTAACGATTCCACGCCAAACTGGGTCAGGCTGTTGAGGCCGGAGTTGACAAGCTTCAAGTGGTCCCGCTTTGAATCTGTCCCGAAGGCACTATTGACCAGGGTCTCCCCCTCATCCACCGGGATTGCAATGAGTTTTCCGTATCGGCCCAACGCATTTCTGGCACGCCCCGCCGAAGCGATGGTCACCATCGATGGGGGGTTATTGGCCGAGTCCCATTTATAACGAAGTGTGTCACCATGGTGGTCACCGCCGTCACGAACGGCCAGCACACCGCTGGCCAAGTGCTGGCGAAGATGTTCCGCAATAATTTCCCGGCGAATCGAGTAAGTACTGTTCAGTTGTTTCCGGCGAAAGGTCGGTTCTATTGTGCCGGACATCACCAGATGAACGTGGCTGTCGATCAGTGCGGGGAACACGGTGCAGTCCGACCAATCAACGATAGCCATTCCTTCGCGCTGCGGGTCACCGGGGGCCAGAATGGCCTGGATCCGGCTGCCGTCGATGGTGACAATCCGGTTTTCGACAGCCGGTTTGCCGGACCCGTCGATCAGCCATCCCACTCGATAGGCCATTGTCGTTGAAGTCATGGTCGGTATCCAATCAGTCGAGGTCAATTTCCCCGCTGGCCAACCGTTGCACAAAGGGCAGATCCGCCGGCGTAAATGCAAAAGCGGCTAATTGATCCGGCCTTACCCATTGACAGGCTTGGTGGGAAACCAACCGGAAGGAGCCCCCCTTCCAGAATGCCCGGTAAGCCATCAGCTCGATAGAGATGTGATCGTAGTGATAAATGCTGGAACCGAGAAAGTCTACGATGACGGCATCCATTTCCAGTTCCTCCCAAAGTTCGCGTTTTAGGCATTGCTCAGGGGTCTCACCGGCTTCAACCTTGCCGCCGGGAAACTCCCACAGTCCGGCAAGCCGATCGCGTGGGTGACGCTGGGCGATCAGAATGCGGCCATCATTGACCATGATTGCAGCGGTGACTTGAACAATGGTTTCCATGCCGTAGATGTGTAAGTTGTGATCTGTCTGGCAGGCAGCAAAACCAAATGGATGAATAAAAGAGTCATGTGAAGTCAGATATACTGGTCAACATACATATGCGTGCGCTTATTGAAATAATGCCGCCGCCATACCAGATGTGGTCCGGGAAATAAAGCACCCACCATCAATGGTAGCTGTTATCTTTCCGTATTGGTACCCAACGGGCTCCCGTTGGGTAACCCAATCGTTATTTCAATGAGTGCAATAACAGCCGGGTTGAACAGCCACCGAATCATAGCATTCATTTTCTTTTTGTCCATCGGTTTCATAGAAACCCGACTCAGTTATCGGTGTGTGTTGCGATTCGACTGTTCAAAACGGTTGGCGGCGGGGTGGGTTATTTTTATATATTTCAACATTTAACTTGCTTTCAACCGGAATAGGTTTATTATGACTCAATTCAATAATGTCTCGCTGTCGTCATGCGGGACGTTTTTCTTCTGCAGGAATATTCAGCTCTCCAATGAAGCATCCTCCAGATTTAAGATTTTGAATAATTAAAAGAAAGGAGGATGTTATCATGGCCAATGGCATTGTAAAATGGTTTAACGACCAAAAAGGTTTCGGCTTCATCGAGCAGGAAGACGGACCGGATGTGTTTGTGCATCATTCAGGCATCAACGCAACCGGTTTCAAAAGCCTGAGCGAAGGCGACCGGGTGAGCTTCGACATGGAGCAAGGCCCAAAAGGACCTTCCGCCGTGAACGTCACGGTTAGCTGACTTAGTATTTGTGTAAAACGGGGCAGCCACCCGATATCGGGTGGCTGCCCTTTAACACTCCCACCGCGAAAATCCCAGATTACAACTCATAAGATTGTAACCCACGGAATTGTCCGCGGGTTCTTTATTCATGGCGTGCGGACGCCTTCCCATGCAGGTGCATGGGAAGGGCGACGTCGTACAGACTCAAGCGGCAATCAATGGCCGTAAACTCAGACAAGGAACATAATACTTTGAATTTTAATACTTTTTCATTTCACCCCGCTGTTGCCCAAGGGGCAATGCAAGCGGGTTATACCACGCCCACACCCATTCAGGCCAAAGGCATTCCCGAGGTCATGAAGGGACGCGATGTAGTGGGGCTGGCCCAGACCGGCACGGGTAAAACGGCCGCGTTTGTATTACCCATTCTCAACCGCCTGATCGATGGCCCACGCAATCGGGTCGGTGCACTGGTCATCGCTCCCACCCGTGAACTGGCCGAACAGATTCATGGCGAATTCAAACGCCTGGGCCGCCAGACACGCCTGCGCAGCGCCGTGGTGTATGGCGGCGTGGGGATCAACCCCCAGATCCAGGATCTCAAACGTGCGGATATCGTGGTGGCCTGCCCCGGCCGGCTGCTGGATCATATCGGCCGGCGGACCGTTGATCTTTCCCGGTTGGACGTGCTGGTCATCGACGAAGCCGATATGATGTTCGACATGGGTTTTTTCCCGGACATTCGTCGCATTCTGACCCACGTCCCCTCAAAAAAACGCCAGACCCTGCTCTTTTCAGCCACCATGCCCAAAGAGATCCGACGCTTGGCCAATGATGTCCTGCAAGATCCGATTACGGTTCAGATCGGTGCCACCGCCCCCGCGGAGACGGTCAGTCATGCCCTCTTCCCGGTCGCCCAGCATTTGAAGACGGCGTTGCTGATAAAATTGCTGGGCGATACCACGACCGGCCCGGTCCTCGTGTTCACACGCACCAAGCACAGAGCCAAGCGCCTGGGGGAACAGCTGTCTAAGGCCGGCTACCGCTCGACCTCACTGCAGGGCAACCTGTCCCAGGGGCGGCGCCAGGCAGCACTCAACGGCTTCCGCTCCGGAGCGTATCAAATTCTGGTGGCCACGGATATCGCCGCCCGCGGCATCGATGTCTCCAATGTTTCCCATGTCATCAATTTCGACATCCCCTCCACCCCCGAGGCCTATATTCACCGCATCGGTCGAACCGGCCGGGCCGAACGCAGCGGAGATGCGTTCACGCTGGTCACCACGGAGGATACCCAGATGGTAAGGGCGATCAATGGGGCCATCGGCAGACCTGTGGAGCAACGCACCCTCTCGGATTTCAACTATGATGCCCCATCGGTATCACACGGGAAAAAGGTCAACGCCCGGGCAAATCGACCGCGTCCCGTGATCGAACGGAGAGCGCCCAAACCCAGCACCCGTGGACGCTCAAGCAAAGGGGCCTTTGCCTTCCTCTCGCCGAATAAGTCCATGCAGGCAGGCACGGTAGGCCATAGGTAACTTGATCTTCTTTTAAAACCCATATAAATTAAGTAAAGTATTGCACAGCAGCCCTCACGGAGAATGGTCATGGCCGAAGAGACCCTCACCACCCTGCAAAAGGCCTTTGCCTTCAACATGGACCACGACAAGTACGGCACCATCGCCGAAATCGGTGCCGGCCAAGAGGTCTCACGCTGCTTTTTTCGGGCCGGCGGTGCGGCCGGCACCATCGCCAAAACCATATCGGCCTACGATATGTCGTTCAGCGATGCCATCTATGGCGAGGAGAAGGACAAGCGTTACGTGACCGAAAGTCGAGTAAAAAAAATGCTCGACAAGGAATTCAACCTGGTATTGCAACGGGTCGGCGACAAGCGCCCCAACACCTCGACCTATTTTGCCTTCGCCGATACGGTAACCGCGCGAAGCTACAGCCAGCAGGGCGAATGCCATGGCTGGTTGGGGATTAGACTGCAGGTGACCCCTGGCGCCGATCCGTGTGAAATTTTGATTCATATCCGCATGCTGGATGAAAGCAATGACCAGCAGCAGGAAGCCGTGGGTATATTGGGCGTCAACCTGATCTATGGGGCCTTCCACTTTCATTCCCGCCCGGAACGCCTCATCCAATCCCTGGGAGAAAACCTGGATTGGGGACGCCTGGAGGTCGACCTGATCCGTTTCAGCGGCAGCTACTTTGCCGCTATCGACAATCGCTACATGGCCTTGAAACTGGTCCAGACGGAATTGACCGATGCGGTTGTCTTCGGCGCCGACCGAAAGACCTTGGTGCATCCATCGGAATTGTTCTACAACCGTGACGTCATGGTCATGCGGGCCATGTTCAGGCCTGTGACCCATGTGAATGTGGACATGATGACCAGCGGCATGGAATTATTCGCCCGTATGAGCCCGGTCAGATCCGAGCCCCCCATTATGGCACCGGAAATCTCAGTCGCCGAGATGCGCAAACAAAACAGTTATGACATGAAAGACATTCTCGATCGGGTCGACTGCCTGAACATCCTGAATTATCCCGTCATCGTTTCCAACTATCTGCGTTATTTCCGCCTGTCCGACTATCTGGGTCGCTATACCCGCGGCAAGGTGGCCTTCGTCATCGGGATCCCCAACCTGGAGACCCTGTTTAACGACGCCTACTACGATGGCTTTAAGGGGGGCATCATCGGCGCGTTTGGCGCTCTTTTCGACCGCGACACGCTGATATTTGTATACCCCATGTACCGGGACGGCAACCCTGACGACGTGGTGACCACCGACAACTTTCCCGTCCCCGAGCATTTGAAACACTTTTACGCCCACCTGCGGGCCAACAATAAAATCCTTCCGATTCACAATTACAATCAAGCCCATATGCATATCTGGCCGGAGGCGATCCTCGAGCAGGTTAAAAAAGGACCCGGTCCGTGGCAAGATTCCGTTCCCGAAGCCGTAGCCCGGGAGATAAGCAGCCGCTGTATGTTCGATTTTTGTAAAATCACCATTTCCTGACAGGCACTGCCGAGTCGGTATCGCTGCCGGAGATCGATTATCTAAAGTGGCGCCCGATCAGGTCTGAACGATTTCAAATGTATTGCCCTTGAACAGATTCAAATTTTCCGATACCTTTGTCCATAAACACGGTGTCGAACGCATTTCGTCTTTTCCCATGTTGAACCGTGATATGCATGGGTTTGATTAACGATCCCCTTCCAGTCGGGACGGTAAGATGGAAACTGTTGGGAGTTACCTAAAAAGAGAGAGGGAATCCAAGAATATCAGTCTGCGTGAACTGGCCCAGTTGACTAAAATTTCAGAGTTGTATCTGGAATACATAGAAAAAGATGAGTTCGAGAAGCTTCCCCAAGGCCCTTATGTCAAAGGATATATTGCATCCTACTCCAGATTGATCGAGGGAAACATAGACGAAGCCATTTCATTGTACGAGGCCTTACATAGAAAGCAGATTCAAACCGAGGACATTCAACCCGACTCCCCGACGCATAATGGTGGGAACGGCCCACCCGAAAAGCCCAAAATAAAGGATCGGAAGAAACCGACCCGTTCCCGGTTTGGCGAGGTTAAATCGATATTCAATACCCTCGTATCATCCGTACCGATCAACAGTGACTCATTCAAGGCAGCGGGGACCTCAATCAAGAATATCGGTTCGGCGATACGAATAAACAGGAATTGGCTCGATACCGTTGTTTCATTTTTTAAGCAGATCGCTTCATCTTGGTCCTGGCTGTATGCTTGCATTGCCCTGTTTGGCATCGCTATTCTGGCGCTTGCCGGATTTGGATTCTACCATCTGTTTGTCTATGACCCCCATCCATTGCCAGTTGTCCCATTGCAGCAGGTGCAAGACAAGGACGCACAGCCGCTGCCTGCCATTGGTTCTGAAAAGTCGGTCTTGCCCTCAGAATCCACAGATGCAGCCCCAACTGTCGATCAACTGGACGAGCCGGCCAACAACCAACAGCAGCTTGAGCCTGCCAGTCCGCCTGAGGCTAAAAAACAGGCGGCAACGTCGTCCACCGATCCCGACGCAGCCATACCCCGCACCGAGTCAGACGCCGATAATTCATCCGGCACGTCCAATCCTGTCATACAGGCCAGCACCCCGTTATCCGGTTCATCTTCAACGGCAGAGACTGCCGACTCAAGCCGAACCACCGCCGGCACTGAAAGCCAGGTGCGATCGGGCCAAAGCGAGTTGACGGCCGGTCCATCACCGGAGCCGACAGCAGCCGATGCAGAGCTAAACGTGCTACAGGCCAGCGTCTGTGCAGAAATACAAAACCGGATGCCGGCGGGTGTCGGCACCTCTTTTACCACATCCGCCCAACGGGTTTTTGTGTGGAGCGAGATTGAAGCCAAGCAGGTTCCAACCAAAATCCGGCATATCTATTATTTTGGTGGGCAAAAAGTCAGTGATGTCCCCCTGGATGTACGGTCCAGCTACTGGCGGACATGGAGCTTCAAGAATATTTCTGATAATCGTTATCGGGGCGAATGGCGGGTCGATATCGCCACGTCCGGCGGAAAGGTGCTGCGACGCCTTTACTTTGTGGTCAGATGAGCCTTTCGATGACCGCGACGATATTTTTTTTGAATCTCGTAAGATTCTACCCGAAATTGATCCGCCATGGGGTTCCAAGTTGTAAAGTCGGCCATTGTTGGTCTTAAGAAATTCCTCCAATGAAACCATCTCCTGTTTTATAAATCCTTTATTTGCTGATGACCATCCGGCTGTGCAACTGTAGATAAAGTAGCCGAGTATAATGAGCGCCAGTACTATTCCAATGTGAGCCGGTTGACCGTATGATGTTAGGTGAAAGCGACTAACCTTGTAGTTTGAGCGGGAATGCCCTAAAATATCGATGACGGTATCTGAATCTGAAAATTTTCAGGCTGGCGGTGAAATCATGTCCGGCCTCGCCGCTCGGACAGCATGAGCAAACAAGAGCTTCCTATCATGGGCGACACATGGTTTGTTAATTTAAAAATCTTTCTGGACGACAATGGATATATCAGCCATTGGAAAGGCTCGATGTGGGACCTTACCAATGCTGGCGAGGTCCACTGAGGCTGATTATGCTAAAGGAATCGCTTTGAAAATGGATGTGCCCAGCAGGATAAACACAACAGGTGCTTTTCGTCCGCCGGCGGAAAAATTATGACTCACCCATCCAACATAGACCAGATCGTCGAAGAAATCCTGGCCGACATACCCCTGAAGGAAAAGGCCATCATCGCCAACCTGGATGAGGAAAAGGTTCCCTACCTTCAGTATGCTTTTGATACTTGTATCAAAGATCAACTCGGCAAGGATGATGAAACGAGCACGGATGTCATGCACCGGGTCTGGGAGGTGTTACATGAAACGCATCGGATTCGCAGTTTGAAATAATGTGAATCTCTGTCGTACGGAACGAAACGGTCGGAATCCAGCCACTGGTGAGTGGGTAGTCCTGCCGGCAAGACGGGTGGTGACTTTTAAGTATTATAGAAAACTGCGGGACCAGGTGAACGGCTTATGAACCCTTTACCAGATAATCGCCAATATCCTCGCCGTACTGCCTATATAATTGCAGAATACACCGTGTTAGAAGGGCGTTTCCGAGATATAATAAAAAATATTGGTGCTGGCGGTTTATTCATCAGGACAGATAGAAAGATTGCGGTCGGACAGCCTATTTCAATTAAATTCCCATTGTTTAATTTTGACAAAACCCTTCAGGCATCCGGTAGGGTCGTTCGAAGAGATCCTGATGGATTTGCAGTGACTTTCACTGAGACGGTCTCTGGCTTGATCTGCAAGGAGGGCCACTTCCCAGAGATTTTTCACGAGGGGGAGCAAAACAAATAAATGGAACCCTCCCCGCGGCAAGCCACGTTGGTGGTTACGTTTACGTGTTCTGGAGCGTTAAGAAAGAAGGTGAATGGACGGCGATGATACTCATTCCAACCAAAGGCCCGGAGGACTGGAAGCACCTGCTGGCAGATCCTGATCTGCACTGGAAAGCAGGATACGCTGCGTATGCTCTGGCTCACCGTTGGGAGGAAGCCAAGGGTTTCCCCAGCGAGATTAAGGAGGCTTTAGCGTCGGTTCCGGCACTTGAAGATGTTGAGTTGCTCTTGGCGATCCCGGAGTACAAGGTTAGCCTCCCAGGAGGCGGGGCGGCTTCGCAGAACGACCTGTTCTGCCTTGCAAGAAACCGGCAAGGTCTTGTGAGCATCATGGTTGAGGGTAAAGTCAACGAACCTTTTGGACCGCTTGTCAGTGAGTGGTATGATGACCCGTCACCGGGTAAGGTGAAGCGGTTGAATTTGCTGTGTCGGACACTGGGACTGGACAAAGACCAAGTCCAAGGAGTCCGTTACCAACTCTTGCACCGCACCGCTTCAGCAATATTGGAAGCGAAACGGTTCAAGGCATTAACGGCCGCCATGCTCGTTCATTCATTTAGCCCAACATACAACTGGTTTGAAGACTACGCTGCTTTCGCGGATTTGTTTGAGACCTATACAAGCATGGATCAAGTCCATTCTGCCGGGAAAATTGGTGACATCCACCTTTATTTGGCCTGGATCAAAGGGTGACGGATCCGTAAAAAGCCCGAGATCAAGGCTTGCGAATCCTGAGGAATGAGGATTACTTACGGTACGCCGCAGTGACGAAGGATGAAGCGTAACGCAGATATCGGGCTTCTTTACGGATCCGATAGACTTCATCCTTACGGTGCTGCGCAGCACTGCCGTTACAGGCAGAACATTCCCCGCGGCTTCTCGCGGGGAGGGTTCACATTTGGGTGGGGGCAAGCGGTGGCAGGGTGTGTTATTTTACATGGCGGATATTTAGGTGCAATGAGGCACGCCCTTCGGTGTTTCCAATTGACACCTATTTTCCAGCGGCCTATAGTTTCGCTGCCAGTTAATCAAGGTTCGCTCACTGTTTCAATCCACCCTGTAAAGGCGCGTGTTGTCCGAAATACGCCACAAGGAGAGAAACCGTATGCAAAACCACATGCGTAGAGCCTCTTTTTTATGGAAGGCTATTACCGCCATTTCGTTGGTTGCCGTCATCTGGGCCGGATATTGGCTTTTTAAAGACCATGGTAAGGAGACGCTGCCGTCCGCGCCCTCCCCATCACTGCCAAAAATGGCGAATCTGCCGCAGAAGGAAGCGGAGATAAAACCCCCGCCCAAACCCACCTATGCGCCGGATGCCCCGGTACTCGAGCAGGCCAGACAGATCCTGCGTGAGGGAATCACACCGGCCGATGCCTTAGCCATGGCCGCAACCCTGCCTGAAAAACCCGAGCGGGCGGATGCGGCGTTTCTTCTTCTGGAATATGCCGCGGAGAGTGGAAATGCCGAAGCGGCAATGGCCGTGGGAGAGTACTATGACCCCAGCCTCGATCTACCCAGCGGTAGCATTCGTAAGAATCCGGCCCATGCCTTCGAATGGTACCAGATCGCCCTCGCGGGTGGCCATACTGAATCTAGGAATCGGCTGACAGACCTTCGCCGATGGGTGGTCGCCAGGGCCGAAAACGGGGCTGCCGACGCGCAGGCACTTTTAGCAACCTGGCCTTAACGGAAACCGCCGATACCCTCAATAATGCCTGGGTCTCGATGCCCCTTTGACCTGCGAGGAAAAACCATGAAAAAACGATTTTGGGGAGGACCCCGTCCAGGGAGCCTATTTCGTATCGTCACCCCCATGTTGATTTTGTTCTATCTTGTCGCTGTCCTAACGGTTGATCATGAACCAGCCCGGGCAGATTCTCGACGGGCCCTTTTAATACCGGGAAAAAAAACACTCTACCAGCGGGTGATCACCCATCCCGGCGCCCACCTCTATGAAGGGGCATCGACCGCTTCTGCCGTCCGAAAAGGGTGGATACGTCCCTTTACGGCCTACTATGTTTTCGCTATGTCCCAAACGGACGCCACCCAATGGCTCGAGGTGGGGCTGGCATCCAGTGGCTCGCCCGACGGCTGGATTGAGGCCGGCAAAACATCGCCCTGGCTGCAGGCCCTGACCCTGAAGTTTACCGAGCGAACGGGCCGCCAGCCGGTGTTGTTTTTCAAGGATATGGTGGACCTGGAAGCCGTGGCCGCCGACCGGGACCCCGCCGGCCGCTACCTTGACCTGATGACCCGATTTGCCGATTTTCAGTCCGGGGACGATCAGGATGCTTCCGCGTTTCCCCTTGTCGCTATGGAACCCAAGTGGGAGGCTGTGTCCAGGGATCAATTCTACCTCATGCCGATCTTTCAGGCGGCAGAGTTGTTCGAAGGAGTGAAATTCCTCCAGGTCGCCTCCATCGACCCGGGTTCCGGTGAATTGCCATTGGACTTGGACCTTAAGACGGCCATCGCTTTCGTGATTGACACCACGATCTCCATGAAACCCTATATCGAGCGCACCCGCGAATCCGTCCGCCGGATTTATGCCACCATCGAAAAGCGGGGCCTGGCCGACAAGGTGGCCTTCGGCCTGGTTGGGTATCGGAACAGCATGGCCGATGCCCCCGAATTGGAATATGTCAGCCGGGTTTACTCGGATCTCCGGAAGGCAACCGACCGCGATGCCTTCGAACGTGCCCTGGCCTCCATGGAGGAGGCCAGCGTCTCCACCCATTCCTTCAATGAGGATGCTTTTGCCGGTCTCAAAACAGCCCTGGAGCGCCTGGACTGGGGCCCTTATCACTCACGCCTGATATTTCTGATCACCGATGCCGGAGCCATCCGCAACGATGATCCTTATTCCTCCACCGGGATGAACGCCAATGCCATGGCGGACATGGCTGCTGCCGCCGGGGTCAAGATCTTCGCCCTGCACCTGAAAACGCCCCCGGGCGCCCGGGAAACACCTAACAACCACAACTATGCCCGCAGGCAGTACCAAACCCTGACGCGACAATCCGATCCCACCATCGGCGATCTCTACGTGCCCATCGATGCCGAAGATGCCACCGCCGGCGTACTCGGATTCGGACAGGTGGTGGAGGATGTGGCCGGACAGATGGTCGCTCTGGTGCAGGCCACCGCCAGTGGCCAGCGGCTGGCTTTAGACGATGTGGATATGTCCAAATCGGGTGATGTGGCTGCCCAGGCGGCCAAAAAGGCGGCCATCTTGGGGTATGCGCTGCAATTGGATTTTCTAGGACGCCAAGGGGCGGGTCGGGTTCCGCAGGTAGTGACTTCATGGGTGTCGGACATGGATATCACCAGGCCCGACATCCCGACCTTCGAAGTCACCGTTCTGCTTTCCAAAAACCAGCTCAGCGATCTTCACCATCGATTGAAGATCATCCTCGACAATGCCCAGCGGACCAAGCGTACCGGCGCCCGGGATTTTTTTCAGAGCATCCTGTCGGCGGCCGCCCAGACCTCCCGGGATCCCACCCGCTTCAGCCAACGCCCCAACCAGAACCTCGGGCAATTGGGTTTTCTGGCCGAGTTCCTCGATGATCTACCCTATCGCAGCAATATTATGCGGCTCACCGAAGAGGACTGGTACCGATTGAGTGTCGGCGAACAGCAGGCCATTGTAGATGATATCAAATCCAAGATTCGGCGCTACGAGGCTTACCATAACGATGTGTCCAACTGGGTCAGCTTCGGTCCCGGCGAACCCGGTGATGCCGTTTACCGGGTCCCCTTGGGCATGATGCCCTGACTTCATAGGATCGTAAACTCGTCCACGTCCTAAACGCAAAGGCAGCGAATAACCCTATGTCCGGCAACGTGAGCAACGGCGAGCGGTTGATCGAAAAGATCAAGACCCCGGTATTCAGGCTTCGCGGAATCGGCAAGCAGTGGACCGGTGCGCCGGGATTTTTCCTGGAAGTGCCCGACTTGACCATCCACAGGGGCGAAAAAGTGGCCTTGGTGGGTTATAGCGGCTGCGGCAAGAGTACGCTTCTGGACATGCTGGCCATGATCCTGAAGCCTACCCAGGCCAGCTGTTTCGAGTTTTTTTGGGAACACGACGAAAAGGGTGCATCCCGGTCGGTGGACGTCATGGCCGCCTGGAAGACCAACGACCTGAACGCCCTGTCCCGATTGCGCATGCGCCACATGGGCTATGTGCTTCAAACCGGGGGGCTCTTTCCCTTCCTCTCGGTGCGAGACAACATCGGCATCAGCCGAAAGGGGTTGGGACTGCCAACCGGTCGGGCCGTCGAAAAGGTGGCGGCCAAACTGAACATCGAATCCCATCTGGATCGGCTTCCCGGACAGCTGTCGGTGGGTGAACGCCAGCGGGTAGCCATTGCCCGGGCCATGGCCCACAAACCGGCCGTGGTGATTGCCGACGAGCCCACCGCATCTCTGGATCCCATCAATGCCGAGAAGATCATGGCCCTGTTCAGCCGTTTGGCCGATGATTTTCAGGTCACCTTGGTGGTGGCGACTCACGATTGGGAACGGGTGGCCGAAAGCGGCTTCCGGCAAATCACATTCGATTTGAAGCAGACGGAACCCAACGGCGCGGTTCAGGTGACGGCATGCGCGTGAAACGTCGCAAACCGCTGGCCGGGTTCAAGACCGTGATCCGCATGTCCTTGCGTGACTTCATCCATGAGCGGCTTCTGTCGGCCTGTGCCATCCTGGGCCTGGCCGCCGTTCTGGCCCCCCTGCTGGTGCTCTTCGGCGTCAAAAGCGGCATTATCAGCACCATGGCGGATCGTCTCATTGAGAACCCCAAGAACCGGGAGATTGCACCCGTGGGCAGCGGGCGCTTTGACGATGCGTGGTTCCAGGCCGTTTCCAATCTTTCCGCCGTGGCCTTCGTTATCCCCCAAACCCGTTCCATTGCGGCCAGCATGGTTTTGGTGAATCGGGAAGGGGCAGACCCCCGGTCAGTGGGGGTGGATCTGATCCCCACGGGCAAGGGAGATCCCCTCCTGGGAAAATGGGCGATTGTTCCGGACAACAACTTGGTCATCGTGCTCTCCGCCTCGGCGGCCCGTAAGCTGGGGGTGTCCAAGGGATCAGCCGTCACCGGCAGGATCGGTCGCTCCATGGCGGGGCGCAAGGAGCAGGTGACGGTCCAGCTGACGGTGGGTGCGGTCCTTCCCCTGGCCGCCTATCAATTGGACTCGGCATTCGTGCGCCTCGACCTGTTGACCGCCACCGAAGATTACCGGGATGGCTTCGGGTCCCCATCCTTCGGCTGGCCCGGTAAGGTGAGGCCGGCCGGTGCCCGGAACTATCCCGGCTTCAGGCTCTATGCGCGTTCCATTTATGATGTGCCCGATCTTCGGGACCAGTTCGCCGATCAGGGCATGGAGGTCTACACCAAGGCCGAGGAAATCGAGGTGGTTAAAAGTCTGGACCGCGCCTTTACCCTGATTTTCCGGCTTATCGCCGTGGTGGCGGTGTTGGGCTACTTCGCTTCCATGACCAGCAGCGTTCTGGCCAACGTCAACCGCAAGAGCCGTCACCTGGGCGTTATCCGGTTGATCGGATTCACCACCGGCAGTATCATTTGGTTTCCGATTTTCCAGGCCCTGATGACAGCCGTTTTGGGCAACCTGACGGCCTTGGTCCTATACCAGGTGGTCGAAAAGAGCATCAACCGGCTCTTCGGCACCTATCTTGCCATAGGGGAATATGTGTGTCGTCTCACTGTGCCCCACATGATTTTCTCCCTGCTCTTGACCGTGGCCATCGCCATACTGGCCTCAGCCTATGCCGCCTATCGCACGGCCTCCATCGAGCCGTCCGAGGTGATCCGCGATGTCTGAGACGAAGGCGTACCCGAAAACGCGGGTGTGGCCGACGGTGGCGGTTCTGCTTGTCTTGCTGGCCACGCCACTGGCGGCGATGGACTGCCCGGAACCCCAACGCACCCTGCAGCGGCTGACCCCGACCCTGGCCCGGGCCGTCAACCCCAATCCCGATGAAATGGATATCACCTTGCCCATGCCCTGTGGAGCGAGGCTGGTGTTGCGGCATGTCTGTGTGGCGGCGCAAGGTTTTTTCGGGGATCTGCGTCTAGACCTGGGATGCAGCGATTGTGGCCGGGAAGGCCTCGGTTTCATGGAGGGGCGGCGAAAGGCCTCGATATCCGGCCCCTTTACCATCGAGGACCTGCCGGAACAATGGCAGCTTGGGCTCTATAAAGCAGCCCGCGATGGCGATGGCACCTGTCCCGATCCCAATGAAACGGAGCAGACCGGGTTTTACTATTTCATCGCCAAATACGAGATCTCCACCCTCCAATGGGATGTCGTCATGGATGCGGCGTGTCCCGATACGGCCGCAGGACTGACCGCCGCGGATCCACGCCCCAAGACCGATATCTCCTGGTTCGAAGCCGTGACGTTCACCATGAGGTATACCGAGTGGTTGTTGGAAAATGCCCCAGCAGCCCTGCCCCATTTTGCCAGTGGCCGCTTCGGATATATCCGTCTGCCCACCGAGGCGGAGTGGGAGTATGCCGCCCGTGGTGGCCACATGGTCACCGTGCAGCAGCTCAACCGCGAGGAGTTTTTTCCCCTGGGAAACCGTTCCTTCCCAGATTTTGCCGTCTTTACGGATCCCATGGCGGCCAAACAACCGGAAAAACTAGCCTGGATCGGAAGCCGATGTGCCAACCCACTGGGATTGTACGATACGGCCGGAAACGCTGCCGAAATGCTGCTGGATCCCTTTCGTTTTTCATTGGGGTTTCGTCTCCACGGCGCCACCGGCGGTTTCATCGCCAAGGGGGGCAGCTACCGGAAACGCCTTGCCGAGATCATGCCGGGCCGTCGCGAAGAGATCCCCTTTTTTCTTGACAATGGGGCCTATCGCGCCACCGACCTCGGGTTTCGGGTGGTCCTTTCCGCGATTGTCACCTCCCGCAACCGGTTCGATATGCTGGACCAGGAGTGGCGTGCCAAAGCGCCGAAGATGGGGCAAGATGAGGAAACCACGCCTGGATCGGCGTTGAAAACAGCGCCGATGGCCAATCCATCGACACTGGCGGAAGCGACTGCGTTGGCCACGATTCAAAGCGCACTGTTCACCGCCGAATCCATGATCAGTTATGCCCGGCGCCGGCAGGTGATGGTCTTCGAACTGGAACGGATCCAACTACTGACGCGCAAGAGCCTGCCGGAACCCATCCTCGTATCCATCCAAAGTGATGTGGATCGCGCCGCGGAAGAGGTGCAACAGGTCGACGCGGCCATTTCCCGCTTCGGTGATTTATACCTCGATCGATTGTCTCAGGGGGTCACCGTCCCGGAAGCGCAGATGAATGCGCAACTGCTGCGCATGGAACAGGAACTTAGCCTGGAGGAAGGCTTCAGCGAGAGCCAGAGGAGCCGGTTGGAGTTGTTTATGCTTTTCAAAGAGCATCTGGATCGGATGAGAAGCGATCCGAAAAGGGTAACCCGGGCATTCGTTCTTGAGGATATCATTCCTTGACTTACACGCCGTTGGCGAGGGTGAACGCCATGCCATGGCCATCCTGGAATATGGTTTCCGAGAATTTTCACACATGGATAAAAAAAGGGGAAACAGCTGATGCTGTAACCCCTTATATTTACTGGCGCGCCCGGCAGGATTCGAACCTGCGACCTACGGATTCGTAGTCCGGCACTCTATCCAGCTGAGCTACGGGCGCTAAAAAGTTGGATTCGTAATTAAGCCAAACGGGGGAACATGTCAATGAATTCTTTAAATGGGCACTTCCCCTACCGGTTGGTTTGGTCGACGTGCCTTGATCCCGACCCTGATCTTTCGTTTCATCCCTCGTATTAAAAACCTATTGATCAAAGCCCAAAAAAAGAAGACTGTCCAACCATGACACCCCCTCACGAGCACTTCATGCAAATGGCTATCGATCAAGCCATTGCCGCCGGCCAAATGGGCGAGGTACCGGTAGGCGCGGTTATCGTTGATGCCGACAGCCAGGTGCTCGCGGAAGACCACAACCGAACCATCAGCAGCTGCGATCCATCGGCCCATGCAGAGATCAATGTCCTCCGTTCGGCCGCGCGCCGGATTAAAAATTATCGTTTGTTAAGCACTACGCTCTATGTTAGCATTGAGCCTTGTGCCATGTGCATGGGGGCCATTGTCCAGGCCCGGGTAAAAACAGTCGTATTCGGGGCGCCCGACCCGAAATGGGGCGCGGCGGGCAGCCTTTATCACCTCGGTCAGGACTCGCGACTCAACCATCAGGTCGAGATTATACAGGGAATTTGTGCGGACCGTTGCCGGTTGGTGATTCAAGAATTTTTCCGCAAACGACGCAGCGCGCATTGAAACACACGGCTAAGGTTTAGTTACGCCTTTCGGTCGATCATGTGATGAAGGAGCATCTCGTGGCAAATATCGTGATTGTAGGGACCCAGTGGGGTGATGAGGGAAAAGGAAAAATCGTTGATCTTCTCGCCGCTGACGCCGACGTGGTGGTCCGGTTCCAGGGTGGCAACAATGCCGGCCACACCATGGTTGTGGATGGCGAACAGTTTATCAGCCACCTGATCCCCTCCGGGATCCTTCAGAAAAAAATCTGCGTGATCGGCAACGGGGTCGTCGTGGACCCCGAGGTCTTGATCGAAGAGATCGATTACCTGGAATCCAAGGGGATTGCCGTCAATCCCGACATTCTCATGATCAGCGACCGGGCCCATGTGATCATGCCCTATCACAAACTGATCGACCACGGTCGTGAACGGATGAAGGGCGATAAGAAGATCGGCACCACCGGCCGGGGCATCGGTCCCAGCTACGAAGACAAGGCCACCCGGCGCGGTGTTCGTTTCGTGGACCTGATCGACCCCGAATCCTTCGAGGAGCGCCTCCAGGCCATCGTCCCTGAAAAGAATTTTTACCTGGAAAAATTCCTCGGCACCGAAACGGTGGATCTCGAGTCGATAGGGAATCAGTACACCCAATTCGCCAATCGGTTGAAGCCTTACGTCACCAACGTTTCCGTGGCCTTGCAAAAAGCCGGCAACGCCGGCAAACAGATTTTGTTCGAAGGCGCCCAGGGTACGCACCTTGATATCGATCACGGCACATACCCCTATGTCACCTCCTCCAACACCGCCTCCGGCAACGCCTGCTGCGGCAGCGGCGTCGGTCCGAAAGACATCCACGGCGTGATCGGCATCGTCAAGGCATACACCACCCGTGTGGGTGCCGGTCCGTTCCCGTCGGAACTGTTTGACGATATCGGCGACCGATTACAAAAAACCGGTGCGGAATTCGGCGCCACCACCGGCCGTCGTCGGCGCTGCGGCTGGCTGGATACGGTCATCCTCAACAATGCGGTGAGGCTGAACGGACTGACCGGTCTGGCCATTACCAAACTGGATGTGCTCGGTGAGTTGGATGAAATAAGAATCTGCACCGCTTATGAACACGATGGCCGGCGCATCAATGAGGTGCCGGCCAATCTCAACCACCTGGCTGCTTGCAAGCCGATATATGAAACCCTGGCCGGCTGGCGCCGGGACATTCGGGCGATTCGACGCTACCAGGACCTGCCCGATGTCGCCCGTCAATATCTGGCCCGCATCGAGACCTTGACCGGCGTACCGATCCAGATCGTTTCGGTGGGGCCGGGAAGAGATGAAACCATCGTTCTGGACAACCCCTTCACCCGCTAAAAAAAGGGCACCGCAAACGCGCTTCAACCTATTGACTTTTTAGATGCCTTGACATACAAGGACCACCCATCGGGACATGGCTCAGTCTGGTAGAGCACAGCGTTCGGGACGCTGGGGTCGCAGGTTCAAATCCTGCTGTCCCGACCAAATTGGTTGAAAGGGGTTACGGTTGACTAATCGTGCCCCTTTTTTAATTTTCCAAATCTGTCAATCGTTCACATACAAGGAGGATCACATGACCAACCAGCGCATCGGATGGATCGGGACGGGCGTCATGGGCGCGTCCATGTGCGGGCACCTGTTGACCGCCGGACACCGGCTGACTGTTTTCAGCCGAACCCGCGACAAAGCGCTCAGGCTTCTTGAAAAAGGGGCGGCCTGGGCCGACACGCCAAAAGCCGCGGCACAAAGCAGCGATATTGTTTTCACCATGGTCGGTTTTCCGGATGATGTCCGGGAGGTGATCTTGGGGGATGCGGGTGTACTGGCCGGAACCAAAGCCGGTGACACCGTAGTGGACATGACCACATCCAGCCCGGACCTGGCCCGCACCATTCATCATGAATGCGCCGCAAAAGGGGTAAAGGCACTGGATGCACCGGTTTCCGGCGGCGACGTGGGAGCCCGGGAAGCCACCCTGGCGATCATGGTGGGCGGTGACAAGCCGGTGTTCGATGAGATAAAACCGCTGTTCGATATCCTGGGGAAAACCATCGCCTTGATGGGCGATCCAGGCGCCGGCCAGCACA
This sequence comes from uncultured delta proteobacterium, assembly GCA_963705435.1. Lineage (GTDB taxonomy): Bacteria > Desulfobacterota > Desulfobacteria > Desulfobacterales > Desulfosarcinaceae > Desulfosarcina. The sequence continues at coordinate 131,027 of CAVPJR010000018.1, read as the reverse complement.
CCAAAATGATCAACCAAATTCTGATTGCCGGCACCATGATCGGCGTGGTTGAATCCCTTTTGTATGCCCAGCGGGCCGGCATGGATGCCAATCATATCATCGATGTGATCGGCAAAGGAGCGGCCAGTTCGTGGTGCATCAATACCCTGGGGCGCAGAATTGCCGATGGCGACTTCAACCCCGGTTTCTACATCAAGCACTTTGTCAAAGATATGGGCATCGCTCTGGAAGAGGCGCGGCGCATGCGGCTGTCGCTGCCCGGACTGGCCCTGGTCCACCAGTTTTACGTGGCAGCCATGGCCATGGGATGGGAAGACCTGGGCACCCAGGGGTTGTTCAAGGTATTGTCGGCCATGAACCACGACGCATCAATTTGATAATTTGGCGAAATGAGGATTTCAGCTCAAGATTTCGAATGGATGACCCGGTAGCGGATGCACAAGGTGTTCTCGTCTATCTGACAGAATTCTTTCAAGACCAGTTTCAGGTCCACGGCACCTGAAAAGATGGACAGCCCGGAACCGAAGGCACAGGGGGACAGGGTGAGGATCAACTCGTCGATCAGTCCCTTTGCGGCAAAGACCTGGTTGATCTTCGCGCCGCCCACGAGCACGGCTTCCTCGAAGCCCTGGGAGGCCAGGTCGGACAGGATCTGCTCGGGAGGCGCCTGGGTATACACCAGATCGTCCCGGTCGGATCGGCGATCCAGGTTGCGGGTCATGACGATGGTTTTGCGGCCGGGCAGCACCCGACCGATCGTGTCGAAAGTCGTCGAGCCCATGATCATGACACCGGCTTTTTTGGTAATCTTGACGTACAGCTGTTTGTCGGCTTTGCCAGTCCAGTCGGGGTAATGGTCCGCATCTCTGGCGATCTTTCCATCAACGGTAATGGCAACCATCAGACAGACATGCATGGCGGTGGGTTCCTTGATTGAAAAAAATAGCAAGATGCCAAAGTGCTGGAATGTCCTTATCATAAAAGCACGCCACTTAAAATGTAAAGGATGGACATAAAGTTTTTGGATACAGGGCCGATGAAAAAGTGAGTCGGGGCTTTCGTCCCCTCACGCGCTGGGTGTTCAAAAATTTGATTGTGGCCAAAATCAAAAGAAACCGATATATAAACTCCCAGATAAGGATTTCGGACGACTTTACTGATCGTCGAGGTATATTGGTTGCGACTTTCTCGCTTTACCTTGCCAACATCCTTATCTGGAAGTCTATAACACGGCACAGATTAACCGATTTGACAGGACCCCTGAGTTATCGGAGAAAGGTGTTCCCATGAAAGTGGGGTGTGAAAACTGCAGCAAAGCGTTCGAGCTTCCCGATGACCGCCTTCCCACTGGGAAAAAGGTTTCATTCCCCTGCCCCGGATGCAAATCTAAAATTACCCTGGACCTCAGGGAGAAACCGGAACCGGCGCCCGAACCTTTAGATACAACGCCCGATGAATCCACCGGAAAGGTGGTTATCACGCCAATTGCTGAAAAATCACCGGATGACCTGGACGGCACCGATCTGAAACGCAAAATTCTGAACAGGCTCAAAGATCTGCCGGCGATGCCAAAAATCATCTACAAGGCACGGGAGGTTATGGGTAATCCCATGTCCGGGTTCAAGGAGATTGCCGAGGTTATCGAAACCGATCAGGCCATTGCCGCCAAAGTCCTTCAGGTGGCCAACTCGGCTTATTACGGCATGTCCGGGATGGTCTCTTCGATCCATCAGGCCACCGTTGTTCTCGGCCACAAGGTGTTGGAGCAGGTCATCACCATGGTTTCAGCCACCAGCCTGCTGGGCAACCACCTCAAAGGTTATCGAATGGGTTCTGGCACCCTGTGGCAGCATTCATTGGCCGTGGCCATGTGTTCACGGTTGATCGCCAAAGACCGGGCGCCGACTCTGGAAAATGACGCCTTTTCCGTCGGGCTGATCCACGATGCCGGAAAGCTGGCCCTGGATCGCTATCTCCTGGAACGAAAAGCCCAGGTGGACCAAGCGCTGGCTACCGGTGTCAATTTTCTGGAAGTCGAAAAGCAGGTGCTCGGTTTCGACCACACGGAACTGGCCTCTGAACTGTGCACCAAATGGAAGCTACCGGAGAATCATGTCAGCGCTATGCGATTTCACCATGACCCCGGCGCATCCAAGGGCAACCAACTGGCCTACATCGTTCATACTGCCAATCATATCGCCCAGCAGAGCGGGATTGGCAGCAGCTTCGATGCGACCCTGTATGAACTGGACCCGGAAGCGTTGGCGTTTCTCTCTTTGGATGAAGAGGACTTGGCCATTTACAACAAAGCGATGATCGAAGCCGTGAACCAGATTACCCAGAGCATGGCATAAGCCGTTATTTTTTATCAGGAGTAGATTGCATGGGCGATAATGGCAAAACGCTGACTACCACACAGTTTTCACAAATGACGGGCATCGCCGTTTCCACGATTACCCGGATGCTGAGACGGGAAACGATTCGGGGTGAAAAACGCGGCGGGAAATGGGCCATTTACGAAAGCGAACTTCAACATACGGCCGTTGTGACCCAAAAAGATTCCGGGGGCATGTCGGCCGGCGTGGACCCCGTTTGCCATGCACTGGCGGCCACCCCGGAAACATACGATGTCGACGCGTTTGTCCAAATGACCTATTTGACTGAAAAAGGGGTCCGCCAATGGCTCAAGACCGGCCTTCTGTCAGGCCGCGCCGGTGCAGACGGCAAGGTTCGGGTGGATGCAGCCAACCTTGACCGGCCCGAACTCCAACACCTGATCAGGAAGTAATTCGATCACCTTCCGGCGTTCTATCTTTCCATAGACGTTGACCCATCCCGCGCTTTTGCGAGTGGCGCCTGTTCGGGAGACAAAAAAGTCAACCCTCCCCGTGGCTCGCCGCAGGGAGGGTTGAATCCATGCATTGGTGCCGGTGATGCATGCTTCAACTACAGTGAATCGGACGGATACACTTCTGTACGGTGTGACTGGATTTTTTCCTTGTTTTTGATCAGCTGTTTTTTGGCTTTGTCGACCACCAGATCGATGGCTTCATTCCAAGCGCCGCTCTCTTCTTTGGCGTGGACGTCAAAACCCTTTCCACTAAGGTTGACATCCACGATTTTTCTTAGTTTTTCTTGCTGGAAAACCACATCGGCGGTTCCGGAATGGGGCATGATTTTGTCAAGACGCTCGAGCTTTTCTTCAAGGTAGGATTTCAGGTAGTCTGAGGAGTCTACACCTTTGAAGGTGACCAGGATTTGCATATCACGTCCTCCTTTCGCGGCTGTCCGGTCCACTCACCACTGTTTATGCAATCCCCTTGTCTTCATAGACCGGTGGGGAGGTGGATGGTTAAAACACTAGTTGATTCGGTTAAGAAACGGCAACGCCTCCTTTCAATGGCTGATGACGATCATCCGAAAGCGGGGTCAGTCTGTCCAGCCAGTGTATCATCGGCTGAAAGCCGAGACAATAAAATCCTTCGCTTTTTCCAGCAACGGTTTCTTGAATTTCACCTTCAGGTAAAGATCGCCGTTTGGGCCGCCGTTTTCGCCTGCGGCGCCCATCTGGGAAAGACGAATTTGCTGGCCGTCCTTCGTGCCGGCAGGAATGCTGACCACCAGCTTTTTAGAACGCCGAAGGTGATCGTAGGGATAGGGACCGCCGGATCTGGCAAAGTCCGGTTTCAGATGGATGGTGTCGCGAATATCACGCCCCATTTGCGGCAGGCGCAATCCGGTGACTTTCTGCAATAGATACCTGGCAAACCGACCCAAACCGGGAGAGGTACCGCACGCCTTGGCCTTTCCCCGACGGCTGCCGAACCCTCCGCGATAAATGAAACCGCTGCCGTGAAGGCCATGCTGCTTGAAGGCAAAGCGCTTGTACCCCGAACCGTAAAAGTCGCTGAATATGGCGTCCACACCGCGCAGGCCGAACGAACGTGCCATCTCCTCGAAAATCTGATGAACATCGGAACCGCTAAAGATATCCTGTTCGGTATAGGTGTTTTTAAACTGACCATAGGCGTTGTCGCCGAAACGGCTGCGCATGGCGTCGTAAGCACGACGCTTTTCCACATTGGACAATACCGCGTATGCCTCATTGACAGACTTCATCATTTCTGAACTATCCGGATTTTTTTCGTTGCGGTCCGGGTGATGTTTGAATGCCAGTTCCCGATATGCCTCCTTGATTTTTTTTGCCTCTGCACGTTGATCCACGCCGAGTATCAGGTAGTAGTCCTGCTGTACCATACGCCCGTTTTCCTTATTAATAATTAATTTAACACCCCTTGGCATCCTTAAACGACAATATAGTCACGAAAGGGCCGTTGGCGATGCTAAAAACAGCCGACCAAAAAAATCGCTTCAACCTGGGCCCGTTCAAATTGTCGACGCAACTGCTCAAGCATTCTGGAAAAACGCCGAATAGCAGATTATCATGCATGATAAGGAAATTAGGATCAAAAAGGTGAAATTCAACCTGATCACCCTGTTAATCAGTTCGATTATATTGATGGCTGCGGTATGGGCGCAACAGGCATTTACATTCGACGGGTCGCCGCATGGTCGCTATTATTTGACGGCCATCCTGATCATCAGTTGCATCATGACCGTGATCACCTTGTTCCGATGGCTGCGGTTTCGTCACCACCGGCCGATATCGGCTGAGGATGCAGATCAGGAAACACCCGAACGTCACCGCCAGCACTATCGGGTGCAATTTGGCGAATCGTCACACCCCCTTTTCGTCCAGAGAACCGATGACCGCCCTGGGGTTACCCAGTTCACCTGCCCCGTCCGCGATATCTCGGAAACAGGCATCAGCCTGGTCTGCACGGGTATCTATACGAACGGGCAAACGGTTCAAGGGGAAATTATCTTTGGCAGCGGACGGACGGCACCGGTGAATGGCATGGTGATACGAGAAGAAACCGACCTTACCTGTCTGCGCCTTCACTGCACCATCGATCCGCCCCTGCTGATGGCGGAACAGCGAGAGCAGATTGCCTCCGAAAAGGGCAACCGCCCCCGGCCGGCAGTCAGCAACACCTTGCTGGACACGACGACCGAGTCTCTTCCCAGCCACTCCCCTAAGGGAATCTGCAGATTAAAACGCCGCTAAGCACCCATTTCGTATAAGTACGAAAGGGCTCGGATGCGTGCATCCAAGCCCTTTCATTCGTTAAAAAATACATGCCGCGCTGATTGTTGGTTGGCTACAGCTCCCATGGCGATGGAACCGCGCCGGAAAACGTTTTAGGCATTTTAAACTCGCCGCTCTCCACCGTGAGTCGCACCAGACGCGCAGATTCTTCCATTCCCATGGCGTTCATCATGGCAAAGGGCCCTTCGGGCCAGGCCAGTGACGTGCAGATCCCCAGTTCCAGGTCTTTGGTGGAGACCACGCCTTTTTCGATAAGGTGGGTGGAAATGGTGAAGATGGACCCCAGCAGCCGGTCTTTGACGACCTCAAGCAGAGCCGGGTCGTCGGCCACGGGTCCGTCTTCCAGATTCCAGGGTTTGCCGCTCTCAAACTGGTTTTTGAGCTGATCCGGCACCGCTGGGTAGCCGAGATCGGTGTCGGCAAGATAGTCGTTCATCGAAACGGCGGCGTGGTAGCAGGTGCCCAAACCGGATCCGTTTTGGACCCACATGATCCCGAAGCGCACGCTCAATGCCAGCTGGGAAATGCGCTCCAAGGTGGCCACATTGTATGCGTCGCCATAAAATGAGTCGAGCATCATGTAGCTGGAGATGAACACGGGGTTGATGGCAAAACCGGGAAAATCCTTCACCGCGATGGGCACTTTACGATTTTTTTCCGCAAACGCCATAAGGGCTTCAAAGGTCTCGTCACTGGTATCCTTTTGCCGGATCACCTCCACCAGCCGGTTGATGTTGGCTGGAAAAAAATAATGCAGGCCGGCGGTCCGGGAAGGGTTGGAAACCGATGCCATCAGCCGCTCAATAAGAAAAGTGGAGGTGTTGCTGACCAAAATGGCATCCGGACGGCACACCTTGTCCAGATCCTTGAAAATCTGGATTTTCAAATCCATTTTTTCGACTGCCGCCTCGATGACCAGGTCACAAGGCGCCAGGTCCTGATAACTGGCGGTTCCCGATATCATACCGGCCACCTGGTCCATCTCCTGCTGGCTCATTTTACCTTTGGCCACCCGTTTATTAAGGGCTGCCTTTACCCATCGATCATACATGGAGCGAACCAGTTCGTCATTCAGCTCCTTGAAAATGACGCGGTACCCGGACGATGCGGCATTGAGTCCGATGGCCGCGCCCATAACGCCGAATCCAACGATCCCCACGGTTTCAATTTTCGCCATCTCTCCTCCTTCTCCTTTTACGTGGCGTGCCCGCCCATTGCGTCGATACTATGGTGGTGGTCACAATAAATAGTCTATAAAACTTGTTGGTTATGTATATAGTTGTAAACGGGCAAGGGCGAATTACCTCTTTTTATCTCACCCTTGCGGCACAGGGTCAAGGCTATTTTTTAACTACATTAAAGCTACATTGTCCGTTACACCGAAAAATAGGCGCTTAAATCACCTTGTATTGAACGGCCGGATGGCTATATTGGCACTTGTTCAAAAATCCCCAACCACACGAAACGAGCAGATATGAACGCTTTCTTAACCAGTGAGAATATACGCAATATCGCCATTATCGCCCATGTCGACCATGGCAAGACCACCCTGGTGGATGCCATGTTCCGCCAGAGCGGCCTCTTTCGCCATGGCCAGCAAATGGACGAAAGGGTCATGGACAGCATGGACCTGGAGCGGGAGCGGGGCATCACCATTGCCGCCAAAAACTGCTCCGTGGTATACCAGGGGGTAAAAATCAACATCGTGGATACACCGGGCCATGCCGATTTCGGCGGTGAAGTGGAGCGGGCCCTGTCCATGGTGGACGGCGCCCTCCTCCTGGTGGATGCCTCAGAAGGCCCTTTGCCCCAGACCCGCTTCGTACTGCAAAAAGCCTTGACGTCCAAATTGAAAATCATCGTGGTGATCAACAAGGTCGACCGCAAGGATGCCAGGTCGTCTGCGGTGCTCGATCAGGTGTACGATCTGCTCATCGACCTGGATGCCAATGAAGACCAGCTGGAATTCCCCTTATTTTACGCCATCGGCCGCGACGGCGTGGCGGGAACCGCCCCCGACCAGTTGGCCGATGACCTCCATCTGCTGTTTGACGCCATTGTCAGGGAAATTCCCCCGCCCCGTTTCGACCCTGAATCACCGTTTCAGATGCTGGTCTCCGACTTGGGCTATTCTGACTATCTGGGCCGCCTGGCAGTCGGACGCGTGGTGGGTGGAAAGGCCGAATCCAGGCACCGGCTCATCCGCATCGATGCCGACGGCAACCAGCGACCCTTGAAAGTCACTCGCCTGCAGATATATGAGGGCATGGATATCACACCCGTCTCTGCGGTCGCCGCTGGTGAAATCGCTATCCTGTCCGGCATCGATGAGGTAACTATCGGCGATACGATCTGCACTGAAGATGCGCCCTTCGCCCTTCCTCGCATCACCGTCGACCCGCCAACGGTTTCCATGCTGTTCACCATCAACGACGGTCCGCTGGGCGGCAAGGAGGGCCGATATGTGCAGTCGGCGAAGATCCGGGAACGATTGCTCAAAGAGACCCTGCTCAATGTGGCCATCCAGGTGGAAACCACCCTGGACAGGGATTCTGTGGTGGTCAAAGGACGCGGGGAGTTTCAGCTGGCCATCCTCATCGAGACCATGCGCCGGGAAGGGTTTGAATTTTGCGTAGGGCGCCCTGAAGTGATCCTGAAGCACGAAGATGGGATCGTCAAAGAACCCGTCGAACGGCTCTTTGTCGACTGTGGTGAAACCTTCATGGGGGTGGTGACCGAAAAGCTTTCCGTGCGCAAAGGAAAAATGATGAACCTCTCCAATACCGGCACCGGACGGGTGCGCATCGAATTTTCAATTCCTTCGCGGGCTCTGATCGGCTATCGGGACGAATTTCTCACCGACACCCGGGGAACGGGCATCATGAACTCCTACTTTCTGGGTTACGAGTCATACCGGGGAGACTTTCCCAGCCGTTTTACCGGATCGATCGTATCGGACCGTCAGGGTCATGCGGTGCCCTATGCCCTGTATAATCTCGAGCCGCGGGGCCGGCTGCTCATCCAGCCCGGGGAAACGGTTTACGAAGGGATGGTGGTTGGCGAGCACAACCGGGAAACGGACATCAACGTCAATCCCACCAAAGAAAAAAAACTGACCAACATGCGGGCGTCCGGCAAAGACGAAAACGTTATTCTGGCCCCCATCCGGCCGATGACCCTGGAGCAGGCCATCAACTTTATCCGCGACGACGAGCGGGTGGAAATTACCCCCAAGTCCATCCGGCTGCGTAAGGTAACCTTGGGTCTCAAGGCCCGCTACGCCCAGCGAGGCGCTAAAAAGTAGATGCCTCCGCTTCGCCGCAAACCTTGAATATCGCCATGACCTGTCGGCAAAGCAAGTCGAATTGTTCCGGGTAGAGGCTCTGGGCGCCGTCGCTCAAGGCATCCTCGGGTTGATGGTGGACCTCCACCATCAACCCGTGTGCATTGGCAGCCACCGCCGCTCGTGACAGGGGCAGCACCTGATCCCGTCGACCGGCGGCGTGGCTGGGGTCCACCACAATGGGCAGATGGCTCTCTTTTTTGACCACCGGCACGGCGGACAGATCCAGGGTGTTGCGACTGTGGTGGACGAAGGTGCGCACGCCCCGTTCACAAAGGATCACCTGGTGGTTTCCCTGGGCCATGATGTATTCGGCGGCCATGAGCCACTCGTCAATGGTGGCGGCCATGCCCCGTTTCAGCAGGATCGGTCGGTAGGACTCGCCGGCCCGCTTGAGCAGGCTGAAATTCTGCATGTTCCGGGTACCGATCTGGACCACGTCGGCATAATGCTCCACGAGATCGAAGGTCTGGAAATCCATCACCTCGGTGACCACCGGCAACCCGAAACGCTCTCTGACGCTGGCCAATATGTTGAGCCCCGCTTCTCCAAGCCCCTGGAAGGAATAGGGTGAGGTTCGCGGCTTGAAGGCACCGCCCCGGAACAGATGCGCACCGGCTTTTTTGACATGCCCGGCGATGGCCAAGGCCTGGGCTTCACTCTCGATCGCACAGGGGCCGGCAATGATGGTCAGGTGGCCGTTTCCGATAGTGACCTCACCCACCTGAATCAACGTGTCTTCGGCTTTTGTTTCCCGACTGACCAGTTTATAGGGTTTGGTGATGGGCACTGCCTCCTTGACCCCTGGCAGGCCGATAAACAGGGCCGCATCCACGGGGCCTTTGTTGTTCAGCACCCCAATGGAGACGCGATCGCCGCCGGGAATAGGTCTGGCCGTGCATCCTCGTCCTTCAATGACCTTGACCACATGATCGATCTGTTCGGGTGTCGCTGTTTTATCCATCACCACCAGCATGTTGCGCCTCCTTTGGTAATTGGGAACCGAGTTTATCACCCCGGCCAGAAAAAAAAGGGCCCGGCTTAACCCCGCGACCCCTTTAACTGGAAATGGCATCCATCACTGTGATTGTCAAACGCTTTTTCCAATAGGGGTATGCGGCGAGAATGGAATCAAGCCGCGCCTTTATGAGCCAATGTAAAAAAGGCTTGACTTGAGGTGCGCTGCCATTATTGTATTGCCCAAAAACAAGGAGCCTGAACATGCCGATCTTCGAGTACCAATGCAAGGCCTGCTGCAATCAATTTGAGCAACTGGTGTTCTTATCGGACACCGAGTCGGTGATATGCCCCGCGTGCAACTGCGCAGACGTGGAAAAGTTGATGTCAGCCGGTGCCGTGCGGCCCCATGGCATTCCCACCGGCTCCGGCGGCTTCCAGCCCCCGCCCTGCAAACCATCTGCCGGCGGCTGAGGCATTTAATCCTGCTTTTCCGGTCCGGGAAAGTTCACATCCATAGAAAAAAGCTCGCCATCAAGGCGGGCTTTTTGCTTTTCCGTCAGGCAGGCCGATTCCCATGGCCGCCAGTTCCGATTCGACCCGCAGCGCCCAGCCTTGATTGGCTTGGGGATTGGCCGGACTGGGGTGGGTCAGTCTGCCGGTTTTCAGATGCATGCCCTTCAATGCATGATTTATCCGTTTTTCGGCAAAACCACCAATCCCCACCACCCACTGTGGCTTAAAAACGTCAATGGATCGTTGAAGCGCCACATCGCAAATTTGGAAAAGCCGCTTTTTTTCAACCGCCGGCAGTTTGTCGGGAGTGCGGTTCCGGCCGCTGGCTTCCATGAACACCAGCGGGCAGTAATTGAGTACGAAAAACTGTTTGAAAAAAGTGTCCGGGCTCCCATACCGCTGTTTGGCCCATCCCCACAGACGATGGCCGCTAACCTCCCTGCGCGTGCATGAAAAGCCTGAAATCGGCCGTTTGGGGTGGACGTCGGACGGCTGTGCAATAGGGGTATTGATGCCCATCCACCCGTCGACCATCTCCACGTCACCGAATGGCACACCGGTCTGGGCCATACCAAACGGGCCGGGGTTCATGCCCACCAGCACCACCGCTTTGACCGTGTCGCCAAAACAGGCCACATAGCGGTCATAACCACTCCTGGCGTAGATCAAGGGCTGATAGGTGTGGGTCACGGGCGCCGAAAACGTCAGCCGCCGGACGCTTGCCACCAGATCGTCGGTAATTGCAGCGATACCGACAGCCAGGCCGCCGTCGAAGGAGGCCATCTTATTGGGCTGGCCGGGCCAAGATGGCCGGGGCGATGATCGCTTCTTGTATCTCGAGGTCCGTCATGGTTTTCACGTGTAATTGATCCTTTCGATCCGGTGTGGGTTGATGGGTCTAAAGGTTTGGCGAGTATCGACCAGCGGCGTCGGACGGTTCGACCAGAGAAACGGTAACCCAACCCGTTCCCAAACGCAACAGAAGCCGCCGCTCAGTCCGACGCCCCGAAAGTTGTAACAGTCAGATTTTGATTGACTTTTCAAACAGATGATGGTCCACTTTTTCACGCTCCATCCAATGGGCCATTTCTGATCGTCACTTTCTAACCCCATGCAAACACACAGGTCCGTTTATGGCTACAGTCAAATCACCCTCGACGGCCTCGCCTTCAGCGACAAAAACATTGAATGCCAAACGACTGGAATCCGAAAACCGGACGCTATGTCGAAAAAATGAGGCATTGAAACAGAGAAACCGTGAATTGGACCTGATCATCCAATCTTTTCTCGCAATCAATTCCAGTCTCGAGTTGGATCGGGTGCTGTCGATGATTTTAGAGGCGATCAAGAATCTGTTCGGTGTCGTCGGCAGTTCCATCTGGCTGAAAGATCCTGCTACCGGCGAGGTGGTGTGCCGTCAGGCAGCCGGTTTCCAGCACAATGTGGTCAAAGGCTGGCGCCTGGCACCCGGTGAAGGAATTGCCGGATGGGTCAGCGCTTATGGTGAAAGCGTTATTATACCGGACACCCGGAAGGACATGCGCCATTTTCGAAAGGTCGCCGATACGATGCAGGTCGAATTGCGTTCAATCATCAGCGTGCCCATGCGAATTAAAGGAACGGTCATCGGCGCCTTGCAAGTGGTGGACAAGCAGGTTGGCCGGTTTGATCGATCCCACAAGATGGTGCTTGACGCGCTGGCCGACGCTTCGGCGACCGCCATCGAGAATGCCCACCTTTTCGAGCAGGCCAATCGTGAAATCGCTGAACGAAAGCGGGCGGAAAAGAAGCTCAAAAAAAATGATAAGGCGTTAAAGGACAAAAGCATCGCCCTAAAAGAGGTCAACACCGCACTGAATGTGCTGCTGAAAAACAGGGAGGAAGACCAGGTTCACATGGAGGATATAATTGTGGCCAATGTCAAGGACCTGGTACTGCCGTTTATAGAGAAGCTCGCTCGAAGCCAGCTGGATGAAAAACAGGCCACGTATGTGGACATCATCCAGGCCAATATTTCCAATATCGTGTCGCCTTTTCTGCGCCAGATCCCGATGAAGTTTTTCGATCTGACCCCCACGGAAATTCAAATTGCCGATCTGGTTCGCAAAGATAAAACCTCAAAGGAGATTGCACAAATCCTGAACGCCTCTGCGAAAACCATCGAGGCCCACCGTAACCGCCTGCGCAAAAAACTGGGGTTGACCAATCAGCGGATCCAACTCCGCGACTACCTGATGACCCTGGTGTAAGGGTTCAATGTCAATGATGGTTAGGCTGGCCCTATCAGTTCGCGAATCTTTTCTAACAGTTGCGTATTGGAAAACGGTTTGGTGATGTAGGCATCGGCACCCATGGCGATCCCCTTGGCCATGTCGGCATCCCGGTTTTTAGCCGTGAGAAAAATGATTCGGATGGATTCCCATTCGGTCCGCTGTCGAATCATCTGGTAGATCTCATACCCATCCAGATCCGGAAGCATGATATCCAGCAGGATCAGATCGGGATGAACCTCGTCGATTTTTTCGATGGCTTCTTTGCCGCTCTGGGCCAGTTTGGGCAGATACCCTTCCTTTTCCATGAGGAATTGTAACGGCACCAGAATGCTCAATTCGTCATCCACAATGAGAATCGTTTTTCGATGCATTCGACTGCTCCCAAGGGATAGATGGTGCTCCGTCCGTGATTTAGCAGACGGAGTGGTTCATTGATCCGATTAGATGACGTTGACTTCAGTATAGTAGATTTTGGATGGATGCACAATCTGTTGTGAAAAATAACGGGGAACCGAAACGCTTTGGCGGCATGGGTGAGTGGTCAGCCCCATCGGTCCTTACCGTTGAACACCGAGGTGACCGCCTGACGATAACGGTCGAGGGAATCCGCTTTACGGATCCGTTTGACGATTCGCCGACCGTCCGGGAAATCGGCTGCAAAATAGCGCCAGAAGCCTTTCATCCGGTCCAGTACATGACCCGGTCCGGAAAACTGGCGACAGTACCCGACCACCAGATCGTCGTGGAATTTCTCAAAGCGTGCATTCCCGTGGCCGATCAGCCGGGTCCCCGATTGGATCATTTCAGGCAGAAACGGGTTAGCGATAAGCCCCCGCCCCAGCATCCAGCCGGAGGTTGACGGAAATCGGGATTCCAACGAGTGAAACATGTCCAGGTCATTGATATCCCCGTTGTAGACCACGGGGTGCGAGATCCGTGTCAGACAGACGTCGAAAGCCTTCAGATCCACGCTTCCCGCATACATCTGCACCCCGGTACGCGGGTGAACAATCACCCGGGAAAGCGGGTAGCGGTTGAAAACCGGAATGAGATGATCCATTTCATCGCCTGAAAACCGCCCCAAACGGGTCTTGATGGACAGATTGCCCGAAAAACCATGCAGCGTTTTGTCGAGCATTCGGTCAATCACATCCGGGTGCGGCAGCAACCCGGACCCCCGCATTTTTTTGGCTACCATAGGGAAAGGACACCCCAGGTTCCAGTTGATTTCCCGGTAGCCCAGATCGAAGAGCGCGTTGGCAAGGCAGATAAACTCGTTTGGATTGTTGCTCAGAATCTGGGGGACGACCGGCATGGCTCGATTGTCGGCCGGTGCCAGGTCCCGCAGGTGAGAGGGTTTGATGGACCGGCCCTTGATCGATGTGACAAAGGGTGCCACCGCCTCGTCAACGCCTTCAAAATGGCGCTGAAAGGCGCTCCTGAATACCACATCGGTAAAGCCGCGCAACGGGGCGAGAATCAGGTGTTTCATCGTCATTGCAGCCATGAAGCGGGTGCTGCCAGGCTCAAGTAACAATCGCCCTCTTCGAAAATCAGCCGCTTTTTAACCATGGATTTGAAAAAAGCGCGAATCTGTTCCGGACTGTGGTCGGCAAACATCCCGGCCACCTGTTTGAGTGCACGGGGGGTATGGCAATAGCGGTAGATCTCGGCCGAGATTCCGGTGAGCCGATGCCTGACGGTGGCTTGCATGGGCAAATGCTGGTCGATGATGATAAACCGGCCGCCATCGCGAAAGGCCAGTGCCGGTTTGCCGCCGGTCTGCCGCTGCAAGGTGTCGTAATCTTTTTGCCATTGGCGGGTTTCCTTTTCCACGGTTCGCCACAATTTCAGTTGGCGTGTCCGGTCGCCGCGATAGCCCTGAATCATGAATCGGATGTTTGCTGCCACCGGCTCCGGAAAGAGTTTTTTCAGGTTGGGATGATTGAAAACGGACCGGATATGAAATCGCCGGGCAAACCGATATATCGGACTTTCCAGACCCAGCCAGAAACTGACGGTTTTCAGCGGCCGGTACCAGCGGGCAAATGCAAGGGAATGAAGGGTTTCATTGACATCTTGGTCATCGCTGCCGGGGAAATGAAGCATCAGATTGGATGCGTTGACGATGCCCAGGGCCTCACAATGCTTCATCAAGCTCAGGTTGTCGATGACCCGCACGCCTTTGTTCATCTTGGCCAGCAATTGGCTGGAAAGGGCTTCGATGCCCACCTGAACCGTATCCACGCCGGCCAGTTTCATTTTCCGAAGCAGCGACGGGGGGGTATTGGCCCGCAGTTCGGTGAAGATGGACAGATCCCTGCCCAACCCCCGGATCCCATCGAAGATCGACGAGGCCTGTTTCATCGGGAAGGCGTTGTCGGCAAAGGTCAGGGAAAGGATTTGATGCCGTTGAACGAGGTCGTCCAACTCCCGGACCACTTGCTGCGCGCCTTTGGTGCGATATCCCTGCCACTGCAGGTTCAGGTTGCAGAAGGCACACCCTCCGAACCGGCCCGCAGCATCCTGCCGGTGCCACCAGCATCCCCGAGAGGCTTCAACGGGGAGAACAGGAAAGAAGCGGTGATGTGGAGAAAACCCGGCCAGCATGTTGAAGTAGTCATCGTAGTCCGGCGCAGGCAGGCGGTCCAATCGACTGAGTTGGGAAAACCGACCCATTTCACCGGGTTCAGAATCCGCGGAGAAGACGCCGGCGGGAAGCCCAGGTATGGACCGCGGGCGATGGTCGGTCAGACGGCGCAACAGGCCGGCCAGGGGACGCTCCCCCTCCCCCACCACCAGGTAATCAATAGACGGGAAAACATTCAGCAGGTCGGCGGACCGTTCCCCCGAGAAGGAAGACCCACCCACAACCACGGGCAGCGAGGGACAGATGGCCTTGATTTTTGAAATCAGGTAAAGCGAAGCGGTGATTTGGCAAAACGAGATGGTAAATCCGACCAGGTCGAGTGCGGACCAATTGATTCGCTGGAGCCAGCCGCCCATGACGCCTTTCACCTGGCGGACCAACTGCTGAAAATCATCGGTCGCAGCGCCCCCCCGTTTTAGCGTCCGGGTATATAGTGATTCGGCCAAATGGGCATGCTCGGGATAGAGCAGTGCCGAGAAGACGGCCTCGGCCCGCCAGACCCGCCGGGAAACACCCTGATAACGGTCGTATCCCAATGCCTGGGCCACCTGCAGGAAAAGGTGGCAGGCGTCGGTCTGAATGTGCGGCAGGGCTTTGCGCAAGTAGGCTTTCAATGCCCCCAGCGGCAAGGATGGACGGTTAAATAGCGGCCAGGGCGCGGAAACCAAAAGCACCCGTCCCTGGATGGCCGTTGTCTCGGCTGGCATAATTGCTGGGACTATCCCGCCCAACCGGATCGAACCAGCAGGCGTTGGGCTCGTCGGTCGGCGGATGAATTAATGTTATTGATGATATGTCTAAACTTAAACAACCGATATGAAGATGTATTTACGAAACCATTGATATATCCACCCGGAGGCAGCGGATCGCCGTATCCGGAAAACATGTTCAGCTGCAGCCGACCGTTTTTCACCACGGCCGCCAGGTTATTTTTTTTCAGGTCGTCATGTTGACCGTCCAAGGCGATGGACACCCGGGTAACGCCATTGACCACTTCACGGGAAAGAATTTGGCCTACCACGGTCCCCATGAAAACCACCGAGGAATCGAAAATCAGCGGTTCACCGTCAAATACCACCCCAACACCGGATGGATGCCCACTTCCGATCGGCTGCACGGAACAACCCAAAAGACCCATCACCATCATCATCAAGATAAAACATGCCGTTTTTTTCATTATCCCTCCACAAATCGTAGCGTGTCATCGGGCAAGTCAAGCGAGCATGCGCAAGTATCGGGTGGCGAACGGAAGGTTTTCTTATGCTGATATCGGTTACCCGGCATCTAAGGGTTTGCCGGTAGACAGTTTGACGGTCAGGGGCAATACATGCATGTCGCGGGACACTTCCCGGGTAGGACCCAACGCCCATTCACCGCATTTTTTGCCATTGATCATCCGCGCATCGATCTGCCGGACCACGCCGGCGACATCGATAATCGGGTGCCGCATAAACACCTCGGGAAGGCCGTAGGTCAGGTTGCAGGCCAGACACTTTCCGGGTCGTTGTTTGAGCTGAAATTCGAAATCAACCTGATCGTCCGTTTCCCCGGCGTAGGTCAGGGTGATATCATAGGCGCCTTCTGACGCATCACCCAATAGGGCGGCGAAAAACCGATCCGCACGGTTCGACGGGAAGATTTCGTCCAGTATGGGTTGTTTGAAAATCGTCTTGCAAGAAGGTGTGTGCATTAATTGGGTTCCTCAGGGCTCAATCAAACGCCACATCGTGGCCGTCATCTGAAAGGTCATCTACACCAGCGTCCTTTCAAAATCAACCACCCTGGCAACGCCGCCGCCACGACGCAGGCGTATCATTGGGGTGAAGTCCCTTCGAGGTAGTGCCGGCCCAATCGGCGGTGGATAACCGGCAACGCTGTCATCGGGGGCGGGACATACCCGAATATCGTTTTCAAAAACCGTTCGGTGATCCGGTAGGTTGCGCCCCACAGCAATTCTTGGTCACCATTATGGCGATGAATGAAACAGGGCATATCCCGATACGGCATGTCCGGTATTCCGGGGGTGCCTGTCTTGAACGAGATACGATACCGTGCATAGTTGGCGGCATCAAAAAACGCCGCCACCGGAATGGTAACGATTTTTTCGACTTCCCAGTTGGGGAAAAAGCGTTTCTGGTGGTTCACCCATCCCACCATCGGATAAATGGCCCGTTTGAACATGACCAGGTGCTGGGCGGGCATGGGGCCTAAAAATCTTACCCCGAGCGGATTGAGCCGCATCTCTTCGAATCCTTCCCGCAAGGCAGCGGCCAAGAGCAGGGCCAGCTTCGGAAAATCCGCCTTACGGTATCGCCGCCACCACGAACCATGCGGCCAACGGGACAATGGCATTCTCGGCAGATTGAGCCATCTGGCCAGCAGACGGTCGATGAACGGCGCGATGCCGCCACCCGGGCAGCACAGGTCACCGGCTTGGCGAACACGCTGGGAACGTTTGTTCAGAATCAGAAACGGTTCCCCACTGGCGCTGGTGCCCAAAAGGAAAAGCACCGCAGAGTTCAGACTCAGATCGCCATTGGCATTGAAAGTGAAGGTTGTCGGAGACGGACGGTGAAGACGTTCCTGCACGAGACGAATAAACGATTCGGATGATCGGGGCCGTGCTGGCATGACGGTATCCATTGGTGTTGCCGCGCTCACTTGACGATTCGGATCCGGCAGGTGGCACGCAGCCGGTCCCAGAGGGATCGGATGATAACTGCAGCCACGTCCTTGGGCGCAAGATTCCATTGGCCGGATCGGCGCTGACAGTCCGTCAGCAATCCGGTGTTGGCGGTGAACAGATCAAAGTGGTTGTTGATATAGCTTCCCAGTGTAAAATGAAGAGAAACCAGTTCTTCCGAAGTCATGTTGGCAATGGCGGCTTTGTCTCTTAGCGACAGCGTCCGCTCCAGATGATTCACCGCCGCCGCTATGGTTTCCGGCGGATTTTCCCGTTGAGGCAGACGCTCCCGCTCGACGACTGACTGTAACGGTGCGGTGATACCGGTCTCTATCATGGACAGAAAAAAGGTCGACTCGAGGATTTTGGAGACCCTGTCTGCTACCGAATAGACGACGCGGCCTTCAAGCGCTCCGTCCACATGCAGCACTTTAATTTGATTCTCGGCGATCCACACGGCGATCCGACGGGATGCGGAAAACCCGTTTTCCCCGTCAAGATCCTGAATCAGTAGTGGTTTGTTCAGGTGCAAAGCGATTTTTCTGGTCGTTTCCAGTCGAATGGAGGCCGTTTCGCCGGCGGTGAAATAAACGGAGCCGTGACTGGTCTCGACGGCCTTCTCCGTGACCGATCGATTGGAGGCGCCAGGCAGCCGATCTAAGCGGAATTTGTCCTCAACCGTTTCACCCTCACGGCACCACCCGCCATAGGCCAGTCCCAGCTTAACGGCCACCTCCAATGCAGCCGCGGCAGCGCCGGGTTTTCCGCTGGCAATGATTTTCTCAATCATCCGTTCTCATCTCCCTCGAGGTCTTTCAGGTCGGTCTTTATCCCCCCTGCGGCGGGAAAAATAACCAATCGCTGACCGGGATGGATCACTTTACCCAACCCGATGCGGTTCCAGATGAGCACTGCGGCAAGGGGCACCTCGAACTTCTGGGCGATGCCCGAAAGGCTGTCTCCTTCCTTGACCACATAAACGCGCTGATTGCGAATTCTGGCATCCACTTCAACCATGGCAGTCAGGCGGTCATGAAACCCTTTTTCGCCGTCACTGGGAATGTTCACGGCGCGTGTCCCGGCAGCCAGGTAATGCCCGCGTATTTCAGGATTGAAATCTTTGACTGTTTTAAAATCGGTTCTGGCCGCATTGGCGATTAGACGGAGGGGAAGATCCGTGAAGGCATTGACCCGAACCGCTGAAAACGTCTCCTGAGCATAGAAATCGCTTGGAGAAAGGGTAAATCCATGATTCTGGGGTGCTTCGACGATGCGTTTGATGGCCAGGATTCGAAAGACGAAGCGCTGGGTTTCCAGGGGAAGGTAGAGTTTATAGTAGTCGGTGACGCCCTGCTCCAGGATTTCTGCCTCGAGGCCCTCTTCCCCCATGTTGTAGGCTGCCAGGGAAAGGCTCCAGGAACCAAACCGCTCGTATAGCGCTTTGAGGTATGTCACCACCGCCGGCGTACTCAGATAAAGATTGCGACGCTCGTCAAAATTGAGATCCACGACCAATCCATATTTTCTGGCGGTCTGAGGCATCAACTGCCAGACCCCCATGGCCCCTTTACTGGACCCGGCGTGCATACGAAGGGCACTTTCAGCGATGGCCAAATACTTGAGGTCGTCGGGAAGCCCATTTTCCCTGAGCATCTGTTCGATGTACGGGAAATACCGGGTGGTCCGTTTGAGCCATAGAATCACCTGGGGACGGTTCCCAAGAGAAACCAACATTTCCTTCTCAAACCGCTCCATCACCTGTGGATCATCCACAGGCACCGTTTCGCCACACAGCAGTATCGGCTGTTCCAGTTTTAGCGCCGAGAGCAACCTGTCATCGGCAGTCTCCTGGGCCGCGGTTAGACGAGGGAACAGCACACCAAAAAGGATCGCCACTGCGCATACCGAAAGAGAGGGCCATGTAAATTTTGTATTTTTCATGATTCGTCGTTGTGCCATGAACGCACTCAGGGTGAATGGATTGGCTGCTACAAGAACGATTGATTACAACACGGTTGAAATACAATCATAATCAGTCTGATCCATTTGTCACTTGCCGGCAGGCACATGAACCGCGACAACGAGCGCATACCCCGCCATTTGCCGGAGCGCACCAGAAATACCGGGCACCGGTGGGGCGGGGTTGGCGAGCGAACGGGAATTCGATTTTATCCTTGGTATACCTGGAGGTTGATCCGGTGACGGGGGAGTGCCAGGCGTGAATATCCTCAAAACGCTGTCCGGACTCGACGGTTCGAGGGGGGTTTGGCAAATGGCCAGCGTCTTTGAAAACGCCCCACCACTATTCTCAGATAAGTTTTTTAGCCTCTACTCCAGTTTCAACCAGCGGCAGATCAAATTTTTTATGTCTGCGTTTTCCAGTTTATTGTCGGATACGGAAACCAGCCCCAAACGAAGGGAGATCCGTTCATCATCCCCCCATGGCCACCACGCCGCATAGAGCACCACCCCGTTGACGGGATCCATGGTAAACACCTTCTGGCCCGGCACGATGCCGAAACCGGATTGGAAATAATCGCGCACCGGCGCATCGGCATCATTAATGGTGGTAAAGTCCCATTTGTGAGAAAATTCAAGCGACAACGGAAGCTCGACCATGATCTCATCCTGGCGGTCGATAACCGCCAGCGCCAGGTTGAACTCTTTGTCCCACCGCCACGGGCAGGTTTCAGGAATGTTGAGGCTGATGCGTTGGCAGATGCTTTCCAGGGCTTCCAAATCGTTAGGTGGCATGGGATTCCTTCCCTTTGATGCGAATGCCTGCCACTATTGCTATTCCTGGTGGGTGGTAGCAATCATGGCAGGTCGGTCGAAATTAAGTTTGCCTCGAATATAAAGCAACCGGCCTCTCTTTGGCAAGCATTAGCCGATCGCAGGCCACACAAACCGGTGTCTGATTGGTTATTTTGATCACGAGCAACACAGTTTCCGACGCCGGGTCATCAGGAAAAAACAGCTACAGAAACAGGAATGGCGGACAAGGTCTTCAACAGCACATTAGGGTCGATGGCCACGATAAACCCTCGTTTGCCGCCGTTGATGTATATCGTTTTCAGTTCCAGAATAGTGGTCTGTACGTAAACCGGCATGTTTTGCCGGGTACCGAAAGGACTGATCCCGCCGACCGGGTATCCGGTATAATTCAAGGCTTTTTCAGGCCGGACGGGAATTACCTTTTTGGTACCGATGACACGGGCCAGCTGACGGGTTGAAACCACCTGGTCGCCATGCATGAGCACCAGCAGGGGTGACTGGTCATCGGTCTCCATAACCAGGGTTTTTACTACCCGATGCTCGGGGATACCCAATTCCCTGGCAGCCTGGCGGGCACCGCCGTGGTCGGTATAGGTGTATATGAAAGCACGAAAATCCGCCCGCTTTGCGCGCAGGAACCGAATGGCCTGGGTGATCGGGTATCTGGGTCTATGCATTTTCATGGGGTTGGAACCCAAAAACCACACGCCGGCTATTCGGATCGTGCGGTTTTCTTTTTCCGAGCGGTGGCGATTACTGGAATGATTTGGATATTCGGCCCGACTCCCGGTTTTGGAAGATGAGTTCCTTGGGTTCGATCTCACGGCTGTATTCAATCTTGCCGTGGGAAATGCTTCCCGGTTCCAGTACGCTGTCCAAGCTGTCGCTGATCTCACCCTTCACCACGTTGTTTTCACTGTCCATCAGGGTAAAATTGTCGGGATGGGTGGTGATAATTTGTCGGCTGACATTTTTCACCCAGACATAAAGCGAACCGTTGCCCATGTCGTGTACAGCCATCTCTGCGATGCCGTTTCCGGTGTATTGCCTCAGCCCTTTGTTGCGCCCCTCACGAGCCTGCTCCCACGCCTGTCGGCGTTTGGCCTTAGCGGCACGAACGGCGCGTTCTTGTTGGGCTTTTTTTTGGTTGGCCAGTCGATCTTCGTAAAAGGCCACCTTTTTCTGATACCGGGAATTATCAGGATCCAATGCCAGCAATTGGCGGTACAGCTTCAGGTTCAGGGCAGCATTGCCGCCGGGAACGGGCTTGACTTCGTTCTCGAGGGCCTCGATTTTTTCTTGACGCGCCACCTTTGCACGCTGCGCCGCAGCTTCGGCCATTTCAGCCTGTTGCCGTTCGGTCTCGGCGATAGCCGCCTGGCGGATCCGCGCTTCCTCTTCCCGGGCCCAGCGTTCGGCAAGGTCACCGCCGACGGCAGCCACCTGTCCGCTTTCAAAAGCGATCGGCGTGCACAACGCCGCAGTTATCGGTGCACCCGATGAATCCCCGGCTTTTGTCTGATAATAGGCTACAAAACGCTGGTCGCTGATATCATTTCGAAGATCCGGCGGGCCCAGGGCCTCGAATACGTCCGCCTGGGAGTCTCCTGGCTGAATTTTGTTTACCGCATCGATGGTTTTGTTGATGTCCAGATGGACACAAGCGGACAGCATGAACGCTGCGATGAAAACGACCACCCCGATTCGCATTGCACCAATCTCCTTCTTCCGTGGTACGGGGATCATGGTTATTGATCCTGACGTTTTTTTCCTGCAATGGGTTGAACAAACTGAATTTCCGAATCCCAGGGAAACAGTATCCAGGTATCCTGGCTCACCTCGGTCATAAAGGTGTCGACCAGGGGCCGGCCGGCCGGTTTGGCATAAACCGTGGCGAAGTGAGCCCTGGGAACCATTTCACGAACCAATTTAGCCGTTTTGCCCGTATCCACCAGATCGTCGATCAGCAGCCATCCGTCGCCGTCACCGGTCGTGGATTTGAGCACCTGAATCTGCCCCTGACGTCGGTCAGCGTAACTTGCAATGCAGACGGTGTCAACCAGTCGGATATCCAGTTCCCGGGCAATTATGGCGGCGGGTACCAGGCCACCCCGGGTGATGGCGATGATGCCGTTCCAGGGACCCCGTTCGATCAGGCGCCAGGACATGGCCCGGGCGTCCCGGTGTAATTGTTCCCATGAAATGGGATAGGTACGATGGTAAGCGTTTTCACGGCCGGTGGTCATTGTATTTGCAGCCCGCCCTTTTTAACGAGGTTCCGATCCAGAGGCTTACCAGCCCAGGCGTGGGACATGACCATCATCAGGTCATCGCGGTCCAGCTCCTCGGGATTATAGAAAATTGTACCGTCTCCCAGTGCTTTTTCCGCTATGGCGTCGATACTATCCGCCGGCACCCGGGCACTGCCGTCCGGACCGGTAATCTCCTTGAAAAACCTGGCGTGGCGACCGCCGGTCTCCTGGTGGAGGCGCTGGTTCAACTGCCGGATGACGGTAACGGTCTGCAGAGCCCGAAGATGAGCTGGGGTCTGCGCATAAACCCGCGGCCCTGCGAGGGGCAGCAACAGCTGGGCGGTCAAATGGCCGTTTTTATGCATATTGTACTCCAGGCCATAGGGCAGAAGGATGGCCATGCAGGTGCCATGGTGCACACCGCAAACCGAACCTACGGAATGGCCTAACGTGTGAACAATGCCCACCATAGCATTTGAAAAGGCCACGCCGGCCAAGGTTGCGGCCACGGCCAGCGCCAGACGCCCGTCGGCGTTGTCCGGTTCGTTTATCACATTCGACAAATTTTGACTAATCAATTCAATGGCCAGCAGCGCATGGGCATCACTGAGTGGGTTTTTTGCCAGGCAGGTATAGGCCTCCACGGCATGGGTCAGGGCGTCCATTGCCGTGGCTGCCGTGATTGCCGGCGGCAGGGTCAGGGTCATGCGCGAGTCCAGGACAGCCATATCCGGCAGCAGGAAATATGAGGTAAAGAGCATTTTCAGATTCCGGTCATGATCGGCGATCACTGCCGCCAAAGTGACTTCCGAGCCCGTACCTGCAGTGGTGGGAATGGCCACCAGGGGCTTTAATCGTCTCGTAAGCGTGCCGGCACCGGAAAATTGCATCAGGTCATCGCTATTTTCTGATACCAGGATATTCACGCCTTTGGCCGTATCCATCACCGAGCCACCGCCCACGGCAATAATCGCATCGCAGCCGCTTTCCCGGTATACGCCGGCAAGCTGAACGACCACCGTCAGGTCGGAATCCGGCGGCACATCGTCTGCGACGGCACCGATTTGGATTCCCGGCGTGATGGCCGCGCTGACGATATCAACCAGACCGGCGGCGACAACCCCTTTATCCGTAATGATCATGGGGCGTTGAGTCCCTAAATCGTTAAGCAGTTGGGGTATCTTTTCAAGGGCATGGTGGCCGGCGACGGTTTTAACGGGGCAAAAAAACTCGTAGTAGCCCGGGACCTGCATGTTCGACTCCTCTGAAAGGTGTTGGAAAACAGAATTTTTGAGCCAAGTGCCACATCATTTGTCTATCGCGCTGGCGCCGCGCCTTGCGCCCTCAAGGATACGCGCCACAAGATCGTCGGGGGATCCGTTGGCCAGCCGCGACTGGATCTGTTCAATCTGTTCTCCGGTCAGTTCGGCATCCCCGATGGTCGACGGGATTTTGAGGGACAACTCGGCATTTAGCGCATCGAAAAACTCCCAGAACAGGGCAATGGCGCGCGGTGTTTTAAGGTCATCGGCAGTCACGGCAAAAATGTCCGCCCCCACCATGGGGTATAGCAGTTCACCCACCCGCTCCGGTTGGTTGAACCCAGCTTCGGCCACCATATGGGGCAGCAGAATGGCCAGTAAAAAACCAAGGGGAAGCTCGCTCCCCTCCTTCAACCCGGTGGCCAGGACATGGCAGATTCCCGGAGAAGCGCTGAAGAAGGCACAACCGGCAGCCACCTGACCGTTGACGACGGCACAGAGGTTTTTTTTTCGATCTTTTTTTCGAAGGACGGCGGGCAGGTATTTCACGATCAGGCTGATGGCTGAGTGGGCGTAGGCGCGGCCCATGGGTCCGGCAGCATCGTCGAGGAACGCCTCCACGGCATGAACCAGGGCGATCAGCGCGCCATCCACCACATCGTGGTCATTGCGGTCCACCATCATTGCCGGATCGATGAAGGCAGCCGTGGGGATCAGTCGCGGAGAACACAGTCGCCGAACCCCGTCGTTGGCAAAGCCGGTCACTTCATCCCCGTTTCCGCCGGCCGTGGCCACCAGCATCAAGGGACGCAGCGGTCCGGGGTCGTCGACGTCCCTGCCGGCATCGTCAAGTTTCCCGCGAAAACCTGTAGAAACCATCAAATTCAAGCATTTTGCCGTGTCCACCACCGAACCATGGCCCAGGACAATGACACTGTCGCAAGCCCCATCGCGAAACATCCGTGCCAGTACGGGCATCAGATCCGGTTCTGGTCGGTCCTGCAGGCGATCGTAGATGCCCAGCGTCAATCCCGAGGATTTGAAAGCATTGATTAGGGTGTTGACCCGTTTTTTGCCGACTTGGTCACGGCTGGCCAGAATCAGCGGCGCGCTGGCATTGAAGGCTGACAGTTCGGCAGGCAAATTCTCCAGCGCACGGCTGCCGCAGTTAATTTTCAAGGGACAGGAAAAGGAAAACGCCTCAGGCAAACGCATCGAACACTCCTCCGTTGAAAAAGGCAAAACCGAATTCGCATCAAGACACGATCAAAGGCCGACCACTGCACGCAGATAGATCAGGGCGCGGCCAACATATTTCCGAAAGGGTGGCCACTGGGGGTATCGCCGGACCGCCAGGGAAGCCAGTCGCCTGGGCAAAAGGAACACCTCCACCATGTCCAGAATGCGTACCACCGTGCAGGCGGCGGGAACGTCCCCGTCCACAATCATCCGGTCCCTGGCCGCCGCCGTGACCGTGGCTTCCTGAAAAGTGAAGATCAGGATCGCCGCCTCGATGTTTTTAATGATCAGCTTCAGATCGATATAGCGCTCTTTGGTATTGGCGCCCAGGTATCTGACCTTGCCGGCTTTATCTTTGCCCACGACCATGGCTGGACCGTCCGGTGCAACGGTCAGGGCGAAGGTGAAACCGTCGGGGATGGTATCGAAGGCCTCGCGCACCTCACGATCCACCCGGGCGGCCGCCTGGATGGCCCGCCCCATAAACCAGAGCATGATCGACAGGTATAACCGTTTGACCGGTTTGCCGCCGGGTGACACCATCTTGAAATAGTCCAGCCTGGGGTCGGTTCGCATATCCCATTTGGGGTTTATTCCCAGCCGTCTCAGCGTTTTTTCGGTTGGAATGCCGTGGGGGTCATATCCCCGAAGCCGGTAATAGTCATCGAGCATGGGCTGAAGGGGAACCGTCTGTTTTTTAGGGTCACAGCCGCGTCCTTCGGTGAGAAATCGTCTGGGCAGGGTATCATCCTTACGGGATATGCCTTCACCGGTGTTCATCGTGCGCTCCAGCACATGGATACGTGCACCGGCCTTGAGCATCTGCCATTGGTTCAACCGCACACCGGTCACCGACCGCCATAACTTGGAATAGATGCTGATGTCCATGAGCATGATGGCAACGGCCGGCAGGTACTGCATGATCAGGCGCAGCATAAATGTGGGCGTGTATTTAACGATGGGCGGCTCGAGTACATAAGCGTAGGATGTAAACTGGCAGGTGTGCAGGGAGTTGACCGCGGCAATCAGATTTTCAAAAAAGGCGACGAATCGTGCTTTGGCGCGGGTTGTGTAGGGGTTGAGAAAACCGAAGGCCACTTCCAGGGCAAAGGTGGTGGCGGACAGGTGACAGGCGCCCCGGTTGGCAACGGCATAGGCCAACCCCTGCCCCCACGACCCCCTGGGATCGTAGGCAGGCATTTCCAGTCCCTTGACCTGGATGGCGAAATCCGCGCCGCCGTAGCGTTTGGACAGCAATCGCGTGCCGTTGGCCATTTCGTCGCCAAAACCCCGTCGCCTAGCCATGTCATCCAGGGCCTGGGCAATGCCATCCGCTGCACCAAACTTTAATCCGGTGGCTATCAAGCCCTTTTCACCGGCTTCCATGCACCAGGCCAGAACGGAGCCGGCTGAGATGGTGTCCATGCCCAACAGGCCGCATCGGTCGTTGAATGCGGTGATGGTGTCCGGTTCAAAGATGCCCAGGTTGGGGCCCAGCAGACCGACGGTTTCATACTCCGGAATCTGGTGGACGCTGCCGTCGGCCAGGGTGCCCTTGTGCCCACACATGATCGAACAGGGTTTGCAGGTGCTGGGTGTGGCGTGGTAACGCTGCCGCATGGTCTCGCCGGATACCTGATCAGCCTGGGGATGGCTGCCTTCCTGAAAATTTTTCACCGGCAGGATGCCGCCGTCGTTGCACCAGTTGACATGGCTGCTGGTGCCATAGTTGCGGTAGTCGTCGGAGGTCACCGGATTCTTTTCGATATATCCGGCCGCCCTTTTTTTGGCCCGATTGAACAGTTTTTGATTGGTAGGGACAATCTTATAGGCTTTCCCCCGGGCAACGATGGCCTTCAGGTATTTGGACCCCATCACCGCCCCCAGGCCGCCGCGACCCAGAAATCGGTGGCCGGAGGCCACATTGGCAATCAGAACCTGGTTTTCGCCGGCCGGTCCAATCGCGAGCACACCGGCCTTTCCATCCGGGTTCAGCTGTTTTTGGACCGCTTGGGTATCCATTCCCCAGCAGTCGGTACCGTCCACAATACGAACGTTGTTTTCATCGATATCGATCACGACCGGTGAGGGTGCCTTGCCGGAGATCAGCAAGCCGTCATAGCCGGCGGTCTTGAAGGCCATCCCGAAGGGTCCGCCGCAGGACGAATGCAGCATGATGCCGGTCAGCGGCGATTTGGTGATGGCCGAGAAGCGCCCCGTGCACGGAGCGCCGGTGCCCATCAGCACGCCCATCATGAATGCCAGCCAGTTTTCCTCACCCAACGGGTCGACCCCACGATCCATTCGGTCGTAGAGCAATTTGAGCCCAAGCCCCTTGCCGCCCAGAAACCGCCTGCGGTCATCCGCATCCACTTGAAATTCAGCCACCTGGCCGGTCGACAGGTTGACCTGCGCAATCCGGTTGCTGGTTCCGACGATTGTTTTCATGTATTTGTTCCTAACCCTTTAGCGTGAGCGCAACATACCTGCAGATGACGCCAGGCAAGATGATGGATTCGGATTCGATTCGACAGCGTACATCATTTAAAAATTCAGGACAACGGGTACGATCAGTTTTCCTATTTCTTGAAATCATTGAGATTCGTGGGCTGATAGCTGCCGCCGGGACCATGCGGTCGCTCAGCAAAGGGAGAGAATTTTGGCGACCAGTTTCTCGATACCGGCGGCCACGTCCTTGATACCGGGTCCCAGCATATAGGCCGGTGTGGTGACAATTCGGTTTTTTTCATCCACACAAACGTCCGACACGCTGCAAACCGTATGCACCCCCCCCATGGATTCGATGGCGGCTGCGGTGCCGGCATCGTTGCCGATGGTTACCCGGGGAGAGCGTTTGGACAGGGCGCGCGTCAGGGTTGCCGGGGCAATGCATAGGGCGCCGATGGGTTTTGAGCGATCTGCCATCTCTTCCAAAAGCCGTTGCACCTGGGAATGGACCTGTGCCTCGGGTCCCTTGACCGCAAAATCACTGAGATTTTTGGCCGCACCGAACCCGCCGGGAATGATCAGGGCATCCATATCGTCGGCGCTGACAGAAGCGACATCCTGGATTTCGCCCCTGGCGATGCGGGCGGACTCCACCAGCACATTTCGCCGTTCATCCGCTTCCTGCTGGGTCAAATGGTCGATGACATGCAGTTGATCCACATTCGGCGCCATGCACAGGACCGATGCCCCCGCTCGATCCAAGAACAGGAGGGTCAGCACCGCCTCGTGGATCTCCGCACCGTCAAAAACGCCGCAACCGGACAACAACACACCTATGTTTTTGGCCATTTGAATTCCTTTCGCTGTCTGTTAAGTGTGAGGCGGGCCATTATTCCAGGACATGCTTGTCCAGAACAAAGCAGGTGAACATGCCTTGAAAGAGCTCCTCACCGTCTTTGGTCACGCTCACGGAGACCCAGTATTTCTTGCCCTTGACCTCCTGGACCTGTGCCCGTGCAATCACTGTCTCACCCACCCGCACCGGCTTGAGAAATTTTACATCCGAGGCCCCTAAGACCACATGGGGATGATTCACCGCAATCATGGCTGCATAATCCGCGGCACCGAAGATAAACCCACCGTGGACCAATCCTTGCTCGTCGGCGGCCATCTGCGGCGTGGTCACGAGTTCCACCTGGCTGCTTCCACCTTCCACGAACAATGGTTTGCCGCACAGAGACTGATCGATTTGGCAATGCGTGTCGATATTCATCCGACAACCTCCAGAAGCGTTTCAGGCAGCTGCACTGCCCGGGTCAGTGGCAATTGAAACAGTCGATTGTTGACGGCGTGGCTTGAAAAGAGGTTTTAATCATAATAAAAAGGGAGTAATGCTGTCAATCGTTTGCGAGCGGGAATCCCGTCATCATCCTACGATAAGGAGTGGCTTTGAATTCGATTGTCCAAAAGCGCATCACCACAATCAGGCAGGGCCTGGCTGAAAATGAACTGGACGCCCTGATGGTATCGGTTCAGGAAAACCGCTTTTATCTGAGCGGTTTTTCCGCAGAGGACACCCAGTTCGATGAAAGCGCCGGCGTGCTGATCATATCCGATCGCCGCCTGGTACTGGCCACCGACAGCCGCTATGAACTGCAGGCGCAAACCGAGGCAGCCGGTTTTGAGGTTGTCTGCCATAAAAGCGGCCTCGAAAAAGAGCTGCCGGAGATTGCCAAATCGTTGGGCATGCGCCGGCTCGGTTTCGAAAGTGTGCGCCTTTCCCATAAAAATCACTCGGCCTACGCCGGCGCATTGGGCAAGCAGAAACCACCGGTCGAGCTGGTTCCCACGGAAAACATGGTCGAAACCCTTCGCCAAATCAAATCTGAG
This sequence comes from uncultured delta proteobacterium, assembly GCA_963705435.1. Taxonomy (GTDB): domain Bacteria; phylum Desulfobacterota; class Desulfobacteria; order Desulfobacterales; family Desulfosarcinaceae; genus Desulfosarcina. The sequence continues at coordinate 101,569 of CAVPJR010000018.1, read as the reverse complement.
GACGAAATCCAACGAATCACCAGTGCCCTGCGGTTGGCCGAACAGGCCTTTTCTCAAGTTTTAGGTACCATCCGGCCGGGCATGACGGAAAGGCAGGCGGCCTGGGCCATGGAAAAGGCCATGCGCGAAACCGGCGCACAGGGGTTGTCGTTTCCCGTTATCGTGGCTTCTGGCCCCAACAGCGCGCTGCCCCACGCCGTACCCACGGACCGCACGCTGAACCGGGGGGAGCCCATCCTCTTCGACTGGGGGGCCCGGTTGAACGAATACTGCTCGGACACCACCCGAACGGTGGTGATGGGTGAACCGGATGACCGCTTCAAAAAAGTGTTCGACACGGTTGTCACGGCCCGGGACATGGCCATTGCCGCCATCAAGGCAGGCGTCAGCGGCACCCAGGTGGACAAAATTGCCCGGGACCATATCGACCGAAACGGCTATGCGGGTAAATTCGGCCACAGCCTGGGTCACGGCACCGGCCTGGCGGTGCATGAGGGTCCCCGGTTGAGTCCGATCAAAGACGACCGGTTGGAAGCGGGTATGGTCGTTACCGTGGAGCCGGGCGTTTATCTGCCGGACTGGGGGGGGATCCGTATGGAAAACCAGGTCGTGGTCCGCCAGGATGGGGCCCAAATACTTAACGATGCCGCACCATTTGATCCCCGGATAAGGGTATAGCTGATGGACAGCACATCCGACTTTCTCCAGCGCATGGATCAGTATCAGACCTTTTTGGTGATCGAGAAAGGCCTGAGCGAAAAGACCCTCGCTGCCTACAGTACGGACCTGATGCGATTCGGCCGGTTTCTGGAAAAGAAAAAGGAGACGTCCGTCTCCCACATCGACACGGGACTGATCCTGGCCTATCTGATCCACCTGAGAAACCGGGGATTGCGCGCACGGTCCCGAGCCCGTCACCTGGTTAGCCTGAGGGGCTTTTTCAAGTTTCTGACCGCTGAAAAAATCATCGAAAAAAATCCAGCCCAGCAGGTCGACCTGCCAAAAACCGGATTGCACCTTCCCGACGTATTGACCGTAAGCGATGTAGAAGCCCTGATCGATGCGCCGGATCGGAACCAACCGGAAGGATTGCGGAACGCTGCCATGCTGGAACTGCTTTACGGAGCCGGTTTGCGGGTATCGGAATTGATCCGATTGACGATGACCGGCATCAACCTGGAGGCGGGATTCGTCAGGGTCTTCGGTAAAGGATCCAAAGAACGGGTGGTTCCCGTCGGCCGGATGGCGATTAACGCCATCCACGATTATCTGGACCGCTCGCGTCCGCTGCTGTTGAAAAACCGTTCCAGCGCGGATCTGTTTGTCACCCGGCGGGGCAGCGCCATGACCCGGCAGAGTTTCTGGAACCTGGTGGGCCGGTATGGCCGGCAGGCAAAGTTAAAGAAAAAGATCACCCCTCACAGCCTAAGACACTCCTTTGCGACGCATTTGCTCGAAGGGGGTGCCGACCTTCGTGCCGTGCAGATGATGCTGGGTCACGCCGACATCTCAACCACCCAGATCTATACCCATGTCGCCCATCGGCAGTTGGTTGAGGCCCACAAAAAATACCACCCCAGAGGGTAAAGGTCGATCATGAAACCCGATCATGTATTGCGCCTGAAGGCCTGGTTCGCGTCTTACACCCGGTCATTCATGACAGGTAAAACGCCAATAGACAGTCCATTGGAATTGAAAATCGAGCATACGGCACGGGTTTGCGACAACATCTGCCAGTTGGGCCGTTCCGTCGATCTGACCGACGGCCAATTGTGTTTGGCCGAGACCATCGGCCTGTTTCACGACCTGGGGCGTTTTGAGCAGTATCGCCGCTACCGGACCTTCAACGACCGACAATCGGCCAACCACGCATCCTTGAGCATCGATGTGTTAAATCAAACCGCCGTGCTGGACCCGCTTCCGGCCGGTGAAAAAGCCACGATCATCGACGCCATCCGCTTTCACAACGCCCCGCGGCTGCCCGCCAACCAGCCACCGGCATCCATGGTTTTCATGCGATTGATTCGGGATGCCGACAAACTAGATATCTGGAAGGTCTTTGCCGATTACTACCGGCATCACCGGCGCCCCGAACCGGCCATCGTCCAGCACCTGACCGATCTGCCGATATGGGAGGAAAAGATCGTCAAGGCCATCGCTGATAAACGCATGGCACGATTTCAGGACATGAAAAGCCTGAATGATTTCAAACTGCTCCAGCTCAGCTGGGTATTCGATCTGCATTTCCCCGAAACATTTACCCAGGCCAAAAAAAGAGGAGATTTGGCCGCAATCGCCCGTTCACTGCCTGACCACCGCATCCTGCGCCATGCCATTGGCGTCATCTCAGATCGGCTGGACGAAGCGGTATCGGCAGGACCGGACCCAGGCGACGGTTTTTCCAAGATGGCCAGCAACGGGTAAAAAAAGGGGATCATTCCTGATTTCGATCGGGTTGACAGACGACTGCGGCTTGGATAGGGAACATGCGTTGATACACTTATGCGAAAACAATTACAGCCGATTGACAGCGGTCCACCAACAGGGAGCAGCCGTTTGATCCACACGCCTAAGACATTGACGCCCCATGGGTTCTGGAAACCCGACCACCACTTGCCAAGAACCGGAGAGAAGGCTTTTGGCGAAGCCCTGTGCAATCTTTCGCAGCCATTCTATGTGGTGGACGTCAACGGCCAGACGGGTGTGGCGCAGGGTGGAATGGCCTCCCTCGGAACGCACGCGCAACCGTCATCCAACAGTTACCGCCTGTTGGGATGGTCGCCTTCCCTTGCCTTGGCGTCGCTCGGGGACCCTGGCTTTACATCGGATCATGGTTTGAATTTCGCCTATATCTGCGGGGCCATGGCCAACGGCATCACCTCAACGGCCATGGTAGAGGCTGCCGGCCGGGCCGGCATGATCGGCTTTTTCGGAGCCGGTGGACTGCCCATCGAACAGATTGAATCGGCCATCGACACCCTTCAAAAAAACCTCGCTAACATACCCTTCGGCTTCAACTTGATCCACAGCCCAAACGATATGGATCTGGAACAAAAAACCGTTGACCTGTACCTGGCCAAGGGGATTCGACTGGTTTCGGCATCCGCATACCTGGATCTGACGATGCCCGTGGTTCAATACCGCATCCACGGTATTCATCGAAACCATCAGGGAAAGATCGTCTGTCCCAATCGGATCATCGCCAAGGTGTCCCGCGAAGAGGTCGCCCGGAAGTTTTTTTCGCCACCGGCGGAAAAGATGCTTCAACGCCTGAAAGATCAGGGAAAGATCACCGACGAACAGGCAGAAATGGCCCGTCAGGTACCCATGGCACAGGACCTGACCGCCGAAGCCGATTCGGGCGGCCACACCGACAACCGCCCGGCCCTGTGCCTGTTTCCCACCATGAAGGCCCTTCGTGACGAGATGGCCAGGCAGCACGACTACGGCATCCCCCTGCGCGTGGGGCTTGCCGGTGGGATCGCCACCCCTGAGTCGGCCGCGGCCGCCTTTGCCATGGGGGCGGCATACATCCTCACCGGTTCGATCAATCAATCCTGCGTGGAGGCCGACACCTCCCCGCTGGTAAAAAAGATGCTGGCCGAGGCGCGTCAGGCGGATGTCATCATGGCACCGGCAGCGGACATGTTCGAGATGGGTGTCAAGGTTCAGGTGCTGAAACGCGGCACCATGTTCTCCATGCGCGGTTCCAAGCTCTACGATATTTATCGGACCCACGACCGTTTCGAAGATGTACCGGAAGACCAGCGAAAACTGGTGGAGGAATCCTTCCTGAAAAGCACGTTCGAGAAGGAGTGGGAAAATACACGAGCCTATTTCATCCGACGGGACCCGGTCCAGGTTGACCGGGCGCAAAAGGATCCGAAACACAAAATGGCCCTGGTATTCCGCTCATATTTAGGGCAGGCGTCGCTTTGGGCCAAAAGCGGTGCGCCGGATCGGGCCATCGACTATCAGATCTGGTGCGGTCCGGCCATGGGTGCCTTCAACGAGTGGGTCAAAGGATCGGTTCTGGAACCGCCGCAAAACCGCAAAACGGTGACCGTCGCCCTGAACCTCCTCTACGGCGCCGCCGTGATCTCGCGACTGAATGGCTTAAAAAACCAGGGGATCGATCTGTCCGTTGCGCCGGGTATGGTTTCCCCCATCACCGACGCGCAGCTAGCGTCCTTATGTCAGCGGGACTTCAATGGGGTTGATGGCAAAGTTTTTTGACCAACGAAGCCAACAGCGGTGAAAAATTGATCATGCGCACATGCGGATCCTGAAGAAAAAAACAGCTGTCCGTCACATCGATATGGATGATGGTCTCTTGAATGGTTTCTTCGATTTTCAGATCGGACGTCAGTTCATTCGATTGGGTGGCAACGGTTTTTCGGATGAGATAGCAAAAACCCGATCCTTTTTTGACACCAGATGTCCTGACCGGACAGAAATAGATACGATATCCATTCGATTGACCACTTGTTTCCCCTAACGCCCCATTTGCGCCATTCAATTCTAAAAAGCCATTTTTTTTCATCCACGGCGACAAATCGTTGAGCACCTGCTGGCTGTCCGGCAGCGACAGTTTCAGATGGGACAGCAGATGACCGCCCAGATAGACTTTGAACAGATCTTTGAAGACATACTGCCTCGCGTAGCCCGATTGCATCCCCCCCAGCGGGTCCGGTGGGAGAAAAGACCTGGACCAGCGTTTCCAGCGGGCGAGATTGATCTCGAGTTTTTCCGATATTTCCCGATTGGTATAGTAATGAATCATAAGCCCTTAACCTGAATAGTTGTTATATCTACCTAACAAGTCATAACTCTTGTGTCAATCCCTTGTTTTTTAGGCTTCAATGGATTATATTAGAACAACTTATTTTTCTGGCAGATGCATGGTCGTTGTAAGCGCAAGACGTCCTGCGCGCTCGGCCCATCGACTGAACCACCATCAATATGATTTCAAACCACATAAAATGACAACGAACACGAATTCAATTCACCAGCCGGTTGCCATCATCGGCATGGGCGGCATGTTTGCCAAATCGAGGAACATAAAGGAGTACTGGCGGACCCTGCTCAACGGTATCGACTGCATTTCCGATCCACCGGCGACGCACCGGCAGTTGAACGACTATTTTGATACCGACCCCAAAAAGCCGGACCATATTTACTGCAACCGCGGCGGGTTTCTTTCGTCGGTGCCATTCGATCCCACCGAATTCGGCATTCCGCCGGCATCCCTTGAGGCCACGGACACCTCCCAGCTGTTGGGTTTGGTGGCCGCCAAAATGGCCCTGGCAGATGCCGGATATGGAGACGATCGTGAATTCGACCGTGAGCATACCTCGGTCATCCTCGGCGTTACCGGCACGCAGGAGCTGGTCATTTCCCTTGGATCACGCCTGGGCCATCCCTTTTGGCGGAAGGCGCTCGATAACAAGGGGCTCAGCGACCAGCAAAAATCGTCCATCATCGATGAAATTTCGGATAGTTATGTACCCTGGCAGGAAAATTCTTTCCCCGGCCTGTTGGGCAATGTGGTGGCAGGCCGGATCTGCAACCGACTGAATCTTGGCGGTACCAACTGCGTCGTGGATGCAGCCTGTGCCAGCAGCCTGGGTGCCATTCATATGGGAGTGATGGAACTGGCTGCCGGAAAAAGCAATATGGTGGTCACCGGTGGCGTGGACACCATCAACGATATCTTCATGCACATGTGCTTTTCCAAAACTGGCGTCCTGTCTCACACCGGCGACGCCCGCCCCTTTTCCTCCGATGCCGATGGCACGGTTCTGGGCGAGGGCATCGGCATCTTGGTATTGAAGCGCCTCGAGGATGCCGAGCGTGACGCAGACCGCATCTATGCAGTCATTCGGGGCATCGGGTCTTCCAGCGACGGAAAATCGCAGAGCATCTACGCACCCCGGCCCGACGGTCAGGCCCGGGCGCTGATCGAGGCCTATCGGAATGCCGGTATTCCGCCTGAAACGGTGGGATTGGTGGAGGCCCACGGCACCGGCACCCGGGTGGGTGACGAGATGGAATTTACCGCCTTGAAAAAAGTTTTCGGCGCCATCAACCCCAACGGCAACCACTGCGCACTGGGGTCGGTAAAGTCCATGATCGGTCACACCAAAGCGGCGGCCGGCGCTGCCGGGCTGATTAAATCGGCGCTTTCTCTTTACAACAAGGTTCTCCCGCCCACACTCAAGGCAGACAAACCCGACCCGAAGCTGGAAATCGAATCCAGTCCCTTTTACCTCAATACCGCCCCGCGGCCCTGGTTTGCCGCCAAAGGCAGCCCACGCCGTGGCGGTGTCAGCTCCTTTGGATTTGGCGGCAGCAACTTTCATGTGGTGCTCGAAGAGTATCAGTCTGACAAAAAAGAGATCGCATGGGACGGTTCGGTGGAAATTCTGGCTTTCTCGGGACCGGATACAGCGGCGATCACCGCCGGGCTTCTCCAGCTCCATGAACATCTTGGCGACGCCTTCGACCCCGCGGCGCTGTCGCGGACGGCGAGGAGACTTCGGGCTGCTTTTTCGTCCGACCATCATCACCGGCTGATCCTGGTGGCAGACACCGCCCTTGACGGTGAGGATCTGAAACAACGACTGCAACAGGCCTTGGCGGTTGTCACCGAAGGCAAGCCTGCCGTCCTGACCGGTCAGGGGATCTATTACCATCCCGCACCGCACGCTGCCGGAAAAATCGCCTTCATGTTTCCCGGCCAGGGAAGCCAATATCCCCATATGGGCAGGGATCTGGTGTGCTGCTTTCCCGGTGCCATGCAAGCCATCCAAGCCGCCAATGACCAGTTTGATCAGCAAACACCACTGTGGGAAATCCTGTTTCCGCGCCCTGCCCTTTCCGTCGACCAGCGGCAGGGTCAGGCGGATGCCCTTCGCCGGACCGATGTGGCCCAACCCGCCATCGGAGCGGTCAGTCTGGCCATGCTGTCGGCGCTGGCCTACTTCAAGGTGCATCCGGATGCGACCTGCGGTCACAGTTACGGGGAACTGCCTGCCCTGTATGCAGCCGGTTGGATCACCCGGGAAACCCTGTTGGCCTTGAGCGTCACGCGCGGACGTCTGATGGCCGATACGGGCAGGAACGGCGATGCCGGGACCATGCTGGCCGTAAACGCACCGATCGATAGCTTGCAGGCACTGGCCGGTCAGAACCCCGGCGTCGTGCTGGCCAACCTGAACAGCCCCGACCAGGGTGTGCTTTCCGGGACAACGGAGGCCATTGAACAAGCAGCGGCAAGATGCGTTGAAAAGGGATACCGAACGATCTCCCTGCCGGTTTCGGCCGCCTTTCACAGCCCCCTCGTGCAAAGTGCCCAAAAGCCATTTTGCATGGCCGCCGAAAAGGCAACATTCACCCCCACCCGAATACCGGTATACGCCAATGTAACGGCGGCGCCCTACCCGGCCGACCCTTCACGTTGCGCCGATTTGCTTGGCCGACAATTGACTTCTGCGGTCCGGTTTCAAGAAACGGTCGAACGCCTCTATGAATCCGGCGTGCGCACATTCGTCGAGGTGGGGCCTAAAACGGTGCTTTCCGGGCTCGTCCGATCGACCCTCAAAGCGAGGAACGTCTCGGTCATCACCCTTGACCGGTCCTCCGGAAAAGCCTCGGGCATCATGGATCTGGCCCACGCCATCGGCCATCTGGCCGCCCTTGGTGTAGACCTCGACCTGAACCGGTGGGAAACCGAAGCCCCGGCCGTCCGACCGCAGAAAATGACCATCCCGCTATCCGGAACCAACTACCGGACACCCCGACAAACGAAGTCGACACGGACAACCGACCAACCGGTCACGGCTCACCCCACCCAAGCGAAAAGCGAGCCTTCCAGGTCACTAAACCGAACCGTGGTCGATACGCCCACGCCCATGGATACCCGAAAGCCAATGCATGCATCCGCAGCGACAAGTCCGATCGATAATCAGGTCGTCCACGACCGGAATTTAAATCCGACCGTCACTGCCGACATGAACGAGGCGCTGGCGATTGTCCAGAAAGGATTGGAATCGATCCAGTCGCTTCAACAACAAACGGCCCAGGCGCACCAGAAATTTCTGGATACCCAGGCACAGACCAGCCGCACCCTCCAGGAGATGATCAAAAGCAGCCGGATGTTCATGGGATCGGCTTTGGGAATGCCCCTACCGACTGCTGCGGACATCCACGCCCCCGTCGTTCATCCGGAATCGGTTTCACCCCAACCGCCGGCAATGGGAGACCCTTTCTCGTCGGCCGCAGCGATTGCCGCCCCTGTCGATCCGGCGGTTATGCCCGAAACCACTGATCCTGCTGATTCACCATCGTTTAAACAACCGTCGACACCCGGGTCGCGAAATTCAACGCCGACCCTTGCCGCTGAAGCGATATCCAGGGCACTGATCGACATCGTTTCCGAACTGACCGGCTATCCGGCCGACATGCTGGGACTGGAGATGGACATCGAGGCGGACCTGGGCATCGACTCCATCAAGCGGGTGGAGATTCTTTCCGCCATGGAGGAACGCATGCCCCACCTGCCCCAGGTCACACCGGACATGGTGGGCACCCTGAAAACACTCGGCCAGATCTGTGATTTTCTGGCCACCGAAACCCCTTCGGCAACCCATTCCGCTTCCCCACCGGCCATGGCCGAAAAACCGGCAACCGGCGATTCACGATTGGTTCAAAAGACAATGATTGCTATTGTTTCCGAACTGACCGGCTATCCGGCCGACATGCTGGGACTGGAGATGGACATCGAGGCGGACCTGGGCATCGACTCCATCAAGCGGGTGGAGATTCTTTCCGCCATGGAAGAACGCATGCCCCACCTGCCCCAGGTCACACCGGACATGGTGGGCACCTTGAAGACCCTGGGCCAGATCTGTGATTTTCTGACGGCAGACATCGACCCCGGCAAGTCGGCATGCAGTCAGCCCTGTGAAGCTGTCCCTTCGGCTGACAGCGCGGCTCCAACCGTTGAACAGACCATGATATCGATCGTTTCCGAACTGACCGGCTACCCTGCCGACATGCTGGGACTGGAGATGGACATCGAGGCGGACCTGGGCATCGACTCCATCAAGCGGGTGGAGATTCTTTCCGCCATGGAAGAACGCATGCCCCACCTGCCCCAGGTCACACCGGACATGGTGGGCACCTTGAAGACCCTCGGCCAGATCTGCGCTTACCTCTCTGCGGGCGATGACGAGCCGCCAATCAGCACCCGCCCATGTGCGCCGATAAAGTCGATGTCGGCGGATCCGGAGCCATCGGAAACGATACCCCGTCGGATCATGGACGTCGTCGAGTCTCCGAAAAAGCCGGGTCGTGCGCTTCGTATCGAATCGGGCCGCTGGATAGGGGTCCTGAGCGACAACGCCCCCATGGCGCAATCCATGGTCGACGAATTGACCAACCTGAAAATAGACGCCCGCCTGCTGGCCGCCGATGCAGCGGACAACGCGGCGAGCTTTGCCGGTGCGGCGGGATTGATCCTGTGTGGTTCGATCGATCCGGAAGCCGCTTTTCTGGCAGCGAAACACGCCGCTCCGGAGTTATTGGGCGCGGCGACCCACGGTGATGCCCTGCTTGCAGTGGCCACCGGCATGGATGGGGCCTTCGGTTTTACGGGAAACGCCTTCGACCATCCCGAGCAGGGCGCGCTGGCTGGCCTGGTCAAGACCGCCGCCCTTGAATGGGAAGCAGTGGTCTGCCGGGCCATTGACCTTTCCCCTGATTTTGCAGATCCCGATGCAGCCGCACAACGGGTCGTTGCGGAACTGCTGACTGTCTGTGACCACGATCCGGTGGAGATCGGTTTGCGCCCTGATGGCCGGGTGACATTGAAGCCGGTTTTCGCCCAGGTCGCTGAAGGTCCGATCCTCCTGGATAAAAAAGATCTGATTGTCGTCACCGGCGGCGCCCGCGGCGTAACAGCCGATTGCGCCCTTTACCTGGCCCGGGCGATCGGTGTGTCCATCGCCCTGATCGGTCGATCGGCACCGCCTTTCAAAACTCCCGATTGGCTCGCGGGCGTCCACGGCGAAGCGGCGATGAAAAAAGCCATCCTTGATAATGTGTTTGCTGCGTCCACACCCACACCGCAAGTCCTGGAAGCGGCATATCGGAAACATGCAGCCAATCTCTGCATCACCCGGACCATCGACGCACTGGCTGCCTCGGGCGTCAATACCGGCTATTTCAGCGCCGACGTTACCGATCGGGAAAGCCTGAAAAAGGCGGTCGAGGCCATTGAAAAACAGCTGGGTCCCATCACCGGCCTGGTCCATGGCGCTGGCGTGCTCCACGATCGACTGATCGTGGAGAAAACCGTTGAACAGTTCCGGCAGGTCTACGCCACCAAAGTGGATGGGTTGAAAAATCTGCTGTCCGTGATCCGATCGAACAACCTCCGTCACCTGGTCCTGTTTTCATCGGTCAGCGCCCGCACGGGAAACATCGGCCAATGCGACTATGCCATGGCCAACGAAGCGCTAAACAAGATGGCCAGGATAGAGGCCCTGAATCGTCCCGCATGCCTGGTGACCGCCATCAACTGGGGGCCGTGGGACGGCGGCATGGTGACACCTGCCCTTAAACGGGCCTTCGACGCGAAAAACATCCAACTGATTCCCGTCGACACCGGGGCGCGCCTGATGGCGGCTGAAATGAACAATGCCGATCCCGGCCCTGTGGAAGTCCTCATCGGCAGCATGCTGACCAGCAAGACCGACGACGAATCGGCTGAATTCCCGGACGCGCCCATGGCGCTGCTGGAACGCCGGGAATTGGATCTTCAGCGCTACCCGGTGCTTGCCTCCCATATCATCGGCGGCAGACCGGTGGTGCCCTTTGCCCTGATTACCGAGTGGATCGGCCATGGTGCGCTCAAGGAAAACCCGGGCTATTCCTTACACGGCATCGACGATTTGCGTTTGCTTAGCGGCATCCGCATCGAACAGGAGAAAAAACTGGTCCGCCTCATGGCCGGCAAGGCCAGAAAAACCGGCGATGCCGTGCAAGTGGATCTAGAGCTGAGAAACGGTGTGAAGAACGGCAAGGATGTGATCCATACCCGGGCCCGCGCACTGCTGGTTGACCGGTTTCCCGCCGCACCGGTCTTCACCGGCAACGGCAAGAACGGCAGTCGCGCCTACCCCCGTGATTTGGATGCCATATATGGGCCGATCCTGTTTCACGGCGACCACCTGCGGGCGATCAAAGCCATTGACGACTATTCCGAGCATGGCATGACGGCCCGGCTGACCGGCGCACCGAAACCCGAGGCGTGGATGCAGGATCCCATCCAGGGGAGCTGGATGGCCGACCCCATGGTCCTGGACGGCGCCTTTCAAATGGCCATCGTCTGGTGCTTCGAGCAGTCCGGAAAGGTCTGCCTGCCCAGCTATGCCCGCGCCTACCGTCAATATCGTCCGGCATTCCCGGCATCCGGCGTGACGGCGGTCATGGCGGTGACCGCTGCGGGTCACCGCAAAATGATCGCCGATTTCACCTTTCTGGACGACGATCGACAGGTGGTGGCCACCCTGACCGGCTACGAAGCCACCATTGATGAATCGCTCATCCATGCTTTTAAAGAGAATGTATTAAAATCTGTAATTACAGAGAAAAGCCAATGATCAAACTACCAATCAATAACCGCCGTGACCTCTACACCGTCAATCCGACCAAGCTGATTGCCCTGGGGTTGAACTACCGGGCCCACATCGCCGAAAGCGTCTCAGTCAAAGTCAAGGGTTTCACCGACGAGGTACCCATCGAACCCCTGCTTTTCCCCAAAACGCCCAACGTGCTGGTCGGGCCGGATCAGGCCATCGTCATTCCACATTTTTTAAAGGATTACGGATTCAAGACCCTGCGGACCGATTACGAGGCGGAACTGGCGCTGATCATCGGCAACCGGTGCAAGGATGTGCCAGCCGCCGATGCCTTGGAAATGATTTTTGGCTACACCTGCATGAACGACGTCAGTCAGCGAAATATCCAGAACGGTGACCGCACCGGATGGTACCGGGGAAAATCCCTTGACACCTTCGGCCCCATCGGCCCCCAGGTCGTGCTGGCCCGGGACCTGCCCGACCCCCAAAATCTGAACATCTGCTGTCGGCTCAACGGGAAGACCGTTCAGGAAGGCAATACCCGCCAGATGATATTTGGGATTCCCGAGATCATCGCCTTCGTCTCCCGAAACTTCACCCTGATGCCCGGCGACATCATTCTCACCGGCACCCCGGCAGGCGTGGGGCCCTTGAGCCATGGCGACACCATCGAAGTGGAGATCGAACATATCGGGGTGTTGAAGAACACCGTTATCGATGAAACGGTCTGATTATAGGCTCACAGCTCCAGCGACGTCACTGAACTGACCATCTCCGCCGAACGCAGTTCGTCGAGCACGTCGGGAGGGACCGGGGTATCGGTCTGCAGAAAAATGATATTGCGATCGCCGTCTTTTTCCTGCCCCACGTACATCCGCCCGATGTTGATGTTGTGCCGCCCCAAAGTGGTTCCGATACCGCCGATCGCCCCTGGCCGATCCTGATTGAAGATCAACAGAATGTGTCCTTCGGGCACCAGTTCCAGGCGAAAATTATTGATCTTCACCACCTTGATATCGCTTCGGCCGATGATGGTGCCGGCAACCCGGTTCTCACCGGCGTCCGTGCTCACCCGCAGCGTGATCAGGTGCGTGTAGTCTTCGGCTTCGGATGTGGTGGATTCAGTTACTTTGATGCCCATCTCCTTGGCCACCACCGGGGCATTGACGAAATTGACCGCATGTTTGACCATGGGCGTGAGCAGCCCTTTTAGGATCGCCGTGGATACCGGGGCCATGTCCATCCCTTTGAAATCGCCTGTATATTCGATGATCACCGCTTTGACGGGCCCGTCGGCCAGTTGGGCCTGCAGACACCCCATCCGATCGCCCACCGCCATGTAGGGACCGATTTTTTGTAAGAGGTCCCCGGCCACAGACGGGACATTGATTGCGTTGACGATGGTGCCGTTGATCAGGTAGTCGATAATCTGCCGGGCCACGGCCACGGCCACATTGGTCTGGGCTTCCTGGGTGGATGCGCCCAGATGGGGCGTACAGATGATCCGATCCAGTTCGAACAGCCGGCACTCACCGGGAGGTTCGATTTCGAATACATCCAGCGCGGCACCGGCGACCTTTCCGGATTTCATGGCCGCCTGCAGATCGTCTTCGTTGACGATGCCCCCCCTGGCGCAGTTCATGATCATCACGCCGTCTTTCATCTTTTCGAAGGCCGCCTTGTTCAACAGGCCGGTGGTTTCCTTGAGTTTCGGTACGTGAATCGAAATGTAGTCGGATCGCTGGTAGAGTTCATCCAGGGTCACGCTTTCGTAACCTGATTTTTCGATCTGCTCGGGCGCCACAAAGGGATCATAAACCACCACCTTCATGCGAAGTCCTTTGGCCCGGTCGGCGACGATGGAACCGATTTTTCCGAAACCGACGACCCCCAGGGTTTTATTGAACACCTCCCGCCCCTGCAGCTTTTTCTTGTCCCAGCGGCCGGCCTTCAGGGAAAGCGTGCCCTGGGGGATGTTTCGGGTCAGGGCCATCATCATGGCAATGGCATGTTCCGCGGTGGTCACCACGTTGCCCGTGGGTGTATTCATGATGACGATACCCCGTTTGGTGGCCGCAGGGATGTCTACATTGTCCAGACCGATGCCGGCACGCCCGACCACCTTCAGTTTTTTCCCGGCCTCGAGAATCTCCTCAGTCACCCGCGTGGCGCTGCGAATCACCAGCGCGTCGTAGTCACCGATCGTCTCCTTGAGCGCCTGGGGCGTCAGTCCCGTTTTTACGTCAACATCGATGCCCTCGGTTTCGCGAAATATCTGGATCCCCGCGTCGCCGAGAGCGTCGCTGACAAGTACCTTGATCATCTCTTGGCTCCTCCTTCTCCTGCAGCGTTCGCCGCTGTCTGTTTCTACAAATGATTGCAAACGGGTATGTTTCATTGATTTTTTGGGGAAAGTCAAGTTGCAAGAGAGTCAATGCGTTTTTCATCAACAATTTATCATTTATTATTTTTAATCGGTTAAAATATATTGAAAAAAACGAGACGCTGTGTGAAAAGCGAAGACTCGATAAGAAAGGAAAATGAATCCCAATGATATCCGACCATCGCATCCGCTTTACCGATGCAACCCAAATGACCCACGTCGCGTCCCAAAGCGTCCACCTGGTGGTGACCTCTCCGCCCTATCCCATGATAGAGATGTGGGATGACCAGTTCTCCCGGCAGGCAGCCATACAAAAAGCGCTGAAAAGGCCAGTTGGCAAAGAGGCCTTCGAGCTCATGCATCGTCAGTTGGATGGGGTGTGGGATGAACTCCAGCGGGTACTGATCCCTGGCGGCATCGCCTGCATCAACATCGGTGATGCCACCCGCACCTTGGACGGTGAGTTTGCCCTTTACCCAAACCACAGCCGCATCCTGGCCCACATGCTGGCGATGGGATTTACCAACTTGCCCAACATCCTGTGGCGCAAGCAGACCAACGCACCCAATAAGTTCATGGGATCGGGTATGATGCCGCCCGGTGCCTATGTGACCCTCGAGCACGAATACATCCTGATATTCCGCAAGGGAGACAAACGGCTGTTCAAGAGCCAAACGGAGAAAGCCAATCGGCGGCAAAGCGCCTATTTCTGGGAGGAGCGCAACCAGTGGTTCTCCGATGTTTGGATGGATCTGAAAGGAACCAGGCAAAAAACCGGAGACAAACAGCTGCGAAAACGCAGCGGCGCCTACCCCTTTGAATTGGCTTACCGCCTGATATGTATGTTTTCGGTCATGGGCGATACGGTGCTGGACCCGTTTCTGGGCACAGGAACCACCCTTTTTGCCGCAGCCGCAGCCGGCCGAAACAGCCTGGGATTCGAGTTGGAAAAGGCCTTCCAACCGTTGATTGGCCAAGGATGCCAACCGGCGATCGAACAGGGTCGCCGCCGCATCGGTGAGCGGTTCGACGATCACCTCGAATTCGTGCGCAACCGTCAGGCGGCAGGCAAAACCATCAAACACACCAACCAGGTCTACGGATTCCCGGTAATCACCCGTCAGGAAGTCGAACTGATGATTCCGCTGCCCGTGGCCATTCAGGAAACCGCCAATAACCAGTACCAGGTTACCTATGAAATGCCGGAGGCGCCGGCCATGGGTCAACCTGCAACCGTCCCCAAGGCAATTCCAAGGCCTAAAACGGGTCAATTGACACTTTTCGACTGAAAATCATTCTAAAACTTGCCGTTGAGCCGGTAGATGAACACCAGCACTTCGGCAACGGCCCGGTATAGTTCGGGAGGGATTTCAGTCTCCAGTTCCAAGGCCTCCAGCACATTGGCCAGGTTGCGGTCTTCGAGGAGGGGGACGTCGCTTTCCCGGGCTACCCGGATAATCTGCTCGGCGATGTAGCCCTTTCCCTTGGCCACCACACGCGGCGCCATGTTCCTGGCCTGGTCATAGTTGAGGGCGGCCGCCTTTTTAATCGGTTTGTCGTTCATATGTTCAGGTCCACCTGTCGACGTTTTGGAAGGGTCAGATCTTCACCTTCGAATTCTGCAATTTTTTTCTGGTTGACCACCACGCTGACGGCAACGGTATTGAAGGCCTCGTTGAGCATGCTTCGGATGCGGTGATGTTCGCTTTCGATGGCCGCTTTAACGTCCGCTTCCCCTACGAAGAAAGTGACGTTCAGATCCTTGCCCACCATCCACAAATCGGTGCGCACCGTTCCCATGCGGTCCATGTCAAGCAAGAGAGAAACCCGGGGATTCTTGTGGGCGTCATCGCGCCCCTTCTTTGCGTAGTATACCTTGAGGCGGGCATTGCGATGCGAATCCGTCAGAAACAGCAGGTGGGAAAAAGCCTGAAACAGGTCTGGATCCACCGGCTTTTCCGTAGCCATGAACTGCTGCTGCTCGATGTGGGAAACCGCTCGCTGAATCACGCTTTTCAACGCTTCCAGCAGGTGCCGGTCCACCCCCCGGGAATCCGGCGGTTGCGCTTCTATAAATTCTCTCAGAATCAACAGGTTGGGTTTCACGTCGTTGATCATGATGTCACGGATGACCGGCTGCCGAGCCAATTCGGCCGGTGTCATCGACGGGGATCGGGTCTGAAGGTCACGGATTGCCTGCGCCAGACGTTTTTCGAAATAAATTCCTGAGTTTTCGACAAAATCCCTGACCCTGGCCATCAGCGCAGCCATATCGCCGGCTGACGATGCCGGATTCAGCGCCTGCTGCAAGTTGATCAGCGCTCCTTTCATCGGGGTGGACAGGGCAGTGGAAAAACCTTTCAACGGTTGGATCGCCCCATCCAGCATTCGCTGAATCTGCGCCCTCAACGCCGCCATTTCTGAAGCGGTCGGAACCACCGACGACTGAGCCGGTCGACCTGAAATCATTTCCGGCTGCGCCTGATGGGCCGGTGATTCGGCCGGTGCCTGTCGGGCCAGCCTATCTTGGCCTCGGGGGATTACGTCGACCGCAGCGGCAAGAGGCGTGTTGGGGGAACCGACAGGTTGCGCCTTTGGTCCTGCAGCAAAGGCGATGCCATTTTCATTTTTCACCACGGTGAGCGAAACGGTCTGACCCTGGCGAACCGGGATGTCGATTTTAACAAAGGCTTTGAATTTTCCGAAATCCACCAGCATCAACCCATCTTTTTCAAACCCGGTAATACGCGCCTGGAGCGACTCACCGGGAACCAGCGAGCGTGAATGGTCAGATAGAAAAGGCTTGTCGGATATGGGTTCGAACAGGTGGATCGGTAAACGCCCGCCAGCCGCGACGTTCGGCGCCTGGCCGCTTCGTGGCACCATGACCATGCGAAGATTGTCTTCTGCTGCTTCCAGGCGGATCTGGATATCCTGGCCGGTGACAACCGGCAGGGGCAGGCGGGCATAAGCCTTGAACGGGCCGATGGAAAGCAGGGCGTCGGAGCCTTTTTCCACATCCAAGACCGATGCGGTCAACAGATCTCCGACCCGCAGCACCAAAGACGTCGACAGGTTTTTTCCCGATTCTGACATCTGCTGCGGCATTGGCAACACCCACTGGATCTTCATGCTTCATCCCCCCGTTCAGGGCGCCACGCGTTGGTAAACGGTAACCGCGGGCGTCTCTAAGATAGTATCGAACCGATCGCGCAAAACTTCAATTGTTTGCCTAACCCTTGCGTTTATGCTACACAAAATGCCCTTGCAACCCGCTCGTCAGCATGAACCGGTGAAGGCCCCCATGTTTTCAGGAATACAGGAAATTCTGATTATCGTACTGATCATTTCGGGGATATTTCTGGTTCCCCGGATGATGAACCCCCGGCCGGCCCCTCAGAAAGTTGTCCTGCGCCGTGCTCCCCTCGAGCTTTCCTGGGCACTTCGCCTGGCCGTTATCCTATCTGTCCTGTGGCCGGTTGCCTGTGTGTTTTACTTCAAGCCCTGGCAGCAGAACCTCATACCCTTCGCCGCGGTGGGAATCGGACCGGTGGTGGTCGGGTGGAGTCTCAAGTGGGTACTTGCCGGAATCAAAAACAAGCGCTAAAGTAGCAACCGCTGAAAAGAGATGGCCCAGAACACAAGCTGAACACGCGACCGCGTTGGGCCGTCACTACCGATCAATCACCATCTATCCGAAAAGGGGTTTTCCATGGCACACGAAGATGCCGGACACTACGCAGCCAAACATCCCGGCGCTAAAATCGACAAGGCCATTGCCGCCGCCATCGCCGGCAAGGAAAAAGAGGGGCGCATCACCTGTGTAGCAGCCCATGCCATTGCCAAAAAACAGGCCTGTTCCCCGAAGGTGGTGGGCATGAACATCGATCTGCTGGAAAAACGAATCCGCCGGTGCCAGTTGGGGCTGTTCGGTTATGATCTGAAAAAAAAGAAAGCGGTAAAACCGGCAGCCTTGGTGACAAAAACCCTCAAGACCGCTATCCGTAAGGCCATGGATGGCGACTGCATCACCTGTCAGGCAGCCTGGGAGCTGGCCAAAAAAATGAGCCTGACGAGGCTGGAAGTATCATCGGCCTGCGAGGCCATGGAAGTCAAAATTTCAAGTTGTCAGCTGGGCGCGTTTTAGCGCCTGTCTGAAATCACTTCCCGGCAGCCAACGATTTAAGATAACGAAAGAGATTACGGGCGGATTTCGGTGGCGCGTTTTTTTCCTTTTCCTTGCGGGCGCTGCGCACGAGTTGTCCCAGGCGACGGCGATCCGCATCCGGAAAGGTGTCCAGAATGTCGCGCATGACGTCATCGTCCCCGTCAACCAGTTGGTCCCGCCAGGCTTCGATGCGATGGAAGGCGTTGGCCTGCCCATAGGCGCCCTGTTCGATCGCTAAGAGTGCCTGTTCGATCGGTTCGGCATCCACCCCGCGCATCAACGAGCCGATATACTGCATTTGACGCCGCCGGGCCCCATGGGATGTTATCGCTCGCACAGTCTGGATGGCCTCCAACAAACGCGTGGGCAATCCCATCCGGTCGAGCTGGTCCTCGGAGAGTAAAACCAGTTTCTCCCCCATCTTCTGAAGGGCTGTGGCCTCTTTTTTCAGCCGGGTGCGGCTCTTTTCAAGATCGTCTTGCATGTTCATGCTTCAAACTCCCGTGGTCTAACCGGATAAAAACAAGGTGGGTCAACGGACACCCTTTGGGGTTAAACGAGAAACAGGCTCAGCCAGGGAAAATAGGTGATGACGATGAGCACCCCCAATAAAATCAACAAATATGGCAATGAGGACCGGTAGAGCAATGTCACGGGCTTTTCGAATTTCAGACTGGAAATGAAAAGGTTGATGCCTACCGGTGGTGTGGAGTAGCCGATCTCCAGGTTCACCAGAAAAATGACGCATAAGTGGATTGGATCGACGCCGTATGACAGGGCAATGGGCGCAATAATGGGCACCACGATAACGATGGCGGAAAAAATATCCATGATGCAGCCCACCGCCAGCAGGAAAAGGTTCAATCCGGCCAGAAAGAGCAGCTTGCTGTCGCTCAACGCGGTCAACCATTCAAGGATCCGATTGGGAATCTGTTGATCCACCAAAAAACCGGTAAACCCCAGCGCGACTCCCAGGATGACGATAATGGCGCCGGACAGCACGGCACTTTCGACGATAATCGACGGCAGCACGTTGAAAAAGGAAATCTCTTTCAAGACAAAGCACTCCACCACGATCACATAGATCAGCACAACGGCAGACACCTCTGCGATGGTGACAAACCCACCGTATACGCCCGCCAGGATGATGCCGATCACGGGCCAGTCCCAGATCCCATCCAAAAAAGCGGTTCTTACGCGTTGGAAGGAGATGCCGATGGGAACATTACGCTGACGATTGACGGTCAGTTGTTTGAAAAAGGCGTACACGCAAAGCACCCCGACGAGAATCAGGCCCGGGACGAGCGCCGCTTTGAAAATCTTGCCGATGTCCACCTGGGCGACGACCCCGTAAAGGATGACGGGCAGGCTCGGCGGGAAAAGCAGCCCCAGGCTTCCCGAGGTGGTCAACAGGCCCAGGGTAAACTCATCTCCGTATCCTTTTTTGCGCATCACCGGATAAAGGATGCTGCCCAGCGCCACAATGGTCACGCCGCTGGCACCGGTCAGGGCGGTAAAAAAAGCGCAGGAACACAGGGCCGCCATGGCCAGTCCGCCGGGAAGCCATCCCATGAGCGCCTCAATGAAATTCATGATACGCTGAGGCGACCGTGTCTCGGTCAGCAGGCAGCCCACAAAGGTGAACAGCGGAAGCGCCACCAACACGGGCATGGCCCCAAGACGGTTCATTTCGATCAGAATGGTCTGAAGCGCCAACCAATCATGGTCAACCCAGTAGAGACAGGCAATGGACAGGGCGGCAATGACTGTAAATAAGGGCGTTTCCAGAAGCGCCAGGACCAGAATGGCAACGATGGCAAAGGTGAGTGGATTCATCGGGTCGGCTTGGCCCGTTGGGTTGTTTCTGCCGTTGGCGTGGACGCTAACCGGCAGAGCAGCGCGGCCAGGTAACGAAACGCAGCCACGCTGAAAAAAAAGGGAAAGATCAGCGACAGCCGGCCCCGGTCGCCGAACATGGCAATCTCATTGTTAACGAATTCAAAGGAGGTGACCAGAAGGATTCCCATCACCAGGGCGCCAAACAGATTCACCGCCACGGCAGCCCACCATCGGATGCGGCCGCTGCAATAGCGCAGGACCAGTTCGAGCCGGATGTGCCGCTGCCGCTTCAGGGCCAGCGATGCGCCCAGCAGGGCCAGCCAAAGCACCAGATTGGGGCCGGCCTCAAAAATTTTATGGGATGGCAGGTGAAAGAGATTGCGCGAAAGGATATTAAATATGATAAAGAAAACCAGCAGCAAAAAGCAAAGGACGATGACGCTTTTTTCGAAAAGCGCCAGCGCATCGTCCACGCGTTTGATGGCTTTGATCATATTATCATTTTACCCGATTCCGGTGCTCCGCGATCAATCCACGAACCTGATCGAACAGCGCTTTTGAGTAAAGGGAAGGTATGCTCATCTCGTAGTTCTTTTCGGCGTTTCGTTTGAACGAAGCAGTTTGTTCGGGTGTGGGCGGGATCAGCGTAATACCCGCTTCGCTGAGCACCTGAAGCGCTTCGGCGTTGTCCTTGCGGGTCAACTGGACCAGTCTTGCAGCGTATTGCCTGACCAGCCGGCTGACGATTTCCCGGTTTTCGGGGGCCAGCTCGTAAAAGGTTCGTTGGTTCATCAACAGGGCGCCGGTAGCGTTGACCATGGGGAAATCGAGCATGTACTGCACCCTCGCGTACCACTGGAAGGCAACCGATGCAAGCGGCGGAGAATAAAACGAATCGATCATCCCTGTCTCCAGTCCGGTATTCACATCCGCAAGCTGGAGGGGGTAGCCCTGCACACCGAAGGCGTCCAGAAAATTTTCGGCCACCCGATCTCCCTTCCAGACCCACATCCGGGTTTGCTGCAGGCGGTCCATCGTGTCGATGCGCTGCTTT
Source organism: uncultured delta proteobacterium (assembly GCA_963705435.1). Taxonomy (GTDB): domain Bacteria; phylum Desulfobacterota; class Desulfobacteria; order Desulfobacterales; family Desulfosarcinaceae; genus Desulfosarcina. The sequence continues at coordinate 80,480 of CAVPJR010000018.1, read as the reverse complement.
GAAAAAAAATAAACAAATCCGGCTTCGGCAAACCCCAGCAGGACATACCCCTTTTCTTCAAATCGGCCGGCGAAGTCATCGAACATCTGTTGCTTGACGTAATCGATCTCCGCATAGGTGTTAAACAACAAAGGCGCTTCGAAAACCCGTATCTCCGGCAGAACAAGCCCCAACCCCACCCCGGAGAATCCACCGGCATGGAGGCGGTTGACGCGCATCTTTCTCAGGACATCCACCTCGTCACCGCTGACCCCGCCGGCATAAATTTTAATTGCCACATCGCCGCCGGTCTCTTTTATGGTCGCATCGGCCAATTCATGCAGGGTATTGGTCCACGTGCTGCCCTCGGGCATCACCACGGCAATTTTTATCTCGGTCGGCCCGGCGAGCCCGATACAGGGAAAAGCGCACACCACCAGGGAAGCCATGGCGAGCAGGGTAACAATTGGTCTAATTGGTTGAATTAGTTTCATTAGTTGAATTGGTTTAAAGCTTCAATGGGTCAATTGATTGCGCACGGCCTATTCGAACAGGGTATCCACGGCGGCCAGATAAGCAGCCGCCCGACGTCCGGCAATGGCATTGTACAAAGCCACCTCATCCTCGCCGGCGGGATGGTCGACGATCCGCTGCATCATGTCGATAAACCCCTCCCGGTCCTGTCGTTGATGCAGGCAGAAGCGACCAAAAAAAAGATCCGGCAGAAGATAATTGTCCCCGGCGATCGTTTTCACCTGTTGATAATGGTCAAGGGCCTTTTCCTGGCTTCCTCCCAGCATGGGCGTTCGGGAGCCGAAATAGGCCAGCAGGAATAAATGCGCGCCCCCATGATTATAGGTGGGATCCAGTTCGAGCACCCGTTCCATGACCTTGCGGGCCACATGAGCCTGGGATACGGCCCGGACAGAATCGAGGTTGCGGTTGACCCAGGCGCCTAAATTGAATCCGTACCAGAAGAGCGGGGCTACTTCCTCACTGCCCAATTTATCCAGATAGGGCGTGATGGTGCTGACCTTTTGGAAAGCCACCGTCGCACCCGGTGCACTTTTTTCCAGCGCCATCAGGGCATAATCGACGCCTTTTTCATAGTATCGATTCACGCGATCTTTCAATAACGCCATCGCCTTTGTCCTGCTGTCCGAAGGATCGACCAGATAAATCGTCTCATCCAGCCGGGTTTCCACAAATCCGAAGGAATAGCTGGCATACATCCGAGACAACATCGTCAGCATTCGACGATCCTCGGGTGAGTTTGCCAGCACGGTTTCAAGCAGTTTAATATTGGCCGGGAAGGCCTTTTCCACCAGTTCCCAATCGTCATCACGCTCATAGGCAATCATCCCGTGATCCACCAAATCGGCGATCTGGCGCACCATCAGGGGCTTTGGCGAGCAGGCCATGGCTGCCAGCGTGATCGAAACCAGCAGTATCCAGCGTTCGACGGTCATAAGGGATCCTGTGATCGTTCTGGACCTGTATCAGCGCATTGTTTTTCAGGTCGGATTAGACGCAACCTGCCCGGGTATTTCACGCAGACGATCTGGAATTATTCCTGTGGTGAAGACACTGCTGATGATGCGGACCAAGCGGTGAATGTGGCGTTTAATCTCTTCTGGGGAACGACCCGGATAGTTCTTGAAGGACATGACGACACCGGTAACCGACGCATAGATGGCGTGGGTTACCAGACGATTGTTCATACCGATATCGGTTTGATTGTTTACCTTTTCCAATATATCAAGAAAGTTGCGCTGCATCGCGTTATACCGTTCCAATGCCTTCAGCTGGATCTGCCCGGTAATCATGAAATGGCCCATCATTTGGAACACGGATTCATTCTCCAGAAGGTAGTCCACGCTTCCCATGGCCAGTTCCTCCAGGGATGTTCGCCCCGCCTTCACATTTTTTTCAAACAACGCTTCCACCACTTGCATGTGGCGGACCAGCGCCTCGACGAAAACATCATCCCGGCTGGGGAAATAGCGGTAAATCGCAGCAGCTGAAATACCGGCCCGTTTGGCAATGTCCCGCATGCCGATCTTGTGAAAATCTTTCTGACTGAACAGGTCCATGGCGGCATCGACAATGAGGTTTTTGCGTGTTTCGCGCTCTTCTTTGCGTAACTTCTGAAACGTCGACATGGTTGGGCTCCTGCATGTTGAATGATTACCGTCGAATTCATTAACGCAGTTAACGTGAATTAACAACTCTTTTCCAATCGGATGGATGCTAATAACCCATCATTTGAATCGCTCTTTTTTTATCAGGCGGGCCACCGATTCGATGTGAAAGGTGTGCGGAAACATGTCTACCGGCTGGACTTCTTCAACATCATAGGCATCCTTGAGTTCCAGTATGTCCCTTGCCAGGGTGGCCGGGTTGCAGGACACGTAGACAATTTTCTCCGACCCCAGCCTGAGCACCTGTTTGACCACATCCTTGTGCATGCCGGCGCGCGGGGGATCGATCACCAACAGATCCGGCGCCGCATCGATGGTTTCCAGGGTATCCTTGATGTCACCAAGGATAAATCGGCAGTTGTCGATGCCATTCAGGTGACAATTCTTGCGGGCGTCACCCACGGCGCTCTCAACCAGTTCCAGGCCGATCACTTCGCCGGCCTGTTTGGCCAGGCAGATGGCGATGGTGCCGGTGCCGCAATATAGATCCAGGACCCTCTCGTGTCCCTTGAGAGAAGCGTATCGACCGACGGTTTCGTATAGTTTTTGCGCCCCGCGGGTGTTGGTCTGGAAAAAGGAGTTGGCTGAAATCTCGAACTCGAATCCGCCGATCCGGTCCGTCAACACCGGTTTGCCGGCCAGGTGGATTTCTCGTTCCCCAATGGCGACGCCCGAACGCCTGGCTGTGATGTTGTTGACCACGCAGACCACTTCGGGAAACCCGTCTAAGATCATGTCGGCCAATGGCATGACCGCGTCGCGGTCCTCGCTGGCCGTTACGATGTTGACCATCCACTGGTCATGGGCCGCCGAGTGCCGCAACATGAGAAACCGCCAGAAGCCTTCATGGCTGCGAAGCCCGTAGACTGGTCGGTCCGACGCACGCATGAAGGCGCGCACGGCATCCAGGATGCGGTTTCCCGCTTCCGGCTGCAGCAGGCATGCCCGGGTATCCAACACCTTATGAAAGGTGCCGGGCACATGCAGCCCCAGTGCGAAGCTGATATCCGCATCGCCGCCCATCTCCTGGGGCATCAGCCAGCGCCGGTCCGAGCAGGAAAACTCCATTTTGTTGCGGTACGCGAAAATCGTGTCGGACGGCAGCGTCGGGTGAACGGGCGTTCCGCTCATCAGTGCGATGTGTTCCAACGATTCGGCGACGTGGCGGCGTTTCAACGACAGCTGGTGCGGATAGTCGATGAACTGCCACTTGCAGCCGCCGCAATATCCGCTGTAAGGGCATGGCGGTTCCACACGCCAGGGCGACGGCGTCAGCAGCTCCTGCATCACGGCTTCGGCGTAGTTGCGCTTTTTTCTGATGATGCGGGCGGCCACCCGGTCACCGGTGACGGTCTGATCGATGAATACGGCAAAGCCGTCGATCTTGGCCAGCCCCTTCCCTCCATATGCCACATCGATGACATCGCATTCGATAATCTGTTTTTTCTTAACGGTCATGTGAAAACCTTTAATCGTTCATAGGTTCGGCGTTCACCGTTCAGCGGATTAGGCGTTACCATTGAAGGGCACCTTGGATGAGGTCATCGGTGAACCCGAACCCTGAACCCTGAACCCTTTAACCTCTGAACCTGTGAACGGCTATGGGTCCTCCACATGTTCCATGGTTGGATTTTTGTCAAGGGCCAATACTCATGGTGACGTTAAAACAGATTTCTGGAATTCCCGTGCGTCGGTCCCTGGTTTCCTGTCGGTCGTTTTTCTTCCTTTTTTTCTTGCCCTGCCAATCGATTTTCTTTAGTTTAGAAAGACCTGACCGATCGTTATTGCTCCCCATTTCCAAAATAATATCGTTTCGGACCATTCGTTCCTTTTTGTTCATTCGATCATTTTCGAGTTCCATTCAACCTCCGAAAAGGACCTTGCCATGAAAAACACGGATTATGCGAAGGCGCTCCAGGTCGATGGAAAAACCATCACTTTCTTTGATTTCAATCAGTTTGCCGCCGACACCGGTGCATCCATTGAGAAACTGCCCTTTTCCATCAAGATCCTGGTGGAGAACCTGCTGCGAAAACTCGACGGCCGGGTGGTCACGGAAGCGGACCTGGCCAATATCGTCGGCTGGCAAAAGACCTATGCGTCGCCGGTTGAAATCCCCTATCACCCGGCACGCGTACTCATGCAGGACTTCACCGGCGTGCCGGCAGTGGTGGACCTGGCCGCCATGCGCGATGCGGTGAAGGCCATGGGTAAAGACCCGGCGCGGGTCAACCCCCTGGTCCCCACGGAGCTGGTGGTGGATCACTCCATCCAGGTGGACTGCTTCGGCACCGACGACTCGCTGGAGAAAAACGTGGCGCTCGAATACAGCCGCAACAGCGAACGGTATGAGCTGCTCAAATGGGCACAGAAAAGCTTCTCCAACTTCAAGGTGGTGCCCCCCAACTCCGGCATCTGCCACCAGGTGAACCTGGAAAATCTCGGCCGGGTGGTCATCACCCAGGATGAGGGCGGCAAGGCGGTCGCTTATCCGGACACGCTGGTGGGCACCGACTCCCACACCCCCATGATCAACGGCATCGGCGTGATGGGATGGGGCGTGGGCGGCATCGAAGCCGAAGCAGTCATGCTGGGTCAGCCTTACTACATGTCTATCCCTGAGGTGATCGGCGTCCAACTTACCGGAACACTGAAAGCGGGCGTCACCGCCACGGACCTGGTGCTCACCATCACCGAGATGCTGCGCAAGGTCAATGTGGTCGAAAAATTCGTAGAGTATTTCGGTCCGGGCATGAAAAGCCTGTCGGTGACCGATCGGGCCACCATCGCCAACATGACACCGGAATACGGGGCCACCCTGGGATTTTTCCCGGTCGACGAGAAGACCCTTGACTATCTCGAGTTGACCGGCAGAGGCGACCGCGCACGGATCGTCGAGGCCTACACCAAGGCCACGGGCATGTTCTACACCGGTGAAACGGATCCGGCGTTCTCCCAGGTGGTGACGCTTGATCTGGCGACGGTCCAGCCATCTGTGGCCGGCCCTGCCCGCCCCCAGGACCGCATCTCCCTGCCGGATCTCAAAAAAACCTTTGCCGATATCCTCGGCTGCGAATACGACCGGGATGCCGAAGTCAAGCGCATATCTGAATTTCACGATGAATCCGGCTGCAAAACCGTGCGCGCCAAACGCTGCCACCCGGTGACCCAACGCCAGTTCGACATGGAGCTCGATGGACGGCCGCTGAAAATCGGTGACGGCAACATCGTCATTGCCGCCATCACCTCGTGCACCAACACCTCCAACCCCCACGTGCTCATGGGGGCCGGCCTCATCGCCAAGAACGCCGTTGCAAAAGGCCTCAAGGTGCCGCCCTTTGTTAAAACCTCCCTGGCGCCGGGATCCAAAGTGGTCATGAATTATCTGGAAGCAGCCGGGCTGGTGCCTTACTTCGACGCCCTGGGCTTTCATCTGGCCGCTTTCGGCTGCACCACCTGCATCGGCAACAGCGGCCCGCTGCACCCGGACATCGAGAAGATCATCAAAGATAACGATTTGAACGTGGCGGCCGTGCTTTCCGGCAACCGCAATTTCGAAGCCCGCATCCACCAGAACATCAAATCCAATTTTTTGGCTTCACCCATGCTCGTCGTCATTTTTGCGCTGGCCGGCCGGGTGGACATCGACCTGACCTTAGAACCGGTGGGCATCGATCCCAACGGCGAACCCGTTTATCTGGAAGACCTGTGGCCATCACACGATCAGATCGCCGAGCTGACCAAAACCCATGTTAAAAAAGCGTTTTACGAAAAGGAATACGCACGCATCTTCGACGGCGATCGTTTCTGGGAAGCCCTGAACGTTGCCCAAAGCACCACCTTTGCCTGGAACGACGCCTCCACCTACATTAAAAACCCGCCCTATTTCGAGGGATTCTCCCTGACACCGCAACAACCGGGGGATATCACCGACGCCCGTTGCCTTCTGCTGCTGGGGGACACGGTCACCACCGACCACATATCGCCGGCCGGTGCCATTCCCGAAGATTATCCGGCAGGCCGGTACCTGATCGAAAACGGCGTTGCCGCAGACCAATTCAATTCTTACGGTTCCCGCCGGGGCAACCATGAAGTGATGATGCGCGGAACCTTCGGCAACATCCGCATCAAAAACCAGCTGGTGACCCCCAAGCAGGGCAGTTTCACCCTGAAATATCCCGAAAAGGCGGAAATGACCAACTACGACGCGGCCATGGCCTACGCGGCCGAAGGCACCCCGCTGGTCGTATTGGGCGGCAAGGAATATGGCACCGGCTCTTCACGGGACTGGGCCGCCAAGGGGACCACCCTGCTGGGCATCAAGGCGGTCATCGCTCAGTCCTATGAGCGCATCCACCGCAACAACCTGGTGGGCATGGGGGTGCTGCCCCTGGTTTTTTCCGACGGGGACAGCGCGCAAAGCCTGGGGCTGGATGGTTCGGAAATCTTCACCATCGCCGGGATCGACGGCATGACGCCCCGAAAGCAGCTGGCCGTCAAGGCCGTCAAGGCAGATGGCAGGGAAATCAATTTTACGGTCACTTCACGGTTGGACACGGAGGTGGACGTGGAATATTTTGAAAACGGCGGGATTCTTCCCTGCGTGATTCGTAAGATGATTGCGCAGGCAACCGACTAACCGACGGTGGCCGATAAAATCATTTGAGCCCACCGCGGCAAGCTGCAGGGTGGGCTCACCGTAAGGATGAAAATCGATTTCCAGTGCGCTCGCTATCGCGGTTCAGGCGGCCCATTCTGATCGGGTCGCCTGATTTTATATGAGCCCGGCATTTTTTTTTATTCTCAGCAGGCCCGGGCTCAGGTTGAGGTGCATGAGCGTGGACTGGCAACCCAGATCAAGAAACACCCGTTCCAGATGGTCAAACAGCACCGGCCGGTCCGGCCATTTGAATGCTTTTGCCTGCCGGCGAAGTGACTCCCATTGCTTTTTCGCTTCGGGGTCGTCGCTGAAAACGGCCTGCATGGCCCGGTCGCAGAGGAACATGGCGCAGACCACCGGCCGAACCGTCCACATGCAGCCATGGCTGCCGAGATAGACGCATCGATGCCCCCAGTTGACCCGGTTCAAAACCGTCTCCAACCGATCCAGCTGCGCCGGTGTGGCCTGCAGTGCGTTGACCACCGTGTCGGCAAAAAAAGTGATGATGCCATCCTTGGAACAGCAGGCACTGGTGTGGCTCAGGTAACAGGTATGGGTGCACACGTCGCTGAAATGTCGCTTTAAAAAGCGATCCGTCGATTGTCTGAATTGCATATAATCACGGATGGCTTCGATAAGCTCAACCCGTTTTGCGCCGCCGAGTTGCCCGAGTCCGCGTCTGACGGTTTTCAACGCGTCGAGTTGTTCCTGCTGGTAGTCATTCATCTTCAGGGCCTGGGTATCCACGTTAACACTGGCGGCAACATATTTGCTGTTCCGTGTTTATGAGATAACCTGTTGATTGTCAATGCGATGCAGATTCCGCTGGAATGATGGGCGACGTTCTGCGATCTTTTTCCCTTGACGATTTTCTCCGATTCCCGGATAAAATGATCCGATGCCGCGCGGCCTTCTCTCTCATGATCCGAAAGACCGGACACGGCCGCACACACTGCCAATACCATACAGGAACGAACCCGCATGTCAGAGCACAACGGCCCTTCCGGTCATCCCATGGACCCGATCGCAGAACAATTCAAAACGTCTGCCAAACCGGCGCGGAATCAGATGCCATCGGAAACCGCCTCGTCCGCTGAATCACCCGGCAATCGATTCGAATCCGCCGGTAAAAAAGGTTCTGAAGGTCGCTCGTCCCTGGCCGCTCAGGCGATATTTGGTCCGCTGTCCCTTTCACCGGACCAAATTGAAGCGCCGTCGTTTTTTGTGGACAAAAAACTCTCCGTCGTGTGGATGAGCCCCGGCGGCACAGATGCCTTTTCCCTTGCCCTGGCCCAGGAGTTGCCTTCCGCAGATGCAGGTAATATCTTCAACCTGCTGCTCAGGCCGGCCATCAAGGCTTCGCTTGGCGACTGGCAGGCGTTGTTTTCATTCGTCTATATCCTGTTGCGCCGCTCCACCGCCAAGGACACCTTTGATCGCGAAACCGTCTTCATCTCCAGGAAACACCTCCCCACCACAGACGACGAGACCGCCCGTGCCCCATCCATCCACCCGTTTCTGGTAGACAGCTGCATCATCGGACAAAAGGACCAGGCCAGCCAATCACCCCTGCGCATGTTCGGCATGCAATTCAAGGAAGGGACACTCTTTCTGCTCCGGCAGGATCCATGGCACGCTGCGTTAACCGGCCAAGGGGAAACGGAATCTGCCGTCACCGACAGCGGACCCGGCGATGAAAAAGCGGCGATCTGTATCTTGTCCCTACGGCTCAACGATTCTCACCGCATCGCAGAGACCATGCTTCCCGTGGTTTTCTTCAAAATGATGCATCGAATCTGGGATGAAAGCGATAGCGTTGTCAGTTCCTTCGGCGGCAAACGGGCGGGCAGCGGTGGTGCGCAAATCGACTACCTGTTTACTAAAAACGCCGGAAGAAACCCCGTCTTCAGCGCCATCTGCTGTGCAACCCGGATGAACCGACAGATGCGTGTGATCGAAGAAAAGCTGAAGGCACAACAGGGTTGGGCAGACGAGATCCGCATGAATATGGGCATCAGCCACGGCACGGATGAACTGACGACATCAGCACCGACCGGCTGCATGGAATCCGCGCTCCCCGGCGGGACGTTTGATCAGTCTTCACACCTGTCCGCCGTTGCCGGTAAAGGGGAAATCTGGATCACCAGAAATGCCGTAGCCCAGTTGCCCAGAAAACTCATCGATCAGGTGGTGGTGGGTGTTGATCGCCAAGGCCGGTTTTTGCGCAATTTTTTCACCCGGCTCTCGGACCTTCCACAGGCAGCCGGAACCGGTCAGCCCCACCCTGATCTGGGAACGCTGTCCATCGCCCGCATTTTAACCATTGAACGGCCAGGACCGGAACAACCGGTGGCGAATGAGGTTTAACCATGCCGGAAAGCAGCCCATTAGTGAGGGTTCACATAAATATTGAACTGTCCGCGGCATCCCTTCAGGCGGTGGTGGCCAATTCAAAAAAGATGGCCGGACCGGATAAAAACGGACGGTATCGGGTGGACACGGCCGATGCGCTGGCCGCCCTGATCTCAACCTTCCTTCGGGAAAAAGACTTCGACGCATTTGCCCGGGATGTGGGTAATTATCGATTCAACAGCGGAACAGCCGCCTTGTAAACGATGACTTTACCGCCAATTGAATAGGATTGGAGGCCGGCTGGGATCAGGAAGCTGTCTCCTTTTTTCACGGTCAGGCGCGCTCCTTGACCACCCGCATCAATTCGTCCTTCTCCGGCCGTGCACAAGAGCATCTCTACGCTTCTGACGGAGGGCGAAACGTATGGCTGACCGTTCGCGGGCCGGATGACGGTGAGTGAAAACTCCTCGGCCGGGCAATCGTAGCCCGATTCAGCCGGGCCCACCGGCATCGGGTCGAGAATCTGGATTGCGGTTTCCTCAAACCGGACAACGCTGAGCAGTTCCGGCACGTCTACGTGCTTGGGTGTCAGCCCGCCCCGGAGTACATTGTCCGAATTGGCCATCAGTTCAATTCCCACGCCATCCAGGTAGGCGTGGAGCTGTCCGGCGTGCAGATACATGGCCTGCCCGGGTTCAAGGCAGACCAGGTTAAATAGCGCCGGGGACAGGACCCCCATATCCGCCGGATAGGCGCGGGCCAGATCGACCATCCACCGGTAGAGCGGCGATGTGCCCGCCAAAGGCCTGGCCTTGTAAAGAACCTCCTGGGCCGCAGCCTTGCGCGTATCGACGGAGAGTGTCATCATGGCTTCGAAAAAAGTTTTGAGCCCCTGACCCTGTTGCGTTTTCAGACACCGGAGTGCATCATTGAGGTCATGGGGGCATACCGGCGCTAACAGGTCGGCGGCTTCAGCCGGCGGCCGAAATCCGTTCAATCCCCAAAATGGGGTCAAGGCACAGATAATTTCCGGTTTGTGGTTGTCATCCCGGTAGTTGCGGTCCGGCGCATCCAAGGCCTTGCCTTCACGATTTTCCCTGTTAAACCCCTCTATCGCCTGGCGTTTGCTGGGATGCGCCTGAATGGAAAGCGGCTGGGCGGCAGCCAGCACCTTGAACAGGTACGGCAGGGCATGCCCGAACCGCCTGACGACATACCGGCCTAAAATGTCAATGGGTTGCCGGTCGATCAACTGCTGGAGCGGGACCCGATCGTCACCGGAAACCACCATGGAGGGACCTTTGGGGTGGGTGCCCATCCACAGCTCCGCTTGGGGTTTTTGGGCAGGGTTGGGCTGACCGATCATCTGGGCAATGGCTGTTTTCGATCCCCAGGCATAGGGTTGGATCACGTTGTCGAGACGGTAAATCTGCATGGTTGACCTCGATCGCATCGTCAGAGGATGGTTTACTAACACCAATCACCTTGCTATACATGGCCGGCTGGTGTGCAGCGCTGAAAAACGGCATGGCGTCATTATAACATGATCCTTACGGTCAATGAAATCTTTTACAGTATTCAAGGCGAGTCCGTCTATGCCGGGCTGCCCTGTGTGTTCGTGCGTCTGACCGGATGCAACCTGCGATGTCGCTATTGCGACACCCGATATGCATTTGATGCGGGGGACCCCATGACCGTTGCCCAAATTGTCGATCAGGTGGCAACATTCGGTTGCGACTGGGTTGAGATAACCGGTGGAGAGCCGCTGGCCCAGAACCTTACACCGGCGCTGGTTGATGCCCTGCTTGGCGACGGTTATCACCTATTAATGGAAACCAACGGTTCCTTGGACATCGATCGGGTGGATCGCCGCTGCAGCCGGATCATGGACATCAAGTGCCCGTCCAGTGGAGAACATACGAAAAACGATACAGCCAATCTGCAGCGGCTGACCGCCCATGATCAAGTCAAATTCGTCATCGGCGATCACGACGACTTTCTTTTCGCAACCCGGCTGCTGCCCCGTTTACCGGCGATCCTGCCGACGGATCGCATCCTGTTCTCGGCGGTATCCGGCCGGTTGACGCCGGATCGGCTGGCAGCGTGGATGCTTGGGGCCCGAATCGAGGCCCGGCTTCAGCTGCAGCTGCATCGGTTGATCTGGCCGAATCAGGAGCGGGGGGTTTGAGAACGAAAAAAAAGTTAATTCAAAACATTACATAGTTTATTTAAAATACCATGATTAAAACCAAAAAAGCAGTGGTTCTTTCCAGCGGCGGTCTGGATTCCAGCACCGTTCTATCCCTGGCTGCCGGCCAGGGGTTTGCGATATACAGCCTCAGCTTCGACTATGGGCAGCGACACGTATGCGAGATCCGGGCGGCCGAAAAGGTGGCCGCTGCTGCAGGTGCGGAACGCCACCTGGTTACCCGGGTGGATCTGAAGCCGATCGGCGGTTCAGCCCTGACCGATGATATCGCCGTGCCCAAAGCCCGCAGCGAATCCCTTATGGCCCAAGCGATTCCCGTCACCTATGTGCCTGCACGCAACACGATATTCCTGTCCTACGCCCTTGCCTGGGCCGAGGTGCTGGGCGCCTGGGATATTTTCATCGGCGTCAACGCCGTAGATTACAGTGGATACCCCGACTGTCGCCCAGAATACATCCTGGCTTTTGAAACCATGGCCAACCTGGCCACCAAATCCGCCATCGAGGGCAAGGGACGCTACCGCATTCACACGCCGCTGATCGACATGACCAAGGCCCAGATCATCCTTGCAGGAACCGCGCTGGGGGTGGACTACGGGATGACCCACAGCTGTTATGACCCGTCTCCCCAGGGACTGGCCTGCGGAGGCTGCGATTCATGCATTCTTCGCAAGAACGGGTTTGCGACTGCCGGTGTACCCGACCCGACCGCCTATGCGCCTCGGTGACTGTGCAGTCTGCATTTAGGCATTGTGATTTGTTTGTGATTTGGCTTTTGGTGATTGGGATTGGTCTATTATTTTTGTTTTTTTGCCGGCATTAAAAACAATGGTTCAAGGATTAAGATAATTTTTACTTATGGTTATCTATATCGTTCTGGGACTGGCCGTGGTGCTTCTGGTGGGGCTGATCAACGCGGAGAAAACCGAAAAGCCCAAATGGATTCTCCTGTTCAAAACACCGCTGTCCCTATTGTTCATCGTTGCCTGGACCCTTCAGCCGGACCATAATACGGCTTTTTCCGGTCTGATTATCATCGCCCTGTGGTTTTGCCTGGGCGGAGACATCCTGTTCTATATTTCAGATCTTTTCGTGGCCCGGCAGCGCTTCGTGGTCGACTCCCCTGTCAACCGAGTGGTGGGACTGCCCCTGTACTACGTCGCCCAGTTTCTGCTGGCCTTTTCCGCCGCCTGGGTTCCCGGGTAGCATGAAAGCACGGCGGAAACAGTGATAAAACTGAAAAAAATCCCTTCCGACGGTTTCGTAAAAGGGTCGAGATTCAGGCTTGGGAATCCCGAGGAGTGAGGCGTACTGAACGTACGCCGCAGAGACGAGGGATGAAGCGTAACGCAGATATCGGCCGTTTTAGGGAACCGTCACCAGTTCACCGGCAACCGTACGATTTGTTTGGCTTTATTCTGAAACAGCAGGTATCGGTTTTCCCGGCCGAACCGATACAGGTCGCGGGTGATGGCCACATCCGATCGGCAGTATTCGAGAATTTTTGCCATTTTTCCTTCCCGCCACCACCTCAGGGCATCCAACCCGTCCGCCGTTTTTCCGGCATCCAGGGTAACCGATGCCAGGTGGTCCAAAGAGAGCCGGTACCCCAGTTGGTCCTTCACCTTTTCCAAGATATCCAGGGTCGGGATCTTACGAAAATCAAGTTCGGTGTATGCGGAGAGTACCCGGTAATCGAAACGTTTGATATTGAACCCGATCACCCGGTCCAGCTGTTGAAGGTGATCCAGCAACATGGGAACCTGACCTTCGACGAACTCGAAGAAATTATCCGACTGTGAATCGTAAAGCACGACACAACTGACCCGCATCCGCGACGCATGGTGCCAACCGCCCACCTCCTGGGCGGACAGTTGGGTTTCGATGTCCAGCACCCCGTAGCGAATGGCCTCATGCATGGCATCCTTGACCAGTGGGGCGTCATCCGTCGCCTTTTCTTCCTGGACAACCATCGGCCCAGGAATCAACGAGGGGGCGGGCGAGGCCTTTGCGGAAATCAGGGTCTTCAATAAAAAAATCGCCCCTGCCTTATCGATCGGGCGGTTGCCGGATCCGCATTTGGGAGAATGGACACAACTGGGACATCCGGTTTCACAAGGGCAGGTGGATATGGCCGAAAAGGTGGCGTCCAGCAGGTCGGTGCCATTGGAGAAGGCCTGGCTGCAGAGCCCGCTGCCCCCGGGCAGTCCATCAAAGATAAAGATGCCGGCACTTTCCAACTGGGGATGAAAGGGGGTGGAAATGCCCCCCAGATCGTTTCGGTCGGCGAGCACCAGAAGGGGAAAGACGCCGATGGCCGCATGCTCCATGGCATGCAGTCCCCCCATGATGTGGACCCAGGCCTTTTCCCCCATGGCGGTCACCGCCTCCGGAACCGCAAACCATAGTCCCTGGGTTTCGAAGACCATGGGCGGCAGATCGAGCGGGACCCGCTCCAGCACCTTGCCGGTTCGAGTTTGTATACGGTCATAGCCGGTGACCTGCTCGGTGACCCGAAGGCGTCCGACGGCCATCATGGCTCCGTAAACCGGCTTTTGGTCAACAACCTCGAGGATCCGGGTCTCTTTATGAGATCTCACGCGGGTGTGAAAATCAACCCGGGTGTGCGCGACAAAAACCTTACGGGTTTCCGGATCCAGGGACTCCACCATAAAGGATCGGCCACGATGCAGATAGACGGCACCGGGATGGGTTTCCCGGTAAACGCGGATTCCGTCGATTTCACCTAAGGGGGTGTTGCTGGACGCCTCGATGATGGCAAACCGGGCACCCGCCCCCCGTAGATCCACGAATCGGTGCGGATTTTTCATCGGTGAAAAGCAGGCGGTGCCGTCGGCGCTCAGATAAAGCCCACCGGATGCGATGGTCTGCCGGAGGCAGGCTTTCATCGGTTCGGGTGCCAGCATGGGGTCACCGATCATCAAAGGCAGTTCAGCTGCGGCGCAAACCAGATGCCGTGACACGACATCCGGGTTATAGGGATTGATCACGGCCGCTTCCGGCTGGCGAACCACCAGTTGCTCCGGATTGTTGATAAAATAATGATCCAGGGCATCCTCTCCGGCCACCAGTACCACCGCCGAATCCTGACCGCTGCGCCCCACCCGACCCCCGCGCTGCAAGGTGGCAACAATTGAACCGGGGTACCCGACCAATATGCATAGATCCAGACTGCCGATATCGATGCCCAGTTCCAGGGCACTGGTGGTAATCACCGCCAGCAGTTCTCCGGAAGCGAGTTTGGACTCGATTTCGCGCCGCTCTTCAGGCAAAAATCCGGCGCGGTAGGCACTGATGCGTTCGGCGAGCCCACCGGAACGGTGTTTCGCCCAGATGGCCAGCAACTCCGCCAACTTGCGGGACTGGGTGTAAACGATGGTGCGAAGTCCACGGTTCACGGCTGCCTTGAGCAGCATCACCGTTGCCGCCAATGAACCGTCCGCCGGATCCATCATGATCAGGTGACGCCGCCCGTTGCCGGCTGTGCTCTGGGTAACGGTTTCAACGCGCAACCCGGTCAACTGCGTGGCCAGCTCGTCCGGATTGGCAACGGTGGCCGACGTGAACACGAAGGTGGGCGCTGCACCATAATGGCTGCACATTCGTCGCAGGCGACGGAATACCTGGGCCATATGCGAACCCAGGATTCCCCGGTAGGTGTGCACCTCGTCCACCACCACGAACCGGATTCTGGAGAGCAAGTCGGACCATCGGTCGTGATGGGGTAAAACCGAAAGATGAACCATTTCAGGGTTGGTCATCAGGATGTGGGGCGGTTTGTCACGAATTTTCTTGCGCCGATAGGCAGATGTGTCGCCGTCGTATATGTCCGCCCGAAGGTTGACGTCGGGCAGGTGGCTGGACATGCTGTCGATGGCTTTGCGTTGATCCTGAGCCAGGGCCTTCAAGGGGTAGATGAACAGGGCGCAGGCTGACGCATCCGCAATAACGGTCTCGAAAACCGGCAGTGCATAGGTCAGGGTCTTGCCTGAGGCGGTCCGGGTGGCGGCTACCGTATGGATCCCCGTCCGCACCCGGTCGATGGTTTGGGCCTGGTGGGCATACAACCGATCGATCCCCATGGCTGCAAGCAGGCGGTCAATCGGTTCCGGCCAAGGCCTTCGGGTTTCACCGAAGGTGGGCTCGCTGGCCGCAAATTCACGGTGATAAACCACCTGGCCGTCAACTGCGCTGGCAGCCTTGAGTGCGTTGATGTAATCGTCGATCAGAGAGCCGTCAGTCATGGTTCGATCACCGCAATCTAACCGCAGATTTCATTATTGTGTGCATAGGGGCTTGAAAAACTGAAAAAATACGCTATAGTAGGTGTTAAAGGCGATGACCGTTCCGCATTCGTTAACCCTAAGGCAGCGATTGACAATACCTCACCCAAAAAAGGTCCCCCCCTTTGCCGGGAAGGGCCACTATCGCATGATATCATCTCCCATTTCAAGAGGAAGGCCATAACGTTGGACGACCCTTTTTTACCCGGCCCAGGTTCCGGTTTTCTGGGTAATCTCCGTATTTGTTTTGCTTCTCGTATTTTTCATTACAGCCACCGGAATCTTAGTTATCCGCGCGACGGCATCACCGGTGCAGGAGTCAGCGGATGATGGTGAATCAGTTTTTTCTTCTTTTCATCCTATTGTTGCTTTCCGGATTTTTTTCATCCGCGGAGACCGCCCTGTTCTCCATCAGCCAGACCCGCGCGAGGCACATGGCCAAGGAGAACATCCGGTCTCATCAACTGATCAAGCGCATGAAAGATGATCCCCACAAACTGCTGACCACCATCCTGATCGGCAACAACGTGGTCAATGTAGCCGCATCGGCCATCGCCACATCGCTGACGATCAACATGTCCGCCAATTATGCCGTGGGCCTGTCCACCGGCATCATGACCTTTTTGATTCTCGTGTTCGGCGAGGTGATTCCCAAATCCTTTGCCACCCGCAACAACATCCTCTTGGCCAAGCTGACGATTTATCCCATCTACTGGATGTCGATCATCTTTTTCCCGATCATCGTGTTTCTCAATTTCATTCCCCGCCTCACCGGAAGGATGAGCAAGACGCCGTCAGCTACCGAAGAGGAATTGATCACTTTTGTTGAGGTGGTGGAGGAGCAGGGAGAAATCAAGGAAGAAGAGCGTGAAATGATCCACAACGTCTTCGAATTGGACGATACCAATGCGTCGGAGATCATGACCCCACGGGCCGACATGTTTGTGGTGGATGCCGACGCGCCGATCGATTTCAAGGCCATCGCCGAATCCGGTTTTACCCGAATTCCGGTGATCGAAGGCGACATCGATCACGTCGTGGGCATTTTGAATATCAAGGACATCTTCATGCACCAGGCCACATCGGAGACGCCGGTAAACGTTCGGGCCATCATGCGCCCCCCCTATTTCGTACCCGAAAACAAGAAACTGGACCGGATGCTGCACCAATTCAAAACCCGCAAAAACCACATGGCCATCATCGTGGACGAGTATGGCGGCGTCTCCGGCTTGATTACCCTTGAAGACGCACTGGAGGAGCTGGTGGGCGAAATCCGGGACGAAACGGACAAAGAGGAGCCGCACATCATCAGTAAAAAGCCCAAGGAATGGGTGGTCCTGGGCAAATCGGAAATCGAGGAGGTCAACGAAAAGACCGGCATGCACATCCGTGAATCTAGAGAATATGACACCTTTTCCGGGTTCATTTTAGACAGGATCGGCAGGATTCCCGAAGAAGATGAAGCCTTCACCATCGACGGCCACCAGGTGGTGGTCATGGAGATGGATGGCAACCGGATCAAACGCTACCTGGTGCAGGCCCCCGGATCCAAGGCCGACTGATCGATATTACTTGACCCGCTCCACGTACTGTCCGGTGCGTGTGTCAATGCGGATGGTTTCGCCCTCGTTGACAAATGGCGGCACCTGAACCACATGACCGGTTTCCAGGGTGGCCGGTTTGGTGGATCCGGCGGCGGTATCGCCTTTGGCCCAGGGTTCGGCCTCAGTGATGGTCAACTCAACGAAATTGGGCAGCGAGATATCCAGGGCCTTTTTATCGAACATGAGGACGTTGCACACGGTGTTTTCCTTGAGAAAGGCCTTGGCGTCACCCAATTGCGCCTCGGTCAAGAATTCCTGTTCATAGTTTGAGGAGTTCATGAAACAGTAAGTGTTCCCATCGAAGTAGAGATACTCCATCTCCACCGCTTCCAGATTGGCTTCCTTGAATTTTTCACCGGACCGGTAGGTTTTGTCGAACTGCGAACCGGTGACCATGTTCTTGAGCCGGCATTTGTAAAGGGCCTGCCCCTTTCCCGGTTTTACAAATTCAAATTGGACGATCACATATGGATCACCGTCGATCTCTATCTTCAGTCCTTTTCGTAAATCACTGCTCTCGTACATATGGTTTTCAACCTTTCTTGGGGTTCGTGAATGGCAGGGTCCGACTTAAGTGCACGCAGGTGCTCAGATCCGCGGTTTATTTGTTTCACCACAGTGTCATGTCGTTGTTATCCGGTTCCCATCCTTGGGCATGGCATCTGCCCGGTGGGTTTCAGATACCAGGGCGTTGATCCGTGACGGATCCTTTTTAAAACGAATCGGACGCCCGGATTCGTCCACGGCATTGGTGCAGGTGCAGCTGTCCACCCCAAAAGGCCGAACTTGCAGAATGCCGTCGGCTACATTTTCCGGTGAGATGCCCCCGGCCAGAATCACGGGGATTCGGCTTTTGGCCACCAGTTCTGCGGCCACCGACCAGTCGCAGGTAAGCCCGGTGATGCCGACGAATCCGGCCACCGGTTGGTCGTCATCGGCCGCCCCCGACGCCCCGACGATCATCGTGTCGGTTAAAAAATAGTCGCTCAGTGGTTCCAGCCGGGCAGCCAGCGCCAACACGGCATCCCGGTTTGCTTGCGCCGTCTGACCGATGGGAATGGAGCGCATGACATGAATGTCTGGAAACCGTCGTTTGACCGCCGACTGCAGCTGAAGCGCCGCATGGACCGAACGGCTGCCGTGGTCATCCAGCCGGTCACAAAAATGGACGATATGGGGCCGATAATAGTCCAGGGTATCGAAAACCGCATCCGGGTTTGAAAAAAGCGGAATCAGGCTGCTGACAGCCCCCATCTTCCTGACCACGGCCACGGTTTCACGGACGACCGGGTCGTGCCGATTGTGGCACGATGTAATCACGCTGCCGATGTGATCCACACCCAAGCCGATCATGGCCCGGGCTTCATCCGGCGTCTGGATTTCATATATCTGAACGATGGTGCCTGGCATTATCTTGAGCATTCCTGAATGGTTAAACCTGCAGGGCGAGTGCCGCCGGTGGCCGTCTCTACCACATTCATGGCCGTTGTGCAAATCGTATCGCCGGTCACTAACCGCCGAGACGCGATAGACAGAAAAAGGCCTATTGAGGGCTGATCAAGGAAACACCGGCAGCCCACCAGCCTTGGCCGAATCGGCGGCCAAGGCATCTAAGCTCGGTTGGAGCATTTTGTAATAGGTCCGGATACGGTCTACATACATGACCGCTTCATTTCCACGCGCATAACGATGTTCAAGGGTACGGTAATATTTTTTCTGCTGTAACAGCGGGAATACCGACCGGACGCCATGCCAGCTGTTTTCCGGCTTCCCCAGCCGGCGGGCCAATTGCCTGGCGTCCTGCAGGTGGCCGAATCCAATGTTGTAGGCAGCCAATGCCATGAACGTGCGGTCAGGTTCGGGCACCGACTTGCCGACCTGTCGGTGCAGACGGGCCAGATAGCGGGTGCCGGCAAAAATTGAGGCCTCAACGTCCATTCGGTTTTCCAGATCCAAGGACGCCGCCGTTTCGCGGGTGAGCATCATGATCCCCCGTACACCCGTATAGCTCTTTGCGCGAGGGTTCCAATGCGACTCCTGATACGCCTGGGCAGCGACGAGTCTCCAGTCCAGCTTGTATTTTTTGGCCGCCGCCTCGAAATAGGTCCGATATTTGGGAAGCCGGACTTTGATTCGGCGACGGTACCTGGCCAGGTCTACGTAGTCGAAGGATTCCAGATGGCTGTAATAGTGCTCGATAAGGCCTTTGATGGTCTCCCGGGTCTTTTTTTGGTCAAACCAGTTGGCGATGGCCTGCCTCAATCGACGGTTGCGTGGATCCGTGGCCCATGTCAGTTTCTGGGGAAGGCCCAGGGTCAGCTTGACACTCAGTTCCGGATAATAGTGGTGGTTCATGGACATGATGTTAGAGTCCACGACCGTAAGCGGCAGGGAGCGGTTCCAGACCATCTGGAGCAGATCCTCGGCGTTGTATGCCGTCAGGATCTGCCAGTTGATGCCGGGATAAATAACGCGCAGTTCCTCCAGATATTCGATACGGGCGCTGCTGCCGGTCATCCAGAGCGTGTATGCCTCGAGCGCCTTCTTGTTTTGGATGTCCGGACCGCCGCGATGCCCCACCACCTGCTGTTCCACCTCCAGATAACCCGGCCCCAGCGAAAGCAGTCTGGCCGACTGGCTGCCAAAGGGAACGCCGGGGGCGATGATATCGCCCTGACCGGCTTTGAGGGCGGCAATCATATCGATTTCATCCTCAATGATTGATATGCGGAGGTCCACACCCAGATGATCGGCAAACGCCTTTGCCAATTCGTACTCAAATCCAGCGGGACCATGGGGGCCCTCATAATAGCACGCAGAATTGTTGCGTGTAATCAGCACTATTTCGCCCCTGGACAGCAGTGCCTCGAGATCATTTTGCGTCAGGGGGGAATCGCATCCTGAAATCACGATGAGCATGGCCAGACAGCACCCAACTTTTCCCAGCTTGCCAACACGCATATTTAACCAAACGCTTTCATGGTTTGCATCTCAAACCCAGCGAGTCTGCGGGTCGCCCATTAAACACCGAAGCGATGGTTACGTCGTGACGTATAGTCCGGGACGTCGAATTTATCAACCCGAACCCCGCCTTCATTGCCCCGGTCCAGCCGACAACCGGTCCCAGCATCCTGGGCAGCGACAAGCACGACAGCCCGGTTGCCTTTTTCAATTGATAATGGTATTACCCCGAAACCGATCAATCTGCTGAATTGTGGGGTATTTGCAACGTTTTAGCCCGGAGACCAACCATGATTGTCATCATCGATTTCGGATCCCAATTCAACCAGCTCATCGCCCGGCGGGTGCGTGAATGCCGCGTATACTGCCAGATCGAGCCGCCGACTGTCACCGCAGACCAGATTCGGACCTGGGCACCCGAAGGCATCATCCTTTCCGGTGGACCATCCAGCATCTATGAAAAGGACAGCCCTCGGGTGGACGCAGGCATTTTCGACCTTGGCATTCCGGTGCTGGGCATCTGCTACGGCATGCATTTTATGGTTGACACCCTCGGTGGCAAAGTCAAGAAAGCCGACAAACGTGAATACGGCTTTGCCTCCCTGACCGCCAGGCAGCCAAAAGGGCTTTTTTCCGGCATCGGCAAAGAAACGGTCACCTGGATGAGCCACGGTGATTCCATCGACAACCTGCCCAAAGGCTTCTCCGTCAGCGCATCGACTGCCAACACCAAAGTGGCCGCAATGGCCAACATCCGTAAAAAGTTCTTCGGCGTTCAATTTCATCCTGAAGTGGCACATACCGCCAAAGGACAAAAAATGATCCACAACTTTCTTTTTGACATCTGCGGCTGCAAAGCATCCTGGACCATGAAATCCTTTGCCCGGGACACCGTCAGCCAGATCAGGAACACAGTGGGTGATAAAAGGGTGATCCTCGGCCTTTCCGGCGGCGTCGACTCGTCCGTGACAGCGCTTTTGATTCACCAAGCCATCGGCAAGAACCTGACTTGCATCTTCGTGGATAACGGCCTGCTGCGAAAAGACGAGGCGGTCCAGCTGAAAGAAAAACTAAAACGCCACCTGAAAATAAACATCCGCTTCGTCAAGGCCGCCTCGCGTTTTGTCAAGGCCCTTTCCAACGTGTCCGATCCGGAACGCAAACGCAAGATCATCGGCAAGGAGTTCATGGATGTATTCGAGGCCGAAGCCTTGAAAATAAAAAATGCCGATTTTCTGGCCCAGGGTACGCTTTATCCGGATATCATCGAATCCCAATCGGCTTTTGGCGGCCCCACCGCGGTAATCAAATCCCACCACAATGTGGGAGGACTCCCGAAAAAAATGAAACTCAAGCTGGTAGAACCCTTAAAGTATCTGTTTAAGGATGAAGTGCGCAAACTGGGCAAAGCATTGGGGTTGGACGACGACTTGGTCTGGAGACAGCCGTTTCCCGGCCCGGGGCTGGCCATCCGGGTAATCGGTGGAATCACCAAAAAGCGTCTGGATGTGCTGCGGGAAGTGGATTCAGTGCTCCAGGAAGAGATTCGCGCATCCGGGTATTACCGCAAACTCTGGCAGTCCTTTGCCGTTTTGCTGCCAATCAAAAGCGTCGGTATCATGGGAGACGGCCGCACCTATGAAAACATCGTTGCCATTCGGGCAGTCACCAGCAAAGACGCCATGACCGCAGACTGGGCCAAGCTCCCCCACCGGCTGCTGGGTAAAATTTCCAACCGGATCATCAACGAAGTCCGGGGCGTCAACCGCGTCGTATACGACATCAGTTCCAAACCACCAAGCACAATCGAATGGGAATAGCCACACCATGACTCATCAAGACGATACCTCCCGATTCACCATCCGCGGTGCGGCAGCGGAGCCTGACGCCAACTATATTACGGATGCAGATAATCTGCGTATCGAGAAGCTGAGCACGCGGGTCACACTGGTGGCCGTGCTGATCCCCTGCCTGTTGGTGGTTGTTCTGGTCATCGCCTATCTGGATATAAAAAACCGGGTCATCAATACCCAAACGTCCGGCTCCATGGGCGTCCAAAATTTATCCAAGGACCTGGAATCCCGTTTTTCCAACCTATCCCTCAAACAGGCCAAGATGGAGGAACAACTCACCGAGACGTCCAAAGCGCTGGAAACCGCCACCGCCGCGCTGCAGATCAACCTTAAAAAAGCCACCACCGAATTTAAACAAATTACTGACGACAAGGCGGACCGATCAGCAGTGGCTGCCATATCCAGCAAAACAGGAGCCTCCGTCGCCGCCTTGCAAAAGGACATGGCAGACCTCAACACTGCGTTCAGCAAGTTCGACGAGGAGTTGGCCGCCCAGATTCTGCTTATGGCGGAGGGCCTGAAAAAGGATCAGGGTCGGCTTGCCGACATCGAAAAGAAAACCCAGCGGCTGGACTTGGAAAAGCTGAGCAAGGAGTCCATGGATTTAACGCTGGGCCTCGAGCGGCTGGGTCTTCAGGAGATGGTCAAGGATCGAATTCGTGAAGTTGAGAAAAAACTGGCTGCCTTTGGCAAGCAGATTGATGCATTGAACCAGCGACTGGATGCGCAGGCGCAGAAAGCATCCCCTTCATCGTCGGCAGGCGCAGCCCCGGCGCCTTCACCGACGCCACCCCTGCCGCTCGATCCCAATTCCGGCGCCACTGATATCGTGGAACAGACGATCAATTGAGCAGTTGATCAGCACAACCCCATACCCGCCATCTTCTCCTCAATGCGCTGGATGTCCACCGGCAGGTCCACCTCGGGAGAATCATAAGGCGTCACCACCACCCGAATACGGTGGCCGTGCTCCATGGCCCGAAGCTGTTCGAGCTTTTCGATCTCTTCCAACCGCCCGGGCGAGAGCCCTTTAAAGCACGCCAGAAATTCTTGCGTATAAGCATAGACACCCAGATGCTTATAGATTTCGCAGCCGTTCAACCCGTCCCGGCCATGGGGAATGGTCGCTCTGGAGAAGTAGAGCGCATCGCCGTTGTTGTCGAAGGTGACCTTGACATCCTTCGGATCGGTGATCTCACGCTTGTCCACAATGGCAAAGGCCAGCGTGCTCATCTTTACCGCCGTGTCCTCGTAAAATGGTTGTACCACGGCGTCAAAGCACCGAGGATCCACTAATGGCTGGTCTCCCTGGATATTGACCACGATGTCCCCCGGATCCAGACCGAGCCGTTCGGCGGCTTCGGCCACCCGGTCAGTGCCGGACCGGCATTTGGAGGAAGTCATCACGACGCTGCCGCCAAAGCGATTTACTGCGTCCCGGATCCGGCTGTCGTCGGTGGCCACGTGCACCGATTGGATGCATTTGGCCTGTATGGCCCGTTGACAGACCCACTGGATCATCGGTTTGCCGCAGATGTTGGCTAACGGTTTACCATCAAATCGAATCGAACCATAGCGCGATGGGATAATCACCACTACCCGCATTTGGATGTCCTTTTCAGTTATTTGTCCCATCCACCGATCAGGTGCAGGTGGAGATGAAAGATCACCTGTCCGCCACCTTTCTCTACATTGAAAAGAAGCTTGTACCCGGAGGTATTTACCTTCTCCTTTTTGGCCATCTGCATGGCGGTCATGATCATTTCTGCCAGAATCTGATTGTCCGATTCGGTCAGGTCGTTGATGCTGCGGATATGCCGTTTGGGAACGATCAACAGATGGATGGGGGCGTGCGGGTTGATGTCACGGAAAACGACCAGATGGTCGTTCTCGAACAGCAAGTCGGTTTCCATCTGGCCGTGAGAAATTTTGCAGAAAAGGCAATCTTTTTCCATGGACGGCGCCTCCTGTGGCTCTTCCATCGCCTGTCATCCCAAGCAATGGAATCATTCGAGTGGGTGGAAAAGGGCTCAGAAATTCTGTTCCTACCGGTTCAGCAGCACCCTTGTCAAGCAGACATTTGCCGCTGAAGATCCACGGTTTTTTCAGCCGGCAACCGTGCGGCGAAAGCGATGAAAATCCTTGAAATTGATTGCTTAAGTTTTAATTGGGGCTGCCGATATGAACTTACAGCAAAGCGGGCTTTCGGCGATGCGCTGTTTAACGCCACCGGCGAGGCCTCCAGATCTGAATCGAGGCCTGTTTTTACCAAAGACCCATGCAGCAAGTACGCAAGCATATAACACCATGAACATCCTGATCGCAGACGACGACCCCGCCACCATGAAGCGATTGGCATCACGTCTGTGTGCGTGGGGCCACACGGTGCATCAGGCGGCCGACGGCAACACGGCCTGGGAAACCATTTGCGGCACGCCCGTCGATATGGTCATCAGCGACTGGATGCTGCCTGGAATGGACGGGCTTGAATTGTGCCGCCGAATCCGAGAACGCCACGAATCCGGCTATGTTTATCTGATACGGATCAGCCTCCAGAATTCCAAAGCGGATATCGTGCGCGGCCTGGAAAGCGGCGTTGACGACTATATCACCAAACCCATCGACATGGACACTTTGCACGCCAGAGTGGAGATTGGCACGCGGATTGTCAACCTGGAGCGGACGCTCAACCGCAAAATCGAGATCATCACCGCCAACCATATCCAGACCATCCACATGTTCTCCCGAATGATGGAAGTTGTTGACGATGAATTGGGCGAACACTGCCGCCGGACGGCCGACCTGGCCGTCAAACTGGCCGGTCTGCATCCCGGTGTGGGCGACGCGGAAACGCCCATCATCGAAACGGCAGCCCTGCTCCACGACATCGGCATGGTGGGCATTCCCAAATCCATCTGGAACAAACGCCGCACGGAAATAGTTGAAAATGAACGTCAGTTATACCAATCCCACGCCGCTATGGGCGCCCGCATCATCGGTGAAATAGAGATCATGAAGCCCGCCGCCCTGCTGGTGCGCATGCACCACGAACAATACAACGGCAAGGGTTTTCCCGATGGACTGACCGGTGATGAAATTCCTGTCGGGGCCCAACTTATTTCGGCGGCCTCCATTTACGACAACATGATCCACAAGGGCAAGGTCGCCCTCGACAGCATCCCAGAACGTCTGCAGCGGATCAGGGGATACCAGCTGTCGCCTCAGGTAGTGGCATTGCTGCTCGAAATCAACGTGGCACAGCAGCATGAGCAGGCACGAAAGATGGCAGAGGAACAGGAACTTGACGACTTGACGGCCGGTATGGTGATCGCAGCCAACGTGCGCATGAAAACCGGAGCCGTTGTCATGGCAGCCGACACCGAACTGGACGACTACAATATCGACAAACTCAAACATTTCAAAAACATTGGCGCCATCTCCAACAAGGTGCTGATTCGCAAATCTACCGTGAGGCGCTAAATGGATCTTGCAACTATCATCGGCCTGGTCAGCGGAAGCGTTCTGATTCTGGTCTCCATTGTCATCGGTGGCAGCGCCCTGGTTTTTATTAACATCCCCGGCCTGCTGATCGTTGTCGGCGGGACCCTGGCAGCCACCTTCATCAAATTCACGATGTCCGATGTCATCGGCTCCATCAGTGTGGCCATGAAAGCCTTTCTGGTAAAAATGGAAGCGCCGGAAAATATCATCAAGGAGATGGTGGACTTCACCCGCATTGCCAAAAAAGAGGGGCTGATTGCCCTGGAGAAGGAGAATCCATCGGATGCCTTTTCCGTCAAGGCACTGAGATATCTGTCCGACGGGTATGACGAAGGGTTGATCGCCGATATGCTCCACAAGGATATCCGATTGATGGGGCAGCGGCATGCCACCGGCCAGAATGTGTTTAAAGGAATGGGTGATTCCGCGCCGGCATTCGGTATGGTCGGGACGCTCATCGGCCTGGTCCAAATGCTGGCCACCATGGCGGACCCGTCCAGCATCGGGCCGTCGATGGCTGTGGCGCTGTTGACCACCTTGTACGGCGCGGTCATCGCCAACCTCATCGCCCTGCCCATCGCCGACAAGCTGGCCCTGCGAAGCGAGCAGGAGCGGCTGAACAAAAGCATCATCGTGGAGGCGGCCATTGCCATCAACCGGGGTGTCTCCCCCATGGTGTTGGAGGAATCTCTGAAGATTTTCCTCTCACCCAAAGAGCGACAGCAGTCTGAAGCTGAATCTAAAGACACCGAGTAGCAGGTAAACGATGAGCAGCGACATTCACGAATGCCCCCCGTGTGAAAAAGGCGCCCCCAAGTGGGTGACCACCTTCGGCGATCTGATGAGCCTGCTGCTCTGCTTCTTCGTGCTCCTGCTCTCCTTTTCAGAAATCGATCGCCAGAAGTACAAACAGGTCGCCGGATCCATGGAAAAAGCCTTTGGCATGCAACGCAAAAAGAATGTTTCCGAGTCGCCTCGCCATGGCTTGAAGATGATTGCCAAGGATTTCGATCAGGAGGCCATTGCCACGCGGGTAAAAGAATTTATCGGTCGAGAGCTTGAAGAGAATTTCGGTGCGCTTTACCGGAAAATTGAAGACGACATTGAAATCGAAGCCAAGAAAGACCAACTGGTCATTCGCATGATGGGCGAGAGCACCTTTGACTCGGGAAAAGCCGAAATCAAGCCCGAACTCAAACCCTTGATCCTTCGAATCGGCCAGATTCTGACAAGCGAAACCGCCGGCGACATCGTCATTGCCGGCCATACCGATAATGTGCCCGTCACGGGCGGCCCGTTTCAATCCAACCTCAAACTCTCCATCGCCCGGGCCGCCACGGTGGCCCAGTTCCTGCTGGACCAGACCACCATCGATCCCAAGCGGCTATCCACAATGGGCTTTGGAGAGTATCGGCCCATTGCGGAGAACGACATTGAACCGGGCCGACGCAAGAATCGACGGGTGGAAATCATCGTCGGCACCATTCCCCGTCGCCAGGGCATGGCGAATTACCAATGACCTACCTCAGAAAATCCACCAGGGTGGGTTGAACGACTCGGGCAGCGGTCGCCAGCAGGACTTCGTAGGCCGTCTGCTGGACCTGCATATCGATGGCGGCCTTGGTGATATCGGCATCTTCCACATCCGATCGCATGGTTTCCACTGAATTGCCAAAACTGGTCCAGTAATCGTTCGTGGCTTCTAACCGCTTGTAATCCGAGGCGAGCCCCCCTCTTGCGATTTGAATCTGGTCCCCGATCCGTTCCAGCGGGTCAACTGCAGCCCGAATAGCCACCGGGTCGTCGGCAGTCAACGCCACTTGCAGGTCGTCGAGCACCTGAAACAGGTTGTCGCCGCTCTCGGTAAACATCTGGCTGCCGTCGGCTTCGAGCTCTACGGTAATCCCGTCCCCTATTGTGACCCGATGTGAACCGCCATCGCCATTGTAGACGTAGGTGGCCGAATCGAAGGCTGGGGTGTCGCTCAGGTGGCCCGAAAAAAGGTAATTCTTTCCATACTTGCTGTTGGCCAGACCCAGTGTCTGATCGCGGATATCCTTGATTGCTTCAGCGATGGGCGTTTTATCATCTGTGCCCGGGTAAGACGCAATGCTTTTGGCTTCACGCAAAAAGTCATGAATCTGCCCTAAAATGGTTTCCGTGTATTTCACCCGCGTCTGAGCATCGGTAATGTTTTCCCGATACTGGTCGATGGTGCTGAGGGTGCTCCGGTAGCCGAGAACTTTTCCGATGCCAATGTGATCATCGGAAGGTCGGTTGATCCGTTTCCCGGACGCTATCTTCAATTGGGTCTTCATCAACTGAGTGCTCTGCTTCGCCAGATTGGCTTTTATGTTGTCTGCCATGATTTTGGCACTGATTCGCATCGTTTCCTCCTGACGACGGTTACACCATGTCTATGAGGGTTTGGAGCATTTCATCGACGGTATTCACGAGTTTGGCGGCAGCCGTGTATGCGCTCTGGAACTGCACCATGTTCACCATCTCTTCATCCATGGAGACACCCGACACCTCCTCGCGGTAGGTGGACAACTGCAGGGATATCATGGATTGATGATCGATATTCACCCTGGCCTGGGAGACATTTCTGCCCACGTCGCTGACCAATGAATCAAAAAATTCATCGAAGGTTGCCGTTCCTCCGGACATGGACAGGCTGTTCTGAAGTTCACTGATGGCGATGGCATTGCCGTTGCCGCCGGGTACCCCTTCGGTATTCAACGCCGCCGCCAGCAGGTTTGAATTGTTGACGACGTCGGTATTCACGGCAATATCCGAGGCATCCGTACCGGTAAAAAAGTCGATGCCGGTGTCATCCGGCGGCGTCTCCAAGGTACGACCACTGCTGTGTAGCGTGTTGACCGCGGTGATCATGGCCTGTGCCATATCGTCCAACCGGGACAGATAATCCGGCACGGTATTATCCCGCGCTTCGACCCACCCTTTTAATTTTCCGTCTGAGATATCGCTGGTAATATTCTGCAGGATGCCGCTGCCGCTCTCCCAGAATACGTCGTTGAACCCATTGGTGTTCAGACCGGTGGTTAAATTCCAGGAATTGACGCGATCAACCAAGGTGTGACCGTTGGCCGTGATGACCGTTAAATAACCATCGGCATCCTCGAAACTGTTGACGTTGATGAGGCTGGAGAGCTCCTTCAGCTTGAGATCCCGCTGGTCCCTGAATTCATTTGCACTGTGATCGTTTCCGGCTTCGATTTCAGCGATTTTCATATTGATTTCGGCGAGTTCACGGGTCAGCGTGTTGATGTCTCCGACTGCGCCGTCGATGCTGGTGTCACTGTCTTTCTGGACCTGAATGAGGTCACGGGTCAATTTGTTGAACACATCGGTCATGTTCTGGCTCTCTCCGACCAGGATCACCCGCTCCGTATATCCGGACGGATTGTTGGACAGCTGCTGCCAGGCACCCCAAAACTGGCTCATGGCATTGTTCAGGCCATACCCGGAGACTTCGTCGAACATCAGTTCGGCCTTTTCCAGGGTCTCTCCTTGTGCCTGCCAGCGGCCTTCCTTAGCGGCAGCGTCGGTCAGCTGCGAATTCAGAAACCGGTCGTAAATCCGCTGAATCGTCCGGTTGGCCCGGACGCCGGTGCCCAAGGTTCCCCCCTCGTACCGGACCGGTTCATTCTGCTCCATACTGAGCCGCTGCCGGGAGTAGCCTTCGGTGTTCACATTGGCGATGTTGTTGGCCGTGATGTCCAGCGCCTTTTGCTGGGTGATCAGTGCCGTCCGGGCAACGTTCAACATGCCGTATATGATGTTTGCCATTATGGGTACCTTTGTCAGCCCCTAAGCCAGTTGAACTAAAAAAAACAACATTCAAGCACCAAATCTCAAATCAAACGGATCCACAAATGAATCGCCCCCCGCCCGTCGGGTAACCGACCGAAGGTTGATGGGTCCCGGGTTTTTGATAAACCGAGCTGTCTTCGATGAGATGGGTCAGCAGCTTCAACGATCCTTTGATCAGATCCAGATATTGATTGATCATCCGCTGATTGCGCCTGTTCTTCTCACGCACATCGCCGACGATCGATCGCAAGCGACCGGCGCGGTCCAGCAGATGCTGCCGGGTTGGCGGCTCGACCACATGCGCCAGTTGGCTGATCGTCATTGCGTTGCCGTCCGTCCGGTAGGCTTCCGACAATCGACCGACCAGTATCGTTCTCTTTTCTTCATGCCGTTGGAGCTTGGCCACCAACAATTCCTTTTCACACTGAACCTGGTCGAAACGTTGCTTTCTCGTGAGGGAAATCGATGTTTCTTCATCGGTCAGGACCCGTTGCATCTCCTGGTAACAGGCCGCCTCTTCATCCAGTATATCCAGCAGTTCGATTATCTTCACATTCATGGTGTTGTCCTGTGGCTTGCGCTCATGCCTTCGTGTCGATGTGTTCAAGCACCTGGCTATTTTCAAGGGCTTCGTTGATCATGTTCACGGCAATGCGATGACCCGATATGCGATAGGTTCCTTCTTCAAGTTTACGTTTTAATTGCATGACGCGGTCTTCACGGATTTCAGGCAGCAAGTGCGCAAGTTCGGCGGCGGCCCTGAACGCACGGCCTCTTTCCGTGAGGCTGACGGTATCCTTTTCATCGGCTTTGCGCTGCGCTACGGTCGTTTCGGTGGGCGGCCGGGTTACTTCTTCAATTGGCCTGTGCTGGGCGGGCAGGCTGTGCAAGGGGCCTTTTTCGGGAATTTCCATTTAAGATCTCCTGAAGGCAACTGATCTCGTTTCCCATGATCACCGATCATGGTCCGTTACCCCTTCCTATCGGCCCTTTGCAGACAAGGCTTTAATTTCCCGATTCGGCGAATCGACGCACTGGCTTGCTGTGGGGCTATTTTGCCCGTTGAGCTGATTAAAAATCATCCGGGAAATGCCGATGCCGCCGTTTTGCGCCATCTCTCCGGCAATTTGTTCATCCATCATGTCCGTAAAAATTTCTTCCGCCATGGATGGGGGGAACAGGGTGGATTCAGGGACCGTTGCCCGCATTTCACGAATCATGAAATTGAGCAGCAGGGACTCAAACTGCTTGCTGGCATTCTCGAGTTCGCCATCTGAATGTCCGTCGCACCGCATCCCCGATTCGGCGGCAGTAAGCGTTTTGTCTGCACTGGACGCGCGCCGCTGAACCATCGCGGCGTCCATATTCATCCGGTTGACATCGGCCATCAAATCACCTCCAGGTCCGCCTGAAGCGCTCCGGCCGCCTTGATGGCCTGGAATATGGCGATCAGGTCCCTGGGGGTAACGCCCAGGGCATTCAGGGCATTGACCACTTCGCCGATACTCACCCCGTTGGGCACGACCACCAGTTGATTGGCATCCTCCTGGACATTGATCTGAGTAGTGGGCGACGCCACCGTCTGACCTTCGGAAAAGGGCAGCGGCTGTGAGACATTGACGTTTTCTTTGACAACGATGCTCAAATTCCCGTGGGCGATGGCGATGGTGGAAATACGCACCTGCTCTCCCATGACCACCGTACCGGTCCGTTCATTGATCACCACCTTGGCGTCATTGTCCGGCTGCACCTCGAGCGTGCTCAGTGAAGCCAACAGAGAAATCATGTTTCCCTTGTGCTGATCAGGGACGATGATTTCAATGGTGCCGGCATCCTGGGCACGGGCAACCGGCTGCGCAAATTGGGCGTTGATCACATCGACCACCCGCACAGCCGTGTTGACATCGGGGTTGTGCAGGTTGAACTGCAGGCTGTCACTGTCGCTAAAATCGTTGGGGACCTCCCGTTCGATGATGGCCCCGGACAGCACGCGACCCACGGTAGGAAAGTTCTTTACCACCGTGGAGGCCGTGCCACCAGCACCGAAACCACCGGTGTTCACCGGGCCCTGTGCCACCGCGTATATTTTGCCGTCGATCCCTTTGAGCGGCGTCAGCATGAGCGTTCCACCTTGAAGGTTGTCGGCATCGCCGATGGAGCTGACCAGCACGTCGATGCGGTTTCCCCGTTTGGCAAAAGGCGGCAGCTTGGCCGTCACCATGACCGCAGCGACATTTTTCACCTGAATGTCCCTCTGGTCGACGGTCACACCCATTTTTTCCAGCATGGCGGCCATGGATTGAACCGTAAAGGTGGCTTTTTTCCCGTCCCCGGACCCGTCAAGCCCGACCACGAGACCATAGCCCACCAGCTGGTTCATGCGCACGCCGTTGATCTCGGCGATATCCTTGAGCCTGGCCGCACCGGCATGGCCATGCCATCCCAGGCCGACGACCACCAACAGGGCGATGAGTACGATGCGTATTATTTTCATTTAAACCCTTCTATCCTTAATTCCTAAAAGGGCCACACCTTCATGACGATCGCGGTCAGCCAGCCGGGTTTTTGTCGGTCATTGACCACCCCGCTGCCGCTGTAGGAGATCCTGGCGTCGGCAATATAGGTGGAAAGCACCTGGTTGTCTGCGTCGATATCGCGTGGCCGCACCACACCCGAGAGTTGGATGATCTGGTTTTCACGGTTGATCAACACCTCCCGCGATCCGGTGACGACCAGGTTGCCGTTGGGCAGCACCTGTGTCACCAGTGCGGTAATATAGGCATTCAGGTCTCCGCTCCGTTTGGTGGTTCCATTGCCTTGGAAGTCACTTTCCATCCCGCCGGCCAATTTGGCGAAAGGGTTGAAAAACGGCTGATCGGCCGGATAGCGTTTTTCTGCATTGAAGAACGCATCCACACTGGCGCTCAGGGAAGACGAACGATCCGTCGCCGTGCTGGCCTTGTTGGTGGCCGCCGACGATTCAGCGATTTTTATGGTGACGATGTCACCCACGGTCCGTGCCTTCTGGTCGGCAAACATGGCAATCAACGGTGCGTCATCCTGCCACAAGGAGCCATTCGGTTGAGAGTGGGGGATTGCCGCCGCAGCGGGTGAAAAGACCGGCTGCGGGTTGGGTTCATAGCTGGGTGCCTTGGACTGGACCGGCTTGCCCATTCCCGAAAGACCATTGGCGCAGCCGACCATACCAATCCCCAAAAGAAAAATAATCACCCAAGACCCACCTATGCGGGCAACGTCAGCGATGAAAGGGTAGACCATGATACACCTCACTAATAATTAACTTCTACAGCACCCGGTCCGGTGACCCGGGCCGTGATGATGCGGTTGGAATCCGTATTCACCACCCGAACCATCTCGCCCTTGCACCCTTGCTGTTTGACCATACCGGTGGCGGTAATGATCATGGGGCCGGCGCTGGCGACAATCTTGACGATGTCACCTTTCCTGACCAGAGGCGGTGAAGCAAACATGTAGGATTGAAGAACGGTTTGGGGATAGATCATCCGCGTCGTCCGATTTCCCAGGGCGTCTTCGATACGGCTGACCGTATCCGACGACAGATCCGACAGATCGCGGCGTTCGACCGACAGGTCTGCCAGTTCGATGTAGGCATGCTTTCCCAGGGGCCGGACCACGGTGACCACGTCCGCCATGACGGAAATCGTCGCGTTAACCCAGACCTTTCGCACCAGATCGCCGTCCACGATGAGTTGCAGGGGTAAAACCGTGCGACCCAGATAGTCTTCGCTGCGGGATGGCTCGATCCGGTAAGTCAGCCTCCCTGTGGGAAGCTGAATGGTTTCGTCCAGGGTGATATCGCTGATGGTCACATCTTCGTTCTTCCACGGCATCCGGCTGCGGATCGCCATTTCTACCGCACGCTGTATCCGTTGGGTGGGCAGCGTCGCTGCCTGACGGGTAACCCGCACATCCTCGGGGCCTTTAAAAACCACCGATGATGTGTCGACACCAGCCTGTTTGAGACGGATGCGTATATAGTCGATACCCACGAACCGGGTCTGCCCGGGCTGCGGAGACCTGGCCACAACCGTTTCACCGAGGGCCTTCATCTGGTCTTTTGAGGTGCCGGTCAACGTGGCGATGTCGGACAGGCGAACCGAATCCTGTTCGACCAGGGCCGCTGCTTTGAGTGTGAGCCAAGTGCCGTCCGAGGAGAATGCTGCCGGTGAAATCAGACACACCGTGAGCATGATAAGAAGGCATACGCCCGGTTTTCCCAGATTGTCGGATCGGTTGATTCCGTATCTCATCATCGGGCCTATCTTCTCAGGTTGGTTGCCGTCTGAAGCATATCGTCGGAGGCCTGAATGGTCTTGCTGTTGGTTTCGTAGGCCCGCTGGGCCACGATCATGTTGACCATCTCGTCCACCACACTCACGTTGGACATCTCCAGATACCCCTGTGCAAGGGTGCCGTATCCATCCTCACCCGGTGTACCGGTGGTGGCATCTCCCGATGAAGCGGACGGAACGAAAAGATTCCTGCCGATACTTCTCAAACCAGCCGGATTCACAAAGTTGGCCAGTTCAATACTGCCGATTTCCGAAGGTTGGTTTTCTCCGGCCAGCAGGACGGAAACCGTACCGTCGGTCCCGATGGAAACGGCAATCGAGTCAGCCGGGATGGTCAGTTCCGGCTCCATGGGAAACCCGTCCGACGTCACCACCCGGCCCTCGCTGTCCAGCTTGAATGTGCCCGCCCGGGTATACCCGGTTTCTCCGTTGGGCTGGATCACCTGAAAGAATCCGCCGCCTTCGATGGCCATGTCCAATTGATTCTGGGTGTGGTTGAATTCCCCCTGGGTGAACATCTTCTGGGTGGCGGCGGGGCGGACGCCGTGGCCCACCTGGATACCGGTGGGCACCTGGGTATCTGCGGAGGATGACACCCCCGGCGATCGGAGTGTCTGGTAAAGCAGGTCCTGGAAATCGGCCCGGCTTTTCTTGAATCCGGAGGTGCCGACATTGGCCAGGTTGTTTGAAATCACATCGATGTTCAATGTCTGCGCCTGCATTCCTGTGGCCGCGGACCATAGACTTCTGATCATGGTATTCTCCTCGTCTGTTCTTATATGGTTTTACCCACATCATTGATGCTCGTGGATGTGGCTTCATCTGCGCTTTGGATCACTTTCTGGTAGGCTTCAAAGGCCCTTGACGTCTCGATCATCTCGGTCATGGCCCTTACCGGGTTGACGTTGGCCGCCTCCAGATACCCCTGGCTCAAGGTGGTGCTTTCCGGGGGCTCAGCCGAAATCGTTTCTTCCGATCCGACGAATCGTCCGTTGCCGGCCTTTTTCAGCGTCTCGCGATTGGAAAAATCGGTGATCTGCAGTCGACCCACCTCGTCACCATCCAGGTAAACGCCTCCCTGAAGGTCGATTTCGACGGTTCCTTCCTCCAGCGTGAGTTCACCGCCTTCACCCAGCACAGGAAAGCCGTCGGGTGTAATCAGCACGCCATTGCTATCCAGCGTGAAATTCCCCTGTCGGGTATACTGGACACCCTCGGGCGTCTGGATTGAGAAAAAACCGCTGCCGTTTATAGCCACATCCAAGGGGTTGCCGGTCTGACGAATCGCACCCTGGCTGAAATCAACGACAGTAGCAAAAGGCGGTGCATAAGGAGATAGGGGTTGCACCCCTTCGATGGATGTCTCAAATGTCTGGGGTTCGGTCTCTTGCGGAATCTGAAATATGGATCGATCGCCTTTATAGCCGATGGTGCTGATGTTGGCCACATTGTTGGCAAGCACCTCCAGTCGTAATTGCTGAACGAGGGCGCCGGCTGCGGCAAGATACATTCCTCCACTCATGGGGTTGGCTCCTGATGGGTTGGGTTGGGTTCATTCATGGCTGACAGATTTTTTTGCAACCTGTATGCCACAACCCATACTTTCCGCATCCTCTCTGTTTTAGGTCGATTAGACGATCGAAGAACTCGCTAAACCGACAAAAAAACAAAAACCGGTAGGCAACAAGTGCCTTTCCGGTCTTTTTTTCCTATTAAAAAACGACGCCAGCCGTCCGTTCAGGCGGCATTCAGCCGCATAACCATGCAGACTTCCGCTTCGGGCAATTGCAGCTGACGGGCAATCGTCGCGACCGCGATGCCTTCGTGGGCCATGGGTAGAATCTGGTCATAGGATGATGGATAGCTGGTCGAGACAGGTACCGCTGCTGGCTGATAGGTCTCAACGGCTTCTACATTCGACGGATTTCTGACGACACCGCCCAGTTTTTGTCGTTCCTGCATGATGGTTCGCGCCAGGGCGGCCAATATTGAATCGGTTTTCTGGGCCATCAGGAACATGAGGGCCCGATGTTCGACATCATGATCCCGGCAGGTGGTATTGAAGGTTGCGCGATCCAACCCGCTGGCCGTTTCAGGGCTTTTGCGGGAAAACCACCGTTTGATGATCCAGAACCCGATCAGCAGTACGATCACGCAGACGCCCCAAATTCCATAGCTGGCATGTAACATGTTCACCTCTTTTCCGTTTCATCAACCCGGCCGATCATGTAGGTCGCTGCCCGAAGATCTCGGTCAATCCTCAAGCAACCCCTCCCGGCGCAGTTTGCTTCTCAAATGAATGATCGCCTGCGCATGGATCTGTGAAACCCTGGATTCGGTTATATCCATGACTTTGCCGATCTCCTTCATGGTCAATTCATCGGAATAATAAAGCGAGACGACAAGCTTTTCCTTTTCCGGCAGCAAATCGATATTTTGGGCGATGGTGGACTTGATCTCTTTCATGGTGGTCATGGACAGCGCATCATCGGCATCACCGTATGCCAGAGAGCTGGCAATCGTCGCCGTATCGCTTCGCGATGCCTGCCCGACCTCCTCGAAGCTGACGAAAGAGATACTGGACATCCGTTTGACTTTATAAAACTGTTCCAGGTCCATGTTCATTTCTTCGGCCACCTCCTCGTCGGCCACGTCCCGACCCAATTTCTGTTCCAGCTTCAGATAGGCCTTTTCCAGATCCCGGATCTTTCTCCGTGTGGTGCGGCCCAGAAAATCGCGCGATCGCAGTTCGCTCAACACGGCGCCCTTGATACGAAAGACGGCATAGGTGATAAATTTGTTGTCCCGGGTCGGGTCGTACCGCTCAATGGCCTGAATCAATCCGATAATTCCCACATTGATCAGGTCATCCACCTCGATGGTGGCTGGCAGATGAACCGCGATCCGATTCACGATACGCTTCACGTAGGGAAGGTATTCGTTGATAATCTGATTTCGCAGCAAATGGCTCTCTTTTCCAAAATTTTCTTCTCTTGATTGGGCCAGATCCATATTTTTGCTCCACGTTTAGGAATTCTTCCGCTCTGCTTGTTGTTTTAAACGATATCCCGCCAGATCAGCGGTCGGCTCTCCGGGCGGTGTATCATCGGTTGAGATCGAACGAGTTTATGGGCCAGTTCGGCGAAGTTTCGGCTCGCCTGGGTCATGGGGGCCATTTCACTGACGACTTTCTGTTTACGAACGCCGGCTTTCACCTTGTCGTCCACCAACACATTCCCGAAATACTCGATGGAGACGTCCAGAAACCGATTGGCCACCAGACAGAGTTGTCGGCTCACGTCATCTGCTTCTTTTGCATTATTTGCCAGATTGACGATCAGTCGGAAATGCTTCTCCTGGTATTTGACCGAAAGGATTTTCATCAATGCATATGCATCGGTAATGGAAGTCGGCTCAGGGGTGACGACCACCATGATCTCGTTGGCGGAGGCATTGAAATAGAGTACGTTGGAGGAAATGCCGGCGGCCGTGTCGATCAACACGATGTCAAATTCGCACAAGAGTGTGTTCAGTTCATTGAAAATCTCCAATTTCTGAGCAAAGGTTAACTTGGTCAGCTCCTGAATTCCCGACGAGGCGGGCAGTATCTTCAAATTCCCCGGTCCGCTGATGATGATTTCCGACAATTTCTTCTTGCCTTCTACCACATGGGATAGATTGAACTGGGGCGTCAGGCCCAAAAGCACATCCAGGTTTCCGAGGCCCAGGTCCGCATCGAAGATCAGCACCCGTTTGCCCGACTTGCAAAGGGCGTAGCCTAAATTGGCGACGATATTGGTTTTGCCGACGCCCCCCTTGCCGCTGGTGATGGCGATGACCCTGGCCGGTGACGGTTGCGCGGCACCCCTTTTCATCATCGAGTGTCTCTGTCTTCTTTTCTGGTTCAAGCTGATGATCTGCCCGGTCTTCTCATAATTTGACATTACGGTTATTTCTCCCCGGTTACATGGCCCGCGCACGCTGATAACCAAAGCCTTCCGACACCGGTTTTCTGATCATGCTGATATCGCAGCATGCCCGGCACGGCTTGAACCCTTCGTCCATGGCTTGTTCAATGCTGTTGAAGGCGGTAATGTTCTCCGCGTTGATCCGTTTTACCGACTTGCACGCGGGATGATGAAACAGCTCGGAATTACGGTTGGCCACATAGCGAACTGCATCGCTGTTTGCATCGCAGCTCACGAAACCGGTTTTTTTCTGACCCCGTTTTCTGGAAAAAAGCATCACCGCTTCACCCGCAGGGTCATCCGGAGAAGGCGTCCCGGACAGCCTATCGGTCGTATGTTCATGAAAGCCATCGGACAGATCCACCCCGTCACCAAAAAAAGATGACCGAAGCCCGCATCGCTTAACCCGATTCAAACCGGCGGCCTCACCGATATGCTCATCCAAATGGGTGAGGAGCAAACGATTCACCCCCAGGGGCGCATAAGTGGCCACACAGGCATCAAACACGTCGTCCCGGACGGTTGCATTGGCCACCAGATGGGTCTCGTCCGGTTCGGCGATTCGGAGCAGTGAGCAGACCTCAACCATCATGGATGTGTCCTTGCCGCTCATACCCGGGGTATCGATCAGGACCACGTCGAGGTCCGTCAGATCGTTTAACGCCGACTGCAGCTGCTCGGCGTCGTGGACGATGCGAAGCGGCAGATTCATGAGACTTGCAACCCTTGCCAGCATTGCGTTGGCACCGATTCGAAAGCGATCAAGGCTGATCACCCCGGTCTGTTTCTTCTCAACCACCTGACAGTGCCAGGCCAGTTTGGCCAGCGTGGTGGTTTTTCCCGCGCCGCACGGCCCCACCAACGCAATGATTTTCTGCGCCGCGGGATCGCGATAAAAGGGTTCGGCGATGGGTGCGTTGCGCTGCGCGTTGCGAAACGCTTCGTCCATTGACCCCTCCCCTGCACCACCACCGCGCACGGTCTCCGTGTCGGATTTCACCGCTTGCGAAATCAGACCCTGCGCCGGTATCGGTGCGCTTCTGTCCACGGGTGGTCGCTGCACTTCCGATGCCGCTTGGGGTCGCGAAATTGACCGGAATCTCCGGGCAACGGGCATAGCGGGCTGAGGCGATGACGATAAGGAAACCCGATCCATTTCCACGTCTGTATTGAGATGTTTCGACAACAGTCCGGAAAAATCGTTGCTTTTTCCGCCTTCGTCCACCGGATAATCGGCGGCTGCGGTGATCTCGACACTCCTTTTTCTCAACGCACTGAAAAAACCGCCCGGTCGAACTTCTTTGGCCGACAGAATCACGGCCTCGTCGCCTAACTCACGTTTTACCAAACGAAGGGCTTCTGTCATATCGGCCGCTTCAAAGCGCTTAATCTGCATCTGAGGCCTCCACGGTTCCCACTATTTGTATCTTGGCGCTGCTGACAATCTCATCATAGGAAAGTACTGCCAGTCCGGGGATGAAACGATCCGCCAGTTTTTTGAAATGGCTTCGGATCTGGGCTGAGCAGACGAGCAGGGGTTGAACACCCAAGGATTTATAATCCTCCATTTTAACGCTCATGTCATCCATGATGGCTTTTGCAAAGGCAGGGTCGATGGCCAGAAAAGAGCCCTGATCGGTTTGCTGAAGCGACTCGGCGACCTTTTTCTCAACCCGCTGATCCAATGTAAGCACATGCAGTTTGCCATCGTCAGC
The DNA here is from genome assembly GCA_963705435.1 of uncultured delta proteobacterium. Taxonomy (GTDB): domain Bacteria; phylum Desulfobacterota; class Desulfobacteria; order Desulfobacterales; family Desulfosarcinaceae; genus Desulfosarcina. The sequence continues at coordinate 41,002 of CAVPJR010000018.1, read as the reverse complement.
CTGATAAAAACAGGTAATCGTCCTGGCAAGGGCCTGACGCACGTTTTCGGTGAGGATTTCCAGTTTCTTGGTGGTGGGGGTCCAGTCTGCCAGGGTCTCCAGAATAGTGAGCAAATCCCGAACGGGTACCTGTTCCTGCAGAAGATTCTGGATCACCCGGACCACACCCCCCAAGGAGAGGAGATTGGGAACCAGTTCTTCCACCACTTTGGGATGACTGCCTTTGATGCTATCGAGCATTTTCTGAACTTCCTGTCGACCCACCAACTCGTGTGCATGGCGGCGGATCACATCGGAAAGATGCGTGGTCATGATCGTGGCCAGATCCACAACCGTATATCCTTTTGAATTGGCGTCCTCACGGGCCGCCGGGTTGATCCAGAAGGCCGCCAGTCCATAGGTCGGTTCCCGGGTAGCGATGCCGCTGATCTTCGCATCGACGTTACCCGAATTCATGGCCAACAGATGGTTGATCATCAGCTCGCCGCTGGCGACTTCGATGCCTTTCAATAATATGGAATAGGCGCCCGGTTTGAGTTTCATGTTGTCCTGGATGTGAATGGACGGAACCACGATGCCGATCTCCTGGGCGATTTGCCGCCGGATGGATTTGATGCGCTCGAGCAGTTCTCCGTCCTGTTCCACATCCACCAGCGGAATCAGGCCATAGCCGACTTCAAGGGCCAGCACATCGATGGGTGGTAAGGGTTTGAAGGCTTCCGGCGGTTTTTCTTCGGCCCTTTTCGTTTGTTGCAGGGCGATTTCGCGCGCATGTTCCTGTTTGGCCCGCTCAGTATGAAACACCAGATAGGCCACCAATCCAGCCGTGGCGGATAAAATCAAAAACGGAAGGGTCGGCATCCCGGGAACCAGACCGAACCCCAGAAGGATAATTGAAGCAACCACGAAGGCCCGGGGCTGAACCAGCAGTTGGCTTCCGATTTCAAGCCCCAGATTTTTTTCGGCGCCGGCCCTGCTCACGACGATGCCGGCAGCGGTGGAGATAATCAGTGCAGGGATCTGGCTTACCAATCCGTCGCCTACGGTGAGAAGGGTGTAGGTCTGGGCGGCATCGATAAAGTTCATGTCCTTTTGGAATACACCAATGGCCAGACCGGCCAGGATATTGACAAAGGTGATAATTATGCCGGCAATGGCATCGCCGCGCACAAACTTATTGGCACCATCCATGGCACCGTAGTACTCCGCCTCGCGGCTGATCTGACCGCGACGCTCCCGGGCTTGGGCTTCATCGATGAGCCCGGCGTTCAGGTCGGCATCGATGCTCATCTGCTTGCCGGGCATGGCGTCCAGGGTAAACCGGGCGGCCACTTCGGCGATTCTGCCGGCGCCTTTGGTGATCACCATGAAGTTGATCACCACCAGGATGATAAAAACGATGAATCCCACCAGATAGTTGCCGCCGACCACAAATTGGCCGAAAGCCATGATTACCTTGCCGGCGGCATGAGTTCCCTCGCTTCCATGAAGAAGAATCATTCTCGTGGAGGCCACATTCAAGGAAAGCCGGAACAGGGTGGAGAGCAACAACAGCGAAGGAAAGGAAGACAGGTCCAGTGGTTTAAGGATGTACATGCCCACCAGAAGAATGATCAATGACAAGGTGATATTGAAGGAGAGGAACAGATCGAGCAGGATGGCCGGAATGGGGATGACCATGACCATGAGAATCGACATGGCGGCCAATCCCATTAACACATCGGAATTGTTGGCGACAAAGGCGAACCGGTTTAAATACTGTTTGCGTTCGGCAAGTTCCATGATGCGGTTTGGCGCTCCTTAGATTACTAAAACGGGGTCATGCAACTTGGAAATAGCACATTTCATGCCTATTCGATGCTTATCGATACTTTCTGCCGGCACGACACCCAAACCAAATCGAAGCTTTGGTTTATATTATAAATTTTAACCGTTTAATTTATTGAGGGACAGTTTCATTGTTGAATTGACCGATTGAAAACGGCATGCGGTTTAATAAAGCGTCAATTTATTGTCCCGGAACGCCGGAAGCATCGAAAGCGGATGAAATGGGGTCTGTCCGATGACGCCGGAGGCAATCTAAATCCGCCATCCACGGGTGATCAGGGGTTGACGAGACCTTTAAGGCGGAAGACATAGGCAAGGATTTCCGCGATGGCCCGGTATAGTTCCGCTGGAATAAAGTCGCCGATCTCCGTCGATTTGAACATGGTTCTGGCCAACGGTTTGTTCTCCACCAGGGGGATGTCGTTTTCGATGGCGATGGTTTTTATCTTCTGGGCCACGAATCCGGCGCCCTTGGCCACGACGGTGGGTGCATGCATCCCTTCTTCATACTTCAGCGCAATGGCCAAATGGGTGGGGTTGGTAATGACCACGGTGGCTTCCGGCACCGCCTCCATCATCCGCCGCCTGGCCATTTCCCGTTGGACGGACCGGATCCTGGCCTTTACTGACGGATCACCTTCACGCTGCTTGTATTCGTCCTTGACCTCCTGTTTGGTCATTTTTAAATCCTGCTGGTGTTGCCATTTGGTGTAGGCAAAATCAAGCGCTGCCATAAGAAAAAGGACCATGCAGGTATACAGACATATCTGGAATGACACCTGGCCGATAAACCGGATGATGTTGCCAATGCTCAATTGCATGAGGCCAGGAATCTGATCCAGATAGCGATGGACGACGATATAGGCGACCCCGCTGATGATGACCAGCTTAATGATGGATTTGGCCAGTTCCACCAGCGATCTGAGGGAAATCAACTTCTTGAGACCGCTGATGGGATTGAGTTTGGCCAGATTGGGCGATAGTTTTTCTCCGGTAAAGAGAAAACCGAACTGGGCGACATTGCCAAGCACCGCGGCAGTCATGACCGCCAGCATCAGTGGGACGAGGACGATGATGCCATTGAGAAAAATTTCCCAGAACAGGGTATGCATGGTTTCCGGCAACATGCTCAGGGTGCCGGCCCGTTGATACATGACACGCATCACCTCTGTCAGCCGCCCGAGCATCCATGAGCCGGCAAAAAAAAGAACGCCGATGCTACCGGAGAGGATCAACACCGAAGGAATCTCCCGGCTTTGGGCAACATTTCCCTTTTGGCGGGCATCGGCAAGCTTCTTGCCGGTGGGTTGTTCGGTTTTATCCTGACTCTGATCACCGGCCATGGGTCACCCTGCCAATGCCATCAACCGTATCAGATCAAACAATGTCACCTGATAGGATGAAAACAGATCGATCAAATAAGCCGTGAGATAAGGGCTGACCATAAGCAAAAAGACCAGCCCGATGAGGATTTTCATCGGCATGGCCACGATGAAGATATGAATCTGGGGAACGGTTCTGGCCACCATGCCGAGGGCGACGCTGACCATCAGCATGACCGCGATCAGGGGGGCGCCGACTTTAACGGCCACCACAAACATGTTTGCGGCCAGCCGCATCATCATCCCTATCAGTTGCGGACTGATATGCATGGACAGGGGAGGCAGGATGGTATAGCTGTCAACCAGTGCCGAAAAGAACATATGGTGGGCGTTAATCGCTAAAAATACAAGCATTGCCGTCAAATTGTAAAATTGCGCCAGAATGGGGATCTGGGCGCTGGTGGCCGGGTCAACCACATTGGCCACGGCAAAGCCCATCTGATAACCGACGATCTGCCCGGCCAGTTGAATACCGGCGAACAGCAGCTTCACCGAAAGCCCGATGGTCACACCAATGGCGATTTCGGAGAAAACACCGATGAAAAAGGTCATCAGGCTCAAATCCCTTACGGTAACCACCGCATCCACCGCCGGGAGCAGCAGAATACTGACGGCAAGGGCGAGCCCCGCTTTGAAGACGGCCGGAATGGTGTCGCTATCCAGAACCGGTGCACTGAAAACGATGGCGGCAACCCTGAGAAAAATCAGCATCACCCCATAGAATGCGTCCACGGGGATATTAAGCGTCGCCATGGTTGTTTTCCATGATCATCGGATGTAGGTGGGCAGATTGATGAACAGGTTCTGCGTATATCCGACGATGATTTTCAGCATCCAGGGGAAAAAAAACAACAGCGCCAGTGCGACACCTAACATTTTGGGCACAAACACCAGGGTCATCTCATTGATCTGGGTGGCGGCCTGGAACATGCTCACCAGCACGCCGGCAATCAGGCCCACCGCCAGCATGGGTGAGGCAAGATAGATGGCTGTTTTGATGGCCTGCATGAAAAAACCGGTGATGAATTCAGGGGTCATGGGAGAACACTCCTTCAGGAAAAGCTTTTTACCAGTGATCCGACGATCAGGTGCCAACCGTCGGCAAGCACAAAAATCATCAGTTTAAAGGGCAAAGAGACCATAATCGGCGGCAGCATCATCATGCCCATGGACAGCAAAACGCTGGCCACCACCATGTCGATGATCAAAAAGGGTACGTAGAGCATGAAACCGATCTGAAAGGCGGTCTTCAACTCACTGATGATAAACGATGGGATCAGCACCGTGGTGGGTACCTCGCCGACGTTGGCAGGACGCTGCATCTTGGCCACGTTGACCAGCAGGGCCAGATCCTTTTCCCGCGTCTGGGAAATCATGAAATTGCGGATGGGCCCCAATGCCCTGTCCAGGGCCTGCGTCTGATTGATCTCCTTGGTGATGAGCGGCTGGAGGGCATCCTGGTTCACCTGCTGCCAAACCGGAGCCATCACGTAGAATGTCAGGAAGAGTGACAGGCCGATCACCACCTGGTTGGGCGGCAGTTGGTTGGTCCCCAGGGCCTGGCGAAGCAGCGAAAAAACAATCGCGATGCGCGTAAATGAGGTCAGCATGATCAGGATCGATGGCGCCAGGGAGAGCACCGTCATGAGAAGAAACAGCTGCATGACCACAGCCACCTGGCCCTGATCACCCGCTTGGTCCAAACCGATGCTGATCAGCGGTGCAGGCGTCTGCCCCCATGCGCTGCCGGCCGGCGTGGTAAAACCAATCAGCAGGACGGCCAGCAGGCCCAGCAGGATGGCTAGTTTTTTTCTCCGGGGCCGTTTATGGACCTGTCGCAGCTGGTGCGTCTTTATCACAGGTCTTCCTTTCTCTTGAACCCGTTGCCGATTTTTTTCAATCGATCGGATAGTATCGGCCCGAAAGATGTCGACGCACCAGGCGGCGTCTCCTGCTGGACGATATCTTCGTTCAGCGTATCCAGCAGATTGATGCGATCACCGGAAATGCCCAGTACCAAAACCTTTCCCGGTACGCGAACCAGTGAAATGGTCTTTTTGACACCCATGTAATGGCTTTCCAGCACCTGTATCCGTTTCCCACCGGCAGCGCCCATTCGTTGGCTGGTCAGCCGCCTGATCCCGTATAAAAGGAAAAGAATCATCGCCAGCACCACGCCCAGCGAGGCGATCATTTTCAACCCGGCGGTAATCATGTCAGGTGTCCCGTTCATCCTAATTTCTCCACCCGTTCGACGGGACTGATCACTTCGGTAAGACGAATACCGTACTTTTTATTCACCACCACCACGTCACCCTTGGCAACCAACCGGTTGTTGGCCAGAATGTCAAGCGTATCGCCGGCCTCTTTGGGCAATTCAATCACAGAGCCCTGGCCCAGTTTGAGCAGGTCATTGATCAACATTTTGGTTCGCCCCAGCTCGATGGTGATCTCTAAAGGGATGTCCAGCAGCAGGTCCAGATTGTCATTCACGCCCACAGGTCCCTTGGCACCGGTGTTGGAAAACGCTGCCGGTCCAACCGTCGCTGCCGGCGAACCCGCTGGGTTCCCGCCGGAGGCAAGCCCGGACGGTGCGCGCTTCTTTTTGTCTGCCATCGATTATCCCCTTCCCTGGTCCTGATCGATCACTTCGGTGATCTGAACGGCCTTGCTGCCCTTGACGACACCGGGCATCCCCAGGTATTTGGGAACGCGCTCAATGTTCACAATCACATTGTTCTGGGGGCCGGTGTTTAATCGAAGAATGTCATCAACTTCGAAATTTAAAATATCCTCCACCGAATAGACGGTTTTTCCCAATTCCGCGACGACGTTCACCTCTGTGCGCCCCAGCAGTTTGCGGATCTCATCACCAAATGAACTGGCCCGGTCTTTCTCGCGAAGGTAGCTGGAGCTCAACTGCTCCTTGATGGGTTCGAGCATGAGATAGGGCAGGCACAGGTGAATATTGCCCGAAAACGCTTCCGTGCTGATCGCGAAGACAACGATGACCAGTTGGTCGCCGGGATTGACCAGGTAAACGAACTCAGGTTTGGTTTCAATTTTTCGCAACGCCAGACGGATGCGATAAGCGTCTGCCCAGGCGGTCTCCAGATCTTTTAGCACGGCCATGGCAATCCGCTGCAGCATCCGTCGCTCGATCAGGGTGAATTCACGAATTTTATCCATCGGCTTACCATCACCGCCGAACATACAGTCGATCAGGGAGAAAACCAGGTTGGGTTCAAAGGCCATGAGCGCAGATCCGATCAGGGGCTCCATGCCGAAAATGACAAACCCGGTGGGATTCGAAAAAGCCTTGATGAATTCCCCGAATTTGACGGTTTCCCGTGAGATGGCCTTAACGGTGATGGTCCGTTGAAAGAGGCTGGACAGGGATCCTTGGAACAAATTGACAAACTTGTCGTAAACTTCTTCCAGCGCATCGAACTGCCCGCGCTGCATGATGTTCTGGGCGGTGAGGTCATACGAGCGAACCTCGACGGCGACGTCCTGCTTCTCTTCGGCGACATCGATCTCTCCGCTGTCCATTGCGGTCAGCAGCGCATCGATTTCCTCTTGTGACAGGATCTGGTCGGCCATGGTCGATTCCTATTGTACGACAAACTCAGTGAAGTAAATGTTGTTTACCCGGCCCTTGGTCATCAGGGTATTGATTTTTCCCATGACCTGGTTGCGCAGGGCTATTTTTCCGTCGGTGGTACTGACATCGTCATAGGTCTTGGTGGCCAGGATCATCAAAACGGCATCCCTAATTTGGGGCAGCCGGCTTTCAAGCGTGGCCACCGATTCCGAATCGCTGAGTTCCAACGCCATGGTGGCCCGGAGGTATCGCTTGCCCCCGTTGCCCGCCAGGTTTACGATCATGGTATCCAGCGTATACAGGGGGCCAATCACATTTTCATCCTCTTCAACGGGCATCTCAGCAACCTTCGACGGGTCCAGGGGTACCTGGGAAATCTTGTTCCAAAGGATGAAAAAGCCAGCACCCACCATGCCCATAAAGAGAACAGCTATCGCAATGATGATGATCAATACTTTTTTCGACATTCGTCACCCTCCGCCGAATGGTTATACATCGCTTGAGAACACTGAATGAACGATTATTTAAGATTGAAATAAGCATGTTGCATGCCATCTTATTTCAGATCGTCAAGTAATCGAAAGGATCAAAGAAATACGGGTACACCGGGTCAACCACGCCGGTGGGATGGATCGGTATGGCGCAAGCACCCAAAAACCGATGCATAACCCCGGCGCGATAAAAAAGAAGCGGCGTTAAGCGGATCGTAAAGGGCAGAAAGAGTGTCAATAATCGCGGGAAAGAGTCAAGGCGTTGACAGCGGCCTGTCGACGTCATGAGACGGGGAAAATGAATCCGGGTGCCAAAGATAAGGAGGTCTTCCGGCTGTGGACAATCTTGATAAGGGCTATTGTCCACAGCCGGCATGCTTATGGGTAACGGAAGTTAACGCTTGATATTCAGCAGCTCGGCCAGGATCTCGTCGCTGGTGGTAATGACCTTGGAATTGGCCTGGAACGCCCGCTGGGTGGTGATCATCTCGACAAATTCGGTGCCCAGATCCACGTTTGACATCTCAAGGGTGCTGGGGGCAATCGAGCCCATGCCCGCCGAGTTCGGCGGTCCGATAAGGGCTTGGCCGGAGGCCAGGGACTCCGCATATAGATTGCCGCCCTGCTTGGCCAAACCCGAATAACTGGCAAAATCTGCCAGAGCGAGCTGTGCAAAGGGGATCATCGAGCCGTTGGAATAGATGCCGGTAAAATAGCCATCCTCATCAACAGAGACAGATTGCAGGCTTCCGGAAGGATATCCGTCCTGCGTCTGGGCGGTCTTGCTCGACTCGGAGCTGTACCCGGTAATGCTGCCATCGGAAGCAAGGGCAGCATCGAGATAGTTCCAGGTTATGGTTTAAATGCCGTTGCCGGATCGATACCGGTTAACGCGATGGTTGGATTGGCATTCGCAGGTGACACTTGCGGCCGGGTCCAGATTGCCGTTCGCGTCAAATTGAATCGACCCGAGGATGCGGTATGCAGAATCGTCGCAGCAGCCGGATTGTCGTGACTCACGTTCACCGCCCAGTCCCACCCCGTTAGCGGTGCGCGTGAATTCGACATCCAGAATCGCTTCCGACCCCAGCGAGTCGAACGCGGTGATGGAGCTCGTAAACACATCCCCGACAGCAGCATCGCTGTTCAGGTTCATTCCAAAAGAAATATTTTGGGTGGGATTGGGCGCACTGGTGCCGTTGGGCAGCGTAATATCACCGATACCGCCGGTAGCCCCGGTGGCGGGATCAATCGAATAGCCCTGGGCGATGAAGCCGTCCGGGGTGACCAGGTTCCCATCCTTATCCCAATCGAACATGCCGGCCCGCGAGTAATATGAAATCCGGCTGCTGGGGTCGTCAACCATGAAAAGGCCGGCACCGTTGATCGAAAGGTCCGTTGCACTGTTGGTGTTTTCCAGGGAGCCCGGCTGCCACTGGGGATTCACCCCGTTTAGTGTCACACCGCGTCCGATCTGGAGACTGGTCTGACTCACTGAAGAGCTGAAGATGTTTGCAAAAGATACGCGTGATGATTTGAACCCGGTGGTATCGACATTGGCGATGTTGTCGCCGATGACCGACATGGCGTTGGTGTTGGCCTTCAATCCCGAGATGCCTGAGTACAGTGAACCGATCATGGTTGTTCTCCTTGTTGGACGGTTTTATTGACAAACTATTCTTTTTGGTCCCCCGTTTCCTCGATGCGGATCACCGAGGAAATGGGAACTTCACGGTCATTGATCAATAGATTCGTGGCACCGGTTTTGTAGTCGACACCCGTGACGACACCGGTGGTGTAGCTGCTGGAGCTGACGATGGCGCCATCGGTGTTCATGGCCATGACATTAAACGTGTAGGCGCCATCGGCAACGGCCGAACCATTTGAATCCCGCCCATCCCACGCCACCTGCTGTTCCCCGGCTTGTCGGGCGCCCGCCTGGATATCGGTCACGAACCCCCCGAAACGGTCATAGATCTGGATGTACACACTGTCCGCGTCGTTAACCAGATCAAAGCGGATGGGGTCCGGGTTTCCGCCGTTGACACCGAACATACTGCCGGTGGCGGTGACCGTTTTGCCGATGAATCCGGAAGACTGGATGTTGTTCAATGTGGATTGATAGACTTCAAACCCGTTTAGGGTGGTCTCGATGTTCTGAAGCTGTTCGAGCGAGCTGAACTGGGCCAGTTGCGCGGTGAACTCGGTACTTTCCGCCGGGTTCAGCGGATCCTGGTGCTGCAGTTGGGCCACCAGCAGCGTCAGAAAATCGTCTTTACCCATCACGGTGTTGTCCTGCGTTTTTGGGGTGCTGGCTTGACTGTAGACATCGGATACACTCATGACTGTCATGGTCCTTCACCTCCGGGAATAATTGGTGTCGTCGTCAGGGCCACCTGCGCTTGGATCAGGCAAAATAGTTGACCCCATCACGGTTGGGCCGAACATCGTCGGGGTTATTGCCGCCGTCCCGATTCGGGGTTTCCGGGTCCTGCTCATCCTGCTGTCGCCGGCCGTTTTGAGAAAAATGGTGCTTGAACATCCCTGCGAATGGCTCGCGGCTGTGCGGTTGATTCCCATCCGGGTTGACCATGACCTCGAATTTGTCGATGGTCAGACCCTGGTTCTGCAGTTCCGTTTTTAACTGGTGCAGATGGGTTTCGATGATCTCCTTCACCACCGGCCGGTCGGTGATGATGCGCACCACCAGTTGTTCCTTGTCAGCAGCGATGTTCATCTGCACGTTGCCGAGAAATTCGGGTTTCAGCCGGATCTGGATTTCTGAACGCCCATGGATGGAACGCATGGCCGCTTTGTCCACGATTTGATCCATCACCGAGGTCTGGAAGCTTTTTACCGCCGCATCTTCCGTCCGCGTCAAGACGGTTGCCTGGCCGGCGGCGGGCTTGCCGGTCATATTCGTCGCTTGGTCCCCTGCCATGGCTTTGGCCGTGTCCTGGAAGGAGGGGTGGGATTTGGTCTGTTCTGCAACCGTGCCTTTTACGGCATCCGATGACTGGCCTTTTCGCCACTCCTCTTCATTGTCATGCGCCGGTTCGACTCGCTGTGCCGGTTGGTGTGGGTCTTTGCCCCGGAAATCGGCCGCATCATCCTCTGCGTGAGCCGATCCTTGACCCGTTAAACCCGTTACCATGGAGGATTCCGGATCCTTGGCCTGGCCGGCAAGGGGTTGGCGTTGGGGGGCTGCCGGATCGTTCGCTTTTCCAGTGATTCCCGCGCCGGCGGGCAATCGCTCCTGCATCAAACGGTTGGTCTGGGCGTGTCCTTCATCGCCGGCAGGCACTACCGGCTTGAACAAAAAGCGTACGTCTGCCTTTTCAACCCCTTCTTCCGGCCGGTTTTCCTTCATCACCGGTTCAGGCGAAGGCGCTTTAATCTGGCTATCATCGGCGTTTCCGACCTGGGCGGGAACGCCGGGCGCAGCCGCCTGAAGCTGTGGACCTTCGCCGGCGGCGTTGGTGGTTTGCCCGACCGCCGGCGTGTTTTCTTTAATCTGACGTATCATCGGCGTTTCCGGCCTGAGCGGGAACGCCTGAGACCGCCGTCTGAAAAAATGGGTCCTTAACGGCAATTTGGGTTTGCTCGACTGCCGGCGTGTTTTCCTTTGCGACCCCCATTTCTGGAATATCGGGCAGCACGTCACGGGTGGGCATGTCGGCTACATGGCTGCGCTGATGATGGGTGATCATGGCATTGATGATGCCTTGTGGAAGCGGAACGTGTCCATTGTCGAAACTGCCGCCGTTCAGCGATTGGGCCGCCGGTTGATCTTGCGCGAATTGATCTGTTGCGTCGGCCATCAGGGCCTGCAATTGATCGAGGGCGGGCAGATCCGGGTCAAGGCCGCTCGGTTGGAAATTGAAGACGATTTCGCCGTCAGCGCCCGCACCAGCAGCGTTATCCCTAAAATTTTGCACCCATGCCAGGAATGAACGGGTGTTCTCATCGGCAGACAACAGGGTATCGTCACCGATTGGCAGGCGGTGAGGGCCGTTGCCGATATTGCCGGTTTTGTCCCCGAACCCGGGCATCAAACCGGTGACTGCCTGCATGAATCCGCTGAATGGGTTCATTGGCCCTCTCCGCCTTTTTGGATGGTTTTTCTGACAAACTGATTGATCGCCATCTCATCGATGAAGTTCATTTCTTTTTTCAGCATGGTCTGATTATATCGATCGAGGCTTTGATCCTTGAGTTTTTCCAGAATCTGGCGCTTCTTCATGGCCTCGAGCAACGCATCCTGTTTTTTCGATTCCCGTTCCCTGACCTCACTGATCACCGTCACCTGCCGGGCAATGCGATCGGAAAGCCGTTTAAGATAAGCGTGGTAAGCCACCACCTGATGGCTGGAAATGCCTTCTGCCTGTTCCTTTTTCAATGCAGTGCGAGTATCCACCTCTTTTCCTTTCAGCAATTTCATCTCCTGGTGGGCCGCCATGACCTGTTGGCGAATCTCGGCAAGATCTTTTTTCAGCTTGTCTTCGATAAATTGCCGATGATCGAGAACCGTTTGCATGTTGAACCTGTACATGGTTATCCTGCCGTCTGAGCCTGCATCGGTGAAATTCGAACCGGTGGTCTTTCCGCCACGCCGATCCCATCGATCTGCAACCTTATTAGCAACCCTTATGCCAGTTCTTTTTTTTTAGTATCTGTTTGTTTTTACTTTTAATTTTCAACGCCATGCCCCCGGTAACTGTTTTTGCCTAAAGCATAAGGTGGGCAACAATTACCGCCACCGGCGTTTTTTTCCGGGACCGGCGGGTGACATGGCCGACCGAAGCCATGAAAAAGAAACCCATTATTCCATCATGCATTTCAGGGCATCCAGACTCTCTTCAAAAGTCGACGCTTCGTGAATACCCTGACGAAGATATTGATTGATGGGGTCGATCATCTGGATGGCAAAGTCGATTTGGGGATTGCTGCCTGCCGCATAAGCGCCGATGTTGATCAGGTCTTCGGCCTTTCGGTACGTCGCCAGCGCTTCCTTGATCCGGCCGGCGTGGTGCTTGTGATCAAGATCGGTGATGTCTTCCATCACACGGCTGATGCTCTTCAATATGTCGATCGCCGGATAGTGGTTTTGGTTGGCCAGATCCCGGGTGAGCACAATGTGGCCGTCGAGAATCGAACGCGCCGCATCGGCGATGGGCTCGTTCAGGTCGTCACCTTCCACAAGAACGGTGTAAAGCCCAGTAATTGTGCCTCGATGTGACGATGTACCTGCCCGCTCCAGCAATTTGGGAAGCAGCGAAAATACCGAAGGCGTATAACCCTTGGTGGTGGGGGGTTCGCCCAGGGACAGCCCGATTTCCCGTTGAGCCATGGCCAGCCGGGTGACCGAATCCATCATCAGGTTGACGTGGTTGCCCTGGTCCCGGAAGTACTCGGCAATCGTGGTGGCGATGAAGCCCCCCCGCAACCGTACCAACGGCAGATGATCTGAAGTGGCGACCACGACCACGGATTTCTTAAGCCCCTCCTCTCCAAGATCCTTCTGGATAAACTCGTTGACCTCCCTGCCCCGCTCACCGATCAATGCGATGATGTTCACATCTGCCGAGGTGCGCCGGGCAATCATTCCCAGCAGGACACTTTTGCCGACGCCGGAACCCGAAAAAATCCCCATCCGCTGGCCGCAGCCCACCGTCAGCAAGCCGTTGATGGCTCGGATTCCCAGATCCAGTGGCTGCTGTATGCGGTTTCTGAGCAGGGGGTTCACCGGGTTGGCGTATATGGGATACTCATCTTCAGTCTCGATGGGCCCTTTGCCGTCAATGGGATTGCCCAACCCGTCGATCACCCTGCCGAGCAGCGCCCTGCCCACACCCACATGCGCTTTTTCTTTGCGCGCCTCAACCTTGCATCCGGGACCCAACGTTCGAATATCTTCCAAAGGCATCAACAATACCGAGTCTTCCCTGAACCCCAGCACTTCAGCAGCCACCGTGCCTGCTCCCCCCTCGGTGGTAATATCGCATACACATCCAATCTGGGATGCAGGTCCGCTGGCTTCGATCACCAGTCCGACGATTTTTTGTACACGTCCGTTGGCCCTTATGGGAACCACGGACGATAGCATGTCATGGTATTTGTCGATGCAAAATGGCTGGAACATGATGATGGGCTCAGCCTGTCGTCGAAGGTTTGGGCAGTCGGTCTTTCAGCAGGTCTTCGATGATCTTAATCTGTTGCTCGATCCGTGCATCCAGATCCCCGAGTTTGGTCTCGATCATGCAACCGCCCCGCTGGATCATTTCATCCGCTTCGAGACGCAGAGGCGAACCAAAGTCATCGGCAAGGAGTAATTCCTGTTTAAAACCATTGACGATGTCGATATCCTTTGGATTGAGCCTTACCGTCAGGTGGCGGGGATCAACCACCTTTTTCATCGTGGCTTTGAGCACGTGTTGAATAACCGGGCCATGCTCGGCTTCATAACCGATGACCCTTTTGGCGATGGCCAGCGCCAGCCGAACCGTTTCCGTCTCCATCCGATCAACATCCCGCTGCCGGATGCGGGCGATCTCCTCCACCGCACGCTTGAGGGCAGCGGCGCCCTGATCGACCTTTTCCTGCTGTGCGGCAATGGTCTCGGCCCGGCCCTGATCCCTGCCTTTGTTGAAGGCCGCTTCAGTCAGTTGTTGAATCTGTTCTTTCGCCTGAGGCGTCGCGCCCACGGCGGAACGGTCATCCCTTCGGTCAAGTGCACCACTGACAAATTGCCCATGGGTGGAGGCCGTTGCACATCCTTTTTCCTGACTGCCGGGAATTTCCGGGAAATAGTAGAGCGCACATGACTCGGACGAAGACAATGCGTTATCTTTGGGTGAGTTAGCCAACAAATTCCTCCCCTCCCCGTCCGCTGACGACCAGTTCACCCTTTCTCTCCATATCCTGGACGATTTTGGTAATTTTCTGCTGCGCATCCGTCACATCTTTGATCCTGACCGCACCGGATACGTCCATTTCTTCCTTGAGAATGCCAGCCGCCCGTTCCGACATATTGCTGAAAATTTTCTCTTTGACTTCGTCCGTGGTCGCCTTGAGCGCAATGGCCAGTTCCTGAGATTCGACGGAACGCAGCACTTTCTGCAGCCCCCGGTCATCCACAAGGATGATATCGTCGAAAACAAACATGTTCTGACGGATTTCCGCTGCCAAATCGGGGTCGTTATCTTCGATCTCCTCGATAATCTGCTCCGCAGCAGTCCCATCGATCATGTTCAGTATTTCAGCCAGGCGCGGCACACCGCCGGCTTTTTGAGTGGAGGCGGTTTCCTTGTTGGACAGGATTTCTTCAAACATGTGGTCGATCTCCGCTAACATCCCGGAGGCCACCTTATCTAAATTGGCGATGCGGTAGGCGACATCGGGTCTCGATTCGTCGGGCAGAAGCGCCATCACTTCGCTGGCGATGGGGGGTTTCAGGTGAGCAATGATCAGGGCAATCGTCTGCGGATGTTCATGCTGAATCAACTGAATCAGCAGTTCAGGCGCAATGGATTGAATGGCTTTGAGTTGGTTCTCCCGCCGGTCGTCTAAACCGCCACCTGCCCCATCGAGCCCCCGGTCCTTCTCTCTGCTTTCAATTTGCTTGGGTGGCTTTGCTTTCTCAAGAAATTCCCTGGCAACACTTTCCACCAGCGCAGGGGATACCGAACCCAGCTTGGACTGGAGTTTGAATATCAACGTTCGCTCCACCTTGCTGAGCTGATCCATCACCGGCGCGACGGTGTCCCATCCCAATGCCTGAACAAGAATGGCTGCTTTTATCGATCCGATTAGATTTCTTGGGTCCATGGTAGTCGGGTTCTGGGTTCTGGGTTCCGGGTTCAGCGTTCCGGGTTCAGCGTTGAGCTTTCAGCTTTCATCTTTGAGCTACATGCATTCCTCACGTTTCTTTAAGCCATGCCTTCATGAGTTGGGTGGAACCGGAGCGATTCTCATTGATCGCATTTTCTATCTGCCGTGTGTAGCTGTTGTCTTTATCCGACTCTGCATAGCGTCGCTCCAGCTCCTTGATGGTTTGCGGAAGCTGCTCCAGCATCTGGATTTCCTCAATGGGTGTCGATGTCAGCCAGCGTGCCAGCGGTTTGATGATCATCATGAAGGATAAGAGAAAGAAGATTGCCGTCGCCGCATACTTGATCAGGCTCTGGTGCGTCTCGATGGTCTCCATCCACCCAGGCGGTTCCGGCAAAGCGGTCATATCGGAGGCCAGTTCCACTTCAAAGGGGATGTTGACCACTTCTATCTTATCGCCTCTGTCGGCATCGTAATCCACGGCACTCTTGACGATATTCTCAAGTTTGGTCATTTCCTCCGTTGCTCGGGGAACATACTGCGCCTGCTCCCCCTCAGCGCCCTCTTCAGGCTGCTGGTAGGTGCCGTCTACCACCACGGCCACGGAAAGGCGCTGGATGCTTCCAATCGGCATGATTTGACGATTGGTCAGCTTGCCGACTTCATAATTTTTGGTAAACTGCTGTCTTTGGTTTTTACCTGCACTGTCGATCGCTGCCGTTCCCGTGTTGCCGGGAACCACGTTGGTCTGAAGACCCGGAACGCCGGCTGCGGTTCCGGCGGAATCATTTGAAACCGAGCTGGATGCCTGTTCGCTCCGGATCACCGAATTATCCGGCAGGAAAAGCTCCTCTGTTTTTTCCTGCTGGGTGAAATTGAGCAGACACGATACCCGGACAATGGCCTTATCCTGCCCCAGAACGCTCTCCAGCATGGTTTTAACGCGGTTTTCCAAGAGCCGTTCTTTCTTCTCCTGAAAGGCCAGTTGGTTAGAAGTAATCTGACTGACGCTGGATTTTTCTTTGAACCCGGCCAGCATTTTCCCGCTGTTGTCGATAATGGTGACATCCTCCGGACTCAGGCGGGATACACTGGAAGAAATCAGGTGAACGATTCCCTGGACTTGCTCCTTGCTCAGATGTTTGCCGCGCCTCAGCTTGAGAATGACCGATGCGGTTGCCGGATCCTCCTCTTCGATAAAAAGGGATCGGGCAGGCATGACGATATGCACCCGGGAGCTTTCCACCTCCATCAAGGTGTTGATGGTTCTGCTCAGTTCCCCTTGAAGCGCCCGCTGGTAATTTACATTCTGAACGAACTCGGTCATTCCCAGTTGCGTGTCGTCAAACACCTCGAATCCGATGCCAGTGCCCCGCGGCAATCCCTGTGAGGCCAGTTCCAGCCGCGTTTCATAGATCTTCTCATAGGGGATGCGTACACCCGTGCCATCCATGGTAAGCTGGTAAGGGATCTGTTTGTCTTTCAGCTGACTGACGATTTCAGCTGCATCTTCCGGCGCTAGATTGCTGTAAAGGGGATGCAAGTCGCCGGTTTCCGACCAGGTCAATAAAAAGGCCAGCCCGGCAACGGTGCCGCCGACCAGGATGGCCATGGCCACCAGCTTTCCCGTAGAGAGCCCCTTGAGGGCCATTTTTAGTTGTTGCGGCAGTGTGGACAATGAAAAGGCCATCGCTACTCCGTTTGACGGTTCAGAAATTCCGGGTTCAGGGTTCTGGGTTCCGGGTTCTGGTCTCTGGTCTCTGGTCTCTGGTCTCTGGTTTCTGGTCTCTGGTTTCTGGTCTCTGGTCCCTGGTCTTTGGTTTCTGGTTTCAGCTTTGAGCTTTCAGCTTTTTCCCTAATCAGCTTATCAGCTGCTGGGTTCAGCGTTCTGGCTTTGACCTTTCAGCTTTGACCTTTGACCTTTCAGCTTATCAGCTTATCAGCTAAACAGCTTATCAGCCCATTAAATGGACATTCGACGAATTTCGTCGAAGGCGGTCATGAGCTTGTTGCGGATCTGCAAGACCAATTCAAAGGAAATCTCCGCTTTTTTCATCGAGATCATTGTGTTGTGAATATCCTGGTTCTTGCCGGTGGCCAGATCGTTGATGGCTTGATCCGCGTCGAGCATTTGCCCGTTGACCTCGCTCAACGAGCGTTTGACATAGTCGCTGAACGAGGTTGACGACGCCTCAGGCATCTGTTTTTCTGGCGCATCGATTGTCGGCAGGATCGTCTGCAAATTCGAAATTGTCAGATCGTTCATGTGGCTTTTCCTATCTCCAGTGCGATCGCCGTCATGTCCTTCGTGGCGCGCACCGCTGTGGCATTCGCCTCGAAGCTTCTGCTGGCGGAAATCATGTTGACCATCTCTTCGACGATATTGACATTCGGCAGCCGGATATAACCGTTTTCGTCGGCATCCGGATGACCGGGATCATATTTTTCCACGAATGGCTTGTTGTCTTCGATGACCCGAGCCACCTTGACACCGCCAGCCCCTTCACCCAGGCGCTGGTCCAGCACCTCCTTGAAGCCCCCCGTTTGAACCGCTTCGAAGATGACATCCTTGCGTTTGTAGGGCTCTCCGGTTTCCGTCCGAGTCGTGTTCACATTGGCCATGTTGCTCGAAATGAGATTCATTCTGAGTCGCTGGGCGCTCAATCCGGTCGAGCTGATGGCCAGGCTGTCGAGAAAATTCATCTTATTTGTTTCCTCCTGTGATCGCGTGTTTCAGCCCGCTGAACTTCGAGGCGACAATCTGCGCAGAGGCTTTGTAAAGCAGGCTGTTTTTTGCCAGGGCCGTCATTTCACGGTCGATGTCGACACCGTTTCGATCCCCGCGAAGCAGGAGCGGATCATCGGCGGCCCGCTCTGCAACGGCTGAGGGGTCATCGGGCACTGGCGCGCCGGGCAGGTGCTGTCCGTCTGTCTGGGTTAACTGCGCCGACGAAGCGGTCGGCAAATCCCTTTGCAGCGCTTCTTCGACATTCATCGAAAAGGGCTTGAAATTCGGCGTGTCTGCGTTGGCCACATTGTTGAGGATCAGCTCATGGTTGCGTGCCCGCAGATCCAACGACCTGGACAAGGTCGAAATCGCACCGCTGAATAGATTGACTGGATGGTTGTCCATGATAGACCTCGCTTTTTTGATTCTGTTTGTAGATCAGCAAATTATGTACCAGCACAAACATCTGATTTGAATTTCATCTCTTCTCGATATTCATTCAACTTGTTTCGCAAGGTTCGGATACTGATTCCCAACATTTTCGCGGCATGCGTCCGGTTCTCGCCGACTTCATTCAGGGTGTTGATAATCAGCTCTTTTTCCATTTCGCGAACGGTCATCCCAGCGGTCAGTGAAGGCTGACGGGAACTTTCCGCAAAGCCCGCTTCCAGTATCAGATGCTCCGGCAAGAGTGTTTCGCCGCTGCCGATCAAGACACCGCGCTCGATGGTATTTTCAAGCTCACGAACATTTCCCGGCCAGGGTTGCTTGACCAGCAGGTCCATGGCCTGATCGGAAATGCCCTGCATCGCCTTGGCATTCCGACTGCAAAAGTGTTTTAAAAAATAGTCGGCAAGCAGGGGGATGTCGTTTTTTCGCTCGCGCAGCGGCGGAATCGTCAAAGGAATGACGTTTAGTCGATAAAAAAGGTCCTCGCGGAAAGCATTCGATTTGACCGCCATTTTCAGATTCTGGTTGCTGATGGCAATCACCCGTGCATCGATCGCAATCGACCGGCTGCTTCCCAGCCTGACAATTTCTCTTTCCTGCAGCGCACGCAGCAGTTTGGCTTGAAGCGGCAATGCCATTTCAGTGATTTCATCCAAAACCAGCGTCCCTTTTCCAGCGCTTTCGAATTTTCCGATTTTTCGGGAAATGGCCCCGGTGAATGACCCTTTTTCATGACCGAACAATTCACCTTCTGCCAGCTGTTCCGGCAGCGCGGCGCAATTGATGGCCACATAGGGTTCATTTTCACGGCCGCTGTTTGCATGAACGAATGAAGCCAGCAATTCTTTGCCGGTGCCGCTTTCACCGGTAACCATTATGGTTGCCGTGCTGGGTGCGACCTTTCTGGCCATGTCGAGGACAGCGAGAAGCGCCTTATCCTGGGTGATGAATGATTGGGGCTTGACCGGATGGATTGGGTTGGGTCCCGGGTGATTCAGGATATCCCGGGCCGCCTTTTCAAATGCATTTTCGATCAGTTCCGTTTCCATTGGATCGATGATGAAATCGGACGCACCCGCCTGCATGACGGAAAGCACGTCCTGGGCCGTAGCCGCCGGCGAGCCGATCAGAATGTAAATGGAAGAGAAGTGGTGCTTAATCTGTTCGGTCAAATCAAGGCCGGACATATCATCGGGCCCCAAATCAGCGTATATGATCTGAAATGGCCGGGCGTGCAGGATCGCCAACGCCTGTTGTGCATCTGGGCAGGATTCGACCTGCAGTGCACTGTTTTTTTCGAGTACACCCGCCAGATGTCTGCGCTGATTCGAATCGTTAACCACAAGCAGGGCAGAAATAGGTTTCATCGTGTGTCTTTGGGTTAAACCAGGCCTTAAGGTTTTTCTTTCCACGTTCGGGTTCATGTTGGCAAGGCTTCCGGCCGCATTCCGATGTGTCTGGGTGATTGAACCCCAATCGATATGGCAATCGCTTCAGAATTAATTGCAAATTGGCTGCCATGGAACAAAAAGCGCATCGATTCATGTTAAAACAACGTCTAACACTTTGTTACCGTTTGTTTTTTTATCTTTTCAGAGGATGTTTACAGCGTTCGAGAAGTTGAGAAAAGGCAGTTGATCAGGCGTCAATTCAATCGACCGATGTCAGTCGGTTGACATTGAACCGATGAGAGGTTGTTTTTTCAGCCCACGGGGTGCAAGACAGCGGCAAGGCGGGTATCAGGCAAATTGGCAATTTATGGGAGAGCAAGAAATAGGAATAATTAAGCGATCAACACAGGTCAGCCCAGAGCATGCCGCTATCGCGGGCACCGCAGGCAGCCTTTTTGTCCTGCCTAAGTGAAGAGGGATGAAGCGCAATGTAGATATCGGACTTCTAAGGAAACAAACCAACCATATGCATATGGATCGGTTTTTCGTTGGAGCGGCTTCCGGGTGGAACTGCTCATGTTTCATGTCCATATATGGCCATTCGTGGCTTGAAAAAGCTTTTTACGCATCCGTCAATGTTGGTTATGCGCATTTCTGCAGCTCATACCGCTTGATTTTTTCCACCAGCGTGGTGCGCTTCACATGCAGCAACTGAGCGGCTCTGTTTTTTACCCACTTGGTTTTTTCCAGGGACTGGTAGATCAGCTGTTTTTCGAATTCACTGACCGCCGTATTCAAGCAGAGCCCATCACCGGTAATTTCCGGTGCGCAAAAGCTGTCGGTCGGCGATTGATGATTCAATTTTCCAGGCAGATCATGGATGTCGATCTCCCCTTCCCCTTTAATGACCACCACCCGTTCGATCAGGTTGGCCAGTTCCCTGACATTTCCCGGCCATGCGTGCTGCATCAGTACGTTCAGCGCCTCATCGGAAATCGAGGTGACATGGGTCTTTTTGGTATGGTTGAGACCATCCAAAAAATGAGCCACAAAATGGGGGATATCCGATCGCCGTTCTCTCAGGGAAGGCAGCTTGATCGGGATCACGAAAAGGCGGTAAAAAAGATCCTCGCGAAAATTGCCTTTCTGCACTTCCTCTTCCAGATCCCGGTGCGTGGCGGCAACGATTCGAACATTCACCGTTACCGTCTTACAACTGCCAACCGGCTCAAAGCAGCGCTCTTCGAGCACCTTCAGGATCTTTACCTGAAGGTCCTGGCTCATATCGCCGATTTCATCTAAAAAGATGGTTCCACCGTTGGCGGCTTCGAACTTGCCGACTTTATTTGCCGTGGCACCGGTAAACGCGCCCTTCAAGTGGCCGAAGAGCTCGCTCTCCAGCAGATTTTCCGCAATGGCGCCGCAATTGATCGAGACAAAAGGTTGATCCTTTCTATAGGACTGCTTGTGGATGGCGTGGGCGATCAACCCTTTCCCGGTCCCGGTTTCTCCGTTGATTAAAATGGTGCTGTCACTGTCGGCCACCCGCTCGACCAGGCGAAAAACTTTCTGCATCCGTGAACTTTCACCAACGATTCCTTTAAATGGGTCAATCGGATTGGATTGTGGAGCTGAATTCTCAATAACCACGCATGCGTCACCGTCGCTGATCATTGCTGAATTTTGCACGCACAGACCTCCTGCTTTATCAATTTATATATAAAGGGAATCGAGGGATGCACTATTGTTCAGCAATTTCGTTGCCGAAATCTACAGGTCACCCACCTTTTTTTTGAATTCCACCGGCTCATATTTCAGGAACAGATGCCTGTGACACAACATATAGATAAATTATCTTCTTTGAGTCTTATCCCTTGTACTACTCCATATATAGTATTTTTTCATTTAATTAAGAATTTATCGAAATTGCGAATCATATTTTAATGATTGATGCATTGGGCGCAGACCCTTTTTTTGCAATTTGCAAAAGGAACAATTTTGTTTATGAAAACCAACATTTTGGGCATCATCATAACCGATCATACCCCTGATGGTGGAATTCAATTTTTGGGAAACCGCATCTGGTAGCTGAACCGATCGGTTTAATACCATTATCGCCGCGGCAATGGAAAAAACAGGATGTTTTGCATTTTGCAAAATTTTGCATTTTGCATATGTCTTGCTTCCTAAATTTTAAAGTGGTTTATCCGCACCCAAAAAAGACTAAAGTGCCCTGCCCACAGGACCGATAATGGACTGAAATCACCTTTGGTTTTGATTGATCTGCCTCCAATGGCAGCAAACGGATGGATAACGATGGATTTTCTTTCTACCTCAGCGGTCAACGCCGACCTGATGTTTTCAGCAACGATGCAGCAGCAATCGCAGTTGGACGAGTTGGCCAAACGTGCCCTCACCAACGGCATCGATCTGTACACGAACAAGCGATACAAGGAAGCGGCCAAGGAATTCCAGCGGGCCGTCGGGCTGTCGCCCCAGGGCGAGTATGCCGCCGACGCTTCCAATTACATGGCCGATGCCTACCTGAAACTGGGGAAAACAGAAAAGGCCATCGATGCCTACGAGCAGTCGATCCGTCTCGATCCATTCCGGGATGATACGCACGTAACCTTAGGCAATCTTTACTTTTCTTTAGATAGGATCAAAGAGGCAGAAGGACAGTACCAAGCGGCGGTCAGGAAAAATCCCAGCGCAGTCAATCATTATTCACTCGGCCAGGCCTATCTCGAAGGCAAAAAGTACAGTCAGGCGGAAAAAGAGTTCAACATCGTTAAACGGATGGCGCCGGAAAAAGCCAACGGGGACTATGGCATCGGTTTGTCATACAGCCGACAGGGACGATACGAAGACGCCATTCAACGGTTTGAACAGGCCGTTCGCAAAGATCGCGATATAGATGAAGCCCATGTAGAAATCGGGTATGCCTATGCAGACATGGGTGAAATCGAAAAAGCCCAGGAAAAGGTCGCTTTTCTGCAGAAGAAGTCGCCCGGGTTGGCCGATACGCTGAGCAAATACATCTATAAAGTTGACCCGCCTAAAATGGCGACCGCCTATTCCACGGATTTTTTTTATAAAAAATCGCTAAACACGACGGTTGCCTCCTTGGATGCATACCTGGCCGATCCCGACGCTTCAAAAACCTTCACCATGAAATTTATCTTTGACAAAGAGATGGATCGGGAATCGGTGGAAAACCGGCTGAACTGGTCGATCGGCCGATCAACCGGCAGTGGGCCGGGTGAAAGCTATAATTTTGGCTTGCCGGTTGCCGCAACTGAAATCATGCCGCCAAGATATCCGGACAACGTCTATTATGACGAAAAAAGCCAAACCGCGGTGGTCTCTTTTACGATTCAACAAAATCAAGCCGCCAACGGCACCATCGATCCGTCGCACATTGAATTCACATTCACCGGCAAAGACAGGTTTGGTCTCAAAATGAACCCCTCCGGTGATCAGTTTCGCGGGTTCAATGGGATTGCATGACCAATTTTTGGCGCACGCTTCTATTAAAGCTAAAGTTTATCGCCGGCAAACCGATATAGATTTTGAAAGTAACCAACCCATGTCCCGGAAGGAGGCGAGCGAAAACACGGACTGAATAACATGCGAAACAACAACCGAAGCAACCATTCAGGTTTGGCAAGAAATGCCAAACCAACCACCCTAGAAAAGGAGAACACAAAATGGCAATGGACAACATCACTTTAACATCGGGAATGCGACAGAACCTTTTCAGCCTTCAGAAAACCGCCAAATCCATGGACCTCACTTCGTCCCGGCTGGCTACCGGCAAAAAGGTCAACTCCGCACTGGACGATCCCATCGCTTTCTTCGCCGCCCAGGGCCACACCCAGCGCGCGGGCGATCTTGCGATCAGAAAAGATGAAATGAGCGAGGCCATTCAGACCATTAAAGCGGCCGACAACGGTATCACCGCTGTGCTCGACCTGATTGCATCGGCAAAATCTCTGGCCCAGTCTGCCCTGGCCGAATCAGATGACGCGACTAGAGACTAACCTCTCACAACAGTATGACGAAATCATAACCCAGATAGGAACCGTGGTTGCCGACTCAAATTACAAGGGCACCAACCTGTTGGGGAACTCAGAATCTCTGACCGTGACCTTCGATGAGAGTGGTGATTCCCAGTTGACGGTTGCAGGCATCGACGGGTCTGGTGGACTTACCGCCTGGTATCAACAGGTGCCTGGAGCAGCAGTCGGATTTCACTATGTAACTGCCGATATCGCATTTCTCGATGACGCCAGGAATTGATCTGCGGACCGACGCTACCGGGCTCTCAAACCAGTTGAGCACCATTACGATCCGCCAGGATTTTACGGATCAGATGATCAACACGCTCGAGGACGGTGCGGCCAACCTGACCAATGCCGACCTGAACGAAGAGGGCGCCAACCTGCTGATGCTGCAGACACGCCAGCAACTGGGCACCACCTCGCTGAGCATGGCCTCACAGGCCGCCCAGTCGATTTTGAGATTGTTCTAACGGATGATGATAACCTTTACGGCTAATCTCTGAAACAGGCCGAGTATGGTGGAAGGGGAGGTTCTCCCCTTCCACCATACAGTTTCTAGGAAATGGGCGAACGTGACCACCTCAACTTCCGGAAACAATTCAACGGTTGACTTTTCTACCTCCGAAGGATGAAATATAATCACATTACCGATACCCACTTCACCCTTGGCCTGAATACCGGAACGCTGATCATAAAAGCGGCTCCGGACAGCGATCTTACCAGCACACTTTTTTTACTGACGGGAAAATGAATTCAACATGGGCCTGAAGATAACACTGAAACCAAAGGAACGAATGATCATTGGTGGTGCGGTAATCACCAATGGAGATTCAAAATGCGATCTGATCATCGAGAATAAGGTCCCGCTGTTAAGAGAAAAAAACATCCTCAGCGAAGAGGAGGCCAACACCCCCGCTCGTCGCATATACTTTGTTATCCAGTTGATGTACATCGACGAGGAACACCTGACGACCCACCATAAAAATTATTGGGATCTGGCGTCAGCATTTATTCAGGCCGCACCCAGCGCGCTCGACAGGATCAAGCAGATCAGTGAGCATATCGTCAGCAACAGATACTATATGGCGCTCAAACTTGCCGGCAAACTGATCGAATATGAGCAGGAGGTTATCAAAAGTGTTTAACAACGCCGTAAAGAACTACCAGGATGTCGAGAAAGCCACCATTTCGGGCCGGGAAACGGAAGCGCGCGTGCTTACTCAAGCTGCAATTAAATTGCAGGTATGTCAGAAAAACTGGCGGGATGGCAGTTTTGAAGAACTGGAGACCGCCTTGAAATACAACCAGAAAATCTGGAGCATCTTTCAAGGTGAACTGTCGAAAGCGGACAATCCACTGCCGACTCAGATCAAGCGCGACCTATTGAAATTGGCCGGATTCATTGATCGGCGTATTTTTGAAACGATGTCTGTCCCCTCACCTGAAAAATTGGATATCATCATCAAAATCAACCAGAATATCGCCGCCGGTTTAAGGGGAAATACCGCTGCCGCGGATTAGCACCCATTTTATTCATCAATAGCCCAAACAGGCCCTGGCTTCGTGATGGTCAGGGTCGATCTCCAGGACCTTTTTATAAAACGTTTCTGCATCCTCCCTTTTTTCTTGAGCGATACAGATATGTCCAAGCGTCAACAGGATTTCCTCGTCAGTCGGATTTTCTTTGAGCAGCCTGACA
The DNA here is from genome assembly GCA_963705435.1 of uncultured delta proteobacterium. GTDB lineage: Bacteria > Desulfobacterota > Desulfobacteria > Desulfobacterales > Desulfosarcinaceae > Desulfosarcina. The sequence continues at coordinate 15,536 of CAVPJR010000018.1, read as the reverse complement.
TAAATCTCGAGCGCATCCTGCACCTTCCCTAAAACGACGTAATTAAAATCTGCCAAGTTTTTTTGAAAAGTAACGTTTTCGGGGTCAATTTGGGTAGCCTTTGCATAGTGTTGCCCAGCTTTATCAGTGTCACCCGTATTCAAATACAAAACACCAAGATCATTGTGCGCGACTGAAAAATCAGGGTAAACGGACAACAGGTTTTCGAGAGCCGCTATGGCCGCTTCGTAGCGTTCCTGTTCAACCAAGGAGTTGCACATGGCGATACATTTCCTCCGCACTATTAGCAGGTTTGAATTCGTTGTGTTTAATGTTGTTCCAATCAGCATCCAGCACCGGTATTCCCTCGAGGTGCTGTCGCTTGTCTGCATCGATGTGATGGTTTACTTTTTTCAGTTTAATCTGAAGTGCTTGATTGCCCGCTGATTTTTCGATTGCTTGTTGGTAATGCCAAGCCGCGCTCAAATAATCTTTCTGCTCGACCCGGACATCCCCGATCATCTCTCTTATAGCAGGTGCATCTTCAATCGTAGAGGCTGCAAGGCCTTCCAAGATCCCGATGGCACGATCGAATTCTCCTTGTTTTCTGAGGTAAGCGGATTTATTTTCAAGCTCGTTTCTGTTCTCAGTCGATAATATAGCAGCATCATGTTGGGAAAATTGGGCGGCTTTTTCCCGATCGTTCAGCTTGAGTTTCTGGCTGAGTTCAAGAGCATGGGCATGGTCCGGATATACCGACAAAAATTCGATCAACGATCTTCTGGTTTCTTCGAATGCATCCGTTTGCCATGACGCAAGCGCCTTTTCAAAAACAGCTTCAATGCTTCGCTCTATCTTTTCTTCAAGCGCATCGACTTCAGGATGGTCCGGGAAATCGACTTTTAGCCGTTGCAAGTGATTAAGCGCCGGCTGCCACATGCGTTTTTGAGCATATTTTTCCACCATTCCCAGTCGCATACGAAGGTTAATTGGAAAGTCGTTGTCATATTGACCCAATAGATACTCTACCTGCCACAATTCGTTTTTACTCAGGTGTAGAGACAGCAGCGCCTGATATGATTTTTCACTGGCGCTGCCCGTTGGCAACAAGCGTGTTAATTGCTCTATTTTCTTGAAACACTGAGCGTTCTCTTTTAGTGAATCTAAAAATACCTCTCCGGCACCTTTTAAGGACTTGAAATAGCCAGCATAGATGTCTAATTTTTTAGCAATTAATTCTGATCGTATCGCATTTGTTTTATTCAGGTTTTCCAATTCATTCAATCGGCGATTCAAAGATTTCACATCCTCAGACCGTAAAATGTTGAGAATCCGCAGGATACGATCATTCCTGTTATCAAAAACAGCCGTTTGCCTGGTAATCTGTTCCAATCGTTGAGATTGTTTTTGCATGGTTTTCTTATTGCGTTGACCGTTAACACGGCATTTTCGATTTAACTGTCGACAAGAACTGCAAAACCCAATCACTTTATGTATCATCTGTTCCAGGGCATGAAGGACCTGTTGACCTTGCACGGGTGCGGACCACTCAATGTTTTTTAAAATTTCGAAGACATCTGAGCCTTCGGTTAAATGGGTATCGATGATTTCGTTCAGTGATTTTATTTCAGCCCCCTGGATCAAGGCGCCGTCCAAACTGGAATCGATAAAACGGACAGGGGCGTTCACGATACCGTTTTCGATCTGCTTGCGATCGGTAATCAACTGGGGTAAAGACAGGACCGGCCACCCCCGCACACCTTCGACCGATATCATCGCATGCTTGCTTTCGCCATATCGAAAGACAGACCCGCTGGCATGGGATTTCCCGGATGAATACGCGAAATCCATGCCCACCATGACAACTGGGTCCGCGCCCAAAGCGGCTGCCGTAAACAGTGCCGTATGACTCACCGAGGTCATTGCGGGCAGCTTCCAATCCAAGCCCCATTCAGGACCAAACCAATGGTTCAAGAGCGCATTCTGGGCTGTTACGGCAATCCGCTTGTTACTTAGAAATGCGCCGACGCATTCCGGATTTGCCTCGATGCTGAAGACCAGGATGGTGTCACGCAACGGGTATAGGTCCGTACGCAGTTTCTCAAAATTGATTGGGTTCATATCGGTCGTCACGACCACGTGAGGTATGATGCCGGCGCCCACAAGCGCATGTACGGCAGAATCTGCGCAAATAATCAGCGCACGGTTTCCTATGGTTTTAAGATAAGGTATGTCTTTGTCTAACGAGGGGCCGGCAGCCACGCAAACAGCGGGGTATCCGGTAAATTTCCCCTTCAGTGAACCAAGGTCGGGTCCGGCAAACAGACTGGGCAGGTTGGCCATGGCATTCGAGAATATCAATTTGCCGGCGTGTCTGGCAGTATAGTCGATATTTCGCACGACCCGAATATTGTCGATGACCTCTTTTTCGAATATCTTAAAGGCTTCTCCATATATGAGTCGTGATGGACCGAAACTGACGACTTGGGTTTTGCCGAGAGGTATCTGCGCTTGGTAAGCCGAAACGATCTCTTTGACCGGCTGTTGGGTACCCACGTAGACGGCCAATTTTTCATGGCTCAACAATTCTTGAAGATCGATCAGACGCAGGGCAAGGTCAAACATCTCGACATTGGGTTCAATAATGACGATGTGGGGATCGCCAGAAAAAGCCAGCCTCGCTGCCAGTGGAAGGTAGCCCAATCCAAAACCAAGACAAAACAGGAAATCGTGAACGCCAAGATCCCAGTCTTTAATTCCCGCTGAAATCTCCCCCAAGATATCATCATGCTCATACAATGCTATTTTTTCTTTACCTGGAAGGGTGACAACGGCGTTTGGCTGATGGGTCTGCCCCACGACAATCTCGAGTGGGTGCGAAAAATGAAAATCGCGTTCCTTCAAACCCGCATAAATCGCGGGAAATCGTCGCCTGAGAATGTCAAGATTTTTTTTATAGATCTCGCTGTTCAATTGTATTCGCATAATTTATTCTTCGGTCGCCCTCCCTTTGGTCAAAGCTCGCAGTTTTACAATTTCTGACGTCATGGGACCAAGGGGCTTGTTTCCAGATTTTTTTGCTATTTATCAGGTAGTAGGTGCCAGTTCGATCTGGTGTTTACTTCAACCCATGACACAGTGTATCTTTCCTAAAATGCGGTCCTAAACTAAACTTTCTTTTCAAAGCTGCCTGAACAACGATTCTGGCCGTCTCTTCCATGTTTCTAACCTTGAGATAATGCCTATATTTGGCCCCAGATGCACCCACCATCTTTTTCAATTGGTGTTTAACGCCATCCAAATCCACCAGACAGCTTTTCAATCCATGTTCAGTGCGAACGACCCCCGCATAAGATTGCATGGTTAGTCTGATCTTTTTCTCAATGGATTTTAGGGAGCAATGATCTGCTTGGGCTGACCGGGATGAATCCAAGTCCGAAACCGGTTGTTTTTCCGTCCGGGAAATCGCAGGGTGATTCCTGCATTTTAACCGCCTTGCGGCATAGTACCCTGCCCGCCTCCCAAAAACCTGGGTTGCGGTCATCATGCATCCGCCAATTCTGTCAGCTCCGTGCATACCTGCGGCGACCTCACCTGCTGCAAACAAACCGGGCACAGTGGATTCGGCAGAACTATTGATTACCACCCCTCCGTTGAATGCGTGAGCCATGTGAGTTACCTTTGGATTGCCAGTACCATTGGCGTTTCCCCCCAAGTAAACGTCGCCTTTGGCTTGCTCGGCATACTTAACTGCGGCGTCAATGGCATACGATGCGTCGCACGTGCTGAACGGTCCATGGTGCTGGCGCCGGGAAACCATTTTATTTCTGTGTTCATCATTCGAAAAGGTACCCTCAAGAATATCATTGCCTTCTGGGTCTACGAGTGCCCCAGCTTCAAATAATAGATGTATAGGAAAAAAAGACGGAGGCTGATCCTTCACTTTAAGGCCCAGCATGAATTGAATAAATTCCATGTTGCACAACTGCGCTCCAGCTCGTGCTGCAAGCGCGTATCCGTCCCCGCTTGCTTTTTCATCAGCCACAGATTCCATGAAAATACCGGCACCACCACCATTGGCCAAAATAGTAGAGATGGCTTGAACCAACACCAGCTCATAAGAATCTGTAAAAAGAACAGCACCACAACAGGTACTGTCAACAATGCATAAATCGATGACGGTGCCTGTCACGATTATGACAGGCCGTTGTCGAAGTGCAGCCAAAAATGTTTTTTTGATATTTTCAAAATCAGATGTCAGGAAGGCTCGCTTGTTATCGCTGAAACATCCAGTTGCGCGAAAAAAATTACCGTCTTCCTGCTTCCTAAATTCGATTCCATAAGATTGCAGATCATCAAACCGATCTCCGGATTCTTCCACCAGGATTTGAGCGAGTTCCCTATCGCAGACATCATGGCCTACTCGAATGATATCATTAAGAAATGCTGCTTTATTGTCAGGTGTGCGTTCGTTTCCCACCAATGCCTGGATCCCCCACCCTCGGGAAACCTGTGAAAATGAGGCGCCGCTGGCGGTAATTTCTGCCTTGTTTATTAGGGTCACCTCAGCCCCATGGTCTGACGCTTCTATGGCAGCCCTAATCCCGGCGGCACCGCCGCCGATCACGAGCACATCCGTTTTAATTCGATTCATCGTTTTCACCATAAATAATACCTTACACCGCAATAAGCATACCAAAAAAAATGACCACATCAAGGATGGGGTCATACCAATTACATTGATTGCCAACTAAAGAAACACCGAACGATTTCAGGAAACTTCCAGATTTAAATCTTATATCCATCACTTCGCTCGAAATAACCCATTGCGGATGAAATACTGTTTCTTATAGTCCTTTCCGTTAACAACCTAAAATAGGGCAATTGGGTATCATTTTACATGATCCTGGTCAGATTATATTTATTATCAGCGTCCGCTATTAGGAAGTAAACTTTTATTGATTCATTTTTTATCCAATTGGAATCGACATCCCATATGTCCTCTGGGTTTTGAACAGATAATAAAATGTTCTTAGATAACTTTGATTTGACAAATCCTTTTAACGGTTTTATCGTCCTGCCTAAAACGACATTCCCCTGTTTAGCAATAGCGTTGTCGAATAAATTACCGATCAATTCTTCTTTGAAATACTTATTTGTTATTAAAGAATTAAAAAAGAGCCCTATCCCAATAAAATCAACCTTCTCATTTCTTGAAAATAGAATTTTCAAAGCGTTACTTATTCCATCTAAATCTCCAAGAGAACTCGGTTCAAGAAATTGACAATTTTCTTCATATTTCTTCTTTAACCTATGATAAATTTTTCTTTTTTCATCAAGAACTATTTCATAAGCTGTTTTTCTATCGGGCAATTTAGTCAGGCCAATCTTATTCCTCCAAGCATTCCAATATTCTGGGCCTCTATTGTTGAGTTCTTCCAATAAAAATCCGCAGCCGCAATAGCCAACTCTACATGGTTTTGCTTGCGAATAGACCTTTTTTATGGGTTTTAGATCATATAAACATCGGAATAGTTGACCACGTGGATTAATAAAAATATCAATGAAACCTGCAAGACAAGGTATTGTTTTAAAGTTTCTCCATGTTGCCTCAAAACCAAGATCCATGCACCAGTTTTGATGATTCTCCAAACCCAATTCTTTGCGTTTAATAAGACTATAACCATTTGGATATTTGATATTCTTATATGTTCCTAAATATGGTTCCAAGGTTAAGTTAATGTCGTATTTCTTAAAAAATGTTCTGTAAAAATTTTTTTTATACCATCTTTTCGGATGGCAAACAAAAGATACCGTGGTAGAAACACCGTTTTCTTTTAAATACAGAACATGTTCCATAAATCTGTTTATATGATTTTCATTCTCAGGATGTAACGTAGCTAATACAGTCATATTCTCCAGGTTTTTTTTTGGAAGCCAGTGTTTAGGATGGAGGGACAGGTTGGTAGGAAAAGAATTAACTTGACCGTACTGTAAAATTAGTTCGAGCAACTCTTTTATTTGAGGGTGTATTGTCGGTTCACCAGTTCCGCACTCGAAAGCGGTCAAGGTAAAGTCATTAATGCGTTCATAATTGTTTCTAATCCGTTCAAGTTTGAATATCTCAAGTGTTTGTTTATGCCCTTTCCCTACACAATAAAAGCAGTTATAGTTACAAGGATTTCTGATTCCAACAGTGACCTGCTTACCGCCATATTTAAGATTCTGTTCTATATCCATATCACCAATGCCAACTGATTCTTTATTTCACCTAAGCCTTGATTCTCTATTCATTGCATTTTAGATTGGTTCTTCTTTGATGTATTGATAATGAACAGACCGCTCGTGTTGACGTATTCTGATAATATTTTATCCATTGAGTGGAACGAAAATGTAGAAGTTAATTTTCAGTTATAGTCGTGAATATTTGTGTCCCAAACCAATTCTTTTTTTTGAATATAGATCCAGTGCCCTGCATTAAGATAGTCTCCGAAAACCAGTTCTGGTCTGGCAAGCATGGCGTCAAGTTTTCCGTCTAAAATCCCGGAATCAGAAAACCACGAGCAAAACCCGTGTGCATTCGGATTTACACACTCTGCCTCTTCTTCTATTGCTAATACAGCCGGCGACCCAGTATAAGGGCTGAAGTTTCGGATTGCCGTAATTGTTTGAACAGGCATTTGGGTTAGCATGGTCGGAAGTATATTGTCATAAAAAGGTTTAGCTTTCCACGGGTCAACCCAAAGCAGTCCACGTAAGAATTCTTTTCTTTTCCAAATCTGTAAAAGGTCCTTGTCGGTGAGTATTTTACACTTTAGATGGCCGGAGAGTTGCTCAGGCAGTCGTTTAATTTTTTTTTTATAAAAACCAACGCAATCTATACCAATAAAAGGGATACCTTTATTATCTGCATATGCCTGAAACAAAAATGAGGCTGCTGTTCCGATATGCCCGGTATGGCATATATATTCGGGTTTAAGACTCCAGAGCAGGTGGAAAATAATTTCCAGATCATTTTTGCCCAAATCCTGTGGGGAGTCAGCCGAAAGGGCAACGTTGATAGTCTCTTTCCACCTATTAAAAACTCGTTTTGATTCAGCAGAGGGCTTACCAGGAAGACCAGAAAGATCGTTTACCCAAGGTGTTTTTCTGCGGCAGGCGATTGCGAGTCCCGGTGACCGGTTGGATTGATAAGGAAGAAGATTGCAAGCGGTTAGGGTAATGCCAGGATAATCAAGGACACAGATGTCCCATTCCGCCATGCGTCTAATTTGACGCACCACGCGATACACCCCTTGAAACTGAAGGACATCGTGAAAGATCACTGTGTCGCTCAATTTTTGGGCACTATCCCAATCTGCTTTGACTTGAGGATAGTGATGCCCGCCATCAATAAATATCAGGTCGAACCTTTCTCCTTTTTTTGCTAACTCAGCCAAGGCATGTGCAGAATTTCTTTTAATGAATTCTATCTGAACAGGACCATTATAGGTAAGAAGTGTGTCACTGCGCAAATCCTGAATATCAATTGTTACAACAGTTCCAGAAGACATTGCTTTTGCGAGAGCAAGCGTACCTGCACCGATAGAAGTACCAATTTCCAGAATCCTTTCAGGGCGAAGGAGTCCAATTAGCCCTTGTAGAAATTTGTATTCTTCCTGGCCAGACATTTCTTCGAACCTATGGACCTGACTGCCAACTGCTTCTGTGATTCGCCTATAGCTTTTTTCTCTGTTCATTACCTTTGGGATTGGTTCTTATATGATATATATTGCCATACAAAGCAACAAGAATCGGGGTATTTAGAAATAGGCTTCGTGGTAAAATGTTAAGCTTAATAATTTAAAAGTAATTGTTTGAATTTCACCAAAGAGAACTTTAGTCTGTTTTTTTAAAAAATAATTTTATTTCAGTTTTTTCACCATCAAAGTTATATCCTTTCTTACAAATGAAATTATCAAAATCAAGAACTAAGAAATTATTATACCCTTTTTTAGAAAGCCAATTTAGTGCCTCCATATTGTTTTGCCCTCTCTGGGAAAGTGCATGGTTCAATTCAACCACAACAAAAGGGTTAAATCTGCTAAGCGTTTCGTCAGCTCCCTGGAGAACTTCAAAGTCAAATGAGTCAACATCAATCTTTATACAGTTGCATTGAGTGATGCTGTTGGTAGAAATAAAATCATCAATAGTAATGAATTGAAATAAATCATTTTCTGCCTTATTTCCCCATATACGGAATAATTTTTCCGTGAAATTTCCTGTTTTTTTACCCATTGCAAGTTTATGGGCAATCACATTTTCCGTTTTATTGTATCTTAGGTTTTCAATTAGCATGTTGTAGGTAGAAGTAGGTTCAAAGGAGTGAATGATACCATTTGGAGAAAGTCTCGAAAAAAGTATGGAAAAATATCCTATATTTGCACCACAATCCAATATGATCCAACCATCCTTAATATTGTTTACAAACCACTCTTTAGTTTCTAATTCACAATTTGGATAGTAATCAACAAATTCGTTGTAAAATGATATTAAATCTATCTTGCCATGGGTGGGGACATTAGTATGGATTATTTTAAATTTTTTCACTATTAGGCATTCTCACTTCCAATGAATGAATTTTCAGTTGGTTACGATCTGTGAGGCAAGTTTTGTATCGCCGTATCATAACACAGTTTTCTACTGTGCCTGGTTTCTATAAATCATTTCCATTGAAGTGGAGAAGTTAATATACCCCGCCGAATGAGCTCTTCTGCAAAAAAAATCCGGCTTAAGGGCACTGAAGAGCCATCCATACAATGGAATCCTCCCAACATATCATTTTTTATAAGTGAAACCTGTTCATCTGGATTGCGCAGTACCCTACAATAATTAGCGTGTACATAATGCGTTTTTATATATTGCATGTTTCCAGTTTTATTTGCAATTTCGGCGTTTAAAAAACTGGCGGCCTGGGGATCTATCCAAGGTCTCCTTTGGGCCCCGTCACTGAGTGAGAGAAAAATTAACTTTGGTCTAGCCTCTTCAAGAATCAACACTGGATCATCATTCGTGCATAATGAATCGATCATCAGGTCAAATATCCCTTGAAAGTTTGATCCGGAAGGAGCAATGATTGTCCAATTTCCAAAATTATTTATTTCCAAAGGGCGCAATGTCCGGCGTAATCCTTTAACGTAATTCTGCGCGGTTTCATAATCAGTCTGCGTGTCAATATCTACACGCTCTTGACTGCTGATATGAACTATATGGGTTCGATCCATGTGACTAAGTCCATATTGGTTCCACAAGTTGGGCGTAACCTTTACATGGTGAAGCATATAGGTACAGTCAACCATACGACAATAAAAGCAAGGGTCTGCAAAAAATCTTGTCATCCCTGGCCCCTTGGGATAATAATAGTCGAGTATTGGATATACATCAGTGGTGTACGATTGAACTTTCCAGGGGTAGCCTGATAGAATTGCATTATGACACTTCCTTAGCTGCTCAACCTTTCGAAATGGCATAGTCGGCATGAAAAGTCCCATCCAATCTAGTTCAGGTCGATTTTCGAGGTAATGACTTTCAACCAAGCTAAGAGGACTGTCATCTCCAGCAAGACTTTCTGGCCTCATTAATACCTTTACGTCATGATTGGAATATCTGCTTTGCACTATTGAAGCAACTTCACGGGATTCTGTGGAGACCGTAATATCCGCAAAGAAGTTTGCCTCCAAGAGTACATCTATGGTCCAACAGACAAGAGGCTTTCCTCCAAGGTCAATTATGTTTTTCTTGGGAAGCCGTTTTGAACCTATTCTGGCAGGTATTAATGCGCCAATATTCATTTATTCCTTCCTAAAGTGATATTTAATGTGATCAATGATAACGGAGTTATCTTTTAGTCAACTCAAAATTAACGAACTCAATATCTTTCCATCCCCAGTGAATTGTATTGTCAAGTTCAAAATCATGGCCCATCAGCTGTTTAATTTTGTCGTCATCATACCATTCCGCCCACGGCGTGCCTTCACCGTCCGTCAACACACCAAAATTTTCAAACTCAAGCTTACCTGCGTGTTCCCATCGTTCTTTAGGATACATGAGTAAGGCTATCTTTGTCCCTGATTCAAGATACTTTGAAATGTTGTTTACCTGTTCTTTTGCGATTGCAAAGGGGACATGATGAAGAACGCCATGAGCATAAAATCCGTTGAAACGCTTTTCAAAATTATGGTTGCAGACGTCTTGGAGGAACTGAGTTGAGAGGTTGTCTGCGCCTTTGAGCTTTGCCAGACGTGATACCAAGTCAATGTTTATTTGAAGAATGTCGGCACAGGTCCATGTCTTTGCGAATTTAGAAAGAACAAGAGCGTCATAACCAAGTCCGCTACCAACCTCAAGTACTTTCAGTCCCCTGAACATAGCTGAATACCGTGCATGCTCCCATCCGCGTTCACTGTCCCAGACAGGTATGAAAGAGTCATATGCCTTCATGAGTTCTTCATCGCTGAGTGTGTTGAGCTCGGCTATTTTTTTTCTATATTTTCCAGCAGGAAGAGTAGACCACTTTTTCAGATTGTCAGCGAGGATATTTTTTTTCATGTCTCTGTCACTCCTGCTGTTTTTCATCAGGTTGATCTAAGCATTCTTCCGGACTTTGGTAGTTACATGTGGGCAGTTGGAATTTGTACTTGTACCTGTCTGCTCCGTAAAAGCTGTCAAGGGAAGTATTCTGTAATAATTCCGGTGTAATGCCTTGTGTTGCCATGGCATAAACGCCGCAGTTGAAGGCCCATTTAGCGTATTTATCTGGGGATGCTCCAGCTTTAAGGGGATGACTGAATTCATGCTCAATGTGAAGCATTTGAAAAAGATCGGGTGGAATCAGTACACGCTGCCAGCCCAAGGCACCAGCCTTTACCAATATCCATGAATCCATCGATCCGGCTGTGAGGAAAAACGGCGGGAAGGGTATATAATGTTTTCTGCCTTCAGTTGCCCGCATGGCAAAAAGATCAAGGGCCGTCCACTCTTCAGGAATCGAATTTGACAGTGCCATATTGAAATGTTCAGGTTTTTCAAGTTTTCCGCTGTATTCCCAGTTATGACGGGGAAGGCTGTAAAGTGTAGAGTGGTCCACGTTGTTTTGAAGCCACCCCAGAATGCCTGGGCCGAGCACAATGTCTCCATTGATGTAGACAAAAAGCTCTGTATCACAGTCCATCAGACAGGTTTCGAACATTGCCTTGAAACTCCGCTGGGGACCGGGAAAAAGGTAGTGACGTATCCACGGTATCACAACTGTTTCATAACCTTGTTCCGAAGCGTACCGTGGGGTAGATGACTCTGAAGGCCAGCAGACAAACTTGATCTTAAAGCCTTCGACATCCTGCCAGAGAAGGCCGTTCAGGACGGCTTGGTTCTTTGCAATCCATTCCCCTTCGAAGGGGCGGAATCCCACATAGACGGTTATATCTCTGTTGCCGGGGCATACTTTCATTTTAACTCCTCAATGGTATTTACGGGCATGAATGCCCATAAACCAACCAACAGTTTCCGGTCCCAAAATCCTTGCAAGTGCGGGTCCGAAGGGTACCTTTTTGTCGTAGCAGGTCAGAAACCTCTGCATGGTTTCGACTTTCAGGGGATGGCGATTGAACATTTCAAGAGCTTCCTTGTAGGTGAAGGCTTTTGTGCCGTAGCTCTCCATATGGTTGGCCAATACCCATGAAAGGTTTTTCCACAATTTTCCCTTCATCAAAGCCTTTTGCCACCAGCGGTAATATGCAACAAGGGAATGGCGATTGTAGATCATTATCTTGAGTCCACCGCCTGGACGGACCACGCGCACAATTTCTGAAAGGGCTTTTTCCGTGTTTGTTGTATGATGGATGACACCCCATGAATAGGCGAGGTCGAAAGAATCATCCGGGTAAGGAAGGTTTTCGCAGTCCGCACGCCTGAGTTCTTCGGCCTGAAGACCATACATCTTTAAGCGCTGCGAAGTGTACTCAATGGCAGTCTCTGTCAGGTCAACTCCGTAAGCCCTTGCACCACAGCGCACCCATTGAAGGAAATCAGTGCCTGTGCCGACCCCTATTTCCAGAACCTTTTTGCCATGGTAGCGGCTGAACTGGGCGAAGGTTTGAATCTCGGGTTCCTGCGTGTACTTATAATTTTCGATATCTTCGAAATACCCACGAGTGAGCGGTTGGCTTTTCACTTCCCGAGGGCAACAAACGGTATTGTTCCAGTAGCTGTAGACGCTCTCCTGGCAAGGGTTATGATTGGACATTTAGTCTCACCCGTTGAATAGTCATTGAAACCAGTATATATTTCACGGGGTATCTCATAAGTTCTGAAATTAACTTTTCCTGATTCAATCCATTGGTATTTGGCTTCTACTGAATATCTACTCCCAAAGGTTCAGTATTTTTCCCGAAGGAGCAATTTTGTCATGCCAGCCTGTGTCGAAAAATTCCGGCCATGGGGTCAGGATAGCTGTTACGTTGGCTCCGCTGACGCAATCTTCAAGAGAGGAGGATAGCCTCCACGGACCTTCCTTCCTGGCAAGGGGATCAAAAACCCGCAGACAGTGGGAGTTATTCCTTTGTGCAATTTCCTGGGCAACTTGAAGCGCTTGCGAACGTTCGGTGAGATACGTTTGCGGCTTGTAGGTTTGCCCAAGAAGCGCAATCACCGACTCACTGTCTGGAGCTGCATCAAGAATTTTCTCAGCTGTACGGTTAATCTGACCGTCGTTGATGTCAATCACCGCCTGCTGTAGCCCTGGGTAACCATCCACCTGATTGATGAAATTAATGAATGCCTCGTTGTCACGGGGAAAGCAGGGACCGCCGAAACCGAGCCCAGGTTTGATATATTTCTCACCGATGCGGCTGTCGTTGCCGATGATCTGGGCAATGCTGCTGGCGTCAGCCCCCTGAACCCTATCACAGATCGCTGAAAGGTTATTGGCGAAACTTATTTTCATGGTGCAGAAGCAGTTGATGGAAAGCTTGGCTATTTCCGAATTGATCAATGAGGTACGGGCGATATGAGGTTCATTTTTGCATGTACGGCGGTAGATATCTTCTATTATTTTACCTGATTGCGCATCGGATTGGCCGATCAAAACAACATCCGGATGTAAAAAGTCTCTGATAACACTGCCGATGGCTATGAATTCAGGGTTATAGGTCAGGCCGATATCTTTCCCGACCGCCTTGTCAGTTTTTTTTTCAAGCAACGGAAGGAGCACCTCTTTGCAGACACCAGGCATGACAGTGCTAACGATATTGACGACATAATATGATGCTTTGGTTTTTAGAAATGGTGACGCGCTTTCCAAAACCTCAAAAATATACCGATTGGAAAAAGCGCCACTATCGGTTGACGGTGTTGGGACGATAATAAAACTAACATCGCTCTCCATTATAGCTTCACCCATCTTGGAGGTGAATTTTAATGAAGTCCGATGAGTTTGAAAATAATTATCCAGACCTTTTTCATGAAATGGCAGATGGCCAGAAACCAGTTTTTCAATGTAGGCGTCCTGTATGTCCATGCCTATGACCTGATACCCGGCACCGGCCAGACACACAGCTGTACACAACCCTAATTTTCCTAGCCCGATTACCGCTATACGCATGCTATTTATGATCTCCTCGCTGTGCCAGGTAACGTTTAGCCCGCTTGGCACAAGCTGTACTTTCAACGATCAAGTTTTCATATCCATTGTTACGCCAGGAAGCCGGCTCGGATGGGTTGTTGGGGTCGTGTTTGCGCGTGCAATACAGTACTTTCGGAATGTGGTTAAATCGAACGCCTTGCATTGCAAATCGCAGAAATAGATCATAATCATTGGCATTTCTATATTCCGGATCATAAAAACCGAATTTATGATGCAATTCTCGGCGATATAAACGGCTGACCCCCAGATGAAACCAGTCAGCAAAACAAGCCTCAAAAGAAAAATCAGGCTTTTTTAAATACTGCAAGATTCGTCCGTCATCATTGATAACGAACAGGTCCGAATACACAACATCGGTTTTTTTACCTTCCAAAGCATCTACCATTTCAGTTATGGCATCGGGAAGAAAATAATCATCTGCGACTAAATAAGTACAATACTTACCAACTGCTGCTTCAAAGCCCTTGTTGTATGATTTTGTCCCTCCAATGTTCACGTTGCCTCCCAACACCCGAATGTCACGATGAATGGGAAAACGTTTTTCATACTTTCTAACATGAACCGTTTTGCCGTCTTCCTCTTTTAAATATGCAAGATAGCTCACGTCTTGATCTATCTCTTTGGTGAAATAGGATTGGATAATTTCAGAAGTATTGTCAGTCGAGCCGAAATTACAGATGATAATCTCGATATTCGGATAACTCTGAAACATAACACTGTCCAGGGCAATGGGAAGGTATTTTGCTTGGTTGAAAGTAGATACGATAATACTGACCAGTGGATAAGAATTCATTAATTTTTGACCTGACTCATTTGATGCATAACTTGCTTTTCGATCCAGCAATATGTTATTTCCAGTCCGATCGCCAACTGACCATTGGGAGACCATCCTAATTTTTTCTTAATCAACTCGTTATTTGAATTCCTACCGCGGACCCCCTGAGGTCCTTTTATGTGATTTTTTGCTATCTTTTTGCCTGACACCTCAATTACCATGTCTGCAAGGCGATTAATGGTGACCATTTCAGCCGAGCCGATATTGATGGGCAGATCATAGTCTGAATCCATCAATCGCCTGACACCTTCAAGGCATTCCGAGATATACAAGAAGGAGCGGGTCTGGTTACCATCTCCCCATATATCAATTTCACCATCCTTTTCTGCCATGGCCACTTTCCGGCATATTGCCGCAGGCGCTTTTTCTCGCCCCCCGTCCCAGGTACCCTCTTCTCCAAACACATTGTGGAACCGTGCAATTCGAACCTGGATACTATAATTCTTCGCAAATGAGCGGTACAACCGCTCACTGAACAGTTTTTCCCAGCCATATTCGCTGTCCGGGCAGGCCGGATACGCGGAATCCTCTCTGCAGACAGGATTGTTCGGATCCATCTGGTTGTACTCCGGGTATATACAGGCCGAGGATGAGTAAAATATTTTTTTGACATTCACTTGGCGACTCGACTCGAGGACGTTCAGATTGATCAATGCAGAGTTGTGCATGATTGCTGCATCATTATCCTCAACGAATACAAACCCCGCGCCTCCCATGTCAGCTGCCAACTGATAGACTTCATCGAAGGGTCTGTCTACGGTGTTATTGCAGGTGCCCGGGTCGCGCAAATCCCCCAAGATGAATTCATCCGCTTCCGTTTGGCTGAATTCAGGCCTTTTCAAATCGACGCCACGTACCCAAAATCCTTCATTTTTCAATCGCTTCACCAGGTGATGGCCGATAAAGCCACCTGCTCCGCATACGAGCGCTGTTTTTTTCATTGTATAACCTCTATCAAGCATAAAAATTTCTGAACCAAATATCTTCTAAAGCCTCATAGCCGGGTTCACCGCCCAACCAAGGCTTTCCGCCAACGAAATGGAT
>CAVPJR010000017.1:0-224178 GCA_963705435.1 uncultured delta proteobacterium | reverse complement strand
CCAACGACCATGCAGATATCAGCTCCTGCAATTTTTAACGATGTACGAAAATAATCGCAGAGGGTCAAATCTTGCCAAAATAGGGACTCAGGTGGTACCGTGGAGATCACCATAACATACCAGAGAGATTCCCATAATTTCCAATTGGCAAGGTGATCTCAATTAATCCCAAATCGATAAAATAAAACTGCATATTAAGGTTACAGTTGGCAATCACATGCTTCAAGCCGTCCAACATACTGGCATTTCAAGATGATTTTTATAATTGTTAATCGGTGCTTGACCCATACAGCCAATCCATTCTATTTATAATTATCGGGAATAGTTAATTGTTCCTCTCTCCTTGTTCTAAATCCTCACAATTATATCGAAAAGCGCATTAAGCGAGATCGAACCCGATGTCCGACTGATTTGAAAATGTGAAGCTCTTTTCGCATTAAACGAACTCTGCAAAGAATAGATTAGTCGAGCCATTCCACCTTACTCTCTGAAACTCGCTGGTGAATTTCATGTTAACAGAAAACCAGCCAGCACCAACAATAAAAGGAGGATTTTAAAATGAATCATCCGGAAGTAGTCCTGCTTGTTAGATTCAAAACGTCGTTGTCCCTCGAAGAAGTTTCAAAGGTGGCCGAGGAACGAGCACCAGAATTCAGAGCCCTCGAGGGATTGCAGCAAAAGTACTACCTCCAGGACGTTGCGTCCGGGGAATACGCAGGCCTCTACCTATGGAAATCACCCGAAGCCTTGGCAGAATTCCGTGATTCCGAGCTAAGGGCCAGCATAGCGGCGGCATACCAGATAGAAGGCGAGCCCCGGGTGGAAGTTTACAGAGTTGCCAAGACACTAAGAGACGAAATTGCCTAAATGTGCCAAAGCCTATAACCCTTATGGTAAGCAGCGACGAAGCTACTTCGTAAACCTCCAACCTCTCCTAATTTCGGCTCCGCGCCAGTTGTTTGCCTTATATCATATATCACAACTCGTAAAATCAATATGATTTTTCAAGAAACAGGTGGAAACTGAAGTTCGGAATGCTTTTAAAGAGTTGGAGAGTGATGATAAAAAAGAATAACTGAAATAATGTAATCTGATCCACAGTGTGCATTAGGATAGAAAATGAAATAGAAGCACCATTATGAATCTCCCGAACAACAGAATCAGTAAAAGCAGGAATACCCATCGAGGGATCCTGCTAAAAAATTCCGCAAACTGTTTCGAGGGCGGATATTTCAATACGATTCCTTTTAGCAATACCACATAGACTTAATCATCATTTAGGGCAGAGGTAAAGCTATGATATCTTTTATCTGAATATACCGCCGATGATATCAATATGCTGTATTGGCTCCGTGGTCTGCATTTTCGCTGGATAAAACTGTTGGTATAGCAATGGTCATACAAGGTTTGAGACTCCATTTTTGGTCTTTTTCTACGCTGCGCATCTGGTGGGTAGATGACAAACTTTGTACAAGTGGTCCATTCAAGTATTTTCGTCACCCAATGTACGCTGCCTGGATTACATTTATATGTCCTGGATTAGCTGGTATATGGTCCTGGATTCTGGATGATTTCGGGTGAACGCCAGGTGGATATCTTTAATGGGGGCTGACCTGCACTAAGTTAGAGAATTGTTCAGTTTCGACCAGTCTGATTTTTTGCAGATAGATGGACCGTGTCATCAATACGGCTACGATAAGAAGCAATGAATTTAATGTGGTCACCAAACCAGATGAGCGTTCCAATATTTCATCCCAACATCCAATCTTCTCCCGATACTTGTCTATCCGCATCCGATGCTAACGGAAACAGATTGAGTTTATTTTTTAGTTCTATATCTACATATTGTGCGACAACTCCAGCAGAAATACTAAAATTTACAGAAGATCTAAAAGCAATAACTGGATTTAAGGAATAGGATTCTAAATTCGCCTCCATTGCTCCGATGGTATATCGTCCTTCCCAATCATCCGGCCAATCTGTACCTAATCCAATTCTTGAAAATCCACCGATAACAAAACCTTTTTTATCGTTAAAAGAGTGAGTAATAAAAATAATTGGAACCAAAAAATTTTTCCTCAACATCAGTAATCTTTCCAATTTTAGTATTCAATAAGTGTCTGTAGTATTACTTTCGAATGAAACATTGGGTAATACCAAAGCAAAGCCATCTGATACCTGAGTCCCTTCTAATTTAACAACACCAGCCGGATTACAATTAACAGCCGAAGGCTCATCAGCTTGTGCAACAAAAGCTCCGCCCATTGCAGAAGCTCTAACGGACTGTTCATTGACGGCGAAACCATTCGCTTGTACTAATTTAGTAAGCAAAATGACACATCCCAAAAAAATTAAAACATTATGATTGGAACAAGGGTGCCAGCTTATTGCACCTACTCTGAACTTGCTATACGCTAACATAGCAACACTTTCAGGGACAAACATATGATTGTGATATTTTATTACCTGGCAAGGAATCCCTTTCACAATGGTCTGATTTCGGTTTTTTATGCCGAAACTCTAAAGTTGATCCCTGCACGAAAATCAATTATGTCTACCGAATGGTTATCATCATCAAATACGAACTCGGCCAGGGCCAGGAACTGAAAGTTGTCAACGGCTGTCTGGGGTCGGCGAACCATCGACATCACCCTGTCCCGGGTGTTACCAGATAGTGATCCCAATCACTGACATTCCCGAGGCAAGCTACTATCGCCCGGCCATCCCCATCACCCTGTCCCTGATGGCCGGCATCCTTCTCACCCAGAGCCTGCCTGCTTTCGTTATTCCGGCCATATTGATCATGCTTGCGGCAGCCGTTCGGCTTGCCATTTGCTTGAGACGGGACCGACCGGCACGATGGTCCCCGCTGCTGGCAGCGATGGCCGCAGGCTACCTGGCCATGGTGCCATGGATGTCTCCCGCCCATGGACCCAACCACATCGTTGACTATCTTGACACCGGATATTGGCGAATCCACGGAACCGTGGCGGATTCGCCCATCGTCCGCTACGGCCGGACCCGTCTTCTCCTGGACGTAGACACCCTTTCCCGTGAAGCGGGAACGCAGGCGGTCCGGGGCCGTCTCCGGCTGACGGTTATGGGTGAGGCGAACCTGGATCCGGGCGATCGGGTAACCTTTCCGGCCAGAATCCGAGCCTTTCGCAATTTTCAAAATCCAGGCGGCTTCGACTATCGTCGGCACATGGCGTTTGAAGGCATTCAGGGCAGCGCTTGGGTAGAGGCGGAGAAAATCCAGCCCAAGGGAAAGCGCACCCGGTCTGCGGCCAGGCGATTGATCCATGCGGCCCGCCATCGATTGGCCAGGATGATCGATTCAGCCGGCGACGACACCGCCGCGGATGAAAAGGCCGTTCTCAAGGCTCTTGTTTTCGGGGACCGGTCGGGCATCGACGACCGGCTGCGCGAACAATTCAATCGAGCCGGCGTGGGCCACCTGCTGGCCATCTCCGGGCTTCACGTGGGTATCGTGGCCACCCTGGCCTTCGGTGTATTTTGCTGGATCTTCTCCTTTTTCCCGCCCCTGCTGTGGCGGGGGTGGGGCCGGCAGTGGGCGGCTGCTGCGACACTGGTGCCCGTGCTGGCCTACGGCCTGCTGGCCGGCATGTCCCCTTCCACCCAGCGGGCCGAGTTCATGGTGGCGGTGTTTCTGGCCGCCCTGATCCTGGGACGGTCGCAAGACGTCCTGAATACCCTTGCCGTGGCGGCCCTGGTGATTCTGGCGCTTTTCCCGCCGGCCCTGTTTTCCATCTCATTTCAGCTCTCCTTTTCCGCCGTGCTGGCCATTGTGTACGGTTTGGAAAAGATCGGGGTTGCTGAGGCGCCGGAGCGTTCCCCGGCCCGACGGGCCGGCAGGGGTTTGATGGGCTTCGTTCTGGTCTCTGCCCTGGCCATCGCCGGCACTGCTCCTGCGGTCCTATACCATTTCAATCAGACGTCGATGGTGGGCATCGCGGCCAATCTGTTTCTCGTTCCCCTGGTGGGCTTTGTGGTGGTGCCGGCAGGGTTGGCGTCGGCCCTTGTTTCCCTCTTTTTCGAACCTGCCGCCGCCCTGGGGTTCTGGCTGAGCATCAAGATCCTTCACCTGGTGCTCATGGGAGTGGACTTCTTTTCGACGTTTTCCTTTGCCGCAGTCAAGACCGTGACCCCATCCCTGATGGAGATCTTCCTTTATTATTTGACCGGCTGGGCATTGCTGAACCTGCGTAAAACAACCGTCGCCCCGTGGGTGCTGGCCGCAGCGATGGTCCTGGCTGCCGGCGATGGAATATACTGGTCCTATCAACGATTCTGGCATCGGGACATCAAGGTCACGGCCATTGACGTGGGGCAGGGGGGCTGCACACTCCTGGAACTGCCCGGGGGCCGTGTTGTGCTTTATGACGGCGGCGGTTTTTCCGACAACCGCCTGTTCGATATGGGTCAGCGGGTCGTCGCACCGTTGCTGTGGCGTAAGAAAATCGCCACCGTCGACATCCTCGTCCTCTCCCACCCCAACGCCGATCATCTCAATGGTCTGATATACATCGCCAGGCATTTCAATGTCCGGGAGCTGTGGAGCAATGGGGATGTCAACACCACGATAGGGCATGGGGAGTTGATGGCGGTATGCCGTGAGCAAGACATTGTCGTTCGAACGGTGGATGCCGATACCGCAAAAAAGATTATCGGACCGGTGACGCTGACGGTTCTTCACCCGCCGGCGGGTTTTTTAAGCCAGCCGGATGACATCGACCAGGAGTACCGCAACAACGGCTCGGTGGTCGTCAAGGCAGCAATGGGAGAGACCGCCTTTCTGCTCACCGGGGACATCGAAGCCCGGGCGGAAAGCCAGCTGGTGCAACGGACCGGCAGGGAGCTTGCCAGTACGGTTCTCTTCGCCCCTCACCACGGATCCCGGACGTCCAGTTCTGCGGAACTGATTGCCGCGGTGGCGCCGACGGTGGTTGTGATCAGCGCCGGTGCCGACAACCGCTTCGGATTCCCCCATGCCGAGGTGATGGATCGATACCGCGCAGCGGGCAGCCGGATCCTGTGTACCGGTACGCATGGTGCCATTTCGATGCGTTCGGACGGCAAAACGGTTCATGTCCAATTTAATTGACACCCGGTTTTTTCGCATACTATAAAACAGACAGGCGTTCCATTTCCGCTGACCATCACCGCTCCATCCAAACACCGCTGGAGTCGATTGCCCAGATGAGGCCGCCACGTATATCCGGCAGACCAATCTGTTTTGGGGGCTGATCCAGAAGGTGGTCAATCGGTTGATCAAGGCATACCCACAGATGGCAGCGCCCGATACTGACCGTTTTGGGAAATGTGACGTTTAATGGAGGACACCATGGCCAACACGGAGATCCAGTCTACTTTGCAGTCGTGCGGGTTCCTGAAGAACATCTCTCAGGCACACCTGGCCACCATTGCGGAATTTTGCAGTTTAGATCGATACAACGCCGGCGCTTATGTTTTCCGGCAGGGTGACTTTGGCGAAGACCTTTTTATCATCGTGGATGGATATGTGTTCCTGGAGCGTGCCATGGATATCGGCAGCCACAAGGGATCGGTGGTGATCGACGCCCTGGGTAAGGGCCGGACCCTGGGATGCTGGTCCGCCCTGTTGGGCGAGCCCCACGTGCTCATGTCTTCGGCCAGCTGCCAGAAAGATTCAACGGTGATTCGCCTCAAGGGGCGCCAGCTGAGAAAATGCATGGAGGAGGACACCCCCTTCGGCTTTTTCATGCTCGAGCGTCTCTGTTTTCTACTGCGCGAGCGCATCCAGGCTGCCTATGGCGCCATGGATAAGATATAGCCAAACCAACAACGCCGATGCTGAAATGTGACCATGCAGCTTCCCCTTAGCGCTGAAGATGAATTGCACCTGAAAGCCTTACAACCGCAGATCGCTGCTTCTTCCACCGGCAGGGGGCAACTTATCCCGCTGCTTCAGATGGCCCAGAAGGCCTTGGGCTATCTTCCCGACGAAGCCCTATCCCTGGTAGCCGACCATCTGGCCGTCAACCGATCCGAAGTCTACGGGGTGGCCTCTTTCTACAACCAGTTCCGGTTCAATCCGCCGGGAAGAAATCCGGTAAAGGTCTGCATGGGAACGGCCTGTCATGTGCGCGGCGGCGAGATCATCCTGGAGAATTTCGAGCGCAAACTGGAGATCCGGGAAGGCGAAACCACCGGGGATCGCGAATTCAGCATCGAACGGGTAGCCTGTGTGGGTTGCTGTGCCCTGGCACCGGTGGCCTTGGTGGGCGAGACCCTTCACGGGCACATGGCCCCCAGCAAGGTGGAGGGACTGGTCCTGCGAGTCCGTCTCGAAAAGGAGAAGGCGCAAAGGGAGGCGGCCAAATCATGACGGTTCCGTAAAAAAGCCGATATCTGCGTTATGCGTCATCCCTCGTCAGTGCGGAGTACGATCAGTACGCCTCCTTCCTCGGGATTTGCAAGCCTTGATCTTGGCCTTTTATACGAAACCGTCTGATAAGGGGTTGTTTAAGGTATATCAAGAATGACAGTAGATATTATGGAGAGAATTCAAGCGGCCTACCAGGCTATAGCCGACGAGGCCCGGTCTCGGCGGGAGCAGTTCGATCAGAGTCCGTTGCCCAAAATTCATATCGGCATGGCCACCTGCGGCATTGCCTCCGGCGCCCTGGAAACCCAGGCGGCCTTCGAAAAGGCCCTGGCCGAGCGGGGCATCGACGCCCATCTACACACGGTGGGCTGCGTGGGCCACTGCTACGCTGAACCTGTTGTGATCATTGATTATCCGGATTCTGGATTCCCACCCATTCTCTACCCGCAGGTAACTCCGGGCAAGGCCAAAATGTTGGTCAAACTGTTTCTGGAAGAGGGCGACCCCCGGTTCGAGCACGTCATGGGGGCCACCGTGGAAAACGAGATGATTCCTTCGGTGATGGAGTTCGCCCGCTTCAACCGCGAGAAGCGGGTGATCATGGACCGCTGCGGACGAATCGATCCGGAACAGATTCATGAATATATCGCCGACGGGGGTTACGGTGCATTGGCCACCGCCCTTTGCCGGACGCCGGAAGCGGTGATTGCCGAAATCGATGCCGCCGGGCTGCGGGGACGCGGCGGGGCTGGATTTCCCACGGCCAGAAAATGGCGGGCGGCGCGGACGGCATCAGGCAGCGACAAGTTGATCGTTTGCAACGCCGACGAGGGCGATCCCGGCGCCTACATGGACCGCACCCTGCTGGAAAGCAACCCCCACCAGGTCATCGAAGGTGTGATTATCGCCGCCATGGCCGTGGGCGCCGCCCGGGGCCTGTTTTATGTGAGGGCCGAATATCCCCTGGCGGTGCGAATTCTGACCACCGCCGTCGAGCAGGCTCGGCAAATGGGTTTTCTGGGCACGGATATCATGGGCAGCGGGCTGGATTTCGACATCGACCTGTTCCAAGGGTCCGGTGCGTTTGTCTGCGGCGAAGAGACCGCATTGATCCGGTCGGTGGAGGGCTACCGGGGGATGCCCAGGCACCGCCCGCCTTATCCGGTGGAGCGGGGGCTGGACGGCCGACCCACGGTGATCAACAATGTCAAGACCCTGGCCATGGTCCCGCCGATTATAGAAAAGGGAGCCGACTGGTTCCGGGGCATCGGTACACCGGACAGTCCGGGCACGGCGGTTTTCTCCGTGGTCGGCAACGTGATCCATCCCGGGCTGGTGGAGATCCCCATGGGCGTGACCCTGCGCGAGCTGATCTTCGACATCTGTGGTGGCATTCCCCATAAAAAAGAGTTCAAGGCGGTGCAGATCGGCGGGCCGTCGGGGGGCTGCCTGTCCGCCGATTTTCTCGATACGCCGGTGGATTTCGATGCCCTGACCCGGGTCGGCGCCATGATGGGCTCCGGCGGCATGGTGGTGATGGACGAAGACTGCTGCATGGTCGACGTTTCGCGCTATTTTCTGGATTTTATCCAGAAGGAGTCCTGCGGCAAATGCACCTTCTGCCGCATTGGCACCCGCCACCTGCTGGACATCCTGCGTCGGCTCACCCGCG
Organism: uncultured delta proteobacterium; assembly: GCA_963705435.1. Classification (GTDB taxonomy): domain Bacteria; phylum Desulfobacterota; class Desulfobacteria; order Desulfobacterales; family Desulfosarcinaceae; genus Desulfosarcina. Next base: position 216,118 of record CAVPJR010000017.1, on the reverse strand, counting down.
GTGAGGGCCGTGAGGGAGACCTGGCGCAGCTGGAGACCCTCAGTCGGGCGGTGAAGCAGGGCGCTTTGTGCGGGCTGGGCAAGACCGCCCCCAACCCGGTGCTCACTTCCCTGGCCTATTTCAGGGACGAATACGAGGCGCACGTCAAGGAGGGCCGCTGCCCGGGACGCACCTGCCGAACGCTGACCGCCTTTTTTATCGATTTGGATAAATGTGCCCGGGGCTGCGATGCCTGCGTGGGGTGCTGCCCGGTGGAAGCGGTGTTTACCACCAGCAACCGCAAGAAGGGCATTGACCAGCAGCTGTGCGTCAAATGCGGTGAGTGTATGGTGGCCTGCCCGCCGGACTACGATGCAGTGGTGAAGATCTCACCGGCGGCCTTGGCGCCCATTATCGAGCGGCCGGCGGAGAAGAAAAGCTGATTGGCGCACCGAGCAACCCAATAGGTTCCAACGTGAATTCTGATATTTTAATGTCAGAAGGCATAAAGGCGAATTATAAATAAATCACAATAGTCAAAAACCAAATGACAATTAAATCACAAAAACCAAATTCAACATTCCAAACCTGATGACAATCAGTTATTTGTTTTTGTCCTTGTTTGAGATTTTGAATTTATTTGGAATTTGGATATTGTAATTTGTTGTTTGCGGCCTATGCCTTTTCAACAGCACCGGTTTATCCGAGATTGGGACCTAAATCACACCACTCGTTCTATGAGTGGTAGGTAATTGCATGGGAAAACAAAAAACGATGATTACCCTGATCGCGGACGACCGGACCATCCAGGCACCGGCGGACAGCAGCGTGCTGTCGGCTTGCCTGTCGGCCGGCATATATATTCCCCACCTGTGCTGGCTGGAAACAGACGCCCCGACCGATGCCCCGGCTGCGTGCCGTCTCTGCTTCGTCGAGATCGACGGCTTTCGTGAGCCAGTGGCAGCCTGCGCGGTGACCGTGGAAAACGGCATGACGGTTCACACGGGCACCGAAGCGGTCCGCAGCCTTCAGAAGACCGCACTCAAACTTTTGCTGTCGGTTCACCGGGTGGCATGCAAACCCTGCCCGGCCAACCACGCCTGCCAGCTGCAGAATATTGCCGCGTTTCTGGGTACCGGTTTGGGATGCAAACCCTTCGAACGGGTGCTCAAGGAGCCGGAGGTGGACGTTCGCCACCCGGTGTTGGACTACTACCCCAACCGCTGTGTGTTGTGCGGCATTTGTGTCCGGATTTGCCGACAGCAGCACCAGCAGCCCTGGTTGAGTTTTGCCGGCCGGGGATTCGACACGGTAGTCGGTTATTTCGACGCAGAACCGGTTGCTGCGGCGGACTGCCTGTCGTGCCGGGCCTGCCTCGAAGTCTGCCCTACCGGGGCGCTGGTGCAAAGGATGGCGGATGACGGATGATGAGATCAACCCTTAATTGTTTGCCTGACGGGGCCTTTTTTTCCTGGCGCTTTCCAAATGATTGAAAAACTTGTCCACGTCCACAAAGCCCTCGGGTGAGATGGGAAACGACGCCATGGTCTCGATCATGGCGTTGCGGATTTTGGTAAACTCCCCTTCCAGTTCAACGTAGGGCTTTGCCCGATCGTGTTCGAGCAGGCGCATCAGCGCGCCGATGCGGGTCATCAGGGAGAAAAACTTAGAGCCCATGTTGTCGAACTCCCGGGCGATGGCCACGCCGAACCGGTTGACCGCATTGTCCGCAAAATGGACGGTCTGTATCTGTCCGGTCTCCTCGTCCACGATTTCCAGCCCCTGGCCCGGCGTATGCTTCAGCGGCATTTGATTCAGCGCTGCCGCATTGCCCACCTTGAGGGCGTAAAGCAGTTCATCGGGTTCAACGGGCATATTCCACCGGGCCATGGGAGGAGGCTCCTGATCTTACGGTTCCAAACCAAACGGGTTCGCGGATGTTCATCGCTTGTTTACAACATTCTAACCCGAGATGGTTCTTCATGCAATAGGTTAAACGAAACGACAATCACTGGAGGTTCGAATGAAAAAAATGATGATCTGTTTTTCGGCCGGTTGCCTGGGCGCATTGGCCAACAGTCTCGTGGTTTGGCAGTTCGGCGATTTGGGCATCGCCCGGTGGGCCGGGGTATCCCTTGCACCGTCCCTGACTCCCGGCTGGCTCTATCCGCGGATTGTCTGGGGGGGGATCTGGGGGCTGCTGTTCGTGCTGCCTTTTTTGAAATCCCGGTTCCTGCTCAAGGGTACCTTGTTGAGTCTCCTACCGACCGCGGTTCAGCTGTTTTTCATTTTCCCATACCAAGCCAACAAAGGGATGGCCGGATTGAGCCTGGGCATGTGGACCCCGGCTTTCGTTCTGGTGTACAACTGGGTGTGGGGCGTCGTAGCGGCGGCATCCATAAAATTTTCTAAATAAAACGGATGGAAAGACCGATGGCTCGCCCATATGGATTTGAAGGGTGTGGGTATGGACACCATCTCAGCCGTTCCGATAGTTTCTGTGGGTTTGACGGTCCACAACATTCTGCTGGGTGCAGGAGTGGTCCTTGCGGAGAATCCCACCCATCTGGCAGCCGTTCCGACCCCGTTCTTCCTGTTCCCCGGCTTTCCCTTGAAAATCAGGAATGCCGACGGCTCGCCGGTGCGCGCCGAGGCCATCTTACCATGACGGCTGGCCGATGGCTTCGATCCATCGCCGTTGGTGTGGCAGCCGCCATCCTGATCCTGCCGTTGGTATTTCTGCCGCAGGCCATCGCAGAGCCGGAAATCATCATCCAGAAGCGGGACTATCCGGCGGTCGGGCAAACGTCCGCGCAGATCAGGCAAAGTCTTGACCGCAATACTCCGATCCGACAAAATGGCAAACCCTTCGATGCATACACCAAGTGGGGTATCGACTGGCAGTTCTGGTGGGCATACGATGGAGACGGCACCTGCCGGATCACCAAGGTCACCACCGTTGTCCGCATTCGGCAGACCTTTCCACACCTGCAACATACGGGTGACTTGGCACCGCAACTGGCAGAACGATGGAAAAGATACATGATCGCCCTGGCCGAGCATGAAGCGGGGCATGCGGCGTTGGGCGTCGATGCAGCCCGAAACATAGAGCGTCGGCTTTCACAGATGGGTGACCGATCCTCCTGTGATCAGCTGGAATCGGAGGCCAACACCCTGGCCCGGGAGATCATCGCCCGGTATTCTCGCCTCGAAGCCCAATACGATGCTGACACCAATTACGGCGAACGGGACGGTGCCCGCTTCCCCTGAGCGATGGACGTTCATGCCTGACTGACGCTGGGTGATCATCTCCTGATAAGAACAGGCCTTAATTTATGCTTGCCTCCGCCGACCGGATTCGAGATGATGGGTATCAAAACGCGGTGCGGTCAGCGTCCAAGGTTCACCGCCACATTGTGGAAACGCCTTAACGATTGAAGGATCCGCGAAATACCAATCGCTTTACATTTCGGGATGGTAATTGACCCATGAAGATTTTCTGGAGTTATGCGCGGCGAGACGACCAACCACCATCGAGAAAGGTGTCTAATCTGCGACAGGCCTTTGAAACGGTGCTGTCACAGGTTGTCGGGAATGAATGTGAGATCTATTTCGACAGGCTCTCACTGAAATGGGGCGTTGAATGGAGAAAAGAGATCGAGCGCCTGATTAAAGGGTCTGATGGATTCGTAGCGGTGGTGACTCCCTCTTACTTCAACAGCCGGATGTGCATGTTTGAACTTCAGATGGCATGCACGGCGGGAAAAAAGATACTGCCCATTTACTTTAGAACGTGTAAAGTGTTCGAGAGCACATTTAAAGAGGACGGTGCAGAATCCGAGATCAATAAAAAACTGAACCATGCCTCTCTGACGGTGGCCGATTTACAGATGAAGGACTTTCGCGGGTTGCGCAACGAGAAATTGGATACCCGGGAGGTGGAGAATTTTCTGGATGGAATGGCGGAAGAAATCGCTTAGCATCGTGGCTGCCTGCACTTGAAAGGCCTGAGCATTGCCCATGAAATCAAATTTTGAAGAACTCGATTGTCAGAAAACCCACATGGGCGAGCTGGTTCTTCGTCGCCGGCGCATATTGTCCCTCGACGGCCGCGAGGTTTACGAGGTCAAACTCGGCGATGAATATCTCATGTCGAGCCTGTTCCATGACTCCGAAGTGGCCCTGGCGGACATCGGACTGGGGGCGTTGGGCGGGGCGGGGTGGGACGTCGTGGTCGGCGGCCTGGGGTTGGGCTACACAGCGGCTGCTGCCCTGGCATTCAAGCAGGTGAAGCGCCTGGTCGTCGTCGAGGCCCTGGCGCCGGTTATCGATTGGCACCGTCGGGGTCTGGTGCCCAATGGAAAGGCGCTGACCCTTGACGGTCGCTGTGAATACCGGCATGCTGATTTTTTTGACCTGGTCCGCGGCGACGGTTTTGACCCGGAGGAGAAAGGCACCCGGTTTGACGCCGTCTTGCTGGATATCGACCACACCCCTGGATTCTGGCTGCACTCCAGTCACGCGGACCTGTATTCAGAAGCGGGCATGCGCCGGCTGAAATCGTTTTTAAAGCCCCATGGCATCTTCGCCCTCTGGTCCAACGATCCGCCGGAAGATGCGTTTGTTGAACTGCTATCGGCTGTTTTTGCCAGCGCCGAGGGCCACACGGTTCAATTTGACAATCCCCTGCTGCGGTCGGTGACTGCCAATGGGATTTATCTGGCGCGATGCGGCTAACGGGCGGGTAACGAGTAAACGCGCCGGGTCCCATGCAGTGCAAAACCAGCCGGCAGGTTTCTTAAATCGATCGACAGTTCAGATGCCCAGTCGAAGGATTTTGCGGCGAAGCGTGTTTTTGTTTATTCCAAGTTCTTTGGCCGTGGCCACCTTTTTCCCCTGATTTCTGGCGAGTGCTTGTTGGATGGCCCGTCGCTCGATCTCCTTTAGGGTCAATCCCGGTAAAATCGGGTTCAGTGATGTGGGAGGAAGGATATGGTCCGGAAGGCAGGCAACGCGGATGATATCTTCCCGGCAGAGAACAAACGCATGTTCGATGGCATTTTCCAACTCGCGGATGTTGCCGGGCCATTCGTGCAGCATCAGCGTGGCGATGGCTCTTTGGGATATCCCTGCAATGTTTTTTCCCGTCAGACGGTTAAAGTGTTCTATGAAATGATCTGCCAGCAGGGGGATGTCCTCCTTGCGGTCCGCCAGCGGCGGCAGAGAGATTCATTATCAAAAGGAGGTAGCGTATGGCTAATTTTTTATTTGTCCTGAGCAGAGATGACAATGAGGCGGCAACGCGGTGTTTTCAATTTGCCAAAATCGCGCATTCAAAAGGACACCAAACCGATGTATTTTTTATCGACAATGGCGTTCGTTGGGCTGATTCCGGAAGAGATCTGGACAGTAACACAACCGACCGGTGATTGTCCGAATGAGTATCTGCCTTACCTGGTTGAGAACCAAGTCCCAATTGGCGTTTGAATTCCGTGTGCCAAGGCTCGTCAGGTTGACGAGAAAAACTTCTTTTCGAACATGATTCTTGATGGTGGACCCCATTTGATAGATATGGCTGCCGAAGCCAAAGTGTTTAATTTTTAATGAGAGGCGTTGATTTGAATTCAAAGAAAAAGATTGGAATCATTATCTGCGATCGCTACCGGCGCTGTGCGGGCGGGAAGTGTTTGCGAGCGATGAGGAACAAGGAAGGTGCTTTCAGCATCTACGCGGGCCTCGACGTTGAGTTGGTCGGTTTTACCACCTGTGATGGTTGTCCGGGGGGGAACATCGAATATGCCGGCGAAGAGATGGTGAAGAATGGCGCCACGGTTATTCATTTAGCTACCGGCCTTGTGGTTGGCTACCCACCCTGTCCCCATATCGACGCATTCAAAGCCTTTCTTGAAAAACGGTATGGGATCGAGGTCGTTGTCGGTACGCACCCCATACCGAAAAAATATCTGGATATGCACACCCATTTAGGTACATGGACGGACGCCGCATGGGCGCCACTGATTGCGCCAACCCTGAGTGATGAAGTGACACGGGCCAATTACGATTAAGTTCAGTCACGCCAACTATTCTTTGACCGTTGGGATATTTCTTTAGTATGTTTATTACGAGTCAGATTTATCCGATATTCCCGTAATCCTTTGAGCAACGGCCGGGGATGATAGTGGGTCGAATTTCCCAGAGAAAACGATTTTTAAGAACCCTCTTGGGCGGCGAAACGGACCGGTTCCCATTTTTCGACCTTGAGCCCGACGAAGGTACCCTCGGGCGATGGTACCGGGAGGGACTTCCCCGACAGCAGTCATTTTCGACCTATTTCGGTCTGGAAACGCACCATTCCGTCGGATTGACGCTGCACAGTTACCCCTTTTATCAAAAAGCACAGGGTCTCCTCGACGACCCGTCCGCTTTCAACCGGCATTACCATCCGAACCAGCGATCACGGTATGCGCGAAACTTTGTCAAACAAAGCCAACGCAGCCATCAACAAGGCCGCGTCGTCTATGTGGATGCCTCGGGAGGCGGTCTCTTGCAGATGTTGGGGGTGGGCGACTGGGACTCTCTGCGCGCCGCTTGTTTTGCATTGATGAAAAGGCCGCAGGTGGTGGAGGACCTTGTTAAAAGGACAACCGATTTTTACTGTGACTGCCTCGAGAGGGTGCTCTCAAAAGTGTCGGTTGACTATGCCTGCTTTTATGAGCCGATTGCCTCCAACCATGCACCCGTGGTTTCTCCGGCGATGTTTGAACGCTTCGCCATACCCTGCTACAGGAAAGTCATTGATCTGTTAAACAAGCATCGTGTCCCGCTTCGCATTTTGTGCACCACCGGCGGTGACTTGACCTCGCTCCTGCCATCGCTCATCAACGTCGGCATCAATGGCCTCTGGATCAGCAACATCCGCAGCGCCGGCATGGAGTACCCCAAGCTTCGTCGTCAATTCGGAACTGAAATCGCCCTGATCGGTGGGATTGACGCAACTGCATTGGCCCGGGATGAGGCGGCCGTGAGAAAGGCGGTGGAGAAGACGGTGCCGGACCTTCTTGAAAGCGGTCGTTACCTTCCCTGCCTCGATGACAGGCCACGCAGGAATGTTCCGCTTGCGCACTACCGATTGTATCGGCATCTGCTCGAAGACCTATCCCGCAAGGGATGATCTGCATGAGGGTTTCTAATGATCAAGCCACATGAAACCGCACATGGTAAGGAATCGTATGGATTGCCCGGTCAGCCAGGCGCCTGAATTTTCTTGTCTCAGCCAACCACATGCAGGTCTGGTAAAGCCAACGATAATAAAATTTCGGCATCACATATACCGTCCTCAGTTCATGCAATTTCCTGTCAGCCCAATAATAAGTCCGTAAGCGATTCCAGCGATATGCCATGGTTCTTACCGGCAGCAAAATGGCTTTTTTCAGACGTTTCATTTTTATTTTCCCATTACTTCGATTCCCGGGTTCAATTTCAGATGCCCATCGGTATTTTCACATTCACAATCATATTCCCGAAATCAACGTGTCTTGGTTTTAATTATCGCCGAAACAAACATTAACTTTAATTTCGGCTTTGATATCGTTCCAACATGAGTGGATCTTGGCCTTCAGGATAAAACTATGGCATAATGAAATTGAGGCAATGTGAGCTGGTCAACCGTATGATGATAGGTAATAACTGCCCATTTGTGGGGACTCTGTTGGTTCAGTGCGGGTGAACTGGTAGGTAGATTCTCAGGCAACTCAATCTGCCGTCGGCCTCATGCCGAACTTGATCCGGCATCCCGTCTTTTTTAGAATCGTGCAGCCGGGTCGCGATGTGCCTGGCTTTGGCCGCAATGACAACCATCGGCATGTTTAATTGCAAAATCCGTGGTTATCGGGGAAGCCAGGGTTTGACAGCCGGCAGATCCAGCCTGTCATTGAGCTTTTTCGACGGGAATGCCCTTTTCCCGGATATCGGCGAGGATATTTTTAAGTTGGGCTTTGGTGCAGTCATCGATGTGGTAGGCTTTTTGCCCACCATCGGTGAAAAAAAACACCAAATGGTCCTGGTCAGTCAGATAAACTTTACGGATGTAGTCACGATCAAGCCAGGGCTCGAGAACCTTCAGGAAATCGTTGAGTTGACAAGTTTGCATGATCCGTCTCCTGTATTTATGAGATCATAAAATATAGTCAACATGGTAAGGCCGACCGTCCCAAGATGCAAATCCTGAGAAAATAGGTGATGAACTGCGGTTCATCACTTACCCCCCGATCCTTTTACAAATGTCAAGATAGCCCGGAAAAGCGACGCACTATGGCTGAGCTGTTCAAAAGCCTCCTGCCTGGAGAGCATCCGTTCTTGCTTTTCCAGCCGGTACCCCAGTTTGAGTGATAGGTTGGCAATCCGGGCAATTTCCTTGGCCAGATCCATTTCAGAGCGAATCTCTATGGGATACATTTCGATCAGGGGTAGATTGTAAAGTACCTCATGATTGATAATGCCATCCGTGGCATGGTGAGATTAATCCCGAAGAATTAACCTTGTCAAGCGATACCAAACCCTTGACACGAATAGGAATCTCTGTAAACTTATATGTGTCCCACACCCTACTGCCACCATAGCTGTGACGGAGATCCACCCATGGCACTGACGAAGAAGGGCATCGTAGAGCAGATCCAGGCCCAACTTGATTTTCCCAAAAACAAATCGCTGGAGACCGCTGAATTTCTTCTCGAACTCATCAAAGCCCACCTGGAAGTCGGTGATCATGTCCTTGTTTCCGGTTTCGGCAAATTCTGCGTGAAGGAAAAAAAGGAACGGAAAGGTCGGAATCCTGCCACCGGAGACGATTTGATGCTGAAACCGAGGCGTGTGGTGACCTTCAAGTGCTCAGGCAAGCTGCGGGACAAGGTGAACAAAAAATGAATGCTACGGTCAACCGACGCCGGCATCCGCGCCGCATTGCCCTGTTCAGTGCGAAATATACCGTCAAGTCAGGAACGTATCGGGATCTGGTCCGGAACGTGAGCGCAGGTGGGATCTACATCGTCAGCCGACGAACGATCAAAGATGGACAGCGGATCAGCCTTCGCTTCCCTGTGTTGGCTTTCGACCAAAGGCCCAGCCTAACGGGCACGGTGATACGGTCTCAGTACAGGGGGTTTGCCGTCATGTTTGACCATCCGGTTGAAGAGAAAATCTGACGGAATGGTCAATTCCCTCATATCGAAATTGAGCAAGATCAACCCAGTTACTAGCGCATACGCATCTTCCTCGACTCACAAACCACCGGCAACGGATCAGGCGACGGTTTCGGTCAGATCGCCATCAAACCAACGGGTGACCCTGCCATCAATTTAGAATTAACCTTTCAACTTTTAAAATCAACTTTTAAAAGATATCCTTAGGGTGAAAGGAGGCCCCATGAACGAGAGCACCATTAAATTTAGACTCATGAATACTGACGACTTTGACGCTGTGGTCAGGATTGACGAAAAAGTATTCAAGGCTTCCCGGGCGGAGTATTATGAGCTGAAGTTTGAAAAGCTCTTTCGGTCCAAAGAGTATCTGCCCACGTCACTTGTGGCAGAGAAAGAAGATGGAACGGTGGTGGGTTTCGTGATGGGCGAACTCTATATGGGAGAATTTGGCATCTCCCAGGAAGGCGCCACCCTGGATACCATCGGCGTTGATCCCGACTGCCAGCATAAGGGTATCGGTGGGCGGTTGATTAATGAACTTATGGATCATTTGAAAGATCTCAACGTTCAAAAAGTAAACATTCTGGTCGACAGAAATGATTCAAAACTGATGCACTTCTTTAGCGCGAACCAATTTAGCCCCTCCAAAACCATTGTTAACCTGGAACGAAGCCTTTGATGTTCGGGAAGGATTGGCGGCTCATTTGTGCACACGAGTGTGACATCACCTTCGAACGATGACTTTGAAAGAAACGAAATAAATATGGCCGAAACGGCTCACTCAAAAGCGCTATTCTCTGTTTTAACTGCAGGCACGCTGTGGTCTTTTGGTGCCCTCACGATCCGCTACATGGTCGATCCGCAAACCTATCGATGGCAATATCTGTTCTTCAGGGGGCTGACGATTGCGGCGATATTGTGCATCTACCTCATGGTATCAACGAAGTGCCGAGCATGCTCAGGGTGGTTGGCGGTTTTATCGTCACATGTGCGATAATTGTGGGCCTCGCGGCCCCAGCCGCGGGTAAGTTCGGCGTTAACCATCATGAAAATATGCTTGAAAGCTGACAGGGTATGATGTATTGTCATACTTAGAGGTGATTAAAATGGCAGCATCAAAAATTGCAATTACAATTGACGACAAGACACTTAAGCAACTCGATATTCTTGTGAAATCCAATTTTTTTCCTAACCGCAGCAAAGCTATCCAGCAGGCTGTTATTGAAAAGCTAATGCGCATTGCAAAAAGCCGTCTTGCCCAAGAGTGTGCTAAACTTGATCCAGAATTCGAACAATCACTAGCAGAGGAAGGCTTCTCATCGGAGTTGGAAGAATGGCCAAAATATTAAGGGGCAACATACACTGGGCAGATTTAAATCCAGTTATTGGTAGCGAACAGGGCGGCTTACGCCCTGTTCTAATTTTAAGCCACAATGTGTTTAATGAGAGATCAGGCACGGTGATAGCCGTCGCGATCACCAGTCAGTCGCAAAGGGCGGGCTATCCATTAACCATGGAACTTGTGGATACCAAACTTTCAAAAAAATCTTGGGTAAAAATAAGCCAGATTCGTATCCTTTCTACAAAACGCATCGGCAAGAAAATAGCACAATCCTCTGACGAAGAGTTGGCTCACATCATTGAAGGGTTGAACGAAATAATTGGCGGTTAACCAGTCGCTTGGGAAACGACGTGCAAAAAAATGCGCGCGTCTCAGCTCAGCGTTACCCCAACAAACGGGCCATATACAATATCTTGGTTTGTTCAGAACTATTTTAACAGGGGCTAATATTTTCGCACATTATGACCGTTTGCAGTATACTTTCGATTACCGAAAAGATGCAAAATGATAGATAAATAAAATGGAGAAAAATAATGTTTCGTAAAAAGGATTCTGGTAAACCAAGGCAATTATTGGATGGAGTTAGTTTAACAACCCTGGTTTACGGTGATAAGACCCTGATGGGCCAATTCAAGATAGCTAAGGGTTCTGCAATCCCAACGCATTCCCATCCCCATGAACAGACCGGTTTTATGGTCTCCGGCAAACTACGCTTTGTTGTCGCCGGTGAAATTAAGGATGTTGAAGCAGGAGACAGTTGGTGCTTGCCAGGCGGAGTCGAGCATTCGGCAGAAGCTCTCGAGGATGCGGTTGTTATTGAGGTCTTTTCGCCTGTTCGCGAAGATTACCTGCCCTGAAAATTCAAGTAAGACAAAGGCTGCTCAACAAATCGAGATCTGATCAGCGTCATCGGCTACGACTTCACAAAAATCTCCGCCTTCAAAGTGGCATGCTTCTGGTTCATGGGTATAACGATGGAATATCAGGAATTACTCGAAAAATATAATGCCCTGTCAGAACAAGTAATTCGATTAACACAAGAAAACAATCGATTAAAAGCCAAAATCGGGCTGATGGAATCACACGCCTTCCTAAACACCTCCCCAGCGGTTCAAGCAGAAATCAATGAACCTGAGGGCGAATCGAATGACGGAAACCATTTTACAGATGTCAATAGCACCTCGGATGCGCTTTCGAAGATTCGTCTATTTATGTCACTTTTCAAGGGCCGTGATGATGTCTACGCAAAGCGATGGGAAAATGAAAATAAAGGAACATCGGGTTATGCTCCTGTCTGTCTGAATCAATGGCAACCAGGGATATGTGGGAAGCCCAAAATTTCCTGCTCAAAATGCAAAAACAAGTCATATGCCGCAATGGATGAAAATGCCATTGAGAATCATTTGAGAGGCAAGGCCGTTGTCGGCATATATCCAATGCTGCCGGATGAAACATGCTGCTTTCTGGCGATGGATTTTGACGAGGCGGACTGGCAAAAAGATATCTCCGCGGTGAGAGATGTTTGCAATGAATTTATGATTCCTATTGCAGTCGAACGTTCACGTTCCGGAAGGGGTTGTCATGCCTGGTTTTTCTTTGAAAATCAGCTTCCTGCCACCCTGACACGCAAATTCGGCACCGCCCTGCTTACCTGTGCCATGAGCAGGCGGCATGAAATCCAATTCAAATCATATGACCGGTTGTTTCCAAGCCAGGACACCATGCCTAAGGGCGGCTTGGGAAATTTGATCGCACTCCCACTTCAAAAAGCGGCAAGGGAAAAAGCAAACAGCGAATTTATCGATGAAACTTTTCAATCATACGTTGATCAATGGGCCTTCTTATCCACAATTCAGAAGATATCAGAAAACCGCCTCGAACATCTTATTTCAGAGCTTTCCCATGGCCATGAACTGGGTGAACTGAAAATCGATGAAGAAGAGGAAAAACCATGGGAAACACATAGACCCAAAACTGTACTGGAAAAAAGCGATTTTCCGAATCGACTCGATATCGTCAAGGCAAACATGCTGTTTATTTCGAAGTCGGGAATGTCTCAAAGGGCGCTGAATCGGTTAAAGCGTCTCGCGTCCTTTAAAAACCCAATGTTTTACAAACAACAGGCCATGCGTTTGCCGACCTATGGACACCCACGAGTCATCTCCTGCGCAGATGAAACAAACGAATACCTTTGTTTGCCAAGAGGATGCGAGTCTGAGTTGTTCTCCGAACTCGAAAAATTTGGGATCGATATTCGGCTTGTCGATAAAACGTATAGAGGGAAAAGGATTGATGTGGAATTCAATGGCCAACTTAGAGACGAACAATCCTTAGCCCTCAAATCTCTATTGCAACACAATTCCGGAATACTTTCAGGTACAACGGCCTTTGGCAAAACAATTGTGGCGATTAAGCTGATTGCCGAAAAGAAAATCAATACGCTCATCTTGGTTGACAAGGTCAGCCTGCTGTCTCAATGGAAAGAGAAGTTGTCGGAATTCCTGGTTGTGAATGAACCATTGCCGAAGCAGCCGCACACTACAGTCAAGAAAAGGGGAAGAAAGAAGAAAGATAAGTGTCATCGGTCAATTGGGTGCAGGCAAAAATACGTTGGGCGGTATTGTGGATATTGCGGTGATGCAATCGCTAAGCCGACAAGGAGAGGTTAAGGAATGTGTCAAGAATTACGGAATGATCATTGCCGATGAGTGTCACCATGCTTCGGCATTCACCTACGAACAAATCCTGAAAACCACCAATGCCAAATACATCTATGGCCTAACCGCCACGCCGACAAGAAAAGATGGACATCATCCGATACTGTTCATGCATTGCGGACCTATTCGATATCGGGACGATCCAAAAAAACAGGCGGAGAACAGACCGTTTGACCATTATATTGTCCCGCGATTCACTTCTTTAAGGGTTCCGCTGGATAGCGATGAAAAAGAGCTGTCCATTCAGGAATTATATACCGAAATCATGGATAATGATTTTAGGAATCAGCAGATAATCGATGATGTGCTGAATAATTATCATCAGGGCAGGAATTGCATTGTTTTGTCGCTGCGAACCGCCCATGTTGAATTGCTTGCCAAAAAATTAGAACAAGAAGTTCCGAATGTTGTTACGCTGATGGGCGGTATGGGTAGAAAAACCACTCAGGAAAGGTTTCAACGCCTCGCCCATATTCCTGCTCATAAAAATCTCATCGTAGTGGCTACCGGTCATTTTATTGGGGAAGGTTTCGATGAACCACGTCTGGACACCCTTTTTTTAGCCATGCCGATATCATGGAAAGGAACGCTGCATCAATATGCTGGGAGGCTCCACCGACTGTTCAAAACGAAAAAAGAGGTGCGGATCTATGATTATGTGGACATCCAGGTAAGGATGCTGGAAAGGATGTACCAAAAACGGCTCAACGGCTACGCTTCAATGGGATATAGGGCCAAGGGCGAGGAGACCATGGATGCGCCCTTGGATATCATTTTCGATAAAGATAACTTTTTACCTGTTTTCAATCAGGATATCGTTGCCGCTAACAAAGAGATTTTAGTCGTAAGCCCGTTTGTCAGAAAAAGGCGCACCCACCAAATGGTTCAACACTTGAAAATCTCAACCGGTAAGAATATCCGTGTCATCGTCGTGACCCGTCCTAAAAAGGATTTTCCTCCGAAAAATCACGCCGCTATGCAAAGAGCATTGGACCTGTTGATAGATAGCGGAATCAATGTCGTTTTCAAATCCAATATCCACCAAAAATTTGCAGTCATGGATCAAAAGGTTGTGTGGTACGGCAGTATCAATCTGTTGAGCTATGGGAGTGCCCAGGAGAGCATCATGCGCATTGATAGCGCTAATATCGCCAATGAGTTGATGAAAAGCATAGAAGTGACATAACCGGAAAATAATGTTCGATAGTATATTGATCGATCTTTTTTTAGCGGGGCCGTTAAGATTGGGTAACGGTATGAAATTAAGAGAAACTTGGTCAATTTTGACCGGGTTTTGGTGTTTGGCTCCCCGTGCGCAACCCTCTTCATAACTGTTCTCTTTCTCCTGCAGTTAACTGAAGTTCTTAAATATCAGCGTGTTAACAATGATGGTAAACAGTCGCTTGAAGTCATACCCGGCCCGGTAAAGGCACAGGGTCGATAGCAGCCGGGATGTCCGGCCGTTGCCGTCCAGAAAGGGATGAATGTGCACCAACTGGAACTGGGCAATGCCGCTCAACAACACCGGGTGTGTATCCGCTTCACTGCTTAAAAAACCCACCAGTTCGGCCATCAGGATGGGCACATCATGCGCCGGCGGCGGCGGATAGATGGTTTCACCGGTTGCGGAGTTGACCACGTAGTTCTGGATTTTTCGGTACTGGCCCGGCGCCGCCGAGCCGCCTCTGACACCTTCCACCAGGCGCTTGTGAATCTCCCGGATGAGCCCCTCCGTGATCGGGTCGCCGCTGGCAAGGTATTCTGAGACGAAATCAAAGGCCTTGCGGTAATTCAGAAGTTCTCTGGCATCATCCGGGTCGGCCTCGGGGACGCTGTTGCCCTGCCACAGGCGTTCGGCCTGATCCGCGACGAAACCGCACGCCCTGATTGTCCGACGGGTTCAGCCAGAGCATCCGGTGAAATACGCGCTCCGCCTTGTCAAAGCGCCCGAGACGCCAGAGACACAATCCATAGCCGTGCATGCAGCGCAAAAACGGACGGTTGTCGATAAGGCCCCACGGCAGCACGCCGGTAAAGTCGTCACCCAGAGATAACTCGCCGATGCGCAGACCGACTTCGTAATGGCGAATGGCAACTTGTGGGCTGTGATCAAAGACGAAATTGCCCAGATGCGAATGGGCATCGAGGCAGCGCAGGTCCGCTTGGCACAGCTCCATCAAAATCTTAATCGCCGCTGCCCGCTCGCCGGCATCGTTGAGATCGTTGGAACAGGTGATGGGGTCATTGAAAGGATCGTCAGGATCCTCGCCGGGCAGCACCTGTTCCATCTCGAACATTGGGCGGGGGCCGTGAGCGATGATCGGCTTGGCCCATTCCTCGATGGGTTCGTCTTCTTCTCCCCAGTACTCTTCCTTGGGGTCCCACATGCCCACTTCTTCAAGCCCCAGGGGCACCAGATCGAGTGCCTTCACGTCGATTCGAGTCGACTGAATCTCGCCGGAGAGATATGGGTGGCCGCCGTAACGCCACTGCTTTCGTGGCGTTACGGCGGCCACGGAACCAGGCACGACCTCCCAAGAGGCGGCTTGCGCGCAGGGTAATGATCCGGTCACGCCCTAAGAGACGGCACCGGGCGGCCCGCTCCTTGACCGCGAGGGCAACCAGTTCGACAGGCTTGCTCAGGTTTATATCATCGTCTGTCGCCTTGTGCTGCCGCAGGCGTCGGGAAAGTTTCGGTGTTTCAGCAAGGCTTCGCGTGCTCATCTTTTATTGATCCTTCCAGATACCAGCCTTCACCAGACGTTGAATCAGCGCCTTGCGCCGCAGGTGGTCTACCATGAACTTTTTCAATTCCTCTTGAAATCGCTTCCTGGTCGAAAAAAGGGCATAGGCTTCGGAGATGTCGACCAGGACGCGGCAGGCTTCGTCATACCCCCGCCCCGATCCGCGCTCAATGGGTTCCCGAACCGACGCCCAGGCCTTGGAAAAATCGTTGGACAAGTTCTTCAGGTACTGCTTCGCGCGACTTTCGGTGCTTGATCTCCCGCCGCTTGCGGTCACGTTTTTGTTTTTCCAACCTGATTTGGCGGGCCTTTTCGGCATTCTGCCGTAATTCTCCCACCGTGCGCCGGGATGCGTCGGCATCGCCCGTCTGAAGGCTACGCCGCCATGACACGAACCGGTTATTGACGGTCCGTTCGGCCTGCTGCCCCTTGCCCTCCAGCAATTGTTTCAGGATCGAATTTACCTCATCGCGGGGCAGGGCATCAATCCACTTTTCCATTTCTTGTCGCGAAAAGTCCGCCCTCGGCGCAGCCGGGCTACCCATGCCAACACCCGCCAGCAGGTCCGGGTCCACCTCGAGAAATTCGGCGAGCGCCTGCTGGGCTGCCGTCAAGCTTCCCAAACCGCTAACGGATAGCGGCTCCATCGCATCGTCATCCACCATTTCCCCGGTTACGGCCGCTATCCATCCGATGTACAGGCTGCGCAGATCTCCGCGCAGCAGTTCATCCCGCACCGGGGCCAGACGCGCCATCCAGCCGCGACCGTCCTCCATGCCGAAGCGGTCGTAATTTTCCGACTCCTCCAGGCTCCAGGTAATGATCCAATGGGTTTTGGTGCGTTTGATATCCAACATGTAAGGTATGGCCAGTGCCTTGGCCGTCTCTTTGGTCAATGCATCGATGGGCAGGCGCAGCTTGAATATGGCCGTCATCCAATTGGCCACATAGACGTGGGCATCGAAAAACCGCTGCATCAACTTGTCGGGGTCGCCCTTGAAATCGCCCCAATTGTATTCGTTGGTGAAGCTGACCGGCGTAATCGTTGCCCGCGTCGAGAGCGCCCGCAGCGCTGCCGTCTCATCCGCTGTCAGCGGCCTGTCGATGGCCAGAAATTCGTAATATTGGTATTCGCTCATGGCTTAAGTGTCGGGCAATTGTTGCAAGAAACAGTTACTAATATGTCAGATTCGATCATTTGCCCCAGAGCATCACCGTGAACAGCTCTTCATCCTGAATCAATTCCGGAGCAGTACTGCTATGTTTCTGCATCCCTTTTACGATTTTTCGAGGGACTCCCATGAAATGTACTCTTAGAATGGCAGAAAATCCTTGTCAATCAAACCCTGTATTCAAAGCCGCCCGCACCTCCGACAATCCACAAGTACCTCATTCATCTTAGTCAGAAAATCAGCCTCGGTAAATAATCCCTTCTGGACCAGCAGCTGATACATTGCATCAATCTGAATGGTGTTGGCCATCAAGAGTTTTTTAAACTCCACTTCATCCTTGCTGTCTAATAGCTGTGCCATAGATATGTCCTCACTGTTTTCGATACTGCTGCGGTGGAATTGGGTCTGGATCTGCCCATAACCAATAGCAACAGTCTGGGCGGTTTGTTCATAGGTGCGCCACCCATGGCAGAAATCGACTTTGCAATATTTCCGGTAAACCCAAGTTACAATGGCCTCATTAAGGCTCTCAGTCCAACTGGCAGGGTAAACTATTTCCACTGTTCGACCATAACCTATGTAATACTTTACATAATTATCATCGAATAAACAATATCATGAAAAGAGAGAAAAAATTCAATATACTGAATTCATATTATATTTGTTCCACAATCCTGAAACGGTACAAAATATGCTGCGTCCATCGGCAGAGAACCGGACTGGTGGTTGTTATACATATAAGGAGATAGACCCAATGACTGGACAGCCTGACGGGGTAGACACCCTTCAACTCTTCTAATCTCTCCTTATGAATCTGGAGGAACAATATGTTGAACAAGGAAAGTTTTAAAATGTTTGGCACCTGTGACAACTGTCATAAGGAGGTCATAAAGCAGGACTGTTTCCGTCTGGGGTATGATCTGCTGTATTGCCCTAAGTGCCATGAAAATATAGTCCACGAAGGACGGCTTGACCCTGGTAACGGAGGAAGATTAGACGGTGTCCTAAATCGCCACCACCGCCTCACTTCTTCCTCCTGAACTCCCAAAGCGGCAGAGCATTATTACCCCCCCACAGCCCTAATCCACTGCCCTTGGCCCCCGTTCCACCTCCAACCAATCCGTGCAGCAGTCAGCCTTACAATATTTACGGTAGACCCAAGCGTATCCTTGCCGGATGAGAGACTCGTTTAGGGTAATCGTTTCATCCAGGGACTGGACCATAGCCACTGTTCGACCATATCGGTCCCTATCCATCGGAATGACCTTGACGGTCTTACTAAACACCCGGCTCGATGTGAACTGTTTAGCCTTGTTCCCAAATGCCTGACGCTTCTCTGGTGTATGGGGTATTCAGCAGTTGGTCGTAAATATGGGGTGAGCGACAATGCTGTCAGGAAGTGGATGAAGGGCTATAAGGAATAAAAACGTGAATCAATTTTGTCTGCGATGGAAAAGTCCCACACAAAACCCCACACAAAAAGAAAAAGGGGTCAACCTTTTCAGGCTAACCCCTTGATTTGTTTGGCTCCCCAGCACGGACTTGAACCGCGGACCCAGTGGTTAACAGCCACTTGCTCTGCCGACTGAGCTACTGGGGATTATAAGGTTTCTTTTGCCGTGGTGACGACTAGAGAAGCGTCTTAAATAGTCGAGGAAGATTTGAATGTCAAGGGCTTTTTTGGCCCGGGAATTGTGGGTCGCCAGTTCTGATTTCTTACTTTTTAATGGTTTCTAACATATTGAAATTCCGACTATTTGCTACCTTTGTCGCCCCCTCCTTTTCCGAGTACAATTGTCTGTGCCGATGGATATGACGATATTCGTCTATTTGGCCCCGGTAGAAGCAATCTCAGCCCTATCGGCCTTCAACCGCTGCAGCGATTCACCTGATCTTTTTGCAGGTACAACACCACACTTTTCCCCAGCAGCGGATTGAGCAGACGATCGATCCATCGGGTTACCCATGGCTTTTTCATGATGTCCCAGACCAGCAGGCGATGGTAAAGGTTGACCGCTACCGAGTCCGTTCGTGTCGGACCAACGAAACACTTGAGCCACCAGTAGGGAACGTGGATGCTGTGGGCGTAATGATGCTCCAAAAAGCGGGCGCCCGCCCGCTTCAGCCAGTCGATCAATTCTTTTTGGCGGTAGATGCGCACATGGCCCCGGTTGGCGTTGAAGTACTCATCGGACAATGCCCAGCAGATGCGCTCGGGCAGGTAGCGGGGAACGCTGACCACCAGCGATTTACCGGGTTTGAGTACCCGGATGATCTCTCGCATGGCCGATTCATGATCCGGAATGTGCTCCAGCACCTCACTGCAGACGACCAGGTCGAAGCAGGCGTCGGGGAAGGGCAGGCAGGTCACGTCGGCCGCGGAAAGGCTCCAGATGCCGCCCCCATGTTCGCCCAGCCGGTCATGCAAGCTGAGCCGCTCACGCGCTTCCTTCAGATCTGCGGGGTTCAGGTCTGCGCCGGTCACCCTTACCCCCTTCAGCCGGTAGGCCGCGCAGGTGTGGCGGCCGGATCCGCAGCCGATGTCCAGGATGCGATCACCGGGGTGGACAGCCAGGCGGGAGAAATTAACGGTAATCAAGGATGGTCTCCCGATAGGCGTCCACAGTCTTTTCGGCTGCGCGCTGCCAGGTAAAGTGCTGCTGCACCCGCTGGTATCCGCGGCGGCCAAGCCCATTGGCGTGCTCAGGTTGGTCCAGCATGTCGATAATGGCCCGGGCCAGGGACATGTGGTCTTTCGGAGGGACCAGAATTCCCGCATCACCCACCACCTCGGGCAGGGCGCCGCCGGTGGTGCTGATTACCGGCACGCCGCAGGCCATGGCCTCGCCCGCCGGCAGGCCGAAGCCCTCATAGACGGATGAGACCACCGCCATGGCCGCCCGGGCATACTGGCGGACAAATTCCACATCGCTGATGCGACCGGTAAAGACGATCAAATCGCCGATGCCCAGGCGCCGGATCAACCGGCTGATGCCGCCGTTTTTCTTGGGTGTTCCGACCACAACCAGTCTGATGGTCCTTTTTTTGGCTATTTCCGCTACCGCATGGAGCAGGTAATAGAGCCCTTTAAGCGGAACGTCGGAGCTGTTGGTGACAATAATTCGACCCGGCTCCCGCTGAATCTCGGGAATGGGGTAGAACAGTTTGGTGTTGATGCCGTTGGGAACAACGGCAAAGCGCTCCCGGGGAATTCTGAAATCACGGGCGATGTCTTCCCGGGCGCACTCGGAGACGGTGATGATCCGGCGCAGGGTGCGCGATACCCGTTTTTGCATGCCGACGAAGGAGAACCAACGCAGGTGCTTAAGCTTTTTCCAGAACGGCCGCACCGAGCGCACGGCGATGTCCCGGTCCACCGTGATGGGATGATGGATGGTGGCCACAGTGGGAATCTTTTTGGCGATGGACCAGATGCCGTAAGAGAGGCTCTGATTGTCGTGAATGATGTCGTATTGCCGCATCCGCGTGCGTAAAAAGCGCTGGGCGCGGATGCCGAAGGTAAAGGGCTCGGGAAAACCCATGGTCGAAACACCGGCCCATTCCATGATATTGACCGGATCAGACAACTCCCTGAGGGTGGGAATCCGAAACAGACTCTCCGGATTGTAAAGGTCCAGACAGGCCGGCCGGTGGGTCGGGATGTCCGGGTCCAGACCGGGATCCGGGGGACCCGAAAACACTTCGACATGGTGGCCAATATCTTTGAGTGCCCGGCTCAGGTTTTTCAGGTAAACACCCTGGCCTCCGCAGTGGGGATTGCTCCGGTAGCTCAGCAGGCAGATATTGAGGGGGCGTTCCAGGCTGCTATTCATAAGCGTTATACAGGTAATCCTTCCCACTTGGCCAAATAGAGCCACTTACCGTCCGGCTGTGGCCAACGTCAAGTGTTTTCATGTATTGGTCGAGATCGATTGGCAATCCAAAAGGGCATTGTCCGCCTTGCGGTAAAGGTATATGGTAACGGGGGCCAGAGGTCTGAAGCGGGTTGGTGGGAATTGTGGAATGCACAAAAATCACAGATCATCTTTGATGGTGCCAACCCTGAGATTAATGGGATCCGGTTTGTGTTGGCCGTATGATCAGGAGGACGCGTGGACATGGCGATGCCCGATGCAGTGACGCTGGTGGAGGTGGGGCCGCGTGATGGCTTCCAGTTCGAACAGGCCGTGGTTCCCACCCACCGAAAACTGTCCGTCATCGCTCGGTTGGTCGCAGCCGGGCTGAAACAGATTCAGGTGGCTTCCTTCGTCCATCCGGAAAAGGTGCCCCAGATGGCCGATGCCGGTTCTTTGATCAGACAGCTTCCCAGCCAAGTCGGGGTGGTTTACACGGCATTGGTGCTCAACCGGCAGGGTCTGGACCGCGCCATGGCGTCGGGTATCGCGGCCGTAGAAATCTCCCTTTCCGCGAGTGATTCCCACAGCCGCAAAAACGCCGGCATGGCCCATGATGACGCACTGGAGAAAGGGCTACGCATGATTGATCAGGCGCTATCCGCCGGTCTTCACGTCCGAGCCAGTGTCCAGTGCGCCTTTGGTTGCGTCGATGAAGGGCAGATCCCCGCTACCCGCATTGCCGGCATTGTCCGGCGGTTTGTCGAGCACGGGGTCCATGTGCTGGCGCTGGCAGACACCACCGGTATGGGATCGCCGCCGCGGATCGAAGAGGTTCTGGATGCGGTGCTTCCCCTGGCCGGCCGGTTGCCACTGGCGTTGCACCTTCACGACACGCGAGGCCTGGGACTGGTTAACCTGATGGCCGCATTGAAATACGGGGTTTCGATTTTCGACACCGCCTTGGCCGGTATGGGCGGATGTCCCTTTGTCCCTGGCGCCGCCGGCAATATCTGTACCGAAGATACCGCCCACCTGTTGGAACGCCTGGGGATTCACACCGGTGTGGACTATCGTCGGGTGGGTGCTGTTTCCCGCGACATGGAGGCGTTTTTTTTAAAATCCTTCCCCGGCCGGATGCACCGGGTGACGGCCTTTCAACCCCCCTGCGAATCGAGATAGATCGGATTGCCCCCCGCTCCTTTTTTAACCCAATCCCTTTAGTTTAAAATCGGCATGCCGATATTTGGAACATGTCAGGCAAGTGGCTTTGACGGTCCCCGCCAATTCGCGGCGGGGATCCGAAACCAGTTTCATTCATAGAAAATCGATTAACGATGACGCTAACGACAGACGCACCCAAAGAGACCCTTTTGTTTGTGGATGACGAGGAAAGTATTCTGGAGGTGGCTTCGGAATATTTCATGGCAAAAGGGTACCACATCCTGACTGCTGAAAATGGCCGCCTTGCCGTCGAGATCATCGAAAAAGAAAAAATCGACTGTTGCTTCACGGACATCAACATGCCGGAAATGGACGGGCTTGAACTGGCCGAGTACATCCGTACGGTGGACAACACCATTCCGGTAATCATCATGACCGGTTATCCGTCTTTGGACAACACCATTCGTACCTTGAAAAACGGTGTGGTCGACTTTCTGATCAAGCCGGTGAATCTGAATCAGCTGGAAATCTGTGTCAGACGGGTGCTGCGGGAGCGGCAGCTGTTTATCAAAAACATCTTCCTGACCCAAGAGGTGGAGGGCAAGCACCGGATAGAAAATCTCAATCGGGAGCTGACCTACAAAGTCGAGGAACTCAACACCCTCAACCGCATCATGACCGACTTTGCCACCATCGACTCCAGCTTCGACCTGTTCAAGCGCGTGGTTGACCTGTCCACCGAACTGACCCATGCCGACGAGGCCTGTTTTTATGTGATCAACGAAGCGATTCAACGGCCGGTGCAGGTGGCCCGGTCCGTTGCCGGTGGAAACGGGGGGCCGCATGCACAGCCCGACCCTTCAACTGTCCCAGGTGACGGGCAGTGCGCCTGCAACAAGGATATCAGCCAGTTGATCCTGGACAATTGCGATGAGGACAAGCCTCTGCTGGTCCATGAAAACGGCAACGTGCGGGGGGTGCCCGAAGCCATCCGGTCTCTGATGCTGGTTCCGTTGAACATCCGCAAAAAAGTGTTCGGCGTATTGGCCGTGTCGTCGCTGAACGGAAATGTCCGTTTTTCGGAAAAAGACTTGTACTACATGTCGTTCATGACCAACAAGGCGGCCTATGCGATCGAAAACGTCGCCCTCTACGAAAACATATACGAAAACCTGTTGGCCACCTTGTACGCCTTCGTTGGGGCCATTGAAGCGCGTGACCCCTACACCGAGCAGCATTCCAACCGGGTCACCCGTATCGCCATCGCCCTGTGCCGGGGCATGGGCGGCAGTCAGGAGGAGCAGGATATTCTAAACGTCGCCGGTCAGCTTCACGATATCGGGAAGATCGGTATCCGGGATGACATTCTGCTCAAACCCGGACGCCTGACCGACGAGGAGTTTAGCATCATCAAGGAACACCCGGTGATCGGTGCCAACATCGTCGAGCGTCTGGGCTTGTGGGACCGGGAAAAGAACATCATCAGATGTCACCATGAGCGTTTTGACGGCAAAGGATACCCCGACGGCCTGGCCGGTGAAAAGATTCCCATGCTGGCCCGGATCCTCTCCGTCGCCGACGTATACGATGCCATCGCCTCCGATCGTGCCTACCGCAGGCGGATGGAAGAGGCCAAGATTCTCGAGATCATGTATGGCGGCTCCGGCACCCAGTTCGATGCTGGCGTCATCGATACCTTCCGATCGCTATACGACCAGGGCGTTATCAAAGCAATCAACGAAACCTCCCCTTGATGCCTGACGCGCATCCCCACGCGAGCACGTTTACCGGCACTGGTTTTTCAACGGCGGCCCCTCCTTTTCAGCAATAGGCCCAACATCCTTCTTTCAACAGTTGGGATTGGGCATGGTCCTCCATTTCTGCCTGTTTATCATTTGACCCGAATGGTGTACAAAACGGGCAGCGTGAAACAGACCGTGGAATCCTGCCCCCCATCGTTTATTGGAGAATTTGATGCGCGTTGTGCTTATTTTGCTGTTTTCCTTCGGCCTGACCTGGAGTGGTTGTTCCAGCTCCTTCGCCATGGTGACCATTGAAACCGATGGCGTGCTGCTTTATTTCCCGGAGGGTGAGGCAGCCATTGCAGCACGCTTGAACCACAACCTTGCCGATATCCTGATCTTTCTGCAAAAAAAGGGTCTGCCGGTTAAACGGCCGCTTCATATCATCTTGGATGAGAACCAGGATGAGCCCGACGTTCAGGTTCACGTCATCCCCCATCTGGAAATCCGCATTCCCCTGCGTGCCCCCGGTGTATTGGAAGAGGGATATACGGAAGCTGACCCCTGGACCTATTTTATGTTCAAAGGGTTGTGCCTTCAGGGAATTTTCGGACTGCGATCAGGCGTTCCCGGGGTGCTTTACAAGGGTTTCGGTGCAATCGTTTCCCCCAACGTCGTTTTACCTCCCTGGGTCGACGGCGGCATATGTAATTTGCTGTATGCCCAGTATCTGAACAAATCGATTCAGGATTCTTTTGAGGCCGCGCTGTTCCGATCCACCCCGCCGCCGGACCTGGAAATTATCAGTCACCACCCGCAAATCTGGCCAGGCTATTTTGCCTACCGAATTTACGGAAAGCCCTTTATCGCCTGGATCTATCAGGAATACGGCTGGTCGACGATCCTGGCGTTTCTGCAAATCCACGGCGGCGGCCTGATTCCTATCGAAATCGATCTGAAAGCCCGCGAGGTCTTCGGAAAAACGTTTTCTGCGCTGTGGCGGGACTTCCAGCGCCCCTATGCTCAGCCGGGGCTTTCGCCCCCGGCTATCCTGGCCAGGGGGTATTGGGCCGAACCTTTTGTCTACTGGAATCGTGCCGGGGTTTTCCCCGGCAAGCTTCAAATCAGAAACCGCGGCCGATACGGCGTCGTTGACGCGGACGGAACGCTGTGGCTCTCGGAATTCAATACCAGCGCCAAGCTTTTCGGATATTCTGGGGGCCGCGTGGTATCCACGTCGCGTGAACACATCTGGGATCCGGGGCCCGGACGCGTGGCCGTCAGCCGTATCGGCCGGCGTCCTTACCTGATGGTCTTACCCGATGATGGTAAAGGGGGGTTCCGTCAAATCGACAGCACGACCACCGATGAACCGACCCTGATTGAGGCCCCGCAAGGCGTGCTTGCACTTTCCGGCCCAGTCCGCAACGAACAGGGGGCCATTGCCGTGGCAGCCAATATCCAAGGAAACTGGGATATTTGGGTCTATGACGACGGTTGGATGCAGCTCACCCAAACACCGTCCATCGAATTGGATCCCTGGTGGGAGGGCGATACCCTGGTGTACGCCTCGAATGCCACCGGTCGATTCCAGATCCACGCGGCCGACCGGGAACCGATCACCGCTGTCGACAACATGGCCCTGCTTCCCCGGCACGGCAAGTTCCTGCAACTGGCTACAAACGGATGGCGCATCGGCAACTATAAAATCGCCCGGTCAGCTTTTGAAGCGCCCGTATACCCACCGCCAGCGCCTGTGTATCGAGGTTCCGAGGCGCCGGAACTGAACGCCCAAGCGTATTCCCCTTTAAAAAGCCTTTGGCCCAATTACGTCCGGCCCGACCTGTTTGCCGACATTTCCGACCTGCAGCTCGGTATTGCGACCAAAAGTCACGACGTCAGCGGTGATTATCGATTGGACGCCGGGGTGCGTTACACCTTCGATGCGGACTATTTTGCCTTGAGGACCGGCGCCCAGGCCAAAACACTGGGTATACAGTTCACCCGCTACCCGGTTTCTTACAGCACCGATGTCGATCAGACCGTCGATGAGTCACGCCATGAGGCCAGACTGTTCTGGCGGCCATTGGAACTGGAACGACCCGAAACCGACAATCTGCTTCGCTCATCGAATGGGTCGGACCGTTTTGACGGTCTCGAGCTGTCATTGAACTGGCGCGATTGGGAGCCGTTGGATACCAGAACGCCGGATCCATCCGATACCCCATCGGGCGATGAAGTCTGGCTTGGCATCGGATTGGCCAAGCAGACCGAATTCTTGAGCCTATGGAGCAGCCTGGAGCTATTCTCGGAAGACCGCCAGTCGCTCACCTTGGGTGGGCGTCTGCTCTATGGCGAAAAAATACTGACATCGGTTCACCTGCTCCTCGGCAGGGCATGGGGCGACGCGCCGGACCTGGGACACACCACGTTTCGGGTCGGCGGCAATGTGTCCGAAGGGTATTTTACCCGCTTGCCCCCCAAGTTGTTTCCGATACGGGGGTTTGGCTCCAACCTGATTGAAGCCCCCAAAGCTGCCGCCGGCGGTATCGAAGTGTTCTGGCCCCTGGCCAACCTTCAGATGGGGTACGCCACGCTGCCACTCTTTTTGCATCGCCTGAGGCTGGGGACCTTTGTCGATGCCGGGATTGCCGGTGAATCATTCCAGTCCGACGATTGGCTGGTCGGAGCGGGTTTTGAATTCGTCATGTCGGCAGAAATCGCTTGGGGCAGTTTTTCCGCATTCCGGATAGGTATGGCCTGGCCCCTGGTTTATCCGGAATATGTCAAAGACAATGGTGCCACGTTTGTAATCCAGCTTGGCCGGCCGCTATAGTCTGCGTGCTGCCTCCCCGCGGCCGGGCCCGCTATCCCGAATGCGCAGGCATGCACACGACGATGCGTTTTAAATCGGTTTCTCCATCATTACCAAAAGCAACATCTCTTTATCAATTGTTCAGAATGGTGTAAAAGGCTGTGCATCACGAAACAGACCCATGATCGCCGGATGGCGGCGATCATGGGTAACGGTAAAGGTGCCTTATGCCGGACTGGTCGGAAGCACAGGATCTGAAGACATGGATATTACGGGGGCTGAGCCTCCGGGGAACAGTACTGTTCCTCTGTGTTGTGGCCGTTCTTATTTCCGAAGTGCGCTTCAGCTGGGTGGAGGTTCTGGTGGGACGCTATCTGGCGGTTACCAACAGCCATCGGCCGGAATCGGGCAGTGTGTGGGAGCAGGGCCGCTTAAAGCAGGTGGCCACCCAGACCTTGGAGCAGATGGTGACCCAACAGCTCACCGCCCAGCGTGAAGCCCGTGAAGCCAGCTCGCTGGCCCAACTTATCGATGGTCTTTCCGTATCCCAGGGGGCCATGATCTCCGCAGCGCAGTTTAAAAGCCTTTACATTCAGATCCCCGAAGCGGCCGCCCGGAACCTGTTTTCACCCATCCTCATGCTGCGCATCAGTGCCGAAAAGAGCTGGGATCGGGTGTATCTGGAGCGGGAAAACGGCCAAGTCGGCATCTACCTGCTGGATCGCAGCAACAATGTGCTCAGCTATAAGACCCTGAACGACCAGCAGCTCAAATCCACCGGCACCGATCCGCCCATTCTGACTGGAAGCCTGGACGAGCAGCCGGAGTTTGCCGGCCGTATCTATCCGGCGGATCGGTTTTTCATGGCCCTGGACACCCTTGCGCCGGAGACCCAACGGGGGGTGCTCTCTCAACCGGGCACCCTGCTATCCGCTCAAGGGATCCCTCTGCGTGTGGGGGTCAGTGATGAAGTCGAGGCCGATATGATTCGTATCGGCATTGAAATGGATACCCCCCAGGGGCGGCAGATCGTGTTGGCCATGGGTCAGGAGTGGGCTGTCTGGCAGGTTCGCATGCTGCTGGAGCCCCGGCTTTCCAAACCCCCTTCCAGCAAGATGCGCTGGCCCCTCAGCCGGGGGGAACGATGACTGTTTGCCTGCGCTTCTTCCGGGCCGTGACCGCCTTTATTTATCTGATGGCGACGGTGGGCGCACTGGCGGCAATGGGTCTGTTTTGCCTGTTCTTGGTGGCGGTCAAGGATTTGCCCCGGGTTCCCGAACCCATCGGCCGCATCAACGACACACCGGCCACTGAAATATTCAGTGCCGACGGGCAGCGCATTTTGACCATCGGCGGACGGGAAACCGTTGCCCTGGATGACGTCTCATACCCGTTCATTCAGGCCATTCTGGCCACCGAAGACCACCGGTTCTGGGAGCATCGGGGCGTCAACAAGATGCGCACCGTCAAGGCCCTGTGGATCACCTTGTTCGAATCGGGAAAAATTCAGGGTGCCTCCACCATCACCCAACAGCTGGCCAAAAACCTGTTTTTCAGTTTCGAGCGCACCTGGCTGCGCAAGTTTCGGGAATTGCTGGTGGCCCTTCAGATCGAAGCCCAGTTTCCAAAGCAGGAGATCCTGGAGGCCTACGTCAACCAGATCCCTTTTGGTGTCGGTGCCTACGGGATCGGCGAGGCGGCGCGCACCTTCTTTGGTAAATCGGCTGGTGAACTGACCCTGGCCGAAGCGTCCCTGTTGGCCGGTCTGCCAAAATCGCCGACCCGTTACAATCCCTTTCGTTACCCGGAGCGTGCCCGGGCCCGGCAGCAAGTGGTGTTAAAACGAATGGTTGCCGCCGGAATGATCAGTCACGAGGAGGCCATTGAAGCCGAAGCCGTGTCGGTTGACCTGCGCACCCAGGGCCGTTCGCTGCGGGTGGACAGCTATTTTCTGGACGCGGTGATGAAATCGCTGGAAGAGACTTACAGCCCCGAAGTCGTCTACCATGGCGGACTGCGGGTCTACACGACCTTGGACGCCGGCATGCAGCAGCAGGCTGAAAAAGCCCTGCAACAGGGGATTGCCGAGCTGGAATCCCAGATGGATATGACCCACCGGGCCGAGGACACCGCAGTCGAAGATGACAACGGGCTGCAGGGTGCACTGGTTGCTGTGGAGGTCAATACCGGGGCGGTGAAGGCATTGGTGGGAGGACGGGATTTCTTTCAAACCCCCTATAACCGCGCGTTGCAGGACAACCGACAGCCGGGTTCCGGTTTCAAACCATTCCTTTACTATGCGGTGTTGGAAAACCTGGACAAGACCCCGGCCGATGTGATGGTCGATCAACCGATTTCCATTCCCGTGGCCGGCAAGCCGCCTTGGAAGCCGCGCAATTTCAAACGCACCTACGACGGCCCCATGGTGATCAAAAAGGCTTTTACGGAGTCGGTGAACACCGTTGCGGCGCAACTGGTCTCAGCCGTCGGTCCCGAAGCGGTGATTCACACCGCCAAGCGCTGCGGCATCACCAGCCCTTTGAACCCGGTCTATTCCGTGGCGTTGGGCACCTTCGGGGTCAGCCCCCTGGAGATGGCCGCCGCCTATGCCACCTTTGCCGCAGGCGGCGTGCGACACCCACCCTACTGGATCCGTCGGGTTGAGGATGTGAGTGGCCGGGTGCTGGAGGAGCACATTATTACCGGAGAGCGGGTTCTGAACGAGTCAATCAATTTTCAGCTGGTGGACATGATGGCCGGCGTTATCGATGATGGCACGGGCAATATGGTCCGGCGAATGGGCTTTGTCCTGCCGGCCGCCGGTAAAACCGGCACCACCAACGATTACAACGACGCCTGGTTTACCGGTTTTACCCCCAACATGAGCACATCGGTCTGGGTGGGGTTTGACCGGGGCCAGGGCATGCGGGATAAAAACGGCGCTGGCATTACCGGCGGTCGCGGTGCAGCGCCCATCTGGGCCCAGTTCATGAAACAAGCTACGGACGGCGAGCCGCCCAGGGCGTTTATGGCACCGCCGGATATTTATTTCAAGAAGGTGAATCCCGAAACCGGGTCGTTGGCCGGGTTCTGGACGCGCGATCCGGTTACTGTGGCCATGAGAAAAGGACAACCTTAAGGGATATGGAATATTTATTCAAACATCTGGCCGTTCGGCTGTGGATGGCCCTGGCCATCGGCAGCCTGGCCGCCCTGGTGGTGTTGCCGCCTTTTGCCGGCGCCGTGGGACCCGCATGGATGATCGTGCCCGGCTTTGGCCTGCTTGCCGCTGCATACTGGTTTACGGGCGTGGCATTCGCTGCCATGGGGCGTCGCCGACTGGAGCGCCTGCTTGGCGAGGCCACCGTATGGGAACGGGCCGGTATGCCCCGTGAGGTTCGCCAGGCGCTTGCCCGGGCTGCGGCCGTGGTGAACAGCTTCTTTTTTTCCCCACTTTCCCGAAGAACGCCGACCGGACGTCTGCTGGCCCAAACGGCCCGGTTTCAGATGGCTCAGGCCGCACCTGGATCGTCATCTGATGCCATTTTCGGAGCCTATTTACGCGCTTTTCCCAATGACCGGGAAGCCGCCATCAAATGGCTGGACGGCGTGCTGGCCGGCAGGGCGTTGACCCCTCAATCCCATGACATCGCCGCCAGGATCGGGGCTGCTCATCCAGAGGATATGGCCATCCAGCGGATGCTGGCCCAGTTCTACCTCGCCGAACGGCGCGGTGACTTTGCCGCCCTGCAGACTTACGAGCGGTTGATGGATGCCGGCGGACCCCTGCCGGACAGCTTGATCGGCGACATGGCCGATCTCTTCTTGGCCGAGCAGCGCCCGGACACTCTGGCCCTTAAGGTCTATCTGGACATTTACGACCGCGGTGGACGTGACAAACGGCTGCTGCCGGGCATTGCCGCCTGCTGCCGGATGGTCCATCCCAGCCCGCTGACCCTGCCCCTGCTGGAGAAGGCGGATGAGTCGCTGTCGGGCATCGACGCCTCCACGCGCAGTGAAATGGCAGCCGCCTTTTTGCCTGAGACGGTCGAATCCGGACCTGGACGATCGGCCTGGGGGCGCCGGATAAAACGGCCGGCCATCGGTCCAATGATCCGCAACACCATAACCGGATCGAGGCGGCTGGCTTTCGGGTTTGTCGCCGTCGTTTCCGACCAATTGCGAAAGACCCGGGGGGGATTGTCATCCAGGCGGTCCAAACTGGTGCTGAAATGGTCGGCCATGGGGCTGTTCATCATCGCTGTGGGGTGGCTGGTGACCAATACTGCCATTCATTTTGCCGACACGTTTAAAACGGTGGAAAAAGCGCCGGTACCGGTGGTTGCCCCGGTCACCGATCCCTTTACCCTTCAGGTGGCGGCTTATCTGAACGAAACCGATGCCCGGCGCTATGTGGATCAGTTGAAAGGCCGTGGATTGGACGCCTACTGGACCCGGGCGTCCGGTTCCAACAAAACCTGGTATCAGGTGCGCATTTCTCACTACAAGACCAAGGCGGAGGCCAGGACAGTGGGCGAGGACTTGAAAACGAGGCAGCTCATCGGTGATTATTATGTTGCCAATTACAAACGGCCTGACGTACCTTAATGGCGTACATTCGTCGCCTGGCGACATCCCGTCCGTTTTCGGTAATTACCCGGCGTATGGTAACTATTCAACCTGACTCGTTTTCGCGCCAAGGGAGCTGGACATGAACGCCACCGCAATGACCCGAATTGTTGAATTATGCCTCCGGTTGGACAACCACGCTTCCCGCCTATACCTGAGTTTGGCCCGAAATGCCGGAACCCAGGACCTAAAGGGGTTCTGGCAGGATATTGCCGCTAAAAACGAGCAGCATCTACGCTACTGGGATCGGCTGCTCAATTGGGCCGACAAGGGGATGCTCAACAACCTGTTCGATGACCCGCGAAAGACCCTGGACGAGTTGACGGGGCTGGAGGAAAAAGTATACGACCTGGCCGACAGCGGTGCGCAGGTTCGCCGCAAGAAAAAGGCCTTCACCATGGCCTTCAAGCTGGAATTTTACCTGCTGCATCCGGTTTTCGAGACCCTTTCCCAATATGTGGCCACCTTCAACGGCGATGCCGGATCGGATTTCTCCTATGAGCGTTTTGTAAACCGCCTTTTTGACGCCCTCCAGCAAAATGAATTGGGTACACTGGAGTTGGAACTGGTCGGCGAGGTCATCCACCGCCTGTGGACAGAGAACCGGCGGATGGCTTTTTTAAGCAACTACGATGAGTTGACCGGAATTTTCAACCGCCGGGGGCTGTTCAATGCGATCACCCACCTGGCCCACTTGGCCCAGCGCAATGAGAACACCGTTGGCGTGCTGATGATCGATATCGATCATTTCAAGGCCATCAACGACAACTTCGGCCACCAGTTCGGTGACGACATGCTGCGCCGAGTGGCCGGAAGCATCCGCGAGAGCATCCGTGCATCGGACGTTCTCGGGCGATATGGTGGTGAGGAATTCCTGGTCTTCCTACCCCGCGTGGAGCCGGTGTCACTGGGAGAAGTGGGAGAAAAGATCCGGCGGGCCATTGAGACGATTCCCGACACGCGTGCATCCGTCACCGTCAGCATCGGCATTGCCCACGGCCATGTGGGAAGGGAGGTGGACGCTGACGTCAAGGCGCTCATCTACCAGGCCGATGAAAAACTCCTGGCGGCCAAGGCCGCCGGCCGCAACCGCATCGAAGTCTGACGGGTGCGTAACAAGTCCGATATCCGCGTTACGCTTCATCCCTCGTCACTGCGGTGTACCATAAGTACGCCTCATTTCTCGAGATTTGCAAGCCTTGATCTCGAACTTGTTACGAACCCGTCGGAAATGCGGCTTTTTAGGCGTTCATCAACTTTAACAGGGTGTCAAAAAGAGCTTGTCTCCCCGGGTCAAAGCGTTTAGACTTGCCCCATCTGGATACGGTATTGGCCTACAGCCAAATACAACTGGAGGAGTCAAACATGGAAAAACAGGATGTCATCAGGATCGCTGAAGGTCTCAGGCTGATCGAAGAGGGCGTGGAAACCATTCAGGGCGTGATGAAGGAAAAGAACATCAAATCACTTAAAGAGGTGGCAGCCGAACTGATTCCCTTTTTCAAAAAGGATGACGATTCACTCACCGATTCCATAATCAGCCATCTGGAATAAATCCATCAACCGAATATGGTCGTCGCCCCGGTGTTGCGGGGAAAAGGCCGGGTCCAAGCGACGGGGGACCCGGCCTTTGAATTGACCTAACCACCTATAGCCTTCAGGCCAATCCGCTATTTAAAATCCTTGCGCAACTGCTTCTTGTTGATCTTGCCCACGCTGGTCTTGGCGATGGTCTCGACGATGTGCACCCGGTCCGGCACGCCGTACTTGGGAATCACGCCCTCCTCGGCAAACTTGGCGAAAAAGGCTTTCAGTTCTTCCGGACTGGTCTCTTCCTCCGCCCCGCGTTTGAGCACCACCAGGGCCAAGGGCCGTTCGCCCCATTTGGGATCCGGCACACCAATCACCGCCGCTTCGCTCACGGCCGGGTGGCGGCTGATCATGTCCTCCAAGGCCAAGGATGAGATCCATTCACCGCCGGTCTTGATCACATCCTTGACCCGATCGGTGATCTGCAGGTAGCCTTCCGCGTCGATAAAACCGATATCACCGGTGTGCAGCCAGCCGTTTTTCCACAGCGCCTCGCTCTTTTCCGGATCCTGGCTGTATCCCTGAGTCAGCCAGGGCGAGCGCACCACCACCTCGCCGGCGGTTTTGCCGTCGTGGGGCAAGGGGTTGCCCTCGGTGTCCACCACCTCCAGCAGGACGTTGGGCACGGGCAGGCCCGTGCGGCAGCGCATTTCCACCTGCCGCTCCGCATCCCAGGCGAGCATGTGGGGCTTGAGGTTGGCCACGGTGAGCAAGGGGCAGGTTTCGCTCATGCCATAGGCGGTGTAGAGGTTGATGCCGTTTTCCAGGCCGGCTTTGCAAAGGCCCCGGGAAAGGGCGCTGCCGCCGATGACCACCTTCCAGCGTGACAGGTCCAGATTTTTGATGACCGGGCTGGAGACCAGCATGTGGATGATTGTGGGCACGCAGTGGGAGAAGGTGACTTTCTGGGAGACGATGAGCTTGAGCAGCATTTCCGGTTCGTATTTGCCCGGGTAGACCTGCTTGGTGCCCAGCATGGTGCACAGGTAGGGAATCCCCCAGGCGTGGACGTGAAACATGGGGGTCATGGGCATGTAGACATCGCCTGAATTGATGCTCGCCTGGGATTCGTAGGCGCACAGTCCTGACATGAGTCCGTAGGTGTACTTCATCTTGTCACGGTAGACGATCTCCCGATCCGGTTAATGGGTCAGCGGGGCGCGCAGGATGTTCTTGATCAGCAGGGGAAACCCATAGGCCGAAGGGGCCTGGGGGATGAGTCTGACGGGCATGATAATCCTCCTTTAAAGGTCGGTAAGCGGGTTATGATGGGTTTTGCAGAAAATAGAAACGGGTCGACTGTTCAGGATCGGGGAACAGCCGTTGGATGGTAAGACATTAGGGGTAACGCGTGCATGCTGTCAAGAAAAAGGAGCGCCATCATCCGGTCAATGCTATGGGAAAAGCACTTAACGGTCATTTGGACGTCGACCGGCAGCTGCCGCCACCGATGGTCAGCCTGTCGGCCAACCCGCGGGAAGGCTTCAATTATTCGTGCCTGCTTCTGGCCAAACCGTTGCCGGATGGTTATGATTTTTTGAAACCTTGACCCGTCCGCGATCAGATGACTTGCTCTTTCCGCTTCTCATCCGCGGCTTCTGTGGACCCATCCAGGGGAGACAACCTTAGCCGATGACACCCAACGTTGAAACAGATTTGAACCACAGCCACAGCTTCGGCCAGGACCACAAACGTCCGGGGGAAAGCCGCACGATCATCGTCATTGTCGTTACCGCTGTGATGATGGTGGTAGAGATCATCACCGGGGTGCTTTTTGGTTCCATGGCCCTGCTGGCCGATGGCCTGCACATGGCCTCCCACGCGGCGGCCCTTTCCATCAATGCCTTTGCCTATATTTACGCCCGCCGTCATGCCCACGACAAACGCTTTAGTTTCGGAACCGGAAAGGTGAACGCCTTGGGCGGTTTTTCCGGCGCGGTCCTGCTGGCGGTGTTTGCGGTGATGATGGCGGTGGAGAGTGTCGTCAGGCTGTTCAATCCCGTGGCGATCGCCTTCAACCAGGCCATCCTCGTGGCCATCATCGGATTGGTGGTCAACGGACTGTCCATGTTCATCCTGGACCAAAAAGGCGGCGCTCATCACGGCCACGACCACGGAGACGCTGGCGATCACCATCACCACGACCACAACCTGCGGTCCGCCTACCTGCATGTCCTGGCCGATGCGCTCACCTCGTTTCTGGCCATTTTCGCACTGCTGACGGCTAAATACGTGGGCCTGATCTGGATGGATCCGCTCATGGGAATCGTCGGCGCCATCATGGTCTCGCGCTGGTCCATCGGTCTGCTGGTGGGCACCAGCCATGTGCTGCTGGATCGGCAGGCACCGGTCGACGTCCAGCAGAAAGTGGTGGACGGCATCCAAAAAAACGGCGATAATCGGGTCGTCGACCTTCACCTGTGGACCGTCGGGCCCGACATCTATGCAGCCATCGTGTCGGTGGTTACGGAAATTCCCAAACCGCCGGAATACTACAAGCAGCTGATCCCTTCAGAATTTAAATTTGTCCATGTGACCGTGGAGGTAAACCGAACGTAAAACGGGGCCGATGTCTTTCGGGAATAAGTTATTCGACCTATCCGGCCGTAGGCCCGAATGAGGGGGTTGCATGGGCCGGCGCCCTCGAAATGATTGAGGCGTTATTGGCCGCTCGGCTCTGCATGTTGCGGATCGAGAAGGTTCAATTATTGTTTTCTATTCACAGCATGCTTATCCTTGGGTGCTCAAAAGGAAGCAACGGAAAACAACCGGTTGTGGTTAACCAAAAAAATAAACAATTTAAGGTAGTAGGCCTGGAATGGAGAAAAATATGAAGCGAGCTCTTATTTTTTCACTGGGACTGGTGCTTGTACTGAGCACCGCTGGTTTTGCCATGCATCACGGTGGTGGCATGCACGGCGGTGGCATGCACCATGGAAATAGTTGGTGGCAAAATCCGTCGGTCGCCGAAATGATCAACCTATCTGCTGAAGAGGCGGACCAAATGAGTGGCCAGTGGGTCCAACACCGCCGCAAGATGATTGCGTTGAAGGGCAGTCTGAACGCCGAAAAATTTGAACTGGAGGTATTGGACGACCAAAAGGAAGTCGATGGGCCTGGCTTCCGGGATCAGTTTAAAAAAATGCAGAAAGCCAGCGCCGATATAGAGGCCGAAAGGTTTAACTACCGAATGGCGGTTCGCAACCTCTTGGGCGCTGAGCGCTTCGCTAAGATTAAATCACACTTTCCCATGCTGGGGGAGGGTTCCATGAAGGATGACAAAGGCATGATGGGTATGGGCTGCGGCATGGGCCGAATGCAAGGGAAGCAAGGCCGAGGCGCCAAAGGTGGCTGCCCGATGATGGGAACACCGCAGGGAAAAAGCGATCCGGAAAGCAGCCCGAGCCACAGCGACCACCAGTAACCGGAAATTTAACCGCCGGTGGGAAGCCAACAATATCATTGCGCACCCGCAGCGGTTTGGCCTGGAGGGAGCCTGGCCGTTTTTTCTATAATCAGCTGCATGGGCGGCGCCAATACCATCAGCAATTCATCTACCCAGTCAACCAAAGGAGGCAATCATGGCAGCCAAGAAAATTCTCATGCTGGTCGGCGATTTCGTCGAAGACTACGAGGCGATGGTTCCTTTTCAGGCCCTGAGCATGGTGGGCCACACGGTCCACGCGGTCTGTCCGGGCAAAAAGGCGGGAGAGACGGTGCGGACCGCCATCCACGACTTTGAAGGGGACCAGACCTACACGGAGAAGCCGGGGCACAACTTCGGGCTCAACGCCACGTTCGACGAGATCAGGGCCGAAGACTACGATGCCCTGGTGATTCCCGGCGGCCGGGCCCCGGAATATATCCGGCTCAACCCCAAGGTGCTGGAAATCGTCCGCCATTTCTCCCAGTCGGGCAAGCCCATTGCCGCTGTCTGTCATGGCGCCCAGGTGCTGGCCGCCGCCGGTGTTCTCAAAGGAAGAAGCTGCTCGGCCTATCCGGCCGTCGGCCCGGATGTCGGGTCTGCCGGCGGCACCTTCGCGGACATCCCCGTGGACCAGGCCCACGTGGACGGCAACCTGGTCACCGCCCCGGCCTGGCCGGCCCATCCCCAGTGGCTGGCCAAGTTCCTGAAGCTGCTGGGTACGCGCATCGAATTGTAGAAGGGTGTCGAGGTGTCGGAATCGATCAACACGGCCAACCGCCGGATCTGGCGGTTGGCTGCGACCATTTTAAGTGCGAAGCGCAGTGCGCGACATGCGCTGGTATTAGAGTGTCGCAGGAAGAAAAACGAGCGTTCCGCTTTGAATCTGGCTGAAGTCTTTTATCTCATTGCCACCCAATAGTTTTTTAGATGGCAGGTAGTAAATCGTTTGTTGATCCTTGTAGGTGCTGCCGGCGATGCGAAAGGCGGAATTGTCCTTACGCAACGGGTAGGGCCCTTTGTATCCGATAATCAGTTTCGTTCTCATCGGCAGATCATCCCAGTCAGAAATCATCGAACCGGGTTTAATGCGACCGGAAGGTAAAAAATAGATGGTGGTATCCTGATTATACGATTTTCCGGCAAGCGACCATGCCGTGATCCCGTCCGATATGGTTTTCACCGGTCCGCCGTCTTTTGATAGTTCAACCTTGCTTTCCTGGTTAAGCAATACCATCGTTTTTGCTGGTATACGGTCCCAACCGATTTTTTCTGCGATTTGCGCCCCGGTATACAGATTCCCGTTGGGGAATTGGTAAACGGTGGTGCGGCTGTCATAATCTTCTCCCGCGATCACCCAGGCCGTGTTGAGCTTGGAAATGATATTCGCTTCTTCAGGCTGAGAATCCGTTCTAGTCTGGCTATAGAACACTTCAGCTAGCTGAGAGTCAGCCATGAGTCGCCCGGCATACACATCGGGATCATAGTTCCAGTTCGATCCTAACTCAGCTTTGGCGCGGATAAAGTTCTTCGCGCAGCGCTTGCGGCCACGATGGTCTTTTCTAAACCACCGGTTGGGTGTCCCGTAGGCGACCTGACTGTGCGTCAGAACGGCCCTGTCATCCAGGTTGTATGCGCCCTGCAGAATATCAATCAGCATGCCTACCGATCGATACTGTTTATCAGAGATGGGCGCGTAATGATAACCGACCAACTCAATTCCGATCGATATTTTGCTCAGGTCCGTCTGACCATCCCACATGCTGCGCCCAGCATGATCGGCCACATATTTCTTGTCCATGATGCGATACGTGCGACCGTTGCGGGCAATGACATAATGGGTATGGCCGCCATGGGTGCGTCGACCGTTGCGGAAACGTTTTCCTTTAGAAACCACTCTCAGGGTCGTTTTAAGTCCGAGTTCCGATGTGTGGACAATAATGTAGTTCGTTTTTTTGCGTTTGACTTTTTTGAACCTGGGATTCAACTGCCGACGGGAATCGACGATGGAGCGCTGAAACGTATCGCGCTCGGTTCGGGAAAACGCGGTTGACGAAGCTGGTAAAATTAAAAGAAAGGTAATGGCAATTGATGAAACAAGCGTGAATCGTCTATGGTTCCAACTCCTCCGATCTTTCATAGCGATAAATCTATCCCGATCATGGGCGTTTCTGTTGATAAACCAGACGCTGACCTCGGCAGCCTGCACGCATTTTGATGGTTATCAGAATTTTCTAAATATTTCAAACAGTTTATTTGTTTAGTGACCATCAGGCCAGTCGCTTATGTCAAAACCATTTTCACGTTGTGATAGCGCAAGAAATCTTCGCTGGTGGTACCCGCGATGACGGCTACTTTCTTGCCGTACAGGTCGGGCAGATCATTAATCTCGCCGTGCTTGATGCGATCCACCGTCAAGGCAGACGAGAGTGTGGCCGTCAGACCGGCAAACCAGATGATGCCGATAAATATCCAGACGGCGGCGATGAGACGCCCGCCGATCTTTTTGGGGCGTTTGTCTCCATATCCCACGGTAGACATGGTCACCACGGCCCACCAGTATGCGTCAATAATCCCTTTGGCATAGGCAGCGGGGAAGCCCAGGGGGTCTTCGTCATCCCTTTCGATCCACCAGACCAGGTGGGCCACGACGGTCAAGCCCACAAAAAACAAGACGATGGAGAACCCAATGACCCTGAACACGGCGTTCCCGATGGATGTAATCTGGCCCAGGGTTTCATTTCTGACCGCGATCATCAGACCGGATTCAAAGAACGGCTGGGAAAAGTCCACCCGTTTTTCGCGCTCCGCTGTGATGGTAATGCCGGCAAAGCCCATATCGCAAACCCCCGACTCCACAGCACCCAGCAGATCCGGGACGCTGGTGAACATGACGAACTCGGGGCTCAAATTGTTTTTTTCACAGATGATGTTGGCGACATCGATGCAAAAGCCCTTGAAATCCTTGAAAACAAGGGGGGGAAATTCTTTAACGGCGATTTTTATCGGTTTAGGGGCCGTGGCGGCGGCGGAAGCGATGGGCATCAAACCAGCGACGAGGATCAATAGGAGAAGGAGTAATCTTTTCATGTTTTCCTCTGACGGTTTCGGTCATTTTTTGCCGATGCCGTATTTTTTCATTTTACGCCACAGGGTGGTGCGCTCCATGTTTAGCTCACGGGCGGCGTTGCCGCGATGGCCGCCGGTTTTTTTCAACGCCGCCAGTATTCGCTGGGGCTCCCGGTTGTTCGATCCTGCCGGGGTGGCGGCAGGGTCGGTCGTGGCACAGGATGGTTGATCCTGCCTGACATAATCCGGCAGGTGCTCCGGCTGGATCATGGCTTCCTGGCAGATGATCAGGGCATGCTCCAGGATATTCTCCAGTTCCCGGACATTGCCAGGATAGTCGTAGTTGAGCAGGATCTGCATGGCTGTTTTGGAGATGGCCGGCGGGGCCGCCGCCCGGGCGGCGCAAAGGCCGCGGACGATGTGGCGGATAAGCAGGGGCAGGTCCCCTCTTCGCTGTCTCAACGGGGGCAGTTCGATGCGCATGACGTTGAGCCGGTAGAACAGGTCCTCGCGAAACAGCCCCCGGTTCACCAGATCGTTGAGCTGCCGGTTGGTGGCTGAGATGATGCGCACGTCCACCTTGCGGGTACGGCGGGAGCCCAACGGATAAAACTCCCTGTCCTCGAGCACCCGCAGCAGCTTGGCCTGGAGGGAGAGCGGCAGATCGCCGATTTCGTCCAGGAAGATGGTACCGCCCTCGGCTTCGGAGAAGCGTCCCGGTTTGTCCCGGTCCGCCCCGGTAAATGCGCCTTTGACGTAGCCGAAGATTTCCGACTCGATGAGGTTTTCCGGTATGGCGGCACAGTTGACCTTCACCATCGGCTTGGCTGCCCGCGGGCTGGCCGAATGGATCACCTTGGCCAGCAGATCCTTGCCGGTACCCGTGGCGCCTTCGACCAATACGGTGGCTTGGCTGGGAGCCACCACCGCCACCATCTCGAAAATCTTGCGCATGGACGGGTCTTTGCCGATCATGTCGTGGAAGGTATAGCGGTTGCTGATAGCCCGGTTCAACTGATGAGCCAGGGTCATGTCGTGAAAGGTGGCCAGGCCGCCCACGATGACGTTCTTCTCATTTCTCAGGGCCATGTAATTGGCGCGGATGGGAATGGTGGTGCCGTCCCTGTCGGTCATTCGTCCCTGGTGGCTGCTGCGGGTCTCCCCCGATGCAATCGACGCCTTGAGGAGGCAGACGTCCGGGGAACGCTCACCGGAGAAGATCATGGCGCAGGACTGGCCCAGGACCTGGTGCCGGTCGTAGCCGGAGATGGTTTCCGCCGCCCGGTTGAAAAAATTGATCAGCCCGCCCCGGTTCACGGTGAAGATGCCCACATCCAGATTGTCCAGAATAATTTTAAGACTTCTCTCCTCGTAGTGCAGCCTGTCGATGAGCTGGGTGATGGGGGAGTGGTCCTGCAGGATGGTCATGCATCCGGCGATCTCGCCCCGGCGATTATATATGGGGGTGGCCATGCGCGTGATCAGATGGCGCTGGTTCTCCTCATCGGTGACCTCCATGTCCGGGTCCCGGTCCCCTGCGGTGTCCGGATGGTGCATCACGCATTCGACCGTGCAGGGCACGCCGGTGAACACTTCACGGCAGTCCCGGTCGACTACTTCCGGCTCGCGCAGTCCCAGCAGTGCCTGGGCGCTGAGGTTGATGGCCGTGATCCGTCGGCTGCCGTCGGCCACGAATGCGCCGATGTTCAACTCGTCCATGACGTCCAGCCAGTGGTCGCAGCGGATGCCCAGGCGGTGATGGGGCGGCGACATGGCCGTCGTCATGCCGCACCTCCGGGAGAAGTTGAAATGGACGCCTGGACGGGCAGTCTGATTTCGAAGGTGGTCTCCCGGCCCGGTTGGCTGACGGCCGTCAAGCTGCCGCCGTGGCGGTCGATGATGCCGTAAGTGGTGGACAGCCCCAGGCCGATGCCGTGGCCCTCCTGCTTGGTCGTGTAAAACGGCTCGAAGAGGTGCCTCATATCTTCTTCATGGATGCCGTGGCCGGTGTCGGTCACTTGGATGACCACCGCATTGGGGTTGGGTTCCGATGCGGCGCTGAGCGTCAATGTGCCGCCGTCGGGCATGGCATCCACGGCGTTGAATATCAGGTTGAGCAGGCACTGCTGGAGCTGGTTGGCGTCACCGCTGATGTCAGGCAGACCGTCCGCGATACGGGTGGCCAGAGAGACGTTGCCCAGTTCGAGGCGGTGCCGGGACAGCTCGATGCTGCGATCCAATATCTCGTTGATCGACACTGGCCCGATCGATACCGGCGAGCGGCGCGAAAAGGTGAGCAGACTGGATACGATTTTCGAGCAGCGGTCGGTCTCGGTTTCCACCAGCGCCAGGTAGCCAACGAACTGCACATGTTTGTCCGGGGGCAGGGGGCCTTTTTTCATGGTGCGCAGCATCAGGCGGATGTAGTTGAGAATACCGGCAAGCGGGTTGTTGATCTCATGGGCCACGCTGGCGGC
Organism: uncultured delta proteobacterium; assembly: GCA_963705435.1. GTDB lineage: Bacteria > Desulfobacterota > Desulfobacteria > Desulfobacterales > Desulfosarcinaceae > Desulfosarcina. The sequence continues at coordinate 174,203 of CAVPJR010000017.1, read as the reverse complement.
CAGCCGGCCCAGGGACATCATTTTGTCCTGGTGCAGCAGGCGCGCCTGATCGGACATCTCCTGTTCCAGGCGTTGGATGCGCCGCAGGTCGCGGAAAAAGCAGACCCGGCCGGCAAATTCGTGTTCATCCATCAGCACGGTTGCCGACAGCTGTACCGGCACCGGTTGTTGACGGTGATCCAGCAGGCAGGTTTCGTAGAGCATCAGCCGATTGGGGCCGCCGTGTCCGGATGCGGCCAGATCCTCCTGGAAGCGGCGGTAATCCGCCTGGCTGAAAAAATGTTCCAGGGTGGCCCGGTGCAGCACCTCGGCGCGATCAAACCCAAGCATCTGCTCCATGCTGCGGTTGAAGGTGACTACCTTTCCGCTGCCGTCACAGCCCAGAATGCCGTCCATGGAGCTTTCGATGAGCCGATCCTGAAAGGCGACGGTCTCCTCCAGCTGCCGGGTGGTGCGGGAGAGCCCTTTTTCCAGGTGCCGGGTGTAGTCCTTAAGCTGCTGGCGGGTGGCATAGCGGTGACGGGCGCGCTCCAGGGCCACCATCATGGCCTCGGTGTGAATGGGCTTGGTGATGAAATCCGAGGCGTCCAGCTGCAGGGCGCGGATGGCGGTCTCCATCTCGCCGAAGGCGGTGGCCACGATCACCTCGGTGTCCGGAAACCGCTGCTTGATGGTTTCCAACACCTGGAGGCCATCCATGCCGGGCATGCGGATGTCCGTGATGACGATGCGGGGGGAGAACTGCTCGCAGCGGGCCAGCCCTTCGGCGCCGTCGGCCGCGGTTTCGACCTGGTACCCGGCATCCATGAGGGTCAGGGCGGTGACATCGCGGATGTCTTGTTCATCGTCGATGATCAGGACGGGCCATTGATCGGTGGTGGTCATGGCGGTCTGCTTTCTTTGCTTGGTGGTGGTTTACATCATATGGAATTCCCGTCGTATGGTCAATAATCCACTGTGTGGGCGCCATCCACCCCCTGCAGGACTTGACTGTTAGGGAAAACTCACTTATCATTTTAGCACTGCATTGATATCGCTAACCGTATACCATTTTTGCTGTTTTTTTCGCCTGCTGATCCGATCACTGCTGCGCATGCATGGTAGACACCCGTCAGGGGTGTTCCATTCCAGCCGACATTACCACAATCAATTATTGCCGGGTGCTTACATGTACCTGCCAATTCAAGACAAGCCGAAACATGGCCATTTTTGAAGCGAGGATGGTTGGCTGCCGTCGGGTCATGACCGAACTCAAAAAACATTTGCAGCGGGTGTAAATCGTCGACAGCACAGTCCTTATTACCAGAGAAACGGGGACCGGTAAGGATGGTCAAATGTTTGTCATCAGACTCGAGGAAATGATCAAACTGGCCACAAATGTCTGAACATAGAACTCAAAATCGTCAGGAAGGAACAAAATTATGAGTGCATCAGAAAAAACATACTCCTATCGATCCGGGAAGAAAATTGAGCTTAATAAGAGCCTCGTCCAAATGGTTGTCCGAGCCTTGCCTGGCAGTTTGGATGATGATGCGATAGTCGACAAGCAGCAGGTATCCTCTGGTTCGACGCTGATAACGACAACTTCAACAAATCTTGAATCGGTGATGCGTCGCAGCCGAGCGGTTGCACCGACCCACCATGCATATTTTGAGGCACAGACCGGAGCCGAGTTTTTGATTACCGATCGAATTTTTGTAATATTCAAAACACCGCCATCCACCGAGGAGGTCGATGAATTTGCCGGTCGCTACGGCCTCGTTAAAAAGGCGGTTTACAGTGATCGTGATTATTTATTTCAACTGACCACGCATACCGGTATCAACCCGGTTAAGTTGGTTGTGAAGCTGACCGAAGACGATCCCCTGGTTGAAGTGGCCGAGCATGATCTGGACCAGCGCGTGGCCACCAGTCAATTCGCTGTTCCTTTAGATCCGCAATATGGGCGTGAATGGCACTTGCATACGGATCTGAATGATCCGGATTATGACATGCGCGCATGCTCGCAATGTGAGGATGCATGGCGCTTGCTGGACCATTTCGGGAGTGAGAATGTTGTCGTTGCGGTTACAGATGATGGCTGCAAGCTGGACCACCATGATTTCGATTCCCCTGACAAATTTGCCGACTGGGGGTATTTCCGCGGAGAACGCTTGATCACCTCGGGTGATATCGATGCTGATCCGGGTGAAATGTATCGACCCGGTTCCAATCACGGCACATCGTGTGCCGGTGTCATTGCCGGCGAAGTAGACGCTTTGCTGACAGTCGGGGCTGCGCCAGGATGCAGTCTGCTCCCCATCCAGTGGGAGTCAGACGGTCCTTCTTTGTATATCAGTGATTCAAAACTGCTGACCGCGTTGAGTTTCATAGCGGACAAGGTGGATGTGATGTCCAATTCATGGAGTGGGGTACCGACCTTCGTACTAGCCCTTCCCGTTGTTAATCGCCTAACCGAACTTGCCCAGACCGGCGGAAGGCGAGGGAAGGGCATCGTGTTTTTATGGGCAGCCGGTAATGACAATTGCCCCATCAGCCACACGGCAGCCGTTGATGTGCCATTTACCCATGGATGGCGTGTATACAATGATGGCTCTGCGGAATGGATTGGTGTAAATACGGCGAGACAGTTTGATAGAAATTTGGTTGGAATTCCGGGAGTCATGAATATCGCGGCACTGGCAAGTACGGCGCGGCGGAGTCACTATTCCAATTATGGACCGGGGATTTCCCTATGTGCGCCCAGCAGTAATGGCCATGCCTACTATCGCATGGATGTCAGGGGATTGGGCGTTACCACGACAACCGGGCAACCGGGTGGTGTTACCCACGAATTCGGTGGTACCTCAAGTGCAACCCCTCTGGTGGCCGGTATTGCCGCCCTGATGGTTTCAGCGAATCCTGATCTGACTGCGCTGGAAATCGTTTCCATTCTCAAGCAGACGGCTTCAAAGGATCTCGATTTCCAAGCTTATCCCCGCACGCCACCCGCCGGTTTCGATCCCGATACAAGCTGGGATATATCACCCATCGCACCTTTTGATAATGGTAACTTCAGCGATGTGGGCGACGAAGACGGCACATGGAGCCCCTGGTTTGGGCACGGACGGGTCGATGCCGCTGCTGCTGTTGCGGAGGCCATGAGACGCGGTGTTCGGCCAGGTGATTTAATTTTCCAGGGCGACTCATCACCGGACAAAAGCATTCCGGATAACAATTCAAGAGGGATTAAAGACAAAATCATTTGCGATCAAGCGTTCACACCCCGTTCCATAAAGGTCCATGTGGACATTACGCATACCTATATTGGAGATCTGCGTATCGCTTTGATTTCACCATCCGGTACCTCGGTGACGCTCCATGATCGAGCCGGCGGCAGTGCCAACGATCTACACAGCGAATTCAATATCAGTTCCACGCCTGCGCTGTTTGCTTTCTTAGACGAACCGGTTGAGGGCGTTTGGACACTTCATGTTCAGGACTTGGCGGCTCAAGACCGTGGCCGTTTAAAGCGTTGGCTGCTGGAGATCAGCGGGCAAACGCAATCGGCGTTTGATGTTGAGGAAGCCCCCGGAATGATCATTCCGGACAATATCCCGGGTGGGCTATCACGATCCCTAAATGTTGCCATTAGCGGGTCTCTTGACGATATTCAAGCCGAACTCGATATCACGCACACTTACATCGGCGATTTACGCGTCGAACTCGTTTCCCCCAGCGACACACATGTGTTGCTCCATAATCGCACCGGCGGTTCTGCAGACAATATCATTAAAACCTACACCGGAGAAAATACGCCGCATCTGCAGATATTACGCGGAGAGACGATTAACGGTCTCTGGAGATTAAACGTATCGGATCGTGCGGGCGCCGATCAAGGTAAGTTGAACCGTTGGGCCTTGAAACTGATGCCTTCCGCGTAAGCCATGAAGAAGCGATCGGTCTAACTGTTTCAAGCGATACGCAGAATCAAATGGGCGATAATTCGATTTGCATGGTCCTTTATTTGTATTGACAACTTTACAAATAAGTGTCACCTTGTTGCCCAGAACCCAGAACCCAGAACCCAGAACCCAGAACCCAGAACCCAGAACCCAGAACCCGGTTGTTCCATGTTAAATCCCCAATCCCCCATACCCCTGTACCACCAGCTTGCCGACATCCTCATGGAGGGCATCCGGTCCGGCGACTATCCGCCGGGTGACCGGATTCCATCGGAGCCGCAGCTGGCCAGGGACTACGGCATCGGCCGGCCGACGGTACGCCAGGCCATCGATGTGCTGGTGCGCCAGCGCCTGCTGTCGCGGCGGCGGGGGTCGGGAACTTATGTGCGCGCACCGGAGCAGGAAATCGACCTGTTCTCCCTGGCCGGCACCAGTTCGGCATTTCATAAAAAAGGGATCGCCGTTGACGTTCAACTGCTTCAACAAACCAAGCGGGTAAACGTTGCGGCCGATGCGGAGAACCCGTTTGCCGGTGGGACGGCCTTTTATCTGTCCCGGTTGAACCGGGTTGACGGGACGCCGGTGCTGCTGGAAGCGATCTATCTGCACCCGGTGCTGTTCAAGGGCATCGAACGCATGGATCTGGCCGGACGCTCCCTGTCCCAGGTGGTTGAATCTCGTTTCTACATGCGACCGGTAGGGGGTCGCCAGACTTTTCGCATCGGCTATCTCGATGCCAAGAGAGCGGCGGTCATGGGTATGCATGCCGACGCGCCGGTGTTGGTGGTTCATCGGCTCCTCAATTTCAAGCAGGCGGACAACGCCGTTTTCTCGATTCTCTACTGCAACACCGAACCGTTTGTTTTCTCTCAGCAGATTGGAGGCGTAAACCATGCTTAAGCGGGGCTATTACGGCGACTTCGGCGGGGCGTTCCTGCCCGAAATTCTTGTCGCCACATTCGATGAACTGGAAGGGGTCTATCACGAGGCCAAGAACGACCCCCTCTTCTGGCAGGATTACGAACAGCTCATGTCCAGTTACTCCTGCCGGCCGACACCGATCACCGATGCCCAGAACCTGACGCGCCACTTCGGCGGGGCGCGCATTTTCATCAAACGCGAGGACCTGAACCACACCGGTGCCCACAAGGCCAACAATGTCATGGGGCAGGGCCTGCTGGTCAAACGCATGGGCAAGACCCGGGTGATCGCCGAGACCGGGGCCGGCCAGCACGGGGTGGCCACGGCCACCATGGCCGCCCGTTTCGGCTTCGACTGCACCATCTACATGGGTGAGGTCGACGTCGAGCGCCAGCGGCCCAACGTCTTCTGGATGGAGCAGCTGGGGGCAACGGTGGTGCCGGTGACCGACGGCACGCGAATTTTGAAGGATGCCATCAACGAGGCCTTCCGGGATTGGGTGACCCATATGGATTCCACCCACTACGTGCTGGGCACCGCCTGCGGGCCGCATCCCTTTCCGGAAATGGTCTCCTGGTTTCAGTCCATCGTCGGCCAGGAGGCCCGCCGGCAAATGCTGGAGCGCGAAGGGCGGCTGCCCTCGCGGGTGTTTGCCTGCGTGGGCGGCGGATCAAACGCCATGGGCATCTTCAGCGGATTTTTCGATGACGACGTCGAACTGGTCGGCGTGGAGGCCGCCGGTCGGGGCCTGGATTCCGGCGAACACGCCTCCCGGCTCTGCTCGGGCGACGCCAGCGTGGGCGTGGCTCAGGGGTACAAGACCTACTTTCTGCAGGACGGCGACGGCCAGATGAGAGAGACCCACTCCATCGCCGCCGGCCTGGACTACGTCGGTGTTTCTCCGATCCTGTCGAATCTGAAAGAAAAAGGGCGGGTGCGCTTCGAAGGTGCCACGGACAAAGAGGTGATCGAGGCCCTGCGTCTGACCATGCAAAAAGAGGGCGTCATCCCGGCCCTGGAGTCGGCACACGCCTTTGCCCGGGCCTTCAAGGAAGCGCCGCGGATGTCGCCTGACGAGATCATCCTGATCAACCAGTCCGGCCGGGGAGACAAGGACATCTTCACCATCGCCGATGCCTTCGACGATCCCAAATGGAAACAATTCATCATTGAAAAGGCCAAACAATACCATGCTTGAAACCTACATTCGCTCTCGGCTGGCCGAAAAGAAGATCCTGCTGATGACCCACATCGTCATCGGCTACCCCACTGTAGAGACCTCCCTGGAGATCGTGCACGCCATGGTCGAGGCGGGGGTGGACCTGATGGAGCTGCAGATTCCCTTTTCCGAGCCCATCGCCGACGGTCCGGTGATCTTAAAGGCCAACCAGGCCGCTCTGGCCAACGGGGTCACGGTGGACCAGTGCCTTGACTTCGGCCGTCGGGTGGCCCGGCAGTTTCCGATTCCCTTTTTATACATGACCTACTACAACATCCTGTTCAAGCACGGCGTGGGCCGCTTTGCCGACGGTATGCAGGCGGCGGGCCTTAAGGGGGCCATCGTGCCGGACCTGCCTCCGGAAGAGGCCGCCGATTATTTGGATGCCATGGGCCGCAATGAATTATCTCCCATCTTCATTTATTCGCCCACCACCGCCGATGCGCGCATGAACACCATCGCCCGGGTGGCCCGCGGTTTTGTCTATTGTGTGGCCCGCAAAGGGGTCACCGGCGACCCGACGGCGTTCTCCCAGCAGATCGGCATTTACCTGGCGCGCTGCCGGGCGGCCACGCAGTTGCCACTGGCGCTGGGGTTTGGGGTTAAAGACAAATCCGATATCAAGTTTCTCGAGGGAAAGGCCGATATTGCTGTCATCGGCACACAGGCGTTGCGGCTGGTAGAAGATCAGGGCGTTGCCGCACTGGGCGACTTTATTCGCGACCTTCAAGAGTAGCGATCATGCTCGTTGTTCCCGTCTCCGGAAAAATCGGTTGGAAAAACCCGCCAGTGGTGACACTGGCGCTGCTGGTCGTCAACTGCCTGGTCTTTTTTCTGCTCCAGGTTAACGATGACGACTCCCGGATGGCCGCCGAGCAGTTTTACCTGAATTCCGGGCTGGCTGCCATCGAGGTGCCCCGCTACATCGATTATCTAAAGTCAACCGGAAAGACCGCCGACAGGCCCGCCGAAAGTGAAGGCATGGATGAGCAGGAACTCATGGCGGCTCATTTCGAGATGGAGGCCGATTTCGATTTCATCTCGCGGCTGATGGATGGCCAGGTGATCCTTCCCCAGCATCCGGAATATGGAAATTGGTTGGCGCTGCGCCGGGACTACGAGGAGAAACGCAATAAAAGCGTCGCCTTTGCATACGGCCTTCGCCCGGCTTATCCTCGCGCGGTCACCTTTTTTTCCTACATGTTCCTGCATGGTGGCGTGGGGCACCTGGTGGGCAACATGGTGTTCTTGTGGATTCTTGGATGCATGTTGGAGATCGGAACGGGCCGGTTGTTCTTTACGGTCATGTATCTAAGCAGCGGGTTGGCAGCTGCCGGGCTTTTTTTTGCGGTATACCCGTCGAGCACGATCCCCTTGGTAGGTGCGTCCGGGGCCATTGCCGGACTCATGGGGGCCTACACGGTGCTGTACGGCACAAAAAAGGTCAGCATATTTTATTCCCTGGGGTTTTTTTTCAATACGGCCACCATACCGGCCATCGTGCTGCTGCCGGTCTGGCTGGCCAATGAATGCTACCAGCTCTTTTTCTACGGGGACAGCCACGTGGCATACGTGGCCCATATCGGCGGGATAGCCGGTGGCGCCCTGCTGGCTTATGCCGGAGAACGACTGGTGGGAGTAGATCGGGACCGTTTCGAGGCGGCCCCGGAAGACAAGGTGAGCCCGCTGATGCACCAAGCCTTGGACCACTTAGGCAATTTGGAAATGCAACAGTCGCAAGCTTTACTCGAGCAGGTGTTGGAACTGTCACCAAACCATCAGGATGCCCTGAGCCATTTGTTCAACATTCACAAGTTGAATCCCGAATCCAAAGCATTTCATGATACCGCCAAGCACCTGCTTGACGTGCTTCTCCACAATAGCGCGGCGCATCATACCGCGCTTGCCGTTTACGAGACATATTCACGACTTGCCAGTCGTCCGCGCTTGTCGATTCATGCCTATCTGAAAATTTTTGGAGCCATGGCAGCGGCAGGAAAGGCCGAGGATGCAGAAAAAATCATACTGGCCATCCTGAAACGAAAGCCGGAAACACCGGAACTGCCGTCGAATCTGATCAAGCTTTCGCAAGCATTTCGTAAATGCGGTCGGATAGACCGGTGGAAACGCTACCGGAAGTTGGTTTGCAAACGGTTTCCGGATTCTGTGGAGGCGGCGTTCATCTTAAGATCGGATGCCTCCGGCTGATACCAGATGGAAGGCGAACCAGTCATCCGACCCTTTATCCATCGCCTGTGTGGCGTTCATCCCATCTGGTCCAGGTAGCGTTCAACGAAGGGGATGATATCGTGTCCAGGGTATTTCTTCATCAGGCCAGTCAGTATTTTTCTGGCCTTTTGAGGGTTCATCAATCGGTCGTTGAATATCTGCGCAGCCCGAAAATAGGATTTGGGCACCAGGGGGTCTTGGGGATAGGCTTTGGTCAGCTTGTTATATGCGCTCATGGCCTCCTTGTTGCGCCCGGTTTCGCCGAGCCACCCGGCCACCCTGAACAGGGCACCCGCATTCGGCGAGAATTCGGGATCCGATGACAGGCATTGCAGGTAGACATCAACGGCTTGGGTTTTTTTGTCCCCGCGTACCAGCATATCCAGATGGTCGATACCGTGGTTTCCAATCTTGTCCTTCGCACCGGTCATCTTAAGCAACGTAAAGTAGCGTTGTAAAATCAGCGGATCGGCGATTTTCTGCCCACCCGTTTCGCTTTCAATTTCCGCTATGGCGCCTTCGTGGTTGCCGTCCTTGATAAGCTGATTGACGCGGTTCAGCAGGCGGCTGCGGGGGTCTTCTGCTGCGGCCAAGGCCTGATCGGCTTCCGTTTCATCATCCATGAAGTCATCGAAGTCCACGCGGTAGCCAATATCCTGATGGTACTGCAGGATCACGTAGCCCATGAGGTGGTAAGCAATGAAGGTATAGTAGATTTTAACCAGGGTGAACAAAAAAACGTGCAGCATCGGCGGAAGGTGTTGAATCGCATGGCGGCCGAGCAGTGCCGGCGCCCCGCCGAGAATGGAATAAAAGAAATACATCAGCAAATAGCCCCATCCGATTCTGACAGCCAAGCTGACGAACATCACCGGATTAACTGCCTGGACCAGGGATTCGGTGGTCACCAGGAGAATGATCATGGCCGGCAAGAACACCGTAGCCAGGATGATAAACAAGACGCCACCGGCCATACCCAGCTTGGCGAACATCATTCCCGCCGCTAAAATGATGGCAACGTAGATACCCGCCTGCTTGACCACGGGCCCAAAATTTTCATAGAGGGTCTGCGCATCGAGCGTCGGGGTGGTCAGATTGCCGCTGGCCGTGGATTGCAAGATGGCGTAGGCGTACTTGAAGGCAACCCCCCAAACCGCAACCAGGGCCAGTAGACCGATGATTCCAGGTCGTGCCAACAAGGCGGCAACTGCAGACAGTCCTATCATCAACAACAGCGGACGAACGGAAAACGGATAGAGAAAGAACCGCGGCAACCGCTTCCAGAACGGATCGATGATATTTTCAACGCCCAGCCACTGGACGGGGAGATTGCAGTTGGGGCACATGTGCAGCTTTTCACCCTGATGGTGGCCGCCCATATCCCGGGCCTCCACACATTCCGGGCAGCGTGCCGTGTTGCATTTTTCGCAATGCCAGTGGGCCGGTCGGGTGGGGTGGTATTTACAATATTGTTTCATGCCTGTTCCTACCTTATTGTCTTCTTCAGAAACCAACCGTCATGGTGCCGATTATTTCAATCAGTTATCGGGAAATTTTGACTTTTCTTTAGGATTGGCGTAGCGTCTGTTTGGGCAATAGTTTATGATGTTATCGGTTTTATGATAATTGCGATCAATTGAACCCCGTATCCTGTCGCTTAATGCCGATTATGCAACATGCTTTCTCCTTCAGCCCCATACCCAGACTGCTCGTCGGTCCGGGCGCCACCGACAGGCTCCCAGAACTCGTCGCGCCCTTTGGCAAGACGGTGCTTCTGGTTAGCGGTTCGGCTGCGCTCGAGCGCGCCGGGCATATTGGTCGAATACTGACTAACCTGGGAAAAGGGGGTGTGCAGGTGCATCGCTGCCGCATTGCCGGTGAACCGTCCCCCGCCATGGTGGACCAGGTGGTAGCTGATTGGAAGGGAATTGGGGTGGATGTGGTTTTGGCCGTCGGCGGCGGCAGTGTGCTGGATGCGGGAAAAGCCATTGCCGCCATGCTCATGGAAAATGGATCGGTCGTCGATTTTCTGGAAGGGGTCGGCAAACGCACCCCCTCGGGTGAATCCGTGCCTGTGGTGGCGGTGCCCACCACCTCGGGGACCGGTAGCGAGGCCACCAAGAATGCGGTTATTTCCCGGGTGGGACGCGGTGGATTCAAGAAGTCCCTGCGGCACGACAACTATATCCCCCGGCTGGCCATTCTGGATCCGACGCTATGTGTGTCTGCCCCGCCGTCGGTGACCGCGGCCTGCGGCATGGATGCCCTGACCCAACTGATCGAATCCTATGTCTCCACCCAGGCTTCGCCACTGACTGACGCCCTGGCCATGGATGGCATGCGCTACCTGATCCCTGCACTTCCGATTGCCTGTAAAAATGGCCCTTCCGATACCGGCTGCCGCGGTGCCGTGGCCTACGGGGCGTTTCTCTCCGGTGTCACGCTGGCCAATGCGGGATTGGGCGTGGTGCACGGCGTGGCCGGGCCCATGGGCGGCATCTTGTCTATCCCCCACGGCGTCGCCTGCGCCAATTTATTACCCTATGCGGTGAAGGCCACCGTAGGCAATCTGGCTGCTGTGCACAACCAGCGCGCCGACGCTGCCATAGACAAATTCGCCCGCATCGGCAAACTATTCGGCGCCAGGCATGAAAACCGCCTGGATTGCTGTCGCCATCTGGTGGACTGCCTTTACCGATGGCTCGATCAGTTGGACATCCCTCGATTGGGGCAGTTCGGTCTGACCCTGGCCCATGTCGATTTATTGGTGCATGCAGCTTCCAATAAGAATAATCCGCTGCCGCTGTCCACCGATCAGATTGGACAAATGATTCAGGATCGGTGTTGAACGGAGGTTCAGGGCTTCAGGGTTCAGAGGTTAAGGGTGCGCCGAAAACCTCAAACCAGAGTGAACCCAGAACCTGTGAACAGCTTACCAAAAACAAAAGCCCTTTCCGCTTCAAGAGGAAAGGGCTTTTGTTTTTACCATCGGAAATGATGAGATCGGGCTTTTTGATGTAGTGATTTTAGATGCAATCGTTAAAAGTGAAGCCGGTAAAGACTGATTTTACGGATGCCTCCATGCGGCCAGCAGACCGTGCATCGGCACAGCTATTCGATGATTTCAAGAACCGTGCGCTTTTTGACCTTTGAAGAAACGGCCCCAAGAATGGTTCGCATGGCCTGGGCGGTTCGGCCTTGCTTGCCGATGACCTTCCCCAAATCTTCTTTGGCCACCGTGAGTTCCAAAACGGTGGTTTGATTTCCCTCCACTTCCGCTACGGAAACCTGCTCGGGTTTGTCCACCAGTGACCGTGCTATATAAGTGACTAATTCTTTCATCATTTTTCCCTTTCCGTGAAACTCGCCGTTGTGTCCAATTGCGTTCTCGCGCCTTTTCAATAGGGTGCAAAAATCCATCCGTGTTGCCACGCGGAGACCTGTTCCATTCGATTGGTAACTTTGAATCAAAGAATATGTTGCAGTCAAATAAATTATATATGAGTTATAGCAAATCACAATACTAAAAAAATTCGTAAATACCACTTTGTGTAAAATACGTGGTTTATTAAAAATGATGTCGTGAAAAACCGTTTTCAGCCCGACAAATATCTGGAAAACGGCTGACCCGTCGATTGCTGTCCGTGGCTGGATTCTGCACACGGGTTGGTTTGCGCTTGTTTCCACCAACCCTGGGTGATAAATCAACTAATTAACCTTGTGACAGGCTTGATAACGATTATATTTAGCATACGTCAGACTATGAAAAACGGTTGCCGATACCCGCTTTTTTTGCTTTTGGGAGTTTGGATGTTATTTTCCTGCAGCCCCTATACCCCGTTGGTGATGCCGGATGCGGCGGGTGAAATTCCCGACGCTTACGCACTGTATGGCGGAGAACCGGATCAGTCCTCACCATGGTGGCATTCGGTGGGTTCCCCGGAACTCAGCCGGTTGATCGATACTGCGTTATCGGACAACTTTACACTGAAAGAGGCTTGGGCCCGGCTGCAGCAGGCCAGGTCACTGGCCGTTCAGGCCGGCGCAGCGCGTTACCCGGACCTGGTTGCAACCGGTTCCGTCGAATATACCCGGCGCCGATCAGAAACCCTGCCCAGCGGTTCCGAAGGTGACGGGGATTACGCGATGGGTCTGGTCAGTAATTACGAGCTGGACCTGTGGGGAAGGATTCGAAGCCAGGAGGAGGCGGCACTGCTCACCGTTGATGCGACCGAGGCCGATCTTCAGACGGCCAGTATCACGGTGGCGGCCGAGGTGGCCGGGCGCTGGGTGGGGATCATTTCCCAACGGTTGCAGAAGCAGCTTCTGGAAAAGCAGCTGGCAAACAATCTAACTTTTTTAGACCTGATTGAGCTGCGTTTCCGCAAAGCCATGGTCTCCGCCCTGGATGTCTACCAGCAGAAGCAGGTGGTGGAGAATGTCCGGGCGAGAATCCCGCTGGTGGAAGCCGAAACCCAGTTGTTGATGCATGAACTGGCCGTACTGCTGGGACGACCGCCGCGGGCGGACCTCAGTTTGACGCAAACCGAAATGCCGGTTGTCGGCAGGCTCCCGTCATTAGGCCTGCCTGCCGATCTTCTGGCCAACCGACCTGATGTTAGGGCGGCCGGTATGCGCTTGAAGGCCTCCGAATGGCAAGTGGCTGCCGCCCGGGCCAACCGTCTGCCGGCACTTCGCTTCACTGCCGGTGGGCAATACGGTCGCAGCGACCTGGACCTGCTCTTCGATACCTGGCTGTTGAGCCTTGCCGCCAACCTGACGGCACCCATTTTTGACGGCGGCCGGCGGGCTGCGGAGGTGGACCAGGCCCGGGCGCAGGCGGATGAAGGCCTCTGGTTTTACCGCCAGGCCGTATTGACCGGTGTGAAAGAAGTCGAAGATGCCCTGGAAAGCGAGACCCGGCAGCGGGAACATATCCGCGGACTTGAATCGGTAATGGCGGCGGCCCGTAAAGGCCTTGAAGAGGCCATCCAGAGGTATCGGCGGGGGTTGAGCGATTATCTGCCGGTCCTCACCCAACTGATCGCCGTACAGGATCTCGAAAGGGATTTGATCCGGCAGCAGGAGACGCTGGTGCGTTACCGCATCGGATTACACCGCGCGCTTGGCGGCGGGTGGATCGGGAACACCGATCCGCCGAAGGCATCAATGGGAAATGGGCAGCGGGGATAAGCTAAAATTGGACGAAAACAGGGATTATCATCTTGACCAGACCGAGGTGGTCCGTGCCAGCGGCAAATCTTGGGTGCGGACACTGATTGTCTGCGCCATGATTATAACGATTGGCATTGCCGGTGCCAGTTACATCAAAAAGACGGCCCCCCAAGCCCAAAAACGGCCGCCGGAACGCACGGTTGAACTGGTAGAGACCCGGCCCCTTTTTCCGGATAACCACCAGGTTTCCGTCGCGGCCATGGGATCGGTGGTTCCGGCTAGGGAGATAACCCTGAAAACCCGGGTGCCCGGAGAGGTTCAAGCGATTCACCCGGAGTTTGTTGAGGGCGGGTTTATCCGTGCCGGTGAACGGGTGTTGAAGATCGATGCCAAGGACTACGAGCTGGCCATTGCCCGCAAGGAAAGTGCCGTGGTCAACGCACAATACGCGCTCCAGGTGGAGATGGGATACCAGGATGTGGCCCGGCAGGAATGGTCGCTGCTCTATCCGGAGCGAACGGCCGACGCCCAGGAAGAGGAACTGGCCCTTCGAAAACCCCATCTGGCCAAAGCCCGGTCCGATCTGGCGGCTGCCCGCGCAGAACTCGAACAGGCGCGATTGAACCTGACCCGGACAGATATTTTTGCGCCCTTCAATGCCATTGTCCGCAGCACCCACGTGAATGTGGGCTCCCAGGTGTCCACCCAGGACCCATTGGCCCAGCTGGTGGGCACCGATGAATACTGGATCCAGGTGTCACTCCCCGTGGAGCGGCTGGCATGGATCCATATTCCGCGGACCAATGCGGATAAAGGCGCATCCGTTACGATTGCCTACCGGGGAAACCAGCGGCAGGGGACGGTGGCCAGATTGCTCAGCGACCTGGAGACTGACGGCCGCATGGCCCGTATCCTGGTGTCCGTCAAAGACCCGCTGGGGTTGAATGCCAAGACCCGCAACAGCGCCCCACCCATGCTGATCGGCGAGTATGTCCGGGTGGTCGTCCAGGGGCAACGGCTGACGGATGTCTATCGCATTCCCAGAAGTGCCCTGCGGGACAACAGCACCATCTGGATACTTGCCGATGACGATACCCTGAAGATCATGCCGGTGGAGACCGTGTGGCGCGATGCCGATTATGTGCTGATGAAAAACGGCATCCTTCCCGGCCAGCGGCTCATCGTTTCGGACCTCTCCGCACCGGTCGACGGGTTGCCGTTGAAAGATGGCGATGCCGGACCATCGGATACATCCTCGCCAACCTATCAAAGCATTGTAACATCAGATGGATAATCCGAGTCTGAATTCTGTCCCCGACGGTGATCGTCGTCAATCCGGTCCCATCGCATGGATGGCCGGGCATTCGGTAGCGGCCAACCTGCTGATGGTGGTTTTTCTGGTGGGCGGCCTGATTTTCGCCGGTCAGATCAATAAAGAGGTCTTCCCCGATTTCGAGCTGGACTATGTGACGGTCTCCATGGCCTATCCCGGGGCTAGTCCCGAAGAGGTGGAGCGCGGCATCATCCTGGCCATCGAAGAGGCCGTTCAGGGCCTTGACGATGTCAAACAAGTTACCGCGGTGGCCAACGAAGGCGCCGGCAGGGTGACCGTTGAGGTGGTCGACGGCAAGAATATCCAGCGGGTGGCCCAGGACATCAAGAATGCGGTGGACCGGATTACCTCATTTCCCGAAGAAACAGAGGACGCCCGGGTAACGATTGCCCAGCGCAGACGCTACGTGGTCTCGCTGGCACTCTTTGGCGACCAGGGGGAACCGATTCTCCGGGAGACGGCGGAGATGGTCCGCGATCGGCTGCTGCAGGATCCGGGCATTACCCAGGTGGAGCTTTCCGGCATCCGGGACTACGAGATCAGCATTTCCGTGCCCCAGGACCGGCTGAGGGCCTACGGGCTGACCCTGGAGCAAATCGCCCAGACCATCCGGCGGGCGGCCGTGGAGCTCCCGGGGGGGTCCATTAAAACCGACGGCGGGGATGTGCTGGTGCGCATGACCGAACGACGGGATTTCGGGCCTGAATTCAGCCGAATTCCCATCATCACCACCAACGAGGGCACCCAGGTGCTGTTGGCGGACATCGCCGAGGTGACGGACGGATTCGAGGATACGGACCGATTCGCCACCTACAACGGGCATCGGGCCATTCTCGTCGATGTTTACCGTATCGGTGACCAGACCCCGTTGGATGTTTCCGAGACCGTCAGGGAGAAGGTGGCCGAGATCCGACCAGACCTGCCCCCGGGCGTTGACCTCGTGGCCCGCAACGACCGCAGCGACATCTATCGCCAGCGCATGGATCTGATGCTGCGCAACGGTTATTTCGGGCTCGCGCTGGTGTTCATTCTGCTGGCCATCTTCTTAGAGCCGCGCCTGGCCTTCTGGGTCAGCCTGGGCATTCCCATCTCCATCCTCGGGTCCTTGCTTTTCCTGCCGGCGGCCGGGGTGAGTATCAACGTTATCTCCATGTTTGCCTTTATCATCACCCTGGGCATCGTGGTGGATGACGCCATTGTGGCCGGCGAGAACATGTACCACCACCGCCAGTCGGGAAAACCCTGGCTTCAGGCGGCGGTGGCCGGTACCCGTGAAATCGCCATGCCGGTGACCTTCAGCGTGCTGACCAACATCGTGGCCTTTGCCCCGCTGTTCTTCGTCTCCGGCATAATGGGTAAGGTCTTTCGTCAGATTCCGGCGGTGGTGGTGGCCGTGTTTGCCGTTTCCCTCATCGAGAGTCTGTTTATCCTGCCGGCCCATATCGGCCATCGCAAGCCCCGCCCGGAAACCGGTCTTTTCGGCTGGGTGCTGCGCCAGCAGCGGCGCTTCAGCGACTGGTTTTCCCATCTGGTGCGAACCCGCTACGGTCCCCTGCTCGATCTGGCCCTGCGCCACCGCTATGTCGCCATCAGTATCGGTGCCGTGGTGCTGATGCTCACGCTCAGTTACGTGAAAAGCGGGCGTATGGGCTTCGAACTGTTTCCCAAGATCGAATCCGACTACGCCCTGGTCACGGCGGTGCTGCCCTATGGCACCGCGGTTCAAAAAACCGAAGCCATCCAGCGGATTCTGGTTGAAACGGCCCAGCAATTGACCGCCGAACATGGCGGCAACGATCTGGTAGAGGGAATCTTCGCCGAAATTAATGGCAACCGGACAGAGGTGCGCATCTACCTGACCCCCCCGGATGTCCGACCGCTCTCAACAGCTCGGCTGACATCGCTGTGGCGGGATCGGGTCGGGTTTCTCACCGGACTGGAATCGCTCAAATTCGAGTCGGATGCGGGTGGACCGGGACGCGGAGCCGCCATTGCCGTCGAGCTGAGTCACCGCAATGTGGAGACGCTCGCTCAAGCCAGCGGGGAGGTCGCCGAGTCATTGCGTTTTTTCCCCAATGTAACCGATATCGACGATGGCTACTCCCCGGGAAAGCAGCAGATCGACTTCAAGATCCGGCCCGAGGCGCGCAGTTTGGGTCTTCGGGCGCAGGAGGTCGCCAGACTGCTCCGTCACGCCTACTACGGTGCCGAAGTCCTGCGCCAGCAGCGCGGACGTAACGAAGTCAAGGTGATGGTTCGTCTGCCCAAAAATGAACGGGTCTCCGAACACAACCTGGAGGAGATGATCCTGCGTACGCCGGCCGGTAAGGAGATTCCCCTGCTGGAAGCGGTGGACATCAAACGCGGCAGAGCCTATACCTCCATTGACCGGCGCAACGGCCGGCGAGTGGTAACGGTGACTGCGGATGTCCGCCCCCGCAGCAAGGCCGACCAGGTACTCAGCGCGATGACCGGGGAGACACTGCCGGCCCTTCAGGAGAAGTACCCGGGACTGACCTACAGTTTTGAAGGCAACCAGGCTGACCGGCGTGAAAGCATGCAGAGCCTGATACGCGGCCTGATAATGGCCCTGCTGGTGATTTATGCCATGCTGGCCGTACCCTTCAACAGCTTCATCCAGCCGATGATCATCATGATTTGCATTCCTTTTGGCATCGTAGGGGCGGTGATCGGCCACTTGATCATGGGTTACAGCCTGAGCGTGATGAGTATGTTCGGTGTGGTGGCGCTTTCCGGCGTGGTGATCAACGATTCGCTGGTGCTCATGGATTTTGCCAACCGTAAGCGGCGGGACGGCGAAGGATGCCATGACGCCATCCACCATGCGGGTATTCATCGCTTCCGCCCCATTCTGCTGACCACCCTGACCACGTTTGGTGGTCTGGCGCCAATTATGTTCGAGACCTCCCGCCAGGCGCGTTTTCTCATCCCCATGGCGCTTTCGCTGGGTTTCGGGATTCTGTTCGCCACGGTGATCACCTTGATTATGGTGCCCTGCTTTTACCTGGTGGTGGAAGACCTGCGGCAGGTGATGGGCGTGTCTAACACCTGCGATGCAAATCCATAGACTAAGAGACGGTGGCAATGCAATGAATCATGAAATGTCCCCCAACCCGTGCAAACGCTGCGGCACCTGCTGTGAAAAGGGCGGGCCATCCCTGCACCGGGAGGACCGGCCCATGATTGATGACGGCCGCATTCCGGCCCGGTGCCTGTTTACCCTTCGGCGGGGTGAACGGGTCCATGACAACGTCAAGGGCGCCTTGGTTGCGTTGTCCGAAGAGATCATAAAAATCAAGGGGTGTGCCGACAGATGGACGTGCCTGTTTTATGATCAAGCGTCCCGAAGGTGCGGTATCTATGACCATCGTCCGCTGGAATGCCGGGTGTTAAACTGCCGGGACACCCGGCGGATCGAAGCGGTTTATGACACCGCCCGGCTGACGCGACAGGATTTGCTGTCGGGCGTCAATGGCCTCTGGGCGTTGATCGAGGAACATGAGCAGTGCTGCAGCTATGAAGGACTGCATGCACGGGTAGAAGCGGGGACCCACAAGGGCCGGTTGAAACAGGAAAAGACGATCCTGGAAATTCTCAGATTCGACGCCCATGTCCGTCAACTGGCGGTGGAAAAAGGGGGGCTGGATAGCCGAATGCTGGATTTTATCTTCGGGCGCCCGCTATGCGACACCATCAAGATGTTTGACATTAAAATCCACATGAAACCAGAAGGATAATCGCTCAACTTGCTCGAACAGGAGGGACAGATGAACACCCGGCACTTTTTTACCCTGATCGTTTCCCTGACGCTGGTACCTCTCTTTTTCACCGGGGCCCTGGCTCAAGAGATCACCGTGTCCCAGGCCGTGGTCTGCCAGGAGATCGTGGACCGGATGCCCGTGGGATCCAGCGACGTGATTTCTGCCGGGACTGAGCGGGTCTACTGCTTTACCCGGATCGACGGCGCTCAAGGGGAGACCGAGATCACCCACAACTGGTATCACAAAGGCGCCCTGAAGGCGTCTGTGGTGCTGCCGGTGCGCACGAGTGAATGGCGAACCTGGAGTTCAAAAGCGCTGCTTCCGGAATGGACGGGTGAGTGGATGGTGGAAGTCCTTTCCAGAGACGGCACACCCTTGGAGAGTCTAATTTTTTTCGTTCAGTAGCTGTCATTCGTCAAGGTCGGTCAGCGTCGGTGCGCGGCTGTAAATCCCGGGGCGCCGGTTGGGCAAGAAGTACCGCATCCGATGGCTGCGGACATGGCGGAGTTGATCGGCCGTCAAATCGGCCACCAGCATCCCCGAGTCGCCTGACAGACGGGTCTCGATGATCTCGCCGGACGGGGAAAAGACCACGGCATTGCCAGGGAAGACCAGGCCGTTTTCATTGTTTCCGATCTGGTTGCAGGCAACCACAAAGAGGCCGTTGTCAAATGCCCGGGCGGGCAGGTGACGCATCCACGACTGATGTTTGTCCATTGCCTGGCCGCGCGGTGAGGCATGGGGGATGAAGATCATGTCGGCATCGGCTTTTGCCATCCGTGTGGAAAGCTCGGGGAAATGGGCATCGTAGCAAAGCTGAATGCCGAAACGAACCCCTGACCAGCGAAACACCGGCAGGGTCTCACCAGGGCTGAATTGATCAGCTTCGGGCGGTGCCAGGTGGAGTTTCCGGTAGACACCGGTCCGACCCTGTGGGGTGATCGCCATGTGACTGGCAAAAATTCGTCCATCTTGGGCTTTTTCAGCAAACCCCACAAGCAGCGCGATTTGCTGATCAACCGATAGACGAACCAGCGCATCGATTTCCGATCCATGGGCAGAAATGGCATGGTCGGTGATTTCTGCCCGGTTGCTGTAACCGGTGAGATTGAGCTCGGGGAAGCAGACCAGCGCGGCTCCCTGCTTACTGGCCCGCAGGGTCCAGTAGTGGGTCCGCTCCAGGTTGTGTTTGACCTGACCGACCGGACACCGGCAGACCACCGCCGCGATGCGGATATCCTTCATCATGCCCGAAGCAGCCGGACGTCCAGCTTGCGCGTCCGGGGCCCGTCAAACTCACAAAAAAAGATGCCCTGCCAGGTACCCAGCACCAGTCGGCCATTTTCGATGGCAATGGTTTCCGATGATCCGATGATTGAGGTTTTCAGGTGGGCGGGGGAGTTGCCTTCCATGTGACGGTAGGCGTCTTTCCACGGTACGATTTTATTGAGCACCATCAGGATGTCCCGGGCGACGGCCGGATCGGCACTTTCGTTGATGGTGACGGCCGCTGTGGTGTGGGGGACGAAGACCATGCAGAGGCCGCTGTCCATTCCGCTTTCGCTCACCTGCTGCTGAACCCGTGGCGTGACATCGATCATTTCCGTCTGTGAATGGGTTTTTACGGACAGGCGCATGGTTTCGTCCAAAGAAAAAGGCCCCGCTCGGTTCAAAGCGGGGCCTTTTATTAAAAACTGGGGTCGGTGTGATTAGACACAGCCAGTGGGTTTCGGAAGCCCCGCCATCTTGCAGGCTCCCTTTCCGGGCCCTGAGGGAAACAGTTCATAGATGTGTTTCAGTTTGAAGCCGGTTACCTTGGAAAGCACGCGGACCATGGGGGCGATACCGTTCTTTTCGTAGTATTCGCGGAGTACGTCGACGACCTTCTTGTGCTCGTCGTTCAGTTCATCGATTCCTTCTTCTTTTTTTACGTACTGCACCCATTCTTGTGACCAGTTGGTGTAGTCATCAATGAAACCGTCTTCATCAACCGTGAAGCTTTTTCCACCAAATTCGATAGTCGGCATGTTACTCAATCCTCCCTTTACAGATTTGTTAGTATTTCCGGCACACTGCCGTTTAAGTTCTCTTATAGAATCTAAGCTTAGTAACGGATTAAGCCTTTTATGTCAATACGAAATCCAAAAATTAGCCAGGGGAAAAATTACTTGAAACCACCGTCGCCGCGGAGGGTTGGTTAATACTCCCTGGGTGTTTTATTGATCTGATCCAGGGTAAACACCGGCCCGTCCTTGCAGACCAGTTCTTTGCCGATACCGCAGCGACCGCACATGCCGAATCCGCATTTCATGCGGTTTTCAAGGCTCATGATGATGTGGTCGTGGGCGTAGCCCAGCTTTTCGAGCACCGGTTGGGTAAACTTGATCATGATCGGGGGGCCGCAAACGATGGCATAGGTGTTGTCGCCCCCCGGAGGCGCCTTTTGCTCCGTGATGGGGGGAACGAAGCCCACGTTGTACTTCCAATCGGGATCGTCGGTGGCATCCACGGTGATGTGCATGTTGATGTCATCACGCTTCTCCCACTCCACCAGCTCGTCTTTGTAGAGCAGCATGCCCGGTGAGCGGGCGCCGTAGACCACGTCGATGTCGCCGAATTTCGGCCGGTTGGCCGGGTCCAGCATATAGACGATGGACGAGCGCAGGGTGGTGAACGCAAAGCCTCCGCCCACGATGAGGACATTCTTGCCCACCAGTGTTTCCCAGGGGTACCAGTTGCCCAGCGGTCCCCGCAGGCCCATGATATCCCCCACCTTCATGTTGTGAAGATGGGTGGTGACCACGCCGGCTCGGTTGACCGTGAAGGTGACGAACCCTTTCTCAACGGGGGATGAGGCGATGCCGATGGGGATTTCCCCCTTGCCGGGAATGGACAGTTCGGCAAACTGGCCGGCTTGGTAGGCGAACTTCTCTTCGTCGCCCTCGTTGAGGAAAACGAATTTGAACGTCTTCAGGCTCTTGTCTTCGGCCTCGACGGTGATCTCGTCAATGCGGACCGGATAGGGTAAATATGGATTTTGCACGTGTTCCTTCCTCCATGGGGTTTATTAACCCTCTACAGCGCAGGCGTCTGCAGGTTTGAAGCTGTTCATCTGTTCGCACACTCGACGGATGTCGATATTTACCGGGCACTGGCGAACACACCGGCCGCAGCCCACACACATGATACCCGCGTCGTACTTGTCCACGAAGTATTTGAGCTTGTGCATGAAACGCTGGCGGACCCGCTGGGCCTTGGTATCCCGGGGATTGTGCCCGGTGGTATGGACGGTGAAGATGGGAAACATGCAGCTGTCCCAGTTTTTCATGCGCACACCGGACTTGCCGTGAACCTCGTCCTGGATGTCGAAGCACCAGCAGGTGGGGCAGGAGAACGTACACGTGCCGCAGTTGATACAGGAAAAAGCGATGTCATCCCAGAAGGGGGCACCGTGGAGTTCCAGAAGGTTGGTGTCTGCCAGGTTGTCGGTCTTGACGGTCGACACGATACGGTCCTCCGCCGCTTGCCTGCCGGCATCGAAGGCCGCCGAATCGTCAGCGGTTTCTGACCAGCCGGCAGTGGTGGCGAAGGCCTTGCCCTTGTCCGTGAGCAGCTTGGCCAGGTAGGCGTCGCCCTGGTCCATGACGAGCATATCCAGCCCTTCCTCATGGTAGGGACCGCAGCCGGCGGTGGTGCAGAAACAGGTGGACAGGGGCGTGTCGCAGGCCATGCCGATGAAGGTGGTGGCCTGGTAGGCGTTGAGCCAGTATGGATCCTTCACCTCCGGTGTGTCGAAGTTCAGCTTCACCAGCAGGGTCGATTTGGCATCGCAGGGCCGGATGCCGACCACGGCGCGGGGCTTGTCGTCCCTGGCGATCTCTTTCATGATGTGGTGATCGTCCCGGGACTCGTCCAAAGAGTATTCAAGCATCTCTTCGGATTGGGGAAACAGCAGCGCCTTGGGCGACAGGCGGGTGTTGACCATGTCAAAATCCGGCATCTCGCCCTTTTCCAGCTCCTTGAACTGGTGGTAGTCCTTCTCCTTGACCGGCCCGAACAGCCGGTAGGCATCGGCGGCGGCCGTCAACCCTTCGGCCCAGTTTTTCTTATCGATTTTAACGAGCGTCATAGCGTTAACCTTTACAGCTTCAAAGAAAGTTGCAGACGGTGAAACGGCATTCCCCGGGACCTTTCGGCTTCATCTATTTGATGAAGGCCTCAGGATCATTGGATTGGTAAACATCCAGTGCCGGACGCTGGTCCAGGGAGAGCCCGGCTTCCCAGCCGAACTCATCCTGACAGTCCTTTTCCAGCTTGCGCGTGAGCAGGCGCATGTTGATGCCCACCGGGCAGGCCCGTTCACAGGCACCGCAGTCGGTGCATCGGCCGGCGCAGTGGTAGGCCCTTAAAAAATGGAATGTCCGCACGTCCATGGGGTCCTGGCCCTTGCCCATCCACTGGGGTTTGGCCTCATCCACGAAACAGGTGGGGCAGTAGCACAGCGGGCAGGCGTTGCGGCAGGCGTAGCAGCGGATGCACGGTCGCAGCAGGTCATCGAAAAACCGCCATTTGTCTTCGATGTCCATCTCCTCGATCTTTTGGATATCCGCGTAACGGTCGGCGACGATCTGCTCTGGTATCGCATCGGCCACCATTTCATCAAAGATCACCGGGTTGCGATGGACGCACAGCGCACAGTTCTGCTGGAGCACCTCGGCCTTGTCGAAGAGGGTTTCCGCATCGGCAGTCTTGACCTTGATGGTGTCTTCGGTTTCGGAGACCTCCAGGATTTCACCCGCCACCAGGCCGGTGATCTTGCGTTTGTCGATCATTCCCGAGCAGGGGACACCGATGATGGTGAGCTGATCGCGTTTGATCTTGTTCTCGATGATATGGGTGACGATATTGCGCGAGTCGCACCCTTTGGCGATCACGGCCACTTTTTCTTTGCGGTTGGTCAGATAATTGGCCAGGTTGATGCCGCAGTTGCTGTCCCACACCAAGGTGTCGACCGCTTCAGGCGTGGTGGCAAAGCAGGGTTCGTTCATCATGGGCATGGTTCCCCTGCGGAAGCCGATGACCATGTCCACTGTGCATTCCTTGAGCAGTCGACCGGCAATCTCTTTTATCTTCTCAGTGTATCCTACCATGTTATGCTACCTTGGCCGTATTTTTGATGAAATGGGTGTTGGGTCCGATGGCTTTGACCTTTTCTGTCACTTCCTTGACCACCTTCACGAACTTGGTGGATTCCGCCGAGGAGATCCAGGAGAAGTGCAGGCGGTCCGGTTCGATGCCCATCAGTTCCATCAGGTTTTTAAACAGGGTGAATTTCCGTCGTGCGTAGTAATTACCTTCCAGGTAATGGCATTCGCCGGGATGTCACCCGCTCACCCAGACCGCATCGGCCCCTTCCCGCAGCGCCGTCAGGGCGAACTTCGGGTCCATGCGGCCCGTGCAGGGGATGCGGATCACCCGGATGTTGGAAGGGTATTGCATCCGGCTCACGCCGGCCAGATCCGCAGCACCATAACTGCACCAGTTGCAGAGAAAACTGACGATTTTCGGTTCCCAGTCAGACATGATACGTTCTCCTTTGATTGATCGCTTACACCGCTTCGTTCATGGAAAAGATCTGTGCAAAGATCTGGTCGTTGTCGAACCCTTTCAGGTGGATGGCGCCGGACCGGCAGGAAGCCACGCACAGGCCACAGCCCTTGCACAGCACCGGATTGATCTGGGCCTTTCCCGCATGCATGCGGGCATCGGCGGCGATAAAGGATGGTGCCGAATAGGGGCAGATGGAAACGCAGACCCCGCAGCTGCTGCAGATGTTCGGTTCCGTCTCGGCCACCGTGCCGCTGGTGTTGATGGTCTCTTTTGACAGCAGGGTGATGGCCCGCGACGCACTGGCCCGGCCCTGGGCGATGGCTTCGTCGATGGGCTTGGGGTAATGGGCCAAGCCGCAGAGAAACACGCCGTCCGTAGCGAATTCAGACGGCCCCAGCTTGGCGTGTTTTTCGACAAAGAACCCGTCGTCATTGAGTGGCACTTTGAAAAACTGAGCTAATGCCTCATCCTTGTTAGGCAGGATAGCCGAGGCCAGGGTGACCAGGTCGGCGGTAATTTCCATGGGGCGCTGCAGCACGTGGTCGGTGACGGTGATGCGGATGCTGCCGTCCTCGATCGCCAGCTGCGGCTTGTTTTCCAGGTCGTGGCGGATGAAAATCACGCCGGCTTCGCGGGCTTTTTTATACAGGTACTCGCGCTCGCCGTAGGTGCGGATGTCCCGGTAGAGGATGTAGACTTGCATATCTGGGTTGATTTTCTTCAATTCCAAGGCGTTGTCGATGGAGTGGGTGCAGCAGACCCGGCTGCAGTAAGGGCGGTCGGGCTGACGGGAACCCACGCACTGGATGAAGACGGCGGAAGTGAGCGTTTTCAGCCCGGGGTCGTCGGCCATGAATTTATCATCCAATTCCAGGCTGGTGAGTATTCTCGGATCCTGGCCGTAGTTGTATTCATCCGGCTTGAGAGCGGTTCCGCCGGTGGCCACCACGGCCACGCCGTGTTCCAGCACGTCACTGGATTCGCCGACGGTCAGGGTGGACTTGAAGCTGCCCACAAACCCGTCCACGGCGGTCAGCCGGGTGTTCAGGTGAAGCTTGATCCGGTCGTCACCCTCCACGGCCTGCATCAGTTCGGCCAGCTTGTCTTTGACCCGGTCGCCGGTGGCCGTCTTGAAAATATGATGGGCGTTGCCGCCCAGCCGGTCGGCAGCCTCGACGATGTGGGTGACGTATCCCTGGCTGGCCAGACTTTTGGCTGCGGTTATGCCGGAGATGCCGCCGCCGATGACCAGGGCGGTCTGGTTGACATTCAGTTCGGCCTCGGGCAGGGGCTGCATCAGGGCCACTTTGGAGACGGCCATGCGAACCAGGTCCTTGGCTTTTTGCGTGGCCAGGTCCGGGTTGTTTTTATGCACCCAGGAGTCATGGTTGCGGATATTGCACATCTCGAACAGGTATTTGTTCAATCCGGCATTGATCAGGGTTTCCTGGAAGAGGGGTTCGTGGGTTTTGGGCGTACAGGCGGCCACCACCACGCGGTTGAGCTTCTTCTGCTTGATAATCTGGGTCATGGTCTCCTGCGTGTCCTGGGCGCAGGAGTAGAGATTGTCCGAGATGTACTCCACATAGGGCAGCGTGCCGGCATAATCTCTGACGTCCGGTACATTGACCACACCGGCGATATTGATGCCGCAGCGGCAGACGAACACGCCGATGCGGGGCCGTTCGCCGATGACGTTGGTTTCGGGAACCACCTCGGGCGTTAGGGTGCGGGTATTGCGCGCCTCGGCGAGAATCTCGCCGGCGGCCGATGCGGCGGCGCTGGCGTCCACCACCGATTGGGGAATGTCTTTTGGCCCCTGGAAGGCGCCGCAGACGTAGATGCCCTTTCTGGACGTTTCAACGGGCGAGAAGGTGTCGGTTTTGCAGAAGTTGCCGTCGGTGAGTTCGATGCCCAGGCGGTTGGCCATGGCGACCACCTCTGGATCGGTCTGCAGGCCGATGGAGAGCACGATCTGATCGAACGTCTCAGTGACCGTTTCACCTGCTTCGGTGACGTAGCGGACGCTTAGATCGTCGGAATCCGGCACCGGGTCGATGGTGTGCACCCGGCTGCGCACAAAACGTACGCCCTTGTCTTTGGCGTTGTCGTAGAAACGCTCGAACTCCTTGCCGGGGGTGCGCATGTCCATGAAGAAGATGGCGCAGTCCAGGTCGTAGGGGGCGTGCTCCTTGGCGATGACGGCTTCCTTGATGGCGTACATGCAGCACACCGACGAACAATAGGCGTTGTCACAGCGGTTCAGATCCCGGGATCCCACGCACTGAAACCAGGCGATCTTTTTGGGTTCCTTGTGGTCGGAAAGCCTCACCAGGTGGCCGTCCG
The DNA here is from genome assembly GCA_963705435.1 of uncultured delta proteobacterium. Classification (GTDB taxonomy): domain Bacteria; phylum Desulfobacterota; class Desulfobacteria; order Desulfobacterales; family Desulfosarcinaceae; genus Desulfosarcina. The sequence goes on along the minus strand of CAVPJR010000017.1, from coordinate 147,644 downwards.
TCGGTCCGGAGGCGGAGAGGATGCGCTCCATTTCCATGGAGGTGATCACGTTGGGATGGTTGGCGTAGTTGTAGGCATCGTATTTCGACGGATCGAAGGGCTCGAAGCCCGGGGCCAGGATGATGGAGCCCACCTCCAGTTCTACGATTTCATCTTCCATGGTGTGGTCGATGGCGTCCACGCCGCAAAAGGAGGTGCAGACCTGGCAACCGCCGGTTTTAAAGTGCGCACAGACGTCGCGGTCGATGACCGGGGTGTTGGGAACGGCCTGGGCGTAAGGGACATAAACCGGTTTTCGCCCTTTAAGGCCCATGTCGTATTCCGAGGGGATCAGTCTGGAGCCCCGCCGCGAAACCACCTCCCTGATCTTTTCCAGGGTGATGTGGCCGGTGGGGCAGACCGACGCACAGGCACCGCATGCGATGCAGACGTCGGATTGAAGGTGAAAGGGGGTGTCCACTTTCATCTCCACGCCGCGGCCGGTCAGGCTGATGGCGTTGCTGCCCATCTTTTCGCACATTCGGGTGCACAGGCCGCAGAGGATACAGGTGTCGTTCTCCAGTTTGAACCGCGGTGTCTCGATGGCGTATTGCTTGGCCAGATTCTGCAGCAGGGGCACCTCGGGACAGCGCGCCAGCAGCATCTCGACGATCAGCTTGCGGCCGGCGTGAACCGCCTCGGTATCTGTTTTGACCTCCATGCCTTCCCAGACGGGGTAGTTGCAGGCGGTGACGTAACGGGTGCGGCGGCCGTCGTAAAGCTCCACCGTACAGATGCGGCACATTCCGGCCGGTTCCAGCGCCTTGTGATGGCACAGGGTGGGGATCTCCACACCGACCTTTTCGGCAACCTGGAGAATGTACTGCCCCTCTTCTCCCTGGACTGTCTTACCGTTCAGCTTAAACGTGATCATCGATTTTTTCCTTAACCTTAGCGGATGGCAATGGCATCAAATTTACAGGCATCATAGCAGATGCCGCATTTTATGCATTTGTCCTGATCCAGCTGGTGGGGTTCCTTTTTCTTGCCGGCGATGGCATCCTGGGGGCATTTTTTGGCACACAGGCCGCAGCCGGTGCAGGCTTCTGCGTCGATGTCGTAGTGGAACAGGGCTTTGCAGACGCCGGCCGGACAGCGTTTGTCCTGGATGTGGGCTTCGTATTCGTCTCTGAAATAGAGGATCGTGGTCAGCACCGGGTTGGGTGCCGCCGTCCCCAGGCCGCACAGGGAGAAGCGTTGAACCATGGATCCCAACTCTTCGAGCAGTTCGATGTCGCCTGTCTTACCCTTGCCGGCGCAGATGTCCGTGAGAATGTCGAGCATCTGTTTGATGCCCTCCCGGCAGGGATTGCACTGCCCGCAGGATTCTTCCTTTAGAAAATCGAGAAAATAGCGGGCCACATCCACCATGCAGGTGTCCTGGTCCATGACGATCATGCCGCCGGAGCCCATGATGGAGCCCACCTCGGCCAAGCGCTGGTAATCCACAGGCAGGTCGAGGAATCGTTCAGGAATGCAGCCGCCGGAAGGCCCGCCGGTCTGGACCGCCTTGAATTTTTTCTTTTTGGGCACGCCGTTGCCCAGTTCAAAAACGATTTCACGCAGCGAGACGCCCATGGGAACTTCAACCAGGCCGGTGTTGTTGATCTTGCCGCAGAGGCTGAACACCTTGGTGCCCTTGCTGTGCTCGGTGCCCATGCCGGCATACCAGGCGCCGCCCTTCATGATGATGGGCGGGACGTTGGCGTAAGTCTCCACGTTGTTCAGGTTGGTGGGGCCGTCTCTGAAGCCCTTTTCGACGGTGTGGACATATTTGGCCCGGGGGCGTCCCACCTTGCCTTCAAGAGAGGCCATCAGGGCGGTGGACTCGCCGCAGACAAAGGCGCCGGCACCGGTGGAAATCTTGATCTTGAAGCAGAAATCCGTTCCGGCAATGCCGTCGCCCAGCAGACCGCAGCGTTCTGCCTGCTTGATGGCGGTGACCAGGCGTTTGACGGCCAGGGGATATTCGTTTCTGACGTAGATGTAGCCGTGGCTGGAGCCGATGGCCACCCCGGCGATGAGCATGCCCTCGATGACACTGTGCGGGTCGCCTTCGAGGATGCTGCGATCCATGTAGGCGCCTGGATCGCCTTCATCTGCATTGCAGATGATGCTGCGTTCCCCGTCGTGCTTGGCGCAGGTGGCCCACTTGATGCCGGCTGGAAACCCGCCGCCGCCGCGTCCGCGCAATCCCGAGGCCTTTACCTCGTCGATAATTTCCTTGGGTTTCATCTGTTTGAGGGCCATGAGCAGTGCACTGTACCCGCCCCGGGCGATATACTCCTCGATGGAATCGGGATCGATGTAGCCGCAGTTTCTCAGGGCGATTTTGACCTGCTTGCCGTAAAAGGGGATCTCTTCGAGAAAGGGGATCCCTTCGTGGGGAGACACCTTGGCGACCGGATTCTCGGTGCCGTCTTCCATAACGCCCAGCGGCTTTCGCATCTGGCCGAGAATCCATTTTTTCTTTTCGAACGACCCCTGGCGATAATCGTCAATGGCGTCGAGGATCTTGTCCTCGGTGATGTTTTTGTAGATCACCCGCGGCTTGCCGTCGGCGATAATCTCCACCAGCGGCTCCTGCTCGCAGAACCCGATGCACCCGGTCTGGCAGATGGCCATGCCTTTGTCACCGGCAAATGATGCCGCGGCTTTGTCGAATGACGCCTGGGCGCCGGCGGCGATGCCGCACGAGGCCATGCCGATGTTCACTTTAATGGCGTCCGGGTGGTAGATGGATCCTCTGGCTTCTTGGCTTATGGTTTTTAAGTCTTCCAAAGACTGGATTATCATGGTGTTTGCCTCGTTCTTCGATTATTCATATTGACCCAGGACTTTTTCGACTTCATCGGTGGCGATCCGGCCGTACATATCTTCGTTGACTTTCAATACCGGCCCGAGGCTGCAGCATCCAATGCACCGCACCGATTCCAGGGTGTAACGCCCGTCATCGGTAGTCTGGCCGTCGGCAATGTTCAGCGACTCGTGCAGCCGCTCGCGGACCCGCTCGGCCCCGCGAACGTGGCAGGCGGTGCCCAGACAGATGGAGATAATGTTTCTGCCGCGGGGCTCCAGACTGAAGGTGCTGTAAAAGGTAGCCACTTCGTAAATCTTGCTGTAGGGCACGCCGATTTTGGCGGACAGATAGGTCAGTGCGGGCTTGGGGAGGTAGTTGTAGTGGCGTTGGATGGCCTGAAGGATCATGATCAGGTTCTCTTTGTCCGTTGAAAACTCCTTGTCGATCATGGTGTCCAGCTCTACAAAGTCCACCTCTTCCGCCTCGTCTGTCCGTATCGCTTGTGCCTCACTCATTTACCGATCTCCCAATAGAAATCACGCTTCACGAAAATGAAGCAAAATTGATGCTGTTATGCGCTTTGCTGAACCACCGGGCAGTTTTCGACACAGGCACCGCATCCGGTGCACAGATCCATCTTAATGCTGCGGGCGCGCTTTTTAACTTTTACCTTGAAATGGCCGGGGTCGCCCTCGACGCTTTCAAGATCTGCATAGGTGATCAGTTCGATGTTCAGATGCCGGCCGACCTCGACCAGTACAGGGGAGATAATTCACATCGCGCAGTCATTGGTGGGAAATGTCTTGTCCAACTGGGACATGACCCCGCCAATGGAAGGCGATTTTTCGAGAAGGTACACATAATACCCAGAGTTTGCCAGATCCAGCGCACTCTGCATGCCGGCGATCCCGCCGCCGACAACCAGTACGGAACCCACTACATCCTTTGCCATCATTATATATCTCCTGTCGATGTTAACCGCCCGATGAATGACCGCTCACTTTCACAAGACCTTGTCGTTTTGATGCCAGGCGGCGGCTATAAACCAGTGGATTTACCTATATGGAGATGGTTGGCTTGTCAATATTATTCCGATGATTTTATGGCTTGGAAAAGGGTTTTTTATGTGTATATGTGCAATACATCACCATTCAGAGGGTTTGTTCAGGGTTGCAGAAAAGGTCGTCGATGCGGGGGCGGGTGAGGGACTGGTAAGCGGCGCAACACGAACTGTCCGGCCCGATTCCTGCGAATGACGGGCCGGACAGTTTAAGGATTAAGCGGCCAATTGAAAGGCCCGCTCGGTGGCGTTGCGGATTTCGTCGGGGGTGAAGGGCTTGGGCAGGTAGTCGACGGCGCCCATGCGGGCCGCCTCCACTGCCGTCTCGATGCTGGCGTAACCGGTAATCATAATCACTTTTGCATCCGGATTTTTTTCCCCAATGGCCTTGAGCAGGTCAAGGCCCTTGACGCCGGGGATCCGCAGGTCCAGCAGCACCAGACCGTAGCTTTTTGTGCCGATGCAATCCATGGCTTCCTCCCGGGTCACGGCCTGGTCCACCTGGTAGCCTTTCTTGGCCAGGATTTTGCGGATGTTGTTGTTGACGGCCACCTCGTCGTCGACCACCAGGATGCTGGGATGGGCCGGTACCTGGGCAGTCTGCCGGGGTGCGGGTTCCTGTGCCTCGGCGGCGATCATTTTCTGCATATTGGCTTTAAGGGTTTCATAGGGCATTTGCACCGTGCCGTCGTAGACCAGGTGGTCCACATAATCCCTGCCGGTCGCCTGGACGACTTCATCGTAGTCGAAAGGCATGTCCGGGGCGATGAGGGGGGCGGTGTCCGCGACGGCCTTCTTTGCGGCGGCGCGCTTCTTTTTGGCCAACTGGGGGCAGGCGGCGGTCTTGGTGCCGGCCTTGCACGTGGCGCCCAGCTTCTTGAAGATGTCGCAGACCATATCCCCTACCTCGCAGAAGCCTTCCACCGGTTCAGAGGCGGTGATTTCAACGGTCGGCACGTCGGTCCGCGTGGCGTGGTCCACATAGGCCCTCCCGGTGACCTGAGCCACTTCATCGGCATCGAAGGGAACATCCACGTCGATTTTGTTGCGTTCCGCCAGCCGGGCCAGGTTGGCCTTCAGGTCTTCATAGTAGGGAATGGAAACGCCGTCGCTGCGCAGGTTGTGGATGTATTCAGGACCGGATACAGCAGCCACCTCTTCGTAGTCAAAGGGCTGGTCGATGCCGATCAGCCGTTTGGTGTCCACGGTTTTTCGCTTGGCGCTTTTTTTCTTTTTGGCCAGCTGCGGGCAGGCGTCGGTTTTGGTGCCGGCCTTGCACGTGGCGCCCAGCTTTTTGAAGATGTCGCAGACCATGTTGCCCACTTCGCAGAACCCTTCGAGGTTCTCGGGCATCTTCACCTCTACCACCGGCATGTCGGAGGGGCCCAGGCTGTCGGCATACCCTTTCCCGGTGACCTTGGCCACTTCGTCGGTGTCGAAGGGGATGTCCACATCGATGATGTTGATGGACTCGCGCTCCTGTTCGGAGATCCGGGCTTCCACCAGCCGGCCGGACAAGGCGTTTTCAACGGTGGCGCGCAATTCGTCGGGCGTGAAGGGCTTGGGAAGGTATTCCAGGGCACCCATACGGATGGCCTTGACAGCGGTGTCCGTAGAGGCGTAGGCGGTCATCATCACCGCCCGGGTTACCGGCCACTCTTTTTTGACCATCTTCAAGAGTTCGAGGCCGTTCATCTCCGGCATGACGATGTCGGAAATCAGCAGAGAAAAGGACTCTTTGGCCAACATGTCAAGGGCCTCTTTGGCGCTGGAAGCGCGGGTGACCGCGTAGTTGCTTTTCTTGAGAATTTTTTCAACATTGTTGCAGATGCTGGCTTCGTCATCGACCACCATAATTTTCGGCATTGTGTTCATATCCCCTCCCTAATTTCTTATCTCTTGATGTCAACTACGTCATTGGTGTCAAATTTAGTTTTCTTTTAAGCATAGATTATGCCAGAGGGTAGACATGTTTCTAAGAATAAGTAAATATTGACTAAAATTTATTTATCACCGTTCCTGCAGGGTCTGGGTGTATATGAAATAAATACACCCAAAGGCGTGGTGACCGACTCAGTGAAGATGGCCAACAGGTAAGTGTGGCGGGCCGGTAGTAGATTGTCAACGGCATGTATGTAAATTATATACAGTGTATGAAAAGCCGTTCAATGGCGCCGGGGAAGGGTGATTCCGTGCTTTTTCATCATGTTCTGGAAGTTGGGGCGCTGCATGCCCACGGCTTTAGCTGCCCGTGTGACGTTCCAGTCGTTGTTGGAAAGGGCATGGGTCAGAAAGTTGCATTCGACCCGGCTGACAGCCTTTTGCCGGATCAAGGCCTTGACGGCCTTCAACGCTTCATTGTTGGTGGGGGTGTTGTCGAACAGGTTTTCGATATCGCTGATTTCGCCCAGCAGGGGCAAATCCTTGAGTCCGATGGTTTCCTTTTCACATAAAATCACGGCCCGCTCCACCACGTTGCGCAGCTGGCGTACGTTGCCGGGCCAGCTGTATTCGGTGAGGCGGGTCAGCGCATCATCGGCAAAGCCGTTAACGACCCGGCCCATTTTCCGGCAGAACTGGTTGAGGAAATGGTAGGCGATGGGCGGGATATCTTCGCGGCGTTCCTTCAAGGTGGGCAGCAGGATGGGGTAGACGTAGATGCGGTAGTAAAAATCCTGCCGGAAGGTGCCGGCATGGACCATCTCTTCTAAATTCTGGTTGGTGGCAAAGATCAGTCGGACATCCACCTTGTGGCTGACGGTGCTGCCCAGGGGCATCAACTCGCGGGCTTCCAGAAAGCGAAGGAGTTTGCCCTGGACATCCAGAGCGATATTGCTGATTTCATCCAAAAAGACGGTGCCCGTGTGGGCCTGTTGGAAAATGCCGGCCTTGTCCTGGTGGGCTCCGGTGAAGGCGCCTTTGACGTGGCCGAAGAGCTCTGACTCGAGCAGGCTGCCGGAGAGGGTGCCGCAGTCCACGGCAAAAAAAACCTTGTCGGCCCGGTTGCTGTTGGCATGTACAGCCCGGGCCACCAGTTCCTTGCCGGTGCCGCTTTCACCATAGACCAGCACGGTGGCCTCGGTGGGGGCCACCTTTTCCACCATGGAGATGACCTTTTTAATTTTTGGGCTGCTGCCCACCAACTGATGTTGGATTCGGCGGGAAGGGGAATTTTCGTTTTTCAGCTGCCGGTTTTTCAGCCGGCTTTCGCGCTGCGCCAGGGCCTGGCCGACAACGGCCCTTAATTCATGGGGGGTAAAGGGCTTGGGCAGGTAGTCGAAGGCCCCCATCTTCATGGTCTCCACGGCCGAAGAGACCGTTGAGTAGCCGGTGATAACGATCACCAGGGTGTCCGGGTAGGCTTCTTTGACGCGGGCTAGCACCTGCATGCCGCCTAAAGCGCTCATCTTCAGATCCGTAACCACCACATCGAATTGCCGTGCCTCCAACATCTTCAGCGCCTCGTAGCCGTTCAAGGCAAACTCGGTTTGGTGGCCCGATTTGGAAAGGATCTTAACACAGCTGTGGCAGATGTTGGGCTCGTCGTCGACGACCAGCACTCGGGCAGAATCAGGAGACATGGTTGGCGATTTTCTCTCCGGGAAGGGTGATCGTGAAGGTGGTGCCATGTCCGGTGTTGCTGCTGACTGCGATGGTGCCGCCATGCTGCTCGATGATGCCGTGGGTAATGGCCAATCCCAACCCGGTGCCGTTTTCCTTGGTGGTGAAAAAGGGGTCGAAGATCCGGTCTAATCGGTCTTCGGGGATGCCTTCACCCGTATCGGCGACAACGATGTCAATATACCCGCTGCGCGCGGATAATCCAGTGGATACATGAATGTTGCCGCCGGCCGGAGTCGACTCAACGGCATTGATGATCAGGTTGATCATGGCCTGTTCGATCTGGCCTTTGTCCACCAGTATTGAGGGCAGTTTATCGGACAGGTCGTGAGCTACAGAGACATCCTTGAAAGCCGCCTGCTTTTGGGTGAGGGAGATGCAAGCCGCGATGATGTCGTTGATGCTGTAGTTTTTTTTGTCGGGCTGGGTCTGCCGGGCAAAATTCAACAGGTTCGTGACGATCTTGCGGCAGCGCAAGGCTTCGTTGGCAATAACCGACATTTCTTCGTAGGTGGGATCGTCAGGATCCAGATCTTCCTGGATCAGCATGGCTGTGGTCAGGATCGTGGTCAACGGGTTATTGATTTCGTGGGCCACGCCGGCGGACAGCCGCCCCACCGAGGCCAGCTTCTCCTGCTGCATCATCACTTTCTGGACATTAATATCCTTGGTGATGTCCCGTGAGATCTCCACGGCGCCGATCACGTCTCCGTCCTCAAGAAGCGGGTAGGTGGAGATCGAGTAATAGATTTTGCGGCCGTCACTGTCCAGATGGATGTGGGTCGTCTGGGAGGGCTTCTCCGATTCCAGGGTCTGGATCAACGGGCAGGGATGATCTTCCCCGGAGCATGGGTTTTCGAGATGGTGGGTGATCCGGTAGCAGAACTGCCCGATGACCTGGTCCCGGGTCAGGCCAAACTTTTCTAGAAAGGCGTCATTGGTGTCGATGATACGGAAGCGGTGGTCGATCACCAGCACTTCTTCCTGGATAAGATCATTCAGGACTATACTGTAAAGTGCGCGCGCCTCCCTGAGTTCCTGATCGGTCTTTTTCTGCATGGTGGAGACCCGGGAAATTTCCCAGAACAGCTGGGCCGTGCGGTCGGCAATGGCGCGGACATTTTTTTTCTTTTTGGCCAGGATGTCATTGTAGATGTCCATGGAGCCGGTCAGTTCGACGATGAGGTCAATGTCGTCCCGGTCGAAGAAATCATCGTAGCTGCTGGTGAAAAACAGGCCTTTTTCCATGGCAGCAACCAGCCCCGGTGCATCGGGACGGATGTCCGCAACGGCGACGATCCTGGGATGGATCTCCAGAAAGGTGTGACGCTGAATCACGTCCATGAAGTCCTTGCAGCGTCTGCCGCCTCCCACCACTGCGATATTCATTCCTTGAAGCTCCCGGTTGATAGCGTGGAAAAAGTGGATCCGTGTTTTCTGCTTTTCCTTTTTATCCTTGGGTTTGGGGTATTTGTCAACAGCCCACAGCGGCAATCGCGTCAGCTTGACCTGTCAAACGAATAGGGATAGAAATGATGTTGCCGTTTGATCGGACGATTTGCGAACCCGCCCCCATTTAGCCATGAATGATAAGCAGAAGATCGAGGCACCCAAGATCATCCTCATCGTCGGCCCCACCGGCGCCGGCAAGACCACCATGGCTATCAACCTGGCCCGGCGGTTTAACGCCGAGATCGTCGGGGCCGACTCCATGCAGATCTATCGCTGCATGGACATTGGCACGGCCAAACCCACATTGACTGAGCGGGCGGCGTGCCCCCACCACATGATCGACATTGTGGATCCTGACGAGGATTTCGATGCCGCCGCCTATGCGAACATGGCCACCGGCATTATCCGGCAGACGATCGGCCGCGGGCGCACTGTTTTTGTCGTGGGGGGAACCGGGTTTTACATCAAGGCGCTGATTCACGGCCTTTTCGAGAAAGGGCCGTCGGATCCGGCGGTTCGCCGGCGTCTCAAGCGGCAGCTGGCATCGGAGGGTGCCGCCGTCCTGATGGGTCGCCTGAAAGCCATCGACAGCACTGCGGCCGAAAGGATACACCCCAATGATACCTATCGCATCATCCGGGCGCTGGAGGTGTTCGAGATCACCGGTGAACCGTTAACGGTTTTTCACCAGCGCCACGGGTTCCGTGAACAGCGCTTCACTACCCTGGAATTCGGCCTCTCCTGGCCCCGGCCGGTTCTTTACGAGCGCATCAACCGGCGGGTGGACGCCATGATGGCCCAGGGCTTTCTGGATGAGGTGCGGCAGCTGATGGCCAGCGGCTACGGCAGCGACCTAAAATCCATGCAGAGCCTCGGATATCGTCACCTGGCTGCGGTGGTCGGCGGCGATACCCGCCTGGCGGAGGCGGTGACGAAGTTGAAGCGGGATCACCGCCGCTATGCGAAACGACAGTTGACCTGGTTCGGTGCCCGCCAGCCGGTCCACTGGTTGACCCCGGATCAATCGGATTCGGCGGCGGACCGGATCCGCGCATTCCTGTCATGAAAGGTATCGACGCCATCTTCAGCTAACCGGCCAAATGACCTGCGTTTTGGTGTGTGTTGGTCAGGCTGGACTGCTGGGCCCGGATTCTTTAACCGCGTTTTGATTGTTTTCAATTATGGGCATGGCGGATTCAGGGCGCATTTCAACCTGGTGTTTGGGGATTCGGACCCTGAAGAGAGACCCCTCGCCCGGTTTGCTGGCCACCGTTATCTTGCCGCCGTGCTGGCCGATGACACGGTTGGCGATAAACAATCCCAAACCAGTACCCCTTCTCCCCTTGGTCGAGTAAAATAGGCTGAAAATCCGGTCGCAACTATCTCTGTCCATGCCGATGCCGTCGTCGGCAATGCAAAAAACGATATCACCGTCCGGCTCGGTGATGCTGAAATCGATTTGGTGGGTTGGCATGCGGTGGTCTTTCAGACAGGCGTCCACGGCATTTTCCAGTATGTTGACCAGGGCGGCCTGCAGGTAATCGGCATCCACCTGCATGGTGCCTGCGGTGCTCTCAAAATGGCACGCCAGCCGGATACCGCAGCTGTCAATGCGGGGCTGGATGACCCGAACCAGATCCTCGGCAAAATCGGCGATCCGGACCGGCGCTCGCTTCAGTTCCCGTTCCTTGGCATAATAAAGGATATCCATCACCATCTTGCGGATGCGTTGGACCGTCTCCTGGGCGGCCTGGCAACCCTCTTCAACACGTTTGAAGTCTTTTTTGTTCAACCCCGATGAAACCAGATAGAGACCGCCGTCCAGGCTGGTGAGCAGCCCCTTCATGCCGTGGGAAACGGACCCGATCATCAGGCCCAGGGAGGCCAGGTGATCCTGGAGTTCGCTTTTCTCTTTAACCAGCTGCTCCAGGCTCCGGGTGTAATCCTGCAGCTTCCGGCGCATGGCGATCTTTTCCTGAGCCCGGCGCAGGGCGATTTCCAGAGCATCCACATTGATGGGCTTGGTGATAAAATCGGTGGCTTCGTATTTCAGGCTTCGGATAGCCAGATTCATGTCACCGTGGCCGGTAATCATGATCACTTCGGTCTCGGTATTTTCGTGCTTGATTTTTCGCAACAGGCCGATGCCGTCACCCCCGGGCATCTTGATGTCGGTGACCACGATCTGGGGATTTTCTTTTTGAAAGCGGTCGAAGGCCGTTGCGGCGTTTTCCGCCTCCACGGTGCGGTAGCCCATGTCTTGCAGGGAGATGGCCAGAACCTCCCGGATATCCGGTTCGTCGTCGACGATCAGGATCGTTTTGCCGCTGGTGTCATTCATGGGAAGTCTCCGCCTTGCCGTCAGCGGATGCGCTTGTGGCATCCGTTGCATCGGTGATTGGAAAACGCAGGACGAAGCAGGTGCCATGGGGCGTGTCGGGCACTGCCTCGATGGTGCCGCCACACTCCTTGACGATGCCGTAGCTGATGGAAAGCCCCAGCCCCGTGCCTTTGCCCACTTCTTTGGTGGTGAAAAAAGGCTCGAAGATCTTCTCCGCCAGGTTATCCGGGATGCCCGTGCCCGTATCGCAAACCCGGCATGCCACCCACGGACCCTCGATGCCTGTCCACAGGCGGATGGTTTTTTCCCCGTCGGCATCGCCCGCCGGCCTGTTTCCGCATCTGGATTCGATGGCATCCCGGGCATTGAGCAGCAGGTTGATGAACACCTGTTCCAGCCGGCTGGGATCGGCATGGATGCGTGGCAGCGGTTCCTGGATCTCCCAGACCACCTGGATACCCCGCACCTTGAGCTGCTGGCTGAAAATTTCAAAGGCGCTCTTCAAGACTTCATTGAGCTGAACCATGACCATCTCCATGTCCGATTTCCTGGCAAACTGGCGCATGTGGTTGATGATCCTGGCGGCCCGGTCCACGTTGCCGTCCACCTTGACCAGCATGGTCGAGAGAGTGTCCGGGGCGATGGCTTCTGACGCGTTGAGCTTTTTTATGAAAAAACTGCTCACCGTTTTTATCACGGACAGCGGCTGGTTCAGTTCGTGGGCCACACCGGTGGCCATCTCCCCCAAGGTGGCCATCTTGCTGGCCTGGATGAGCTGCTGTTCGGTCTCGAGACGCTTGGTGATGTCGCTGGTGGTCACCAGAAGCACCTTCTGGCCGGAGTATTCCGACGGGGAGATGCGGATGTTGACATACAGTCCCTTGCCGTCACGATTCAGATGGCGGGCCTGGTTGAGGACCGAGCAGGTGGCGACTTTGAAGGCGTAGTGGTCCTGTTCGTCAGGAGCGAACAGGGTCATGAAGGAACGGCCGATCATCTCCTCCACGCTAAACCCATAGACGGCGGTGACGCTTTGGTTGCAGTCAACGATCTGAAGGGTATCCACATCCAGCACGAATACCGGGTTGGGGATGTTGCTGAAGATGGCGTGGTACTTCTTCTCCGATTTTTGCAGATCCACTTCCAGCTGCCGGCGCTGGGTGATGTCCAGGGAGATCTCCATGGCGGCAACGATCTCGCCGTTGCCGTCCTTGATGGGCGACGTGCGCACCAGCCAGTGCTTGGGCGAGCCGTCCTTGTCCACGCCGCTCTCTTCGGCTTGGTGGGAAAGGCCATCGGCGAAGGTTTTCTCCACCGTGCAGGAAACGCACCGCTCACTTCTTCCCTTGTAGGCGTGGTAGCAGTAGTCGCCGGGTTCGGGGGCAAAACGCTGATGAAACTCGCGGTTGAAGCGCAGCAGCCGGTAGTGGCGGTCCTGGACGGTGATCAGGCAGGGGACCCGTTCGAACAGGTTCTGGTACTCGTCGCGCTGCTTGTTCAGCTCCTTTTGGCTGGAGGCGATCTCGTCGGACATCTGGTTGATCGCTACCGCCAGTTGACCCAGTTCGTCGGCTTGGGGCATGCTCACTTTGCTGGCGTAGTCGCCCCGGGCGATGAGACGCGTACCGTCGATGAGGCGCTTGATGGGGTAGTTGACGAAGCGCAGCACGAACACGAAGATGATGGCCGCGGTGATGAGAAAGACAAAGCCGGCCAGACCGATTATTCCCCGCTCTTCCATCAGGATCTCGCGGTCGGTGTTTTCCAGGGAGATGACCACGTCCAGCGCGCCAAGGATCTTCTTGTCCTCGGGATGGACGTGGCAATCACCGGTGCTGCAGCCCGGTTCGTTGCAGATGGGGCTGATGATGCCCAGTAGTCGGTAGCCCGATGGGGACAAAAAGATGCGGGTTCGCTCTTCCAGCGGAACCGTCGCCATAGGCGGATCGGTGCGGTGGCAGATGTCGCAGGCTTCGGCCTTGATGTTGGTCGTCTGCTCCACCTCGTCAGGGTAGTTGGAGTATTTTATCTCTCCATCCTTGTTGTAGATGCGGATGTTTTTGATCTCCGGCTGGCGGCCGATGTTGTTGATGATTTGGTTGATTTCGTCCCGTGCGTTGAGCATCATGGCGTAGTGGGTGCCCAGCCGGATGGTGGTGGTGAGGCGGTCGGTGCCGGCCAGCATGTTTTTGACCATTTTCTCTTTCTGGTGCCGGATGTTGAAAAAAGCCCAGGTGGCGATGGTGACCAGCAGCACGATGCCCACCGTGAGGATGAGCTTGGCGGCCAGGCTGTTGCGCAGGTTGTCGATAATACGGATCATGGCTTAATTTTCTCTCGAAAATCATCCAGAACAGCCAAATTCAAATCAAGGCCAAGTTCGTCACTGTTCAGTCCCATGGCCAGTCCCAGCACTTGCGGCAGATAGAGCACGGTGATGGAGAGATCCACGTCGGCCATTCGGGATGCTTTGGCCTGCCAGGCATCCAGGTTCATCTGGCACATGGGGCAGACGGTGACGATGAGGTCCGCACCCCTTGCGGCCTTCAGGATGGCGCAGACCCGATTGAGGCCCGCTTCCGGTTGGGTGCTCACCAGTGATGCCCCGCAGCAGCGCCCGCCCATTTCCCAGACGTGAACGGCGGCGCCGGTGGCCTCGATCAGGGGTTCCATGCAGACCGGTCGCTCCGGATCATCGAATTCAGGATAGGGCCGCAGGCACTGGCAGCCGTAGTAGGGGGCCACGGTCAGGCCTGACAGAGAGCGTTTCATCAGCGGCGCCAGGTGCTGTGCACCCAGGTCCTTGGCCAGCACGTCCAGCAAATGGCGGACCTGGACGCTGCCAGTGGCCGTGAGGTTCACAGCCGAAAGCGCCTGGTTGATCGACGCCCGGCGCTCGGCATCGTTGCGCAACGCCTCGTGAGTCTTTTTCAGGTTCAGGTAGCAGGCGCTGCACGGCACCAGGACCTGACCGTCGTCGGCCGCCTGCTCAGCCAGGGCCAGGTTGCGGGCACTTAACGAGAGAGAGAGCAAATGGCTGATGGGGGCCGCTGCACTGGCGCCGCAGCAGGTCCAGCCGTCAATTTCCGTCAGCCGGGCGCCGGCGGCGGCCATCACTGCCCGTGTGGCCAGGTCATATTCACGGGCCGAGGCGGTGAGGCTGCATCCCGGGTAGTAGAGATAATTCATCCGTGGCCCTCCTTCTCAAGGGGTCCATCCGGTCGCCGCTCCAGGTCCGCCACCTTTTCGAACAGCGCGTCCAGGGGTGTTGCGACTGTTTTGCCTAATCCCATCTCTACCTTGCCTTTGACCATGAGTTTGATGCCCAATGGTGCGAAGCGCATGGGTGCCGTTGGACTTTTCATGGCCGTGAAGTAGCTGGTCATGAAGGCCAACTCGCGGATGCGGCCGTGACGCCGAACGGTTTGCATGAATTTTTCGTAAAACAGGCGACTGCTGCGATGCCGCGCCTCACATCGGGCAAAGGCGATGCCCTTGAGCCCTTCCATGGCTTCTGTCAAGGGAAGTCCCCGCGGACAGCGCAGGGTGCAGGTGTAGCAGTCCGAGCAGAGAATAAAGGTACGGCTGGCCATGACCTCGGCAAGACGTCCCAGGATCACCAGCCGCCACATTTTTCTCGGGGTCATGTCCATTTCCAGCGCGTTCGGACACGAACCGGTGCAGGTGCCACACTGGATACATGCGCTGACCATGGAACCGATTTTATCTAAGGCATTGTTGCCGTTTTCAGTGGCCGATGATGCGGTGGCAATCTGTAAATTCATGAACATTCCTTAATCTTTAAATTCGGGGCAATAGGCCTAAAATCAGATGATAAAAAGAAAATCACAATAGCCAAAAAACAAATCACAAACAAATCACAATACCTAATAGTCAAAATTCTAAACCGCATGACCTTGAAGAACGGTATTTGAGATTTGTAGCTTGGAATTTATTTGGAACTTGGTTTTTGTAATTTGTTATTTTTTCACATCGCCATTGCTCCTTCTATGGCGCCCAACATGCTCCGATGGGAAAACCCTTCCACGATGGATGCACTGTTGGGGCAAACCGTGGCACAATCTCCGCACCCCTGGCACATGGCCGGGTTGACCTCGACGCGCTGCCCGGTCTCGTCCAAAAAACGGGCCTCATAGGGGCAGGTATCGATGCAGCGCAGGCACAGGGTGCACAGGCTGTGGCGCACCATGGCCGTGGTCCGGGCAGCCGGCAGCCGTTCAGCAGCCAGGATGGCCAGGGCGCGTCCGGCGGCGGCCTCGGCCGTGGCCACGGCTTCTGGAATGGATCGCGGTGACAGGGCGATGCCGCAGCCAAAAACCCCGGCCTTCAGGGCCTCCACCGGCCGCCATTTGGAATCCGCCTCCTGGAAAAAGCCGTCCTGGTCCCGTTCGGCACCGTAAGCCAGGGCCAGCGTTTCGGGCAGGTAGGGCTGGATACCGGTGGCCAGCACCAGCAGGTCGGCGGAGATTTGCACCGGCGCGTCCAGGATGGGATCGTGGAGCTTCACTGAAACCGGCATTTTTTCATCGGTATTGATGCTGACCGTTGGTTTACGCTCCGGCCGGTACTGGAAGAAGAGAACGCCCTGCTTGCGGGCCTCGGTGTACCAGGCTTCATTCAGGCCACAGGTCATCA
The DNA here is from genome assembly GCA_963705435.1 of uncultured delta proteobacterium. GTDB lineage: Bacteria > Desulfobacterota > Desulfobacteria > Desulfobacterales > Desulfosarcinaceae > Desulfosarcina. Next base: position 131,675 of record CAVPJR010000017.1, on the reverse strand, counting down.
TATCCCGATAGAGAATGTAGACCTGGAGATCGGGGCGGCGGGTTTTCAGCCAAAGGGCATGCTTCAGGGCCGTGGGGCAGCAGACGCGGCTGCAGTAGTTACGTGGTTCCTCCCGGGAGCCCACGCATTGAATCATCACCACGGTGGTTATCCCCTCGATGTCCAATCGGTTCTCGTGAATACGCGTCTCCAGTTCCCGCTGCGTGACCACCGCCTCGCTGCTGCCATATCCGTAGGCATCAGTCGTAGCTTCGATGCCTCCGGTGGCCAGGACCACGACCCCGTGTTCCACGGTTGTGGTCGGTTTTCCGGCCGTCTCGATGGTGGAAAAAAAGTGTCCGGCCTGGCCGAAGGCGCCGACCACGCGGCTGCCTGTCATCACCTGGATTCCGGGATGGTTGTCGATCCGGCCAATCGCGTCATCCATGTAGGGGGCGATGGGCGTGCCGTCGATGGTCTGATGCAGCCAGACCAGATTGCCGCCCAGCCGCTCGGATGCCTCCACCAGGGTGACGTCGACGCCGTGGTCGGCCACGGCCAGGGCCGCGTGCATGCCGGCAATACCCCCGCCCACCACCAGTGCTCGGTTGACCACAGGCGTATAGTGGCTTTCTTCTATAGAGATATTTTTCAATTTAGAGATCCCGGCCATGATATTGACAACGGCGCCAGGACCGTCCTGCCCCTGGCGCACATCCATGGCAGCCGTTTCGATCAATGCCGGATGCAGAGCGAAGGCCGTGGTTAGGCCATGGGCTTTTTTGCCGTAGGCAAAGGTACGGCAGGCACCTACCAACACTCGGTTGACATCGGTGGTATCCGTTTGCGTCAAGGCGTTCCAGCCGTTGGCTGTGCAGATGCGGTCCAGGTTCACCACCCGGGCCACCGCCGGGTCCTGCTTCAGTCGTGCGGACCAGGCTTCCAGGTCCATATCCATCTCTGTGCCGGTATCGCAGCGGCACAGCACCACCAGGATGCGGGGTGGCTCCCGCGACACGTCCCGGTAAGCATCGGAGACGGAGGTCTTTTCGGCCAGGCCGCCCCCGGCGCGGTGAATCGTCCGCGAGGCGTTCACGGCTGCCGAGGAGGCGCGGATCACCGACTCGGCAATATCGGTGGGACCGGTGAGGGTTCCCCCGGCAAAAACGCCGGCCCGCGCGGTGCGGGTGTCGGAGAAGGGGATGGTCTTTACGAAACCGAATCTGTCGGTATCGACGTCCAACCCTTCGGCCAGGGATGCCGTTTGCGCGTTGGCCCGCTGGCCGATGGATAGCACCACCAGATCGAAGCGCTCCTCGTGGATTTCTCCGGTAGCGGATGTCCAGCGGATGGCCACGTCGTCACTGCCAAGGGTGGGGGCAATGGAGTGGACCCGCCCCCGTTCCAGCCGAACGCTTTTAGTGGAGCCGTATTGCTGCCCATAGCGCTCGAAGGATTTGCCGAAGGTGCGCATGTCCATGTAAATGATTGTGGCTTGAAAATCCTCACCGGCCACCCGTTTGGCCACGGCTGCTTCCTTGAGGGCGAACATGCAGCAGACCGTGCTGCAATAATCGGCGCCGGACTGAAGATCCCGGGACCCCACACATTGAATCCATGCGGCGTTTTTCACGGGTCGTTTGTCCGATGGGCGCAGCAGGCGACCGTTGTCAGGCCCGGTACCGCTGAGCATGCGCTCGAACGCCAGGCTGGTGACCACATTGGGTACGATACCGTATCCCATGGGGTTTTTCCCCGCCGATGGATCAAAACAGGTAGTCCCGGTGGCCAGAACAATGGCTCCCACGGTTTGTTTGCGGCAGGCGGCTTCCTGAAAAGCGTCATACACGGCCGCAACTTTGGGGATCAGGGCGTCGGGCGCGAAGGGTTTGATCAGGTAGTCCATGGCCCCGATTTTCATGGCATCCACGGCGGTTTCCACGGTGGCGTAGGCGGTCATCATCAAGGTCTGCAGGGCCGGTCGAATGATCATGGCTTTTTCAAGCACCGTTACGCCGTCCATGCCCGGCATCTTGATGTCCAGGAGCATAAGATGAAAGGGCTCGGCTGCGAGTTTTTCCAGGGCCTCGGGACCCGACGCCGCCATTTCAACACGGTAGCCTTCCTCGTCACCCAGCCAGGCTTCCAGAGATTGTCGAATGATGGACTCGTCGTCCACCACCAGGATGCGAAAGGCCTGGCGACCCATGGCCGACAGGCGGATGGCCCCGGTGGGGCAGACGGGCTCGCAGGCGCCGCAACGGGTGCAGGCCGCCGGGTCGATGGTGTAGACGTTGGGAATGTTGTGGGGCACTGGCAGATAGATCGCCTTGCGTTGCGTCAGGCCGGCGTTGAAGGCATCGGGGAGCATCACCGGACAGACCTCGCTGCAACGGCCGCACCCGATGCAGCGGTCGGGATCGACGGGGCGGGGAGCCTGGTTAAGGGTCACCTCAAACCTTCCCGGTTCACCGGTCACCGAGCCCAAGGTGGTGCCCAGCAGGAGGTCGATGTTGTCGTGGAAAAGGCCTTTTCTCAAACAGGTCTGAATGCCGCCGTCCCGGTTCACCATGGGGAGCATCCGGCACATGCCGCAGCGGTCCGTGGGAAACTGGTAGTCGAGCTGGCTCAAGATGCCGCCCATATGCGGCGCCCGGTCGGCCAGTGTCACCCGGTATCCCATCTGGGCCAGGTCGATGGACGCCCGAATGCCGCTGATCCCGGCGCCTACAACCAGGGCGCTGCCGATTTTCCGATCCATATTTTTCTCCCATACAACTGAGTTGATAAGCTCAATGCTGAAACCCAGATAATAGCTGTTAAGCTCATAAGCTGTTGAGCTGATCGGCTCAAAGCTGGAAGCTCAAAGCTAAAACCCCGAACTTAGAACCCCGAACCCTGAACCCAGAACCCAGAACCCAGAACCTAATCCATCCCCACCACCTCGCCGTACTCCTCCTCCTTAAAGCCGCACATGGGCGGGCGTTGCGACAGATCGAGGCCGGCGTCGTAGCCGAAGGCGTCCTGGGTGTGCCGGGCCACCATCGTGAACAGGTCGGACAAGGGGATGTCGTTGGGACAGGCATTGGTGCACTGGCCGCAACCCACACAGGCGGTGCTGATGTGGGCCATGCGGGTCAGGTGAAAAAAAAGCGTGTCCGTGGGCATCTTGACGCCTCCCTTGCGGCGGGCCCACTGCAGGTATTGAAACGGTTCGTGACGAAAGGTGTCGGTGGTAAAGACACAGGTGGAGCAGTAGCACACCGGACAGGCCGCACGGCAGTTATAGCAATTGACGCAGTCGGCCAGATAGGTGGACAGCCCCTGGATGCTGCCGGTGGCCTTCGCCACCGTGGTAAACATCTGCTCCCGGTATTGTTTGCGCTGTTCCAATAGCGCTGCGATGACGGACTTGCGCTGCGGTGGTTCCACCTCCGCCGGCGGGAGGTCAAGATGGGTTAGCACCTCTTCCCCCGTTTTGGTGAGGGCCCTGGCCGTCAGGCCGTTGGTTGGCTCACTGCCGAACAGTTCAACGGCGATGTCGGCACCGTCGGGGATCGGATGGTTGCAGGCCATGCAGGCGCTGGTGAAAGCCAAGGCCTCATGGTCCGTCTCGCCCGAGAAGACCACCCTGCAAAAGGCTTGGGTAGCGGCATCCGGTGTTTCGTGTTGATCGGCAAAGGCCCTGAAATCGGAATTGGAAAGGGCGCCCGGACAGTCGAGGCCGATGATGACCACATCCTCCCGCTTGCCCTGGTTGAGTTTGACCAGTTCATTGAAGGCGCGAATTTCGCAGGGGCGCAGGACGGCGGCCATCCTGCCGCCGGCCGGCAGCCGCGTGAGCCGGGCCAGCTGTTGGGCCCCGTTAACCGGAAAGGCCGGCGAGAGCGGGTCGGCTTCGTTCAGTCGTGCCGGGTCCGACACCAGCGTGGGCATGATGCGGTTCTTCACCGCCAGGCGGGTGGGAACCAGCATGGCTTCGATTTCGGTCTTTTCCATGACCGTGGCCAAAAAGGATCGAAGGCCTGAAAGCCGGTCTTGGTTGTCGATGTCGATGCGCATTGCCTGTGTCATAACCCCTCCGTTCAGATAACCATCTGCAGGTCGGGAAGCGCCGGCCCCAGTTCACGGGTCTGGGCCACCAGATCCCTCATGATGCCGGCGAACTGGATGCCGTCGCTGGCGCCGATCCAGGTCAGTCGCAGCCGCCGGCTGTCAATTCCGAACTGGGGCAGGATCTCCTTGAGCAGCTTCACCCGGCGGCGGGCCTTGTAGTTGCCGTTGATGTAGTGGCAGTCCCCGGGGTGGCACCCGCTGATCAGCACGCCGTCGGCTCCCTCCAGAAACGCCTTGATGACGTATTGGGGATCCACCATCCCCGTGCACATCACCCGGATCAAGCGGATGTTCTTGGGGTAGGAGAGCCGGGAGGTACCTGCCAGGTCGGCGGCGGTGTAAGTGCACCAGTTGCAGACAAAAGCAATTATTGCAGGTTCGAATGGATCCATGAAAGTCTCCAGCTTATAACAATTTTAGGTGGTTACAACAAATCCCGACACAACAGAAAATCTCAAATCACAATGTTCAAATTATCATTACCCAACCGCCGCCAAGGCCTCCATAATTCCGTCCAGTTCGGCAAAAATCTGTCTTCCCTGGAAGTGCCGGACCTGGGCCGCATTGGCCGGGCAGGCGGTGCTGCAGCTGCCGCATCCCTTGCACAAGGCGCCGTTGACCACGCTGATCTGGCGACGGGCGTCGAATTCGATTGCTCCGTAGGCGCACAGGTCGATACAGGTCTGGCACCCGGAGCAGATCTCCGGGTCGATCCAGCTGATGGCCGAGGGTACTTCCACCACCCCCCGGGTGGCCAGGGAGAGCGACTTGGCCGCCGCCCCGGAAGCCTGGGCCACGGTGTCGGGAATATCCTTGGGCCCCTGGCAGGCACCGGCCAGAAAGACCCCGTCCGTGGCCGTGTTGAGTGGCCCCAGTTTGGGATGTTCTTCCAGAAAGAAGCCGTCGGCGCCCGGGTTGACCCCGAACAGTCGTCCCACCTCAGTGGTGTCGGCGCGTGCTTCCATGGCGCTGCACAGCACCACCATGTCCACGGGTACCCGCACCTGTTCGCCAAGCAGGGTATCTTCGGCGATGGCCACCAATTTGCCGGCTTCCGCTTCGGATTGACCCTGATCGGTAATTTCGGCCACCTTGCCGCGGATAAATACCGTGCCTTCTTCCTGACAGCGGCGGTAGAACTCCTCGTAGCCTTTGCCGAAGCAGCGCTGGTCGATGTAAAAATCGTAGACCTGGGCATGATGGCCGACCTTCTCCTTGATCAGGTGGCTGTACTTGAGGGCGTACATGCAGCAGACCCGGGAACAATAGGGGTGGTAGTTGACGTCCCGGCTGCCAACGCAGTGAACCAGGGCCACGCTTTGGGGTGGATCGGTAAACCCACCGGCATCGTCGCGCATGAGAATACGACCGCCGGTGGGACCGGTGGCGTTGCTCAGGCGCTCGAACTCCAGGCTGGTGAAGACGTTGGCATAACGGCCGTAGCCCAAGGGCTTGATGGGGGTGGGATCCAGCAGGTCGTATCCCGTGGCCAGGATGATGCTGCCCACCTGGAGCGTCTCTTGGGTCGCCGTCATGGTGTGGTCGATGGCCTTGGCCTCGCAGACCGACACGCAGGCCATACACTCGCTGCACACCCCGCAGTTCAGGCAGCGCGCTGCTTCCTGGTGGGCGTCCTGCTCGCTCATGCCCGGATCCACTTCATCAAAAGTGATCGCCCGGGCCGCATTCCGGTTGTGGCCGGGCTGTACCCGCGGCAGGGGTGTGATGTTACCGGGGATGTCGGCCCAGTCGCTTCCCGTCGCGGGCTGGGTCGCCAGACCACGGGCGAATTCCTCCAGATCTTCCTCGTCGAAGAAGCGTTGGATGGCTGCCACGGCCTTGTGCCCGGCTGCCACCGCCTCGATGACGGTGGCCGGTCCGCTGACCGCATCGCCGGCGGCAAACACATGGGGGATGGATGTCTGCATGGTCTGGGGATTCACGGCAAGGGTGTTGCGGCGGGTCAGGTTCAGGGCAGGTACCTTTTCCGCCCAGGCCACGTCGGTTTTCTGGCCGATGGCCGGGATCACCGCATCGCAGTCGATGACGAATTCGGACCCTTCCACGGGCACCGGTCGCCGTCGGCCGCTGTTGTCCGGCGGGCCCAATTCCGTGCGCATACATTCGAATCCGCTGACCCGGCCGGCCGTGGCCAGGATGCTCACCGGCGCCGTGAGATAGGCGATCTCGATACCCTCATCCCTGGCGCCCTGGATCTCGTCGGCATAGGCCGGCATCTCCTGCTCGGAGCGACGGTAGACCACGGTGACCTTGCCGGCGCCAAGCCGCTTGGCCACCCGGGCAGCGTCGATGGCTACGTTGCCGCCGCCCACCACCGCGATCCGTTCACCGGGCAGCTTTCGGCCGCCCTGGTTGATCTCCCGTAAAAAGGCCATGGCGTCGACTACGCCCTGGGGGGTCTCTTCACCGGGAATGCCCAGCTTCAGGGAGGCGTGGGCGCCGATGGCCAAAAAGACGGCCCCATATCCCTGGTCCGTCAGGTCGGTCAGATCGAAATCCGTGCCGAAGCATTTGCCGGTGCGGGTTTCGATGCCGTGGCGCAGCAGGTAATCGATTTCACCATCCAGAATGTCCGGAGGCAGCCGATAGTCGGGGATGCCCACACGCAGCATGCCGCCAAGTTGGGGAAGGGCCTCGAAAAGGGTGACCTGATAGCCCTGCAGCCGCAGATAATAGGCCACCGTCAGCCCGGCGGGGCCGGAGCCCACCACGGCCACTCGTTCGGGCCGGTCCTGGATGGCCGGAATCGGCAGGTCGTTGGGGCTGACCTGATCGGCGGCAAAGCGTTTCAGGTCTCGGATGGCTATGGCTGCGTCCACCTCTTGGCGCCGGCATTGGGATTCGCAGGGATGCGGACAGACCCGTCCCAACACCCCGGGAAGGGGCAGGCGTTTTTGAATCAGTTCAACGGCCTCCTTATACTTACCCTGGCCGATCAGTTGCACGTAGCCCTGGACGTTGATGCCGGCCGGACAGGTGGTGGTGCAGGGGGCGCGGTCTTTTTTGTCGATGGTGAAGGTGATCGGCACCGCCTGGGGAAAGGCCCGGTAGATGGCTTTGCGGTCGGCCAACCCCTCGTCCCACTCGCTGGGCAGGGAGACCGGACACACCTTGGTACACTCGCCGCAGCCGGTACATACCCCTTCTTTGATGTAGCGCGGTTTGCGGTTCACGGTGACCTGGAAGTTGCCGATGTAGCCGGAGACATCGGTCACCTCGCTGTAGGTCAGCAGCCGGATGTTAGAATTTTGGGCCACCTCCACCATTTTGGGGGTGCCGATGCAGGCCGCGCAGTCCAGGGTGGGAAAGGTTTTGTCGAACTGGAGCATGTGGCCGCCCACGGTGGTCTGCCGCTCCACCAGATAGACCGTGTGGCCGGCGTTGCCGATGTCCAGGGCGGCCTGCATGCCGGCGATGCCGCCGCCCACCACCATGACGTCGGGGTGGACGCTGACGGAGCGCGCTTCCAGCATCTGGTGAAAGTTGACCCGGTTGACGGCGCCGGCGGCCAGGGTCTTGGCCTTACGGGTGGCCTCGTCCTCATCGCTGGTGACCCAGGAGACCTGTTCGCGCACCGAGGCCATCTGGAACAGATAGGGGTTCAACCCTGCGCGCTGGCAGGCGTTCTGAAAGGTCTTTTCATGGAGCCGGGGCGAGCAGGAGGCCACCACTACCCGGTTGAGGCCGTAGGTCCGGATGTCATTTTCGATCATCTCCTGGCCGGGGTCGGAGCACATGAACTTGTAGTCGCGGGAGACGGCGACGTTTTTCAGGCCGCGGGCGAAGTCGGCTACCTCGGTCACCCGTACCCGGTGGGCGATGTTGATGCCGCAGTGACAGATGTAGAATCCGATCTTGATGGTCATTCGTTTAGTTCCCCCAAGTTCCTAAACATTGATTATTCGAATGCTATTTCTTTAAGGTCGCAAGGTTTGGAACTTTGAATTTTAGTCTTTGTTATTTATTTGTTATTTGGTTTTTGGCTATTGGATTAGTTTGCTAATTATCTTTAATCCATATTTGTTGAACATTCGGCACACAGCCGGTTGACGACGGAGAGCAGTTCATCGGCTTCGGGCGGCTTCTGCAGATAGGCCTCGGGCTCGGGTATCTGACGGCCCGTCGGCGACCGTTTGGCCCCCGGGCAACGGTAAAAGGTGCTGCTGTCCAGCGTAGACAACATGATCACCGGAATATGGCACAGCCGGTGGTTGGTCCGGAGGCTCTGGTAGAGGCGGATTCCAGCTTCGCCGGGAAGCATGGCGTTGATGATGACCAGGTCGGGACACCCGTCCACCGCTTTTTTGAGACCTTCGGTCAGAGAACCGGCACAGATCGGGCAGAAACCGTTGGCGCTGAGCAGGTTCGACAAGAAAATGCTCATGTCCGGTTCGTCTTCCACGACCAGAATCGTTTTGGCGGGACTATCCGGTGTCACCGTTACCTCCACTGCTGTCATTCAATCGGATCGCCAGTGAAACATCCCCGCGGCATAATAGGGACTCGGTTTACCATCGGGTGTCGGCTTTTGGTGCGGCGTGGGTCGCCTTAGCCGCGCGCAGTTGCCTATGGTTCCGTAGATTGTGCGTTGTCGGGTAAATGCCCACTGGACAGCATGGAATGTGCCATTTGCCGGATGAGTTTGTAACCCACAGGAATTAATATAAAAATATAGTTTTTTGTTGGTACAAAGGTGCTGCTTCACACGTTATGTTGCAATATTTGCAACATTTTTTGCGTCGGAATTGGGGGCTGATAACCCAAATTATATAATGATAAATTTGTGTTATGTCATAGCTTGATCAGTGTTGCATGATGGTGCGCAACATATGTTGCATCATGGGGCGGGGCAACGGTCCGGAATTGGCCAGGTGTGATCATCGATGCAAATGCTTAATCCGTCCGCTTTCTCTTCCAGGTAGGGGCTAATGGCCAGCAGCGCACGGTCGGTGAATTTGATGCGCGAATCGTCGCTTTTGTGGTATAGTTGGTCGGACTCGACGAACAGCGCCGCCGGATCGAGTGGAATGGTTTCGCCGGTGTTGAGGTCGAGCCTCAGGGGGGCTTCCGGGCTGACCCGGACGATGAACAGCGGGGTGTCTTCATAGGGAAAATAGACTTTTTCACGAACATCGCCACGCACCTGAGTGACATAATAGCCATCCTCGTCCCGCCGGATCGAGCGGTTGAAATGGTCGATGATGCGCTTGTGTTCGAAGCGGCCGTGGCGATTTTGCCACCGGCCCCGGCCGTCCATCCAGAAGACGGCCTTTTCTTTGGGGATGACCACTTCATCCAGGTGGGTTGTTGGTGGTCGATGGTCGTTAGGTTTCATGGGCGGCAAGATGTCGGCTTACTATCGTGCTCAGGGTCGGCTATATTCGCTTCGGTCTCAAGAGTGAGGATTTTAAAACCATTATCCCATTCCAGGGGGCTTTTCAAGTCCAAGGCAAAAGGATCAACGGATGAATCGTGAAATGGAAACGGCCCGGGGGTTTTATGACCGACTGCGCCGGCTCTACCAGGAACGGCTGCCTTTCAACCGGCTGCTGGGCCTGAGCGTCACATCGCTGAATTCAGACGGCGGGGCGATGGCGTTTTCCATGCGTGAGGATCTCATCGGCAACGTATTTCACCGCACCCTTCACGGCGGCGTCATTTCCTCGGTGCTGGATGCCGTGGGCGGCTTGACGGCCTCGGCCAGCTTGATGGTTCGTGCCGCCGGCCTTTCCGAGGAGAAGGTCAAGGCAATGTTTGCCCAGGTGGGGACCATCGACCTCAGAGTGGATTACCTGCGGCCCGGCAGGGGCGAACGGTTTACGGCCAGCGGGCGGATCATGCGCTCCGGTCGCAAGGTGGCTGTGGTTCGCATGGAAATGCACAACCAGGAGGCGTTGCTGGTGGCCGTGGGAACCGGCACCTACATGGTGGGATGAACGAACCCCCACCGGTTGTTGTCTATGCCCCGGGTACAACATATATATTGAGATTTAAACCATTTTATGCTAGGGACGATTCCAGCATGAAGCAATATGTAATTGATGAAATCCGCCCCCAGGATTTTGGAAAAATCAAGGGCTACCTGGATGAAACCTATGGCGACGCAGGCGTGGATGGCCTTTACTGGGTGCCGGTGGACGAGGCATTGCTTTCCGGGGTGCAGCAGGCGCATCATGCCTGTGCGCCATTTTTTATGGCCCTTGAACTGGGGCCGGACCGTCTGGCCGCCGAGTTGCTGGTGCGAACGCGCAGCCGGGTGCGCTGTGACTGCATCCACTATGCCGATGAAGGCCAGCGCAACTGGCTTGTCCGGACCGTGGATGCCATTTTCGACAAACTGGAAATCATGGTCTGATCGGACGGGACGCCACCGGCAATGCTAAAATCGATGGGTTACCAGATACAGACGCTGATCATCGTCCTGTGGACGCTCCTGGCGACAGCGGTCATCGCGACCACGGTCATTATTTGCTCCTTCTTCAGCCGGACCGGCAATGGCCCCCATTTGCTCGCCCGGTTCTGGGCCAATTCCATCCTGTGGGTCGCCCGGGTGAAGGTCACCGTCAGCGGCGCCGAGAAACTGGATCCCAACCGGTCCTACATTTACATGCCCAACCACCAGAGCAATGCCGACATCCCGCTGCTGCTGGGGCGGCTGCCGGTTCAGTTCCGCTGGCTGGCCAAGGCCGAACTGTTCAAGATTCCCGTTTTCGGCCGGGCCATGCGCGGGGTGGGGTACATCAGCATCGACCGGTCCAACCGCAAGTCGGCTTTCGAGAGCCTGGAACGGGCGGCCCGAACCATCCGCAGCGGGACCAGTGTGCTGATCTTCCCCGAGGGAACCCGCAGCCGGGACGGTCATATCCTGCCGTTCAAGAAGGGCGGCTTCGTTCTTTCCGTGGACTCGGGGGTTCCCATCGTACCCATCATCATCCGGGGGACCCGGGATATCAATCCCAAGGGGCGTTTCATGATCCGCCCGGCGCCGATAACCATGCAGATATTGGATCCGGTGGAGACGTCCGGCTACACCCGCAAAACCAAGGACGCGCTATTGGCGCACATCCGATCCATCCTCATCGACAATTTCGAAACAGAGAGGCAGGAATCTTAGGGCCATGCTGAAACTGATCCCGTTGGGCGGCCTGGGCGAAATCGGCCTGAACATGATGGCGGTGGAATACGGCGACACGATTTTCGTCATCGATGCCGGCCTCATGTTCCCCGAAGCCTACATGCTGGGGGTGGATTACGTCATCCCGGATATGGATTACCTCCGCCAGAACCGGCGACGCGTGTCCGGGATCGTGCTCACCCATGCCCACGAGGATCATATCGGGGCGCTGCCTTTTCTGCTCAGAGAGATCAATGTGCCGGTTTTCGGAACCCCCTTTACCCTGGGGATCGTCCGCCACAAACTGGAAGAACACGAATTGCTCGCCACAGCTTCGCTGCACGAGGTGCTGCCGCGGGAGCGGCTGAAGATCGGTCCGTTCGAGGTGGAGTTCATCCGGGTCAACCACAGCGTCGTTGACGGGGTGGGGTTGGCCATTCGCACGCCGGTGGGCATGGTGGTCCACACCGGCGACTTCAAGATGAGCCAGACGGTGGTGGAAGGCATGCTCACCGACGTGAACCGGTTCGCCCAGTGCGGAGAAGAGGGCGTGCTGGCCCTGTTGTCCGACTCCACCAACGTGGAGAAGGAAGGACACACCATTTCTGCGCAGGAAATCGGCGCCGAACTGTCAAGGATAACGGATGCGGCCACCGGACGAATCATCGTGGCCCTTTTTGCTTCCAACATCGCCCGCATTCAGCAGATCGTCAACATTGCCAGAGCACGCGGCCGCAAGATCGTTGTCAACGGCCGCAGCATCGAGGTGAGTGTCGCCATCGCCCGCAACCTGGGCTATCTGGACCTCCCCGGGGAGATGGAGATCGACATCGATGAACTGAACGCCTACCCGGACGACGAGATCATCATGGTCACCACCGGCAGCCAGGGCGAGCCCATGTCCGCCCTGGCGCGCATGGCCGCCGGCACCCACAGGCAGATCAAGATCCACGAGGAAGACACGGTCATTCTTTCCTCCAAATTCATCCCGGGCAACGAGAAGGCCATCGCCAATATCATCAACAACCTCTACCGGCGCGGTGCCGACGTGGTCTACGAGAAGATTTCGAACATCCACGTGTCCGGGCATGCCTTCCGGGAAGAGCTCAAGATGATGATCAACCTGACCAAGCCCACGTTCTTCATGCCCGTGCACGGAGAGTACCGCCATCTGGTGCTGCACAAGCGGCTGGCCCGCGAGGTGGGCATCCCCGACGACCACCTGATCCTGGCCCAGAACGGCCAGATCATAGAGCTGGATGAAAAGGGCTTCCGGATTCGAGACAGCATCTGCTCGGGGCGGGTGCTCATCGATGGCAAGGGCATCGGCGACGTGGGACGCAGCGTGCTCAAGGAGCGGCGGGTGCTCTCCGAGGAGGGCCTGGTGGTGGTCAACATGGCCTTTGACGAGGAGACCGGCATCGTGGTCTACGGGCCCGATATCGTCTCCCGGGGGTTTGTTTTTGAAACGGAGACGGGGTATCTGCTCCAGGATGCCCAGTGTGTAATCCTGGAAATCGTGGAGGATGTCACCCCGGATGTGCCCAATCGGGTGGCTCGGATCCGCAGCCGGATCCAAACCGCCTTGCGGCAGTACTTTTTTTACACCATCGGGCGTCGGCCGGTGATTCTGCCCTTTCTGGTGGAGGTATAGTTGGGGTTGGACGAGACACACGAACGCCGATTCGCCGTTTGGATTCCAAGTTAAGCCAACAAGTTAGCAAATAAATCACAATAGCCAAAAAACAAATGACAAATCAATCACAATGAAATAAATTCCAAATCTTATGATTTTGAAGAAAAGACATTCCAATCATCAATACTGGACGAATCAAAATCATAATTAGCTCTTGGTTTTTGCCCTTGTTTGAGATTTCAATATTGTAATTCGAAATTTATTTGAGATTTGGAGTTTGTTATTTATGATTTTGTGATTGCGTTTGGTTGTTTCCCGTTAATCCGGTTAGGAACTGTCTCAACCGACCAGATACTCTATGGGTAAATGAAAAAAGAAATCATCGGCATCCTTTTTTTCTTCATGGTGGTGTTCAGCCTGATCAGCCTGCTTTCTTTCGATCCGGGTGACCCGTGCCTGTTCTTCAATGCCGGCGGCGGCGGCAAGGTCCAGAACCTCTTCGGCGTGTTCGGCGCCAATTTTGCCGGCAGCCTCGTGGGGCTGTTCGGCATCGGCGCCTTCTGGATCCCCTTTCTTTTCCTGTTGGGCAGCATCCTTTTCTTCGGCAAGGACACGGGAAGGGCACTGTTGCCCCTGGCCGCCGGCGGTATCCTGCTGATCATCACCACGGGCAGCCTGCTGGCCTTCAAGCAGGATCACTATGTGCTTTTCGGCAGCCGGTTCACTGCGGGCGGCATCGTCGGCATCCCCCTCAAGTCCTTTTTCGTCGACTATTCCAACCCGGCCGGCGGGTCTATCATCCTGATGCTGGTGTGGCTCATCGGCTTTATCCTGGCTACAGGATTCTCCGTGGTGGCATTCTACCGACGATGCAAAACGGCCAACTCCGTGCTTTTCGATCGTATGGCCACCATTCTGATCAAGTGGAAGGAACGTCGCCAGAAAAGTTTGAAGCGGCGCCGGACCCTCAAGGCCGAGAAGAAAAAGAAAAAAGAGAAGATCGAGATCAAGACCCCCGATCCCAATCCGGTGCCGGTCAAGCCGGTGCCCAAGCAGGCCGTTTTCGATTTCATGAAGAGCGCTTCAAGCTTCTCCCTGCCGTCGGTCAACTTCCTCGACGACCCCAAGGCGAGACCCCAGTCCACCAGTGAAGAGAACCTGCGCATGCAGTCCCGACTGCTGGAAAAGAAGTTGGAGGATTTCGGCGTCAACGGCAAGGTGGTGGCCGTCACCCCGGGGCCGGTGATCACGACCTTCGAATACGAGCCGGCGCCCGGCGTCAAGATCAACCGTATCGTCAGCCTCACCGACGACCTGGCCCTGGCCCTGCGGGCCATCAGCATCCGTATCGTGGCGCCCATTCCGGGCAAGGCCGTCATCGGTGTGGAAATCCCCAATACCGATCGGGAAACGGTTCGCTTCAAGGAGATGATCCTGTCGCCTTCCTTCGAACAGGCCAAGAGCACGCTTACGCTGTGCCTGGGCAAGGACATCGTGGGCAACCCGGTCTCCGCCGGGCTGGAGAAGATGCCCCACCTGCTGATCGCCGGCGCTACCGGGACGGGCAAGAGCGTGGCCCTGAACACCATGATCTGCAGCCTTTTGTACAAGCTGACCCCGGATCGGGTGAAGCTGATCATGATAGACCCCAAGCGCATCGAGCTCTCCATGTACGACGGTATTCCCCACCTGATCACCCCCGTGGTCACCGACGTCAAGAAGGCCACCAACGCCCTGTTCTGGGCCGTGCGTGAGATGGAGCACCGCTACGAACTGCTCTCGGAGAAGAAGACCCGCAACATCGACCAGTACAACCGCAAGATCGAAAAAGAGCCGGCCGCCCCCCCTGCCGAAGGCGAGGAAAACCCCAAGGAACCGGCCAAACCGCTGCCCTATATCGTCATCATCATCGACGAACTGGCCGATCTCATGATGGTGGCCTCGCGGGACGTGGAGGTGGCGCTGACCCGCCTGGCCCAGATGGCCCGGGCCGCCGGCATCCACCTGATTCTGGCCACCCAGCGGCCGTCGGTGGATGTGCTCACCGGCATCATCAAGGCCAACTTTCCCACGCGCCTGACCTTCCAGGTCTCCTCCAAGACCGATTCGCGGACCATTATCGATACCAACGGCGCCGAGAGCCTGCTGGGCAACGGGGACATGCTCTTCCTGCCCCCGGGAACGGCCCGGCTCCAGCGTATCCACGGGGCCTACATTTCCGAGGCCGAACTGACCCGCACCACCGAATTCCTCAAAAAGCAGCAGCGGCCTGACTATGACAAGCGCGTCGTCCAGGCCCCGGTAAAGGCGGCGGAAGAGGCCGGAGAGAAGGATTACGACGAACGCTACGACGATGCCGTGGCCCTGGTCACCCAGGCCGGCCAGGCCTCCATCTCCATGGTCCAGCGGCACCTGCGCATCGGCTACAACCGGGCGGCCAGGATCGTCGAGATGATGGAGCAGGAGGGGATCATCGGCCCGCAGGATGGGGTTAAGCCGAGGGAGGTGCTGGTGAAAAACTACGACGACATCTCTTAGGGATCGTATTGAAACGGCATCTTTCGGCCCAGGCCGGCGTTCTCACTCAGTTGAAATCCTCGACGTAGCTGGGCTACGCCTGCGGTTTCGACTTCCCTGCGGCCTTGGCCTGAACCAAAATCTACCATTTCAAAACGATCCCTACCCAATAAGTCATAATGGCGTCCTGCGGCCTTGATCTGAACCACAATTCACCATTTATGAAAGAACACTGTCCTACATTTAGGGCCGAGGACAAAAATATTACGAATTTTGGGATTCGGGGATTCGGGGATTCGAGAACCACAAACCACAAACCACAGACCAGAGACCAGAGACCAGAGACCAGAGACCACAAACCAGAGACCGGAGTAAATACAGTTGAACCTTGACGCGACGCTGATCGACAGCATCAAAGGGTTTCTGGATCCCGAGGAGGGCAGGGCGCTTTACGAGATTGCCCTGGAGGCCTCCCGGCTGGGTCCCTGCCTGGAGATCGGCAGCTATTGCGGCAAGTCCGCCGTTTATCTCGGCAGCGCCTGCCGCGAAAACGGGACGACGCTATTTTCCATCGACCACCACCGTGGATCCGAGGAACAGCAGCCAGGAGAAGCGTATTTCGACCCCGCCCTTTTCGACTTCAAGACCTTTTGCATGGACACCCTTCCCCTGTTTCGGCGTACCCTGGCCCTGGCCGGACTGGAGGAGACGGTGGTTCCCCTGGTCAGCCGCTCTCACGTGGTCGCCCGCAACTGGGCCACGCCGCTGTCGCTGGTATTTATCGACGGTGGCCACGCCTTCGAATCCGCCCAAACGGACTACGACTGCTGGGCCGGCCGCATCCTGCCCGGCGGCTACCTGCTCGTCCACGACATCTTCGAGAATCCCGAGGAGGGGGGCCAGGCGCCCTGGGAGGTGTACCAGCTTGCCGCGGCATCCGGTCGTTTCGAAATGCTTCCCCGCATCAAGAGCCTGGGGGTGTTGAGAAAGACAGGTTGAAGGCTGAAGGTGTTCAGAGCCGAATCCCGACATGGCTGCTGAAAGCATGGACCACGTCAAAAACGGGTGTGTCCGTTAACCTGATTTCGCCCGTACCTCCACCGTAAGGCTATTGGGTTCAATTCTGATGATCTCGACGCGGTCGTTGGGGAGCAGAAACTGCTGTCGGTTAAGAAAATAGTTGTTTTGGCCGATTCCAGCACCGGATAAATCAATATTCGTTCTTATATTTTTAGGACTGAGCATACCGATGTCTTTGCGCTGACCACGTGCCGTGACCAATACATTCTGAACCGCTGGATCGACTTTCAGTTGGGGGGGTAGATTTTGGATGGTCAGGGGGATCTCTAAAGAAATTTCAACATTCTGTTGCCCGGCAAAGGAGAACCAAACGACACTGACAATCATCAACGTAGCTGCTTTTATCCGCCACCGGTTCGATAACAAATGCTTGATCTTTTGAAATCCACCAGTCGTATCGGGTCGGTCGGGCGTTAGCAGCTCCTTCAGTTTTTCCGCCAGGAATGCCGGGGATTCTATTGTCTCGATCACCCCTGCCCGGACCAAGGAAACCTGCCCACGTTCTTCTGAGACGACAAGCGCCCAGGCATCACATCGTTCGGTGATGCCGATCGCCGACCGGTGCCGGGTGCCCAATGCCTTGCTCAACCCCTCTTGTGAGGTCAGCGGTAAAAACGCAGCCGCCATGGTTATCTTGCCGTTATGGATCAGCATGGCACCATCATGAAGCGGCGAATGCTTTTGGAAAATGCTGACAAGGATTTCCCCTGTCGGATCGGCCTCAAAGGGTATCCCACCGGTCACAAATTCCCGCAGCCGATCTTTTCGTTCGAAAATAATCAAGGCGCCGGTTCTCTGTGCGCCCAGCTCAAATATTTTTTTCGAGAAACTATCTATCCACGGGACGTGACCGACCGTTTTATACCAACCCAACGCGTAAAACGGATTCACCTTCTCGAGAACCTGTCGAATTTCAGCCTGAAATAAAATGATGATCAGTATGATTAAGACTTGCCAGAGAATTTGAAACACCCACGTGGTCAGAAATAAGCCCCAGTATTGGGCAACACTATAGATGATGCCCAGGCCGAGCAAACCCACGAGTGCCTTGAATGCCTTGGTTTGATGGAGCCAGACATAAAGATGATAAGCGAAGAACGTAAGGATGATAATATCTAAAAAATCTTTGAAAAGTAGGTGATGAAAGACGGATAAGGTCGGCATATGATTAAATTCCTGGGAGCGTGGTAAGCGTGCGATCGTGACTGAACGCTGGTATTTTCATGGTTTTCATCAAGGGGTGGTTACTTGACGCCCTTCAAGGCGGTTTTCACAATGGTTTCAAGACCGGATTCGTCATCTGGATCATCCAATAGATTTTCCAGAGGGATTTCCGCTCTGGCAGCGTTGCGGTGACCCCCGGCAGACCCTTTCCAGCTGCCAAAAAGTTTATGGGCTGTTTTGCCAGCATCACCCTGAAAACTGGCATTTCTCAAGATAACGACAAGCGTTCGTTGGTATACCCCGGACACGATGCTCCATTGGATGTCAGCGATTTTCATAAAAAAGTCGGCAATCATTACCAAAATATCTGAATTCTCCACCCGCGCCATGTGAACATAAGCGATATCTCCGATAAAAATCAGCCGCTCCATGGCATGCCGGTATTTGGGCAGCATGCCTCGAGTCATCTCGGAGGATTCGATTTGCTTTAGCATACGCATGCTGGTGAATTGGTACAGATATTTGAAGGCGCTCATATCATGAGTAATGGATGCCCTGACAAAATTATCGGTATCTGTCTTGATTCCGTAGAAAAGAGCGGTGGCCAGCTTTGGAGACGGTTTTATTTTGGCGGCCTTGAGGTATTCGGTCATCATGGATGCGTTTGCTCCATAATCTTCCCGGATGTCGAGAAAAACAGCCCTTATCGGCTCGGTGATCGGATGATGATCGATGATGATATCATAGTTGTGGTCCACGAACAGTTTGTGGTGGTGCGGCTGAGAATCCACGAGTGCCCACTTATTGATCGCCGACCGTTTAAGGTAACGGATGTGTTTTTGCTCAACGGTTAGCAATTTTACAAAAGCAAGATTGTCCGCTCTCTTGATGGAGTTGACCCGATATACCAATACCCGCTTGGCCTTCTTCCAAAAGATCCGTTTCAAAGCAATGGCGCTGGCCATGCTGTCAGGATCCGCATTAATTAGAATGCCCAACGTATCTGAGGCATTTACAACTTCAAGAAGCCGATCGTATTTGCTGGCGAAGGACACTGATTTTGGGAAGGGCTTAGTCATCATAGACTCGGTCTCCAATTATGGTGCCCCGCGACAATTTCATTAATCGCAGCGTGTTGGCATGCCATTGGACGGTGAACGACCTACCCCGGTCTTCAGTCCTCCGGCGTCGGTCCTCCGGCTCAAGGCGTCAGCGGCCAGAAGATCGGCAGCACGATCATCAACACGACCAGTACGACTAGTGTCAAGGGCACGCCGACCTTGACGTAGTCGATGAACCGGTAGCCGCCGGGGCCCATCACCAGCACGTTGGCTGGATGGGAGATGGGTGAGGTGAAACTGGATGAGGCGGCCATGGCAATACCCATCATCAGGGCGTAGGGAGAGATGCCCAGGCTGGCGGCGGTTTTCAGGGCGATGGGTACCATCAGGACCACCAGGGCCGCCGTGGGAATGATGCTGGTACCGATGAAGGTGATTACCAAAAGTCCGAACAATACTGCATAAGGCCCAAAGGGGCCCAGGGTTCCCACCACACCCTCGGCCAGGATCCGCGCGGCCCCGGTGTTGTCAAGGGCCGTGCCCAGGGGCAGCATGCCGGCAATCAGAAAAACGGCTTTCCATTCGATGTAGCGGTAGGCTTCTTCCATGGTCAAACAGCGGGTGAGAATCATGACGGCTGCGCCGATGACCACCGCAATATAGATGGGCACCCAATCCATGATCACCGGGATCAGCACGGCGGCCATGATTGTCAGGGCCAGCTTGGCTTTTTCTTCCCGTGGGGCTTCCTGGGCCCCTTCGGTGAGCACCAGAAAATCCGGTTCGCGGCCCAGCAGGTTCAGTTTGTCCCACCGGCCATACAACAGCAGGGCGTCGCCGAACTGCAGGGCCATGTCGCGCAGGTCCTCCCGGTAGGCGGTTCCCTTGCGCCAGATGGCCAGTACGGTCAGGCCGTATTTTTCCCGGAAGTTGATCCCGCGCAGGGTCATGCCGGAGAGCACGCTGTGCGGGGATAGTATTACCTCGACAAGGCCCACCTGGTCATCTTCCAACATGGACAGATCCGTTTGCGGGGCGTCGTCTTCGATGAACATGCCTTCCAGGCCCTGCATGAGCAATATGGAAATCATGTCCGCCGTGCCCCAGACCATCAGGCGGTCACCGGCCTCAAATCGGTCGTCAGAGGAGGGGATCAGGGCCCTGCCGCCCGCGCGCACGATGCAGAGGATCTGAACATCCACGGCATCTCCCAGACGGCTTTCGCTCAGGGTCAACCCGACCAGCTTGGAGGCGGCGGGAACACGCAGCTGGCGAAGGTCTTGGCCCAGTTTGGCGTAGTTGTCCATGTCTTCGACGGTGAGCATCTTCGGCGGCTGGAAATGAGCATTCTCCGCCAGCCGTGCCAGCCGCTCCGATAGGCCGTATACCACCAGGGTGTCGCCGGCCTTGAGTGGTTGAACTTTCAGATCCGTATCCAGGTGGCTTTCCCCCCGTTCGATGGCCAGCACATTGAGGCCGAGACGGTTGCGGAAGTCGATATCCGCTAACGTCTGGTTTTCATAGTCGCTGCCAGGCTTCAGGCCCAGCCGGGCCACCTGCATGCCGTGGGCGGTCAATGCGTCGGGGCCGATGGTATCGGTCTCGGTGAGCAGCTGACCCCAGTGGTTCATCTCCTGGATCTGGTCAGGTTTTCCCTCGACGATCAGCAGGTCCTCGGCTTGAATCATCTCGGTGATGGGGGGCGCCAGGAGCGTGATGCCGTTGCTGCGGGTAATGCCGATCACCGTGAGCCCCAGGGCGGCGCCCAGGCGGCTGCCGGCCAGGGTTTTGCCGACTAGGGCCGAACTGCCGGGGACCCGGATCTGAAACAGATGCTCCTGGAGCCGGTATTGAGAACGGAAATCCCGATGCTGTCCGGCGGTTTCTTTGGCCAGGTTGCGTTTGGGCAGCAGGCGCGTGCCGACCAGTGTGACGAAGGCCACCCCGCAGGCCATCACGATCAGGCCAACGGGCGAGAAGTCAAAGAGCTTGAAGGGTTCCAGGCCGTTTTCGCGCAGCGCCTCACTGACCAAGATGTTGGGCGGCGTGCCGATCATGGTGGTCAGGCCGCCCAGCAGCGACCCATAGGCTAAAGGCATCAGCAGGGTGGACGGCGACTGGTCGGTCTTTCGCGCGATGTCCATGACCACGGGCAGCATCAGCGCAGCCACGGCCACATTGTTCATGAATGCCGACAACACGCCGGCGATGACCATGATGATCACTACCAGCATCGATTCGTTGCGACCGGCGACCTTGAGCAGCTGCCGGCCGAGTATATTGGCGATGCCGGTTCGTGTCAGCCCGCCGCTGAGAATGAAGACCGCCCAGATGGTCACCACCGCCGGGTTGCTGAATCCGGCCAGCGCCTCCTTGGGGCTGACGATGTTGGTGACCGCCAGGACGCCCATGACCAGCATGGCCAGCACTTCAAGGGGAGCCCATTCGGTGACCAGAAGTATGATGACCGCAACCAGGATAGCCAGTACCGTCATGATTTCAGGTGTCATCCGCCTTATCCCTTTCGGTTTTGTGGGTTCGTTTTTCTCGCAGGATTCTGTTTATACGGATCCATTAAAAATGGACACATCTATTTCTCTGGAGGCTTCGATCAGTTTTTTATCCAAGGTTGCGAGGGGGCAGCTGTTGCGCATTGCCAGATCTATATAGGTCGCGTCATAACTGGATAACCGGCTCGACCTTCCCAAGGCCAATAGATCCTTCATGCTGTTTTCAGACCGGGTATTTTCGACAACAATCGGTAGTTGTGACAGCAGGGATAGGAATCGAACGCTGTCAGCGGGCTTCAAGCGTTTTCGCCGTTCTGCCATCAAAAGCAGGTTCACGACTTCCAAGGTCCAGATAGCGGGTACGATGGCTGTTGCCTTGGACAAGTGGTCCAAAACCGCGTCCGCATAGGGGTTGGTTTCATCTTCAAAAAACCATGACATGACGACGGAGGTGTCAACGACGATAGGGTTCTCCATTTATCGCCTGCCTTCTTCGATCATTTCGCGGATGGAATGTCCGGACAGTCTATTCTGCTTACGGAATTTTCGCAGGGCCGCTATGGTGGAGGAGATATCCACATTTTTTTCCGGATCGACAGGCTGCAACACCGCAATCGGGACGCCGTGTTTGGTGATCGTGATCCGTTCACCTTTGGATACACGATCAAGTAATCTTGGAAGATGGGTTTTGGCTTCATAGGCGCCGACGGTTTTCATGGCAATCTCCGTTTAGACTAGTTTAGACTAGAATATTACACTTTAACTCAGTTGTCAAATACCGGGCGGGGGAGGCGATTGAAGGGAGCGTGGAACCCGCCATGGGTTCGAAGATTGCCAACGGATGCGTCAATATAAAACCTTGATCGCGTCCGGCCACAAGTGGTAAATCTTGGCTTAAGCCAGGGCCGCAGTGCGTTTTAAACCGCCAGACGGAGTGGCAAATGTTCTGCTGAAATTCGTCCCCACAACGATCAACCTTCTTCCATGAGAGACGAATATGAAAAAGTGTCCCTTTTGCGCCGAAGACATTCAGGATGCAGCCATTAAATGCAAACACTGCGGTGAGTTTTTAGACGCTTCCAAAAACCCCCGCACTGCAGAGGAAAAGGTTGAATGGTATTTCCGGAAATCCTTCATCATCCTCGCCCTTTGCTGTGTGGGACCGCTGGCATTGCCCTTGATTTGGTGGCATCCACAGGCGACGCGGGCATGGAAGATCGGGCTCACCGTCGCAATTTTTGTCCTGAGTTGGATCTTGTTTCAGCTTTCGATCGAATCCCTGAGTATCCTCAAGGAGTATTACCAATTGCTCGAAAACCTTTGAGATGAATGGTGAGCCGTGAGCGAGGAACCGCAGTCGGTGAACGGGTGATGGTGATCAGTAACCAGCAATCAGTGATCAGTGAACGGTGAACCAACCAGACCAACCCAACGAATCAAACGAATCAAACCATTTTTTTCCGGTAGAGAACGCACCAGTCGTCGGGGCATGATAACTCAATGCTCGTGTCCTGCGTAGGAGCGGCTTGCAGCCGCGATGAATGGGGAACGCACCACAGATTCGCAACGCGCGAAAAGGTTATTTTGAGGATTGGGTCCCGCTTCCAACAATTAACCACTTTTTGGATAATTATTTTACACACAGGCTGTTATGAAAGAATATACGAGTAAAGGACAATGAGATCATCGAAGTTTTACCCGATTATGTACGAAGGGTGCGCTTTTCACCACAGTGTTCGAATCGGATATTGTCTGATGAGAGGATCGGGTGTCAAAATGGTCAGCGAACGCTCGATGGCCTGACAGACCAACATCCGATCAAAAGGGTCTCTATGAATAAAGGGGAGGGTTTCGAGATGGAATGTGTCCGCTTCATTCAATTCGAGTTGGGTGATGTGATGATTTTTTCTTTCTTCGGAAACAAACTGGCTTGGTAGCATGGGTAACCTAAGCTTGCCGATACTGCATTTGATGCCGATTTCCCAAACCGTCACAGAGCTGAGAAAGATCGTGTGCGCGGGGTTTTTGAAGCATTCTAAAAATTTACTGCTGAGCTTTTCTGGTTTCAGTGCGACCCAAAGAAAAGAACAGGTGTCCAGAAGAAAGCTCATTCGTTTTCCCCATAAAATGTTTCAATTACATCATCCGGCAGCGGATCCAGGCATTCATCCGTCAATTCAAAGTCTGGATATCTTTTCCTGGCAAGCCCAACGGGCCGCGCTTTTTTCAATATTCTTTTTATGGGCTTGATTTCAGCGATAGGGATATTGCGTTTGCACACGATAACGGTTTCACCTTGGGCGACCTTATCAAGGTATCTTGACAAATGGGTCTTGATTTCATTGATATTTGACTGGATCATGATCAACACTCCCGGTACTTAATTGGATAACCATACTTGACTACAAAATAGACCATAATGTTGGTCATGTCAACTGGGATAATGTCAGCGATGTATTCTGAAGATGAATTGATCGCCCTCTCCGCCCTCCAGCACATCTGCTTCTGTGAGCGGCAGTGTGCCCTGCTCAAGCGTATTCGATCGGGCCTGCCGCTTGATTCCCTGAGGGGCATGGAAGGGGATGTCGCGCGGGTCTATTTCAGCGTTGCCAATGGTTGGCAGTAAACCACTACGGCTTCACCCTTGGCGTCTTGGCGCTGAACCCCTCCGGCTTTTGCACGTTAGGGTAAATCATCAGCGAACCCCAAGCGTACATGCATTGCCAGGCGGGATCGCAGTGTGTTTTATGCGACGCAAGGAATAATCGGTTGCGGAGCGCGACCCGATTATGCGATGCATGACCATGCTAGACAGCACCTCCCTTTTAACCGCAATCACCCATGCCGTCATTGTCGGATTCGCGGCTGCGGTCCACGGCGGCATCGGCATCGGGTTTCCCATGATTGCCACCCCCCTGCTGGCCCTGGTTACCGACGTGCGGACAGCCATCCTTCTTCTGGTGCTCCCGACGGTGGTCCTCAACGTGGCCAATATCATAAAGGGCGGCCGCTGGCGTCACAGCATTGCGGTGTTCTGGCCCCTGGCCGTCTACGGCATGATCGGGAGCGTCATCGGCACCCGGTTGCTCATCGTCTTCTCGCCGGAACCGTTTTTGCCTCTCATGGCGGCCATGCTGGTCGTCTATCTCAATGCCGACCGAATAGGCGCAGGCTTTGCCTGGGTCCACCGCCATCCGCGCGTCGCCTTTGCCGTTTTCGGTCTGACTGCCGGCATTCTTGCCGGCACGGTGAATGTCATGCTGCCGGTCCTGATCATCTTTGCCCTGGAAATGAATATGTCCAAAACCGTGATGATTCAGGTCTTCAACTTCTGTTTTCTTTTCGGCAAACTGACCCAGGGGGCGGTATTCGCCCAGGCGGGCCTGATGACGACCGATGTGTTGACGGCGTCGGCCCCCTTGGCTGTATTGGGGCTGGTGGTGATGCTGCTTGGCATGCGCATCCGCGACCGGATTTCCACCGGGGTCTATCGTCGCTGGTTGCGTCGGCTGTTGGCGGTGCTGGCCGTCATGCTGATGGTGCAGTTCTTCCGAAGATGATGGGGCGTCAGGATTCGGGTGCAACCGAATAACTGTTGAACGCGGCCAACGTATTGCCATTAAAGAAAAAGACAAATCAACCAATAATACATAGGTAGACATAACAGCGGAGCGCACAACGTAGCTGAAGGGCCAGGCCCATGCAAAAAAGCACCCGATCCTCAACATCGATGGTCAAAGAGTTTACCAGACAATACCTGCTGCTGGCTCTTTTTCCGGTGGTTATCTTTTTTGCGCTTGCCGTTGCCGGCGGATTCATCGCTCAGCGGCATCTGTCTGAGCTTATCGCTGATTCAACCGATGAACTGAACGCGGATGCCAAAAAGGAGTTGGAATCACTGGGTCAGCAGATCATTCAGGAGAAGGCCAGAGACGTCGCCCGGCAGGTGGGGCTTTTTCTGTCACTCAAGCCAGAGATGGATATGGACGCCCTCCAGCGCTCCGCCCACTTCCAGGCCATTGCCATGCAGCCGGTCGGGCAAAATGGGTATGTATGCTTGTATGAAGCTGGGACCGGGATTATGCGCATCCATCCCAATCCAGATCTGACCAATCGAAAGATGGATTTTTTATCCGCGGAAATCCCGTCATGGTGGGCTATCTTCAAGCGTTCCCTGTCGGGCAAAGAGATCTCCGGTTATTACGACTGGATCGAACCCGATGGTTCCGTTCGGAAAAAATATATGGTCATGTCACCGGTAGACGCCCCCTTTCGGGGAAAAACCCTCATGGTTGCAGCCACGACCACCATTGATGCGTTTTCGGCTCCCGTTGCGGTGATGGCACAGAAAGAAGCCACAATAAGCGCCAATTTCAATGATTTTCTGGTCGACCAGTTACTGATTGCCGGTATTCTCATGGCCCTGTTCTTTTTGGTCACTTTCCTGAGCGTCTATCTGATCGGTCGTCGATCCGCACTCCACTATATGCTGCCCATTGTAACCATGGCCACGGCCGCTGAAAATTTTGGGGACGGGCAGTGGGAAGCAGACATCGAGTCTTCATTAATCAATCGAAAAGATGAAATAGGGGTGCTGGCGCGTTCTTTCGAGTCGATGCGGCGCCAGTTGCAAAAACTCTTCAAAGACCTTGAATACCGGGTTTCTGAACTGAAACTGGCCCAACAATCATTGAAGGAAAGCGAAGCCCATTTCCGGGGATTGTTCGACGGCGTCCCCGTTGGCCTTTATCGAACGACGTTTGACGGCCGTATCATCGATGCCAATCCCACGCTGGTCAGAATGCTCGGATATCCTTCCAAAGCGAAGTTCCTATCCAAAAAAGCGGAAGAAATATATGCCCAGTCGGTAGACCGATCGAAATGGAAATCGATCATCCAGCGGTCCGGCGTGAAAAATGTCCTTGAAGTCAAAATGCGCCGTTATGACCAATCTGTTCTCTGGGTCGAGAATCATTCACGAACCGTCAGGGACAAAGATGGTACCATCCTTTATGTCGAAGGCAGCCTTATCGATATCAACGAACGAAAGAAAATGGAGAATCAGTTCCAGCTTGCCCAGCGCATGGAAGCCATTGGAACCCTGGCCGGCGGACTCGCCCACGATTTCAATAATTTGATGATGGGAATGTTGGGCAATGTATCGATCATGATGCTCGATACGGAAGTCAACAGCCCGCATTATGAAAAGCTTAAAAAAGTCGAACAACTGATCCAGAGTGGTTCACAGCTTACCAGCCAACTGCTCGGATATGCTCGCAAAGGCACGTTTGCGCTCAAGATCGTCGATTTAAACAAAATTGTTCAAGACAGCGTTGAAATATTCGGTCGAACCCGCAAGGATATTGCCATAGAAATGGATTTATCATCGACCGCGGGGCCGGTTGAAATTGATCGATCCCAGGTCGAGCAGGTTTTATTCAACCTTTTTATCAACTCGGCGGATGCCATGCCTGACGGCGGAGACATCCGGCTGGACACGTCAATCGTCAACCGCAGCGAGATCGGGAAAAAGCCTTATAGAATGGAATCCGGCCGCTATGTCCTGCTTCAGGTCACGGACACGGGCCACGGCATGGATGCTGAAACGCAAAAGCGTATTTTTGATCCTTTTTTTACCACCAAGGAGATGGGACGCGGCACGGGTCTGGGACTGGCATCCGCCTATGGCATCATCAAATCGCATGCCGGCTATATCGACGTGGCGTCGGAAATCGGTCAGGGAACGACATTTAGCATTTATCTGCCGGTCTCGGAAAGAAAGATCCCCGATGGGGTCAAAGGCGAAGCGACCATCAAGTTCGGCAAGGGAACGATACTGGTTGTGGATGATGAAGATATGGTCCTCGAGATCGGTACGGAGATGATCGGGAAGATGGGCTACCAGACCCTGTCGGCCCGAAATGGCGATGAAGCCATATCGTTGTACCGTAAAAGCGCTGACGACATCGATCTGGTTGTTCTTGACCTGATCATGCCGGGTGCCAGTGGCAGCGACACATTCGACATGCTCAGGCAGATCAACACCGGTGCAAAAGTCCTGTTGGCAAGCGGATACAGTATCGACAGCCAGGCCATTGCCTTGATGGACCGAGGGTGCAACGGGTTTATCCAAAAGCCTTACAACCTTGAAGACCTGTCGCGAAAGATCGATGAAATCCTGAACGGCTAACCGTCATGGAGCGAAAAAAAGCAGGCGCGAATGCGTTTCCATTCGCGCCTGTGATCGTGCTTTCCGCAACAACAGGGGGCAATGCTCACTTCTTTTTTATTTCCCGGTTTCCCGAATACTTCAGGGCCGCGGCGATGAAGCTGCGGAACAGGGGGTGGGGGGTCATGGGTCGGGATTTAAATTCCGGATGGAACTGGCATCCCAGGAACCACGGGTGATCGTCGATTTCCACGATCTCCACCAGTTCGCCCGACGGGGCGATGCCGGATATCTTCAGGCCGGCTTTTTTTAACTGCTCCATGTAGGCGTTGTTGAATTCGAAACGGTGGCGATGCCGTTCGGCAATGCTTTCCTTGCCATATGCCCGGTAGGCGACGGTGTCCTTTTCCAGCTTGCAGGGATACGCCCCTAAACGCATGGTGCCACCCTTGTCCGAATGGATGTCTCGCCGCTGGATGGTTCCGGATTTGTCGTCGAACCACTCTTCCATGAGATAGATCACCGGATGGGGGGTGCTCGGGTCGAATTCAGTGCTGTTGGCCCGGTCCAGTCCGGCCAGGTTCCTGGCGAATTCGATGACGGCGATCTGCATGCCCAGGCAGATGCCGAAATAGGGGATCTGATTTTCCCGGGCATACCGGGCTGAGCAGATCTTGCCTTCCACGCCGCGTGAACCGAAACCGCCCGGCACCAGCACGCCGTCCACCCCTTCCAGGCTCAGGCTGCAGGTATTGGCATCGATGGTCTCCGAGTCCACGAATTTCAGGTTGACCCTGGCCCGGCTGGGGATGCCACCGTGGATCAGGGCTTCGTTGAGGCTCTTGTAGGATTCGGTGAGATCCACATATTTGCCGACGATGGCGATGGTGACCTCGTAAGCGGGGTCGTTCATCTGCCGGCACAGGGTCTCCCAGTTTTCCAGACGAGGTGCGCGGGTCCAGATGTTGAGCAGTTCGACGATTTTGTTGTCCAGCCCCTCCTGGTGAAAGAGCAGGGGAACTTCATAGATGCAGTTGACGTCCTTGGCCGTGATTACCGCATCCGCACCCACATTGCAGAACATGGCGATCTTGGCCTTGATGTCGGGGCTGAGCATGCGGTCGGTGCGGCACAAGAGGATGTCCGGCTGGATGCCGATGCTGCGCAGTTCCTTGACGCTGTGCTGGGTGGGTTTGGTTTTCACTTCCCCGGCGGTGCCGATGTAGGGCACCAGGGTCAGGTGGATATAAATGACGTTGTCCTTGCCCGCATCGTTGTGAAACTGGCGGATGGCTTCCAGAAAGGGGAGGCTTTCGATGTCGCCGATGGTGCCGCCGATCTCCACGATGACCACATCCACGCCATTGGATGCCTTGCGGATGCTGTCTTTGATCTCGTCGGTAATATGGGGGATGACCTGCACCGTGCCGCCCAGGTATTCTCCCTGGCGTTCCTTGGTGATGACGCTGTGGTAGATTTTTCCTGTGGTGAAGTTGTTGTCCTTGCCCAGTTTGGCATTGGTGAAGCGCTCGTAATGCCCCAGGTCGAGATCGGTTTCGGTGCCGTCATCGGTGACAAATACTTCCCCGTGCTGAAAAGGATTCATGGTCCCCGGATCCACGTTGATATACGGGTCCAGCTTCTGGATGGTGACCGTCAGCCCCCGGCTTTCCAGCAGCGCGCCGATGGAGGCCGATGCCAGGCCCTTGCCCAGGGATGAGAGAACCCCTCCGGTAACGAAAATATACTTGGTGTCATACCCCATAGAAAACCTCGATCGAAATGGTAACCCGGGTAAGCCGGTATTGGAGAACTGCCAGTCGTATTAAACTTCAATTGTACCGACCCATCGCCGGCAGGTGCGCTGATTTGTGACTGCCTGTACCATATTTGACCGGTTTGGAAAACCGGCTATTCAAATTTTTTCCGAAAGTCCTGCACCGCCTGCTGCACCGCATCCACCGCTTCCTGTTTTTGTGCCTGGGGTGTATCGGCATCGCTTCGCGCTGCCGTTGCTTTCAATGCCTCCAGGTCCATCAGGTCTGCCGGGATGGATGGATTGATGCGAAGATCGGCCACCCGGATCTCCCGGGCCAGGCGACCGTTGATCGTAAAATCAACCTGGAAAGGGAACCATCCACTTTGGACTTTCCGCCAGTTCCGGTAAACTATCTCTAAACGCCTGTCGGCGCCAGCCACCCCGCGGTCCACCAGCAGCAGACGAACGGGGAGAAAGGTCTCCTTGTCGATGGCCAGTTGGGATACGGATTCATCGGGATAACGGGCGCCCAGGACGAACACCACGGTTTCCTCAAGCCGCCCGAGGCTGGTTATGGCCGTCTCGACCCCCAGCCGGTTGAGGGTTCGCATCAATCGAGGACGGGTCCGGCTTCGCAGCAGTTGCTGGTAGATATCGAACGGGTCTTCACCCATGGCCAACCGGCCGTCGATCACCGTGATCGAACTGTCGGCAAACACCAGTTGGGTTCGCTGAATCTGGTCGGAGACGATATCCGAACGAAACCGCTCCGGCATCACGTAGGTGGCGGTTTCATCATAGACAGCCGGTGCTGATTCCGGGCTCTGCGGATAAATCAGCAGTTTCTGATTGGCCTGGAGGGCAGCGATGGTACCCATGGCTTCGGCGCTGAGCTCGAGGACATGGGGGCCTTCGAGTATGTAAGCGACGGCCGGGCCGGGTGTGGTCGCGGTGAGAAACATTACCGAAAACACGGCCCATGTTACTATGATTGAAGTTCTCTTCATTTTGAGAGGTACCATAAATAAAAAAACAAATTACAAATAAAAAATCTCAAATAAATTCCAGATTATAATATCCAAATCACAAAAAAAGATTGGAATCTTCTTTCTTTAAGATCTTAAGGTTTGGAATTTAAAATTTTGGTCATTGTAATTTATTTGTTATTTGTTTTTTGGTTATTGTGATTTTTCAGCTATATATCTTTCGTTAAGTACCGCCCCTAATCGCCAATGAAGATCTCCTTGGCGAATTGTGCGCCCGCGCCCAGCCGCTCTTCGATGCGGATCAGCTGGTTGTACTTGGCGATGCGGTCGGACCGCGACAGCGAACCGGTCTTGATCTGGCCGCTGTTTACCGCCACGGCCAGGTCGGCAATAAACGCGTCTTCGGTTTCACCGCTGCGGTGGGAGATCACAGTGGTGTATCCGGCCTGCTTGGCCATTTCGATGGCGTCGAGGGTTTCGGTAACCGTGCCGATCTGGTTCAGCTTGATCAGAATGGAATTGGCGATGCCGTCTTCGATGCCCTTGGCAAAGATGGCCGGGTTGGTGACGAAGATATCGTCGCCCACGATCTGAATGTACTCGTCCAGACGGTCGGTCAGCACGGCCCAGTTTTCCCAGTCCTGCTCGGCCAGGCCGTCCTCGATGGACAAGATGGGGTATTTTTCCACCAAGTCTTCGAAATAATCCACCATTTCAACGGCGGACAGGGATTTGTTTTCGCCCTTGAGGACATATTTTTTCTTCGTGTACAATTCGCTGGCCGCCACATCCAGGGCCAGGCCCATATCTTTGCCGGGGGTGTAGCCGGCGGACTTGATGGCTTCCATGATGAAGCTCAGGGCCTCTTCGTTTGATTTGAGATCCGGTGCGAATCCACCCTCATCGCCCACGGCCGTGCTCAGTCCTTTTGACTTGAGGATTTTTTTCAGTGCATGAAACGTCTCGGCGCCCATCTGGATGGCCTGGGCGATCGTGGTTGCGCCGAAGGGGACGATCATGAATTCCTGGATGTCCAGGTTGTTGGCCGCGTGGGCGCCGCCGTTGATTACATTCATCATGGGCACCGGAAGGATCCTGGCGTTTACACCGCCCAGGTAGCGGAACAGGGGAAGGCCGAAGGCAGAGGCCGCCGCCCGGGCCGCCGCCATGGAGACGCCCAGGATGGCGTTGGCGCCCAGCTTGGATTTGTTGGCCGTGCCGTCCAGGGCCAGCATGCAGGCGTCCAGGGTCAACTGGTCGGATGCGTCCATCCCACGGATTTCGTCGGCGATCGTGGTGTTGACATTCTTCACGGCTGTGACCACGCCCTTGCCGCCGTAGCGCTTGGCGCGGGTGTTGCGCAGCTCCAGGGCTTCGCGCGTGCCTGTGGAGGCGCCGGAGGGAACCGCCGCCCGGCCGGTGGCGCCGCATGCCAGCATCATCTCCACTTCCACGGTGGGGTTGCCTCTGGAATCCAGAATTTCTCTCGCCGTTACATCGATAATCTCGGTCATGATTTCATCCCCCGATGCTCTGTTTGGCATGGTCGATACCGACCGCGCTGGTAACACGGAAAACGGTTACAACACCTTTGAATAATAATGGTTTGAAGGAATATCCGACCCCGGGAAGCGCGGGCCGGTTGTCGCTTGACAATTCAACGGCAAATGTTACTCTCCTTGCCGGGGGATGTCAAGAAATTGGCCGACAGTGGCCGCACCCAAAACCTTGCAACGCAGGGATGGACCATCATGAAAGCGAACGATTTATATAGCACCGCCCATCTGTTTGTTGCCGCCGTCCGGGTCCTGGATCACCGGGAGGGTGCGCCACCGTCCATCGAGTCCGTGTGTCGCCTGCTCGACTATTCGGACGAAAAGGGCAGTTACCTGCTCAATCGGTTCAAGGAACAGGGCATCGTCGATACGGTGAAAAGCGGATTCAATGATCGGATTGTCGTGGGCAACCACCTGGCCATCGAGGACCTGCCGAGAGACACCGAAGAAACCCGCCTGGAGCAGGAGTTAAAAAAATTCAAAAAGGGCAAAGACGTCATGAAAGAGAAGGTGGCGTCCATCAAGGCCCAGCAGGATCAGAAAAAGCAAAACCTGTTTGCCGAAATTGAAAAGAAATTGAAGCAGAAGATGGAGAAGAAATAAAACACCTGATCATCATCTCTCCGCCTGAGGATATTCCCGATGAACCGGAAGTGGTCTGCAGGGTCCTGCATCAGTCGTCGGCCACCGTTCACCTTAGAAAACCTGGGCAAACCGACAGGCAGATCGCCGATTACCTGAGACAGGTACCTGTTTCGTATCACCCGCGGATCATGGTCCACGGCCACCCGAGACTGCTCGATCGTTTCGATCTCATGGGCATTCATTTTTCGGAAAAAGAAAGGACCCACAACCTGCAGCGCCTTCGGCAGCTCAGGCAGGCGCTGCCGGGGTGCCGCCTCTCCTCAGCCTTCCATCGGATCATGGACATCCCTGAACACGACGGCCTGTTCGATTATATTCTGCTGAGCCCCATCTTCGACAGTATCTCCAAGCCAGGTTACCGGGCGGCCTTTGACCATTCGGAATTAAGACGCTTCCTGTCCCGGACAAAGCACACCGTGATTGCCCTGGGGGGGCTCGATGCGCAGCGGGCAGTCACGGCCGCATCCCTCGGGTTCAAGGGCATTGCCGTTCTCGGCGCCGTATGGCAAACCGCCTCATCCCCTGAAAAGACCGCCCGGCAGTTTTCAGCGGTCTGCCGCGTAATCGAAACGCATCCGGTTCACGGCGCGCCCGACACTTAACCCAATACAGTGCTCACGTCCGCCCCTTAAGGCGATTGGCGCGCACCACCCGGATCACATTCATTGGGATGGCGGTGCCACGGAGATACCCTTCAACAGCCGTCCATCAGCCACATTGAGAATACGGTGCACGTGGGTGGCACACCGCGGGTTGTGGGTGACCATGACGATGGTCGTGCCCTCAGCGTTCAAGCCCGTGAACAGGTTCATGACCGCGTCGCTGGTGCTTGTGTCCAGGTTGCCCGTGGGTTCGTCGGCCAACAGCACCGGCGGGGCGTTGACGATGGCCCGGGCGATGGCGCAGCGCTCCTTTTCTCCCCCCGAGGCTTCGCCGGGCAGTCGCTCACCTTTTCCTCCCAGTCCCACCCGATCGAGTGCAGCCTGGGCCTTGCGCCGCTTTTCCGATTTGGGCATGCGGATGGTGGTCAGCGGCAGCATGACGTTTTCCAACAGGGTCAGATAGGGGATCAGGTGGAAGCTCTGGAAAACAAAGCCAAGAAACTCCCGACGAAAATCGGCGCGCTGCTCCGATTTCAGATCGTAGACATCGATGTCGTCCACCGCCAACATTCCCGTGGTGGGCGTGTTCATGGCACCGAGGATGGAGAGCAGGGTGGATTTTCCTGCCCCCGATTCTCCCATGATGCCGACGAATTCCCCGCTGTCGATGGTAAAGCTGACGTCGGACAGGGCATGGACCGTTCCGCTGCCCCGGCCATAGGATTTGCCCAGACCTTGGGCGTGGATACTGCTCATAATCGTCTCCTATATAGGCGTTAAGATGATTAATTTGGCAAGGCTAGAGGGAGGAAGCCGTATTGGGTATACTGCGACGACCGATAACGCGGTCCAAACTAATCATCTTAAGGCCTAAAGTGACCGCAGGGCAGTGTTGGGGTCCAACCGGGCGGCCATGATTGCCGGATAGACGCTGGCCGTCAGTCCTACTACCATGGCCAACAGAATCGCACCGCCGCACAGCAGCGGATCCCAGGCGGTCGCCGCATGGTCCATGTCTGAAAAAAACCGCACGGCGATGAACGTGGCCCCGGTGCCCGCCAGATAGCCGATGAGGCCGGCCGGACCGGAGATGATGGCAGCTTCGGAAAAGATGATGCCCATCACATGGCTTTTGCGAAACCCCATGGCCCGAAAAATGCCGATCTCCTCTTTTCGTTCGCGGACACTGCTCATCATGGTGGTGAGTACCACCAGGCTGCCCACCAGGATGACCACTGCGGACATGCCCATGGAGAAGGCGCTGAAGCGGTGAAGCGTGTCCATGCGCCCTTTGACCACCTGCTGGATGGCCATGACTTTGGCGTCGGGAAGCGCGCCCGAGATTTGTTGAACCATATCGTCGATGGGGCAGTCGTGGCACAGGGCCGCCACCTCCACCATGGAGATCTGGCCCAGCTTGCCCAGGATGGCCTGGGCGGTCGACAGCTCGGCAAACAGCAACTGGTCGTCCTGGCTGCCGGTGGTACCCAGAATGCCGGACACGCGCATACGCCTGCCATTGATGTCGACCGTCTGGCCGATGGTCAGGTTCAGCAAACTGGCGGTTTGGGCACCGGCCAGCACGGCACTGCTGTCGGGCCGGTTGCCGGACAGGCTCCACCATGGTTTCAGGACGTCGACGCGGTTCATGTCGATGCCGGCCAACAGCACGTCGCGGCCGTTGGCGGAAACCACACCCAGCAGGGTCGGTCCGGTGGCGGCGATATTGGCGGCGTTTTTAATGGTGGAGAGGCGATGCAGGTCCGCCTGACGGATCGGCTGCACGCCAACGGATACGCCGCCCAGATTGAGCCCGCCATAGCTGAGTTGAAGATCTTCGGTTTTGGGCAGAATCAGAATGTTGGCCCCGTATCGCTCCATCTTGTGATTGATTTCGGCCGTCATGGTGCGCACGAAACCGATCACCGCCACCATGGCGGCCACACCCACCACCAGGCCGGCCATGATAAATCCGGCTTTGGCCTTGCGCCGCATCAGGTTTTTTATGGAAATATCGGTCAGGCGCATGATTTAAGCCTCTTTGGAGAAGTTAAAATAGGTCTGGCCCTTTTTCAGATCCTCCTCCAGGATCACCACCTGGTCGCCCTGGATGGTCCGTTCCAGCGGCGCCGGATTACAGCCCCCCTGGACCTCGTTGACCATCACTGACTCGAAACGGCGTCCGCAGTTGCGGCAGACCATGCTGCTGCCTTCCTGGTAATAGCCCTTGCCGGCCCGCCAACAGACGTCGCAGGCATCAAAGGCTGCCCGGATGACGCCATCGGTACTTTTCAGGATGAAATAGCCGATGGTGGTCTTGCTTTCCGTGTCGGCATATTGAAAATGACGGGCTTTCCCGTCATCGAACAGGCTTAGCTGGTAGGTGAAACGGCCCTTCTCGGCGATCGGGGTCCCCGACGGTGCGTTGGCTGCCGTAATCCCCGGGGACTCGCCTCCCGGGAACAGGAAGAAGCCCAGGACGGCAGCCATGGCGATGACGACCACGGCTGCGATGACGATGGGGGTCGGGTTCTTTTTTCCGCTGTTCATAACGACGGCTTTCTTGGCTTCAATGGTGCTGGCTTTGGATGATTTTTTCTTTGCAGTCATTAGGTATAGCTCCTCAATGCGTTGGTTGCTGCTGAACCGCGATAGCGAGCGAATTGGAAATCGATATACATGTCTACGGTGCTGCCTATCACTGCTGCTACAGGCAGAACATTCTCCGCGAATCGCCGCGGCAAGAATTCAATGCGATTGATAACCCAGGGGGGCAGACTGAAGGATAACGCCTGAAGAGGAAACATCTGCATAACACGGCAGTGTCTAAATGGCCTGCGGCAGACATTGCCGGTACCGATTAATTCTTCAGGCGACAGGAGAAAATATCAACAGATCAGACGACAGGTTCGCAGGTAGAGCGGTGGGTCCGATAACGCCGGGACGCCGGCGACCCGTGAACCGGGGAAGGTGAATGGCAGAAGGTCGGACGCGGTGCGGCTTTTGCCCGCAAGCAGCTGGACGGGATCCGTGGTTTGACGATCAGGGGTGTGGATCAATGCCGGCGCTGTGTCCGGCTGGCTGCCTGCGGACATGTGGCACGACGCTGCATCCGTCGGCCGGCAGCAGGCTGCCTGTGCGGATGTGACGCTGCGAATCGTGACCGCGGCGGATTCTTCGGCATCGGTGCAACAGCAACGGCCATTGCAGGCCAGCGCGGCTGATACACTTGCCAGGACAGGATTGGCCAGCAGTATCGCCATGACCATCAGGCATAGTAAACGCCCGGCAAAAATCGGGCGGTTGTGGCGTGGCAGCGTGTTCATTGCGCTAAACATAAATTAACTACCACAATGTGTCAATTTAAAAATGCAGGATTTTTTTATTCGGCCAGCTTCCCGGCCGCGGCCAGATCTTCCAGCCCGAGTGGGTCCAGCAGATAAAGTTCTTTGCCTTCGACCCGGATCAGACCCTGGGCGGACATTTTGGCAAAGATCCGTGAAAGTGTTTCCGGAATCGTGCCCAGCAGGCTGGCCAGCTGCCCTTTTGAAATCGCCAGGGTCACGTGTTCCGGACTATCCTGCTCCCTGGCCAGATAGATCAGGTAGGATGCCAGGCGTGAAGGGACCTCCTTCAATGAGAGATTTTCGATCTGGACGGTAAACTGCCGCAATCGCATGGATAGCTCGCCGAGCATGTTCATGGACAGGGACGGGTGATCGGCAATCAGGCGCACAAACGCATTTCGGGGCAGAAAGAGGATATGGCTCTTGACCAGGGCCTGGGCATTGGCCGGGAACCGGGAGCCGGAGAAGACCGGCACTTCGCCAAAGGGGTTGCCAGGGCCATAGATGTGCAGGATCTGCTCTTTTCCCTCCATGGATGTCTTGAAAATTTTTACCTGACCGTCGGCGACGATATAAAAGCCGTTGGCCTGTTCACCCTCCATGAATATGGATTCGCCGCGTTTGTAATACCGGTCGATGGTGATGCCGCTGATTTCATCGAGTTCCTGTTCCGACAGCCCCTTGAAAAGCGGAGTGACTGAAAGAATTCGGCTTATTTTTTTCATCTGGCGTCATCCTCCATGCACTTAATTGCTTTTCCCGGTTGCAATGCATATTTTCAAAACTACAATTATAGCTAATGACTACCTGCCGTTGTGAAGTCCTGAGGCCTTGGGCACGATTCACCTGATCCTATATTGCACCGGTTGCTGCGATTGTCGAAAAAACGGTTGTTTTGAACCTCCCCCCGGCAAGCCGCGGGGAGGTTCACCGTAAGGATAAAAAAAGCGATTTTCAGTTCGCTCGCTAAGCCCGCCGCAAGCGGCGGGGCATGCACTCGCTGTCGCGGTTCAAAGCAATAATTTTGCTTGGATTTTTGATATAAGTCAAGGTGTACTGGCCGTCGATCGTTTATGGTCAGGATGGCTCCAAGGCAGCGCATGTCGATCTGCAAAAAAATGAATCAACCTGTTGACCCAGGTCAAGGACAATTAAAATTAAAGCATGTAGAAGAGGATCAACCGGGTCAAACAGGATTCGGCACCAGCGACAAAAAAAGCGATAACGGCAACGATAACAGTAATCAGAATTCCCACAATCAAAGGAGGAATCACCATGTTTTGTTTTCAGTGCGAGCAGACAGCCAAAGGCGAAGGATGCACCAAGATCGGCGTATGCGGCAAGCAGCCCGAGGTTGCTGCCCTTCAGGATCTTCTCGTTTATGCGACCAAGGGCATCGCCCAGGTGGCGGTCGCCGGGGCCAAGGTCAATGTCAGTGACCCGGCCGTCAACCAGTTCACCTGCGAAGCCATTTTCTCCACCCTGACCAATGTCGATTTCGACCCGGCCCGGTTCGTGGTCCTGGTCAAGGAGGCCGTCAAGCATCGTGACGCGCTCAAAGCCAAGGTTCAGGCGGCCGGCGGCACGGTGGCCCTCGCCGACGGCCCGGCCACCTTCGTTCCCGCGGCCGACCAGGCCGGCATGGTGGCCCAGGGCGAAACGGTGGGCGTCAAGTCCGATGCGACCGTCAACCCGGACATCCTCTCCCTGCGTGAACTGATCGTATACGGCATCAAGGGGCTGGCCGCCTATGCCGACCATGCCCGTATCCTGGGTCAGGAAGATGAAAAAATCTATGCCTATATCTACGAAGGCCTGGCGGCCACCCTGGACAACAGCCTGGGCGTTAACGACTACGTCGGCCTGGCGCTTAAGTGCGGAGAAGTCAACCTGCGGGCCATGGAACTGCTGGATGCCGGAAACACCGGCACCTACGGGCACCCCGTGCCCACCGCCGTGCCCCTGGGCGCCAAAAAAGGTAAGGCCATCCTTGTCTCCGGCCACGACCTGAAGGACCTGGATCTCATCCTGAAGCAGACCGAAGGCAAGGGCATCAACGTCTATACCCACGGCGAAATGCTGCCCTGCCACGGCTATCCGGAGCTGAAGAAGTACAGCCATTTTATCGGCCACTACGGCACGGCCTGGCAGAATCAGGCCAAAGAGTTCGCCGCCTTTCCCGGTGCCATCGTCATGACCACCAACTGCATCCAGAAGCCCAGGGAGTCCTACGAGGGGAACATCTTCACCACCGGCCTTGTCGGTTGGCCCGGCGTCACCCACATTGTCGAGAAAGACTTCACCCCGGCCATCAATAAATCCCTGGAACTGCCAGGTTTTGAAGCGGACGTCCCCGGCAAGCAGGTCATGGTCGGCTTTGCCAGAAATGCGGTCATGGGCGTGGCCCCCACGGTCATCGAAGCGGTGAAGAGCAAGGCCATCCGGCACTTTTTCCTGGTGGGCGGCTGCGATGGCGCTAAACCGGGGCGCGACTACTACACCGAGCTGGTCGAAAAGATCCCCGCGGACTGCGTGGTCCTGACCCTGGCCTGCGGCAAGTTCCGCTTTTTCGACAAGGACCTGGGCGACATCGGTGGCATTCCCCGTCTGCTGGACGTGGGGCAGTGCAACGACGCCTATTCGGCCATCCAGATCGCCGTGGCCCTGGCCGGGGCTTTCGAGTGCGGGGTCAACGACCTGCCGCTGTCCATGATCCTCTCCTGGTACGAGCAGAAAGCCTGCGTGATCCTGCTCTCCCTGCTGCACCTGGGCATCAAGAACATCCGCCTGGGACCCAGTCTGCCGGCTTTCATTACCCCCAACGTGCTGGATGTGCTGGTGAAAAACTTCAACCTCATGCCCATCGGCACCCCGGATGAGGACCTGAAGGCCATTTTGGGGTAGTAGACTGCGCTATAGCAGACATATTGAAAGAGAATCGGCTGCCGGGTTACCGGCAGCCGATAAATTCGCCTAAATAACAACAGCCAAAAACCAAATGACAAATAAATCACAATCGTCAAATTCAAATTTTCAAACCGTATAACCGTGAAGAAAGAACACACCAATCGCCAATATTGGAGAAATCAAAATGACAGACAATTGCTGGTTTGGGCCCTTTTTTGAGATTTGGGTATTGTAATTTGGAACTTATTTGAGATTTGTTATTTAAGTATTGGTGCTTGCAGTTCGTTATATACGGCCTACGCCTTTTTAACAGCACCGGTTTATTCGGGTTAGGTAAAACAAAGGAGGACCACCATGAAATGCCCCGGACAGGACACGCTCTACTGGAAGCCCGGTGCCATTTATGAGGTTCCGTGCCCCAAATGCGGTGCCAGCGTCGAGTTCTTCAAGGACGACACGGCCCGCAAGTGCCCCAAATGCCAGCACCGCTTCGTCAACCCGGACCTGGATTTCGGCTGCGCGGCTTACTGCCAGTATGCCGAGCAGTGTATCGGCACGCTGCCCGAGGAGTTCTTGTTGCAAAAGGAAGACCTGCTCAAGGACCGTGTGGCCATCGAGATGAAACGCTATTTCAGGAGCGACTTCAAGCGCATCGGCCATGCCACCCGGGTGGCCCGCTACGCCGAACGCATCGGTCGGGCCGAGGGGAGCAACCCGGCGGTCGTACTGTGTGCGGCCTACCTGCACGATATCGGCATCGTCGAGGCGGAGAAAAAGCACGGCAGCAGCGAGGCCAGGTACCAGGAGCAGGAGGGGCCTGCCGTGGCCCGCGGGATCCTGGAAAAATTGGGGGCTAAACCCCCGCTGGTGGAAGAGGTGTGCGACATCGTCGGCCACCACCATCACCCGCGGGAAGCAGAAACCCTGAACTTCAAGGTGCTCTACGACGCGGACTGGATAGCCAACCTGGAAGACCGAATAAAGGAAAACGGACTCCAGCCCGAGAAGATAGAGACGATTATTGCGCAAGAACTGATGACCGAAAGCGGCCGGACAGAGGCCAGGAAGACATTGCTATGAAAGTGACCCGAAAGATCATTGAAATCGATGAAGAACGCTGCGACGGATGCGGCAACTGCGTCATCTCCTGCGCCGAGGGCGCCCTGAAGATCATCGACGGCAAAGCCAAGGTGATTTCCGAAAACCTGTGCGACGGCTTAGGGGCCTGCCTCGGCGACTGCCCCCAGGATGCCCTGCAGATCATCGAACGTCAGGCCGAGGATTTCGACGAAGCGGCCGTGGAAAAACACCTGGAGACACACAAGGGACATGAAGAGAAGCAGACCATGCCCTGCGGCTGCCCGTCCACCCAGATCCAGAGCTTTGCACCGGCAGCCGGCTGTCAGAGCGCCAACATCCCCACCTCCTTTGAAAAGGCCGCCTCCGCCCTGACCCACTGGCCGATCCAGATCCGCCTCATCCCGCCCACGGCACCGTTTCTCAAAGGCGCCGACCTGCTGGTGACGGCAGACTGTGTGCCCGTGGCCTTTCCCAGCCTGCACCGGGATTATCTGGAAGGCAAGACCGTCATGCTGGGCTGCCCGAAATTTGACGATGTCCAGTCCTACATCGACAAGTTTGCCGAGATATTCAAGACGGCGGGCGTGAAAAGCGTCACCACCATGATCATGGAGGTGCCCTGCTGTTCCGGTCTGCCCATGATCGTGAAAAAGGGAATGGAGGCCTCCGGGGTGAATGTGCCGAGCCGGCAGGTCGTCGTCAGCACACGTGGAGAGATTCTGGAGGAACGCTGAACACGCAAGCATCCGGATTTTATTGTGAAAAAAAAACGCCGCTACCCCAAAGACGGGGTCGAGGCGTTTTCGATTTAAGGTTCAGCCGTTCATTGCCTGTCAGCCCTATTCACGAGCGTGCTGAGTAGTCGATTGTACTCACCGATCAACTCTTGGCTTTCCAGGATGCTCCCGTGGTCTTCGTTGAGGCCGATGGTCGTCCTGGCTTCCCGCTGGGCGCGGTAGTCCAGTTGACTTTCCAATTCCACGGTTCCGTCGTTGTTGGCCATGAACAGGCTGCAATCTCCCTTGAAACTGAAGAACAGATGATGATCCACCCCCGCAGGCAGCGGTTCGGCGAACAGATTCCTAATAAAGTCGCTGTCCGGTCCCATATCGTGCCAGGAAGGGACGGCCACCGGTGCTTCCTCCGCACCTTTGGCTGCCATTCGCGAACCGCCCCAAGGTGTTGATATGGAAACGAACAGGTTGACCTCCGCCGGGTTGTCCGTCTGAGAATAGCTTTTGATGAACGCCCGGGATACCAGCCCGCCCATGCTGTGGGCGGTGACGACCAGCGTATTAAAATCGTAGGCCTTGCGAAGCATGACCAATGTTTCGCTCAGTGCGTCGGCGACGGACGTCAGCCGAACACCGGAGGGATAATAGAAGAACCAGGGCTGAAATTGATCTCGATCCATGGCGTCCACCATCGGTGAATACCCCACGGGTGTTCCCACCGCGCCATGGACAAAAAGGACCGGGGTCTTTGCGGGGTCGAAAGGCTCCAGAAAATAGATCCCAAAACCAAGCGCTTTCAAGAATGTGGCCGGTTTCCAGTACCCTAACGAGCCGTTCTCCTGAGCGAAAATTGAATCGTCGAGATTAGCGAGCGTGCCCAGGCGTACAAGGGATTTGGCTTCGAAGAGACTCGTGTCGTCCAGCGAGGGGAAGTCGGACAGGATCCCGCCGGGCGGTTTTAAAGCCATCTCAAGCCCGGTAACATTACCGTCGTCCGCCGTTCCGACAGCGGTCTGGGAAGGAATGACGATCTCATCTGGTGTGCCAAATCGTCCAGCGAATTCGCCCATGTCCCAGGCCATATTGCTGTTTGTATCCGCAAATGCCGCCAAGCTGTAGTTGCCCGGGTGGACCAGAAACGAAAAATCACCCGTGGCTTCGGTGAAAACAATTTGCTGAACGGTCTTCTGCTCTTCTGAATGGCTGTAGAGGATGACCAGCACGGGGCCTATCGCCTGCTCATGGTTCGAAATTTTCCCGGCAATGGCATAGGATTGATCAAATTCCGCCAACTCCTCCTTTAAATCCTTGAAAATACATCCGTTCAAAATCGCAGAGAGGTAGAGCATGAGAATGATGGCAATGATGTTTCATTGCGTTGCCTTTCTCCGGTGAAGATGGCTTTAATGCACTTTTTTATCTCACTCGACCGCCGGTTCGCCTTGATAAACGCTCTCAAGATTCCCCTCACCCTGTCCCTCTCCCCGAAGGGGCGAGGGGACGCATTCAGTACTTTTCGCTCATCGATGGGACAATCGCTGCCTTCAGCTTCCACCCAAATTGAGCGATTGTCGAGCTTGCCGCAGAACCAAGGAAGCTGGCATGTCCGCTATAGTGGACTATGCGGGATGTCGGCTGACGCCGGTTAAGCGTTGAGATCGGCAATCCCAACGGGTTTCTAATTTTTAAGATCGGTAAACCGAAAAGTAAAGCAGACAAACCAATTACGGTATCTGTAAAAAATTGAAACGCTCAGATTGGGTTTCAGCCACATTCTCTGGGCAACTTATACTCTTGCCGGATATCCATCAGTTTTTTACGGGCAGCCTGCATTTCGGTTTCCGCCTGGGATTCGGAGGAGAGTTTGCTGTCTTGTTTCACCAGGTCCGGCAGCAACGCCCGGGCTTGGTCCTCCTGGCGGCTGTCCGCATAGGTGATCACCTGCAGCCAGAGACCGGCCAGGGCGAAATCCGCGTTGTCGGACTGCGCCGCCGTGCGGCCGTATCCCTGGGCGACCTCGTGTTTGCATTCCACCAGGGCGGCCAGGCCGTTGAAGGCATCGTCACCCAGCCTTTTCCTCAGCGCTTCCAGTTCGGCGGCCTCTTGGGCTTTTTTCTGGTTGCTGTCGGCCACGGCGCCGGAGATGGCGCCGGCGGCGGCACCGGTGCTGCCGCCATACACGGCTCCCCGGGCGGCGGCTTCACCGACGTTGCCGCCAAAAACCAGGGCCGTGACCATCCCCCCGACGGCCCCGACCGCCGCGCCGGTGGCGGCCCCCTGGCCCGCCCCCTGCATGGATCGCTGGGAGCAGGCGGAGAAGAT
This sequence comes from uncultured delta proteobacterium, assembly GCA_963705435.1. Classification (GTDB taxonomy): domain Bacteria; phylum Desulfobacterota; class Desulfobacteria; order Desulfobacterales; family Desulfosarcinaceae; genus Desulfosarcina. The sequence continues at coordinate 88,370 of CAVPJR010000017.1, read as the reverse complement.
CATTGGTGCAATGATTACAGGCAGGAATATCCATTTGAAGGCATTCGTTTTTTTCGATAACATAGTGATCCTTTCAGGTGACGGTGATTAGCGGTTTAGAAACTGTTGAAAATGATAAGTATTGAAAATGTGCCTGTCTCTTCTTGTTCCTGAATATATCGTGCTTACCAGCTATCTCCTCAGCCCTCCGGTTCAAGCGGTCTGCGCCGGCCCCAGTCCCATGTGGTTCATCACCAGGCGAACATCTCCCAGGCCGGCTTTCAACGGTGCAATGCGATCGTAGGCGACGATCTTGACCTGGCCGGCAAATCCGGTGGGAGCATGCGGAAAACGTGCGGTACATTCTCCATCCCCAATATCTTCGACCCGATGGACGATTTCGCGCTGACCCTTTCCGGCATCGATGAGCGCTGGTTTGAAACCGCCTTTTTTCAGCGCCGACCAGTCCGGACACCAGGGCTTTGACGAAGCGGTAGATCGGCGGCTTATCGAGGCTTTTTGCCTGAACCCAATTGCCCAGGCGGATGCCTGCATTGGATTTCATGAAGGCCGCCCTGGGCGGTGAGTTTGAAAAACGATAGGATATTTTTCATGATCGTACCTTTATTGCTCTGGTGGGTCGGTTTCATTTGTCGGGCAAACGGAGGACCATGTAGAGACTTTGACGCAGTCTTGGCGCCTCTCTTTGCGCTTGCGCCGTTCCTTTTCACCTCTTCGTTCGAGACCGCCTCCGGCAAAATGATCCAGGTCGTAGGCTTCTCGCCGATCTTCACCCGAACGCCGATCCAGGTATGGATCGGCCTTTCTTTTTTCCTCGCGGGTTGTTTTTGCAGCCATCGGTTTCCTCCATGGTCGTACTTGCATTTTATGCCCACTCAGTCGGTCGTTACGGTAAAAAGCGGCGCCCGTTGATCGCCGCCAGTTTCGGTTAGGGAGAAAAGCAGCATGCATGGTGAGGCATGATCTCGACAGTATGGGCGGAGACGGAATACGCGGGCGTGGTCCACATATGATCGCGTCTGGATGGCCAATTCGCGGCCGTTTTATTGCTGAATCGTCTTCAAGTTACGCAACTGGTCGTAAAAGGCTTGATCGGTAGCTCACGGCATGAGCGATCAAGCCGAACCTCACCATGACCGGGCCTTAATTATTTCATACGAACAAATATTACGTCAAAGTTTTGCCTCTGGACGGCCTGGTAATAAAAGCCGAGCAGGGCGTCCTTGTCCGGATCGTAAAGCAGGGTGTAGGTGGAACCCGGATATCCGGTGTCGCGCAGCTCCACCTCGACCTTGAGGTGATCCTTGAACGTGGATGCTTTGGCCATTGAGACATTGATGGGGCGGGGGTTGTAATAGCCTGCCTCCATGGTGCCATCGATAGCCACCCGGCGGATTTCAATGACATAGCCACCGTCTGTGCGTTGCCAGCGGCCGATCAACGGACGATAATCAGCAGCGGAAACCGTATCGATCACTGATAGTAACAGCAACGTTAGCAGTGCGATAGATTTCCATGCATATTTTCTGACTGTTATCATTGGGCTCTCATTCTCATTAGCGGTAAGCGTCATGGTGGTCATGCATGTCGAGGAACTTCCTGCCGCCTCAAATACGGGCATCGTTCACGGATGCGCCTGTATCAACGTGTTGCAGATGCGTGCACGTGAACCGCGATGGCGAACGCATTCCCCGCGGCTTGCCGCGGGGAGGGTTCAATAAACAAAAAAGAGTTCCGCAGCCGGCACACCGCTGCAAAGCGCCCCAGGTCTCCCGCATTGTTGCCTTGCCAATTACAGATTTGTCCACTTGGGGCCATTAGGGTTTTTTCAATGCATGTTTCCTGAGAACGGACCGAAGGAAATGTTTTTAGGCACGATATTGCATCGATGAAATCGAGCCCATACCACAACTTGAAGCCACGTTGATGATCAACAGAGCATTAACTTCAATTTTGATTTAAACGATCATTGGGTAACTGGCGGATAGGGCATTTTCGCAAGGGCCGCTTGTGCCTGCTGCATGGCGGTTTGGTAGCGGGTTGAAATACCCTTGTTCCAGGCTTGCACGGCGGCAGTGCCTGTCAGGTCGGAAACCGATTTGCCCACTCCGCCACCAGCAGCACTGCCGGCCCCCCCAACCGCACCCAAGGAAAGATCGATGGTGCCCACTGTGGAGCCGACAAGGCCTTTTTCCACCTGCTTGGTGTCCAGCGTTGCCAAACCCTTCCCCGTGTCGAAAAGGCCGCCCAGCAGCTTCTTTCCAACCTTCAAGGTGCCGGAACCGACCTCTTTGGCCACATCGACGCTGCTTTCGGCGATACTGATGCCCGCACCCAGACCACTCTTGCCGAGGTTGAGTACGCCATCTTTGACCCGAAACACCCCAGCAAGGACCGGCGCGATCTCTACGACGGGAGCGTCCAGTGTGCCTCGCACGTGAATCGTGTCGTAGCGCACATTGCGGTCGGTCAAGGCAAGGGCGTCGAGGCTGATGCGGCCATCGTTGAGTGCCAGTGCCATACCGGAATCGAGGCCGTCGCCACCTATAGCGGTACGTGTGGCCGGTGGCAGCAATGTCCCCAGTGTTTTCAGCTTGAGGCCAATCAAGCGAATCTGGGCATTGACCGGTGGAATTCCGCGACTGACCGGGCCCATCCGTGCGACGGTTCCAAAATGGGCGGCCGGCAGCTTGCCGGGCTGTTTCAATTGGAAAGACACCGACACCGCCGACGGATCGGCAGCCTTGTTTTCGTCGAACAGGCGCAGCCGATCCACCGCCAGCAGGATCTTGGTCAATGGAAACACCATCGGCTCGCCCGTCAAGGCGCTGTCCCGAACCGTGATCGAACCGTCTTCGAGTCGGATTTTATTCACCTGAACGACCGGCAGTGTTTTTTCTTTGGGGGCGGCCGCTGGTTTTTTTGCCGCTGGTTTTTCTGCTTTGACCAGTTTGTCCAGGCCCAAGCGGCCCTGCTTGTCCCTCACCAGGTTGATCGACATCCCTTTCAGGGTCACCTCCTCGACCACGATTACATCACCCAACAATGAAGTGGGGACGACTTCCAATATTAAGTTGCCCATTGAAAGCAGCGGATCGGTGCCGTGGTCTTTGGGTGGATTGACCGTGAGGCCGTTCAGTTCGACACGACCAGCCAGCAGGCCAATGTCGATTGCCTCCAGACTACCGCCTTCGGTGAGAAAATCATTCATTGCACCGTTGATCTGATTGTGGGCAATGGTGTTGACACTCAAGATAGCCACGGTAAGGACAATCAGGAGCAATACCACTATTCCCAGCGGTATCTTCCACAGCCAGCCGCGTGACTTGATTTGCGTCCTGTTCGCATGTGGGTTCATCGATCGTTCCTCCTTTGCTTCGTCACGCTGTCGCGCCTTTTGGTGAGATTGAATCGTCTCACGCTACGCCGCAACGGTTTGATTCATCCTTTGGTGCTTTCCCTTTCATCTCTTTTTCCTTAAGCTCTCGTCGCGCCGTCGCGCCGTTGCGTGAGACGCATTATCGTTTTACTGGATCGGTGCGGTAAGTTGGGCGGCACGTACCGCAAACCGGAACAAGGGGCCTTTGGTGCGAATATCGGCCCTCTTGACCAGCCGGCTGCGAGCAAAATCGGCCTCCAGCATCCGGGCAACCTCGCTGTTGAACGGTTGATCGGCCACCACGACGGTGATCTCGAAATTCAGGCGAAAGGAGCGGTTGTCGAAGTTGGCTGTTCCCACGGTGGCATAGTCGTCGTCGACCAGAACGACCTTTTGGTGCATGAAGCCTTTCTCATACCAGTACACCTTGACCCCCAATTGCTGCAGCGGTGCGATATAGGCCCAGTGGGTCAGGCTGACCAGCATGTTGTCGGTCTTGCGCGGAATCATCAGGCGCACGTCCACCCCCTTGAGTACGGCCAATTGCAAGGCGGTGATGAACTGCTCGTCGGGCACGAAGTAGGGGCTGGCAATCCACAGGCGGTGTTGGGCGCTCTGAATGGCCTTGATAAAAAACAGGGTGCAGGTTTCCAGGATGTCGGCCGGTCCGGAGGGCAGTGCCAGGGCGGCCACGGATCGTCCGGATGCGCAAGGCCTTGGCTGCCATTCGAGATTCAGCATTGCGCCGCTGGCCCAGTGCCAGTCCTCGGCAAAGGTCAATTGGATCGCCTGCACCACCGGCCCGCACACCCTGATATGGGTGTCGCGCCAGGATCCTGACGTCGGGTCTTTTCCCAGATACTCGTCGCCGACATTGTGACCGCCGACCCAGGCTTCCTGTCCGTCGACCACGACGATCTTGCGATGGTTGCGAAAGTTGATCTGAAAACGATTGGCGCGCCCCTTGGTGGTGTTGAATTTGTGGGCCTGGATGCCGGCGGCGGTCATTGCCGACAGGTAGGTGTCGGGCAGGTCGTTGCTGCCGACCTCGTCGTAAAGCACGCAAACCCGAACGCCTTGCCGGGCCTTGGCCGCCAGTCGATCTTTGAGTTGACTGCCCAGTCCGTCAGCCCGCAGGATGTAGAATTGGACCAGGATATAGTCTTCAGCATGCTGGATGCCTTCGAAGATCGAATCGAAGGTAGCCTTACCGTCAACCAGCAGTTCCACATCGTTGCCCACTGTAAAAGGCAGTTTGGCCAGCTTTTCAATGGAAAGCTCGTTCTGCCGTTCGGGGAAGGCGATCAAGTCGCGGGTTTTCAGCTCGTCCAGGTAGCGGCGTGCCGCAGGAACGGTCTTGAGCAGATCGGCACGGTGCCGGGCCACAAAGCCGCGGAACTTGCTGCGGCCGAACACCCAATAGGCAGGCACCGCCACGTAAGGGAAAGTGATCAGCCCCAGCACCCAGGCCACGGCCCCCTGTGGCGTGCGTGTTTCCATGATGGCCTGCACCGCACTGGCGATGCCGAGCACGTGAAAGACGGCGGCGACGATGGCGAGAAATTGTAGAGTCATGGCGCAATCCAGTCTGGCTTGTCGATCAAAAGAAAATGTTTCACGCCACGCCGCAACGACGCCACGTGATTTTTTGCTTTTTCCTTATCATTTAAATTCTTTTTATTCTAAAGTTTTCGTTGCGCCGCAGCGCCGTTGCGTGAGAATAGAAATTTCACTGCGTGGCCATTTTTAATGGATCGGTGCGGTAAGTTGGGCGGCACAGACCGCAAGCCGTCAACCTTAAATCCCTTAAAATCCGAATCCAAAGGCCAATCCATAAACAACCGCCTCGTCACCATCCACAAAATCAACGGCGATCTCGGGAATCAGCATCCACCGATCGGAGAGCATGAACTCGTAGGCCGCGCCGATGCGCAGGAGAAACTCATCTTTGCTTTTCTTGTGTTCTACTCCCGGTGCCAGCTCAAAACGCCATCCTTTATACGGGTGAATGAACAGCGGAACGCTGATACTCCATTTGTCAAAATCGCCTGCTGCATATTCATAGGCTCCACCCACACCCCAAAGCGATGATAGACGCCGTTCGTAAGTCAAACCCACCGTAAATCCATTCTCACTTCCATGGTGGGCATCTTCATGGATGTTGCCGACGAAGAGCTCGACAACATTGAGATGATGATGCCCTGCGTCCGGGTGGGATGCCTGATTGTGCTCCGCCGCAAGAAGATGGTGCGCCGTGATAGCCAAATAGAGTGCACCGGCAAAGGCAATTTTCCAAATGGTCCTCAACCGCACGTTCCTATCTTTAAAATCCCCAACTACCGATCGATATGGGTTTGTCGTATTCATTGTTTCTCCAGCTGCTTTATTTCTCTTTACGTTTGATGCATTTTAAACACAATTGTCTCACGCCACGCCGCTACGTTTTGTCAGTTTCTTAAAACTACAGTCCCAAGGTAGATATAATCTTTCCGTTTCCCTTTTTTGCTATTTATCTTTTTTCTTAAGCTTTCGTTGCGCCGCAGCGCCGTTGCGTGAGACGGTTTTTGTTCGGGTTAAAACGGAAAACCCGTAGTAAATCCGATGCCGAAGTAGTTGTCGCCCAAACTGACATTTAAGCCAGCACCGCCGAATTTGATTCCCATTATCGAAAACTTCTCCTCAGCGGTGAATGCAAACCCGAATTTGTATATCCGTTTCAGGCGTGTGTCCGTAAAATCCACCTGAAAGAATTCAAGATCGTTGATGAATTCGGTGTAGATAAAAAACAGGTTCAGATCGGTGGGTTGACCCAAGACCCGGTAATCGATCGGACTGCGGCGATTCAAACCGATTTCAAACATGGAAAATCCATCGTCCGAAGGGGTGTCACTGGAATCGCTGTTATCGGCAAACATCAGGGAATTGCCCAGTTCCCACACAGCGCCGTTGGCCTGTGAAATGGCAGCCAGGCTCTTGATGCCGGCCGCGCCGATCAGTACCGTATCCCCATCGGAAAAGTCCTTGCCGACCCCGATCTGACCGAAGGGCTTCAACCACCAATTTTCACGAACCGAGTATGTAAGCATCAGTCCAGGCACCGCCGTAACGGCGGCCACATCGGTGTCTGCAGTGAGGAAATCGTAAAACCCGATCGTTCCCTGCAACAGGAGATCCAGCTCCCATTTTCGTTGGGCGTGGGATTTTAACAGCGGCCGCGCCAGTCGGCCGCGAAGAATCAGTGCGTTTCGATCCCCCACCCGGTAATAGCCCGTGCCAACCCAAGTGGAATAGGCGTAATTGATGCCACCTCGCAGGTCGGCGTTTGCCGCGGCTGCATTTTTTCCCACGCAAAAGCAGATGCCAATAAGATTAATAAAAACCGCCAAGGATGTTATGCGCAGCATTCTTGAATTCATAGACCGGCACGCCTTTATCGCTTAAGAAGATGCTCCAGGTCTCAAGTGCTGCCTTCCGATACCTCACCGTGGGGCTTCTCCTTCTGTTCCAGGAGTTTCCGGGTGCCCACGCCCCAATGGCTCAAAATGCGACTGACATCCCCCAGGCTGGTATCCAGCAATTCGATCCGGTCCCCGGATACGATTTTAACCGATCCGGCAAACGAGGCAGGCGCCCAAGGGACGAGCACGGTATGGCGGCCATCATCATGCTTTTCTATAATGTAGACCATTTCCTGCTCGGTTTCCGAATTCCTGAGGAGGGCCGGTTGGAACGCATCGTCTCCGGCAAAGCCTCTCGCCAATTCCTTGACAGCCTTGTAAAGCGGCAGTTTGCCGATGGTGTTCTGTTCGATCCAGTTGGCGAGGCGTCTGCCATTCTCGGATCGCATCGCGATCCCGATCACAAAGGAAACGCCCAGAAGGAGCAGGATGGCAACCAGAACCGGCGCGGAGACCTCATCGAACGTGCCTTTGGGAAACAACAAATCGGCTATGGGGGTGGCCATGCCCACGATCAACTCAAGGATTTGGGATAGGAGAAGATAAAACAGAATCAACGGCAAGAGGACAAAAAACCCGCCAGCGGCTGTCGTCTTCATAAAATCTGCTAATTTTTTCATAGTTTTCGATACTCCTGCTGAAGTTGGTTAGCGCCTCGGGTAAACGCCTTGATTTGACAAATCGATTGTATTTGAACGCGTCATCATTTTTTGCATGACGATTTTAAGCTTATCATTATCCGTGGCTTCCCTTTCCTCAATTTATCTAATTTCTTTAGCCTTCGTTGCGTCGTAGCGGCGTTTCCTGAGGCATACCTATACCTTTCACGCCATGCCGCCGCAGAGGCAATTAAAGGATGAAATGTTCATTGACCTTGAATATTCGGATTGACATTCCGAATATTCAAGGAACACAGTTCCTATTCGGTGCTTGGTGATGTCGTTCTCGATCATCCCGTTTTTTTTAACGTTGCGTCGTCGCGCCGTCGCGTGAGACTTAATGATTTCATGCCACCGGAAAATGCACCTCGGCATCATGGATAAACAATGAGTGGACCTTGTCCCAGAAATCGCCGCCCAGCACGAAAAGGCTGGACAGCAGCATCAGGTCACCGCCGACGGCATAAAAAAAGGGTCTGTTCTCAAATCCGGGAATCCACCTGGCGATGTAAATAGACACCCATCCGAATAGAATGGGTGCCAGAAACATGACCAGACCGATTTTATAACGCAGCGGGCCTACCTTGTTCGGCGGGCCATACTGCTTGATAAAGCCGAGAACTTTCTTTTTGATCAGTGCATAGCCGCTCTTGCCCATTACCGCGACGGCCGCAAGTCCCATGACTTCTGCTGAAACCAAAAGCCCGCCGGTGACTGTGGCAGTTGCGCTGGTCGATAAATCGAACCACGCAACCAAGGGCACGCCTGCCACCGGCAGCAGAATGCTGAGCCCAAATAGCCCAACGCCGAGTTTTAATCGCCAGTTTTCTACCTTCGGTTCCGGTGAATTCATTTAATTACCCTCTGCAATTTCATTTGTTTTATTCACGCTACGCCGCAACGACGCAACGTGTATTTCAGACCCCTTTTGTGCGATAATCCAAACAATTAATCAATTTTTATGCTTTCCCATTCGTCTATTTATCTTTTTTCTCAATCTTTCGTTGCGCCGCAGCGCCGTTGCGTGAGATTTAATTTGCATCACGCCACACCGAAACGTCCCTGCGGTTTATTTTACTCCTTCAGACTATGCGCCAAGCGGTAGATCAATTTATTCGTTTTCTCTTTTTTCTTTAAGCTCTCGTTGTGTCGTCGCGCCGTTGCGTGAGGCTTAATTTTTTCGACATGGTCTGATCGCCACTCTGGATGTGAATGTCCCTTTGTGGGAACGCGATGGTGATGCCCGCATCACGTAAACGCCTATCCAGGTCCTGATGCAAGGCACTGCGCACCTTGTGCCGCTCATCGATGTCGTGGATCCAGACGTGCAATTCGAACTCCAGGGCGCTGTCACCGAACTTCTTAAACATCACCAGAGGGTCCGGCATTCGTGAAACGTTGGCGTTGACCATGGCACAGTCCATCAGGGTCTGGAGCACAACCTCAACATCAGATCCGTATGCGACGCCCACAGGAATGACGATACGCATGCGCCGGTCCGACAGGGTCCAGTTGGTTACCGGGTTGGCTATCAGATCACTGTTGGGAACAATGATTTCCGATTGGTCAAAGGTCTGGACTATCGTGGCCCGGGGGCCCAAGGATTTGATTTGTGCCCATTGGCCGGCGATGGTGACGTAATCGCCCACCTTTACGGATTGCTCAAACAGCAGGATAAGGCCGGAGACAAAATTGTTGACGATGCTCTGCAACCCAAAACCGATGCCAATGCCCAGGGCACCGCCGATGATGGTGATATTGGTCAGGTTTAAACCCAGGGCCACCAACGCCATGATCAAACCCACCAAGATGATGAAATAATGCAAAATACGGGTAACGGAAACCTGGACCCCGTGCTTCATCTCGTGTTTAGGAAACACCTTTTCCATAAGGATGGCCTGCAGGGTAAGCGACAGCAGGGTTGCTCCGTATATGCAGGCCAGTGCCACCAGAATCAGCCCTGTGGTGACCGTATAGCCTTTGACGGTGAAGCCAAAAGAGAGGATCGCCTGCATGGCGTCGGAAAGTCTTCCGTAAACCCGCCAGGCACTCAGAAAGTAGCTGATAAGAATAATCAAAATGCTGATGTTGAACACCGGTGCCAGGCGGTCGACGATGGACTCACGGTTCTTTCTCAGGAACTCGATCCGCTGAATAGGCCGGCTGCGGAAAATAATATTCAGAAACGGCCTGACCGAGACCAGCAGGACATAGCCAAAAAGGAAGATATACAGGGACACGACAGAGGATTCGAACACATACAACGCCAGGAAACTATGGCCGAGTGCCTCGCTGATAAAAATGGCTAAAAATAGAAATCCGCCGATGCGCAACACCCACTCATTCGGAAATACCTTTGGCGAACGCGGACGCTTGATCGTCGGCCGGAACCAGAAGACCGCAGCGGTCAGGGCGGCAACGGATACGAAAATTCGAAACAGAGGCATCGGCAGCGTAATGAGCCGGAACAGCATGGTGATGACAACGAATACGGCCAATCCATAGAACAACCGCCCTTCCCATTGTCGGTCCTCGATGCCGCCCAACAATGCCGCCCCGGAAACGGCAATAATGACTGCAATCATCAACCCCCAGGCCGGCGGGGTCGCATTGAACGCCCCGATGAAAATGAAAAAGCCGATGAAGGCACCCGCGGCGATCGGCCGCCGTGCGAGAATGCCCTCACCCGCATGTGTTTCCAGGTATTGACGGTTATGCCGGATCACACCGGTGATGATCGACATGAGCAGAATCTGGGCCGTGATCACCCATTTCCCTTGAGTAAGAAATGCGCTACCCGCCCAGGCCACCCTGCGGATACCTTGATGCAATTCCACCCATATCTGTCGATTGAACGGCTGGTAATAGGCGGAGGAAAACAAGGATGGCGTCTTTTGGCGAAGGTACTTCAACGGTGCATTGTCAATAAACCGGTCTCCGATGGCGCTCAGGGTGTGGATGCGGCTTTGGATGTCGATGGAGTCGATTTGTGCGCTCAACATCCGGTTGACGTTTTCATTGATGCGTTGTTGGGCGCTGTCGATGGTCTGGCTGGCAGCATCGATGGCAGCCTTTACGCTGTCAATGGTTATGCGGGGCGGCAAGGCTGCCTTCAATTCAAGCCAACGCCGCTGCTCCTCATCCCAGAATCGCTGTGCCTGCTCAAGATTGTCTATGGCCAAGGTTATCGGCCCAAGAATCTCTTCAAATGCCTTCTTCTCAACATTAAGGTTGAATTGCCAACTGGTGACATAGTCGAAGTTCAGGTACAATCGATCCGGATCGAGCGATTTGATGCGCGTCTCAAGCACCGACAAGTTCTCTTTGATGGCAGCAAACGCATCGGCGGCCGCATCGGCGGCCGGAAATGCGGCCACGCGATTCTCCAGGTCGGTCAGCTGTACTTTCAATTCGGCGGCCCTCAGGATCATCCCGGCCACCGTCAGCGAGGGAGATGCAGCCTTTTCCATTACCACGGCTGGCGCGGTGGATTGAATGTCCTCTGCGTGCACGTTCGCCGGCCACAGACAGACAAGGCATGCCTGAAGAAGTAAAAACACGGATATGCGCGGGTGACGGTTGATGATAATTTTGTCCCTGACTCAGGTTTGATAAATCGGTAACAAGCCAGATTTGGGATGGTTTCGTAAAAACGCTGAGATCAAGGCTTGCAAATCCTGAGGAATGAGGCGTACTTAGCGTACGCCGCAGTGACGAAGGATGAAGCGTAACGCAGATATCGGCGTTTTTACGGAACCATCAGGTTTGTGTGCTTTGAGTTTATATGCCAGGATGGCTGATCATTGAACCGTCTGGTTTTCCATTTCGTCGAAACGAAAATCTGACAAAATGGTTTTTTGCCGCTGTCACACGTAGGGGCAAGTCCTTCTACATCTGACTTTCAGGTGCGATTTTCATCAACCAGGCCTTGAAACGGCGCCACCAACCCGTCAACGGTTCCTTGGTCTCGATCACATCTTGGTTGTCGATCCGGGCGTGCCATTCAAGCTTGCCCGCGTCGTTTTCGAGCACCCGATAGGCAAGGGTCGCCATTCGCTCATCACCGTTTTCTGTAAAATCCCTGGTCATGGACGCAGAGTCAATCAGCAAGCCCATCTCGGCGTTGATTTCGATCGATCGCGGATCAAGATTCAGAGAACCGATGAACATGGTATCTGTGATCAATTAAAATGGCTTTGGTGTGCAGGGTCAGCGCCTCCGGATCATCGTCATTACCGCTCAATTCACGGGCCGCGTTGGCACGCATTTCATACAGTTCGACACCAGCTCGGATGACATCCCGGCGGTAGCGCGCATAAGCAGAATGCACCGGCACATGATTGGTCGACGCCAATGAATTGGTCAGGATCACAACCCGCACCCCCTTGGCCACAAGACCACGAACAAACTGCACACCGCTCTCACCGGGAACATAGTAAGGTGAAATAAAGATGATTTCTTTTTCGGCGGCTTCCAGGATCTGACCCAGGTCACGGGCGAGTTTCATGTGCGCATCGTCAATCACGTTGATCAGTTTGTCGGGATCGTCGGACAGCACCCATGCCGGTCCAAAATACAGCGGCTTTCGATCTGCGATGAGATCCTGAAGCAGCTGGCTGCTTAGCGCTTTTTTATATACGGTATCATAAATCCCATCCAGTTCGTCGGCGATCTCCGCTCGAATGGTTTCCAGGTCTTCACCTTTTTCATCCTTGATGAACTGTTCGATGGGCACGGCAAGTGCGTGGTTCCAGTATTGGTCGAAGGATTCAGATATGGCTGCCGCTATGGGGCCCACCGCCAACACATCGAGGTCGACAAACACCGCGTTTTCTTTGAGCTGAAAGTATTCATCGGCAATGTTTCGTCCGCCAACGACGCTGATCGAATGGTCCACCGTGAATGATTTATTGTGCATGCGCCTGTTCGCCCGATTGAACTGGCCGACAAAGTTGAACGCATATATGCCGCTGCGGGAAACGGGGTTGAATATCCGGATCTCGATATTGGGGTGTTTATTGATCAATAGAAAACTGTCATCAGGAACGCTGGTAAAGACGTCATCCAGCAAAAAACGGATGCGAACACCCCGATCCGCCGCGTTGAGCAGCGCGTTGGCCATCACCGCCCCGGCAGTGTCGTTTTTCATTAAAAAATACTGCAGATCGATGCTTTTTTCCGCTTTTTCGGCCAACCGGAGTCGGGTACCCAAAGCGTCCATGCCTTGAATAAGCGGGTAGAAACCGGATTGATCGTCATGTTGAGCGGTTTTGTTCGCAGCGTATTGGCCCAACGCCGTATCATCCGTATCGGTGATTGCGGTGCTGTAGGATTTTGGTTGTTCTAAGGATACCGTTGCGCAACCGGCCAACATCCCAATAAAAGTGAATATGGCCACCAATTTGCGTAACTTGGAAGCAGTCATCTCAATCCTCTCATTAAATAACCAAACCGTTCCAACAGCACTTTCCTCAACCAACGGTTTGCCGGGTGAATGACTAAAATCGAATGGTTGCATAAATCTGGGGTCCCCAGTACTCGTAGTCCACCGACCCCTTCCAATCACTGTCATCCAGATCTACGTCCAGCTTGAACCAGTTTACCGCCACGCCCAGTCCCACGTTGTTAAACACCCAGTACTCCGTGCTGAGCCTCAGGTTCGTCACGGTTCCTGAGAAGGAAAAGGTGTCGTCGTCCAAATCCAGGGCAAAAACCTGCCCGTGAAAACCAGCGGACCACCTGGGGGTGAAATGATAATCAAAAAAGAGCCCCAACAGGGGCATGGGCGCATTGGCATCGACCGATACGGAAAAATCGGCATCCTCGTTGTTCAGCGAAGCCGACCCCAATACGCTAAACTCCATGGTGTACCAGTGCACACCCAGAGAAGCCCCAAACTCGTATTTATCCTCGTTCATGAACGAATACGAATAGGCAATGGGAACGATTTGAAGTTTGAATTCCGTCGACAAACTGGCGCCAACGGGAAAGGTTTCATCACCAATGATTAGTTCCCTGTTAGCGACGGCACCGGCATCTCGCGTGAAGCCAAAATAGGCCACCGTAAGACGATGCTTTCTGGCAAAGCGCCAACTCACGTCCCCCCAGAAGGTCGTTTCATCGCTGGTTAACCCCAGGTCGTCCTCCAGGTTAATTTCGGTGCCGATCCCAAGAGATGTATCCACTCGGGCGCTCGTATCAAAACTGGGCAGGAACACCCCACCGGAAATAGTGAGCGTTTCCTCACCGGGATTGATCCAGTCTCCTGCGTGGGTGGTATTGGGTAACAAGACAGCCGAAAAAAGAAGCAGGATAAACAAAAGGTATCGTGGTCGTCTCATGGCGAATCCCTCTCTTTCAAGTTTCGTGCGGTGAAATTAAAGCATTGTCTTGCCCCACTGTTGAATGGTGCTGCTTCATGAGGGTCGCAAAAAGGTCTCACGCTGCGCCGCAACGCCGCTGCGTATTGTGTTTATGACTCTTCCAGTTCGTTCACCACACGTTTAAAGCGTCTTTGACTCAATTACTTCCGTGAGAGGACGATCCCGCTGGCAACGGCGTCGCCACGGCACCGCCTTCCGGATTGACCGGCGGTCGGCGGATATGCACGCCAGGTTGTTTTTCTTCCTCCTCGTCGGCCGTCTCCATCTTAGCAGCCTCCTTTTCGCGCTGCTTCTGGGCATGCCTGTCCGATGCTTCCTGTTGCTTTTTGCGGACATATTCATCCGCTTCCTTGACCGACTCCTCGACCATTTTGTCGTAGGCTTGACGCTGTTCGTCAGAAGCATATCCGGTGGCATAAAAGAAAGACAGGACACCTGCCAGCAGGACGGCAAAAACCCATCTTCTCATGCTGTCGATTCCTTTCCTTATCCAGGGTGATCGACCCAAAAGCATCAGCCGCGGCATCAGCGGGAACATTGATAACGTAGTGGGCCATCTCCATTAAAAATCGAAAACGCGCTCCCAATCCGTTTTCATGCTGATCACCTGCCAGCCGTTATCCGCCGCCAGCTGATTGACCTTGTCGACGGCATATTCATATTCCCGCTCCGGGTCATCGTGGTTGACGATCAACTGAAGATCGGGAGTCGCCGGGTTTTTGTCGTCCGAATACTCCAGCATGTCACGGTCACCCTCCGAGTTGCCGAACGCGGCAAGGGGTCGCCGGCCGATTTGCTGTGGGCTATACGTGGAGCGAGAAGCTGCCCGTGGTGGCGCACAGGACTCGCGCGCCGCTTAGCTCAGCCCACCTCACCATCCTTGGGGAAGGTGTATCCTCAGTCCGACCGGGTTCCCGCTACGAAGACAGGCTGCTTTGAACTACCTGATGGTCTGGCCTCCATCGATGACAAGTACATGACCGGTTATGAACGAGGCGGTGTTATCACAAAGCCATACCACAGCGTCTGCAATATTTTGGGATTGGCCCATATGTCCCATTGGTATTTGAGCAATCAACTGTTTTGCTAAATCGGGACGTTGCTCCAAACCGGCTGTCATACCTGACTCGGTAAGTCCGGGACAAATAGCGTTGATCCTGATGCCTTCTTTTGCATACTCAAGGGCAGCCGTTTTTGTCATTCCTATTATACCATGCTTGCTGGCAGTATAAGCCAGGGTACCTTCCTTGCCTCGAAAACCTGCCAAGGAGGAAATGTTGATTATTACTCCACCGCCACTCTTTTGCATGTGAGGGATCTCATATTTCATACAAAGGTAGACACTTTTCAAATTGATGCCGATCACCCGATCCCACTCAGCTTCATCGAGCTCAACTGTTGAAGCTGGGCGCATCGATATTCCTGCATTATTAATTGCATAGTCCAACTTGCCAAATTTATCGATGGCAGCTTGGATCAATTTTTTTACCTGATCTGATTGAGATACGTCACACTGGAAAAAGTGAGCCTTCCCATTTGACTCCTGAATCATTCGAACAGTTTCTTCACCTCCTTTCGTATTTATATCCGAAACCATCACGCTTGCTCCCTCATGGGCAAACGCCAGAGCCGAATAACGACCAATACCTGATCCGGCGCCAGTCACAACGGCAGTTCTGTCATCAAATCTCTTTCTCATATTCCTCTGTCCTGTCTTTGTCCTTGGGTTACCCCCAGTAACAAAGTTCATCATTCATTTGTGTTCCTCGCTCACCGGCTTGGGCAAGTATTGAATATCATAAGCTGTTGGCCGGCCAGCTGTGGCCAAACGGTAACCGCCGCGCCAGCCTGGCGACCGCAGCTGAAGCCAACGTTGGCTGGCCTATCCAATTTTTGCCAATTGCTATTTTTTCTCATGCGGATAAATGACCTTCCAGTCCTGTTGCATGTCGACAACCGTCCAGCCTTTCGCCTGTGCCTCGTCGAGGCCCTTGTCAAGGCGGCCAAAGCTGGACTTTCGGTCGTAGGCCCATTCGCGCTCGGCATCGGTGTGGTGGACGTAGAGCGCGAATCGCGTACCCTGTCCGGCAGTGGTCCATTGCAGCATCTGCAGGTCACCGTCGGAGTTGCCGAACGCGGCAATGGGTCGCCGTCCGATTTGCTGGTGGATGGCAACCGGCTTGCCTTCCTTGTCGTCATAGAAGTTGAGCTCGGGCAGGCGGACAAGAACCGGCGTGCCCTCGCGCATCTCGAACTCCACCATGATACTGCTGCCAATCACCTGCTCGGGCGGGATGCCATAGACTTTCTCGGACCAGGGGCGCATGAACTCTATGCCGCCACCAGACACGATAAAGGTTTTGAAACCGTTCGCTCGTAAGTAATTGAGCAACTCAAGCATCGGTTGATACACCATCTCGGTGTAGGGGCGTTTGGACGTGGGATGTTTTGCTGTTTCGATCCAGTCATTGACGATCGTCTCGAATTCTGCGGTGGTCATACCGGCATGCGTGGCCATGATGATTTCGACCACCGATTTCATGCCTTCCGCCATAGCGCCTTTCACATCACCCTTGAGCAGTGAGGCGAAGGGTTCCGTGTTTTTCCATTCAGGATGCTCTGGTGCGAGTGCCTTGACACGGTCGAGCGCGAAGAGAACCTGGAAATACATCGGCTGTTCGGCCCACAGCGTGCCGTCGTTGTCGAACACGGCGATGCGCTCAGCGGGTGGAACAAAGTCGGGGGAGCCCGCTTTCGTTACCTGTTCCACGAAGGCCATGATGGACTGTTTGGCCGTGCCATCGTTCCAGGATGGCAGCGAATCACCAGCAAGTGCCGGAACTGATATCAGACCGATGAATAGAGAGCCGATCAAGACAAGCAGAAATTGATGCCGAACTATTTTTAACTTTTTCATTACTAATTCACCTTTTTTTATTCGCTATTCGGTTTCATCGAACAATCCCGATATCCTTCAACGACTCGGGTTCAACTCCGGCAGTGTTAAAGTCTGAGATGCGATGATTTCACCACGTAGGGCCGAGCGCCGCCAGGATTTGAACAATTTTTCCAGCCTATGGCCGCTCCATGAAGGCTCAAGCCCCACCATCACCCGCTGTGCCGACGTCAGTTCCGAAGCCACTTCTGACGGTGGTATGGCCGCCGGCGACCCTACCAGAGATCGCCACCGGGTCACGGCGTTGTAGGCTCCGGCTGCATTGTTGTTTCGGCAGGCCCGTAGCGCTTCCTTGAATGCTTGCGCCTCGGCGCTCGGCTTTCGCTGCCGCAGCATCCAGGTGCAGACAAAGACTGTAGCCGCCAGAACAAATGCCCACAATAAAGGAAAACCTTGCGTTTCTGATTCGGCGTGTACTGTGCCATCGGGTGCTTTGGACGCATAATTCGGGTTTGGCGCTACGCTAAATGTCACCGGAGGCAGGCTTTTTTCTTCATAGACAGATTTCTCGGGATTCCACCAGCGGTATAGAATCGGGGGGAATTCCATCGTACCCGGACGTTCGCACACAAAAGTAAGGGTGTCGGTCCGTGTTCCCGTGAACGCGCCGCGTTCTGTCTGGTCGGTAACCTCTGGCTCGGAAGTGTAGACGGCCATACCTTCCAGCTGAGGTTTCGGGATCCGCGGCAGCAGCATCCCGGGCACGTCAGTCGCTTGCAAGGTGACCGTGCGACGAAAGGCATCGCCCACTTTCGCATCACCCGGGGGGGGACGCCATGTCTCACTTACCTCCAGGTTCGTCGTACTGACAACGATCTGTCCGGGCGTAGCCCCCTCGGGCACGCGGGGTGTCACGTTAAATGATGGAATGATGAGCGTGTGCTGGACTGGAGATGCGCCGACGGATTTGATGGAACCACACCGGACATGGATTTCAGGAACCGCGATGTCACCTCCTCGCTGAAAAAAAAGGGAAAACTCATGCCTCTGCACCGAGTACTCTTTATTATTCCGGGTTCGGGTTGAAAGCACAGGCCTTTCTTCGGGCTTCATAAGGATGGCACCGTCCACCTGGGGGAGATCGAACAAGGTGCTGCCATTGAAACGCCCCTCGACGGCCACCTCCACGGCAAAATCTGTCCGCTGGCCAATCCACGGCATGCTGTCCTTGGGGGCTATCAATTCAGCAAATGCCGGCTCTTCAGCAGCCATCACAATGGAAGGGAGGAGAAAAACATCATGAATTGGGAAAATGGAAAGGTTGAGGAGCAAGATATACCCCAACCATTGCTTTACCTTTGCAGTCAAATATCCCGACTTTATCATTTGTCGGCCTCTTGTGCCAGTTGGTACGAAAACTTGGCCCTAAGAAAATCAGCAGGCTTGGTTTGGATGCGGCGGAGCCACATGGCCTGCAGCGTCTGATCAGACATTTTTTCGCCGCCTTCAGTGATTTCCTCTTCACCAGCGCCATCCTTCTTGCCGGACGTGAACACGATCTCATCGGCAGCGACCTGGCCGCCGGTCATGTCGCCGCCTTCCTTTTTCATTTTTTCGGCTCGCAGCCGGGCAATCTCAAGGTTTGCCTCAGCTTCGCGCCAGCCTGGTCTTTTTTCTAAGGCTTTCTCTAAGGCTTCAACGGCATCGGTGTATTTGCCCTGCATGACCAGCGCGTTGCCCCGGTTGAAATACCCTTCAGCTGTCTTTACCCGTCCGAAAGCGTGCGCCGCTGATTTAAATTCTCCTGCGCGATACAGTGCCACGCCGATGCGAAGGGGGTCACGGTAGTTTTTTGCGGCTTCGGCAAACTTTTTTTGACGCATGAGCCGATCGCCCTGCTGCTCTGGTGTGAACCAGAATGACAGGGACAAAGGGTTTAAGGTCCGGGGTTCAGGGGAGAAAACAACGACTGAAGCAACTATAAAAACAAGAGGGGAAAAGATGAGGATAGCAAATACAAGACGCCTCTTCAATGAATTCTGAACACCAAAACCTGAAACCTGAGCCTTATTCATAAGCCACCACCCATCCGCGGCGAAACCAGAACGAGGCCATTATAAGCAGCAACGGCAGCAGCCAGTACCCCGCATCTTGCCATCCTTCCCCTTGTCCACCTGTTTTGGATGTCGCTGTTTGCTGAACGTCGTGAGCCAGACGATCTACATCGGATTGGTCCGGCGTGATGACCGCAAACGAACCATCCCCGGATTCGGCGGCCTGTTTTAGTGTTGTTGGTTCTTCGGTCGTTGCCGCCCACACATGAATCGTTGCCCCGCCTTTCTCGCGATGGGCAGCAAAAGCGGCTACCGCTTCTTCGTTGAGTTCGTCCGTGATGAAGAGAACGGCACCGGGTTGTCCGCCCTTGTCCAGTTGCCGTTCGGAAAGACGCAAAGCTGCTGCGGCATCGTCGCCTTCTTTGGGCATCAGTGTGGGGGACAGGTCCGCGGCAAAGGTGTTGATCACGTTGGCATCTGTTGTGAGCGGCATAACCAGGTGGGCACTTCCGGCGTAGGCAATGAGCGCGTTTCGGGTTCCGGGACGGGCGGCCAGCAGATCGGAAATTTTCTGTGCAGCCCGCTGCAGACGACTCGGCGCGATATCCGTCTCTTCCATGGACGGTGTTACCTTCAGGACAATCACCAGAGCTGCCTTGTCCTCGGCAAAAGGCGACGGCGTGCGCTGCCAGGTCGGCCCGGCCAGGGCCAGCACGGTGACTATCCAGAACAGGCCCAGGACATGGATCGGTCGAAGACGCTGCCGCTTCCCGCCCTTTCGCATGAGTGCATCAAGGAGTACCGGTTCAACCCATTGCTGCCACAGGTGCTTCGAATCGTCGCGGCGAAATATTACCCACCACATTGCCGCCGCCGGCAGCATGGCCAGAAGCCACCAGGGACGCAGAAAATGAAAATTGTGAATCAACTCGATCATTGTTCCTGTTGCTTTCAATTTTTAGTGTTCGGTATTGCGGCACCCTGCTCAGTTAGAGCGCCCTGATCATCGGGTGCAAACAAGGGTAGCCTTTTAACAGACTTAAACAGATAAAAGCCCAGACTTAATAGCAGTGCTGCGGCCAGCGGCCAATGAAAAAGGTCCGTGACCGGGCGGTGACTGATGGTTTCTACCTTGCGGGTCGTGATCCGGTCGAGCTCGGCATAGACGTCCTCCAGTTCCCGGCGATTACTGGCCTGGAAATAGCGGCCTTTGGTGGCGGCGGCAACAGCCTTGAGCGTTTCCTCATCGAACTTCTCCTCACCGGTCGTCGTGGGGTCGCCCATGGCAATGGTATGGATCACGATGCCTTTATCGCGGGCTAGCTCCGCAGCCTTGACCGGTGGTACGAGGCTGCCGGTATCGTTGCCGTCGGTCAGGAGAATGAGCACTTTTTCATCGAGCTGGCTTTCGTCAAAGACCTGTATGGACTTGCCGATGGCATCCCCGAGCATGGTGCGGGGCCCTGCCATGCGGACCTGCGCCTCGTCGAGCAATTGCCGGCAGGCCTCAAGATCGTCGGTGAACGGTGCCTGGACAAAGGGGGCGTTACCGAAAAAGATAAGCCCCACCCGGTCGCCTTCACGTTTTGCGAGAAACTCGCTGAGCACCAGCTTCACAGCAGCCAGACGATCGATGGGCTGACCGCCCGCGTCCTTCATATCCACCGTGTCCATGGAGCCTGAAAGATCAACCGCCAGCAGCATGTCACGGGCCGGTTTGTTTTGAACGATCGCTTCTTCGAAACGCTGCGGACGGGCCAACGCTATCACCAGACACAGCCATATGGCCATGATAACCAGTGTTGTCCCACGCGACTGCGGGCGTTCCACAGCACCCGGTAAAGGTTTGCGACCGGTCAGCCGGACCAGGCGACCTAAAAAACTTGTCTGAAGGGCAGCCCGCGATTCACGATACGCGGGCACCAGCCACCAGACCAGTAAGGGCACTGGCAAAATTACAAGCAACCAGGGTTGGGCAAGAGTCAGCATCATTGTCCTCCCCGATGGTTTCGAATCCAGCTAATGGCAAAATCGGTCAACGCCTTCGGGTCTGCGGCAGCCCCGCCATAAACACCGTCAGTTAACGCCGTTTCAACCTGCGAAGGAACGGCCTTTCCGCCTGTCATGGCAAGCCACGAAATCCATGTCACTCCGGTCAAGCTGGCCACTTGTTCACGTCGATAAGCGGCCAGCGCCGTGCGTTTGAGCAGTGCAGCGATCAGCGGCAGAGGTTCAGGGCTGTCAGCAGCCAGCTGTAACTCGGCTAATGCGGCGCGGCGGTATGCGTTGCGGTGATAGCGGATCACTGCCCGGTAAATCAGAAATGCAGCAAGCATGACCAACAGGCCCAAAAGGAAAATCCAGCCCGGTGCCGGCGGCCAGAAGGGTACCGGCGGGGCGACAATAATGTCATGAAGGTTTTGAAGGCTTGCAGGGTCGTTCGTCATCGCCGATTCCCTCCAAGCAAATCACGCACTTGCTCTGCCACATCTCTCTCGGTGCTGATGGGAATCAAAGGGGTCTGCTGCTGGCGCGTTATGTGGCGCATCCACTCCAGGCGCTGCTGGAATTCCTTGCTGAATCCTGCCTCGAGTTGCTTATCTCTGCCGTCCACTTCCATTTGTACGTCCCCATCGGCAAAGACGAGCTGTCCGCCGGGAGGAAGTGCTGCTTCCATGGGATCATACACAAATAAGACAACAACATCATTATGCGCTGCTAATTGTGAACATAAGCGGACGGTTTCCTCGTTTGCGCCGCCGCCGCCGGCAATCAGACAAACAAGGTAGTCGTGTTTGGCCAGGCGCACGGCCCGTGACAGGGCAGTGTTGATCATATTGGGGTTGGCAGCCCGGGTGTTCTCAGCATTTAAGGCATGGTTCTTATTGATGACGGCCTGCAGAATCTGCGTGACGCGTCCCCGGCTGCGGTGCGGGGCAATTTCCGTCACGTCGGTGTCATTAAAGACAATGGCGCCCACGCGGTCACCGGCATGGAATACGCGCCAGGCGGCAAGGGCAGATGCTTCAGCTGCTGCGACAGACTTCATGCAGCGGCGGGTTCCAAAAAACATGCTCTGCCGCTGGTCCACAACAAGCAGACATGGCCTGTCGCGCTCCTCGGTATAAACGCGCACGTGGGGTTTCTGGACACGGGCAGTCACCTTCCAGTCCATATTGCGGATATCATCCCCGGGCAGGTAGCGTCGGATCTCTTCAAAGTTGAGACCGCGTCCGCGAACGCGGGAGGCGTGACGACCGGCGAGGATGGAGTGAAGCGGCTGTCTGGGCAGAAAACTGAAACCCTTGGCTTTAAACTCCAGTTTCATCAATTCGATGAGGCTGGCATGGACTGCGTGCGGGGCCTGGCCCCTGGTCCGATCCCGGACATGTTCTGCGTCATAGGCGGGAATGACGGATCGGTTCATGATGCCACCGCAACCTGCTTCACTATTTCATCAATGACAGCGTCGGTAGTGACACCCTCGGCGTTGGCCTCGTAACTGAGTATGACGCGATGCCGCAGGCAGGTATTAACCACCGCACGAACGTCATCCGGCAGCACATGATCGCGTCCCTGCAACCAGGCATTGGCGCGGGAGGCACGGTCGAGCGCCAAAGTACCGCGGGGGCTGGCACCCACTAAGATCCACCGCTTCAGGTCCTCGGTGTAACGCCCGGGATTGCGCGTGGCGCTGATCAATGCGACGATGTATTGCTCTATCGTATCAGCCACCTTGACGGCGAGCACTTGTTTGCGGGCCTCAAAAATAACCTGCTGCGTAACTAATGTGTGATTGCCGGTGCCTGTGGCGGCAGCTTCCTCGCCCCTTACCAGCTGAAGAATCCGGCGCTCATTCTCGTCACTGGGATGCTTCACAAATACGTGCAGAAGAAACCGGTCCATCTGAGCCTCAGGCAGGGGATATGTCCCTTCCTGTTCAATGGGGTTCTGGGTGGCGAGCACCAGGAACAATTCGGGCAGCTTGTGGGTCTTGCCGGCCACGGTAACCTGCCGTTCCTCCATCGCTTCAAGCAGTGCCGCCTGAACCTTGGCGGGTGCCCGGTTGATCTCGTCGGCAAGAATCAGGTTCCCGAAGAGCGGCCCGGGCTGGAACTGAAACTCGCCTTTTCCTCCCTCAGAATAATAGACCTCGGCACCGGTCACGTCAGACGGCAGTAAGTCCGGCGTGAACTGGATACGGCTG
Source organism: uncultured delta proteobacterium (assembly GCA_963705435.1). GTDB lineage: Bacteria > Desulfobacterota > Desulfobacteria > Desulfobacterales > Desulfosarcinaceae > Desulfosarcina. The sequence continues at coordinate 65,334 of CAVPJR010000017.1, read as the reverse complement.
AACTTGGACTCGATAGACTGTGAAAGCGATTTGATCGCGCGGGTTTTGGCGAGGCCCGGAAGCCCTTCCATAAGCACGTTGCCGTTACACAAAATGGCAATCAGCAATCGCTCGATGACCGTTTCCTGGCCGATGATGGACTCGGCCATACGGGATTGAATTTGTAGAAAAGATTCGTGTGTGTTCATTGAAATCCTCATAAAATGGGTCCGCCCTGCTCGTTCTGACTCATAACACTGCCAGTCAAAAAAGTTGCGCCCACCCTTCCCGGAAGAGTCTGGCGGGCGCGATTTGATCTGAGACCGTTTAGTTGTTCGGCCGGGAGATGGTTTCCAACTGCTCCAGACGCTTGAGTGCATCCATCTTATCAAACAACCCATAGTCGATGCCTGCAGCGCTCAAGCTGGAGCCTTTTTGCAGCGGGTAGTCCGGGATCGTCGCGAGGAACTCCTTGATGACTCCCTGAATCGGTACGAAGATCCACATGTTATCCGCATACCAGCGCAGGTAGCCCATTTCACCTTCAAACATCATCTGCTCGTAGGGATCGGCTTTCAGATTCACCAGTGCCGGCCAACCGGTGACAACGCGTTCGCCGGTGGCAATGTTTCCTCTGATCTGGGCGAAATGCACTTTCCAGTCTTCGTAACGCACGGCATTCAGCTCACCGCCCTGGCTGAAGTACATGATTTGCTTACGCGGACTTTCGGCCGTCTCGCCCTTGAGATAGGGCATGAGATTGAAACCGTCGGCATGCACCTTCCAGGTCTTGCCGTTGGCCTTGTGCCCTTTCTTCAATTTTTCTACAATGTCCGGATCACCGGCAGCCGCGAGAAGCGTAGGCATCCAGTCTTCTTGCGAAACGATCCCATTGAAGACGGAACCCGGCTTGATCACTCCAGGCCATCTTACGACCAGCGGCACGCGGAAACCACCTTCCCAGGTGGTGCCCTTTTCTCCATGGAACGGTGTGACCCCGCCATCCGGCCAGGTGAATGATTCCGCCCCGTTGTCGGTGCTGTAGATCACGATCGTATTGTCGGCGATGCCGAGTTCCTCAAGCTTAGCCAGCGCCTTGCCCACCGCATCGTCGTGTTCAACCATGCCGTCGGGATAGAGGCCGATGCCGGTGCGGCCCACTGACTCCTTCTTGAGTCGCGTCCACACGTGCATCCGTGTGGCACTGAGCCAGACAAAAAACGGCTTGTCGGCCTTAACGGCACGTTCCATGAAATCCTCAGCCGCGCCCTGGAATTCTTCGTCGACTGTTTCCATGCGCTGCTTGGTCAATGGCCCGGTGTCCTCGATATTGCCATCAGCAAAGGAGTGGATGACGCCGCGCGGACCGAACTTCTTGCGAAACTCGGGGTCCTTCGGGTAGTAATAGCCTTCCGGCTCTTCTTCCGCGTTCAAGTGGTAGAGATTGCCGAAAAATTCATCAAAGCCGTGGACGGTGGGCAAGTGCTTGTCGCGGTCGCCCAGGTGGTTCTTGCCGAACTGGCCGCTGGTGTAACCCTGTTCCTTGAGCAGGTCGGCAATGGTCGGCGCCCAATCGGGGATGCCATGATCGGATCCAGGCATACCGATGGTGAGCAGGCCCGTCCGGAACGGGTGCTGACCGAGGATGAAGGACGCCCGTCCTGCCGTGCAGCTCTGCTGGGCATATGAGTCGGTGAACAATGCGCCTTCTTTCGCAATGCGGTCAATATTGGGTGTTTTATACCCCATAATGCCGTGGTTGTAGGCGCTGATGTTATGAACACCGATGTCGTCGCCCCAGATAACGAGGATGTTGGGTTTGTCGGCAGCAAATGCCGCGGGAACTGCCAGGCACAGGGCCAGCAATAAAGTCATCGCCATAATGGATTTATTGTTTCTCATTTTTTATTCCTCCGTGCGTTGATAGTTAACGTTAAAAGAAAATTTTTCGCAGGTCATTCATTTGGGAAACAGAAACTGCACCGTAAAGCCCCATTGCCAGTCGGGTGCCGAATCCGGTTTTTCGACATTGTAGTAGGCTTCTGCGCGCATATTGATGGCCTGGCTTCCGATGGTGAACAGCTTTCCAAAACCGCCGCCCAGCGGCACAGTCCAGCGGTTGCCCGAATCGGCCTGCCAGTTGGCGGTGATGACCATATCGGTGACCAAATACCAGCCGTCGGGAAGGTTGTAGTTCAAAAAAGGCTCGAACAGGGACTGGTTGACGCTGGCGCGGTCCGAATCGCCGGCGACGGACCAGAGCTGCCGGACCAGCCCGCCATAGGTGCCCCAACCGGGCTGAAAGAGCACCACCCCCGTGGGTCCGGTGCTCCACTTTTTGCTCCCCAACTGACTGTCAGACGCCGTCGGCAGGCTAATGGAGGGGCCGATGCCCCAGATGGCCTTGCCATATTTAACCGGCGAAAAAAAGAGCGAGTAGTTGATGTCGCCCAGACCGGTGGCACCGTCACCGGGGATGGGGTTTGGGATGTCCGGGGTGCCGGCAATTGCACCGGGGCTGTCGATCAGCGGGATGATGGCCCGGTTGACCAGGTTCCAGTCGCCCACGGTCACTGGAACCACGGGTTGGATGCTCAAAAAGGAGGCCTCGCCGTTGGGGGCACCATAATCGAAATTGAATTTAAACGGCAGGCTGATCAGCGAACTGATGGGGTTTTGCACCGCCGAGCGCAGGTCATCACCGCCTTTTTCCTCGGCCCAGGACAGGGGTGTAAACATCAAAACGGTCAAACAGATGATCAGGAATGGTTTGATACGCATCATTTTTCTCCACGGATTGGGTTTTTCTTTTTCGGCCAAGGCAATCGGCTTTTGTTGGTTAGCTCCCCTCGAGATCTTCGGTTTCCAGCCGCAGGAGCCGATTGGATTCACCCAGCACCGCAATGGCACCCAACAGCACACCAAACCGGCCGGACTTCAGGTGGGCATCCATCAGCGCTGCGTCGTTCCAGTGCTCCACCCATAAAAACTGGTTGGATTGGGTTACATTTTCAAAGAGGGTCTGTCGCAGACAGGCAGGATCCCGGCAGCTGGCATCGCCCAGCAGTTCGCAGGTCTGGATGAATTCCTGACGTTTGTCCCGGGGCACGTCGACCAAAATTTCAAACCCGACCATGGTGTTTCCCTTCATCGGATGGAGTGGATCATCAATGGTGTTCAAGATTTTTCATTCGTGCCGTATTTTCAGGATGCTTGCGTTTGGAAAAAACAGGTTTGCGCCGCTGATCGTGCTGACGTACAGAATGGGATTGGCATCCCTATGATTGATAGAGCATTATTTGTGCCGCCATCGAAAAGAAGTTTGAGGGATATTTAAACTTCTTAATTATAAAAGAAAAATTAATTTACTGACGACCTGGAACTAACCGGCTGGTGGGTCCAATTGCCACGATATTTGGTGGGCCGCAATATTTGGTGGCCCGTATTAGGCTGGTGTTAACCGGTGGTGGGTGGATTACATTGCTGACAACCCAGAATGGAAGAGCAGAAATGTGTTTTAGTGGTTAATAAAAATTATGGATCCCCGCCCTGCGAGGGGATGGCAACAAACCAGAAATTATGATTTATTGGGTGACGTCGAGTTTGTATGCGACAATATGCATTGAAATAGCACGATAGCCGTGCTACTGTGTAGCCATGATCCAGTCCTTTAAATCGACAGCGACGAAGGACATATTTGACGGAAAGTCGACAAAAGCAGCAAGGAAACAGTGCCCGCGACAGCTGTGGAAAGTCGCCTATCGAAAACTTGATCAATTGGACTCTGTTTTGAACCTAAATGAACTCAACGTCCCACCGGGCAATCGATTAGAAGCACTTTCTGCAGATAGGAAAGGGCGATACAGCATCCGCATTAACGATCAGTATCGCATTTGTTTTATTTGGACTGACAGGGGTCCCATAGATGTTGAGATTATTGATTACCATTAACCAGAACGTATTAAGGTGTTAAAATGATACGAATCCCTACCAATCGAACGCCAACTCACCCTGGTGAAATGTTGTTGGAGGAATTTTTAAAACCAATGGGTATCACTCAGCGTGATTTAGCTAATTCCATCAACGTACCTTATCAACGGGTCAATGAAATCATCAACGGCAGGAGAGGCATAACCCCCAGCACCGCTTTACGACTGGCAAAAGTGTTTGGTGTTTCAGCGGATTTTTGGATGAACATTCAGTTGCGATGGGATCTTTATTTTACATTGCAGTCAGAATCGGATGCGCTTGACCATATTAAACCGCTGACCCTAAATCATATTGACGGTAACCTCCCAGGCACCCGGTGTGACCTAAATCAATAAAAAAGGATTCGGGATAGGTCACCAACCGTGTTTCTCCCGCAGCGGGGGAACCCACTGGGAAGCTTTTTCAGCACCGTCCATTGTTGGTGAACGCTAAAAAAGAACCGGTATTTCCAGTGCATCGTCGAATTCCGGCCGGTCCGTTGGATTGTCTTTTTTGAGTATGAGGGTGCCCTTACTTCCGGAGCGTGGTTTTTTGAACTTGATCACTGATTCGAATGGTACGAACATTTCAGTCATCCAGCCGTTTTTTGCGGTGGCATATCCTTATATTTTGACCTATCGACAGCGGGTGGCACCGCCATTGGCTCGCCCGTCGTGCGGTCGGCATAATTGGCGACGATCAAACCGTTGCGAATACTGATTTTTTGCGGCGCCACTCTGTCTCCGAGCAAGATTGCACGGGTACCAAGATAAATTCCGTCCACGTCGAGAGCGGCTGCAACATAGAAGAAGGTTCCGCTGCCGCCGGGATCGAAGGTTAAAATGAGCGCAGCATCCACATCCCCCTTGCCATCGATGTTTCCATAGACCGGCTTACCGAAAACGGAGGTAATGGTTTTGCTTGCTGAACCGGGTGCAGATTCTGTTTCACAACGGCCATCGATCAATCGTATTTCTTGACCCTCGATGATGTAGGTGGCACTCAGTGGGTCAGTTGCAGTGGCGGGAACAATCCTGGCATCATGCATATTGGCCTCACCAAAAGAGATGCTGCCGCCGATGACGATAAGACAGGCAAGCATATATATAATTATATTTTTTTTCATGGAACGCATCGTGGTCTAATTGTCTAGCCACATCAAAGATACCATCATCTGAGGTTGCCAGTCCAAGTACATCGTGCGGCACTGATGCCTAAATGGTTCTTTTGGATAACCCGAGATTCCTTTATATGAAGCCCGAGGTCAAGGCCCTGCGAATCTTTAGGAATACCGCTATCGCGGGTGCCGAAGGCAGCGTACCGATGTTACGCCGCAGTGACAAGGGATGAAGCGTAACGCCGATAGCGGGCTTTTTACGGATCCCGCTAATTGTTGCGCCGGATTCCCAATTTGTTAATTCGGTGGCGCAACGTGCTGGGCTTGAGCCCGAGGATCTCGGCGGCCCCGCCCGGGCCTTCGATGCGGCCGTCGGTATGATCCAGGACATGGGTGATATGTTGGCGCTGGGCATCGTCCAGGCTGATCGGCGAAAAGGGCTTCGACGCGCTTGTCTCCGGCGAGCTGGCAGGGTTGCTGGTTTCGGGTAGCCGCAGGATGCCGCTGTCCGAGGTGATGACGGCATGCTCGATCAAGTTTTTCAGCTCCCGAACGTTGCCCGGATAATCCATTCCCGTCAGGGATTGCATGACCGATTGGGGTATCTTTTCGATATTCTTGCCTACCCGGCTGTTGGTCTCTTTCAGAAAGTGCCACACCAACACTTCGATGTCCTCCCGATGTTTTCGCAGCGGCGGCACGGTGATGGGGTAAACCTTGAGGCGGTAAAACAAGTCGGCCCGGAAGCGTCCCTTTTCGACTTCATCCTGAAGGACGCGATTGGTGGTGGCGATGACCCGTACATCGACCGTCTGGGTAGCGCTGCCACCGACCCGCTCGAACTCGCCTTCCTGGAGCACCCGCAACAGTTTGGCCTGCAGGTCCAGGGAGAGCTCGCTGATTTCGTCTAATAGCAGGGTGCCGCCGTCGGCCATTTCAAAACGGCCCTTGCGCCTCCTTTGGGCGCCGGTAAAGGCGCCGGCTTCATGTCCGAACAGTTCGCTTTCGATCAGGCTGGGCGTCAGTGCTGAGCAGTTTACCCGGATAAACGGCCGGTCGGCGCGCTGGCTGGCCCGGTGGATGGCGCCGGCAATCAACTCCTTGCCCACGCCGGTTTCCCCCTGGATCAAGACGGTGGCATCCGTCTCGGCCACCTGTTTGACCCGCTCCAGTACATAGAGAATGGCGTTGCTCTGGCCGACGATCTCCTTGAAGTCCTTATTCAGCAGCAGTTCTTCCTTGAGCTGCAGGTTTTCATCTTCAAGCCTGGTTTTCAGGGCCTTGAGTTCCTGCATGGCCTGGTCGCGGTCAGCCTCGAGTTCTTTGCGTTGGGTGATGTCGGTGCTGCTCTCCAGGATCTGCACCACGTTGCCGTGCTCGTCTTTGATTGGCATGCTGATGATCAGGTACCAGCGGTTGTTTTTTGAATTGAGGCGTTCGGTCTCGTGGATTTTACCATCTTGTAATGTTTCTAAAGCGCCGCAACCGTCACAGGGCGAATTTCGGTTTTCGGCGAAGGCATAGCATTTTTTTCCCACCGGATCACCCCAGGAGAGTGCCTGACGGGTTTTCTGATTGACCCATAAAACGGTCAGGTCTTTGTTCATCAGCGCCAATCCGGTGTTCAGGTTAGACAGCACCACGTCCATGCGCGACATTTCGTCGGCCAAGGCCTGCTGGGCCTGCCGAACGTCAGTGACGTCATCGCCAATGCTCAGGGTACCGGTTATCTCCCCGTCGGGGTCGCGCAGCAGCACATGCGCCCAGTGGACATCTCGTGTTTGACCGTCTTTTGGTGACCAGCGCCCGCTGGGTTCTTAACGGCAGGTCCCCGTTTTCCAGGGCCTTTTGAATCCGGCTGCCCAACTCCTCCTTTTCAGGTTCTCGAGCGATGTCCACTATCGACCGGCCGATGATCTCTTCTTCGGTGAAACCGGTAGTGTGAAGAAAATGGGGATTGACGAAATTAATCCGTCCGTGAGTGTCAAGCCCGAACACCAGCATCTTGGCGTTGTCCACGAGGCTATTCCATCTTTCCATCTGGGAAGCGATTTGTCGCTTCAGCACCGGTACACTGACCACATCGTCGACCAGTGATGCGCTCATGAGGATGATCAGCGCCAGAAAGGTGAAGTTCCAACTGCTGGGCGGCGCAAGCATGCCCAGATCGACGAGCGTACCATGCAGGTAGCCGACGCCCAGGCAGGCGAAGATGCTCAGCCCGAAATACCAGGCCCGCCGACGTTCTCCCTGGCGGGCAATATACACGGATGCATCCAGGGTGTAGGCCAGCACGACGAACCAGGCCAGATCCGCCAGCAGTCGCCAGGAATTGGCCTGACCAACGCCGAAAGCGACCTGCTCACCCCAGGGCAGCATGACCCGTTTCAGGTCGTTGATGTGCTCGAAAAGGATGCCGTGGGGAAATGTTAGGTTCAATACCGCGGCAAGTGCATAGAGAACGGATACCAGGAATACCGGCCATCGTCGAAGGTTGCTGGAATAGAGTTGAATGAACCAGGCGAACGCGACCCAGAGAAACGCTTGAATGGTGTTGGTGGTTTTGTAGAAGCGCACAAAATCGTCCACCGTCGTCGCCGTGTGCATGCGGATGTCCACGACCGTGGCCATGGCACAGCACAGGGCCATGAATGCAAAGACAGCGTGGATTTTCTCTTCACGCCGGCGAACAAAAATCAGCAGGTGAAGGAGGCTGACGGCACCGCAGATGCTGCCAACGGCGATGTAGGCATTGGTAAACAGGTGTGGCATGGATCGCTTTCATAAGTCCGGGTGACGGAGGTTCGAAGACGAGGATCTGAGGTCTGAGGTCTGAAATCGGATCACGAAAGTTGGATGGCCGAGATCAGAGAAGACCGAGGGAAAGCATTTCGTTCTCCGTCCTTCGTTTTCGATCTCCTCGTCTGGAATGTCACCAGAAATAGATTCTGATTATAGGGGGTGATGTAATAAATGTAAAACGGGATCTATTCTGAAAATAATTTAATGGCTGTTTGATGTCCATCTCCGGTTGGCTTGCGAGGTTATATGAAAGCTTTCGCATTCTACAACGATAAGGATAAGACCAACCGGCAGCTCGATCAACAATTCCAGCAACTGCAGTTTCAAAACCCCATTCGACCGGGAACGACACAAGTCGGCTTCGTGCTTGTCAACCTGGACGAAGGCTATAAGGCCGTCGATATCGATCTCATTGCCGATTAGGCAGTCAAGAGCTTTTCATTTATTTTCGCTGACCCTGAGTTCAAAGCCGACTACAAAGCGGTCGATTCCGAATCCTCATACACGGACGAAGATATCATCAACATCGTAGGCGAAGAAGCCCTGCGACGGGTGCTCGAAGCAATTCCCTGCTGCACCGCCAATGCGGGTGGGAACCAATTCGGCGATCCCCTCAATCTGGTTCTCATCGGCGAAGTAAGCGATATTTTACCCGCCCTGATTCGTCGCAACTGGCATCCCGCGGAGATCACCTGGTCCAAAGCCATCATCCGTAGGATCAAATCGTTTTTAAAAGGCGAACGCTACCGTTACTCACCCATCAGTCCATTGTATGTCTACGGCAGACGCCAGGATATCGGCTGGCAGAAAGCCCGCGGTACGATCAACGAACGCAACCACATGCGTTTTTGGCTAAGCCCGATCCGTTTTCTTGGTCATATGGTCTATGTCGGTCAGATTAGCTGGGATATCGGCGTCAAAATCACGTTAAAATCGCCGACCATTTCGACCCATGTCATCGACCTGGACGTTGATGAAGCGCGGCGCTACTTTCTCGAAGACCTGGCCTATTCACAGGCGCTGGCCAGATTTGGTTTTGTCCGGGGTGTCGGGGTTGTCACCAAAGAGGCGCCCCGGATGAATCTGGTGGGAGATCCCTTCTACACCGATGGATTGCGGGCCGTGCTTTTTTTCGAGCCGAGGCCCAATACCCTGGCTGACATCGACATGCTGGATTGGGAGAACCCACCGGTTCGCTATACAAAAAAGGAATGAAATTTAGATGGTTCACACCCAATAACGGGTACTGGAAAAACCCCATCAAGGAAACCAGAAACGTGAAGAAATTACATTCCAAAATGATAAAGCGATCATTTTCCGCCGAGGCGAACGCGGCCCTTGACGAGCACTTGTTGGATCTAAATTTTCCCATTCGAAGCCCAATTACACCGGGTTCGCGTGTTTCCGGTTACATCTTTACGAACTGGACAAAGAGGACGAAGGTTATCGATGTCGACCTGTTTGGCGACAATTTCAGCCAGAACTATACGTTTTTCGTCCTCAATCCGGATTCGACCCAAGGACCGGATTTTGTGCACCGTATGGAGACCATGTTTTCAGCTGCCGAGCGGCAAACCGTGGAAAGCGAGGCCGCACTTCATGAAGGCCTGGAACGGTTGCCACGCTGCGTTTCAAACGAGAACGGGGGGCGTTCAGCCGAGCCGCTGAATATCGTCATTGTCGGCGCGATCGAGGACTGGACCACCGCTTTTCTGCGCAGGGGTTACCAATACCAGGTCCTGAATCCACGTTATGCCTTCGGACGGGCCCAGGATATTTCCGGAAAGAAGCTGGACCGGGGCTATACCAAAGCCCAAGTGCATACCGTCCGACTCTGGCAGACACCGCTACGCTACCACGGCAAGCCGGTCTGGGTTGGCCAGGCCAGCGTCCGCCAGGGAGGGCGCTTTGCCGAAAAGGCATCTTCAGAAGTAACGCTTCCCTTGGACCCCTACGTGGACGAGGCACGCATTCATCTTGCCCAGGATATGGCGTATTCTCAGGCTTTATTAAAGATCGGCTTTGTCAAAGGCTCAGGACAATCCCCATCCATCCAGGCAGAAAAAGCGTCTGGGGACGAATACTACACGACCGATGGCCTTCGTGTTGTACTCGTTTTTAGTGATCGGCCGGCCTCTCTGGAAGGGATCGATTTCTTTAATTGGGAACGGCTCGCCGACTACCGCTAAAGGCCGGTTAAGCCGATAGCGAACTTGCAGGCATCGCCTACGTTAAGCAAGCGAAGCGCTGATTATTGATGATGGAATTGACCACATCCAGCAGGCCGACGTTTAGTTCGCTTTACCGTCCCCCTCTGCGGTTTTCCGGATTTTCAAACAGCAACTCAACTGTCCGGTTTTGTTGATCGACGCTCACGCTTTTGTGTTTGACACTGGCAAAGCAGACGCCGATGATATTTCCGTCAGGGTCCAGAATACGATAGCCAGCGGGGGAATAGCCCTGCATGACGGACCTGTTTCCGGTCATCTTCATGAGTTGTTTCACAAAGTCATCTCAAGAACCAGGTGACCTGCAGCTGTCGATTGTCCATCCACCTTCAAGGCAACTATCTCCAATTATTTCAGCACGACCTTGACGCACGGGCCAAATTGTCGTATTTAGAAAACGTCCCTCCGAAATTGCTGCCGCTTGCGTTCCGTCAATTCATTTAGAACCACTTGTCCGTCAACATTTAGTGCGCTATAGGCCGTCGTTCCGTTGCCAAATATTGCTTTCAATATCCCCTGAAGGAGAACACCATCGATGCAAAATGAGCTATCCCGTCTCGAGAGGCTCGGCGAAACCATGACCCAGCACGGCACGCAGATGGCGCTGGCGCTGGCCATCCTGATCATCGGTCTTTTTGCCGCCAGGTGGATTCACAAAGGCTTAAGCCAGTGGATTCGGAAACGGTATCCGAAAAGCAAATTTCTACTGCTGATGTGCCATGTGCTTTACATCATTCTTGCCATTGTTGTTATCCTGAGCACCGCGGCGGAGTTTGGTGCCAAGCCGGCAAATTTACTCCGTCTGATAACCATCATTGCCTTGATCGTTACCGGTGTCATGATCTTCCTAAAGCCGTTCATCCCGACCCTGCCCTTTAAAGTTGGCAACACGGTCAAGGCCGGCAATCTGCTGGGCAAAGTTGAAGCGGTTACCTTTATCAACACCCGGCTGCGAACCTTTGACGGCAAAACCTTTTTCGTTCCCAACCGGCAAATCCTCAACGACGTCGTCATCAACTACCAGTTCAGCGGAACCCGAAGGATAAAAATTGATGTAAGCATCCGCTACGATCAGGATCTGCTCAAGGCCAAGCGGGTGCTGGAAGCCGTAATGACCGAGGACGCCCGGGTGAAGACCAAGCCGGGCCCCATGGTGTATGTCCTCAACCTGGCCAGCAGTGCAGTGGAGCTTGGGGGTCGCTGCTGGGTGGACAACAAGGATTTTTGGGTTACCAAATGCGACCTGCTGGAAAAAACCAAGCTGCATTTCGACAGAGAGGGCATCCAGTTCGCCTTTCCCCAGCTGGATCTGCATATCAATCAGGATGGTGCTAAAGGTGGCGGATTAAGTGGTCGGGCACCGGTGGGACTTACGGGGCTTAGCACCCATGCAACGGCAGACGAAGAAGATATCTGACAGGGGAGACCAATGAAAATTGCCGACGGATTGAAAATGATCGAGAACGGGTGGATCCGCAAACCCAAGGGGTTCCGGGTCAGGTTCCACAGGCAGACTGACGCCGGGGTCGAAGCGGGTCTCTCACCGCCCGCCGAAGCCGCCCCGCTGACCTCGGATGTCACCGCCTGGCGCTACGCCTGGAAGCTGTGGCAGGCCACCCAGGCAGCGGCGAAGACAGGCGCCCTGTACAACATCACCGTCGTAGACGACCAGGATCGTCCCTTCCGATTCTATGGCAGCGGTGATTTTGAGACCTACAACCCGAAGCCCATCGATGGTGAGGGGGGCAGGGCAGCCGGGGAAGAAGATGAAAGCTAAACAAGATCCTGAAGGTTTTCATTCTGCTGACAGGTATCCTCATGTCAGGATGCGCACATTTCCTATAGTAATCCGGAAGTCCCACGAGACAACACGCTTAAGTTTTCATATCTTTCAAACGTGAAAACCATAATGGTATCAGTATTTTACCGATACTCTTTCGCTGGTGCTCCGGAAAAACGGAAACAGGTCCAAGTCCATATGTTCCTGACGTATTGGACGGTCTCCTGCCTTGATATAGAACCAAAATCGTATTATTGGGATCGTTATTGTTAATTTTTTATGGTGTTCCCATGAAACGCGTTTCAGGTAAAATGATTCAGCATTCAATTTATTGCCATCCAGATAATTATATGGGCACTTTATTTTTCTCCCTTGTATCTCGGTCATTTAAAAAGCTCTGGATTGTCGATGAGTATTATCACCATCGTTCATCTGATCCCCCGGGGGGTGGGCATGTCTGATCTCGTCAACCATGCCATGCGCTTCGCTAAAGAAACCCATCAACGCATCGATCAGCGCCGCAAATACAGCGATCAGCCGTATTCAGTCCATCTGGAACAGGTGGCGAAGATCGTCGCCTCAGTTACCGATGATCAGGAAATGATTGCCTCGGCATGGTTGCACGATGTTGTTGAAGACACACCTGCGACGCTCGATGATATCGAGCACGAATTCGGCTCCTCTGTCGCACAAATGGTCCGGGAATTAACGGATATCAGCAAGCCGACCGATGGCAATCGCGAGACGAGAAAAGCGATCGACAGAGAACACCTTGCCAAGGCCTCAGGGCGCGCACAAACGATTAAGCTCGCCGACCTCATTGACAATTGCAAGGATATTACCAGGCATGATACGCGATTTGCGCGGGTTTACGTGAACGAAATGGACGCGCTGCTATCGGTCCTGACCAAAGCAGACGAGCGGCTTATGCGTCGGGCACACCGAACAATGGCAGAGGGTGCTGCTTATATAGAAAAGTCACCAGCGAATGCCAAAGATGCCGATGACAGCCCTTCCGAAGACACTGACCTCGATGCACACTTTAAAAGACAATACAACGACATATTCACGGCCAAGGATATCGCGAACCCGTTGCTTTCATTCGATGCCCATACACCAGTTGCGCAAGTAGGTGAATCACTTAGGAAGCACCGTCGTCATCTGGCGACCGTGCGGATGGATGGTGAAGTGGCGGGCTTCATTGTTCAGGACCGTTTAGGCGCGGAAGGTCATTGTGGTAGATTCAGCCAGGCCTTTTCACCTGATCAGGTTCTCTCGGGTGAATCGGGCTTTGCTGAGGTTATTCATGTTTTGACTCGTCATTCTTATTGTTTCATCTCCATGTTAGGGCAAATCCAGGGTGTCATCAGCCGCGAGGACGTCAACAAGCCTTACATGCGAATGTGGCTGTTCGGTATCATTACATTGACGGAGATGCGCATAACGGAGCTGGTCAAGAGCCACTTCAGAGGGGACGCGTGGCATCATCTGATACCGGAAGCAAGAGTGCAGGCGGCGCAGAACCTGCAGCTTGAGAGAAAACGGCTCAATCAACACGTCGAATTGATCGATTGCCTGCAGATGGCGGACAAAGGCCTGTTGCTAATCAACCAACCCGAATTGCTTTGCGAGTTCGGTTTCAGTTCCAAGAGTGCAGCCAAGAAGGTTCTCAAGCATTTCCAGTCGCTGCGTAACAATCTGGCGCACGCACAAGATATATCCACCTATGACTGGGCGCAGATCGCACGCATTTCAATGCGAATGCTCGAATAATTTAAAAAATGGTTTAGGGGAAGATTTTCTTTCTGAATCTTGATCAAAGCGCCGACTGAAATGTACTTTCGGTCAGATGTTTCATAAATTTTATAGCATGCATAGTCGTGGGATAGGATACTTTGCGAACGACGAGGGATGGCACCGGTCACTTTATGAAGACGGTGTGCTACCGGAAGAAAACTTACCCTGCTGTCAGTCATGGAGATATCGACGTATTGGCCGTTCACCGGTACGTTCCCTTGATACCAGGGCAGACAGGATCCCGATGGCCCTGTTCATGCCGCCATCGGCCATATCCGTGAACTGGATTCCAGGAATTGTTGGAGGGCTTCCAACCGGACCGATCTGATGTAGAAGCCCCGAAATGCTCATATAATTGACGTCATGGCCCGCTTTGCCTTCGGTAACTTAGGCCACGCCTAACCGCAACAAATGCCCACGTTCATCCAAATAGTATTGGCCCTCTTTAAATTCTCTTCCCGTCCGGTCTCATCACGCATCATCCGCTGTCGAGTACTTATCAACACCGCGCAGTAGGCCGGTCTCACCCGCAACCCAGACGACCAGGCGGCCGAAAGGACTAAGCTGCTTTCGCAATTCCAACACCTGGCGTGCAAGCGCTGGATTGTCCGTTATGATCCCGTCGATACCACGGCTCATCATCACGGACATCTGGACCGGGTCGTTGATCGTCCACGCGTAGACCTTCATTCCTTGTTTGTGGGCGCGCTGGACCATCGCGAGCGATGCCGCCACGGAATTGAGCGCCAGAAAGTCCAGATCCAGTCGAGTTAGATCACCGATGCTAGCGGTGTTGAGCAGACCGCGCATCCATGTTGGCCGCAGAGCGGCAAACTTGCGCAATCCATCGATGTTGAGGGACATAATCATGATGTCCGATGCCATCCCGGTCTGCTCCACCACATCCACGACCCGTGATTCGAGGTTGCGATCGCGACCGTAGTACTTGAGTTCTATCACGACGCCCAGCTTACCTTTAGCCAATACCAATGCCTGACGAAGCGTTGGTACCCGCTGGTTTGAATATTCAGGCGCATACAAACCGCCGATGTCGAGGTCTCGAAGGTTTTCATTCGTTGCGTCCCAGACTTTCAGGTCGCTCCGCGCCACCTTCATAAAGTCGCTGTCGTGGGCCACCACGATGACATCGTCGGCATTTTCCTGAACATCGAGCTCAATCCAATCCGCCTTGTCGACGATGGCCCGCTGGAACGACGCCATCGTATTTTCCGGTGACGCTCCTGAAGCACCCCGGTGCGCAATGATCTTGACGTCAGCTTCCTCGTCGAGGCCTCGGCTGATGGCGTAGCCGGTCAGGACAACCAGGGCCAAGGCTGCGGCACTGAGTTTTAAAATGGCCTTGCCCGGAATTTGCGAGGAAGCCTTTTTCCCGAGTGAACCGCGTGCGGCGAGTTCCGGATCAAGTCGGCCGGGGCCGGTCACGGCGCGATAGAGGCGGACGATCAGCAGGGGGAACAAGGCCGTGCACAGTATCGCAATGGCAAGATTCCCCAACCCCGCCAGCATTAGGGTAATCCCCAACCCTGCTGCCATGATCGCGAAACTTCCTCCGAGGTCTGGGATCAGGACATTGCCTATTAGGCCGACGAGGAACGTGACCAGTCCTGAAAGGAGGGCAACCCCGGCGAGCCACGAGGCAAGCAGGAGTGCGATTTTCCAACCACACGCCACAACTATCCGAGCACTCTCGCGCAGCGCGGGACCAGCGCGATAACCCTCGAACAGAATCAGCGGCATGGCTATAATCCAATTCGAATACTTTTTCAGAAGGATGACCGCCAACATCAGCAGCAGCAGCGCGGCAATCGCAATCGCCCACCAGAACTCCGGCGGTTTTTCGACCAGGTAGAAATTGACGTCATGCTTTTTAAGGAAAAACAGATAGGCGCCGCCCACGCCTGCGAAAAACGGGGCGGAGATGAGCAACAAGCGAACAATAACGTGCCCGGCGAGCTTCACCAGCTCAAAAGCGTACCTGGTGATGTAGCGCAGCGAGTCCAGCCAGCTCATTGCGCGGTCTTCGACAGCCCCAAAACCGACCACCAACAGAACGCCCTGCTCGGCAAACAAGATACCCAGCGAAATAGCACCCACGATCAAAAACGCCATGATTCCGATTGGATGCAGTAAAAATGTGACGATATCCGCATCGCTCAAGACACCATCGTTCGTCTGAAAGAGCAATATCGCTATAAGAAGAGCGACCATCGGTGTCAGAACCACCGCTGCGATGATCTTCGTCAACAGATCGGCAAGCAACAGTTGTGGCCATGTACGTCGAAAATCACTGCGTACTTCGAGTAGCTCGGGCCACTGGATTGGTTTCACTAAGGTTTCTCCTCATAGGGAAAGAAAAAGTTGCCGAACAGGCTTCTCATGGCGACAGCTTGCGTTGGAAATAGAAAAATATGGTCTGCACAAGCATTACTGTCGCTTCAACTTAACCGTCCGACAGCAGCCCTCCTCCCATCCAGGCCTCAAGCAGCTTGTACCCGACGGATAAAACCACGGCCCCGATAAAAAGCCCTAAGAAACCGATGGCAATAAACCCGCCGATTGCGCCTAAAAAGATCACCAGCATTGGCACCGCGGCGCCGCGTCCGAAAATGACGGCTTTCATGGGGCCATCCGAAGCGGCCACCAGCACGAGCCACACGGTGAGGAGGACAGCCGACACCTTGCCCATCGTATAAAACGCATAGATGATAACCATGAGCACCACCGGAGCGACCCCGATTTGAATGATGGCTAAAACCAGACATAGAAAGGCCCACAGTCCGGCAGCCGGAATGCCGGCTACAGCAAACCCCAAGCCGGCCAAAAGAGCCTGGATCATCGATACGCCGATGATTCCCTTGACCACACTACGTATGGTTTGTACCGTAATGCCTACTATTTCTTCCCCATGGCTCCCGGCCACGCGCACGACCAGATGCTTGGCCATCATGCCCCCGCTTTTTGCCGAAGCCATGAGAATTCCAGCAATGATGATAGCGAGGGCAAACATGACAAGACCGGCGGCAATACCAAGGAAGGTTTTCAACAGCCATTTGGCAAATCCGACAATCTGAGGCTGGAACTTCACCAGCGTGGCTTCGAGATTGACCGTGGCGCCTTGCCACAGGTTCTCTGCAGACTCACCGATAACAGGCCAGTCTCTGATACCTTCGGGTGGAGATGGCAACTTGAACGCCTCATCCTGCAATTTTTCGCTCAAGGTATGTAGACTGTCTACACTGGAAACGGTCAATTGGATGCTTGGCAGGATGATAAGCATCAGCGAGCCCAGAGTTATGATAATGGCGGTCAATTTGCGCCGATCACCCAGCTTGGTGCTGATCTTCTCGAAAACAGGCAACAGGGTGACAGCGATGATGGATCCCCAAATGACCGGTGAGATAAAAGGTCTGAGAATCTGGAAGCACCAGGCGACGAGCACGGCCAAGACACCGAGCCGGATGGCAATGTCGATCGCTTTCTGGGTTAAGGAGGTCTCCGTTTGCATGTTAACATCTTGATCCATGATCGATTCTCTTTCAGTAAAGGATTGCCGGGTTTAGGGGGCACCGGTTGCGAAGGAAGCGTCGCCAAGCTAAAATCGCACGCTTTTCCGACCTTCATCAACCCGTGGCTTTACGTCATCGGTTTGGCATTTTTTAAAGTCTGTCGTCATATATGAAGCTAAGCGCAACGATCAGCTTTTATAAGCTCATTTGGTTCATCATGGCCGACCGGCCTATCGACCCAATGGCGCGTTATAAAATCGTTGACTCGTTGATGATTGCCTATGGCGCTTTCAAAAAGCTATCTGTGATTATTCACAGCCCGGTAGGCTCTGTGAATCGCCCGGTGCGGACCCCCACGATGGGTGGTGTGGGGCCTGGGGGATGGCTACCCGATTAGCCATCACTGCGGGAGCGCGGGTGACTTAATTTGTCCACACCACGGCAGCCAATCTGCAACATAACACCACAACCCGAATATGCGTTCGCCAGCGTGATAAGGCTCAGCTCGGCTTGTGGCCGTTTGCGAAGCTGTGAGTGAGGACAGAAGCGGACCATGCCGATGGCGCCTGCCTTCCCGAGGTGACGGTCGTCGATTACAAAGCGATCCGAGAGGTCGACGTCTCTTCGTTAGCGGCGCAAATCGCGTTTGCACATGACCTTGCCCGATAGCAGCCGCTCGCTAAGTCCCGGATCAGCAGGCAGCGCCGTCGTATGCGTGCCGCGGATCGTTGCTGCCATATCCTCGCGTGCAGGAAAGTATAAGGGTCACCGGCGCGTCGCCGGCCGCGGCATAGGCGCCGGCCGCGATGGTATGCTCGGCAAATTCGCCGGGCGGCCTGGCCTACCACCTTGCGGTGGTCTGATACTTGGCAAATTCGCCGGGCGACCTGGTCTACCACCTTGCGGTGGTCTAATGTCGTGCGGCGGTCGGTGTCGCGGCGGCGTGACAACTGCGCCTCCCCCGTAACAGCAAGGTCGATAATAGTATGGGTCATACCAGCCCGAACCACCGCGGTAATAGCCGGTGCTGTAATAGCCGGAGCCGCCAGTCGTACAACCAGACAGTAGCGTCAACGTCGCCAAGCCGATCGAGATCGTCAGGTAGATTTTCAATGGTCTGTTCATTGCTGGACCTCCTGTTTGCCCGACGCGGCCGGATCCTCTGGAAACACCCAATGGATGAACCCGATCGGCGCACCGATCGGATCGGCGACTATCGCCAGGTCGCCGTTCAGCACTGCCGCATCAGGCGCGATCAACGTCGTTGCGCCGAGGCGAACTGCCGCTGCGGTGGTCTCTGCCACATCGCTGACACGCACATATGCGACCCAGCTGGGATGGTCTCCTGAATTGGGTATCAGTTGCGTCACGCCCGCGCGCGCATACCCTTGCTTCGACAGCACGTATCCGACCATATCGTAGTCTGGCGCCGGTGCGACCAGTTCGTAGCCGAACACCGCTTGGTAGAACTGCGTCGCCGTAATTGCATCATTGGCATACAGTCCGGCCCAGAGCCAATCCCCCAGGTCGGCCTGATAGTCGGGCGGGTCACCGCTGCTGGAGTGCATCACGCCGAAAGGCGCCGAGTCTGGATCCGCAACCACCGCGAACGTGCCGCGGTCAGCATAGGTTCGCGCCGGCAACAGTGTCGAGCCGCCGAGTGATTCGATTTTCTGCACCGTCCTGGCGACGTCGTCCACGGAGACGTAATACACCCATCGACCATATGCCCGCTTCGGATCGGGCGAAGCGCGATACGCCATCCCGGCAACGGGTTGGCCGTCGAAATAGAAAATGCCGTAACGGTCTTTGGGTGCGATGCTGATGTCGCGCCATTCCCAGCCAAACAGCGCCGCGTAGAATGTTTTCGCCGTATCGACATCGCTGGTGAAGTAGTCGGCCCAGATGAATTTACCGGGGATGCGGACATCCGTGGCGGGATCGTTCAGCGCAGGCAGCGGGGGCATTAGCCCGGGCGCAGCGAAGCTGCTTACCGAAATCCCAAATAGAACCAGACCCAGAAAAATGGCGTAGATGTGCTTCATATAGTGATCTCCGTGCGCCGGTCAAAGCCGGCGATGGTGAATTGTGAAACGCGATAGCGAGCGCATTCCCCGCCGCTTGAGGCGGGGTTAGCGAGCGAACTGAAAATAGACGGTCATCCTTACGGTGCTGCGCAGCACTGCCGGTATAGGCAGAACATTCCCCACGGCTTGCCGCGGGGAGGGTTCAATCGACACATATGGCGACTTGGCCACAAGATCTGGAAGTGGGTATTTCGTTCTAATGTTCAGATTTACCGGCCCCCTCCGCGGGTTTCCGGATTTTGAAACAGCAACGTAACCGTACGGTTTTGTTGATCGACGCGCACGCTTTTGTTGTTACCACTAGTGAAGCACACACCGATGATATTCCCGTCCGGGTCCAGGATATGGTAGCCAGCGGGGTTGTAATGGAGCTTACCGGACGTGCTCCCGCTCATCTTGCTGAGTTGTTCCGACCCTGGCTCAAAGGGAGTCCAGTATCGCGATGAAACCGTATAGCCACGATCAATCCCGACGATGGCATAGGGCATATTGTCCCTGCCCGCATAAAAATACTGGTAGTTGGATTGGTGATCGCCTTGGCGAAAGGCAAGATCCACTTCGGCACTTTTTGCGAACCGACCGTAATTTTTGGTGCATCCGGCAACCATCGCAATCAATACGGCGATGAAAATGAGCCCGGCAGCGCTGTTATTGATAGTTAATTTGTTGGGTTTAGAAATTGACAAGGTGACCCCCTTTCAATTTTCCAATCACATCGATTCCCAGATCCCATCACAATAGATTTCCGGGATTCGCGAATTGGAAATTGGCTTCACGGCAATCTACATGTTCATTTTTGTGTGATCGAGATAGTCCTGAGTGCTATTTTCAGCCAACCCATCACTTCGAATAACAGTTGGTTTTTTTGTTGGTCGCATCTGCCCAGAGTGAATATGTTACCGCATCCAGCCATACATACAATGTGAGCCAGTTGACCGTATGGTGAGAGGCAAAAGCTACCAATGTTTTCGAGAAGGGCTACAATT
Source organism: uncultured delta proteobacterium (assembly GCA_963705435.1). GTDB lineage: Bacteria > Desulfobacterota > Desulfobacteria > Desulfobacterales > Desulfosarcinaceae > Desulfosarcina. The sequence goes on along the minus strand of CAVPJR010000017.1, from coordinate 45,062 downwards.
GGGGAGGAAATTTTCTTTTCACTTGCTGGATTATCATTCTATTCTACACCAAACGGATCATCTCAACGGCCAGCGCTTGTGTGTAATACTGTTTTATTGAACCGCGATAGCGCTCGCATTCCCCGCGGCTTGTCGAAGCGAAGCAAAGATCCCGCTCATCGGGTCTGCGGGGAGGGTTCAAATGTCACCAGAGTAAATATCCCCCTCACCCTGTCCCTCTCCCCAAAGGGGGACGTTGAGACCACCTGCATTCATATCTGTGACGGCGTGACATCTGACAATGCCCTCTTTACAACAGGGGGAGGGGGGAGGGTCGTAATCCCTCCTGAAGCCGCCAAAGGCTGGGATTCTCCCCGATTACCGTCTTATTCGAACACGGTTATCGCCTTGATATCCAATCCCGTCGTTTCCTTCATGGGGCGTTCCGGATTGGTGTTCTCCTCCATTTCCTCCTTGGTAACCCAGCCGCCGCCCAGGGCCCTGTAAAGGTTCACATAGGCGTTGCGGTATTGCTGCTGCAGGTTGGACTGCTGCAGTTCGGCTGAAAACAGGGTCCGCTCCGTGTCCAAGACTTCCAGGTAACTGGCCACCCCTTTGTCGTAGCGCTCCTTGGAGAGGTTGTTGGCATTCTTGGCCGCTTTCTGCTGGCGGTCGACAGCGGCCAGTTCGTTGCGATAGGTGGCGATTTCCACCAGGGCGTCTTCCACCTCGCGAAAGGCGGTCAGCACCGTGTTCTCATATTGGTAGAGTGCCTGTTGGGTGCGTTGTTCTTCGATTTCCACCCGCCGTTTGTTCTTGCCGAAATCGACGATCGGGCCCAACAGCCGACCGCCGATCGACCAGACGCCACCTTCGGTGGTGACGGCGCCCAGGTCAGTACTGGCGATGCCCAACGTGCCGGTGAGGGAGATGGCCGGCAAACGCAGGGCCTCGGCCACGCCGATGCGTTCCGTCTGCGCCTTGAGCAGGTAGCTGGTCTGGAGGATGTCCGGACGGCGTGCTAAAATATCCGACGGCAACCCCACGGGAATGTCCGGCGGCGGGGTTCCGCCCAGATTCTTTTTAATGCGGACCGTCTCCGGCAGGCGGCCCAGCAGAATGGCCAGACCGTTTTCAGTCTTGGCGATGGACCGTTGGTACAAGGGGATCGCCGCGGCGGCGATCTCTTTTTGAATCTGGGCCTGGTTGACATCCAGCTCGCTGATGATGCCCTTGTCAAAGCGCTGTTGGATGATGTTCAGGCTCTCCATGCGCGATTTAAGCGTGGACTCGGAGATGGCCAGTCGCTGGTGAAAATCCAGTAACTGGTAATAGGTGGCAGCCACCTCGGCAATCAGGGCCAGTTGAATGGCCTTCAGCCCGTATTCGGAGGCCATCAGGTCGGCTCGCGCCGCTTCGGTGGCGCGCTTGAACTTGCCCCAGAAGTCGATCTCCCAGCTCAGCGGGGCGGCCAGGTAAACGGTGGAGGTGGTGTCCGGCGAGCGCGAACCGCCGTTGACGTTGCCGGTCTGCGCGCCGGCTTCGCCGTCTAATCGCGGGTACTGGTCGGCCCGCGTAAAACCGACCGTGGCGCGGGCCTGTTCGATTCGGCTGACGGCGATTTTCAGATCGCGGTTGTTCTCCAGGGCCGTGGTTACCAGATCGTAGATCAGCGGGTCGTCGAACAGCGCCCACCATTTCAGATCGTCGGCGGTATCGGCAGGCATCACCGCTGTGCGATAGGCCTCGGGGGCTTCCACCACGGGTTCCTTGAAATCCGGGCCCACCGCGCAGCCGGTGAACAGGATCAAGCCAATGGTGAGTGGTATCCATTTCTGAATTGATTTGGGACGTAAATGCATCGTGTCTTTACACCTGCTCCTTTTGAAGGTCCCGCTTTTTCTCATACCCGGCAATCTTGCCGATGAAAACGAACAGCATGGGATAGAAAAATACGCCCAGGATCGTGGCCAGGGTCATGCCGCCCAACAGGGCCATACCCATGACTACCCGAGCCTCGGCGCCGGCACCGGATGCCACCACCAGGGGCAGCACGCCCAGGATGAAAGAAAAGGCGGTCATTAATATGGGCCGGAAGCGCAATTTGGCCGCCCTGATGGCGGCGTCGAAGAGCGACAGACCCTTGTTGAACTCGATGTTGGCGAATTCGACGATCAAGATGGCATTTTTGGCGGCCATGGCGATGAGCATGACCAGGGCGATCTGGGCAAAAACATTCAGCTCATAGCTGGTGCTGGTCATGCGGGCCAGATAGAGGGCCAGAAAGGCGCCGAAAATGGCAAAGGGGGTGCCCAGCAGAATGCTCAAGGGCAGCGTCCAGCTTTCGTACTGGGCCGCCAGGATGAGAAAAACGAACAGCAGGGAGAATACGAAAACGATGGATCCCGTGCCGGAGGCTTTTTTCTCCTGGTAAGACATGTTGCTCCAGGCGTAGCCCATATCGGCAGGCAGGGTTTCGCCGGCCACCGCTTCGAGGGCGTCCAGGGCCTGGACGGAGGTGTAGCCGGGGGCCGGCCCGCCGGTTAGTTCGATGGACCGATAAAGGTTGAAGCGGTTGGTGAAGTCCGGGCCGGCGATCTCCTTGATGCTGACAAAGGCGCTCAAGGGAACGCTTTGGCCGTTCTTGTTTTTTACGAAGAAGAGATTGATGCGGTCCTCGCTGATGCGGTACTCCGGCTCGGCCTGGATGTAGGCCTTGTAGAGCCGTCCGAATCGGTTGAAGTCGTTGACGTAGGCGCCGCCCAGAAACGCGCCCACGGTGGTGTAGATATCGTTGAGCGCCACGCCGGCCTTGAGCACCTTGTCGCGGTTGATCTCCATGTAGCGCTGGGGCACGCTGGCCCGAAAGGTGGTGAAGATGGAGCCGATTTCCGGCCGCTGCTGTGCCGCCTGAATGAAACTGGCCGTCTGATCGGCCAGATATTCAGGGGTGTTGCCCACACGGTCCTGAATCAGCATGGTGAATCCCGATCCGTTGCCCAGGCCGGGGATGGCGGGTGGACCGAAGGCAAAAACCTGTGCCTCGTTAATTTCCATGGAAAAATCGCGGTTCAGGGCCGCCGCCAATTCGTTGGCTGTTCTTTCCCGCAGGCTCCAATCCTGGAGCCAGACGAAAATGAACCCCGCGTTGGAGGACAAACTGCCGGAGATGATGCTGAATCCGCTGGCTGCGGTAACGAATTCGACCTCCTTGTGTTTGGCAATGATTTCCTCAACCTTCTTGGTCACCGCGTCGGACCGCTGCAGGGAGGCCGCATCGGGCAGCTGAATGTTGATCATCAGGTAGCCCATGTCTTCGTCGGGCATAAAGCCGCCGGGCAGCCGTTTGCCCAAAAGGCCCAATCCTATCGTCAGGACAAGGATGAAAATGATACCGATGGCGATCCTGCGGGTCACGATGCGGGTAAAACCCGTGTAAGCTTCTGTGGATTTGTCGAAAACCGTGTTGAACAATTTGAAAAAGGCCCCCAACGGACCGCGCACGGGCTTTCGTTTTCGCAGCAGGATGCCGCACAGGGCCGGGCTCAGGGTCAGGGCGTTGACTGAAGAAAAGACCACCGATACCGCTACGGTAACAGCGAACTGCTGGTACAATCGACCGGTGATGCCGCCCATGACCGCCACCGGAATGAATACGGCCACCAGCACCAGGGTGGTGGCGATGACCGGTGCGGTGACCTCCTGCATGGCGGCGCGGGTGGCCTCCTTGGGTGTCATACCCTTTTCGATATTCACCTGAACCGCTTCCACCACCACGATGGCGTCGTCGACCACGATGCCGATGGCCAGGACGAGACCCAGCAGCGACAGCACGTTGACGGTGAAACCGATCAGGGGAAAGACGATGAATGCGCCGATCAAAGAAACCGGAATGGCAATGGTGGGAATCAAGGCTGCCCGCCAATCCTGGATGAAGATATAGACCACCAGGATCACGAGGGCCAGGGCAACAAACAGGGTGGTCACGATTTCATCGATGCCGGCCGTTATCGCCGTGGTGGTATCCCCTGAGATGTCATAACGCATGCTTTTGGGGAAGGAACGCGACAGGTCGGCCATGGTGGTCTTCACCGTTTCGGCCAGGGCAACGGCGTTGGAACCCGGGGCCTGATAAATGGCGATCATGGCGCAGAGCTTGCCGTTGAGGCGGGTGATGCCATCGTAGGACACCACCCCCAGCTCCACCCGGGCGATGTGCTTGATTTTGACCTGGGATCCGTCCTCCGAGGTCCGGACCACGATTTCACCGAACTCCTGTTCACTTTGCAGGCGGTCAGGTAAACGGACGGTGTAGGTGAACTCCGTTCCCGGGGGGCAGGCTCGCCGCCGAGCTTGCCGCCCGGCACGATCACGCTCTGGGCACGGATGGCGTCAACGATCTCCGGAACCGATATGCCCAGGTGGGCCAGGCGGTCGGGTTTGATCCAGATGCGCATGGAGTAGTCGCTGGCGCCGATAACGTTCACCCGGCCGATGCCCTTGATACGGGCCAACACATCCTTGATGTTGATCAGGGCGTAATTGCCTAAAAACTGCTGATCGAAGCGGGGGTCATCGGCCGTCAGGGCAACGAGCATGAGGATGTTGGGCAGGGATTTTTCGGTGGTCACCCCCAGGCGCTTGACCTCTTCGGGCAATGCGGCCGTGGCCGCGGCGACCCTGTTTTGGGTGAAGACCGTGTTCATGTCCGGGTCGGTGCCGGTCTCGAAGGAGACCTGGATGGTCATGGTGCCATCGTTGGCGTTGGTGGATTTCATGTAGATCATGTTGTCCACGCCGTTGATCTGCTGTTCGAGCGGTGTGGCCACCGACTGCTCCACGCTGACCGCGTTGGCGCCGGTGTAGGTCGCCCGAACCTCGACAATAGGGGGCGTGATGTCCGGGTACTGCTCCATGGGCAGGCCGCCGAGAAACACCACCCCCACAATGACCATAAAAATTGCGATGACCATGGCCACGATGGGCCGTCTGACGAAAAAATCACCCATGTCTGGTTACTTTTTCCCTTTTTCGGTTGGTTTTACATCCGCGACGGTCGGCTTGACGGACGTCCCGTCTTTGACCTTCTGCAACCCTTCATAAACGACTTTTTCGCCGGGTTGGAGCCCGTCGGTGATCAGCCACAAAGACCCAATCTTGGGGCCAACCGTGATTTCCCGGATGGCGGCCGTGTTGTCTGCACCAACCACATAGACGTTGTAAAGGCCTTGCAGTTCCATGACACAGCGCTGGGGAATCAGGATGCCGTCTTTAACCACCTGCCCTTTGATCCGCACCCGGACGAACTGGCCGGGGCGAAGCAGTTTTTCAGGGTTGGGATAGGAGGCCTGAACCAGCATGGCGCCGGTGGTGGTGTCCACCTCCCGGTCCACAAAATCCACCTTGCCGGCATGGCCATAGACCGAACCATCGATCAGGATCAGTTCCAGGCCGGCCCCCCGCTTATCCATCTGCGCCGGGTCGGCACTGGCGAGACTGCGGGCCACTTCCAGATACTGGGTTTCGGTGATGAAAAAGGTTACCAGGATGGTATCCACCTGGGAGACGGTATTCAGGATCACCGGGTTGGGATCCCGGCCCACGAAATCGCCCACCTTGGCCTGGGTCTTACCGATGATGCCGTCGATGGGCGAATAGATTTTGGTGTAGCTCAGTTCGATTTTAGCGGCCCTCAAGGTGGCTTTGGCGGCCTCCACGGATGATTGCGTCGCCTCGTAAGCGGCCATGGCTTCATCCAGGTCGCTCTTGCTGACCGCATTGATCTCGGCCAGGGGTTTGATGCGATCCAGGTCCCCCTTGGTTTTGGCCAGCATGGTCGTCACTTGCGCAACGACACTCATCTTGGCAGCGACCTTCTCCTCGAAAGGCTGGCTCTCCAAGGAGTACAACAGATCGCCTTTTTTAACTTCACCGCCTTCCTGAAAATGGAGCCCTTCCAGAAACCCTTCCACGCGGGCGCGGATGGCGATGTCCTTTAACCCGAACGTCTGCCCCACAAACTCCAGGTAAAGCGGGACGTCCTGGGCCTGGGTTTCGACGACGGAAACGTCAGGAGGAGGTGGGGGCGGTGTTTGGGTGGCTGGTTTCTCGCTGCATGCGAATAGATGAAAGGACATGCAGGCAATCAGACCGATGGTTTTAACTCTCATGGCGCCTTCTCTGCAGGGTTGGTGGTTGGAATCACGTGAAACTTCCCGCGGCAAGACAGGGAGGCTGTTCACTGTGGGCACATTGCCGGTTTTCAATTCGTGCGCGGGAAATAACGCATTTGAAGAATTGAAAATGAAGGACGAATTTTTAGTAATATATACCATAAATATGAATATTCCAATAACCCAGGTAAAATGAAGTCACTGCCTGGACCTCACCCGTTGGCAATTAATCATCTCGACCCGTGTCACATTCCAGCAAAAGCAGGCTCTGTCGTGGAGTGTAGGCGCTGTCAATGAGAACAACGCAAGCCCGGCCGATTGCGGTATGACGAGGTTGGATCAACTCGCTGCCAGAGTAATACTCACCAGAAATTATTCTTGAACCGCGATATCGAGCGCATTCCCCGCCGATTGTCGGAGCAAAGTAAGGATTCCGAGCACCGGGGAGGCGAAGAGAACTCCATCCTCGGTTATTTTTACACCATCGAGCAATCTGTCGGCGTGCGCCATACCACGCATGGTCGGGCCTTTTCGCACAAGGCCGCTGCGTTCCCCGCGCCAGAACAAAATGGCGACTTTTAAATTATAAAATAATAACGATGTGTTATGCATTAGCCGGTCGTCGGACTGCAACATGGCCCGGAGATTGCTCAGCATTTCAGGGAAAATTGTGAGCTATCGGATTCATCATCAACGGAGGAACCGACATGAAATCGAAATTAAGCATCGCCTATATCCTAGAATGTTTGAAACCATTCGAGTCCCTCGTCTGGTTTACGATCTGTTCGGCCATCGTCGTTTTTCGCATCAATCTGCACTGATATCGAGCGGGCGGAGAGGGTTCAACCCTGCAGCGGCAACCAACACTCAGTGCAACCCATCACCATGAGATTTTTGCCCGCCGTCGGGTAACCAAGCGCCAGTAACTTTTGATCAACCGATCCATTGGGAAGAGGCCATGCATTCAAAGGCACACAATATGAATATTTTGAAACAGCTAATGGAATGATGACCTGCAGCCCGAACAACCACAGGTCATAAGTGGATGGGCATGCGCACACAACGGAGGATGGAAATGAAGCTAAGATTGAGCATATGGACACTGATAATTTTTTCAATGGCGCTGATCGTTTATCAGAATCGTGAATTTTTCTTTAGTGAGCAAACGCTGTCCCTGAACCTGTACGTCGCCCAATTCGGGCTGCCACCGCTTGCGAATGTCACTCAGGCGTTGCTCTTTTTCCTGGCCGGCATCGTGCTGGCGTGTGTTTCCCTATATCACGAACGCTTTCAATTGCGCCGGGAGATTAAAAATCTTAACACAGCCTTTCAATCATGCGCGCAACAGGTCACTTCGATGAAACCAGAAGAAGACTCCCCCCGCAAGAATAAGCTTTCCAAGCGGATGGGCAAACTGAAAGGCAAAAAGGTTCAACCGGTAAAAGCGATCCCTGCCACCGATGGGGCAGGAACATTGCCGGTCGAGGTCCAAGGCACTTGAAATCGGTGGGTTAAAAAAAATACGGTCAACGAATGCAAACCCAGAACGGTGAACGCTGAACCTGGGAACCCCTTTTTTCAACCCATCCGCGTAGTCATTTTCGGTCCAGTTCACGGCGGACGGCCAGGCCGATTTTCTCCATGGTGTACGGCTTGCGGATATGCACGCCGGCGCCCATCTCCTGCATGGCTTTGACACGATCGGAAGGGGCATAGCCGCTGGCAATGATGGCTTTCTGACCGGGATGGATGTCGAGAATTCTCCGGTAGGTTTCCAGGCCGTCGATTCCGGGGGGCATGACCATATCGAGCACCAGGAGATCGACCGTGTTTGCCTTAACATGGGCCACGGCCTGTGCGCCACCCGATGCAGACGCGACCTGGTAGCCGAGCCTGCCCAGCATCCTGACTGCAATCTCGAGCTGTTCCGGGATGTCGTCTACGACCAGTATGCGCTCCGTACCGGTATAATCCTGTAAAACGACCCGGCGTTTGGCTGCGCAGTCCTCCTCCCGCGTGGCCGGCAGAAAAACGTGGAACCGGGTGCCGTCTCCCTCTCTGCTTTTAATGTCCACGAAGCCGCTGTGATCCTTGATCGTGTTCCAGACCACGGTCATGCCCAGGCCCGAACCGCTGCGGCCCATGCGTTTCTTGCTGTAGAACGGTTCAAAAATCCGGTGAAACTCCTCCGGCGGGATGCCGACCCCCTCGTCGGTGATGCACAACATGACATATTCACCCTCTGGGATTCTTTCGTAGCGATCGATCGCCGTGTCCAGGTACCGGTTGCGGGTAAGCAGGCAGATGGTCCCCCCTGCCGGCATGGCTTCGGCTGCATTGCCGACCAGATTCATAATTACTTTTAAGATGTGAACGGATGAGCCTTTCACGTTCATCAAGTCTTCGGCCAAGTCGGTGGTTACGCGTATGTTGGGATGGTTTCCCGCCAAATTCTTATACTCAGGCGTCGTCAGATAGCCGCGAATGGCATCGTTCAGATTGATGATATCGAAATTTTTGGCACCACGACGGGCGATCATCAGCATATCCTGGACGATGTCCGCCGCCCGCTGGCCGGATCGCTGGATCGTCTTGATGCTGTCTCTCATGGGGCTGTTAGGCGGCAGATCGAGCAGAAGCAGTTCCGGATAGCTGACCAGTCCGCTGAGGATGTTGTTCAGATCGTGGGCAACCCCGGCAGCAAGGCTGCCCATGGCCTCCATTTTTTTTGACCGCTCCAACTTGTCTTCGAGGTGCTTGCGGTCGTTGATGTCCCTGGCGATGCCCTGGGTGCCCGAAAACGATGCGGTGTCCGGTGGCGCATTGGCGTAAATCCCCTGAGCCGATACGCTGAAAACCCTTTCTTGGCCGGCTTCTTCGCCGTCCGCCGAGGAGAGCATCAGCCGTACCTCAAGATCGGTGGTGGCGCGGTCACCCGTGCGCCGTTCATTGATCCGATGGCTGGCCAGATCCCTGTCTTCGGGGATGACAAGATCGAGAATGGGTTTCCCGACCAATTCCTCGGGCTGTTTCTTGTACTTGGCCAGGGCCGGGCTGATGAAGGTGATTCGGCCGGATGCGTCGAGCCGAAACACGATGTCGGGGATGGTTTTGATGATGGCGTTCAGGTCCTTCTGGCTGCTTCGCATCAGGATCAGCGCATCCTGCAGGCCGCGCCGGGCTTTTCGCTGTCTGGTCCAGTATTTAAAAAGCATCAGGAACAGCCCGCTGCTGACGATCACAACAGCGGGCAACAGGGGCGACACAAGCATCTGCCGGCTGTTGAAGAGCAGCTGTGCACCCCCTCCTAACCCGATGATCCCGGCTGCACCGATTGCCGTGGTGGTCACAAATTCGAGGCGGGCGATGCACAGGCTGTACAAAAAGGCCACCATCATGGACAGGATGACTTCAGATAGAACCATCCCCGTGTGGCGATGGATATAATTGTTGGACAAAATCGTCTCGAGCGCCTGGGCATGCACCTCGACGGCGGTGAACAGGCCATCGGCCGGTGTCTGGTATGCCGATGCCAGGCCGGACGCACTCAGGCCCACAAATACCATGCGGTTTTTGATCTCGGATTCGTCAACCAGACCGGTCAGGACCCGGTCCGCCGATATGTGGCGAAGGGTCGATTGTTTGTCGGCAAAGCGGATACGCAGGTTCCCGTTATCGTCGATGGGAATGGAATGGTCGCCCAGGGTCAGGCTGCTAGGGCTACTCGATCGCTGTTTCAGCATCACCGGTTGACCGATAACGGTGGGCAGCAGCGCGGCCAGCGCGAGGTTGGGGTAAACGGCCTGCCCGTAGCGAATCACCAAGGGCAGGCGACGCAGCCGTCCGTCTGCATCGGCCCGGCCGTTTAAAAATCCTGAGTAGGGCGCCGCACGCGCCAGCAGATCGATGTTGCAGACGGCACCTTTCGCCTGAGGCAGCGTAAGCGGTGCGGGCCCGTTGGCCGGTTGCTGGATGTCGATCAATTCGAGCGGAGTAAGGTGGCAGCCCGCGTTATTTCGATGATTGTCTTCAAAATAAAATTCGTAGCCTAAAACAAATGGTCCGCCGGACAGGGTGGCTGCCATGACGGCATCGTTGTCCGGCAGCGTGGGCGGCGCATTAGTGCCATCCTGGAGCAAGCCGAGTTCGCGCTTGAGTTCCTCATGGAGGGTTTTCAGGGAAGTCCGGTCTGGTTCAGCCATAATGAAGTCCAGGGCGATGGAGCGGGCACCCATACCGGCAATCCCATCCAACAGCCTTGCCAGCCGGGAACGGGGCCATGGCCACTGGCCCCAGGCGTCCAGGGATGGCTCATCGATATCGACCACCACGACGCGATCGGTGATGCCGGTATCGGGGGCATCGGCGACGATGGCGTCGGTCAATTTGAATTGGAGTGTGTCGACAAAATCGGGACGAGCGAGATAGACCGCACACCAGATGGCAGCCAGCAGTAAGCCGAGGGTAATGATTATCCTGGCCGGCGGATCGATGTTGTCGGCGAATGGTTCCATCTCTTCTGAGACCGCTGGTTCCTTCATCTTCGTGACCACCTCAGATACAGGGACGATCCTTGGGTCAGCCCAAGCGGTGTTATCGGACGATGACTTCTACCCGCCGGTTTTCGGCATTGGCCACATTGTCGGCCGTTTTAACCAGCGGATTCTCTTCTCCATGGGAAGAGACATCCATGAAGGTGCCGTCAACCCCCCTATCCACCAGCTGTTGCTTGACTGCCGACGCCCGTTTTTTAGACAGATCCAAATTATAGGCCTTGTCTCCCAGTGTGTCCGAGTGGCCCACCACAGAAATGCGTGTCGGTGAGCGCTGTTGGGTGGCGGCGACGATTTCCGGCAGCAGTTGGAGGGATGTAGGCAGCAGCTGCACCGAATCAGACTCGAAGTGCAGGATAAAGTGAATCGGTGCCGGCGGCACGCTGGCGAGCACCTGTCCGAACAGTTCTTGAACCTGTGCCGGTTTCAGTTCGGCCGGAGCGGCGGGGGCCGTCATCCGGTCCCGGACAGTCGTCGACTGATTGGCTCGGTCCATCTCCACCGAACCGGCGGCGTTGGAAACCGTCACCTGTCCCACCGCTCCATCCGGATCCGGGACCAGAACAATCATGTTCTTGTGGCCACAGGCCATTATCAGAGACATTGCCGATACGCAACACCACAAATATACCCACGTACGCATGGCTGGTTCACCCTTCCTGTAATAGCGGTTATTGTCAGACCGGTTCTGTTCAATTCGCGCGGACCGCTCAATCCACCTTGATCAGCACATGGGTTCCCCGCACGCCGATGGTCGCCGCAGGCATGACCAGTTGAACCGATTCGGGTGAGAGTTTGGCGATTTGACCGGACAAAAACGATAAGGTTCCCCGGATCAGGCGAAGGACAAACGAGAGTTTTTTCTCCACAGGCTCGAACAGGTAGTCATCGACGGCGAGTTCGGTGTTCGGTCCCATGGATATGCGTGTGTCGTCAGAGAAAACCAGCCCGACGCATCCGTTCCGGCTGGTTTTGACGACATCCGCCCGCTGTATGTCCAAGCCTGTGCCGACCGCGATCGTTTCACCGTTGCGCGTGATGACGGCGTCCCCTTCAAGGCTCTTGACGACACCGACGAAAGCATCCGCGGCAGCCGAGGTGCCGGGTCCGATCGGTAGCAGCGCGAGACAACACAGGATTACAACCGTGAGCCGCATGGCGATCTCCTTTTGGACAGCTGATAGAATACGGTACGAATTGTTGTTGACCTGCGGTCGCCTGAGCCGCAGAATCTGCTTTGAAGACGCGGAGGGGCAAGAGGCGCTGTTGAAGTCGTCTCCTATATATTCGTATTCGAAAATTCGATGGATTGCAAGATTCATCCTGAATGTCGGCACTGAGCGGTTCTCAGCGGCAACCGACATGCCCGGCATTCGGTTGTCAGCATTCCGGGCGAGACTCTGGAGAAGCGGGAAATAGACGATATCGCATCATTTGGTTAAGGAGACGAGAGGACACCATCTCATTGCCTTGATGCTGGCACTCATGACAAATCCTCTTTTGGTTTGGATGGTTTCAACCCGACTTCGTCTATAGGCGAAAGCAGCGTCTAAACGGTCGGTGGTTTTTTTACTCTCTTCTCTCGGGTGTGGGACCGGTTGCGATGGAAATAGACGTACATGACCAGTCCGGCGGCGATGGTGACGAACCCCCAAACGACTGGTGCGGGTCGACTCCTGACGGAAAAGTAAATGATCCACAGGTTGCCCAGGATGAAAATCAGCGGTGTCAGCGGGTATCCCCATGTCCGGTATGCCGGACCTTTCCCCGAGTCCTTGAGACGCACGCGCATCAAACCGATGACGGTCAGCATGGCAAACAGGGACAGGGTGAAGCCGATGTAGACCAGCAGTTTGTCGTAGGACGCGGAGACAATCATGGCGATGGCGATGGCCGCCTGCAACCCGATCGCATGGGCAGGCGTATGCCGTGTCGCATCGACGCTTCCGAAAAGGGAAAAAAAGATGCCGTCGCGGGACATGGCGAAGTAGACGCGCGGTCCGGAAAGGATCATGGCACTGATCACGGAAAGGAGCCCTAAGGAAATGGCCCCGTTCAGCCAGCGGCCGATGCCGGGGCCGAACAACCGTGCGCCTGCTGCGGCGGCCACTTCCATCACCCCGCGCATGTCATCCGGCGGCAGCGCGTAAACATATACCAGGTTGAGCAGCAGGTAGAGCACGGTGACGATCGACGTGCCCACCAGCATCGCCAAGGGGATCGTGCGACGCGGGCGTTTGATTTCACCTCCTAAATAGGCGGCCGCGTTCCAGCCGCTGTAGGCAAAGCTGATAAAGATCAGTGCCACAGCAAAATTTCCGTCCATCAGGACACCGATCGAGAAGCCTCCGGTGAAATGGGCGGTGGAACCTCCCGAAGAGAAGACGCCGGTGACGATGAATCCGACCACTAGGACGATCTTGAACAGGGTCAGCAGGTTCTGAACTCGACTGCCGACACGCACGCTGTGGACGTGCAGAATCGATAGAAGCAGTACAACAGCAATGGCCAGCATCACCGGCAGCGAGAAGGCGAATACCGGTACACCGACTATTGAAAAAACATGATGGGTGTCGGCGGTGGCGCCAAGGGCCTTGAGCAGGTAGATGGAAAAAGCGATGGCCGCGGCTGCGATGGGGGCCGAAAAGCCGACGATGAGCGATATCCAGCCTGAGAGGAAGGCCACGGGTTTTCCGAAAGCCTCGCGCAGATAGACGTATTCCCCGCCTGCACGCGGATAGCGTGCCCCCAGCTCACCATAGCACAGGGCGCCGCACAGGGCGAAAGCACCTCCCACGACCCAAGCCAGCAACAGCGCCGACGGAGAGCCGACTTCCTGGAGGACGAAGCCGGATGTCGTGAAGATACCCGTGCCCACCATGTTTGCCACGACGATGGCAATGGCCGTAAATAGACCGATTTCCCTTTTCAATTGGCGGGTGGCAGGCATGCGGTATCGACCCTCTCGTTTTTCAAGGTGCGGGCAAGGGTTGAGGGCAGGAGCCAATTAAACAGACAAGATGCTCATTCTCATTCTGTACACGTTGCTTGATGAGGCCTTGAGAGGCATTGCAGGCGGCACCAGCACGATTGACTATATCTGAAAAAACAACCCAACGCGACGTAAATACCTAATCGTTGAAGTCCGCCACCGCGGATTCATGACCAGCGACGTTTTACGACGGGATCGCACGATGATTTGTCAGCCGATTCCCAAAAACCGAAGGATCATCTGGATGGGGTAGAAGATAAACCGGTCCAGTATATTAAAGTACATCAGAGCGATCACGATCATGAACCCGTAGGGCTCGATCCGGCTGTAGGCCACGGCCTGCCTGTGCGGCAGGAGCCCCACCAACACTCGGCCGCCGTCCAGCGGCGGAATGGGGATCAGGTTGAAGATCGCCAGAAAGACATTGAGCTGGATGGCAATAATCAGAAACAGCAGCAGCCCCCGCACGTGGAACCCGGCCATGAGCATGGCTTTGAAGATGACGGCCAGGGCAGCGGCAAGAAAGAGGTTGATCATCGGACCGCCTAACGCCGACCACATCATGCCGCGTCTGGGATCCTTAAAGTTGCGGGGATCGATGGGCACTGGCTTGGCCCATCCGAAGACCACGGGCGACTTCATCAGGATCAGCATGGCCGGCAGCAGAACGGTGCCGAAGGGGTCGATGTGATCTTTCGGGTTCAGGGTCAAGCGCCCCTGGGACTCGGCGGTATGGTCGCCCAGCCGCCTGGCCACCCAGCCATGGGCAAACTCGTGAAAGGTCAGGGCCATGAACAGCGCCAGCACTTTGAGCAGGATCAATCCGATATCCACGATCACGGGTCCCTTCGTTCAGAGGTCCACCAGCTTGGTTATTCCATCGATACCCCCATATACCATCGAGTACCGTTTTTATAAAATGCTTTTCGTGAACCAGAGGGAATCCAGTGGGATTATCCAAGGACTTTCAACCGGTGCAAGAAGCGGGTTGCATTCTGAGATAATGGCCGGCGGGCACTTTCAATTTGCCGAAAGCAAAATAAGAAGCGTGTTGTTTGTCCTAACCCATTCATGCGTTGACAGAATCCAATGGCCTTTCAAAGCACCCGTTGGCATGTGGTATCGCAACTTTTGAAATGCCCTCAATGCTGGGGATGAGTTGGAGTTATCCCACGTCTGACGACTGTCTGATAATTCCAGACCTATTTCACAAGCTATAAAATTAGTGTTATATTGTCACATTTACACAACTTCAGCATTGATTATGCAATTAATGTAATAATAATTATGTATTCCATTACCTATTATGACTCGTTCGGAGATTAAAATTTATCATAAACACTTTAATAAATTGCATATCATTGTTTTGACCACATTCGCATAATTCTTGCATGACATTTTCCCATAATATTACCATACCATTTCTATACAACTTATCAAGACAAAGCCAAACCCGTTGCGAAACAGGGACGGAAAACCACGGGTCTCATAGGGGCAAGAACTACGGACCTCCTCGAGAAAGCCGAGTTGCCATTGCTTATGGCAACTCGGCTTTCTCTTTTCTCGTGTTATTTCATTAATAATCTTTGGTGGGGTCTTCAATGACAGTACAGCCTAAAGAGTCAGATAGGCTAAGCGCCGAAATTTATAAAGGAGGAAAGTGAGAAAAACAGATTGGCATCAATTCACTAAACGACGCTGCAACACCCTTTACTGGTGCTCTTTTTATTTAGAGAAAGGAGACTGAGAACATGAAGAACCTACTATTATTTTTCAGCGTATTAACGTTAATTTTTCCTGGGATTGCGCTTGCCGACCTTATCTTGTTGAATAAATCACAGGCCATCCAGCCCGCACAATGGATGGACTCAATTTCCTATGGCAATTCCGAATCTAAAGGATCAACTTTGCATCTCGGGGATCAGACCCTCAATGGCGCGATTGATCTCCCCCAATTCAACAGCTCTTTGGGTATACTGCAAGAAACTTCTTTCTCACTTTCTCTGCATCTTGATCGCATACAATGGACAGAGATCCAAGGATGCGAGTTTGGAAACTATTTCCCACCTGATCCATATTCAGCGGTTTATAACTTGATAGATTTTCTAGATGGTGGTTTTCAGTGGAGGATCCATTCACCTTCGGACGATTCTGGTTTAATCTATTCTGTGCCACTTGAGATCGATGAAGTAGCGAGTAGTTATTTCTCAACTAAGCCGTCACTAGGTTTCTACGATATAGTCTGCCCGGATTTCGTTGAAACCGACATTGGCCCACTTCCATATGATAGATGTTACAGCATCAAGGACTCTCCTAGAACTTATATCCATTCAAACGAGCATGTATTTCCTGGTCCGTCGCCTAAATACGTTGGAGTAAATTCTATCAATGTGCAATTCGGATCTTCCTTGCGGGCGATGTCGGGATTTATACGCAAAAGCGATAAGAAATGCAACGTCGATGCCACGTTAGAAGGTTATGCTAATATAGGAGGAACAGCTGTTTTCCGTGGATATTACCAATTTGCTCCAGCAGTTGATATTTTTGTCAGTGATACAATAAATAACTACATTCTCCGTTTTCGATCAAATGGTCAAGATATGCAAAGAGAAATATTCATTCCATCCGGTGAAGGGGATCTGGATGAACCTTCTGGAATGGTATTCACTCCTGAAGGTGATCTGCTGGTTGCAAGCAGAAAAACAGATAGTTTTAATCCCATTGGGCCAAGAATCCTTCGCTATAATGGTCAAACAGGGGAGTTCTTGGGGGTATTTGCTGAAGACGAACAACTGTCTAACCCTATAAGTATGGTGTATGGCCCTGATGGTCATCTTTTTGTTTTAGTTGAGAAAAGCTATGGCCTTGAGTTGATTGAAAGAGTTTTGCGCTTTAATGGGCAGTCGGGCGAATTTATGGATGTTTTCGCTACGCTACAATGTGGTGTTTACAATCCATCCTGTGGGTTGGAAGGGGCGTGGGATTTGGTTTTTGGTCCCTATGGAGACCTCTATGTGTCAGCTTTTACCTCTGGAAAGGTTTTACGATTTGATGGAATCACAGGAGTGTATAAGGACATTTTTATCGATAATGTGCCGACAGTCCGAGATATCATGCAACCTGAGGGCATGGCCACCTTTTACCTGTTGATTGGAGGGGAAGTAAAAAAATACAAGATTGACCCCAATACTCGTGAAGGGGTTTACTTTGAGCCAGAAATTAACAGTCCCAATTTACAAGAGGGGGCAGCTGTCGCCATGGGGCCTATAATGAGACTTGAATCAATTTCAACAATACCGAGTATATTCGCTGCAAGCGGCGATGGGGTCTTCAACTATTCACCGACCGGTTACAGCGAGAACGAGCTGTTTAGTAGAGGAATAGGGTTTGCTTCCGATGTGATTGTGCGACCGCATGTTATGCAAACGGTGAGTCGTAATATTGACCCCAACTACCCATTGATTAATTTCGGCGAGGTCGGTCTTGGTGTTTCGGTTCAATTCGCGGAAGTGACCAGCGGCGGAATACTTAGCCTTGCCGTGGCAAACAATGCTCCGGGTCCGGACGCCACAGGCTATAGGTTTCTTAACAGCTACTATGAATTTAGTGTTCATGAAGGTCTTAGCTATACGGGGGATGTTGAAATTTGTATCGATATCCCACCGGGCATAGAGTCGACTGATGCGCAAATAATGCGTTGGGATGGTTCAAATTGGCAAAACCCTTTATCCTCATCAATTGATGACAATCAGACCTGTGCAACCTTCCCTTCGCTCTCTTGGTTCGGGATCGCCATAGCTGATAGTATGCCCGGCGATGTCAATGGCGACAACTGCGTTGACCGCTTTGATTACTATATTCTTGTGGGAGATATTCGAGATGGTGCACCAAACAACTTGGACTTTGATCTCAATGGTGACGGGGTAGTGAATATTGCAGACGCTAGATTTTTAGTGACACTTTTTACAAACCCCAGAGGTGCAGCATGCAACTAAGATAGGAAATACTCGTTTAATTAGGCTGTTTTTAATTGCTATATCTGGTGAAAAGGGGGTTCTCCGATGAAAAAGTTATCTTGCCTCACAGCATTGTTAATTATTCTGTTAATTGCAACACCTGCATTATCCCTTACTCTTTCCCTTGACCCGACCTATCAAACTATTCCTATAGGAGATACCGCTATCATTGATTTGAATATATCAGGCTTGGGTGATGGCGACCCTGACTCTTTAGGTGCTTTTGCGTTGAACATCACTTATGATGAAACCATTTTGACTTTTGACTCAGTTTCGTTTGGTCTTTTCTTAGGCGATTCAACACTGGGTGAAGCCGACACATTTGTTGATGACTCTACGCCTGGATTAGTATATTTGGAAGAAGGTTCTTGGCTTTATAATTGGGAACTTGATGAGCGACAACCCGCCAGTTTCACTCTGGCTACCCTGACATTTTCAGGAATAGGGATAGGTTCCAGCGTCGTAGGAATGGAATACGTTGTTCTGAGTGAAGCTTTCGGTCTTCAGTTGCCGGATCCTATCCTAAATAATGCTAATGTCGCCCCTGTTCCGGAACCCGCAACAGTGATTCTCCTCGGAACCGGGATTGTCGGTGTTTTAAGCTTAGGAAGAAAGAAATATCTGAAACAGTAATCGCAGCAGTCCTTTACAAAATTTAGCTCAGTGTCATTAATGACACTGAGCTGTGGTTTCATTATTCAGATTAATGTTGTGATTAATTGAGATCATTCCCAGCTTCGCACAATGACAGATAACATCATTCGTGCCGCTACAGTCGGATGGGTTCACTTCATTCACTCCAGCTGTATGAGAAAAAATCTCGATAGACCCTGGAAAGTTTTCTAGACAACACAGCTCCCAGCCTTTTGACCAATATCAAACCCACATGCGGATGCTGATCGAATATTTCGTCTAATTTATCTCTATCGATTCTGACAACCTTGGCATCCGTTGCACAGACCCCGGAAGCTGTATAAGTACTGCTTTCAACCAGCCCGGACAAGCCGAAAATCTCCCCCGGATTGGACAGAGGTATGATAAACATGCCTCCATTTTTGATGACCAAATTTACGGTGCCTCTTTTCAGAATAAAAATGGATCTAGCGTCTTCATTTTTATTAAACAATACCTTATCTTTTAAATGATCTTCTTCTCTGTAGATAGCAGTGATCTTGTTCATAACCTCTGAATCAATGCCTTCGAAAAAGTCTGTTTCGTTGAGAATCATGGCCAACCTCCTTTTATTCAAGTTATAGAGTTTCGAAGACGCGAATCGCATCTGCGAAACTTTAATCATTCATTCCGGGATGCTTCCTCAATATCACCTAAAGTGAGCGATATTTGAATAAAAAGAGTCCTTTAAAATCGGGTAATGTGCTATAATACTTGTTAAAACCTGCCAAGGTAACAACAAGAATAAACACACCCAGAAGGTAAAGGACTCTATGAGCAAACATAGCAAAAATTACCGGAAAAATGAACTCAAAATTCGACGTATCGAAGCCACCTCCGACCGGTTGACCGGCAGAGCGGGCCTGGCCCTGTTCGTGGCCTATTTGCACGGCATTGAGATTTTCGATTGGTTCGATCGCTGGTTCGGCTCCATGCGCAAAAACCGCAAAGGCTTGGCCTATTACAGAGCTTTTCAAGCAGGTGCTGTGCTTCTTTGTCGATGGCACCAGCCGGCGGTTGACCTATTTCGATCAGCTTTCCCAAGATGAAGGCTATGCCGGCAGCATTGAAACCGATCAACCGGCACATGGCCTCTTCTCATCAGGCCAAACGGTTTTTCAAGGCCTTTGCCTGGACGCGGGTGTTTTTGTTCCGCAGACTGCTGCAAACCCTTTTTCTTTGGCGCTTGCAGATCACCCAACCCGAGGTTATCGAGTTGGGTATCGATACGATGGTCATGGATAACGACGATGCGCAGTGCCGGCATGGCGTCAAACCGACCTACAAAAAGAAAAAGGGATTTCAGCCCCTGCAGATGAACTGGGGCCGTTACATTGTCGATGCGGTATTTCGTGGCGGGGACAAGCATTCCAATCACGGCGATACTGTGCTGAATATGATTCGGCATATGGTGATCAAAATCAAACGACGACTACCGCTGGGATGTGCCGATCGTCATTCGCATGGACAGCGGTTTTTTCGACCAGAAGATTTTCAATCTGTGTGAAGCCCTTCATGTCGGCTATGTGTGTGGCGGCAAGATGTACGAAAGACATCAAACAGATCGCTGCCAACTGGGATAAAAACCGGTGGAAACAATTTGAATCCCCGCAAAAAGGAATCCTGGCAGTATGCCGAGTTCGGCTGCCGGCAAGGGAACTGGAAGCGCTTTAGACGGGCCATTTATTGTCGTTTGATGCATGATGACCGCAACCAGCTTTATCTGCCGGGTTGTCGCCCGGACACGATAATCATCACCAACATTGGGCAAGGTCAGGCGATTGACCGGATTCTTAAAAACGCCGGAACGCTGGATATTTGACGGCCAATGGACTTGTCGCCTGCTATCACGAACGCGGCAGTGACGAATTGGCCAACCGGGCCATTAAGGATTTTGGCCATGAGCAACTGCCTTTTAAACGGTTTGCGCCCAACGCGGCCTGGTATTATATGATGCTGGTCGGTCATTTCCTGCTCGAGTCGTTCAAAGAAGATGTCAGTGCCCCGGTGTTATCGATCGGCTCCTATGCCAGCACGGTACGCAGACGATTGATCGATATTGCCGGCAAGATCGTTTTTCATAGCGGAGAAACGATTTTGAAGGTTTCCAAGGCGTGTATTGAAAGCCTGCGTTTGCCCGAGTTGTTCGACCGATGTAGTATGGCCCCGGTTATCGGATAACTGGTACCGAAAAACGATTGCCACTGAAAAACCGGCGGAGAAGTGCGCCCATAAGCAGCGAAATTTGGACCGATAACCAGAAATTCATGAGTGACTGCATGAATTTTTGAGGGCTACGGTCGTCAACTGGCCTGCTGCTACTTTTACTTCCGGGTTTTTTGATGAATGTAACTGTTCGACAGCTAAATCGCTCACTTTAGGTATCAATTATTTTCTGGCCAGAGATATAATCTTTTGTTTTATAGGACGTAATTTTCCTAACTTTTTCGGTTATATGCTTCATAAGGTATAATTGCTTTTCCAGTTTCTGAATGTCTTCATTCTTTGTATTTGTCTCCATCAGCCTGTCAATCATAGCAAAAGCAATCTGTAATGGCTGACCTAACTCATGGCATGTGGCTCCGGCCATTTCAAGGACGCCTTGTAACTTTTCACGTTGAAGCTTTTCCTGTTCTGCAAGCTTACGGTGTGTAATATCTCGCGTTACAGCCAATAGACATTTTTCCTCACCATAGTCTATAATTTCAGCTGACCACAACACGCATCGTGTTTCTCCGGACTTCATTCGAAACCTAACCTCAAGATCACGCACTTTCCCATTGTTGTGAAGCATTTCCACCATCTCTGCCCGCTGATTAACATCTTCCCATATGCCCAATTCAACCGATGTGTGACCGATAACCTCTTCACGTCGATAACCGGTTGTTTTTAAGAACGTATCGTTTACATCTAAATAAAATCCATCTTCAAGGGTACTGATAACAAACCATTCCGGGCTTGACCGAAACGCTTTATGAAATTTATCTTCCGAATTCCGAACGGCCTCCTTTGTCCGCTCATGCTCGGTATTGTCCATAAAATATCCCAGGGTCGCCCTTCTCCTACCATAATTGGCGGAAGTCACCGACTCGATGATCCATCTGAGCCCTCCTTTCTTATCAACTGCCCGGTACATGTATGGACTCTCCCTTTCACCCTTTAACATTTTTACGGCATTTTCTCTTACCAAATTCACATCTTCGTCAAGTATTATCTTTGATGACTCCATGCCGGTTAATTCATCCTCGTTATAGCCTATAATCTTCTGGAACTCGGTATTTATAAACCGGAACATTCCATCCTGAATAACGAAAACACCAATGGGAGAGTTTAAAAACACATTATTAAAAGAACTGTCTTGTAAATCTGGCTTGTTTTCTAAATTCATGGATAGCATCCTCCTTTATGGTGCCTATCGATGATAGATGTGCACCTTGGTCTGATAATGATTGGTGTCCGATTATAAAACAGCCAATAAAGTCGGATGAGCTGTCAGCTGTAGGTGTAAAACGCAGAATTCAACTAAGATCGCAATAGTCTTGGAAAAGGGAGGGAAAATGTACAATCGCTATTACTTATGAATAGTATGGATCTGATTCCAAGGTCAAGAGTCGATCCGGGACCGGAAAAATGAAAGGCTTGGAGTGTGGTAACTACTGTATGTTGTGGTTGGCAGTTTGGTCGATGGCATTGTGATTACATACCAGTACATTGGGGTACCGGCTAATTTCCCAAGAGTTGAGAACAAGGAATTTATTGAGGGGACTCACGGCAAATAATTGGTTTTTGGCCGGTGATTTTGAATACCTGGCGGCATGATTCTTAGTTTCTCCGATATCCTACGCTGCGCCAACCATTCGAGAATCTAAAGGTTTTGAAAACTATCAGCCATATGGAATCGATCAGATGGAACGATAATTTTTTTGGATAATGATTTTACTATGAATCCCAGCCCCGGATTCCACCCCTCCACATAAAATTGAATGCGATTTGAAAATCGGCACTTGACCCGTACAACCAATCCATTCTATCTATAAATTATAGGAATTGTATGCTGTTCCTCCCTCCTATTTAGACATCATCGCGAATATAGTGAAACTCCGAGTTCAACACCAGCCGCTGATGCGATACTGATCCTGATTAATTTTCGCCTACCAATGAATTATTCGACAATTGCGGAGGGGAAGTCACATATTCCTAAAATATAATGCCATTTAACAACAGGAGATTGAAGATGAAATGTTCAGAATGTAATTTCGATAATCCTGAGGGCATGAAATTTTGTGGTGAATGTGGTGAAAAATTAGCAACTAATTGTCCAGAATGCAATTTCAAGAATCCTCCAGGTTTTAAGTTCTGTGGTAATTGTGGTTATGAATTGAAAGACGTCAATACACCATCATCTTTAAAGAGAACACCTTTTGAAGATAAATTGGAAAAGCTAAAAAAGTATCTTCCGGAAGGACTTATAAATAAAATTCTATCGCAAAAAGATAAAATTGTTGGTGAACGTAAACAAGTAACAGTTATGTTTTGTGACATGGCTGGTTTTACATCTCTGATAGACAAACTTGGAGCAGAAAAAGGATACGCTATAATGGATCAGGTTTACGAAATATTAATCCATAAAGTTCAGGATTATGACGGCACAGTAAATGAGATGACTGGAGATGGAATAATGGCACTTTTTGGTGCACCAATTGCGATAGAAGATGCCCCACAGCGTGCTATCAAATCTAGTTTATCCATTCACCGTGAAATGGCTAAATTTAGCGACAAGTTGATTAGTGAAGGCATTTCACCAATCAAAATGAGAGCAGGCATAAACACTGGTACGGTTGTTGTTGGTGCTTTAGGAAACGATCTTCGAGTAGAATTCAAGGCTGTCGGTGATACAGTAAATATAGCTTCTAGAATTGAAGGACACGCTGAACCAGGGACTACATTTGTTTCAGAGGATACTTTTAAATTAACTGAAGGATTGTTTCGTTTTGAAGCCCTGGGTGAAAGGGAAATAAAAGGGAAAGAAGAACCAATTCATGTCTTCCAGGTAATTGCACCAAGTAGCAGCCGAACAAGATTTGATGTTAGTGCTGAGAGAGGGTTATCTCAATTTGTCGGAAGAACAAGAGAGATAGAAATTTTATATGACGGTTTTGAAAGGGTGAAAGAAGGAAATGGACAAGCATTTTCTATTGTATCTGAAGCGGGTATTGGAAAATCCAGGTTGTTATATGAATTCAGGAAAAAAATATCAAGCACAGACGTCATTTTCTTAGAAGGAAGGTGTCTATCTTACAGCCATGGTATATCGTATCATCCTATCATTGATATTTTAAAAGCAAATTTGGATGTTCGTGAAGAGGATACGGATTCCATAATTCGTGAAAAGGTAAAAAAAGGGTTAAGCATATTAGAGATAGATGAAACATTTGCACTGCCTTATATTTTAGAACTTTTTTCTGTGAAAAATAGTGGATTCAATGAAATCAAAATGAGCCCGGATGCCACAAAAGAAAGGGTAATGGAAATAATCAAGTTATTTACCCTTAAAGGATCGAAGATAAGACCGGTAATAACAGCTTATGAAGACCTTCATTGGTCGGATAAAAGTTCAGAAGAAGTACTGAAATATGTTTTAGACAGCATACCGGCATCAAGAGTGATGATGATATTTACATATCGACCAGAATTTGTACACACATGGGGAAGTAAATCTTACCACAACCAGCTTAACCTTAACAGACTATCAAACCGAGAAAGTCTTGCAATTGTTAAAAACCAGCTTGAAACTAAAGAAATTGATCGAAAACTCGAAGAGTTGATTTTAGAAAAAACAGAAGGCGTTCCTTACTATATTGAGGAATTCGTTAAATCTTTGAATGAATCTAATATGGTCGTGAAAAATCATAAAATGTGCCGTTTGGCTCAAAATATCGAAGATGTCTCGATCCCTTCGACGATTCAAGGTGTAATCATGGCCAGGATAGACCGATTACCAGAAGTGGCGAAAGAGTTACTCCAAACCGGTTCGGTGATCGAAAGAGAGTTTACATATGAATTAATTAAGCATGTTAGTGAATTAGAAGAAAAAGAATTATTATCAGCTTTGTCGGTTCTAAAAGAGTCAGAGCTTTTGTATGAAAGGGGTATTTATCCTGAATCTACATACATTTTTAAACATGCCCTGACAAGGGATGTTGTCTATGATTCATTACTCTCTGAAAAAAGAAAAATATTGCATGAAAAGATCGGTTACAGTGTCGAAGAATTGTATTCCAGTCGCTTAGAACAAAAATTTGAGGTTCTGGCTCATCATTTTGGCAATGCCGAAAGTTGGGAAAAAGCTGTTCATTATGCAAAACTTGCTGCTGAAAAGGCCCATAAGCTCAGTCAATTTCATCAAGCTACCACTCTCTACGATCAATCTGCCGATTGGATTTTAAACCTTCCAGAAAGCCAGTCCCAAAAAGAAAGCCTTCTTGATATTCAATTGGAACTTTGCTGGAGCAATATTGGATTAGGGCAATTTGGGAAAGTTGAGGAGGTTGCTTCAAAGGCAGAAACGATTGCGAAAAACTTGGATGATAATATTCGGCTTGGCATCGCATACCTTGGCTTAGGAACTGCCTGTGTATATCGAGGAAAATTTGAAAAAACTGAACACTACACATTATTGGCCATCAGGCATTTGGAAAATACAACTGAGGAACGATCATTAGCAATTGCTAACCTTGTGCTTGGAGCATGCTATATCGGTCAAGGTCTTTGGTTAAAATCTGAACCATGCTTTTCAAAAACCGTCAACATCTATGAGAAATTAGGCTCAAAAACCGAATATGTGATGGGTTGGAATGCCCTTCCCTACACAATCGTGTGTGGACAATTGGGATACAATTTCGCTGTTATGGGTAGAGTCACCGAAGGCAAGGAGCTGATCGAAAGGGGATTCTCATCTGAGTTAGAACAGGTCAGCAACCTCACCACCAAAATGGCCTTTTGCTCTTGGCAAGGCCTTTTCATTTCACTGGTCGGAAAAGACTATTTTGAAGCGGCAAATAAAATTGATAATTTGGTAAGTATTGCTGAGCGGTCAGGATCACCTTTCATGATGCTTGCATTTAACGCGGCTAAGGCCAACATGATGCTGGGTATCGAGGAATATGAAATGGTGCTGAAGTCATGCAAAAACGCACTTGAGGCCATCGAAGGCACACCAATTCGTACCGGCCATGTAACCAATATACATTATGACCTGGTTTTAGCAAATTTGAAGTTAGGTAATCATGATCATGCAAGGCAGCATTACGAAAAAGGTAAATCTTTGGTTGAATTGGCACCAAACTGGTGGGGGCCTCGTTTTCTTTTCCTCAAGGGCTTGTTACTTGGAAACGAACCCTCTCCTGGATATGAATTAATTGAAAAGTTATTTAGAAAATCAATTGAAGATGACGAAAGTGTCGGAGCCGCTGTACCGGCTGCCCAGACACGCTTCTATCTTGCAAAGATGTTTTTTCGTAAAGGTGATTCTGACCGTGCCCATAAAATGATGACAGATCTCCGAAATTGTTTCGAGAAATATGAGATTCCAGTTTGGCGTCAAAAGTGCGATCATGAACTTGAGCCATATCACTTTTAATGGGTTTTGTAAGCTTCACTCTTTGCAAAGTATTAAATTTAACAGTGCATCTACATCTTGTGGTCGGCTAATATTCGGAAAAAGTTTTGATTACATACCAGTCTATGCAGTTATCAATTGAAAAGCGTGGGCTGTGATTTATTGAGATCGGACGAAACCGCTCCGCGGCAGTTCACCCTCCTGACCCACCGTAGTTGCTTTTCCATCGAGCCCTCCACGTCCGTACGCTCCACTACCTGATCGTGTAAACTACCTTTTTGAGTTTGTTTAACCCCAAACCAAGGAGGTAGACCATGACACCACTGCGTCAAAAAATGATCAGGGAAATGGATCTGAAGAACCTTTCCCACCACACCCGGCGATCCTACCTTAACGCCGTTACCAAACTGGCCAAACACTACCGGCAGTCACCGGAAACCATCACCGAAGAGATGATCGAGGATTATCTGCTGTATCTGAAAAACGAAAAGGGCAACGCGCTTGCAACGTGCTGCATAACATTAACCGGCCTGCGGTTTTTCTACAAACACATTTTAGGCCAGCAGATATCCATTGGTTTCAGTCTGCCAAAAACGCCGCGCAAACTTCCCAGCGTGCTCACCAAACAGCAGGTCGGCAAAATCATCTGTGCCCCGGGCAACCTAAAACATCGGCTGATCCTGATGACCACCTACTCGGCAGGACTAAGGGTCGGTGAAACCAGGCGATTAATGCCTGACCATATTGACAGCCAACGGATGCTGATCAAGGTCGTGGGTGGCAAGGGGCGCAATCATAGGATTAGCCAAGAAATTGCTGAGCTTAATCTAAGCAAAAATGCATCAAGTGGACAATATGCTGAAGGGATGATGTCTAAACTTTACAGTCCAGACCAGTGCTGGGATGTTAACACTCTTACTGTCATTTCTGACTGAAGAGATCCAAATGATTCTTACTTTTTGATAATACAGGTTTCTCCAACGACCATGCAGATATCAGTTCTGAAAATTCCTGCGATTCCGAAAAATAATCACAAGATCCCAAACCTCATGAGCCCTTTCTTAACGTCATTTGAAAAAGGAGACAGCCCCAATGATGATCCTTATAAGGGATGTAAAAGGAAATGAGCTTGAACTGGACCATGGCAGTGATGTTTATTTGAAGGACACTCGAAGCGGCCAAAAGTTTCACTTTGAGTGGCCGGACCTGCCAAAAATGTTTCAGCATGAGCTGGATGATCTGGCTTCCCGAGCTGTAAGGACCATGGAGCAAGCAAGGGAACTGATCACGGCAAGCTCCGGTCTCTGCTGATAGGCAATTCTTTACAGCACCTGCCCACCGGCTTTAAGATAGCTTAGCCTTAGCAGAAAGGAGTCGAATATGGATATTTCAATCACAGACCAGGACGGGAACACGCTGGAAATCACCTTGGGTAGTGACGTCTCCCTGGTTGATTTTGTCAGCGGTTCAGACAGCACCCTCGCCTGGTCTGAGATTTCCGAAAACACCCAGGAAATGCTCTATCAACTGTCTGATCAGTGTTCTGAAGCTGTAGAGGCTGTGAAGGCTGAAGCGGCAAAGAGCCTTGATGACCTGTTGGATATCGAAGACTTGGACGATAACGAACCGTTTGAGGCTGACGAATAGCGAAAGTGTAAATTAAGTGGGGTGGGAAGTAGCGGCTGCTCCGTCCTTCATGAATTGGGGTATCGACGAACTAATATAGTTCTGCTGGCGCCTCCAGTCCTCGAATGATTGATGCCAACAACCTTGCAGATATCAGTTCATAAAATTCCTGTATGTAAGATGATATCAATGTATCTCAGGTCTATACATATCTGTGATAGATTCTTATCTCCGATGTAATCTGCACCTAACTGGCAATTCGACCGCACCCATATGTAGTGGAGTTTGGATTTTATCTTCTGTCCAACTGATCGACAACCAAGTAAACCCAAGATTGGAGGGGTCTATTTTTGTGGGATAGCCATAGCGTACTTGCCTATCCATGAAAATTCTTGCCGCTGATCCGAGGAGCATCTATCCCAATATTTGACAAGGATGCGATTCGGAAGCTACTCTCAATGTATCCGTGGTCTGTAAATTTTATGCAAAACAGGAAAGAAATTGAATCATTGCCAAACCGATACCCGGACGGTCCAGACCTCTTCGGCACGCTTGCTCTCAACGACCCTTAGACGCTTGAAACGAGAAACTCAGTCGAGTTGGGATTAGAATTCACATCAGTTGCTGGTATGGTGGTGAAGTGCGGCAATTTCTTAACGATTTAGGAAAGGAATATTACCGATGAAAGTCAGAATGCTCGGTCAGACAGAAACGAGTCTCCCAGCAATTGGGCTTGGCTGCATGGGGCTATCAGAATTCTATGGTCCGCCGACGGATCGGGAAACTGCCATCGAGCTTCTCCATGCCGCCATTGAGTTTGGTGTGCAGCATTTTGATACGGCGGAGCTCTATGGCATGGGGGCAAATGAGACCTTATTGGGCGAAGCATTTCATGATCGTCGTGACAAGGTCTTCATTGCGACCAAGTTTGGGCCGATCCGTGATCCGGAGACCGGGGCCCCCGTTGGGATCGATGGCTCACGCGCAAATTGCCGACGCGCAGTGGAGGGCTCACTAAAGCGACTCCAGACCGACGTGATTGACCTCTATTATCTCCATCGAGTAGACCCGGTAACCCCGATCGAGGAAACGGTTGCGGCGATGGCCGAACTGGTTGCTGAAGGAAAGGTTCGGGCAATTGGCTTATCCGAGGCGGCCGCAACCACGATACGTCGAGCTGCCGAGATTCACCCAATTTCGGCTGTGCAATCCGAGTACTCCATTTTCAGTCGCGATATTGAGGATTCGGTGATTCAGGCCTGCCTTGAGGTCGGTGCGACGCTCGTGGCATATTCACCGTTGGGACGCGGTTTGTTATCGGGGAGATTTAAGCATGACGTCCGCCCTGCAGAAGGTGATTTTCGGACGCTGACTCCGCGGTTTCAGGGGAAAGCCTACGAAGCGAATGTTGCGCTTGTCACGGAAATCGAGGCGTTAGCATCCGCAAAATCCTGCAAGCCAGCACAAGTCGCTCTTGCTTGGGTCCTTAGCCATGGCGATCATGTCATGACAATTCCTGGAACGTCCAAGCTCGGTAATTTGAAGGCCAACCTCGGTGCTTACGATACTGCTCTGGCAGATGACGAATTGAAAAGGCTGAATCGACTTGCACAGCAAGTTAAGGGTGATCGCTACGACGAGCGCGGTATGATGATCATTAACGGCTGATTGAGAAATCAAGGACCTTAATTGGCCGAAAGGAAACATTTGGAGTGGCTCCAAACCTCGTATAACAATCGCATGGAACAGTTGCGGTTTAGAGAATGTGCCGGAAGTTTACCGTGATCAGCGCACCGCTCATGCGGAGCGTTATAACCCCCGATATCCAAATTATCCCAAGTTTGGCCCATAGCCAGCTTTGTGACGTCTATATCAATCAGGAACAGGTTCGAGCCTTCATTTGCCAAGATCTAGCAGGTATGGTTTGGAAAGCACCGGTATTGACAAGGAACTGGATCGTGTAGGTATCTCAATGTATCACCAAAGGGATAGAAGAACTATAATAACGAAGAATTGAGTGGACCTTCAGGTGCACTCAAGAGGGACAAGAGCCTTTAGAAAATTCACCAATCTTTTCTTCTAGACACACGTACATATTGGCAGTTTAGGTAATTGATCTGATTATCGGAAAAAGGTTAATGACTATGCGGCTGGCTTCAGGAATAATTTTGTTTTTTTCGGGGGTGATATGGATAATTTGGATATCTAAACGGGAAACGAGTAATAGAGCTGTCGTTCAAACATTATTGGATTTTTTGACAGGTTCTCCTTCCGAAAGCATCATAGTTGTTGGAACAATTTTATTTGGGATAATACTCATTTTATCCCATTTTATAATATAGATAGTTTTGACAATATTTAATTCCATATTAAACATGGAAATAGCATCATTCGGGGAAGCTCAAGTCGAGCTTGGGACATCATAGACAAACTTGAAGAATTTCATTGATCAGAATCTTCCACAGGACCAACTCATCACAAGCTTAGGCAAAGATCGAGAAACAAAGATGATCTCAATGTATCTGCAATCGAGCCAAAGCCGCGATAAGGCAACCTGGATTTTTTGCAGTGCTATAAAATTGCAGATACGATGGTAACATTGAAAAGGCAGAGCCATTTATGACCCTGCCCAGCATTTTTGAGAGGCAGCCGAACCTTTTTATCATGCAATACCTTACAAAACCTACACTTCCAGCAACGTAAAGCCAGGTTGCGTCAGGAACAGCTATTGCAGAAACATCACCGTTATGGATTGACCACGCGTTACCGCGTTAAAATATAGATTACCAAGATATTTTGCATTGCTGTTTCCATTTTTTATGGAGCAAGAATAACATCAAAAGCATCAATATAAGTTTCTGATGGTGAACTACCACCAAATCGGTTTATTCCTAAGGAAATAAATTTGATCGTATGACTACCGGGTGCCAAATTATCAGTTAAACTGATCTGCGTCCCTTATTACATATACTGCTTTTCAAGATGGCGGCGGAAGTTTAGCGTTTATAAAAGCCTTATCAACAAATTCTGTTGCACCATTTATCAGCGCAGTTTGGATTTTTTTGTCTTTCTGTTGTACTGCTCTGGATAGGAGATCGTGGCCTATTTTTTCATTGTTGACCTTGCTGTAATTTTTTGCAGCCCTATAGAACTTAAGACAAACTGCGTCACTTGCCTGTTGTCCCTTAGAAAAATATGTATTGCTTATGCGATCGCCAATAGTCGGATCGCACAAATTTGTGATACGAAAGTAAGGATTTGCCTCTGCGATGCTTGATGCTTGACCAGTTAACAGGTTTTTCCCTTTGATAAAAAATTTGGGGGCCAATTCCTTGTTTATCCCTGGGGCATGCTCCCCAGCTAATTTAAGGTACCTTTCTGTTAGTCGGACTTCTTGCCCCTTTGCCAGAGCGGCTTTCTGATAAGTAAGGGCGACTTTTTCCATCCATTTTTGGGAATAGTTATAGTATTGTAATGCCGCCTCAAAACTCTGTTCTGCGAGATAAGCACGCCCCAATAAAAGATAATACATTCCCAAAAGCAAATGGGCTTCGTCATTACGGGGGTTATCTTCAATTTCCCTTTTCAGTGTTTCAACGGCCGTCGAATATTGGTTAGTCGCCCATTGTTCCTCCGCCTTTTTATTGGCTGATTTAAGCAACATGGCCTTGTTTTTATCCGGCCCGATACCCTCTCCTGATAAAGCATTTGTCGCTAAACAAAAAAATACACACACCGCTACTAAAATAGTTTTCCGTTTCATAAAATCCTCCTATTAAATTTTTCATAAAGCATTAAATGAAAATTCTTATCCTTTTCAGCAGAGAAGGAGCGTAGAGGCTTATCAAGGGAATTGAACTTCAGAAACGAACTCTTTTGGCATTCATGGGACACCTCGATTTCCTGTAAATCGTTCTTAGCAAAGTGTCCGTTTCTTTTAAACCACATCAAGATTTAAAAACTAAATTTTTGTTGATCGATTTCACTTTTTATAATAGTAGTAATTAAAAACCCTGAAATTAAGAAAAATTATTTACACCTACAAATCCACCCTCGAACCCTTTCACTTTGAAATGAAAAAGTACTATGGGTAGCACAGCAATTGCTCTCAATCCATCAATGCCAGGTCTGTATTTTAACATTGAGAAAACGCTCATAACCAAGATTGGAAAAAATATATATACAGATTAAAAGATAATAACGTACAAGAGTAATATTTTTTCAATACATTATGGCTCTTATTTTATTGACAGCGCCTCAAATTTGGTAGACGTAAGGATTCGTAATGGACACCTGGTGATATATATTGAGAGTATCCAAGAAAAATGGAAGTGTAAAATATCGATCAGACGACAATCGAAGGGCAATACCTGCGCTTTCCATTATTATTTATTTTCATCTGATTTATCCGTTAACTCGTTTATTCGGTGCTTAATACCTTTAGCATAGACCGCTATAGCAAAAATACCAAACACTAAGCTTATAAAAAGAATAAATGTTTTCATGATCATGTAAATCTTACTATTGTAGTTACATTGTGAATATCATACAAAACTAAAATGTTCTATGAGAGTTGCATAATTGTAATCCTGAGGATCATAGGGGTTTCATTCCAATTTTTATTGCTAGGTAAAAACCAAAGAATAATAGAATCAGACCAACAAGATAAAGTTGATACTTAGCAATAAGGATAACCCCAACAAATATTAAAATTGCTCCAAAAATTTTGAAAATCATGTGTTTTATTAATTGAGCAACAATTTTATAGGTCTGAGTCTAAACATCAACCTGTGATTGATTGAGATCATATTAGCCATTGGAAATTATGGGAATCTTCCTGATATGCTATGGTAATTCCCACCGTAACACCTGAGCACCCTTTAGGCAAGATTTAGCCCGTTGCGATTATTTTCGCACATCATTGAAATTTGCAGGAACTGATACCTGCATGGTCGTTGGAACGAAGGTTTTATATATTTAACAAAACTACATTTTTTCTCGAGCGCACTATACATTTTATTAGCTTAATTTTTTCTTGTTTTTATAATATGACTTTGTATAAATGTAGATGGTCTTTTTCACTT
Organism: uncultured delta proteobacterium; assembly: GCA_963705435.1. GTDB lineage: Bacteria > Desulfobacterota > Desulfobacteria > Desulfobacterales > Desulfosarcinaceae > Desulfosarcina. The sequence goes on along the minus strand of CAVPJR010000017.1, from coordinate 12,349 downwards.
CACAGAAGATTATAGTTTTTTTTATTCATAAGATAGGTTGTTTTGACAATTTCCATTTCATTTTCTTTTACAACCTTTTTCTTTATCTGTTCTATCTCTTCTTTGGAATACAAAAATTCTGCGTATGAATTTTCTTTAGCAGGAATTTTAAAAAATATTTCGGCTGACTTATCCCATACAATATATTTACATTCTGTTAAATTAATCAATTGAACCATTGGGATTGGGTCAACCGATGAAAACATACTTCCACCGAAAATTGAGCCGATATAATTTTTATTTTTATAGCTAATAGGCAGTTTAATCTTCACATTGAGTAGGTCTTCAGAGACATGAATAATTTTTGCTGTACTCCTCCTGTACATTGGGGAATAGTTAAATCCAAATATAAAGAGTTTGTGCTTCCTAATGTATTTTGGTCCTATTATTCCAATTTTCTGATATAGAGACATTGAATTTCTTTTCTACGCCTGTAGGGTTTAATGGAAAACCATCTTATTTTTTTGTACGAATCACAGTAAAAAGACGGCCCTGATATCTACAAGGTTGGAGGCATCGCAGGTTTCGCTATAAAATCAATCACCCCAATATATGGTATAGGCGAAAATGAAAAAAGCGTTGACTATTAATGTCAATCCACGATTTTTCTCCTAAAACTCCGTCTGCACAATGATAGCCGAAGCCTGAGTTCTTAAAAAAGAGAATTATGTAAAACCCAAGTTAATTAACAGCGGCCTTTACCGCCTCCCTCAACGCTTTACCGTCAGATGGCGGTTCAGGAAAGCCGGGTTTAGCCACCATAGCAATTGCATCTTCAGGACAACCTGTTACGCATACAGCGCATCCGAAGCATCTATCAAAATCTACTTCAGGTTTATCTTCATTATTCATGGTTCTGGCTGAAGCGGGACATCTATCAATACAAGTTCCGCATGAAATGCAGTCCTCAGGATTTAAGACTGGTTGAAATCCAGAGTTGAAAATTAATCCAGGTTTGGGTTGATTTAGAACGGATTTCATTACTTCGCAATTCCAGCGATCACAATTACAGAGAAATTCTATATCTTCTGTCGTATTAAATGTCATATGAACAAGGCCAGCTTCCTCTGTTTGATTGAGCAATTCTATGGCTTCGTTTTTATTAAGCTGTCGTGCTTTCAATCTTTGAATTGAAAAAAACGCCCCTAATCCGAACGACATACATACCTTCATAGGCATGTCATGAGTGTCTTTGCCTATCAATGCAGCCTCCTGTCGGCAATAGCATGAGCTCACCGCAATCGGATCATATTTATCAATGTACGTTTTTACTCGATCATAGGTATGAACTGTATTGCCTGGTTGAATTGTTCGATCTACCGTTATAACCCTGCTTGTGGGAAATGGCATTTTTAAAGGCTCAGCTTTTGCGTCATATGCCTCTTTATATGCATGAATCAATTTTGCCAGCTTTTTCGCCCTTTCAGAGTTATCCCCGGGCATAAATTGAAATTCAAGTATGCCAATCGCGAATCGAGCGCCTTGGTAAAATATCGTTCCATCAAATTCCACCGCTGTGCAAAGACCTTTGTTCGCCATTGCTTCGAGAGTTTCTCCAATTTTAGTTTCATCTCTATCCATTTTTTTAGCTAAATCTTTGGCGGTTAAAGGGCCACGGGGAAAAGCGTTGTTTACCCCAGCTTCTTCAGGTGTAAATAATTCTTCTACCATGTCGTAAAATTCAGGTATATCCATACCTGACCAACGTCCACCGCGCTTTTTCATGACTTCAAGTAATTCTTTATAAACCGGTTCTGTCATGATTCCCCCTTCCCCGTCCGATAGGACGGAAGCACGCAAATAATATTCCTGGATTATAAGAAATTGATGCGAACTCTACAGATTGTGGTATTGTGATAATGGTAATTTTTAAAGATATATTGAGATCATCTTACCAACAGAAACTCCTGTATCTATTGACGATATGATCTATCCATCTTGATCGTACCGCGGGAACGGTAAGCAACGCAAGATTTGGCCGGTTCTGATGAAATTCGAACATCGTTGGGATTCTTTTTGGATGTCAAATCACTTATATATTGCGTTTTTTACCGTACCAATAAATTCTTGATATTTCTTCATATAGAGTAATATTCGTTGATTTTTTCCATCTGTAGTCACAAAATGTAATTCGATTTTTCCATAGCTGAACCATTTCCCCCTCTCTGTGACACCGCTAATATTCGTTATGGGTATCTTGTGACATAGATCCAGGCCAAGTAGGCTTATCAGCCATTTGGCGAACCAGTGGGGCCTTATCGTCAACGTTTTTCGGGATAAAACAACCATTATGCAGCCGTAGGTGCTAGCCAGCCGAGTCCAGTCATTCTTTAATGATTGGGCAGCTGCATATGGCTCGGTAAACAACACTTCATTTTTATCCATATGGTTCTCTAATGCTTTTCGTAACGGCGTTGCTGTGAAGCGCGCAATCAATTGGTAATCGGCTTTTATAGTTCAAATCATGAACAAATTGAGCGTATCCCATAAAAACTGAGCTTGTCAAAAAATGCACTTTGTTGGAGAAACCCCAAGTGTAGCGACAGGCTCCGCTACCCCATATATCTTGTGCCCCATATTTTTTTGCAATATCAGCCGTATCTGGGTCGCATCCTGGCTTTTTCACAATAGGTTTCAATGCCTTTTTTCCTAATGATTTCATTTATGGCCATCCAGCCCTTGTACAGACGCTCATCAAAATTAGTACGATTGCAGGGGAATTCATCACATTGGTAACAGAAATCAACCCCCATATTCTGGTGGCATGGCCGCACACCGCAATTTTTAAAGAGCTTACACTGTTCATTCCGGCAGCCATGGCAGTTTTCTGCCGCAAAATAATCAAGCATCTCTTGGAAGTCAGCATATTTCTCGAATATCGGTTCCTCCAGCAGGGTTTCAAAGCGTTTGGCATTAATGTGGAAATTGCCCAGTTTTTCTTTGAGTTGGATGCTGAGTTTCCTGATATCACCATTAACATGGGCAAAACAGGTTTCGCAGCACAGGCCGCATGGAGCAATGGTTTCCTTGATGGTGTCGTCTGTCATATTGTGCCTCCTTAAGTGTTTAGTTCCATGATTTTTGGATTATGAGGATATCTCATTTTTCAGAAAAATAACCGTCCGATTGACAGGGTTACGACCAAAAGAATACCAGCAGAAGTTCGCAGGCTATGCGGTTTGAGTTTGGGCATCTATAATGAAAATATGGTATCCATACTGTCTTGGGTGTACAATTAATAGGGTCGGGTTTTGTGATTTATGAAGTGCCCTACATATTGTGGTCTATCAATCGTTATCAAATGAGTTTGCTGGCAAAATGTATGTAATTTCGATTTCGATTCGTGCACCACTGCCTGTAGTTTTATCACCTTCAATATCAACTACATCGACTATATCACTATCGTTATACTGCTGGGAGCCAATTATTTGATTTAGAAAAGTCGCATCATCTGTGCTTAACATCATATCGTTAGTAACACTTAGACCACCTGCAGCAATACAGCAGCCAAACGATGTAAGCGTTGTCCCATCAATGATAAATCCAGTTGCGTCAACATCATCAATACGGCCGTAAAATTTTGTCCCAATAGCAACTCCAGAGTAAACACCTCCACCTTCATCAAGTTGGATATAATCCAGCTGCCCATTAAAATTAATATCTGAAGCTTGAACGATCGTTATTCCTATGAATAAAATAATAGCACAGATTGAAAAGACCTTGATAGTTCGTGAAAAAACTATGCGGTTACCTCCTCATCTTAAGGATTTCATTATGCTTTTTGCGGTCGAAGACAGAACACCGGGTTTTTACCCGTGGATGAATGAGCTTGTCCTTGTCCCTTTGCGATTGAAACAAGGCTCCAGGCTTCCAGATTGTCAGTAGTGAAGTAAAAAGCAACTCTGTCATCGAACGGAGTTGGATCACCGTCACTATACTGGGTCACCGAACCAACAATCCGTGACATATTTTGATTTAATTGAAACCTTCCCGCGGCAAGCCGCGGTGAATGTTCTGCCTATAACGGCAGTGCTGCGCAGCACCGCATGGATAAAAATCGATTTCCAGTGCGCTCGCATTCCCCGCCGCTTGCGGCGGGGAATGCGAGCGCTATCGCGGTTCAATGTCGGATTGTTCAATGTTTGGAGCGTGTAGGTAAATGCCACAACCACTGATTGTCGAAAAAGCGATAAGAGGCCGTAGGTAGGGCAGGTAGCACATATTCTTTAATAGTTGACATTGATATTCTATAGACATCTTGTTTGTGTCCTATATGGAATGTTATATTGCCATCTTGATAACACGCTCAATAGGGACAAAAAATAGTCAATTCTTACCTAACATCTAATTTGGGGTTCATTTTAAATTTCAACCTCTTCCCAATTGGCCAGCAAATCCATTTCTTTGCCGATTTCCACAAGTCGATCAGGATTGATCATTTGAGCGGCTATAGAATTTGTAATATCATTAACGATGTAATATGGCCCCAGACTTTGTATTGTCCTGCTTCGAACCTTTGTTTTATGCAACGATTGATTTCCTTTGGCTAATCGTCTACCGATTCTTTGTTCCAGCGATTTTAGTGTGATTTTTGTTTTCATTTGCTGTCTCCCTTTGGTCGACATTTTTAATATCAACCTTACGAGCGTCTTGTTCGTGTTTTTTTAGGTTGCGCGCACACGAGCATGATAAACGCGCTTGGTGGAAGCCAATCGAATACGCACCTATAATTGTTTGGTAGGCAGTTTTCGCAACAGTTCAATAGCCATTTCCTGTTCCAGAGAATAGTGAATTGAGTGCTACTGCGACCTGGTCTGCGTCCTCGACTGAAGGAACAAGCGGTTCCGGTGTCAATTGTAGGTCAAATCCTTAAGAAAACCTATGTCGGTTTCTGCAGGAAAGAAATCTAGAAGCTTAGGTACCAAAATGAGCCTTCAAATAAATGCGGTCGTTCACTTCAATTTGGTTGGAATTGCACTTCAAGCGCCACATGCGAAGAAATTTAATTTCTAAAATTACCATAGGCATGGAAGATATGTCAAATCAGATCATAGGAGAACAATGTAAGGATTTTCGTAGTATCGTTGATCGAGATTCTTTTAGGGTCATCGTGGTGACAGATTGATCTAAAAAATATATTGAATTTATAACTTTAGGCTTAGAAGGTGTGGATGGAGCGATAGCGTAGCCCCTATCCATCTTCGTTTGATGAAAATTAAAACGGCAGTCTATTACTCCGACAAAGTTTTCAACTTTTTGAAATACGCTTTTTTAATTTCTTCTATTTTCCCTGTACTCACTAAATATTTTAACGAATCATCGAATTCTCCAGCAAGTTCCATAAACGATGATTTTTTTGATATGGCAAGATATGCGGGATTAGATAGATCAGGCTTGTAAGAGGCTTTTTCAAAATGTCCGGCATATCCGAGGGCCGCAATTAAATAATCTGCCACTTCTTCTGTATGCAGAAAAGCATCTATCCGCCCTGATGATAATTTCTTTAAATTTTGTTCATCAGCGTCAACCCCTTCTTTTTTTATTCTTTCATCGTTATCAAATCGTGGAAAATTTTGAAAGCCTGATCTAATTCCCACAGCCATTTTTAAGGTGTACAAATCTTCGTACTTCTGAATACGGATACTCTCTCCTTTTCGGAGATAGAATGCTTTTACTGTTTTAGTCTGGAAGGGCGGTTCGACAAAGTAAATATATTTTTCCCTTTCAACCGACCTGAAAAGTCCGATGTAAATATCTGCACCATACGTGCCGAAAGGGTGCGGTGAAGGATCGGATGCCACATGGGTTAACATAGCCATGACGTAGATGCTGGAAGCGACAGGTTATAGGTAGTTGGATATCAGTAGCGTTCTACCTAAGGGGCTGCCCGTATAATTTGACAAAAAATTAACTCCCTGCAAAATATGACCATTTGGTGAAGGGCATTTCAGAAAGCAATCATTAATTCCAGGCCAATTGGCTGCGTATGTGCCAATAACTTTCGGCGGATTCCACCAACGCATCCAACATTTCTGCCAATGAATCGTTCCATTTTATCTTCAATGCTTGCAGGTTGGATTTCAAATGATCGACACATGCGGCTCCACTCAAAACCACATCAACAAACGGCTGGTTAATAACTGCGGCCAGGGCCATGCTGTCCACTGTGACGTGTTGGGTTTCTGCATGTGCCTGCAGCAGGGCCATCTTTCGTTGAAATTCGTGAGAATCGTTTCGTGAGGTCAACCGGCCGTTGGCCAAGCCTTCCTTAACAATTACACCAATTCCAATTTCGTGAGCTTCTCGTAACGCGTTCGTAACCGACTGTTCCAGCAGATTCCAGGTCGCCTGCACGGCCGAAAAAAGCAGAACACCATCAAACTCAATTTCCAAGGCACGCCGGATCGTGTCCGCCTGCTGCGTACCACTTACCGAGAAACCAATACTCAGCCCGGTGTTGCGCAATCGAGCCAGTTCCATCAGCACGTCCTCACCATCCAAAACACCACTGTCAAGGGTCGTGGAATGAATCTGGTACAAATCGAGATGGTCCCCGAGCAAGGCTCTACTTTCTATCATCTGACGCTGTAACACCGGCAGAGAATGCTCTTTAATTTCATGCTTCTGCCCTTTTGGTAGATTGACCTGCCAATCGGCAGTGTAGGTGTACCCCCATTTGGAGCTAATGGTACACGCCTTCTCTGTAATGCCCCGTTTCGCCAGCCAGGAATGCAGGAATTCTTCCGCTTTTCCGTATGATCGGGCCACATCAAAATACCGAATACCAGCATCCCATGCCGAATCCAATACGCTATGCGCCTGTGCTTCCATCGCGGTGATATCGTGATTGTAATTCAAGTCATCACCATGCCCCAGATTGATATAACCGGGCCGTCCTAGTGCGGCCAGACCCAATCCTATCGGTGTGACGGATAGATGACTGTTACCAAGCTGCTTTATGTTCATATTTTTTCTGTTATATTTAGATTTCAACTTACAGAAGCGCACATAGGATTGGCCCATTGTGAAAATTTTTCACAATGGCAGGATTATTTCAGACTGATAACTGCTCGATCGTACCAGTTATCTGCAACGTATCCAGCTTATCGGTTGTGAACGGAGCGCAGCGAAATTGCCAATCCTATTTCAGCCGATGGTTCGGCGTTCTTTGCCGTATTGTTTCGGATTGTTTGGCTTCACGCAGGCCTATCCACTTTTTCATAATGTGATAGGGATCTATTGCAAATGTTACAGGGCGACTTTGGCTTTTCATCAATGGTAGAACCACATATTTTACAACCAAAAAAATCAAGATTTTTCTTTTCTATTTTTTTTTGCCATCATTCCAAAGAAAAATCCCGAGTATCTCAGCATTTCTTCCACTTTCTCTTCGTGTTGGCGATGCGATTTCCATGAATACATACAATTGATGATTGCCTCTTCACACGATTATGTTTCCAACGTTATCAAAAACCCGGGATAAGTTATGTTTATCTTTTCCATCTCCCTTTCTGCCGAACGAGATAAATTTGATTTGGTATCACGGACATCGATTGTTACTGAAATACTCTCAGCTTGGCTCCCAAATACGCCAATTATACGCTTGTAATTATCTGCATGGATCTTTTCTGACAAAGACAAAGCATGGAACAAGTACGCAATATTAAGATAGTTTTCTACCAATGCCTTTTGGGTAAATGCGACATAATGCTTGTGGGCTAACATTTCGGATTTGAAGGCTTTCTTTAAAACCAAGATGGTATTTGGGTAGCGGGTTACTGAATAGTTTTTCTCTATATTGAGAGCAAATGCCTGAAATGGAAACACTAAAGATAGTGAAGCGGAAAGATATATAAATTCCCTTCTTGAAAGGCGATCCATTATTTTCATCCTATTGGCTCCTTAGGACGATGATCTTGACTGCCGAGCATTGATATTCAATAGACGTCTCGTTTATGTCCAGCATGGGTTATATTCATTCCGCCACAACCTGAAATTGAGGGATAATTCCACCAACCAGGGGTTCGTAGATCCGATACTGCGTTACCTCGCCCAGCAGATCATCGACCTGTTTTTGAAGTGCCATGCGTTGTTTGCTTTGCAGCCATTTGTTCCAGTCGTCAAGGCTGTTCCAGGTGCTTAAAACGATGTATTCACCGGGACAATCTAAGCAGCGGAATGTCTTGCCGGTAATGTAACCAGGCTGCACTGTGGCCAGAGATCGGAGTTCAACGATCAGTGGGGCCAGTTTGGCTGCTTTTTCCTTGTCGCTGAATTTGCGTTGGATAAATACCGAAATTGCCATTATGCCCTCCTTTTATCAGAATTCAGGATATCATTTCATAAAGATGTAGGACGAATTGATACGATCGAGGTCGTGTTTTCAACACCACCTTTTTATTGCGAAGCCCGGGTCAACTACCCCGCTGCTTGTCGGAGAGAAGCAGAGATGCCGAGCATCGGTGCGGCGGGGTAGTTCATTTGCCGATATGCTTTGGTCATCTTGAACGTAACACGGGAACGGTTATCGACGCAAGATTTGGCACGCTGTGATTCTTTTTTCGGAATCGAAGGAATTTTCAAAACTTATATCTGCGATGCTTGGTTCACTGGTGCAAAGGCTGAATAGATCGATAGCTGAACAAAAACATATGCTCCGAGTTATGGAAGTGGGCAGTTTCCGTAATAACACCCATTAAAACCGCAACTGGTTAGGATAATTATCCGCGAGTCGCCTATTTCGGATCGTCCAGCACCTCCCGAACCTTGACAGCCAGAGCCTGCACTGAAAAGGGTTTCTGGATGAACTGAACCCCTTCGTCCAGAACGCCGTGATGAGCGATGACGTCGGCCGTGTAGCCGGACATGAACAGGCGCTTGAGGTTCGGATAGAGCGACAACAGGTTCTTGGCCAGGTCCCTGCCGTTCATCTCGGGCATGACCACGTCGGTCATGAGCAGGTGGATCTCGCCGGCATGCTCCCGCGCCAGACGGATCGCCTCACCCGGCGTGCCGGCGGCCTGCACCGTGTATCCCTGGTGTTCGAGCATCTTCGTTGTGATATCCAGGATCATGGGCTCGTCTTCGACCAGAAGGATGGTTTCGTGACCGCGTTCGGCCGCCTGTGCCGGATCCTTCTTGGTCGTCCGGCCAGTCTCAGCCGTGTTCCGGGGGAGGTAAATTTTGACGGTCGTGCCCTGGCCCGGCTGGCTGTGTACATCGATGAAGCCGTTGTTCTGCTTGACCATGCCATAGACGGTGGCCAGCCCCAGGCCGGTGCCTTTGCCCACCGCCTTGGTGGTGAAGAAGGGTTCGAATAGGTGCGAGCGCGTCTCGGCGTCCATGCCGCAGCCATCGTCGCTCACAGCCAGCAGCACGTACTCACCGGGAACAGACCCCACATGACCAGCGCAGTCGGTTTCGTCAACGGTGGCGGCACCCGTCTCGACGGTGATCTTGCCCGTATCGTGGATGGCATCCCGGGCGTTGACGCACAGATTGGCCAGCAGCTGTTCAATCTGGGAGGGGTCCATCCTGACCGGATCCAGATCATTTCCCGGCAGCCATTCCAGGTCGATGTCTTCGCCGATGAGCCGTCGCAGCATCTTTAGCATGCCTTCCAGGGTCTCGTTCAGGTCGAGCAACTTGGGCGCTACGGTCTGCTTGCGGGCAAAGGCCAGGAGCTGCCGGGTGAGGTCGACGGACCTTTGGGCTGCTTTTTGGATATCTTTCAGCGTCCCATAGGTCGGATCCGTCGGGCTGACTCTCAGCATGCCCAATTCCGTATAGCCAAGGATCGCCCCCAGCATATTGTTGAAGTCATGGGCCACCCCGCCGGCCAGGCGGCCGACCGACTCCATCTTCTGGGCCTGGCTCAATTGTGCCTGGAGTTTCTCCCGTTCTTCATCCGCCCGCTTGCGGTGGGTGATATCAAGATAGACCGCCATCAGAAGCCGGTGGCCGGTCTTGTCGATGAAGCGGGCGAATAACGAGCAATTACGGACAGCCCCGTCGCGACGCCGCAGGAGGGTCTCGAAATCGGCGACGTAATTCTGCCGATTGGCCGTCTCGATAAACCGGCCGCGATCTGAAGGATTGACCCACATTCCGATATCGTTTCCACTCCGGCCTTCCGCCTGTTCCCGGGCATAGCCGAAGGTATGGTACCAGGCCTCATTCCAGGTCGTCCCACTGTATCCTTCGACATCGGTGGCATAGGCCATCGGGACCGGTGCCGACTCGAAGAGCTGACTAAAACTCTGCTCACTCTCCCTGAGAGCCTTTTCCGCCTGCTTGCGTGCGGTGACGTCATGAATAATTGAGTGAAGGCGATCTCTTCCTTTTACCTGGATTTTGCTGCTGAACACCTCCACATCCCGGATGGATCCATCCGCCAGCTGGTGTTGGAATTCAAAATAGATTCGTTGCTTGGTCCTGGCCTTTTCCATCTCCATTTTTACTTCTTCGGGTGGAAGGGTGTTGATCTCCTGAATCCTCATTTGCCGAAGTTGTTCCCGCGTCCAGCCGTAGAATTCTACTGCCGCATCATTGGCGTCCATGATGTTACCGTTGTGGGTATCGATGAGCAATTGAACCGCGGCGTGTCGTTCGAACAGGTTTCTGAAAAGGGCCTCGCTTTCCCGCAGCGGTTCAACCGCCCGCTTGAGTTCGAAATTAGATTCCTCCAACTCTGTTACCCATCGCTCAAGCGCTTCATAGGTCGGTTTGTCAGTCATGGTAATTCCCTGTGCTGCAGCGCAACCATCAATAGGTCTTTCCCTGTCCGTCCACCATGGGCACAAAACGGACATCCACGATTTTTTCCTGCTCTATTTTTCCCGTCTGCTTGGTCAACAGCAGCAACTGTTGATCGTATTTTTCTCCTGAAGGGATCACCATGCGCCCCCCCTCGGCGAGCTGCTCTGTCAGCGGCTTTGGGATGCGGGTCGGCGCGCAGGTGACGATGATGGCGTCAAAGGGGGCATGCTCGGGCCATCCCTTGTAGCCGTCGCCGATTTTCACCCGGATGTTTTGGTAATCCAGCGCATCCAGGACGCCGATGGCCTGGCGTCCCAATTCGGGAACGATCTCGATGGTGAAGACGTGAACGCCCATTTCGGCGAGCACCGCGGCCTGATAACCGGAGCCGGTGCCGATTTCCAGGACGCGTTGGCCGGGTTGCACGGCCAGCAGTTGCGACATCAGGGCCACGATATACGGCTGTGAAATGGTCTGGCCGTGGCCGATGGGCAGTGGGGAGTCGCGGTAGGCCAGATCCCGCAGTTCCGGCGCTACGAATAGATGGCGGGGTACGGTTGCCATCGCCTTCAACACGGAGGCGTCGGAAATGCCCCGATCGGCAATTTGCAAAGCCACCATCTTTTGGCGCTGGTCAGCGAAATCGTCGGCCGATGATCCCGTGGGCCCCATGCACAGGCTTGCGGCGGCCGCCAGGAGCATCAGCCCGGCAGTTCTTGCGCTTATCATGGTATCTGTCTCCTCATGCGCTCCATCACTGGCGACAGAACGCTCATGATGGGACCGGATCGATAAAATAGTTTTCCATTTTTACAATCCCAGGTCCTGGTTGATCAGGATGATTTTGATGCGTCCCTTGGGAAAGGACTTCTCCGTGATGCACCAGGTGTTGCAGATCCGGTCCGGGCTGCTGCAGTCTGCGCAAACGCCGGTTTTCATGCAGGGTGTTTTCAGGCCCGGATGCCGGATGGCATTGGCTGGGGCGGCGTATCGCTTGACACGCTGCATGGCGTCGTCCAGCGTCGGAACAATTTTATTGCGGCCGATGAACAGAACCACGTGCCTGGGGCCGAAGGTGATGCCGGCCACCCGGTTGCCCACCATGTCCAGGTTGACCAGCAGGCCGGTTTCAGTGACGGCGTTGGACCCCGTGAAAAACAGATCGGCCAGCAGGGCCTGCCGGCGGCGCGCCAGTCGTTCTTGCGGTGACGCCTGCGCGTCAAAGGGGTCGATGGTCTGGATGTCGGTACCGGCGTTGATCACATCCATCACACCGGTGGCCAGAAATGTCATGGAGTCGCCCCAGGCCGCTGTTTTTACTTCGATTCCGGGGAGAATTTCATTTAAAAAAATAGCGCCGGCGGATTGGGTGTCGGCGGCCACAAACACCTCGAAGTTGTTTTTTTCGAGGGCTTTTTTGCATTTTTCCAGGTGCAGTTGCCAATACGTGTCGATGGGGTCGGGCATGGTGGGGTCCTGGGTTGGGTTCAGGGTTTTGGGTTCAGGGTTCTGGGTTCAGGGTTCTGGCTTTCAGCTTTGAGCCTTCAGCTTC